>NZ_UUPU01000078.1 GCF_900591205.1 Pseudomonas viridiflava
ATCTGAGGCGCCCCGTCAATCACGCTGGCCGAACGCAGGCTTGAATCCGTGGGCAACCCGGCAGGACGCCGGGTTAGCCGCGCTGGGCCAAGGATGGCCCATCGCGGCGGCCCACGGATTCAAGCCGGAGTGAGGGCACACCGAGCCAGAGCGAGGTGCCGAGTGATGGGGCGAGGACCTTTTGGTTACTTTTGGGTCCTTCCAAAAGTGACCCGCTGTAAGAGCGGAACCATAGGCGGCCGTTACCGCAGCAACGGATACACCCCCAAACCTCACCTAACCTCACAAATTCTCATACCGATTCATATCCAAAACCCCCTCCTCCAACGGCGTACTCTCCCGAATATACCGCGACAAATCATGAAAATACCGCCAAAACAAAGGATGACTACGCCTCACCCCCCAACGATCAACAATCCTCTCAAAACGCTTGGCATCCTTGGCCCGCTCCATCTGCGCAACAAACTCCGGTACTTCCCCCGCCGGAATATTGAACATGAAATTCGGATAACTGCTAAGCACCCCCGGGTAAATCGTCAAAGTGTCCAACCCCGGCTGATAGCGATACGCCTCACCCAGCAAAAACGCCACATTACTGTGAGCCCGATTGCGCAACATGCTGTAAACCACCCGCTTACCACTGCCCGTCTCAACACGCAGCATCGTAGCCTCGGGCAACTGGTCGATAACCTTGAGCCCCGCTGCCGGGCGGGATGTGAGGCGGCTCAACGCCTGCTCAGCATCCTGCAACGCGGGATCAACACCATCACGCGAACAAAAAGCCCCGCTGCAGCGGTTGATCGGGTCCGGACTGGCGTTCAGGTCGCCGTACCGAGCGAGCAACTGGTTGGCAAAGTCGCGCTTCGGGTCCTTTTCATCCAGATGCAGCCCGGTCGGCTTGTCATCGTCAATCGCCTCATAGTCCAGCCACAGCTTGATCTTGCCGCTGTTCTGATACCAATCATCCAAAAAGCCATCACGGCTGTCGGCCGGCATCAAGCGTAGAAAGTTCTGTTCGGCCCCATTGCGGATCAGGTCGAAGTACAGCCGGGTCTGCGCCTGGTGCGACACATTGCCGAACACATCGAAATTCACCGCTAACTGGTAATAAGTGCGCTCCAGCAGCGGGTAGTCAAACAGCCACATTGTCTGCGGCACTTCGCCGATCAGCCCCTTGGTCACCGAGGCGCTGTCGAAATGTCGGAAAATCGTCAGCAAGGCATTGTCATTGCCCGCCCACAGGCTCGACCAACTCGGCGGCGGCACGTCAGCATAGCTGTCACGGCGTAACGCCTCGTATTCATTGCGCTTGTCGCGGTACGCCAGCCACAGGCTGAGCACGCTGCCCACATCGTCGTTCTGCCCAGGCATCGCCAGCAGCGGTGTAGCCTGGCCGCGATAGCGCGCATCGGTGATGTACAGGTCGTGGTCGGGGTCCTGGAACAGGGTCCAGAAGTTGTCGCGGATCACGTCCGTAGCGATTTGCCCACGGCACACCGGCCCGCGAATAAAGGTGCGCACGAAGTATTCGGCGTTATCCAGCATGAACTGGTAGCGCGCCTTGGCCGGTATCGCTTCGAAGGTGTCGAACGGATTGGCGCGGCGCCCCGGCCCGTAGCCCGGCAAGGCATTGACCTGCCAGTTACCGGCGTAGAACAGCTCTTTGATGCGCGCCATTTTGGCCGCGCTGAACGGGTAAGTGATGTGGGTTTTATGCACGATCACGCCCTGCACCGGCCACAGGCGGTAGTACACCTGGGTGCCTGGATCATCGTTGGGGCGGCGCGTGGCAATCAGGTCGATCGGCTGCCCGCTCGGCGTGCGTGAACGCACCCACTGGAAGAAATGCCCCGGCTCGCCGTTCTCGAAATAGATATGGGCCAGGAACAAATGCTCGAACAACCAGCGCGCCACCAGGCTCTCCCGGGCGCCCGGTTGGTTGAACAGATTTTCCCACTGCTGCACCTGCAAGGCTTCCTTGGCGCTGGGCGCCAGGCCCTGCTCATCAATCGGCGCACCCGAGGCCAGCCAGCGTTGCAAGGTTTGGTATTGCTGGTCGGTCAGGCCGGTGACCGCCAGCGGCATGCCTTCCTTGGGATGGGCACCGGCATAGGCATTGAACTCGCCGGGCATCGCACACATGTTTTCGCGGTTCAGGCCCAGCGCGATCTCGTCAGGCAACTTGGCATTGGGCTGCAGCGGCGCGTTATGCCCCAGCTCCAGCATGCGCGCCATCAACGCGGCCTGGCTGCCCTGGGCGTCGAGCACAGAATAGAAGCCCTTCTGCTGCCAGGCTTGCTTGCCAAACGCGTCATAGAACAAACGCGTGGTGGGCGTGGCCTGGCTGCGTTCGCCGTCGTATACCGGCACTTTGGTCGCGCCACGTGCCGCGCCCTCGGCACTGCCCAGGTTGAGCTGGCAGGCGGAGTCGTAGCAAGCGTGGCAGGCTACGCATTTCTCGGTGAAGATCGGCTGGATATCACGGGTGTATGAGATGGAACCTTCTGCCAGAGCAGTGCTGGCGATCAAAGCCAGAACGGCGCTGACGATAAGACGAAGTGACATGTATCCGGTCCCGATTCAATGCGTGCGCTAAAAATTGCAGACGATTCTACCGGTGTCGACACGCCATCAACATGAACGATATTCATGCAAATACCTTCCATGCTGCAAAAGCGCACAGGTTTGCTATGATCCACGCCCTCCGTAATGCCTGACCTAGAGTAGTCCCATGCCCGATCGTAGCGCTCGTCTGCAAGCCCTCCACCAAGCCCTCAAGGAACGCATTCTGATCCTCGACGGCGGCATGGGCACGATGATCCAGAGCTATAAGCTTGAGGAGCAGGATTACCGTGGCAAGCGCTTCGCCGACTGGCCGAGTGACGTAAAGGGCAATAACGACCTGCTGGTGCTCACCCGTCCGGACGTGATCGGCGGCATCGAAAAAGCCTACCTGGATGCCGGCGCCGACATTCTGGAAACCAACACTTTCAACGCCACGCGCATTTCCATGGCCGACTACGGCATGGAAGAACTGGCCTACGAACTAAACGTAGAAGGCGCACGCCTGGCGCGCAAGATCGCCGACGCCAAGACCCTGGAAAACCCGGCCAAGCCGCGCTTCGTCGCCGGTGTGCTCGGCCCTACCAGCCGTACCTGCTCGCTGTCGCCGGACGTGAACAACCCCGGCTACCGCAACGTGACCTTCGATGAACTGGTGGAAAACTACACCGAGGCCACCAAGGGCCTGATCGAAGGCGGCGCCGACCTGATCCTGATCGAAACCATTTTCGACACCCTCAACGCCAAAGCCGCGATCTTTGCCGTGCAGGGCGTGTTCGAAGAACTGAATGTCGAACTGCCGATCATGATCTCCGGCACCATCACCGACGCCTCCGGCCGTACCCTGTCGGGCCAGACCACCGAAGCCTTCTGGAACTCCGTCAGTCACGCCAAGCCGCTGTCCGTGGGCCTCAACTGCGCCCTGGGGGCCAGCGAGCTGCGCCCGTACCTGGAAGAGCTGTCGAACAAGGCCAACACGCACGTGTCCGCGCACCCGAACGCCGGCCTGCCCAACGAATTCGGCGAGTACGACGAGCTGCCGTCGGAAACCGCCAAAGTCATCGAAGAATTCGCCCAGAGCGGCTTCCTTAATATCGTCGGCGGCTGCTGCGGCACCACGCCCGGCCATATCGAAGCCATCGCCAAGGCCGTGGCCGGTTACGCGCCGCGCCCGATCCCGGACATCCCCAAGGCTTGCCGCCTGTCGGGCCTGGAGCCGTTCACGATTGATCGCAGCTCGTTGTTCGTCAACGTCGGCGAGCGGACCAACATCACCGGTTCCGCACGTTTTGCCCGGCTGATCCGTGAAGACAACTACACCGAAGCCCTGGAAGTCGCTCTGCAGCAGGTGGAAGCCGGCGCCCAGGTGATCGACATCAACATGGACGAGGGCATGCTCGATTCGAAGAAGGCCATGGTGACCTTCCTCAATCTGATTGCCGGCGAGCCGGACATCTCCCGCGTACCGATCATGATCGACTCCTCCAAGTGGGAAGTGATCGAGGCGGGCCTCAAATGCATCCAGGGCAAGGGCATCGTCAACTCGATCAGCATGAAAGAAGGCGTCGAGCAGTTCATCCACCACGCCAAGCTGTGCAAGCGCTACGGCGCCGCCGTGGTGGTGATGGCGTTCGACGAGGCCGGCCAGGCCGATACTGAAGCGCGCAAGAAAGAAATCTGCAAACGCTCCTACGACATCCTGGTGAATGACGTCGGCTTCCCGCCGGAAGACATCATCTTCGACCCGAACATCTTCGCGGTGGCTACCGGTATCGAAGAGCACAACAACTACGCCGTCGACTTCATCAACGCCTGCGCCTACATCCGCGACGAGCTGCCGTATGCGCTGACTTCCGGCGGAGTGTCCAACGTGTCGTTCTCGTTCCGCGGCAACAACCCGGTGCGTGAGGCGATCCACTCGGTGTTCCTGCTGTATGCGATCCGCAACGGCCTGAGCATGGGCATCGTCAACGCCGGCCAGTTGGAGATCTACGATCAGATCCCCGCCGAACTGCGCGACGCCGTGGAAGACGTGGTGCTCAACCGTACCCCGGAAGGCACCGACGCCCTCCTCGCCATCGCCGACAAGTACAAGGGTGACGGCAGCGTAAAAGAAGCCGAGACCGAGGAATGGCGTGGCTGGGAAGTCAACAAGCGCCTGGAGCATGCGCTGGTCAAGGGCATCACCACGCATATCGTCGAAGACACCGAAGAATCCCGGCAGTCGTTCGCCCGCCCGATCGAAGTGATTGAAGGCCCGTTGATGTCCGGCATGAACATCGTCGGCGACCTGTTCGGCGCCGGCAAAATGTTCCTGCCCCAGGTGGTGAAATCCGCCCGGGTGATGAAGCAGGCCGTGGCCCACTTGATTCCGTTTATCGAGCTGGAAAAAGGCGACAAGCCGGAGGCCAAGGGCAAGATCCTGATGGCCACGGTGAAAGGCGATGTGCACGACATCGGCAAGAACATCGTCGGCGTGGTGTTGGGCTGCAACGGCTATGACATCGTTGACCTGGGCGTGATGGTGCCTGCGGAGAAGATCCTGCAAGTGGCCAAGGAGCAAAAGTGCGACATCATCGGCCTGTCCGGCCTGATCACCCCGTCCCTGGATGAGATGGTGCACGTGGCCCGCGAGATGCAGCGCCAGAACTTCCATTTGCCGCTGATGATCGGTGGTGCCACCACCTCCAAAGCGCACACGGCGGTGAAGATCGAGCCCAAGTACAGCAATGACGCAGTGATCTACGTGACCGACGCCTCGCGTGCGGTGGGCGTGGCCACGCAGTTGCTGTCCAAGGAATTGAAGGCCGGTTTCGTCGAGAAGACTCGCCTGGAATACATCGACGTGCGCGAACGCACCTCCAACCGCAGCGCCCGTACCGAGCGCCTTAGCTACCCGGCGGCCATCGCGAAGAAGCCGCAGTTCGACTGGAGCACCTACACCCCGGTCAAGCCAACTTTTACCGGCGCCAAGGTGCTGGACAATATCGACCTCAAGGTGCTGGCCGAGTACATCGACTGGACGCCGTTCTTTATCTCCTGGGACCTGGCGGGCAAGTTCCCGCGCATCCTTGAAGATGAAGTGGTGGGTGAAGCCGCCACGGCGCTGTATGCCGATGCCCAGGAGATGCTGAAAAAGCTGATCGACGAAAAACTCATCAGCGCCCGCGCCGTGTTCGGTTTCTGGCCGACCAACCAGGTGCAGGACGATGACCTGGAAGTCTATGGCGACGACGGCCAGCCGATTGCCAAGCTGCATCACCTGCGCCAGCAGATCATCAAGACCGACGGCAAGCCGAACTTCTCCCTGGCCGACTTCGTCGCGCCAAAAGACAGCGGCGTGACCGACTACATCGGTGGGTTTATCACCACCGCCGGGATCGGCGCCGAAGAAGTCGCCAAGGCTTACCAGGACGCCGGCGACGACTACAACTCGATCATGGTCAAGGCCCTGGCCGACCGCCTGGCCGAAGCCTGCGCCGAGTGGCTGCACCAGCAGGTGCGTAAAGAGCATTGGGGTTACGCCAAGGACGAACAGCTGGACAACGAGGCGCTGATCAAAGAGCAGTACAGTGGCATCCGCCCTGCCCCGGGCTACCCGGCGTGCCCGGATCACACCGAAAAAGCCCAACTGTTCCAACTGCTCGACCCGCAGGCTCGCGAAATGCACGCC
Source organism: Pseudomonas viridiflava (assembly GCF_900591205.1). Taxonomy (GTDB): domain Bacteria; phylum Pseudomonadota; class Gammaproteobacteria; order Pseudomonadales; family Pseudomonadaceae; genus Aquipseudomonas. The sequence goes on from NZ_UUPU01000078.1 coordinate 6,236, forward strand.
GGGCGCAGCGGCGTGTTCCTCACCGAGCACTATGCGATGTTCCCGGCGGCGGCGGTCAGCGGCTGGTACTTCGCCCATCCGCAGGCGCAATACTTTGCCGTGGGCAAGGTCGACAAGGATCAGGTGGCGAGCTACACCGCCCGCAAGGCTCAGGACCTGAGCGTGACCGAGCGCTGGCTGGCGCCGAACCTGGGTTACGACAACTGAGGTCGGGCTGATTGTCTATGCTGTCCCTCACACACCTTGTGTCGAGGGATGTATGGACGATTCGGACAACAACAAGCCGCCGACCTTCTGGCAGATGCTCCACAGCGTGATGGCGGCCGCCTTCGGCGTGCAGAGCGGCAAAAACCGCGCGCGCGACTTTACCCACGGCAAGCCCAGCCACTTTGTGATCCTGGGCATTCTGTTTACCGCCGTGTTCGCGCTGACGCTGTTTGGCATCGTCCAGTTGGTGTTGCACCTGGCCGGCGTGTAAACCCTAGCAAAATGTGGGAGCGGCGGGGTCCTCATCCGTTTTGGTGATCGCCCTCTTCCTACTGGTGACTGACCCAGAACACAGCGGTTCCCACCACCAGGATAATCAGGAACAAAATCGCCCAGGCATCTACGGTACTGTCGGGTTTACGGGCTTTGGTCGGATTGCTCATGGCATCGCCTCTTATCGGTTTTATAGGTGATTGCACTCAAACACGCTCACAGTAAAGTTGACGATTGCCCGTATGACAAATGTGGGTATCGCGATAACCGTTCTCAATAGTCGATTTGGTTATTTGCATATACTCAAACATCACTTTTGCGCATAAACGCAAACTGGTATCGTGCGCCGGCTCCGTTGGGAGTGCGCGGCCGTGCGCGCAGATTTGCCGAGAACAGGACCTATATGTACGTATACGACGAATACGATCAGCGCATCATCGAGGACCGCGTCAAGCAGTTCCGTGATCAGACCCGACGCTATCTGGCAGGTGAACTGAGCGAAGAAGAGTTCCGCCCTCTGCGCCTGCAAAATGGCCTTTATGTTCAGCGCTTTGCGCCGATGCTGCGGGTGGCCGTGCCCTATGGCCAACTGACTTCGCGCCAGATGCGCATGATGGCCAAGATTGCCCGCGACTTCGATAAAGGCTACGCCCACATCAGCACCCGCCAGAACGTGCAGTTCAACTGGCCGGCGCTGGAAGATGTGCCGGATATCCTGGCTGAACTGGCGACCGTGCAGATGCACGCCATTCAGACCAGCGGTAACTGCCTGCGCAACGTAACCACCGACCAATTCGCCGGCGTCGCCGCCGATGAGCTGGTCGACCCACGCCCCTGGTGTGAAATCGTGCGTCAGTGGACCACCTTCCACCCCGAATTCGCCTACTTGCCGCGCAAATTCAAGATCGCCGTCAACGGCTCGACCTCGGACCGCGCAGCCATCGAAGTACACGATATCGGCCTGGAGCCGGTGTACAACGCGGCCGGCGAGCTGGGCTTCCGTGTACTGGTGGGTGGCGGCCTGGGCCGTACCCCCGTGGTCGGCGCGTTCATCAACGAATTCCTGCCATGGCAGGACCTGTTGAGCTACCTCGACGCCATCCTGCGGGTCTACAACCGCTATGGCCGTCGCGACAACAAATACAAGGCCCGGATCAAGATCCTGGTCAAAGCGCTGACGCCTGAAGTGTTCGCACAGAAAGTCGACGCTGAAATGGAACACCTGCGCGGCGGCCAGACCACGCTGACCGAAGCCGAAGTGCAGCGTGTCGCCAAGCATTTCGTCGACCCCGAGTACAAGGCCCTGACCAATCAGGACGCCGAGTTCGCAGCGCTTGATAAAGAGCATCCAGGTTTCGCCCGTTGGCGCACCCGCAACACCCTGGCGCACAAAAAGCCAGGCTATGTGGCTGTGACCCTGTCGCTCAAACCCACCGGTGTGGCACCGGGCGATATCACCGACAAGCAACTGGACGCCGTCGCCGACCTGGCCGACCGCTACAGCTTTGGCCAACTGCGCACCTCCCACGAGCAGAACATCATCCTCGCGGACGTTGAACAGAGCCAACTGTTCACCCTGTGGGGCGAGCTGCGCGAAGGTGGTTTCGCCACGCCGAACATCGGCCTGTTGACCGACATCATCTGCTGCCCGGGCGGCGATTTCTGCTCCCTGGCCAACGCCAAGTCGATCCCGATTGCCGAATCTATCCAGCGCCGGTTCGACGACCTGGACTACCTGTTCGACATCGGCGAGCTGGACCTGAACATCTCCGGCTGCATGAACGCCTGTGGTCACCACCACGTCGGCCACATCGGCATTCTGGGCGTGGACAAGAAAGGCGAAGAATTCTACCAAGTGTCCCTGGGTGGCAGCGCCAGCCGCGATGCGAGCCTGGGCAAGATCCTCGGCCCATCCTTCGCCCAGGAAGCCATGCCCGAGGTGATCGGCAAGCTGATCGACGTGTACATCGAACAGCGCACCGAAGATGAGCGTTTCATCGACACCTATCAGCGCATCGGCATCGACCTGTTCAAGGAGCGCGTCTATGCAGCGAATCATTAAGAACAACGAAGTCCTCGACGAAACCTGGCACCTGCTGCCCAAGGACGCGAGCTTCGACGGCATCTCCAACTGCGACGACCTGATCGTGCCGTTGGCCTTGTGGCGCGAGCACGGCCACGCCCTCAAGGCCCGCGACGGCGGCCTGGGTGTGTGGCTGGACGCCGATGAAGAAGCTGAGGAAATCGGCGAAGACGTGGAGCACTTCCAGGTTATCGCCCTGAACTTCCCGGCCTTTACCGACGGTCGCAACTACTCCAACGCCCGCCTGCTGCGTGACCGCTATGGTTACAAGGGTGAGTTGCGGGCGATTGGCGATGTGCTGCGTGACCAGCTGTTCTACCTGCGCCGTTGCGGGTTCGATGCCTTCGCCTTGCGCGCCGACAAAGACCCGTACGAAGCACTGGAAAGCCTCAAGGACTTCTCGGTGACGTACCAGGCTGCAACGGATGAGCCGCTGCCGCTGTTCCGTCGCCGCTAAGCATCAAATGTGAGAGGGGGCTTGCCCCCGATGGCGATGTGTCAGCCACTTATGTGCTGCTGACCCACCGCTATCGGGGGCAAGCCCCCTCCCACATTGGTATGGCCGCACATTTCAAGACTGCGGGTTGGCTTTGATCGACGCCAGCACCTGCTTCTGCCCCATGGAGCACGGCACCCCTTGCGGTTGCGCCCGCACCGCCTCGATTACGCCCAGCAGCTGCGCCTTGCTATGCGCCAACTGCGCCTGCATCCCTTCGATCTGTGCAACTTTGCGTTCCAGCGCCTCAATCAACTCTTCGCGCTTGTGCTCGCCCGGCGCAGGCATCAATGCCTTGAGTTCCTGCAGGGTAAACCCGGCCTGTTGCGCGCTCTGAATCAATTGCAAGGTTTGCAGGGCTTGCGCCGGGTAACGCCGGTAGCCATTGGCCTGACGCCCGACCTGACTGATCAGCCCTTCAGCCTCATAAAAGCGGATACGCGACGCGGCCAACCCGCTCTGTTTTGCCAGCTCACCAATATTCATTCCCACACCCGCTTGACATTAAAGTTAACTTTAAGCTTAGCCTGACGCCTCCCCCGCTCAGGAGTCAACCATGTCACCCTTCGACGCCTTGCAACTGCCCAATGGCCAAGTGCTCTCCAACCGTATCGCCAAGGCCGCCATGGAAGAAAACATGGCGGACGCCCAGGCCCCATCCCGCGAGCTGAAGCAGCTATACAGGGCCTGGGCAGACGGTGAACCCGGCCTGCTGATCAGCGGCAACGTGATGATCGACCGCCGCGCCATGACCGGCCCTGGCGGCGTGGCCCTGGAAGATGAGCAACACCTGGCCAGCTTCCGCGAATGGGCCGACGTGGCGCGGGCCAAGGGCGTGCACTTCTGGATGCAGCTCAGCCACCCGGGCCGCCAGACCCCGGCCAACCTGCGCCAGCGAGCCGTTGCCCCCTCCGCCGTCGCGCTGGATCTGGGCGGTTTCTCGAAGATGTTTGCCAAGCCCAAGGCGATGACCGAAGACGACATCCAGGACGTGATCCAACGTTTCGCCACCAGCGCTCGCCTGGCCGAGAAAGCCGGGTTTACCGGGGTGCAAGTCCATGGCGCACATGGCTACCTGCTCAGCCAGTTCCTGTCGCCCTTGAGCAACCAGCGCACCGACCGCTGGGGTGGCCCGCTGGAGAACCGTGCACGCCTGTTGCTGGAAGTAATCCGCGCCGTACGCGCCAGCGTCAGCCCGTCATTTTGCGTGGCGGTCAAGCTCAACTCGGCAGACTTCCAGCGTGGCGGCTTCGATGAAACCGATGCACGTGCGGTGATCGAGATGCTCAATGCGCTGCCCCTCGACCTGCTGGAACTGTCCGGCGGCAGCTATGAAGCTCCCGCCATGCAAGGTGACGCACGGGACGGCCGCACCCTGGCCCGCGAAGCGTACTTCCTGGAGTTTGCCAGCGAGGTGGCCGCCATCGCCAGAATGCCGGTGATGGTCACCGGTGGCATCCGCCGCCTGCCAATCGTGCAACAGGTACTCGACAGCGGCATCGCCATGGCCGGCATCGCCACAGCTCTGACGCTGGAGCCGCAACTGATCAAGCACTGGCGCGAAGGCCGCGACCCCAACCCGCAGCTCAAACCGATCGACTGGAAGCGCAAACCCCTGGCCTCCATCGCCATTCTCGCCGTGGTGCGCTACCAGATGCACCGACTCAGCCGCGGCCATTTGCCCAAGGCCAAAGTCGCGCCATGCCTGGCACTGGCCCGCGACCAGTGGTTTATCGCCCGCCGCACCCGCCAGTACCGAGCGGCCATGACGCAATCTTCACATTAAGCGCGGAGCATTCGCCGTGATCGAACTGTCCCCTATTGATCAGCACGTTTTAACCTCACTGACGATTGGAGTTCTTCATGGCGAAAATCAACCTGGCCCAGCAACTGGCGACCACCCTTGAACAGGCGGGCATCAAGCGCATCTGGGGCCTGACCGGCGACAGCCTGAACGGCCTGACTGATGCGTTGCGCAGCATGGACAGCATCGAGTGGATGCATGTGCGCCACGAAGAAGTGGCCGCGTTCGCCGCCGGTGCCGAGGCCGCCGCCACCGGTGAGCTGACGGTGTGCGCCGGCAGCTGCGGGCCGGGCAACCTGCACTTGATCAATGGCCTGTTCGACTGCCATCGCAACCATGTGCCGGTGCTGGCAATTGCCGCGCAAATCCCCTCCTCCGAAATCGGCCTGAATTACTTCCAGGAAACCCACCCCCAGGAGCTGTTCAAGGAGTGCAGCCACTTTATCGAGCTGGTCACCAACCCCGAACAGATGCCCCACGTACTGCATCGCGCCATGCGCTCGGCGATCCTCAATCGCGGCGTGGCGGTGGTGGTCATCCCAGGCGACGTGTCGCTGCTCGAAGTCGAAGACAAGCTCAAGCCCTGGCCGGCCCTGCATGCACCGCGCACCTTGCCGGCGGAACAAGACCTGCAGCGCCTCACCGAAATCCTACACAGCAGCAAGAAAGTCACCCTGCTGTGCGGCAGTGGCTGCGCCGGCGCCCATGACCAGGTGGTGGCCCTGGCCGACGCGCTGGGTGCGCCGGTGGTGCACGCCCTGCGTGGCAAGGAGCATGTGGAATGGGACAACCCGTTCGATGTGGGCATGACCGGTCTGATCGGTTTCAGCTCCGGCTACCACGCCATGCTCGACTGCGACACGCTGATCATGCTCGGCACCGATTTCCCCTATCGCCAGTTCTACCCGACTGACGCGAAAATCATCCAGGTGGACCGCAACCCGCAGGCACTCGGCCGGCGCGCCACGCTGGACCTGGGTATCGCGGCGGATGTCAGCGAGACCATCGCCGCGCTGCTGCCGCGCCTGACGCGCAAGACCGATCGCAGCTTCCTCGAGACCTCATTGAAACACTACGAAAAAGCCCGTCAGGGCCTGGATGACCTGGCACAACCGTCCAAAGCCAATCGGCCTATTCACCCGCAATACGTGGCGCGGTTGCTCAGCGAACTGGCCGACGACGATGCGATTTTCACCGCCGACGTCGGCTCGCCCACCGTATGGGCCGCACGTTACTTGAAGATGAATGGCCAGCGCCGTCTGATCGGCTCGTTCAACCACGGTTCCATGGCCAATGCCATGCCCCAGGCGATCGGCGCACAAGCTGCATTCCCTGGGCGACAGGTGATTTCGATGTCCGGCGACGGCGGGTTTGCGATGCTGATGGGGGATTTCATCTCACTGGCACAGTTGAACTTGCCGGTTAAAGTCATCGTGTTCGATAACTCATCCCTGGGGTTCGTCGCCATGGAAATGAAGGCGGCAGGTTACCTGGATGCCGGCACCGAGCTGAAAAACCCGGACTTCGCCGCCATGTCCAACGCCATGGGCATCCTCGGTATTCGCGTGGAGCAATCCGAAGACCTGGAACCGGCCCTGCGCCGCGCCCTGGCCCATGACGGACCGGTGCTGGTGGATGTGGTCACGGCCACTCAGGAGCTGGTAATGCCGCCCAGTATCAAGCTGGAACAGGCCAAAGGCTTCAGCCTGTATATGCTCAAGGCGGTGATGAGCGGGCGCGGTGACGAGGTGATTGAACTGGCGCGCACCAACTGGCTGCGCTGAGCTAAAACTGTGGGAGGGGGCTTGCCCCCCTCCCACATTGGATCTGGTTGTCAAATCAAGCGTGTTGTTTTTCCACCCACTTGGCGTAGGCATCAATAAACGCTTGCAGGAACGGCTTGGTCTTTTCCGATACCTTGCCCGACTCATCAAACACGCTGCCCGCGCCGCCGAGGTAAGCCTCAGGCTGCTGCATGCAAGGCACGTCGAGGAACACCAGGGACTGGCGCAGATGGTGGTTGGCACCAAAGCCGCCAATGGCACCCGGCGATACGCTGATGATCGCGCCCGGCTTGCCGCTCCAGGCGCTCTGCCCATAGGGGCGGGAGCCCACGTCAATCGCGTTCTTCAACGGCGCGGGTACGGAGCGGTTGTACTCGGGGGTCACAAACAGCACCGCGTCGGATGAACGTACCTGCTGACGGAAAGTACTGTAGGCTGCCGGTGGCGCAGCACCGTCGATGTCTTCGTTGTAGAGCGGCAAATCGCCAATTTCCACAATGTTCAACTTCAGGTTGGCAGGGGCCAGTTCGGCCAGTGCCAGCGCGACCTTGCGGTTGATCGAGTCTTTTCTCAAGCTGCCAACCAGGACGGCAATCGTGTAGACCTTGCTCATTGGGGTTTCCCGACGTCTGACTAAAGGAGCTAGTAGTTATAGAGGCTTCGCGACGCGATCACCAGAAGGTTTTGCTCATCCGCCGGGTGTTTGTCTCGCACCACGATGCGCAGGAAGCGTCTGAAAACATCAGCGAATTTTATTTTTTTCCATAGGTAAACTACCCCGCACTATGACGGTCTACAGAACCGCAAATCGAGTGTTTATCTCCAGAGGTTCTAAACAGATGGCAGCAGTACTAGTCGGACAGTTTCATGCCAGAGACGCAGAAGGACGTGTGTACTCGGTGCATGAGTTCCAGGAATCCAACCCGGCGCAAGGCGACCTGGCTGGCTCGGCACCCACCACCACCTACAAGCTGGCCATTGGCGACCGTGTAGAAAAACTGGAAGGCGATGAGTTCAAACTGATCCAGTCGGGGACCATCATCGTCCGCGAATCGCAAACCACCCTCGCTTCATAAGCTGATCCCGCGAACGTACCTGCTCAGTCCTGGCCAATGACGGCATTGACTGGGCTGGGCGATCATGGCCTGCGAAGCTCCGTCACTTCAGCCCCTTCCTCGCCGTCCATTTGCTTGAGCGCCACCATCAACCTCCCCCGCTCGCCCTCCACCGCATACATCAAGCGCTTATAGCCCGGCGAATTGTGCGCGGGATACGCCACCACCTGCCTGACCAGCGTGATACCCAGCACTGCACCCACCTGCTCAGCCACGGGTTCCTGGGCGCGGATAAACGTTTCGAGTGCGAGGTTTTCGGGCGTGATGTCGTCGTGACTGCCGAAGAGATAAGCAGCCACGCAGCCGATGGTCAAAAGAACCAGCAGTTGCTTGGCCGTTACCCCGAGAAATGTCGAGGGTAGAGGCATATGAGACCAGACCTGTTTTTGTTGTAATGGTCGTTGATGATCAGACGAGCCATTTTAATCAGGTCGGCGGTTAATGCCAGATGATTCACTGGTCGCCGTAGGTAATATCCTTGTTCTCCCCCACACCACCCACTGTCCGGTCCTTGCCGAACGAAAACAGGTCGAAAGGCGTGCGAGCCTGGGTTGGCGGGTAGTGGTACTGATAAGCGACGCCCCACGGGTCGCTCAGCAAGTCTTCGTCGACGTAGGGCCCAGTCCATTGCGCCTCACCCGCAGGCTGCTTGACCAGGGCGTCCAGGCCCTCTTCATCGGTGGGGTAGCGACCGGTGTCTTGGTGGAACTGTTCAACGGCCTTGCCCAATGTAGCCACCTGAGCCTTGGCCGTGGCAATTTCCGCCAACGCTACATCACCGAACAGCCGCGGCCCCAGCGCGAGTGCCAATAACCCAATGATGACCAGCACCACCAGCACCGCCCACCGCGTAAAACCGCGCTGGCTACTTAGTGTTCCGACAGCTGTGAGTCGTGGCATTGTGAGGCTCCCCTTTTTCCTCGGTGATCACGTGGGTTATACGTCCTGCGGGTTGCACTTGCCTACAGGGTAATTGGAACGGCCCCGCTCTTTTTTACCGGGCCATTGAATCCCCGCCCTGCTGACCCTAGACTCCGGCCATGCGTTTACGTCATATCGAAGTGATTCAGGCCATCTTGCAGACCGGACACCTCGGCACGGCCGCCGAATGGTTGCAACTCCCCGTGGGCGATGTAGACGCGGCGCTCCAGGAGGCCGAGCAGCAACTGGGGTTCATGCTGTTTGCCAGCGTCCGCGGGCGCTTGCAAGCCACGCGTGAGACCCTGGAATTGCAGGCCGCGATTGCCCATCTGTATGAAGCACTGGAGCCGGTGCAGCGCCTGGCCAGCCGCTTGAAACACCATCACGCCCCAACCCTGCGCGCCCTGTGCACACCGCCACTGGCCAATCAACTGTTGCCCCAAAGCATCGCGCTACTGCGCCGGCGCTTCCAGGACACTCCCTGCAACCTGTCGAGCCAGCCGACCCGGGACATCGTCAAAAGCCTGCTGCTGCACGAAGCCGACGTGGGGCTGAGCCTGCATGACCCAGAACACCCGCAAATCCAGAGCAGCGTGCTGGCCCAAGGCAAATTGCAATTGCTGGCGCCCCATGGCTGGCTCAAGCCCAAGCAAAAGTACAGTGCACTGCAGGACCTCGCCGGCCAATCTATGATCGGGCTGGAGGGGCAAGACCCGCTCAGCCGCCTGCTGGACGCCAAGCTGCAAGCCTTGCGCCCGCTGCCGGTGGTGCAGACGCGGGTCCAGACCTACCAGATGATGCGCAGCATGGTCGAGGCCGGTGAAGGTTTGGCGATTGTCGACCCGTTCACCGCGTTCGGCGCTCGCGAGGCGGGGCTGGATGCATGCCCGGTGTCGCCGCCGATCATGGTCAGCCTGTATGCGCTGACACTGAAGGATGGCGTGGCCTCACCGGCGCTCAATGCGTTGCTGGAGATCGTCACCCAAAAGGCGCAAAGCCTGATGGCGATTTAAGCCAGTCCGACTTCGGCCTTGAACAACCGATACCAGAAAATCGCCACCTCACGGGTCTGCGGATCAATCCCGCGATAACGCAGGTGGTCGATCCCGCCCATCACATAGCCGCTGCGTTCATACAACCGGCAGGCGCCCAGGTTGTTGTTCTGGGTTTCCAGCATCATGCCTGGCAGGTTTTTCTTGCGGCTCCAGAACTGCGCCACATCCAGCAGGGCCTTGGCCACCCCGTGGCGGCGTGCGGGCAAGGCCACTGCCAGTTCATCGACGTGGGCAAAGCCGTTCCAGTTGGTGCTGACCACGATATGCCCCACCGCCCGATCATCCAGGTAGGCCATGAAGATCGCACTGTCAGGCGCATCGCGAAAGCTGGCGAACTCTTCGGGGTCGATGCCATAGCACTTGCGGTACGGCACAATGCGCTCCACGGGCCATTGATCGACCCGCTTGCCCATTTGCGGCTCACCGTAGGCGCTGACCTCAAAGCTGAAGTCATTGCCCCATACGTAGGCATCAAAGCCTTCGTCGGCCACCCGAACACTGAGCCCCGGATACTTCGGGTTCATTACAGCCTGCATAAACATTTTTAACCCTTGATGCAATCGACGGTGTAACAACGACCCGTGCCGTCGTCTTCGTGTTGCAACCCATGAACATCCGCGACAAAACCGGGGAAACTGCTATCGAAGGTCCGGGCAAACGCCAGGTAATCAACGATGGATCGGGTTGACTCGGTAAAGCGCTCACCCGGCATGATCAGCGGAATCCCGGGTGGATAAGGCACCAGCATCACGGCAGCGATGCGCCCTGGCAACGCGTCGATCGACACTGCTTCCACTTCCCCCCTGACCAACTGATCGTAGGCGTGCGCGGGTTTCATCGCGATTTCCGGCAGCACCGTGTACATCCGCTTAAGGTGCTTGGCCGTCGCGTTGCTACGGTAACAGCTATGCAATTGATCGCACAGGTCGCGCAAACCCAGGCCCTGATAACGCATCGGGCCTTGGGCGAACACCGATGGCAAACAACTGGCCAGGCTGACATTGGCGTCGTAACTGCGCTTGAACTCCAGTAACTCGGTGAGCAAGGTACTCCATTTGCCCTTGGTGATACCCATGGAAAACAGCACGAGGAAGGAATACAGCCCGGTCTTTTCTACCACCAGGCCACGCTCCCAGAGAAACTTGCTGACCACTGCCGCAGGGATCCCGCAATCGCTCAAGGCGCCGCCGGCTGTGAGGCCAGGCATCACCAGGGTCACTTTGATCGGGTCCAGGAGCACGTAATCTTCGGCAACATCCCCAAAACCGTGCCAATCGTCCTGGGGTTGCAGCAGCCAGTCCGCCGTGGCCACCCGATCAATGCCCGCCACCGAGGGCGGCTGCCAGATCGAAAACCACCAGTCTTCGGCAGCGATATGCTGGCGCAGGTTGGCCAGGGCGCGGCGAAAGCTCAGGGCTTCGTCGAACATTTCCTGCAACAGCGAACGCCCGGCGGGGCCTTCCATCATCGCCGAGGCCACATCCAGTGAGGCGATGATGCTGTATTGCGGCGAGGTGGAGATATGCATCATGAACGCTTCGTTGAAACGGTCACGGTCCAGCTGGCGAGCGCCGCCGTCCTGTACATGGATCATTGATGCCTGACTGAACGCCGCCAGCAGCTTGTGGGTGGAGTGGGTGGTGAACACCAGCGGGCTGTCCGGCGTGCGCGAGGTGCCCATGCCGTAGCGCCCGGCGAAGAACTCGTGGAAGGCCGCATACGCGTACCAGGCTTCGTCAAAGTGCAACACCTCGACACTGTTGCCCAATTGCTGCTTGATCAGCTCGGCGTTGTAGCACAGGCCGTCGTAGGTCGAGTTGGTGACCACCGCCAGCTTGACCTTAGGCGGGCGACCACGGGCCAGGGGGCTGGCTTCGATCTTGGCGCGAATCGACTCCGGGCTGAATTCGCTGAGCGGAATCGGCCCGATGATCCCCAGCTCGTTACGCTCCGGGCACAGGTACAGCGGGATGGCGCCGGTCATGATGATCGAGTGCAACACCGACTTGTGGCAATTGCGGTCCACCAGCACCAAGTCATCGCGCCCCACCATGGAGTGCCACACGATTTTGTTGGCGGTCGAGGTGCCATTGATCACGAAGAACGTATGGTCGGCGCCGAAGTTGCGCGCAGCGCGAGCCTCAGCTTCCGCCAGCGGCCCGGTATGATCGAGCAGCGAGCCCAGCTCGGGCACCGAGACCGACAAGTCGGAGCGCAGGGTGTTTTCCCCGAAAAACTGATGAAACGCCTGCCCCACCGGGCTTTTACGATAGGCCACGCCGCCGCCATGGCCGGGGGTGTGCCAGGAGTAATTGGAGTCGGCGGTGTGCTGCACCAGCGCTTTGAAAAAAGGCGGCAACAAGCCATCCAGGTAGGTGCGCGCCGCACGGGCCACTTGCCGGGCGAGAAACGGCACCGTGTCTTCGAACAGATACAGAATCCCGCGCAACTGGTTAAGCTCGCTCATGGCATCGGCCGGCGCGTTTTCCAGGGTGACTTGCTCGCCCAGTGCGAAGATCGGCAGGGCAGGCGCCCGCACCCGCGCCAGGCGGATCAGCTCGACCATGTTTTGCAGCAGGTGGGTATTTTCGCCGGCGCCTTCGGCGGCAATCAGCATGCACGCGAGGCCGTGATGGGTTGAGGCCACCAGCCGCCCTTCGGCGTAGTCCACTGCAGAAAAAATGCTGAAGCCCTCTTGCTCCAGTTCTTTGGCGATGCCTCGGACCCGGTCACCGGCAACGGTGTCGGCCTTGATGTCACGGTGCACGATCAGAACGGGGAACTTCAGGTCTTTGTACATGAGCGCGTAGAGTCCTGAGGGCTATGTACTCAAGGGTAGAAGGTGGGACCGGATGTGGCGAATGAAGATTTTGCCGACGATGAAGATCAACTGTGGGAGCGGGCTTGCTCGCGAATGCGGTGGTTCAGTCAATGCATAGGGCGACTGACACACCGCATTCGCGAGCAAGCCCGCTCCCAAATTTTTGACCGTGTTCAGTCTTGGGAATATTGCGGGGTCAGTTGGGTCCACAATGCCGGCGCACCCGCCGACTTGGCAATCGCTTCCAGGCGCGCCGCATGCTCGGCCAGGTCCTGCTCGCTGGCGCGGATGATGGTAGTCGGCTTGCGATCCGCCGGCAGGCGACGGATTTCCGAAGGGCGGTTGCCCGAGCCTTCCGCCGAACCGCTGCCGTCCGACGCATTGCCCGCCAGCGACAGGCTGGTCTGCCCGCCGGTCATGGTCAGGTAGACGTCGGCGAGAATCTCGGAGTCGAGCAACGCGCCGTGGAGTTCACGGCCGGAGTTGTCGACACCATAGCGTTTGCACAAGGCATCGAGGCTGTTGCGTTGGCCGGGGTGACGCTCACGGGCCATCATCAAGGTGTCGAGGATCGAACAGTGCTGGGAAATGTCCGCACGGTCCGTCTGCCCCATCAGGGCAAATTCGTTGTTGATGAAGCCGACGTCGAACGCCGCGTTATGGATGATCAGCTGCGCACCGTTGATGAACTCGAAGAACTCGTCCGCGACTTCAGCGAAACGCGGTTTGCCCTTGAGGAATTCATCGGTGATGCCGTGGACGCCGATCGCGCCTTCGTCACTGTCGCGATCCGGTTGCAGGTAGACGTGAAAATGACGCCCGGTCAGGCGCCGCCCCATCAGTTCGACACAGCCGATTTCAATGATCCGGTGGCCGTCGGTCACCGGCATGCCGGTGGTTTCGGTATCGAGTACAACAGATCGGATGGCCATCAGGGTTCAGCTCTCAACGGTGTGATGTGTATCAAAGGGCGCGATGTTAACACGTCAGCCAGCCTCAGCTCTGCTTGTAGCCGCGCACTTCGTCCACGCCTCTGTTGGCGAGCTGGTCGGCGCGCTCGTTGCCAGGGTGGCCGATGTGCCCGCGAACCCACTTCCAGGTGATGTCATGGCGATTGCATTGTTCATCGAGCAGTTGCCACAGGTCGGCGTTTTTTACCGGTTCCTTGGCGGCAGTCTTCCAGCCACGCTTCTTCCAGTTGACCATCCACTCGTTGATGCCTTTCATCACGTATTGCGAGTCGGTCACCAGCAGCACGTTGCAGCGGCGCTTGAGCTCTTCCAGCCCGCGAATGGCGCCCATCAGCTCCATGCGGTTGTTGGTGGTGTTGGCTTCGCCGCCCCACAACTCCTTCTCCACGCCTTTGCACACCAGCAACGCGCCCCAGCCGCCAGGGCCCGGGTTGCCCTTGCAGGCGCCATCGGTGAAGAGTTCTACGCTATCGGTCATCGTTGCTTCCATCAAAACAGGCGGGGTGATATCAAAAAAGGTTCTACGGTTCGCTTTGCTTGCGGTTGACCTTGGCCATCGGCATCGGCACCAGCTTGCCCATCGGCTGACGCTGCACCTGACGCACGGGCCGCAGCCCGACCACAATCTTGCGTGCTACCAATAAATAGAAGCCGCCACCCGACAGTTGCCAGGCACCCGCCCGGCGTTCCCAGCCGGCCAGACGGCCTTGCCACTTGGTCGAGGCAAGCGGCGGACGATAGCACCCGAAGCGGCGTTTCTCCAGCGCGAAGCCCAGCAGGTTCAGCCAGTCGCTAACCCGTGATGGCGAGATGCAGCGGGCCTGGCGCAGGCCGTCGTGGGCGAACACATGGCGCAGGCCCCAACTGCTCCAGGGGTTGATCCCGATAATCAGCAAATGGCCGCCAGGGCGCACACTGCTCGCCGCTTCGCGCAGCAAGCCGTGGGGCGACAGGCAGAAATCCAGGCCATGCTGCAATACCACCACATCGGCAGCGTGCTCGCTCAAGGGCCAGGCTTGTTCCTCGCACACAATTTCCACCCCCGGCAACGGCGCCCCCAGGCGCACATTGCGTTGCACCTGCGGCGCGGCGGGCGGGGTCTGGGCAGACGGGCCGTAATGCACCAGGTAGCCACCAAAGAACCGGCCCAACTCGTCTTCGAGCATGCGCCGTTCTTCATCCAGCAAAAATTGCCCGATCGGCCCGGACAGCCATTCACGGGCTGCGCCGATCAACGCCAGCCACTCAGGATCGGCCTGGGCGAACGCTTTATCAGTCATTGCATTCTCCAACTCGCCTAGACGTTCTAAGATGCACCAATGTGTTCAGCTTGGCGAATCGAAGAATGATACAGATCAGTGCCCTGCCCGCCTTCACCGATAACTACATCTGGTTGTTACAGGACCCGCACACCCAACGCTGCGCCGTGGTCGACCCCGGCGACGCCGCGCCCGTGCTGGCCTGGCTCAAGCAGAACCCGCAGTGGGCCCTCAGCGACATCCTGGTGACCCACCATCACCATGATCATGTCGGCGGTGTCGAACAACTCAAAAATCTGACCGACGCCAAGGTCTACGGCCCGGCGAATGAAAAGATCCCGGCGCGGGATGTGGCCCTGCAGGATAACGACCGCATCACCGTGCTGGGCTGGGACTTCGATGTCTACGCCGTGCCCGGCCACACCCTGGGCCACATCGCCTTTTATCACCAGGGGGTGTTGTTGTGTGGCGATACCCTGTTCGCTGCGGGTTGCGGGCGCCTGTTCGAAGGCACGCCAGAGCAGATGCACACCTCGCTGGAGCGCCTGGCCGCCCTGCCTGCCGACACCCTGGTGTACTGCACCCACGAGTACACACAAAGTAACCTCAAATTTGCCCAGGCCGTGGAGCCAGACAATGCCGATATCGCCAAACGGGTGGAACACGTCAACCAATTGCGGGCCCGCGGTGAGATGACGCTGCCCTCCAACCTGGCCCTGGAAAAACGTACTAACCCTTTTTTGCGTACCTCTGAAACATCCG
Source organism: Pseudomonas viridiflava (assembly GCF_900591205.1). Classification (GTDB taxonomy): domain Bacteria; phylum Pseudomonadota; class Gammaproteobacteria; order Pseudomonadales; family Pseudomonadaceae; genus Aquipseudomonas. The sequence continues at coordinate 21,787 of NZ_UUPU01000078.1, forward strand.
TTAAACAAAAAGCGGACGAACGGAATGGCCGCGACAACCGCTCTGGGGCCGAGGTGTTTGCTAGTTTGAGGGCATGGAAAGATAAGTTCTAACGGGATGCAATCTGATACGGATTTTCTGAATGGTTGACCGCAACCAAAGTGCTTTCTAGAATCGCCCGACATTTTTGCCCGGAACTTACTTCCAGCCAATGTCGTCATCTATTCGTAAATCCAACCATTCAGACGCATTGACCCGCCTGGCTCAAGCCGTGGCGGTGGCCGTGTCCGCGACTCTGGCGGGCTGCCAATCGACAAATTTCGCTGCACAATCCACCGTGCAACCCAAACCCAATCTTGCCGCCAAGATCAAGCAAAAACCTATTTGGCTATCAGAGAAGCCCAGCCCCGAAGTACCCCAGGATGTCTGGGAACGCATGCGACGGGGCTTTCAATTGCAGGAGGGCCTGGGCGTCAACCCGCGCATCGAGCAACAGCGCTTGTGGTTCGCCAGCAACCCGTCCTTCCTGGAGAACGCCGGTGAACGCGGCAGCCTCTACATTCATTACATCGTCGAACGCCTTGAAGAACGCAACATGCCCCTGGAGCTGGCGCTGCTGCCAGTGATTGAAAGTGCCTACAACCCAATGGCCTATTCGCGCAGCGATGCGGTCGGCCTGTGGCAGTTCATCCCCTCCACCGGGCGCTACTTCAACCTGCGCCAGACCCGCGCCTACGACGGTCGCCGCGATATCACCGCCTCCACCACTGCCGCCCTGGACTACCTGACCCGTCTGCACGACATGTTCAACGGCGACTGGCTGCTGGCCCTGGCGGCCTATAACGCCGGCGAAGGCACGGTCAGCCGGGCCATTGAGCGCAACGAAAAGCTCGGCCTGCCGACCGACTACTGGAACCTGCCCCTGCCCCAGGAAACCAAGGACTACGTGCCCAAGTTCCTGGCGTTGTCCCAAGTGGTGCTGGCACCCGAGGCCTATGGCGTCAACCTGAACCCGATCGCCAACACGCCGTATTTCGAAGTGGTTGAAGTCAAGCAAAGCATGGACCTGTCACGGGTCGCCGCGCTGGCTGAAATCGACGAAGACGAGCTGTTCCAGCTCAACCCGGCGCTCAAACAGCGTACCACCCTGGACGGCCCCCAGCATTTGCTGGTGCCGAGTTCCAAGGCGCAACTGCTCACCAGCACGCTTTCGACGATGAAGCCTGAAGAGTTACTGGCAATGCGCCCGAAAAAGCAGGTATTCGACGAAGTTGAGACCGCGCGAGTGGCCGGGCGCACCCGCAACTACAAGGTCCGCAGTGGCGACAACCTCACCCTCATCGCCAAGGCGAACAAGGTCGATGTACATGACCTGCAGCGCTGGAACAAGCTCAACGGCCAAGCCCTCAAGGTAGGCCAGACCCTGGTGATGCAGGACACCCGCAAGCTGGTGGCCAAGGCCGACAGCAAAAAGCCGGTGCAGTACAAGGTCAAGAAAGGCGACTCGCTGTACATCGTCGCCAAGCGCTTCAACGTCGAGATGCAACATCTCAAACGCTGGAACCCGCGTACTGGGCAGGCATTGAAGCCTGGGCAGATGCTGGTGGTTTCCGGACCGCGCTAAGGCATCAAGCACACCGCCAAGCTAATTGTGGGAGGGGGCTTGCCCCCGATAGCAGTTTGTCAGCCACCCGATTCATTGGCTGATATACCGCTATCGGGGGCGAGCCCCCTCCCACATTGGATCTGCGGTGTTCCCGAGCGGCTTTTTCCAACCGGAACAAGCTGTTACTGTACCGATCATAAAGCCCAAGCTGCCTGGATCGGATCTCTGACTTGACGCGTCCCCTCCTTCTACTAATAACTCTGGCCTTGAGCTTTGCTGCGAACGCGACGATTACCGAGAGCCACGGTTATACGCAGTTCGGCAGGCTCAAGTACCCGGCCAAATTCACCCACTTCGATTGGGTAAACCCTGCAGCGCCGAAAGGCGGGACCTTGCGGGTGATGGCATTTGGCACGTTCGATACGCTCAACCCTTACACCTTCAAGGGCTCAAGCCCGGTGTCCACCCCCAACTTCCTGCAATACGGCGTCAACGAGCTGAACGAGCCGTTGATGGTCGGCACCGGTCTGTATGCGCCCTCCGGCGATGAACCGACCTCCAGCTATGGGTTGATCGCCCAGTCGGTGGAATACAGCGAAGACCGCAGTTGGGTGGTGTTCAACCTGCGCCCCGAAGCACGTTTTCACGATGGCAGGCCGATTACCGCCGATGACGTGGCGTTTTCCTACCGCACCCTGCTGACCGAAGGCCACCCGCAATACCGCACCAACCTGCAGGAAGTGGCACGGGTCGACATCCTCAACCGCCATCGCATCCGCTTTGTCTTCAAGCGCGCCGGCAACCCGCTGTTGATCCTGCGCCTGGGCGAACTGCCGGTACTGCCCCAGCACTACTGGAAGAACCGCGACTTCAAGGCCACCACCTTCGAACCGCCGCTGGGCAGCGGCCCGTACCGTATCAGCAAGGTGACCCCGGGCCGCCAACTGGTGTTTGAACGGGTCAAGGATTACTGGGGCAAAGACCTGCCGGTCAACCAGGGTTTCTATAACTACGACAAGGTCGAAGTGGAGTTCTACCGCGACAGTGACGTGGCGTTCGAAGCCTTCAAGGCCGGCGAGTTCGATATCTACATCGAGCACCAGGCCAAGAACTGGGCCAATGGCTACAACTTCCCGGCGGTCAATCGTGGCGACGTGATCAAGGCGCAGATCGCCCACCAGATTCCGACTCAAAGCCAGGGCCTGTTCATGAACAGCCGCCGCCCGACCTTCAGCCAGACCAAGGTGCGCGAAGCCCTGGGGCTGATGTTCGACTTCGAGTGGACCAACCGCACCCTGTTCAGCAGCGCCTATAAACGCAGCTTGAGCTACTACCCCAACAGCGAGTTCGCCGCCACAGGGGTCCCGACCGGCCATGAATGGTTGATGCTCTCACCCTACCGCGACCAGTTGCCGCCCAATTTGTTTACCCAAGCCTTCAGCCTGCCGCAGACTGATGGGCGCGGCATCCCTCGCGAAACCATGCGCCGTGCCCTGGCCCTGCTCGGCGACGCCGGCTGGAAGTTGTCGGGGCAACGCCTGCAGAACAAGGACGGGCAACCGCTGCGCTTCGAAATCCTGCTGGTCAACCCGAACCTGGAGCGCATCCTGCAGCCCTATGTCGAGAACCTGATCAGCATCGGCATCGACGCACGCCTGCGCACGGTGGACCGGGCGCAATACAAGCAGCGTCTGGATCAGTTCGACTTCGACATGATCCTGATCACCCTCAACCAGACCCTGAGCCCCGGCCTTGAGCAGTGGCAGTACTTCCACTCCAGCCAGGCCGCGATCAAGGGCAGCAAGAACTACGCAGGCATCAATAACCCCATCGTCGATCACCTGCTGGAACAATTGCTGGCGGCGCAGACCCGCGAAGAACAATTGGCCGCCGGCCGCGCCCTGGACCGGGTGCTGCTGTGGCAGCACTACAGCATTCCCAATTGGTTCCTCAACTATCATCGCTTGGCGTACCGCAACCGGTTCGCCTTTGTCACTACGCCGCCCTACAGCCTGGGCCTGAGCGCGTGGTGGCTGAAAGCTTCGGAGAAAGCCCAATGATGTATTTGCGCAACGTACTGCTTGGCAGCCTGTTGCTGTGCACCGCGGCCCACGCCGCGCCGCAACATGCGCTGACGCTCTACAACGAACCGCCGAAATACCCCGCCGACTTCAAGCACTTCGACTACGTAAACCCGGATGCGCCCAAGGGCGGCACCTTCCGCGAATCGAGCATGGGCGGCTTCGACAGCCTCAACCCGTTTATCAGCAAGGGTGTGCCGGCCGACAATATCGGCCTGATCTACGACACCCTGGCCATGCAAAGCCTGGATGAACCGATCACCGAATACGGCCTGGTGGCCGGCAAGATCGAAAAGGCGCCCGACAACAGTTGGGTGCGTTTCTACCTGCGGCCCGAAGCGCGGTTCCATGACGGCCACCCGATCCGTGCCGAAGACGTGGTGTTCAGTTTCCAGGAACTGATGAAGGAAGGCTCGCCGATCTACCGTACCTACTATGCCGATGTTGATGAAGTGGTCGCCGAAGACCCGCTGCGGGTGCTGTTCAAGTTCAAACGCACCAATAACCGCGAATTGCCGCTGATCCTCGGGCAACTGCCGGTATTGCCCAAGCATTGGTGGGCCACCCGCGACTTCGCCAAGGGCAACCTGGAAGTGCCGCTGGGCAGCGGGCCGTACAAGGTGGCAGAGGTGAAAGCCGGACGCATGATCCGCTACGAGCGGGTCAAGGATTACTGGGCCAAGGACCTGCCCGTCACCAAAGGTTTCTACAATTTCGATAACCGCATCACCGATTACTACCGCGACAGCACCGTGTCCCTGGAAGCCTTGAAGGCCGGGCAGTTCGACTACTGGCTGGAATTCAGTGCGAAGAACTGGGCCAACGCCTACAACATTCCCGCCGTGGCCCAGGGCCGGTTGATCAAAGAAGAGATCCCCAACGGCAACCCCACCGGCATGCAGGGTTTCGTGTTCAACACGCGCAAGCAAATGTTCCAGGACGTGCGAGTGCGCAAGGCCATCAGCCTGTTGCTGGATTTTGAGTGGAGCAACAAGCAGCTGTTCAACGGCGCCTATACCCGCACCCGCAGTTACTTCGAAAACTCGGAAATGGCCGCCACCGGCCTGCCGGGCCCGGATGAGCTGAAGATCCTCGAACCGCTGCGCGACAAAATCCCCGCCGAAGTCTTCACTCAAGCCTTCGAGCCCTCGAAAACCGACGGCAGCGGCATGATCCGCACTCAGCAGCGCGAGGCGTACCAGCTGTTGCAGGAAGCCGGCTGGCGTATCGTTGACGACAAGATGGTCGACACCACCGGCAAACCGGTGACCATCGAGTTCCTGCTGGCCCAGACCGAGTTCGAACGTATCCTGCTGCCCTTCAAGCGCAACCTGGCCGACCTGGGCATCGACCTGGTGATCCGTCGCGTGGACGTCTCGCAGTTCGTCAACCGGATCCGCTCACGGGACTTCGACATGCTGGTGGGCAGCTTCCCGCAATCCACCTCGCCGGGTAACGAACAGCGCGAGTTCTGGAAGTCCTCCAGCGCCGACAAGCCCGGCAGCCGCAACTACATGGGGCTCAAAGACCCGGCTGTCGATCAGCTGGTAGAAGAATTGATCGACGCCGACTCGCGTAAAAGCCTGGTCGCCCATGCCAAGGCCCTGGACCGCGTGCTGCAGTTTGGCTACTACGTGATCCCCAACTGGCATATCAAGACCTTCCGCGTGGCCTACTGGGATCACCTTGGCCACCCGAAAGTCCCGCCGCGCTACGACGTGGGCACGGCCACCTGGTGGGCCAAGCCCGACGCCAAAGCCGCGGTAACCCTCGACACCACCCAGACCGCCGACCCGGCGAGCGGAGGCGATTAAATGCTGGCTTATATTGTTCGCCGCCTGTTGCTGATTATCCCCACGCTGTTCGGGATCTTGCTGATCAACTTTGTGATCATCCAGGCCGCCCCCGGTGGCCCGGTGGAGCAAATGATCGCCAAGCTCGAAGGTTTTGAAGGCGCCACCAGCCGGATTGCCGGCGGCGGTGCCGAAGTCTCGGTGGCCGGTTCCAGCAGCTACCGTGGCGCCCAGGGCCTGGACCCGGCACTGATCAAGGAAATCGAAAAGATGTACGGCTTCGACAAGTCGGCGCCGGAACGCTTGTGGATCATGGTCAAGAACTACGCCCAACTGGATTTCGGCAACAGCTTCTTCCGGGACGCCAAGGTCATCGACCTGATCAAGGAAAAGATGCCGGTTTCCATCTCCCTCGGGTTATGGAGCACGCTGATCATGTACCTGGTGTCGATCCCCCTGGGGATCGCCAAGGCCACGCGGCACGGCAGCCACTTTGACGTGTGGACCAGCTCGGCGATCATCGTCGGCTATGCGATCCCGGCATTCCTGTTCGCGATCCTGCTGATCGTGGTGTTTGCCGGTGGCAGCTATTTCGACTGGTTCCCCTTGCGCGGGCTCACGTCCAACAATTTTGACGAACTGAGCTGGGGCGGCAAGATCCTCGATTACTTCTGGCACTTGGCGCTGCCGATCACCGCCCTGGTGATCGGCAACTTCGCGACCATGACCCTGCTGACCAAAAACAGCTTCCTCGACGAAATCAACAAGCAGTACGTGGTCACCGCCAAGGCCAAGGGCCTGACCAACCATCGCGTGCTCTATGGCCATGTGTTCCGCAACGCGATGCTGTTGGTGATCGCCGGTTTCCCCTCGGCCTTTATCGGCATCTTCTTCACCGGCTCGTTGCTGGTGGAAGTGATCTTCTCCCTCGACGGCCTGGGCCTGATGAGCTTTGAAGCGGCGATCAACCGCGACTACCCGGTGGTGTTCGGCACGCTGTTTATCTTCACCTTGCTGGGGCTGATCGTGAAGCTGATCGGCGACCTCACCTACACCCTGGTCGATCCGCGTATCGACTTCGCCAGCCGGGAGCATTGAGATGAATCTATCCCCCCTCAATCGCCGCCGGTTCGAGCGTTTCAAGGCCAATAAGCGTGGCTGGTGGTCGCTGTGGCTGTTCCTGATTCTGTTTGTGCTCAGCCTGGGCGCAGAGTTGATCGCCAACGACAAGCCACTGGCGGTGCACTTTGACGGCGACTGGTATTTCCCGGCCCTCAAACGCTACCCGGAGACCACCTTCGGCGGCGAATTCCCGCTGGAGGCCAACTACAAGAGCCCGTATATCCAGGAGCTGCTCAAGGCCAAGGACGCCTGGACGTTATGGGCGCCGATCCCGTTCAGCTACCAGAGCATCAACTACGACCTGAAAGTGCCGGCCCCTGCGCCGCCGTCTTCAGTCAACCTGCTGGGCACCGATGACCAGGGCCGCGATGTGCTGGCCCGAGTGATCTACGGTTTTCGAGTGTCAGTGCTGTTTGCCCTGACCCTGACCGTGCTCAGCTCGATCATCGGCGTGATCGCCGGGGCCTTGCAGGGTTTCTATGGCGGCTGGGTCGACCTGGCCGGGCAGCGCTTTCTGGAGATCTGGTCCGGGTTGCCGGTGCTGTACCTGCTGATCATCCTCGCCAGCTTTGTACAACCGAACTTCTGGTGGCTGCTGGGCATCATGCTGCTGTTTTCGTGGATGAGCCTGGTGGACGTGGTGCGCGCCGAGTTCCTGCGCGGGCGCAACCTGGAATACGTGCGCGCCGCCAGGGCGTTGGGCATGCAGAATGGCGCGATCATGTTCCGCCACATCCTGCCCAATGCCATGGTGTCGACCATGACCTTCATGCCCTTTATTCTAACCGGCGCCATCGGCACCCTGACCGCCCTGGATTTTCTCGGCTTCGGCCTGCCTGCGGGTTCGCCTTCGTTGGGTGAACTGGTGGCCCAGGGCAAATCCAACCTGCAAGCACCGTGGCTGGGCATGAGCGCGTTTGCAGTGCTGGCGATCATGTTGAGTCTGCTGGTGTTTATCGGCGAGTCCGCTCGCGATGCCTTCGACCCGAGGAAATGAGATGAATCAGGACAATCTGATCGAAATCCGCGACCTCTCCGTCGAGTTTGTCACGGGCGAACACCACCACCGTGTGGTGAACAACGTGAGCTTCGATATCAAGCGCGGCGAAACCCTGGCCCTGGTCGGCGAAAGCGGCTCCGGCAAATCGGTGACCGCCCATTCGATCCTGCGGCTGCTGCCCTACCCGTTGGCGCGGCACCCGTCCGGCACCATCGAGTACGCCGGGCAAGACTTGCTGACGCTCAAGGAAAAAACCCTGCGGCATATTCGCGGCAACCGCATCGCAATGATCTTCCAGGAGCCGATGACCTCGTTGAACCCGCTGCACTCCATCGAGAAGCAGATCAACGAAGTGCTCGGCCTGCACAAGGGCCTCACCGGCAAGGTTGCCACCCAACGCACCCTGGAACTGCTGGACCTGGTGGGTATCCCCGAACCGCACAAGCGGCTCAAGGCCCTGCCCCACGAACTGTCCGGCGGCCAACGCCAGCGCGTGATGATCGCCATGGCCCTGGCCAACGAGCCGGAACTGTTGATCGCCGACGAGCCGACCACAGCCCTCGACGTCACGGTGCAGCTGAAGATTCTGGAATTGCTCAAAGAGTTGCAGGCGCGATTGGGCATGGCCTTGCTGCTGATCAGCCATGACCTGAACCTGGTGCGGCGCATCGCCCATCGGGTGTGCGTGATGCAACAGGGCTGCATTGTCGAGCAGGCCGACTGCGAGACACTGTTCCAGTCGCCGCAGCACCCCTACACCCAGGAACTGCTGGCCGCCGAACCGAGTGGCGGGCCGGCCGGCAATGCGGTCGGGGCGCCGCTGCTGGTGGTCGACGACCTCAAGGTATGGTTCCCGATCAAGAAGGGCTTTTTGCGCAATACCGTCGATTACGTCAAGGCGGTGGATGGCATCAATTTCAGCCTGCCCCAGGGTCAGACCCTGGGCATCGTCGGCGAAAGCGGCTCGGGTAAATCCACCTTGGGCCTGGCGATTTTGCGTTTGATCGCCAGCAAAGGCGGGATTTGCTTTGAAGGCCAGCAACTGGACCGCCTGACCCAGCAACAGGTACGCCCCTTACGCCGGGAAATGCAGGTGGTGTTCCAGGACCCCTTCGGCAGCTTGAGCCCGCGCATGTGCGTGAGCGAAATCGTCGGCGAGGGCCTGCGCATTCACAAGATGGGTACACCGGCAGAGCAGGAAGCGGCGATTATTGCCGCGCTCAAGGAAGTGGGCCTGGACCCTGAATCGCGCAATCGCTACCCCCACGAGTTTTCCGGTGGCCAGCGCCAACGCATCGCTATCGCCCGGGCGCTGGTGCTCAAGCCGCGCCTGATCCTGCTGGATGAACCCACCTCCGCGCTGGACCGCACGGTACAGCGCCAAGTGGTGGAATTACTGCGCAGCCTGCAGGCCAAGTACAACCTGACCTACCTGTTTATCAGCCATGACCTGGCGGTGGTGAAGGCTCTAAGCCATCAGCTGATGGTGGTCAAACATGGGCAGGTGGTGGAACAAGGCGATGCCAAGGCGATTTTCGCCGACCCGCAGCATGCCTACACCCGCCAACTGCTGGAGGCAGCCTTCCTGGTGCCCGCCTGATGTACGCAAATCAAAATGTGGGAGCGGGCTTGCTCGCGAACGCGGTGTGTCAGTGAATACATCTATAACTGAACCGCCGCATTCGCGAGCAAGCCCGCTCCCACACTTGATCATGACCGTCCTCCCCAACAGCAAACCCCCGATATCTCAAGGGATGGAGCCACCGCCATGTCGCTGAACACTACCGCTCACCCCGCGCAGGCGCCACGCTTCTGGCGCGACGAGCGTATGCCGTTCATCGAGGCGCGGACCATCGCCGACGGGCGCAAGGTCACGTATACCCGACATGCCCATGAGCATTTCTCGATCGGCGCAATCACCACAGGGCGCAGCTATTACCACTATGGCGCAGAGACCTTCCAGATCAGCGCCGGCACCGTGGTGCTGATGAACCCGGGCGATGTGCATGCCTGCAACCCGATCCACGACCAGCCCTGGTCCTATCACATGCTGTACCTCGACACGCCCTGGCTGACCGACCTGCAATACCAGCTGGGTTTCAGCACCGACCAGGGTTATCGCCCGTTCAATACGCCGTACACCCGCGACACGCGGTTGTACAACGGCTTGATCGAGCTGTACGCGGTCCTGCTGGATCAACAGGCCGAGCTGCTGCAAAAGCAGAGCGCGCTGGTAAGTTATTTCAGCGAGGTGCAGCAACGCCTGAACCCGTCGCTTGCCCCGGTGCGCGAGGTGAACCACAAGCTGGAACGCGCCGCCGAGTACATCCGTGAACACTGCACCCAAGCCTTGAAACTCGAAGATATCTGCCTGGCTGCCGAGCTGTCGCCGTCGTACCTGATCCGCGCCTTCAAGCAGTATTACGGGCTGACGCCGCATGCTTTTCTGGTTAACCGTCGCATCCAGTTTGCCCGTACCCAGTTGCGCAACGGCGAGCCGATCGCCGATGTGGCCCTGGCCGCAGGTTTTGCCGACCAGGCGCATTTTCAGCGCACCTTCAAGCAGCACTTCGCCGCCACGCCCGGACAATACCGCGACGTGCTCAAGCCATCAGCAAATAACCCACACTGGCCACCAGCAACGCGGCCATTGAACGGTTGAACAAGCGCACCCCCTGGGGATTGCCCAGGTAACGCCGCAAAAAGGTCCCGGCATAGGCCCAGCACGCCACCGACAGGTAGCAGATCACCAGGTAAAGCCCGGCAAACAGCCAAACCTGCGCCGCGTCGCCATCCGCCACAAACAGCCCCATCCCGGCCACACAGGCCAGCCAGGCTTTGGGGTTGAGCCACTGCATGACTGCGCCGTAGAGCATCGACGGGGCGGTGGCGCTGCCATCGGCGTCCAGCCGACCATCGTCCACCGCGAGTTTCCAGGCCATGTACAGCAAAAAGGCGACCCCACCCCACTGGATCACCTGGGTCAGGATCGGCCAGCGCATCAGCACTTCATGCAAGCCCAGGCCGATCAGCACCAGCAGCAAGGTAAAGCCGACAGCGGCGCCGAACACGTGTTTCTGGCTGGCAACAAACCCGAAGCGCGCCCCAGAACTCAGTGCCACCACGTTCACCGGGCCCGGTGTGATGGAGGTGGCCAGGGCGAAGGCAGCCATGGAAATGATCAAGCTCATTACAGTTCCCTTTTTATGATGCGCCGTGAAGAGGCCACAACGGTATAAGCCCCCTCCAAAACGGTATTGAACAAAATCACCCTGGGCCCACAAACCTGGCCGGGGCCGGTGCTAGAGTTCACGACCAAGTATTTATTCGATCACTGCAAGAAGGAATCGCCATGTCACATCGTCTACTGGCAGTTGCCTGCCTGTTGTTGTCTGTCTCCACGGCCCAGGCTGCTGAACGCTGGGAAACCCTGCCGCCGACGCCCGCCCCGGTAACCGCCGCAAAAACCGGGTATGCCGCCGTCAACGGCATCAAGGTCTACTACACCCGCACCGGCCAGGGATCGCCGGTGGTGCTGCTGCATGGCGGGCTGTCCAACTCCGACTACTGGGGCCACCAGGTCAAGGCGCTGTCGGCCAAGCACACGGTGATCAGTATCGACAGCCGTGGCCACGGGCGCAGTTCGCGGGATGAAAAACCCTTTGGCTACGACCTGATGGCCGATGACGTGGTGGCCGTGCTCGACAGCCTGAAAATCCCCCGCGCCGATATCGTCGGTTGGAGCGACGGCGCGATCATCGGTATCGACCTGGCCCTGCGTCACCCTGAGCGTATCGGCAAGGTGTTCGCCTTCGCCGCCAATACCCAGACCGCCGGCGTGAAGGACGGCGTGGAGAAAAACCCAACGTTCGCAGCGTTTATCGAACGCGCCGGCAAGGAGTACGCCAAGCTGTCGCCGACGCCCAAAGAGTACGACGCGTTTGTGGAGCAGATCAGCCATATGTGGGCCAGCCAACCGAACTGGACCGACGCGCAGTTGGCGAGCATCAAGACACCGATCCTGATCGCCGATGGCGATCACGACGAAGCGATCAAGCGCGAGCACACCGAGTACATGGCGGCGACCATCCCCGGTGCCGGCCTGCTGATCCTGCCGAACACCAGCCACTTCGCGTTCCTGCAGGACCCTGCGCTGTTCAATGCCGCACTGCTGGGCTTCCTCGACGGCAAATAACCCTGCCTACTTGACGAACAACTCCCGGTCCCGGGCCTTCACATGGCCGGGTCGGTAGTAAGCGTCGAACCAGGGCTTCTCCCCCGCCGCCGGCGGTTTGGCCAGGCGCAGGGTCTGTAGTGCGCCGGGCTGACTGGCATTGACCCGAAAGTGGAAATGGTCGAACAGGCGCAACGCCTCGATGGCGTACACCACGGCAATCTTGCGGTCTTCGATGCGGATCAGGTGGTCGCCGTTATTCTTCTCCCCGCCCCCGGCCAGGTTGGATGAGCCGGTGTATACCGTGGGGTTGGCGCCGTTGAAATCAGTCACCACAAACTTGTTGTGCACCATGTTCCCCGCATTGCCCGACCACTCGGCCTTGAACGGCGCCGGCGCATTGCTCGCCAGGTAAGCGAACGGCAGCAAGCCCACCGAGCCATCCGGCTTGCGCACCGCCAGCTTGCCGGTGCGCTGGGCCACGCCGTAGGAGAACAACGCACGCTGCATCAACTCATCCAGCGCGGTGCGCACTTTGCCGTTGATCAGGCTGAGGAACACGATGGAATACAGCACCGAACTGGTGGCTTGCTCGATGCTGGTGGCGATGGGGTCCAGCGATAGCGCACTGTCGGCATGCGGCGCGAAGCACAACGACACCCTGGAGCCCGGCTCGTCGCGCACCACCCACCATTGCTGCGCAAGCGCGTTCTTGCGAAACGTACCGGGCGCAGTCCAGTAGGCATCGAAGACTTCGGCAAACTTGCCGGCCACCGTTTCGTCATCAAACAACAGCACATTATTGGCCTGGATATACAGGCCGCGCAGGGCAAAGTTGGTGGAGCCGCCGAGCACCCGGATCGCCTTGCCGGCGCGCCGCACAATCAATACTTTGTTGTGCTGCTGGCTGGAAAAATGCAGGCGCTTGACCTGCGCACCGGCCGCGCTCAAACGCGTGGCACTGAGGGTTTCGCAGCTGTCGGCGGCGCCCTGGTCGCCATGGTCGTCGATGATCGCCCGCAGGCGCGGACCGAGCTGTTCGAGGCGGCGCAGAATGTCCGGTTCCTTGCTTTCGTAGATCAGCGCGTCGAGGCTCAGTTCGGGGTCATTCGCTACCTGTTCCAGCACTTGCAGAATCAACTGCCGGGCTTCGAAACCCAGCCATTGGTAATTGGCTTCGAAAGGCGCCATGTCCAGGTCCAGATAGGCCCTGGGGGCGGAGCGCGCCGGCGGCAGGATGCGGGTTTCATTGTCGAAACGATCACCATACGCCTGGGAGGACGCAAAACCCCGGGTAAAGCCGATGTTCACGAAGTTACTGATGGTTTGCGCTTGCAGCGAGACCTGGCCTTCCACCCCGACACCTTTGCGCAGCGTGCCGTCGGCCTGCATATAACAGGCAGTGACCCGGTAGCGGAACAGCCCCGGCAGGATCTCGCTGGGCACATGAATCCAGCGAAATTTCTGGAACGGTGCCTCGGTGGAAGGAAAGGTGCGCGGCCGTTCGGGGGTGGGTGGGTAGTCGAAGTGCAGGCGGTTGTGCAGCACGCCCCAGTGGTTGGCACCGGGGTAACGCACTTCGATGCTGAAGCCGACAAAGTCGACCGTGGCCAGGTCCGGCGCGAGGTCAAATGCGAGCAGTGCGGCGCCCTCTCCGCGATACAGCTTGAAGGTCAACCCTTGAAACGTGGTCTTGCTCTCGAAGTCGGTGCTCAAGCGATATCCCTTCTGCCGGCCGGCGGTCTATTGAGTCTAGCGCCTGCACCACATAATGCTGCCCTAGCGCTGAGAGGGGATGCGGATATCGCCATCGCGGCACTGGGTTTTCACGCTGCGTGGGCAGCCGGCAAACGCCAGGTCCTTGCTCAGGCACACGCGCACCTCCGACAGCACCTTGCCTTTGCAGATCACCGCCAGGCCATGGTCGCCCAGGCGCGGGTTGCTCTCGCGAAACAACGCCTCGATCTCACGCGCCGGCAACGACGGCGGCGTATTGAAAGGTTGCAATTGCGCGGGGATGACCACCCCACCCAACGCCGCATCGGTCTTGTCCAGGTAGGCCAGCGGCTCGAGCCCGGTGCAGGTGCCGTGCTTGGCCCATTCGTGCTTGAGCAGCGCGCGCGTCGGGAACAGCGCCGCGCCCTTGTCCAGTTCTTCACCGCTCAGGGCTGACTGCGGCGCACACGACGCCGGCCACCCTCCCCGTGCGTATTGCGGCCACAGGCCGTGCAGCACGAAGCCATAGCCCTTGCCCGAGCACTGTTCGTTATTCGGGTGTGTCAGGCAAAAGGTCGGTGACCAGGATAACGACAGCACATAAAAATCAAACTCGCCTGGCGTCCCTTGGCTACGCGGGGCCGCCATTGCACTTGTTGCGACAACCAGCCACAACGCTATCCAGTATTTCATCGGGTTATTCCTTGCAAAGAAAACAGGTATACCGCGACTACCCGGGGAGATTGGGGTTACGTTGTAGCACCTTGTCCAGGATCCGATCGGTCTTCAATGCTTCGATGCCCAGCGACGGATGCTCGGCCTCGCCACGAATGTGCGCGTTCATCGCCAACACGTGGTGCCACTGGATATGGGCGTGGCACGGCACTTCCAGCACTTCGTCGACCTCACCTTCGAGACGCAGCGGCTGGTCTTCGAACACCGAGAACTGAATGCGCCCGCGGCTGCCGATCAACTCGACCAGATCCTCGCGACGGTCCGCGACAAAGTTCCAGCAGCCCATGCCCAGCGCGCCCGAGCTGAAGGTCCAGCAGGCCGTCACCGCATCTTCGGCTGCGTAGCCTCCAGCCTGGCGTGCAGTAAAACCCGAGACCTCGACGATATCCCCGGCCAGGTACTGGAACAGATCAAAGCCGTGGCTGGCCAGGTCGGCGAAGTAACCGCCGCCGGCGATCAGCGGGTCGGTACGCCAGTTGGAGGCGCTGGCATCCTCGGCGCCCGGGGGCTTGCACAGGGTCCAGGTAAGGTGGCGCAACTCGCCGATGTGCCCGTCTTGCAGCCAGTCGCGCACTTGCTGGAAGCGCGGCAGCGAGCGCCGGTAATAAGAGACAAACAAGTGCAGCCCGGCACGCTCGAAGGTGCGCTGCATCAAGGCGCTCTGCTCGGCATTCAATGCCATCGGCTTTTCGACGCAGCAATGCTTGCCGGCAGCCGCGACCATCAGGCTGTATTCCAAGTGGCTGTCAGGCGGCGTGGCGATGTACACCGCGTCCACCTCAGGGTCGTCGATCAGTGCCTGGGCGTCGGTATAGAAACGGCCAATGCCGTGGCGTGCCGCATAATCGCGCACAGCGTCTTCGCGTCGCCCCATCACGGCCACCAGCGCCGAACCTGGCGCTTTGTAGAAGGCGGGTCCACTCTTCACTTCAGTGACGCTGCCACAGCCGATCATGCCCCAACGTACGGTGCTCATCAGTTTTCCTCGTGCGTTTTCATCAAGCGGGCAGTATCCACATACCCACCCCGGCACGCCACACCCACCTAGCATGACAATTGCATTACACTTTTATGACAATCATCCCGCTGCGGGGGCACAGACGATGAAAATACGCGCAACGGTCATTTGCGAACACGAGGGGCATATCCTCTTCGTGCGCAAGGCCAGATCAAAATGGGCTTTGCCGGGCGGCAAGGTCGAGCGGGACGAGCGCCCGGTCGGCGCGGCCGAACGCGAGCTGGAAGAAGAAACCGGGTTGAACGTGGACGGGTTGCTCTACTTGCAGGAGCTGAAGGCCCGCGACACGGTGCACCATGTGTTCGAGGCGTCGGTGGTGAACATCGCCGATGCAAAACCTTGCAATGAAATAATCGACTGCCAGTGGCACCCCTATGGCGCCATGGACGACCTGGACACCACCGACGCTACCCGCCACATCGTCAAATCCTTCCTACGTCGCCTGTAGTTCAGCACTCTGGCCGCTGGCCAACAGACCGCGCTTGACCAAGCCATTCTCTTTCTGCCGTTCGACAAAGGATTTGACGAACGCGGCAGCGGCTGTGTGCGCCACCGGGACTGCCATGGCTTGGCGAATGGTCATGAAGTCGTCCTCCACCAGGCGCCATTGATCAGAAACCCGGGTTTGCAGGAAATCCCGCACGCCTGCCGCCGCATCCAGGCCCTGCTCGGCAAACCAGTCCACCGCAGCGGCTGAGGTGGGCGCGCGCACCAGCTCGGCATGCTGCAGCGTGCGGCTCAGGTACAGGTCGTAGGCCGCGCCCTGACCAACGGCAATGCGCCGCCCCGGTGCATCCATCTGCGCTACTTGGCTCAGTGCCGAATCAGCGCGCACCAGATACGTGCCCTTGATGGCCACATAAGGCGCACTGAAGGCAATTTCTTTTTCGCGCACCGGTTCGATGGCCAGGAATGCCACGCGCCACACGTCATCGGCCAACGCGGCAAAGACCTTGCCCGCCGCCTCGAAGGTGATCAGCTCCAGGCCCACCCCCAACTCTGCGGCCAACGCCTTGGCCAGCACCACCGAAACGCCCTGAGGCTCACCCCCCGCGCCGCGTTGCGCCAACACCGGGTTACCCAAGTTGATGGCGGCGCGCAGCACCCCATCGGGGGCCAACCGTTGCATAACCTCGGGGTCAATCATCGAGCACTCCTAGACGAATTCGTCGCACGGTTTAGCGAATCACAAACGGCGGTACGCCGCCGTGCTCAAAGTACCCAAGCGCTTGCACTGAGTCGAGTAATGAGTGTTTGAACGGAATCGCGTGAGCATCGCCCGCACCCAGTGCTGGTTGGGTTCGAGAATCCGCCCGGTCGCACCACCGAGGCGCCTGCATCGCCGGCAAGCCAGCTCCCACAGAAAAGCCCTCCACTGCGTACGCCGCCCCGCTCTTGATCCACACCACTCAGGCCGGCTGTCAGGCCGCCGTGCTCTGCTTTTGATCTTGATCCAGGCGCCCCATTAACCACGCTGGCCGCACGCGGGCTTGAATCCGTGGGTAACCCGGCAGGACGCCGGGTTAGCCGCGCTGGGCCAAGGATGGCCCATCGCGGCGGCCCACGGATTCAAGCCTGCGTGCGGGCACACCGAGCCTAAGCGAGGTGCCGAGTGGTGGGGCAAGAGCGTTTTGCTTACTTTTGCGCTGTTCAAAAGTGAGCCGCCGTAAGGGCGGAACCAATCCCAGCCCGTTACCCCAAAAACGGATATACCCCCGCCCCCCCTCAACCTCAAGACCGCGGCTTCCCCCCCACCGCCCTGGCCTGCCCCCGCAAATACAACGCCTCCACCAACTTCTGCCGCTCCCCCTGCGGCAACCCACTGGCAAACTGCGCCAACGTCGCATCCACCAACGCCCTGAGCGCCGCATCAGCCTCACGCGCCTTGGCCAACTGCGCCACCAACACCTCACGATCCAATGTCGGCGCTTCCAACTGCCTGATCACCCCCATGCGCGCCTCACGCCCCGCCATGATCAGCGGCTGACTGTCAGCACTGTTATGCCGCAACAATTGGCGCAACTCCCGGCGCCGTTCCGGCGGCAACCTGACCATGGCCTGGCGCAGCCCATGCTGATTAACCACCCCCTCAGCCGGCTTGGCGCTGGTGACCATCCAGTGATAAAGCCCGCCGCCCACCCCGCCAATCAAAAACACATTGAGCAGGATCGAAACAAACAACCACGGTTTCAGGGATCTGCCTGTCATTGCTCGGCTTCCTCGGCATTGACGGTAAAGACGACTTCCGCATCGCCCTGGTCGAAGACACTGGGCAGCACTTCAGATGACAACATCGGCAGCGGCACGCTCATGGACGCCACCAACATCCCCGTGACGATGCCGGCAATGCCCACGCCCACCAGACCCGCAGGCGATAACCAACTGGCATAACGTGACCAGAACGAGCGTGGCGCCGATTGGCGTATCTGCCGGATCAGGGCCGGGTCCGCGAACACGGGTGCATGGCTGTCCAACCGGCTGTCGAGCCAGCGCGCCTGGTGCACGGCTTCACGGGCGTGAACATTGCCGCTGTCGAGCAATGCCTGGGCGGCGGGCTGTTCCGCGCTGGGCCAGCGATGCAGGTCGGCTCCATAGGCGTCGGCCAGGTAAACAAAGCGTTCGGGTGTCATGATTTTCCCCTTCCTGGGCGGGCAGGCCCGGGTGTGTCGGCAAGTTGGCTGCGCAACTGGCGTCGGGCCCGTGACAACAGGCTCTCCAGTGCCTCGACGCTGATATTCATCAGGGCCGCGGCGTCGATATTCGACAGCTCCTGGTAATACTGCAGCACGATGGCTTCGCGCTGGCGTTCCGGCAAGGCCGCCAACGCGGCGGCCATACGCGCACTGCGGTCCTGGCTTTCGAGCTGTTCATCCGGTGACGGCGCGCTGTCCATCAGCTCCAGCGCTTGTTCATCGCTCAACGGGTGCTCCTTGCGCCGGCGCAGGCGGTCGTGGCACAGGTTGAGCGCGACCCGGTGCAGCCACGTGTCGAAACGCGCCTCGCCGCTGCGCCAGCTGGCCGCCTGGCGCCAGATGCGCAGGAAGCTCTCTTGGGCCACATCCCTGGCCTCGTCGGCATCGCCCAGAATCCGACTGGCGAGCGCCAGCAAACGCGGCAGTTTGCGCGTCACCATTTCGTTGACGGCGGCAGGCTCGTTATTGCCGATACGCGCCAGCAGTTCAACGTCCGGATCGGTGTCTTTCAATCGGCTGATTCTCGGGGCCAAGGGTCAGGTGTTCAACGATGCCAATGCCCTTCGCGCCAGTACCAGTTCGGACCATGTGCCTCCCAATGGCCCGGTTCCCAACGCGCATTGCGCATCACCGGCTGCCAGTGGCCAGGCACCCAACCGTAGCCGCGCCCTTCCCAGCGCCAGTGGCCACGGTCCCAGGCGTAACCGGGGCGCTCGGCAGGGATCACCTCCACCCGCTGCGGCGGCGGCGCCTGCTGGATGATGATCTCGGTCTGGGCAAACGTCGGGGTGCTGACAAACGCGGCAAGGGCCAGCGGAGCAAGCAAGGCAAAACGCAATGTGGCCAGGGGTCTCATGGCAACTCCTTCATGCAACGAGCGAAAGTGCAGGTTGCTGATGGGTTGAACGGCGGGTGCGCAAAAAATCCGTCGCGGGCTGCGCAGATTTATTTTCGGGCAGGGCTCAAGCCGAGTATTGCTCAGGGGATGGCGGGGTTTGATGAAATGTTTGAAAGCTTCGCGACGGATTTACGCGGGAGCCAACGTTGAAGGATTAACGCAGGTAAACCCAAGAGGAAACACCATGTACCGTCGCCTTACCATGCTGGTTGCCGCCTTGCTGATCGTCAGCCTCAGCGGCTGCGTGATCCTGCCGGAGCACCGCCATTGCTGCTGGCGCTATTACGGCGCGCTGGACACGCCAACCCACACCACCAATAGCTAACCAACCGCCGCAAAGCCACGACGCCCGGCCTTGAGTTCGGTGCGCAGTTCGCCGATCAGGTTTGAGATGGAACGGATGCTGTCCAAACCTTCGGGGGATACGCAGGTCAGCAACAGGTCGACACGCCCGGACACCGGCTCGAACACGCGGATGCGCAGCGAACCATCGCTGTTCAGCGTGCAGTCGCAAGAAAGTGGCAGGAAGCCCGAGGCCATGATGCGGTTGAATTCGACGATGGAAATCATGAAAAGCCCCCCTTTCCCTGAGCCTCATCCGGTGGTTGTGATGGGAACAGAGTAGATGAGGTTTTGTGCGGTATCGAACTCTTCATAAGAAGTGTTAACCCTGCCTCATTTCATGCCAAAAACGCCGCTCCACTGACGCCAGAAAACCCGCTTCACGACCTCTCGTCTAATGCCCAGGCTGGTGCTTGACTCCCGGCGCCGATCACAAGACGCTCTTGGCTTTTGGCCACTATCCCGAGCACATCAGCATGAGCATCGCCCCCCCGAGCCAACCCGACAGTGACGTGTACAAAACGCTGCTGGAGTCGACCAAGGCCATCCCCTGGCGCATCGACTGGCAGACCATGACCTTCAGCTATATCGGCCCACAGATCGAGGCGTTGCTCGGCTGGACCCCGCAAAGCTGGGTCAGCGTCGACGACTGGGTCGAGCGCATGCACCCGGATGACCGTGAATACGTGGTGAACTTCTGCGTGTCGCAATCGCGTGCAGGCGTGGACCACGAGGCCGATTACCGGGCGCTGACGGTCAATGGCGACTACGTGTGGATTCGCGACGTGGTGCATGTGGTGCGCAAAGACGGTGAGGTCGAAGCGCTGATTGGTTTTATGTTCGATATCAGCGAGCGCAAGAAGACCGAAGAACACCTGGTGCGCTTGCAAAAGCAACTTGAGGAATATTCCTACCAGGACGGCCTGACCGGCATCGCCAACCGGCGCATGTTCGATACCGTGCTGGAACGCGAATGGGCCAGTGCCCAACGCAGCCAGTTGCCGCTGTCGTTGATCATCCTGGATATTGATTTTTTCAAGCAGTACAACGACCACTACGGGCATATCAAGGGCGACGAATGCCTGCGTCAGGTAGCGCGCACACTGTCACAGGCGGCCAACCGGCCACGGGATTTCATCGCGCGGATCGGCGGGGAAGAATTCGTGTGGTTACTGCCGGAAACCGACGCCGCCTCCGCTCGGCAAGTGGCCAGGCGCTGTCTGCATCTAATCCGCCAGCAGCAGATCGAGCATGGCTATTCAGCGGTGTCGAACCTGCTGACCTTGAGCCTGGGCGTCGGTACGCGGCTGGTCAACCCCGACAGTCCGATGCTGGATTTTGTCGAAGAGGTCGACAAGTTGCTGTACCAGGCCAAACGCAATGGCCGGATGCGCGCAGAGTTTGCCGAGGATCAAGTTTGACGCCGGGGTCAAATCGCGGGCAAAAAAAATCCCAAGTAGCTGATGGAAACTTGGGATTTAAAAATGCATAAACCGTGGGAGGTGAACGCCCGGCTATAGTAACGATTGTAAAAAGCTGTAACAACAATATTTTAATCCTTTCGTCGGATTAAAAGCGCTGTAAGTCATTCAATAACCACACTTTTTTAAAGGTAGTCGGCGCCACAAGTGCCACTTTTTGGTGCAACTACCGTTTATATATCCACGTATAAAAAAGGGTTATCGGTTACTGCGACGCGGTACTGTTCGCTGACTGTTCAAGCAACTGTTTGCAGCTTTCACGAAGTTCAACACCACTGGCTGTGGCCGCACTGGCGACTCGCTCAACTTGCCGACAGAGTGCCAAACGCTCGGTAGCTTCCTCCCGTTGGCGATCGGCTTTGGCGTTGATCTGCACGAAATAGCCCCCCATCACGACCGCCACGCACAGCACGCCGGCCGCAAAATAGCGCAGGCTGTTGGGCGAAGGGTCGTCTGGCGGGTGCATGATTCTGGAGCGCTCTGCTCTATCTGCGTCGAAGCGCGCAATTGTATGCAAATAGAAACACAGTGATTGTCGTGGATTTGTAAAACACCTTCTCTGCAGCAGCGACCTCGCGCCTACAGCGCTTGCGTGTGCTGTCGCCGGCGAAACTGCCCCGGCGCCAGCCCATGGGCCTTGCGAAAACACCGCGAAAAATACGCCTCATCGGTAAACCCGCAGCGGTGGGCGATGGCGCCGATCATCAGCGCACTGTTGAGCAACAAGCTGCGCGCCAGTTGCATACGGCGGTCCAGCACCAGTTGCGAAAACGGTTTGCCGGTTTCCTTGCGCAGCAAGTGGGTCAGGTAGTTGGGGGACAGGAAGGCGGCGGCGGCCGTATCCGTCAGGTTAAGGCTCGGTTCATGCAAATGCTCGCGGATATGCGCCTGCACCCGCGCCAGGGCATCCTTGCGCCCGCGCCGGGTGGCGTTGCTGGCGGCAAATGCCTGCAACGGCTCGGCGTATTGCTCGCAGACCAGGCCGATCAGTTGAAACAGGTAGCCCTTGAGGCGCTCGCGGGCGCCGAAGGTGCGATGGGCATCGAGCTCGCGCATATGCGCGAGCCAGGTTTTCAGCGCGTCAAAGGCCGCGTCGTCGAGGATGAAATCCAGCTGCTCCTGGAAGCGAAACGGCAAGAGTTCCGGCGCCTGGCCGATGGGAATGTCTTCCAGGTCCAGCGGGTCGCAGGTCAGTTGCGGCAGGAAAAACGCCTGGCTGAAGTTGATCAGCATGAATTCGCCGTCCTCGGGATGCGCAATCACATGCAGCCGATGAGGCAGGATAAACGCCAGCGCCTTGCGCGGAAACGGCCGCACTGCGCCGCCGATGTGCTGCACGGTGTCGCCGCCGAGGTTGATCTGGATCTGGAAATACTCATGCCGATGGGGGCTGGTCAGCGCCGCCCTGCCGCGTTTGTCGCGGATATAAAAGTCGGGGCGGTCGCTGCGTTGCTCCATGCCATAAGTGGTGACGCGGGTGCCTGGCATAACGGTCTCTCGGGTGGCCTGGGCACCACTGTAGCCTCAACCTTGGCCGAGGGTGAACTGCAACTCGCCGAGGCCATCAATGCCTGCCGTCACCGCAGCGCCCGGTTGTAACACGCCGACGCCTGCGGGGGTGCCGGTGAAAATCAGATCGCCGGGCTTGAGCGCCACGGATTTCGAGGCGTGGCTGATCACTTCGCTGACAGACCAGATCAAGTCAGCCAGGTCGCCGACCTGACGTTGTTCGCCATTGACCTTGAGCCAGATTTTGCCAGTGGCCGGGTGCCCGACTGCGCTCACCGGTTGCAGCGCAGTGGTCGGCGCCGATTCATCAAACGCCTTGGCCCATTCCCACGGGCGTGAGAGTTTTTTCGCCTGAGCTTGCAGGTCGCGGCGTGTCAGATCAATGCCAACCGCATAACCCCAAACATGCGACAGGGCCTCCTCGGGGCTGATATCCACCCCGCCCTTGCCGATGGCCACCACCAATTCCACTTCATGGTGCAGGTCAGCGGTGAGCGGCGGGTAGGCAATCACGCCCTTGGCCGGCACCACGGCGTCCGCCGGTTTCATAAAGAAGAACGGCGGTTCGCGATCCGGGTCGTGTCCCATTTCGCGGGCGTGCTCACGGTAATTTCGGCCCACGCAAAACACGCGGCGCACGGGGAAGCGCGCATCGCTGCCCTGTACCGCCAGGGAGGGCGTTGGTGCGGGGGTGAATACATACTCGGTCATGGTCTGTGCCTCTTGGTTTACCTGGCGCCAGTATGGCCAGCGGGGCCGGGGCGAAGTTGGACAGGCTTACGCAGATTTTGCACTGGCCGGTGGTTGCACCCTCGGCCCGCGCTCCAGCAGCCGATACAGCGGCAGGCAAGCCGCCTGGATCAGCAACATGCGGATCACCTGCATCGCTGTCACCAGCGTCACTGCCAGGCCCAACGCCTCGGCGGTCAGGCTCATTTCCGGCGCGCTGCCCGGCATCATGCCCAGGGCCAGCGACAGCCATGGCATCCCCAGCCAAGCCCCCAGCGCCCAGGCGGCGAGCGCCGTGGCCATCACCGAGCCCGTCAGCAACAGCAGCACCTTGGACAGAACGCCCGGCGCCCGGCGCAAAAAGCTGCGCTCGAATGCAACCCCGAGAGCACAGCCGATCAACACCTGCCCGCAGCCGCTGAGCCAACCCGGCATGCTCATCGACAGGTTATTGCACCCCACGCCCACGGCGCAGATCAGAAACGGCCCGAACGTCCAGGGGTTAGGCAGGCGGCAGCGCTTGAAGCCCAGGGCGGCCAGCCAGCCCATCGCGAGTATGAACATCAGCCACGGCCAGATCACCGGCAACGCGGGGCGCGTCTCTACATGCTGCACCCCAAAGGTGACGACGGCAGGCACCGTCAGCAGGATCAACAACAAGCGAATGCTATGGGCTGCAGCGATAAAGCTGGTGTCCGCCTGGCGCTGACGGCCCAGGTGCACCATCTCGCAAGAGTTGGCCGGCATCAACGCAAAGAACGCCGTGTGCAATGGCACCCCCCAGCGATGCAGGATAAGCACCGACCCCAGCGCCAGCATCAGCGTGAGCACCACCGCGACCACGATCAACCCCAGGTGCTCCGCCACTTGTTGCATCACCGGCAAGGTGAAATGGCAACCGATGGCGACGGCCACAATCAGCTGCCCGGCTTGGCGGCCGTGGGGGATCTGCGGCAACAACCCACCGGCACAGCGGGTCAGCAGCACCGCTACCAACGCACCGATCACCCAGGGCAACGGCCACCCGGCCCAACTGGCGAGGCTGCCGCCCAGGGCGCCAACGATCAGGGTTAACAGCCAATACTGGCGAAGGTTGAGCATAAGGTTGAACCCGGCATGGAGAAGAATGCCGACAGGTTATAGACTTGCTCACATCACAAAAAATATCTATTTGTTAAGAACGCCATCAATCTTTGTTATCAGAGCCCCTATGAATCTCAAAGCGCTGGAGTACTGCGTCGAAATCGCCCGCCAAGGCAGCTTCACCAAAGCCGCGCAGGCGCTGCATGTGGCACAACCAGCGCTGAGCATGGCTGTCAGCCGCCTGGAGGATGAGCTGGGCGTCGCATTGTTCAACCGCGCCACGCGCCAGATCAGCGTGACCGCCGAAGGCCAACTGTTCCTGGCCCGCGCCGAAGCCTGCCTGCAGGGCCTGGCCGGTGCCCGCCGCGAACTGCAGGACCTGACCCACTTGCACAGCGGCGAGATCCGCATCGGCGTGCCGCCCATGTACGGCATCCGCCATATTCCGCAGCTGCTGATGCAGTTCCGTGCGCGCTATCCGGGTATCGCCCTGCACGTGGTGGAAGGCAGCGCCGATGACATCAGCGAGCGCCTCGCCACACGGCAGATAGATGTAGCGCTGCTGGAGTCAAGGCGGGTTGATCCGGGCTGGGAGTCGGTACTGCTGGGCAGTGATGAGATGGTGCTGTGCATGAGTGATCGGCACCCGCTGGCGAGCCAGCTGTCGATCCCGGCAGAGCGCTTGAAGCACGCGGCGATGCTGGTGTTCGACAACACCTTCCTGCAGCGCCACCTGCTGGATGCCTTTTGCAGCAATGCCCGCGTCAGTTTCAAGATCGCCCTGGAAAGCAACTTCGTACCGCTGGTGATTGCCGCCACCCGCAGCGGCATGGGCGTGTCCACCCTGCTGCGCTCCGTGCAGGAGCAGGAACCGGGGCTGGTTGGCGTCTCGTTCGAGCCTGCGCAGTTCATGCACTTCAACCTGTGCTGGCGTGCCAGTGAATACCTGTCCCAGGCCAATCGACGGTTTATTGAAACGGCAAAGGTGTATTTCCAGGAAGATGCCAGCTCGCCGCTCACCCACTAAGCGGCGGCGGGCTTATTTGCGCGCCACTTTGTAGCGCACGCAATCCTGGTAGAAGCTTTGGCGGATCGCCTCGGGCTTGAGCCGGGAACGGCTGTCATAGGTCTGTTCGGTGATGCCCATGGCCATCATGCGCATCCACGATTTGTTGAACTTGATGGTCTGGATCTTCTGCCGGGCGGCGTACAGCGAAACCCCCGACAGCTTTAGCTCCTGAGCTCTGGCGGCGGTGCCGGCGCCCCAACTGCACATGTACTTGTCACCCTCGCGCAGCTCCCGTGCCTGCACGGCAGCCGCGCCGCCCGCCAATGAGCAGGCGATCAGCATGATTCCAACAGTGCGCATTTGCTTCCCCACCTAACCACCTGAAAATAAAAGCGATTCTGGCGAAGATTTGGTTACAGAGGGGCCATTAAATTGCCTTCGGTGGCGAGCGAGCTTGCTCGCGTTGGGGCGCGAAGCGGCCCCTCTTCAGCATGACCGAGTTCATCAGGTAAACCGCGGTGCCTGGTTATGGGGCCGCTACGCAGCCCAACGCGAGCAAGCTCGCTCGCCACATTGACTGTGCTGGCCACAACAAGCTTGCTCACCGATCACCACTGATAGGTCGCACTTGCCTGCACGGTGCGCTGTGAGCCATACCAGCACCACGAGTAGGAATAGCACGACGCGACATACTCTTTATTCGCAAGGTTGGTGGCGTTCAGCGCCAGGCGCAGGTTGTCCTTGAGGTTGGCGATATTCGGAATGTCGTAATGCACCGCCGCATCGAACAGGGTGTAACCCGGCACCTTCAGGGTGTTGGCGGTATCGCCCCAGGACGAACCGACATACCGAGCACCCGCCCCCACACCAAAGCCCTTGAGGTTGCCATCATGGAAGGTGTAATCGGCCCATGCCGACGCGGTGTGACGCGGCACGCCGTAGGTGGTGGTGCCTTCAACCGGGATCGCCGGGCCTACGCCTTTATCGGTGAGGGGCGCGTACTGCACGGTGCTGTTGGATTTGCTCGCACGGTTATCCAGGTAGGCATAGGCGGCGGTGATGTCCAGGTTATCGTTGAGGCTGGCCTTGCCTTCCAGTTCAAAGCCACGGGATTGCTGTTCGCCGTCCTGAATGCTGCAACGCCCGTTGCCGCACAGATGGGTGGGGTCCGGGTCCAGGGTCGGCACGTTGGACTGGCGCAGGTCGAAAATCGCCGCCGTAATAAAGCTGTTGCTGCCTGGAGGCTGGTACTTGATACCAATCTCGTACTGCTCGCCTTCGGTCGGTTTGAACACCGAGCCGCCGAAACCGGTGCCCGACTGCGGGTTGAACGACTCCGAATAGCTGGCATATGGCGCCAAGCCATTATCGAACAGATACACCACGCCTATGCGGCCGGTAAACGCCTTGCTGTCCAGGGACGATTTGCTCTTGGCACCGCTCCTGATGGTTTTGGTGGTGCTGTCGGTGCTGGCCCAGTCATAACGACCGCCCAGCAACAGCACCCACTTGTCCCATTTCATTTGTTCCTGCAGGTAGACGCCGGTCTGCTCGCTGCGTGAGGTCGCGTCGGTGGCGAACGCTGGCGTGGTCACAGGCGCGCCGTAGAGCGGATCAAAGATATCCAAAGTCGGGCCCACACCATAGCCGGCTTTGGTGTCGGTGCTGGTGTTCTGGTAATCGAGGCCCGTCAACAGGGTGTGCTGCAACGGGCCGGTATCGAATCTGGCCTGCACCTGGTTATCGAGGGTGTAGGCGTCCATATCGACATCGGTGGCGATGGTCGAACGGGTGGAGGTGCGGTAATCCGCCCGCAGGTTGCTGTTGTAGATGCTCCGGTAAACCCCTTCGGCGCGCAGGTAACGCGCGTTCTGGCGCACGGTCCAGACATCGTTGAAGCGATGTTCGAACGCATAGCCGAGCGAGTAATACTCGCGGTCGCTTTTTTCGAAATTCTTCTCACCGTCGTAGAAATCCACGTCGATCTTGCGCCCGGTCGGGCTGTGCAACACCGAGCCCCAGGCGGGCACCGAGCCATAAGACGCGCCCTTGGGGTCCTTCTGGAAATGCCCGAGCAAAGTCAGCGACGTGTCTTCGTCCGGGCGCCAGGTAAAGGCGCTGGACAATGACTGACGGCGGGTCTCGGTGTGTTCGACCTGGCCGTCGGCATCGTCGAAAAGGCCGGCGACTCGGTAGGAATAAACGCCCTGGTCGTCAATCGGGCCGCTGAGGTCGAAGGTGGTGCGCTTCTTGTTGAAGGTGCCGTACTCCACGCCCACTTCATGAAACGGCGTGTCCAACGGGCGCTTGGTGACCATATTGATCACCCCGCTCGGCGTGCCCTGCCCGTACAGCACCGAGGCCGGGCCGCGCAGCACTTCGACACGTTCCAGGTCGAACGCGTCTTTTTGCGGCAATGCATCACGGCTCGATGGCATGCGCAGGCCGTCTAGGTAAGTCGCTGGCGCGAAGCCGCGAATGGTCAATTGGTCCAGGCGCGAGGCGGTGGCACCACGGGTTTCCGGGACCACGGCGGCGCTGTAGCGCAGGATCTGGTTGAGGCTCTCGGCGTTCTGTGCGCGCATCTGGTCTTTGGTGACGATGGAGATCGACTGCGGGGTCTCGATCACCGCGGTGTCGGTCTTGGTGCCCGACAAGCTGCGGGTGGCCACATAGCCGGACACCGGCCCGGTGGGGCTTTCGGCCTGGTACGCGCCGCTGATGGTGGTGGCCTGCAACTCCATGGCCCCGCCGCTCTGCGCGATGGCTTCGAGGCGGTAGCGGTCGGCGGAAATCTTCAGCGCTTGCAGGCCGCTGCCGGCGAGTAGCTGGGTCAACGCCACATCGGTGTCGTATTGCCCACTCAGGCCATTGCTGTGCTTGCCGCGTGTCAGGCTTGCGTCGAATGCCAGCACCAGGCCCGCCTGCTCAGCCAGGCTATTGAGCGCCTGGCTCAAGTCACCGGCCGCAATCGAAAAACTGCGTACGGCGCTGCGGCTTTCTGCGGCGAAGGCGGATTGAACGGCAAGCGACGGCACGGCGGCAAAAGCCATCGCCACTGACAGGGCCAATGGATGCAAGGGACGAGCAAGGCGCGACATGGGAAATCCTGCGTAATAGAGGTTCTATTAACCATGACGGCCATCTCGGGAAATCGGGCAAGGATGCGAGCGATTTTTATTTGAGATTTTTACGGCGGCCCAGCTGCAATCAGGTTTATCGCTTTTTTATGTAGGTCTCAGGGGGGATTTTTCGCGGGACAGACGGCCAGCTATCGCTATGACCCGTTTGGGCGGCGCATCAGCAAAACCGTGGACGGCAAAACCACAGAGTTTTTCTGGCAAGGCGACAAGCTGATTGCCGAACACCATGCGGAGCGCCATCGCAGCTATATCTACGAACCGGACAGCTTCCGGCCGTTAGCCCTGCTGGAAGGTTTCGGCCCAAAACAAACCAAGCCGTTCTACTACCAACTCGACCACCTCGGCACCCCACAGGAACTCACCACTCCCGACGGCGAAATCGTCTGGTCCGCCCACTACCGCGCCTACGGCGAAATCGCCCGCCTCGACGTCGGAAAAATCGACAACCCGCTGCGTTTCCAGGGCCAGTACTTCGATCAGGAAAGCGGGCTGCACTACAACCGCCATCGCTACTACAATCCGGATATTGGTCGGTATCTCACGCCGGACCCGGTGAAGCTGGCGGGTGGGATTAACGCGTACCAGTACGTGCCCAATCCTACGGGGTGGGTGGATCCGCTGGGATTGAGTTCTTGCCCAGGCGGTGATGGATGTAAACCAGCGCAACACGCGGCGAGTCCGACCAAACACGCAAACGTTAACGGGGGGGAGCCAACGCTACCCGCTCCCGCCTTAAACCAAGAAAAAACCGCCAGAGTAAGACATTACACAAGCAGAGCGGGCTCGAACGGAATTGAAAAAGAAGGAGTGATATTGGCTCAAGATAACAATAGAGTTTATCTTGAGCCTGCAAAAAGCAAAGTACTGAGTCCTAAAGACGCACAGGAAAAATATCAGATCGACAGAAGTAAAGGCCGAGATTACATTGAATTCGATGTACCTGAATCACAACTGGAGATGGTGAGAAACCCTAGATACAATACTATGGAGCTAACCGTAAAAGGAAACCTGACATTAAACAACCCTACGTTCACGAGGAGAAAGTAATGCTAGAGCAAAATAAAAACATAGCCCTCACTGGCGAAGAAGCACTGGACGTTCTCAGAGAGATCGAGTTCATACTAATTTCTCTACACAAAATGGGTAGCTACTACGCTGAGAAACCTGGCGCAACTGAAGAGTATCGTAGGGCAACTACCGACTTCATAGACGACTGCGCTATCACTCAGCGCCTGGGAAAAGTACGAACGATCATTTCCAAAAATTTTGATGATACTCTGGGCGATGATGACATGGACGATATAGAAAGGTATTGCTCCGATTTGAAATTCTGGAAACCCGATCAACCACTGAACAGAAAAGAACACGAGAAAGAGGCAATCGAGTTCTCAGGAGGAGCCATTCAGCAAATAACTTGCAAGCACAACGAGTTACTAGTGATCGTTACCAATCTACAACATGAACATTTACTGATCACCTTTCAAAACTCCGTGGCATTCCACGGCACTGGTGCGGTCGGAGCCGAAATATCTGGCATTTATGAAGAAAAAGACCCCAGCATTCAGCTAGACGCGAAGCGCATCAAGAAAAATGAAAAAAGTTACAGCTTCAAATCAAGCAAAGACGAAGGAAATATTTTTACAGTATTTGCAGACACCTACAGAATTGAAAAAATATGAACAAACAAAAATAATCGCTTTTTTAAAAAATCTTGAGATTATCTAAAGGATGACAAAAGGAAGACCCAAAACCAACTTCGTCTTTTATCAGAGATCTAAAAGAGCAAAATCACCCCCTCCATAAAATATACCGAGAGAAGTTACATTGTTTTTTTGGAAGAGATACTCAGAAACGCCTCCATTACTTACGACCTTTACGAAGTCCAGATTGGGACGACGCATAATACTGAATTCAGGGCGCCGTACAATCAACCTAACCCACACAACTCAGCGACAAGAAATAAATTAATCCAGCTAAAAATCGTAACCATCAATAAGCGCACTGATCTTTTATGCCTCTACCCCCCCCTTCATCCCCACGCCACCACCAACAACCCTACCCCCAACACCAAACACAACGGCGAATAAAACCACGTATCCAACCGAGCAAACCGCGACCCACCGACTTTCTTGAAAAAACCCACCAACTCCGAATCCCCAATCGCCCTCGCAAACATCACCAGCGCGATCGCGCTGATCCCCCATTGCAACGCGCCATGGGACACCGCCGAGAAGTACAACCCCGCCCGCAGGCAGACCAACAGTGCAATCGCCACCAAGCCCATTGCCACCAAAAAAGTACCTAGCGCCGAGGGCTTGAACGCTGGCTTTGGCCCGCGGGCGAATTCGCCGGGGAGTTGGGGGATGGCGGCGAGGCTGCCGAGTTTGCCGCCGGCGGCCCAGTACAAATGCACCATGCTGATGCAGGTGAAAACCCCGACGATCCATCGTGCGATCACAAAGCTCATGGCTGGCGCTCCCTGAAAAGGTGCGAAACAGGATAGTCGCCCTGAGATTTTTTGCAGGCATTTCGTCGGCGGCTGATGGTAAAGTGCCGCCCCATGAAAATCGCTCGTGCCGATCGCTCGCTCATTGCCTGGATGCTCTATTGCTGCGTCCTGTTCAATGTGTTCGCCTGCAGTATTGGTCACGGGCAGATGGTGGGGATGCAGCTCAATGGCATCGGCGGGCAGTTCTGTACCGTGGACCCGCGCACCCAGGCGCCCAAGCCGTCCAACTCCACCGATGAGAATTTGCCCACGCTGTCCAAGGCGTTTGGTTGCCCGCTGTGTTCCACTGGAGGTATGGGCCCGGCGCTCAATTCCAGCCTGAATGTGGCGGTTTTACCGCAACCCCACGCGCCACCACCGGCGATCGTGGCCGCCGCCGACATCCCTGCCCGCTTCACTTGGCCCACGGCCCATCCGCGTGCGCCGCCCGCTTTCGCCTGATCCCTTCGCTTTCTGATTTGCACCGACCACCGTTTCCGCGAGGAAGTACGAGCGGCCGTGCGTTGTTTTCAGCCAAGTTTTTCAGGATTAAACCATGAAACATTTACCTCTGTTGGCGGGCCTGTTCGGCTGCCTGCCTGTCTGCGCCTGGGCAATTGAACTGGCACCCACCACTATTGATGGCGAGCAGGCTGCCGAACCCGGCCTGGCCTTGGACCAGTCCAGCGGCGCGGCCTCAAAGCTCGGGCTGAGTGTGCGCGAAACCCCGGCTTCGGTGGCCATCGCCAACCGTAACGATATCGAGCGCCATGGCGCCAAGACGTTTCGCGATGCGGCCAATACCTTGCCCGGCGTCAACGCCAGCGCGCCGCCAGGCTTTGGCGGTTTTGTGTCTTATCGTGGATTTACCAGCAGCCAGATCACGCAGATGTTCAACGGTATCAATGTCGCTACGGGCCTGGCCCGGCCGGTAGATGCCTGGATCTATGACCGAGTGGAACTGGTGGGCGGCCCCTCCTCCCTGATCAACGGCGCCGGCTCGGTCGGCGGCTCGCTCAACTACGTGACCAAGCTGGCCACGCGTGAAGAACAGGCCGCCGAGGGCCAACTCACCTATGGCAGCTATGACACCGCAGGCATGGCCTTCGGCGTCAACCACGCCCTGACCGAGCCCGGTGCCGAGGTTCAGCATTACGCCCGCCTGGATGTCAGCCGCAACACCAACCACAGCTACATCGACCGCGACCAGCGAGACGCCTGGAGCCTGGCGTTTTCGCTGCTCAGCGACCTCACCCCCAACCTGTCCCACACCCTGGCGCTGGAATACCAGGATGAGCATGAAGACAGCCCCTACTGGGGCACGCCGGTGCTCAACCCCAAGGCCGGCGAGTTGAAGATCGACAAGCACAACCGTTTCAACAACTACAACGTCGCCGATGGCCGTTATGAACAGCGCACGATCTGGGCACGCTCGATCATCGACTACCGCATCAACGACAGCACCACCCTGAAAAACACGCTCTACCACCTGGACAGCCAGCGCGATTACCGCAACCTGGAAACCTACCAGTACAACGCCGACAACAGCGCAGTGAACCGCTCCACCGCCTACCAGGTGCGCCATCAGGGCGAACAGAACGGCAACCAGTTCGAGCTGCGGCATGAGGATAACGTGTTCGGCCTGTCGACTACCTGGTCCGGCGGTTTCGAGTACAAGGTCAACAGCACCACCAACACTCCGTTGAATGTGCCAGGCAACAGCAGCGTGGACCCGAACACCTTCAACCCGGGGCACTTCTACGATATCCCGCGAACCCAAGAGAACTATGGCAAGGACAAGACCAACGAAGTCACCACCAAGGCGTTGTTCGTGGAGAATCGCCTGGGCCTCACCGATAAACTCTCGCTGCTGAGCGGCCTGCGTTACGACGCCATCGACCTGGATATGACCAACCACCGCGTGGTCACGGCAACCAACCCACGGCACTTCACGCGCAGTTGGGAACCGCTGACCGGCCGCGTGGGCCTGACTTACCAGTTCATCCCCTCGGCCAATGTGTATGTGCAATACAGCACCGCCGCCGAGCAGCCGAGCACCACCACTCAAGTGTTCGACGTCTCCACGGGCAAACAATGGGAAGTGGGCAGCAAGTTCGATTACCTCGGCGGGCGCGGCTCGGCCACGGTTGCCGCCTACAAAATAGAGCGCAAGGACTTTGCCGTCACCGACCCGCAGGACCCCACCAGCAGCATCCCGGTCGGCGCACAGTCGTCCAGGGGGATCGAGTTGGCCAGCTCATTGCGCATCACGCCAAGGCTGCTGGCGGAAGGCAACTTCGCCTGGGTAGATGCCGAGTACGACGAGTTCAACGAAAAGACCGCCAGCGGCGCGGTGGTGTCGCGTAAGGGCAACACGCCGACCAACGTGCCCAAGCGCGTGGGCAACCTGTGGCTGACCTATGATTTTGCCGAGGACTGGCAAGGCGGCGTGGACGCGCGGTATGTGGCGCAGGTGTATGCCGATAACGCGAATACCCAGACGGTGCCGGCCTACACGCTGTTCGGAACATTCCTGCGCTACAAAGTGGACGCGCATACCTCGCTCACCGGCCGCGTGCGCAACCTGACGAACGAGGTGTATGCCGAGTTTGCCCATGTCTCGCCGGCGTACTATCTGGGCTCGCCAAGGACCTTCGAACTGGCGGTACAAACCCGGTTCTGAACGCATCACCGCAGGAGCCCGGCTTGCCGGCGATGGCGACTTCAAGTGCGCTATCGCCGGCACGTGCAAGCGCATTCTTATTTCAAGCTCGCCTCAACTTTCTGCGCCACATCCTCCGTCAACCACGCCTTCCACACCTCAGGATGTTCCTTGAGAAACGCCTGAGCCACATCCCGTGGCGCGCTGTGATTTTCGCTCATGGTCGCCAAGGCTTTGTTCAGCGGTTCGATCGGAAACTCCACCTTCTCGAAAAACTCGGTTATCTGCGGATGTTCCTTCTGGAACGGCGTGGACACGCCGATGCTCAACTTCGATGCCAGGGACCGTGTAGGTTTTGGATCGGGGTTATCCGCATCCGTCAGCGTCTTCCATGCCTCGGCATCAAACGGAGGTTCTTCCAACTGGATCAACTTGTAGCGCCCCATCAGAGGCGTCGGCGACCAGTAGTAGAACAACACCGGCTTGCCGCGGCGGATTGACGAAGCAATTTCGGCGTCCAGCGCAGCGCCCGAACCACTGCGAAAGTTCACATAGCTGTCGTCCAGGCCATAGGCTTTGAGTTTTTGTTTGTTGACCACTTCCGAGGTCCAGCCGATGGGGCTGTTGAGAAAGCGCCCTTTGCCTGGGGACTCCGGGTCCTTGAACACATCCTTGTAGCGGGCCAGGTCCTGCACGCTTTTGAGCTCCGGTGCCAGCGGCTTGATGCCTTTGGCCGGGTCACCCTTGACCACGTATTCCGGCACCCACCAGCCCTCGGTGGCGCCCTTGACCGTGTCCCCCAGGCCCACCACTTTGCCCTCAGCCTCAGCCTTGACCCACACTGGGCTGCGGCCGGCCCACTCTTCGGCGATGACCTGGATATCGTTCTTGGCCAGGGCGGTTTCCAGGGTGATGGTGGTGCCGGGCAACGTGTCGGTGGGCAAGTCATAGCCCTTCTCGACAATCACCCGCAGTACTTCGGTAATAAGACTGCCGCTTTCCCAGTTCAGGTCGGCAAAGTGTACCGGCGCCTCGGCGGCCGAAACCGGCAACGTGGCCATCGACAGCCCCAACGCAGCCAACAGCGTTCTCAATCCTTTCATGCCTTAGCACCTCGCGATCTCGCAGCCAATAGCGGACGGCTTTGCTGCCTATGCGCGAAGCCTCTGAATAGTTAAGTCAACTCAACTGTAGTAGAGGTTCCGGGAGATAAGAATGTACAGGGTGTTTATAAATCACTCGCTGGCCTTGAAGGTCACCAGTTCGCCCTTGCGCCACTTGGCGGCCTTGCCGGTCACGGCTTTGAGGGTTTTGGTCAAGCCTTCCTGCAACTGCTCGTTGGCAGCAAACACCAGCATCACGCTGTGGCCTTCCTTGAAGACGATGCCCTGGCCCTCGGCCGAAGAAACAAAGGCGTAGTCGCCCAAGCCATAGACCGTCAACTTGATGTCACGAAACTTCAACTCAAACTTGCCGCCTTCACGACTGGGTAATACCGCCGCACGGAAGTGATCACCCACTTTCAGCTCAAGGCGTGGTTTGTCATCGACCACCATCGCCGCTTGCGTATCGACTTCGGCGATATAGATGCCTTCCGGCGTCTGCTCAGTGATGTAAACAAAACGGGATTGAAACTGTTTGACCAACTTTGCGCGCAAATCACCCAGCACGAACAACGCGTGCATATCCAGATTACTGACTGCCAAGGAAACGCCCCCACATCAAAAAGAGCGCTGTCCGCCAGAGCGGGCAGCACAAAAAACCGGCCATCACGGCACGAGCACACAACACATTCGCTGAAAAAACTGAAGAAAAACCCGCTGTAGCGCCATAAGACTAGTACAGGCGTGCGTGATTAACCTTGTGCAAGGCAATCACGCATCACAGGAGATCACAGGTTCAACGGCCCGAGAACACGGGCCGACCAACTTCAGACAATAGCCCTGTTAAAAATGCAGTTTTCCGACACCCAACACAATTCATGGAACCGAATGCCGGCTGCCAACAACAATACTAAAACAGCTGCACAGGTCAAAACTAGTCAAAATGCTACAGATGGGTCAACCGGTTCGATCGAAAGGAGCAGGCCATGCAACGACCGTACTATGACGCGATGTCTTCGCACACTCGCTCATCAAATCAGAACGAGGCTCAATACTACCCCCTGCGTGGCTACGAAGGGTACTCGGATTCGGTTCTTTACCAAGTCGTACCTGCCGGCAGAAACTTTTTCCATATCCGGGAAGTGACCAGCGGCCGAATAAAAGGCTTTCGCAGTAACCATATCCAAGCCTGCGAGCTGGCAAAAAAACTCGAAGCCATCCTGCACCAACCTCATGGTGCGATCGTTTCGTCACCTTGATCACTTTACCGCGCCGCCGACCCGCAACAACTGCCATACTGGCCCGTCCACTGAAGTTTGTCCCCCTCGGGCCAGGTTTCACCAGTGCAGTTATCTCCAAGGGAAGGCTATACGTGACGGAATTTGATATCGGCGAGTTTTTCATCCATGGCGATGCAAGAGAAGTAGAAGGTGAATTTCAAGCGGTCATTGTAATGCGGGCCAAGCCACCGCTGACCACCATCACCACACACCAAGTGGAAAAAGATCGCTGGTTCAAGACCGCCGACGCCGCGGCCATCGCGGCGAAAGATGCCGCCAAAGCCCTCAAAAGCGCCGTGGATTCAGGCGCGCTGAACTCCTGAGCAACAAATTCGAACTCTGGCGCCCCCCAAGTCTCCCATGCATAACGCCCACCCTGCATGGAGAACGATATGGACGCGCCAATCCCTACCCTTGAAACCCTGTTCGAACAACTGGGCCTGGATTCATCCCCGGGCGCAATCGACGCATTTATCGTCGCGCACCCTTTGCCTGAGGACGTGAAACTGATCGACGCGCAGTTCTGGTCACGCCAACAGGCCGATTTTCTCAAGGAACAGCTTCGCGAAGACGCCGAATGGGCCATTGCAGTGGATGAGCTGAATCAGCGCCTGCACCAATAATCAATGCAAACTGTCGGGTTGCTCCAGGCGCAACAGCGCCTGCCAGGCGGCCCTGCACGCCTCAGCCTCATCGCGGCTGGCGAACGCGGTGCCGCGCTGCTCACCGTTGAGCAGCACCACCCAACAGGCTCTCTGGCCTAGCGCACGCAGGGTTGGGGGGACGCCACTGCCGATCATCACGGCGACATCGACTTTGGTTTGCATGGAGGTTCTCCGTAACTGAGCCCGTAATATGAGCCCGCACTATTAGTTAGCTGCCTAACAATGTTGAGCATGCTACGGTTTTCCTCCCGCTGAAAAAAGCTATCGCATGAATAGCTCTCTTGCATAAACCGCAATAATCCCTAGCGCCCGCTCTTCCCTCCCTCAGGTTTGTACCCCAGCCGCAACCCGCCCCAATGCCGGCCCAGAACCATGATCGGCACAGACAGATCATGCATCAGCTCGCCGGTATCGCGGGTATAGGTTTGCAGCAATACCGCCTGCTGATGGCTGCCACAACGGATGCCGGTGCGGTCTTCGAATTTGCGTTTGGTGCGATTCTGCAGCGCATCCACCTGGATATCCCCGGTGAGCGCCTGGGAAAACGCCTTGTTATGCGTAGGCACATAGCCTTGGGGCGTGCAGGCGATAGCGAATACCAACCCTTCATGGCGAGGCAGCAATGCCTCCTGAATCGCCGGCAATACCTGGTCGGTGTAGCCGTCAAACCGGCTGTGGTATTTGCTTGGGCTGGTGTTGGGGATCAGGGTGTAGCTGCGGTCGAACAGATCATCCAGGCTGATGCGGTTCTGCTGTACGTCGGCCTCGAATTGCCTGGCAATGCGGCTCGCGCCCTCGCGTGCCAGGTCGTAGATCCGTTGGTGATAGTCATCCAGCCCGACTTCAGCCAGGCGCTCGCTGATGGTTTCGGCCTGCCCTTCCATCTGCACGGCGGCGTCGGCCAGTTGGCGGGTTTGCTGGTCGCTGACGGCGAGGTCGCTGCGCATTTGCTCCACGGCATGGAACAGGCTGTCGAGCTGGGTGCGGTTGGTGTCGGTGCCCTGGGCGATTGCACTGACCTGGCCCTCCACATTCGCAGCCAGGCTGGCGATGTTTTCCAGGTGCTCGCCGGCGTGTTCCACCTGCCCGACGCCGGTGTGCAAGTCCGCCGAGAGCTGACGAATCTGCTCTACCACCTGGGCGGTACGCTGCTGGATATCGGCGACCATCACGCCAACCTCGTCGGTGGCCGTGGCCGTGCGGCCCGCCAGCCCGCGCACTTCATCCGCCACCACGGCAAACCCGCGCCCGTGCTCACCGGCCCGCGCCGCTTCAATCGCGGCGTTGAGAGCCAGCAGGTTGGTCTGGCTGGCGATGGACTGGATCACCAGGGTCACCCGCTGGATTTCTTCGCTGCGCTGGCTCAGGGCCTCGATCAGCTCACGGCTGGCATTCGCTCGCTGGCTGAGCTGGTGCATCTGGATGATCGACTGGGCCAATACTTCACGGCCTTCGGTACTGCGTCGATTGGCCTGGCTGGCCGCCTCCAGGGCTTCGCGGCTGAGCTGAGAGGTGAGCTTTTCGGTGCCGATCATCACTTCGGCACTGCTGACAATCTGCTTGGCCGCGCCCAATTGCGACTGCAAGCGCGCCGCCAGTTGCTTGACCGAGTAGGCCACGCCGGCTGCGGAGAGCGCGTTATGGCTGGTGGTGTAGGACAGGTCGCGAGTCAGCTCGCCAATCGCGTCGATGGCGTCCGGCGCGGCCGTGCGAGGTGTGCGGTGTGTAAGGCGGGGCAGCCAGATCACCAGCAAGGCCAGCGGCAGGCAGAGGTATAGCGCCAAACCGGCAAACGCCAAGCCCAGCAGTATCAGCACCAGGGCGATGCTCTGCAGAAGCGGCGTCAGCCAGCTGGGCAACCCGCGCACCACCGTTTGCGGTGGCACCGCTGCGCCCATCAGAGATCCGTCTCCAGCCATCTTCGTTACCCCACTGCTTGTCATTATTGTCGCTGCATTAAACGCCACTATCCGGCCATTATCCATGGGCCTTTAGTGGGGTAGCTTGCAGTAGATCAATTGACGGGGCGTAACGAGGCTTTCTTGGCGAAAGGCTTTTTTTGGGGAATCACGCCGGCGATCCCCCAACTTCAGCGCATCAGGCTTGGCGCTGGTGCTTGTCGATCTGCTCGTGGCGCTCTTGCGCTTCGATGCAGTACTTGGTGGTAGGGCTGATCAGCAGGCGCTTGAGGCCAATCGGCTCGCCGCTGTCATCGCACCAGCCAAAGGAGTCTTCCTTGATGCGTTCCAGTGCCCGCTCAAGCTGCGGCAGCATGCGCTGGTCGCGGTCGATGGCATTGACCAGCCAGGTACGCTCTTCTTCCACGGAAGCGGCGTCGGCCGGGTCGGCCGGGGTGTCCAGGCTTTCAATGGCGATACGGTTCTGTTCAATGCGCTCGTGGTGTTCCACTTTCATGTCTTGCAGCAACTGCTCGAAAAAAGCGTGCTGTTCGGCATTCATGTAGTCATCCGCCGGCATGGCCAGCAACTTTTCCTTTGTCATTGATTTCTCTATAAAAAATACGTGCATTAAGGCGAATTAGGGAGCGTTCCGGCAGACCTCTGCAGGTCTCGGAAAGGCGCCGTCCATTTCAAGCGCCACCCGGCACTCAATTTACGAGGGGCGGCAGTCTAAGGCCGACTTGAGGGCTCAGCAACTGAAAAGACAGGCATTTTTTCCGATATACCCCCAAAAGGCACCAGGACGGGCTTGGCGAATGGTTATCGGAGTGCGTTTATAGCAAGAAATTCAAGTTTGTGGAGCCATATAGAAGACAAACGGTTGGATCTGACGAATGCAGGTCTAAATGTGGGAGGGGCTTGCCCCCGATAGCGGTATGTCAGCCAACAGATTTATCAACTGACCCATCGCCATCGGGGGCAAGCCCCCTCCCACACTTATCCTCCGACAACCTGTAGATACTCAGCGTTTCAGTTTGCGCTTGTTACGATATTGGTCGATCACCACCGCCACCACGATGATCAAGCCCTTGATGATGTCCTGGATATACGCGTCCACCCCGACAAACGTAAACCCGCTGGCCATCACCCCCAGGATCAGCGCGCCGATCACGGTGCCGGTGATGCGCCCTACCCCGCCCGCCAGGCTGGTGCCGCCGATCACCGCAGCGGCAATCGCATCCAGCTCATACGACATGCCCATCCCGGCCTGGCCGGTGGCGGCGCGTGCCGAGGCCACCACACCGGCCAGGCCCGCGAGCAAACCGGCGATGCTGTAGACAATGATCAGGTGGCGCTTGACGTTGATCCCCGAAGTGCGCGCCGCCTGCATGTTGCCGCCAATCGCGTAGGTGTACTTGCCGTATTTGGTGTAGCGCAGGGCGATATGGAAGATCACTGCCACCACCAGGAAGATAATCACCGGCATCGCGCCATGGCCGATGGCCGTGTACGAATCCGAGAGCATGCTCACCGGCTGGCCTTCGGTGTAGTAACGCGCCAGGC
Organism: Pseudomonas viridiflava; assembly: GCF_900591205.1. Classification (GTDB taxonomy): domain Bacteria; phylum Pseudomonadota; class Gammaproteobacteria; order Pseudomonadales; family Pseudomonadaceae; genus Aquipseudomonas. The sequence goes on from NZ_UUPU01000078.1 coordinate 61,560, forward strand.
CACGGGCCGACACCATCATGCCCAGGGTCGCAATAAATGGCGGGATACCGGTGACGGCGATGATACTGCCGTTGATCGCCCCCGCCAGCAGCCCGACGCCCAAGCCCATGGCCACCGGAATCCACACCGGCAAATCCGTCAGGCTGGGGAACACGGCCCGGGAAAAATCGGAGGTCTGCGCCAAACTGGCGGCGATCATCGCCGACAGCGCCAGCACCGAGCCCGAAGACAAGTCGATCCCGGTGGTGATGATCACCTGGGTCACGCCGATGGCCAGCAAGCCGATGATCGACACTTGCAGGATCATCAGCACCAGGCGCTGGGAGTTCATCAGGAAACTCTGGTCACGCACGATCCAGCCGAACAGCTCAAACACCAGGCCGATGCCGATCAGCACCAGGAAGATGCTCAGCTCGGTCGGCAGTCGCCGCCGGTTTTTGACCGGTGCCGTGGCAGGCTTGTTGTCTGTTATTGCGTTCATAGCCAATCACCTTCTTATTCTGTGCAATTCGTCAGTGGACTACGGACATACCCGAGGCCAACTGCATGACTTTTTCCTGGGTCGCATCCGCACGGTCCAGGGTGCCCATCAGTTCGCCTTCATGCATCACCATCACCCGGTCGCTCATGCCCAGTACTTCGGGCAGCTCGGAAGAAATCATGATCACCGCCATGCCTTCGCTGGCGAGGAAGGAAATCAAACGGTAAATCTCGGCCTTGGCGCCAACGTCGATACCGCGGGTCGGCTCATCCAGGATCAGTAATCGCGGGTTGGTCATCAACCAGCGTGCCAGCAAGGCTTTTTGCTGGTTACCGCCGGACAAGGTGTCGATACACTGCTCCAGCGACGGGGTTTTCACCCGCAGCTTCTTGCACATGTCTTCGCACAGGACGCGCAGGGCTTTCTGCTGGATGAAGCCGTTGCCCGAATAGTGCGGCAGCACCGCCATTTCCATGTTTTCCAGCACCGACAGGCACGGGAACAGGCCACTGAGCTTGCGGTCCTCGGTCAGCAGCGCAAAGCCGTGTTCGATGGCCATATGCGGGTCGCTGATGCGCAGCGCCTTGCCGTCGAGTTCAATCTGCCCGCCGTCACTTGGGGTGATGCCGAAAATGGTTTCCGCCACGTTGGTGCGGCCCGAGCCCATCAGCCCGGCGATGCCGAGGATCTCGCCGGCATGCAGGTCGAACGACACGCCTTTGAACACGCCGTCCAGGCGCAAGTCGCGCACTGAAAGCAACAGCTCGCCGATGGGCGTCTCGCGCACCGGGAACAACTGGCTCAGCTCACGGCCGACCATCATCGAAATCAGGCTGTCGCTGTTCATGCTGTCGGCGCGTTGCAGGCCGATGTAGTGGCCGTCACGGAACACCGCCACTTCATCGGCGATGGCAAACACTTCGTTCATTTTATGCGTGATGTAGACGATGCCTTTGCCCTGGGACTTGAGGTCGGCAATGATCGAAAACAGGTGCGCCACTTCCTTCTCGGTAATGGCTGACGTCGGTTCATCCATGATCAGGATGTCGGAGTCGTAGGACACGGCTTTGGCAATTTCGACCATCTGCCGCTCGGCGATGCTCAGGTTGCCCACGTGCTCTTCAGGGTCCAGGTTGATACGCAGCCGCGCCAGCAATTCGGCGGTGCAGCGGTGCATTTCGCGGTGGTTGACCATGTGCAGGCTGTTGAGCTGCTCGCGGCCGATCCAGATATTTTCGGCGATGCTCATGTGCGGCATCAGGTTGAGTTCCTGGTGGATCATCGCGATCCCGGCCTTTTGCGCCGCCAGCGGTGTTTCAAACACGATTGGCTTGCCGCGCAGGCGAATTTCCCCGGCGTCGGGCTGGTAGATGCCGGCGATGATTTTCATCAGCGTGGACTTGCCCGCACCGTTCTCCCCCATCAGCGCCAGCACGGTGCCGGGGCGTACACGCAGTTGCACGTCGGCCAGGGCCACGACGCCGGGAAAGCCTTTGCTGATGTTGACGATTTCCAGCAGGTAGGGTTCGTCCAGCGGCAACGGCTGGGAACCGGGGGGCTGCGAGACAGCGGCGTGAGCGAGCATAGGGAGGTACTCCATCGGCAGGGCGGGCACGCCCGCCCTGCCGGCTTATTGTTGTTATGTAAGGGCTACTTGAAGTCTTTGACGTTGTCCGGGGTGATCAACTGGAACGGGATCACCACGTTCTGCTCGAAGGGCTCGTTCTTGGCCATCTTGCGCGCCGTCTCCACCGACTTGTCCGCCTGGCCCTTGGCATCCTGGAAGGCCGACACGGTCATGTCACCCTTGGTGATCGCGTTCAAGCCATCCGGCGTGCCATCGACACCGGCGATCAATACGCCCTTCTTGCCGGCTGATTTAAGGGCCATGGAGGCGCCAATAGCCATCTCGTCATTGTTGGCCAGCACCGCATCAAAATCGCGGCCTTGGGTCAGCCAGTCGTTGACCAGGGTCATGCCCTTGTCACGCAGCCAGATACCGGTCTGCTCCTGCTCGATCTTGATGCCCGGGTACTTGGTCAGCACTTCCTTCACACCCTTGGTGCGGTTGGTGGTTGAGTTGTTCGCCAGGTCACCCAGCAGGATCACGATGTTGCCCTTGCCGCCGAGTTTTTCGGCGATGTACTGCATTTGCAACCTGCCGGCCTCGACGTCATCGGAGGTCACCGCCGCGACGCCTGCGTCCAGGGTTGGGCTGTCCGGGCGGCGGTTGACGAACACCAGCGGGATTTTCGCGGCGGTGGCGAGCGTGATCATCCTGGCCGTCGAGGCGGTGTCCACCGGGTTGACGATGATCGCGTCGACTTTCTTGCTGATAAAGCTCTCGACCTGGCTCAGTTGCCTCACAACGTCGGCGCGAGCGTCTTCGAATTGCAGTCGCACACCGTCGCCCTTGGGGTAGGACTTGGCTTGGTTGTCCATGTCATCGCGCAGGTAGGTCAGGAAGGTGTCATCGAAGGCGGACATACTCACGCCTATCTCGAGGTCGGCAGCCGAGGCGACACCGCTGGCGAGCAGCATGGACAGGGCCAGCGCGGTAAAACGGATCGGGGTCTTCATGAACGGTCTGTCTCCAATTTCTTGTTGGTTTTGTTGGACGTTGCGTTTATCAGAGCTCGGCGGGCAGTCGGACGACCGGTGCGCCTGGGATGCAGCAGACCAGCGCGCCTTTGTTTTCGACGCACAGCACATTAAGGAAGGAGAAGTAGAACGGCCGGGCGCGGGGCAGACCGCGTGGCGTGTGGGCAGGGCGTAAAACTCGCAGTACAGCGTTGAAGATTTTCATCTGACGGTACCTGGTTGTTTTTGATCTTGTTTTTGTTGAGCCGCCCGAATCGAGTTCGAGACGTACTTTATGCAACCTGGAAAAGACTTTATTGGAAAATAATTTCCATATCAACCTGTTTTAGAATTTTATTCTATTTTTATTGAAACCACCTGTTGGCGCTCGGCGCTCAGGCGTGCGGCGTCCAATATACGGGTGGTTTCCAAGGCATCATAGGCGTCCACCGGCAATGGCCCCTGCCCTTGCACCGCCGCTTGCAACTGGCGATAGAACTGCGTCCAGCAGCCCTTTTCCGACGGCACTCGCTCGCGCTCCGCGCCCTGTTCGAACCAGCCCCAGCGCCGGTGTTCCTCGGCGCCCCAGTGCTCGCCTTCGGTTTTCGGCGACTTGCCGGCCATCAGCGCCTCTTCCTGACCGTCCAGCCCTTCGACGGTATAACAGCCCAACGTGCCGTTAACCCGAAAACGCGGGGCCTGGCTGTTTTGCAGCGCACTGCCCCACAGATGGGAAACAACCCCATTGGCGTGGCTCAGGCAGACAAAAAAGCCGTGATCGAGGCTGGGATGCTCAGGACTGAATTGCAACTGGGCAAATACCCGATCCACCGGGCCAAACAGTTGCAGCGCCTGGTCCACCAGGTGGCTGCCCAGGTCACGCAACCAGCCGCCACCGCTGGCATTGCCCACCGCCTGTGGGCTGTAGCGCTCGACGCGGGATTCGAAACGGGTGATTTCACCGAGGGCGCCAGCGTCGATCAGCTTGCGCAAGGTCAGGTAATCCGAATCCCAGCGCCGGTTCTGGTAGACGCTCAGCAGCACGCCCTGGCGCTCGGCTGCGGTGATCAGCGCCTGGGCCTGTTCGGCATTGCCGGCGAAGGGTTTGTCGCTGACCACCGCCACGCCATGTTCAATGGCTTCCAGCACCAGCGCCGGGCGACCCTTGAGGGTGGTGGAGATGACCAGCGCGTCGACGCCGGCTTCGACGATCTGGCCAATGCTGTCGTAGGCTTGAATACCGGGGTGATCGGTTGCCAGTTGTTGGCGACGTTCAGGCGAACGGGTCACCACGCCGACAAAAGTCGCGCCAGGCAGAGTTGCAATCAGTGGCGCATGAAAAAAGCGCCCTCCGTGGCCGTAGCCGACTAGTCCGATTCGCATGATTGACTCCTTCTTTAAAGTGCAAACCCAATCAAAATGTGGGAGGGGGCTTGCCCCCTCCCACATTGATTGCATTCCACCGGTGAGAGTGTGGTTAGCCGTAGAAGTGCGGGCGATCAGGGAGACTGATTTTGACAATCTGCTCACTGCCCTGCGCTTCGATACACGCATCCGCCGCTACCGCCGCCGCAAACCCGTCCCACGCCGACGGCCCGCCGACCTGCCCGGCCCGCACGCTGTCAATAAACGCCTGCAACTCCACGTCGTACGCACCAATAAAGCGATCCTTCCAATCCATCAGGATCGCGTTGGACAGCTTCGCGCCACTGCGCAATTGCACCTGGGACGGTTCCGGCAGCTTGGCGATGCCGGTCTCCCCTACCACTTCGCACTGGATGTCGTAGCCGTACTGGCAGTTCACGAACACTTCCACGTCAATCCGCGTACCCTTGGCGGTTTCCAGCAACACAATCTGCGGGTCGCGCAGATGGGCCAGGGCTTTGCTGGTCTTGCGTGGGAACACCACTTGCACGGACACGTAATCGTCGTTGAGCAACCAGCGCAGCACGTCCAACTCATGGATCAACGTGTCGGTGATCGCCATGTCGGTGTTGTAATTCTCGCCCACCGTCGGGTTGCGGTGCGCGCAATGCAGCATCAACGGCTCGCCGATCTGGCCGCTGTCGATCACCGCCTTGAGGGCGCGATAGCCTTCGTCGTACGGGCGCATAAAACCCACCTGCACCAGGCGCTTGCCGTAGGCCACTTCGGCGTCGACGATCTTGCGGCAGCCTTCGGCCGTCACTGCCAGGGGCTTTTCGCAAAACACCGGTTTGCCGGCGGCGATGGCGGCGAGCACGAATTCTTCGTGGCTCGGCCCCCAGGAGGTCACGAGCACCGCCTCGACCTCGGGTGAGTTGATCAGCGCATGGCCGTCCGAATACACCTCGGCATCCAGCTTCAAATCGGCGACAACCTTGGCGGCTTGCTCAAGGTTGATGTCGGTCACCGCCACCACCCGGCTATTGAGCAAGGTCTGGCTGCAACGTCGAATGTGGTCACGGCCAATGGCGCCCGTACCGATAACACCCAGCTTCAAAGACATACAAACACTCCTCTTGTTATTAGTACTGCCGGGCTTTCGCCAGCTGTTCATTGAGTTTTTTTGCCGCTGCATTCGTGCGCTCGCTGGTCGACACCTGCGCCACGCCGACCCGCCACCACGACAGATAGCCGTGGACCATGGTCTTGGGCAGCACCTTGATGTCGATCAGGGTCGAGACGGTTTGCGTGCGCGCATCCGCCAGGGCCGCTTCCAGCTGTTCAACGGTGCTGACCTTGTAGGTCTTGCAGCCATACGCGGCCGCGCTCATGGCGAAATCCACCGGCACCAGGCCGCCGTCGAGCTTGCCGCTCGCGGGGTTGCGGTAGCGGAACTCGGTGCCGAAGCTGTCCATGCCGTTGCCGATCTGCAGGTTGTTGATGCAACCGAAGGCCATGTTGTCGAGCAGCACCACGTTGATCTTGCGCCGCTCCTGGATCGAGGTGGCCAGCTCCGAATGCAGCATCATGTAAGAACCGTCACCCACCAGGGCGTAGACCTCCCGGGTCGGCTCGGCCAGTTTCACACCGAGGGCCGCGTTGATCTCGTAGCCCATGCACGAATAGCCGTACTCCACGTGATAGGTGTTGACGCCCTTGCTGCGCCACGCGCGTTGCAAGTCACCGGGCAGGCTGCCGGCGGCGGCGACGATGATCGCGTCATCGGCCAGGGTCTGGTTGAGCACGCCGAGCACGCGGCTTTGGGTGAGGCACGACCCCGTCAGCTCGATGAATTCGCGCAGTACGCCACGGTCCAGGTGGTCATCGACCTCAGGCACAAAGTCGTCGCCCTGATACTCCACCTGATGCACGCGATCCACTTCCGCATCCAACCGGGCCTTGGCATCGCGCACCTGCTCGCCCCAGCCTGCGCGGTAGTCGCCGAGCGCATCGGCCAGAGCCTCAAGCGCGACTGTTGCGTCGGCCAGCACTTGCACGCCGTCGAGTTTCAAGGCGTCGCAGGGGCTGATATTGAGGTTGAGAAACGTCACCTCGGCATGCTTGAACAGTGATTTGGACGAAGTGGTGAAGTCGGTGTAACGCGTGCCGATACCGATGATCAGATCGGCCTCGGGCGCCAGCAGGTTGGCGGCCAGGCAGCCGGTCTCGCCGATACCGCCCACATTCAGCGCGTGGCTGGACACTACCGCACTCTTGCCCGCCTGGGTTTCGGCGAACGGAATATCAAAACGCTCGGCAAACGCTTGCAACGCCGCATTCGCGCCGGAGTACTTCACGCCGCCGCCACAGATGATCAGGGGTTTGCGCTTGCCCCGGAAGGCCGCCAGCGCATCGCCGATCATTGCGCTGGTCGGGGGCCGCCGTTCAATACGGTGCACGCGCTTTTGCAGGAAATAACCCGGATAGTCCCAGGCTTCAGCCTGCACATCCTGGGGCAACGCCAGGGTCACCGCGCCGGTTTCCGCCGGGTCCGTCAGTACGCGCATGGCGTGGATCGCAGCGCTCATCAACTGCTCAGGGCGATTGATGCGGTCCCAGTATTTGCTCACCGAACGGAAAGCATCGTTGGTGCTGATGCTCAGGTCGTGGAACTGTTCGATTTGCTGCAACACCGGGTCGGGCTGACGGCTGGCATATACATCGCCAGGCAATAACAGCAACGGGATACGGTTGGCCGTGGCGGTCGCGGCAGCGGTCAGCATATTGGCCGCGCCCGGGCCTACCGAGGCGGTGCACGCATAGATCTTGCGGCGCAGGTGCTGCTTGGCAAAGCCGATGGCCGCATGGGCCATACCCTGTTCGTTACGGCCCTGATGCACCACCAGGTCGCCGCTGTCCTGCTCCAGTGCCTGGCCCAGGCCCAGCACATTGCCGTGGCCAAAAATCGTGAACACCCCGGCGACAAACTTGCTCTGCACGCCATCGACTTCGATGTATTGGTTATCCAGGAACTTCACCAGGGCCTGGGCCATGGTCAATCGTGTTGTGGTCATCACTTGCACCTTGTATGAATGCAATTGCAATGTGGGAGCTGGCTTGCCTGCGATAGCTGTGTGTCAGGCCGTGAACCTGTATTTGATAAACCGCTATCGCAGGCAAGCCAGCTCCCACAGTTGGATCCGCGTTAAACCAGAGATTTGTGCAAGTGGGCGATGCTTGCCCCGATCGCCTGCTGGATATCCGCCAGTTCATGCACGCTCTCGGCAAACGGCTCAAACGACAGATAGCCGTCGTAACCGCTGCTGAGCAAGGTGTCGATCTGCGCCGCATTGCCGAGGATATCGCCCTCGCCTACCAGCACACGGTGGCCGTCGCGAATCGAATTGAGCGGCGCCTCGGCATCTTCCACGCCCGAGATATGCACCAGGCCGGTCAGTTCCGGGAAAAACTCATGTTCGTTGGCCAGGTGGTGGTGGAAGGTGTCGTGCACCACGCGGAACACATCCAGGCCACCGATGGACTGGATCGCGTCCACCGCCACACGCTTGCGGCGCAGGGCCGATTCTTCAAAGCCCAGGGGTTCGACGAACCCGAGAATCCCATGCTCACGCAGGATCGGCGCCAGCTCGCTCAACGCTGTGCGTAAACCAGCGGCGCGCTGGGCGTCGTTGCGCGTGTCGCCGGGTTCATTGAGCGGGCACATCACCAGGCCCTGCGCGCCGCATTCGCGGGCATAGGTGGCCAGCGTGGTCGCCTGGGCGCGGCGTTCGTCGTTCCACACGTCAAAGGGGTACAGCGCGTTGATCGACAGCACCGTAATACCCTGCGCCGCGCACAATTCACGTACGCGGCTGGCCGGGGTGCCGTATTCGATTTCCCTGTTCTTGAGGTCATTGCGGATCTCGATGGCATCGCACTTGAGCGCGGCCGCCAACTGGATGAAATCCGGCAGGGTTAAGTTGGGTGCGACCATGCGGTTAAGGGCAAAACGTAGGGGCGATTTCATTCTTGTTGTGCTCCGTACAAACCGGTTAAAGGTCCAGCAGCCAGCTGTGCTGCGGGTCGTTATGGAAGTGCCAGGCGCGCTTGGGGCCGGCCATCACGTTCAGGTAATAGGACTCGTAGCCGTAGGGCACGCTGACCGGGTGATACCCCTTGGGCACCACCACCAGGTCGCTGTTCTCCACGGCCATGGCCTGGTCGATGCTGCGATCGTCGGTGTACACGCGCTGGAACACAAAACCCTGGGGCGGGTTGATCTGGTGGTAATACGTCTCTTCGAGGAAGCTCTGGTGCGGCAGGTCGTCGGTGTCGTGCTTGTGTGGCGGGTAGCTCGACGAATGCCCGGACGGCGTGCGCACTTCTACCACCAGCAGCGAATGGGCGGGGTCGCTGTCGGGCAGGATGTCGCACACATAGCGGGTGTTGGCGCCTTTGCCGCGCACGCTGCGTTTGCAGTGCTCGGGGCGGATCAGGCGTGGCGCGTATCCCGCAGCCCCCGGCGCGGCGCAGACGGCAATCTGGACGTCGCTCAACGCCGTGACCTGGGCGTCGGTGCCGGGCGGCAGGTAGGCGGCGAACGGGGATTTGTCCTCGAACACCGACTGCCGATCACCCAGGTTCTGCCAGTTGAAACCCTCGCCTTCGATAGTCACGCGGCCGCTGAGCAGCACCAGGCACAGTTCCTGATCGCCTGCGGTGACCGGCAGCGTTTCGCCCAGGCTCAGGCGGTAGGCGGCAAAGCCCACGTACTCCAGGCGACCTTCTTCCAGGGCAACCATGGTTTGCCCGCGTTTACTGCTTTTGACCAGCAAGCTCATTTCTGAGTCCTCTCGTTGAGAAGTGCCCGCAACGTGTCATAGCCTTTTTTCGCATAGATATAGCTGGGCGCCACCGCAGGGTCCTGCTCGGCTTCCACCACCAGCCAGCCCTCGTAGTTCGCCGCCAGCAGCACATCGAGCAATTCGGCAAAGTCGATATCACCGTCGCCGGGCACGGTGAACGTGCCGTTGACGATGCAATCGGGGAAACTCCACATCTGGTTGCGTGCCAGCTGCACCACCGCCTTGCGCACGTCCTTGAAGTGCACGTGGCAGATGCGGTCGATGTGTTTGCGCAGCACCTCAAGCGGTTCGCCGCCGCCCATATAGCAGTGGCCCGAATCGAACAGCAGGCCGACCTCCGGCCCCGTGCGGCGCATCAGTTGGTCAATGTCTTCGGGGGATTCGACGTAGGCGCCCATATGGTGGTGGTAGGCCAGGCGCACGCCCTGGGACAGGGTGAAGCGCGCCAGTTCGGTGAGTTTGTCGGCGTAGTCCTGCCAGGCTTGCTCGCTGTGCAAGCGTGGGCGCTCGATCAGACGAACCCTGGAACCCTGGATCGAATCGGCGACTTCGCCGTAGACCAGCACCTTGGCGCCGTTGAGTTTCAACAGTTCGACATGGCCAGCGATGGCTTCGATTTCTTCGGCCACCGAACGCCGGGCCAGGCGGCTGGAATACCAGCCGGACACCAGGGCCAACTCGTAGGGGCGCAGCACATCGCCGACGCCTTTGGCATCCTTGGGGAATTTGCCGTTGAGCTCAAAACCTTCGTAGCCGATTTCCTTGCCTTCGCTGAGCGCGGTGCTCAGGGGCGTTTCACCGCCCAGGGCCGGCAGGTCGTCGTTGCTCCAGGAGATCGGGTTGATGCCAATTCGGATTGCGGGCATGGCTGCACCTTTTATTGTTTTCAGATTTCACTGAGATCTGCTTTATGTGGGAGCTGGCTTGCCTGCGATGGCATCTACTCGGTGTAGCTGATGGACCGAGTCGCCTGCATCGCAGGCAAGCCAGCTCCCACACTGGGTTGCATTTCAAATAGGGGCCAGTGTTCAGCCTCTGGAACTGCGCCAGGCGTTGATCAGCTGTTCAAAGGTGGCCTGCACCTGCTGAATCAGCGTTTCATCATCAATCTCCCCCGCCATCCACGCCCGGCTCGGCTCCTGGAAGATCGTGCGGCCCACGGCAAACCCCCGGCAGGTGGTGCTCTGGCTGGCTTGCTGGAAGCCATCGGCCAAACACTCGGCAGAGGCATTCAGGCCCAGCAGCACCACGCCACGGCAGTACGGGTCGCGCTCCTGGATCAGTTCATCAAGTTTTTTCCAGTCTTCGGCCGACTGCGCCTCGATCTTCCACCACGCCGGGTAGATACCCAGGTTGTACAGGCGCTTGAGACTGCGGTAGAGCACGTCCGGGCAGGTCGACGGATGATCCTTGGGCGGGATGACTTCCAGCAGCAGCTCATGCCCGCTCACCAGTGAAGCCTCGTACACCGCCTTGAGTTGCGCTTCCTGCTCCAGGCGCAGCAACGGCTCATCGTCCGGATGAAATTGCACCAGGCACTTGATGATGTGCTCCTGAGGCCAGGCGACCAGGTTGCTGCCGACCGAGCGGCCGTGTTCAAACGCCAGCGGCCGCGAGTTCTGCACTTCCACCGGGCGTGCGATCCACCAGCCACGACCACTGGCGGCGTTGAGGGCGTCCTGGCCGAAGCGCTGGTCGGCCAACAGGCCCACATCGGCCTCGACGCCCTGCTCGGCGAGCTTGTTTTCCACGCGCTCAATGGCCTGGATAAACAGCTGCTTGATATCACTGATGCGGCTCAGGTCCTGGCCGCCACGTTGCGCCAGGTCCACCAGTTGCCAGCGGTGGTCGAACGCGAAGACGAACAGCTGCTTCCATGCCTTGCGCGGCACGGTGACACGGTGCAGGCGCTGCAAGGTTACATCCTGATCCGGGCGGGTAATCGGCACCGGGCTGTTGAACAGGTAATCCAGCTCGGCACGGGTCGGCATCGCCGGTGCACAGGCGTGACGGGACACCACCAGGGCGCCGCAAGCATTGGCCAACTGGCTGCAGCGTTCATCGCTGGCGTCATTCAGCCAGCCGCTGAGAAAGCCCGACATAAAGGCATCGCCAGCGCCCAGCACATTCAGTACTTCAACCCGCACGCCGGGGTAGATCGCGCCGTCTTCCAGCCGCGCAGGAATCGCGCCGTGGATCACCGTGCAGCCTTGCGGGCCGAGCTTGACCACCAGGGTCGCCGGGGTCAGCTCACGCACCGTGCGCAGCGCAGTGAGCAAATCTTCACTGCCGCCGGCAATCAAAAACTCTTCTTCGGTGCCGACGATCAGGTCGAAGCGCGGCAGGATTTTCTGCACGTGCTGGCTCACATTCTGGTCGGCGACAAACCGCGTTTCGCCATCGGCCTTGCCCGCCAGGCCCCACAGCACAGGGCGGTAGTCGATATCCAACACGCGCTTGACGTTGTGCTTGGCCGCGTAGTCCAGCGCCTGGATGCTGGCCTTGTACACGCCATCGGTGGAGAAATGCGTACCCGTGATCAGCAAAGCTTTGCTGGAGGCGATAAAGGCTTCGCTGACGTCTTCGGCGCGCAGCGCCATGTCGGCGCAATTTTCGCGGTAGAACACCAGAGGGAAGGTTTCGCGGTCCTTGAGCCCGAGCAACACCAGGGCGGTGAGGCGCTCCGAGTCAACCTTGATGCCGCTGACATCGCAGCCTTCGCGGGCCAGGGACTCCACCAGGAAGCGACCCATATGGTCATCGCCTACCCGGCTCAACATCGCCGACCGTAGCCCCAGCCGAGCAGTGCCGAAGGCGATGTTAGCGGAGGAACCGCCGAGGTATTTGGCAAAGCTGGACACGTCCTCAAGCCGCGCACCTACTTGCTGTGCATAGAGGTCGACGCCCAGGCGCCCGAGGCAAATCAGATCCAATTGACGCCCACTGGCAAAACGAGTCTGGCCCATGCTGGCTCCTGTTATTTTTATCAGCCTGCGTGGTGCCGCCGTGGTGACGGCACACGCTCTTGGTGGATGCAGACTAGAACGTTCAGCGGCCCCAATCAATATTTATTCCATAATTATTTTATGTGGAATATTTTTTCCAATAAGCCTGCTTAACGGCACACCAGCCCCCGTGCATCGTTTCAGCAGGCCACGGCGGCCGTGATGCCGGGGTATTTTTTTGCGCCTACCCTGTAGACTTGCGCCACCCATCAGCGCATCAGAAGAACACGCCAGAAGGATTGCCCATGTCCCGCACCGATCCCGAGACCCCCCTGGAAGACACACTCGCCAGCCCTGCGATCAATGCCGAACGTCTGTTGCAGCTGATCACCGATGAATACGAGAGCCTGCCGCGCCAGCTCAAGCGCATCGCCAGCTATATGAGCCAGCAGAGCGACCGGATCATGGTGGATCGCATCAGCGATATCGCCCGCGAATGCGAAGTGCATCCCTCGGCCATCGTGCGGTTTTCCCAGCGTTTCGGGTTCAGCGGGTTCAGTGAGATGCAGGCGCTGTTTCGCGAGGCTTACACCCACAAGACCACGCCGGTGCAGAACTACCAGCAGCGCATCCGCAGCATGATTGCCAACAAGTCGCAGAAGGCCAGCGGCGGCGACCTGGCGCGTGAGTGCGTAAATGCCACGCTGTCCGGCATCGAGCGCCTTGGGATGGAGCTGGATGACGCGGCCTTTGAAAAAGCCGTGGACCTGGTGGTCAATGCCGACAATATCTACGTGGTCGGTGTGCGTCGCTCGTTTGCGGTGGCCGATTATCTGGTCTACAACCTGCAGCACACCAACAAGCGTATTCACCTGATCTCGGGTTTGGGCGGCAGTTATCGCGAACAGATGCGCAGTGTGCGGGCCAATGATCTGGTGATTGCCATCAGCTTTACGCCCTATGGCAAAGAGACCCAGCATTGCCTGCGGATTGCCCAGCATCATCAGGCCAAGACCCTGATCATCACCGACAGCAACCTGTCGCCGCTGGCCAAGCGGGCGAACGCGGTGCTACTGGTGAATGAAGGCTCCTCATTTGCCTTCCGCTCGTTGAGCGCCACCTTGTGCCTGTGCCAGGCGTTGTTTATTGCCGTGGCGTACCGCCTGGAATTGAAGGTGGATGAGATTCACGAGCAGGTCGGGTTTGATGACTGACGTTATTACACCGCAGCTCAAATGTGGGAGCGGGCTTGCCCGCGATAGCGGTGTATCAGTCAATGAATCTGCCGACAGGTAGACTGTTATCGCAGGCAAGCCAGCTCCTACTTTTTGCTCAGTGTCTGGTCTCTGGCGGCTATTAACAATTGCCTGAGCACTCGGCCATGGAAGCGGATCTGCGCCAGGGTCAGGGCGGTGTAGCCGATGATCACCGCCGGCGGCAGCTCGGCGTCAAGGCAGAACTTGCGCAAAGGCTGCAACGTCAACCCGACGGCGGCAGCACGGCTGCACAAATCCTGCTCGGTGACACCTGCCGGCAACCACAACACAAAGTGCAGCCCCGCCTGCTGACCGCTGACCACACCGTTATCCGGCAGGCAGGCGAGCAACGCATCACGCCGCGCTTGATACGCCTGACGCGAGGCACGCAGATGCCGCACAAACGCTCCGCTGCCGAGCAATTCCACCAACCCCAGTTGATCGGTCGCGCCTACCGAGTGCCCGGTAAGTTGCAGCGTACGCAACAACGCGGGGCGCAGCGTTTTGGGCACCACCATAAAGCCCACGCGCAGGCCCGGGAACAGGTTCTTGTTAAAGCTGCCGCAGTAGATCACCCGGTCGCCGGAGTCCAGGGATTTAAGCGCGGCCAGGGGTGCGCTGTTGTAGTTGTACTCGCTGTCATAGTCGTCTTCGATCACCCACGCGTCGGCGCGGGCGGCCCAATCCAGCAGGGCCAGGCGGCGCGACACCGACAGGGTCATGCCCAGCGGCGCCTGGTGCGCCGGGGTCACGTAGGCCAGGCGCGCAATGTCGGGCAGCCGGGCGGTGTCGAGCCCTTCGGCGGTGACCGGGATCGCCAGCACTCGCGCACCCGCCAGGCTGAACAAGCGGCGCGCCGGTGTGTAACCGGGGTCTTCGACGCACGCCGTGTCGCCGGGTTTGAGCAACGTGCGGGCGAGCAGGTCAAGGGCATGGCGGATGCCGGTGGTGACGATCACTTCATCCGCTTCGCACTGCATGCCGCGATAGCTGCGCAGGTAATCCGCAATCTGTTCGCGCAAGGCGGGCAACCCGGCCGGGTGTGCGGCTTCCAGCACCCCCGGGCCCACCGACAGCAGGCCACGGGAAATGCAACGCGCCCAGGCTTTGAGGTCGAACAGGCTGGCGTCCGGGCGTCGCGCCACAAAGGGCACATGGCTTTGCACGCCAGTGCCGGGCGGATCCGGCACGGCCTGGCGCCGTACGCTGGCGCTGGTATTCGGGGCCGCAATGAATTGCTCGGGGATCACCGCGCACACCCGCGTGCCGGAGCCCGCCAGCCGCTGCACATAACCCTCGCTGTGCAAGCGCTCATACGCCGCCTCCAGGGTGCCACGGGACACCACCCAACGCTCGGCCAGGCTGCGAGTCGAGGGCAAACGGCTGCCGGCCGGCAACTGCCGATTCAGGATGGCTGTGCGCAAAGCGTCATAGGCCCCCTGTTGCTTACCCGCGTCCAGCGTATCGGGGCGCGGCAGGTCCAGGGCGGAAGCGGCTTTTCCTCGGCTCATAGTGGTCCAGTGGTTATAGGCATAAGTGGCCCTGAGGATTAAACCACAAAGCCGCTAGAGTTCGAGTTCTACCCCTTGCGAAGAAGCGACCCATGACTCAACGCGCCCTCTCCTCCTGGTTCTGGCTGGTGCTACTGACCGTGCTGATCGGCCTGCCACGTCTCACCCTGGACATGCACCTGCCGGCCCTGCCCGCCATGGCCGACTCCTTGCACACCAGCGACAGTCAACTGCAACTGACCCTCACGCTGTACACCCTCGGCTCGGCGATTTCGCTGCTGGTCAGCGGCCCGCTGACTGATCGCTTCGGCAGGCGCCCGGTATTGCTGGCGGGGTTGTTTCTGTACGTGATCGCGAGCGTGGCCTGCGCCTTGGCCGACAGCATCGGCGTGCTGATCGTCGCCCGGCTGTTTCAGGCCCTGGGCGGTTGCTGCACCACCGTGATCGGCCGCGTGATCGTGCGCGACTACTTCGACCGCCATGAACAGGCGCGCCTGCTGGGCCTTATCTCCATGGCCATGGCCGTGTCGCCGATGGCCGCACCGGTGCTGGGCAGCCTGATGCTGCCCTTCGTCAACTGGCGCGGCTTGTTTGTATTGCTCGCGGTGATCGGCGCGCTGTTGTACCTGATGGTGTACCGCCGCCTGCCCGAAACCCGGCCAGCGGAAGTGGCTGCGGCGCCGCCGAGCAATCTGCTGCGCCTTTACGGCCAGTTGCTGCGCGACCGGTACTTCCTGCGCTACTCCCTGGCGATCGGCTGCGTGTACAGCACCTATTTCCCGTTTATCAGTGAGTCTTCGGCGCTGCTGCAACGCGGCTTCCACCTGTCTGCCACCGCGTATGCGCTGGTGTTCGCGGCCACCATCAGCGGCTACATGCTCGGCGCCAACCTGTTCCGCAGGCTGGTGCTGCGGTACGAACCGGATCGGTTGATCAGCGCCGCGATTGCGCTCAACGTGGTGGGCAGCGTCATCCTCGCCATCGCCACCACCGCATTGCCGGCACAATGGCTGGCAATTGTGCTGCCGATGGTGGTGATCATGGTATCGGTAGGGATGGTGATTCCGGCCTGCCAGCTTTCGGTGCTGCAGCCTTACGGCGCGATTGCCGGGACCGCCTCGGGGCTGTTCTTTTTCACCCAGATGTTCCTCACCGCTGTCAGCAGTTGGGCCACCGGGCTGTTGTCCGACGGTACGTCGCAGCCGCTGACCCTCATGACCGCCGTCGCGACGCTATTGCTGGTCATCAGTTGGCTGGCATTGCGCCAAACCAAATGTGGGAGCGGGCTTGCCCGCGAAAGCGCTGTGTCAGCCAGCTCATAATTCGCTGACAGACCGCCTTCGCGAGCAAGCCCGCTCCCACACGGGACCGAGCCAGGCTCAGTTTAGTGCATGAAAATGGCGATCAGAATGATCACAGGAATAGGCACACCAAGGAACCAAAGCAGTAATGAGCGCATGACGTTCTCCTTTAATTAACGGACAAAATGTTCGGTTTCGACATACACCACCGCATCCCGACGACGACCGCCGAAGGTGGCTGCGAAGCTGGCGAAGAAGGCACCGATCAGCAACGCGACGAACATCCACAGCGCAGTCCAGGCAGCGACTTTGGCGGCAGTGTCAGCGGCTTGTTTGGCTTTGAGCTTGGCGTCTTCGATGGCTTTACGGGCGTCGCCGTAGACCTTGTCGATACGTGCCTCGGCGTCGGCCTGGCTGAGGTTGGTGCGCTGGCTGATCAACTGGGCCAGGTAAGCACGGTCTTCAGCGGCGAGCTGCCCGTCATTGCTCAGGGTGCGAGCGAAGATCCGGGCGACGACGCCGTGCACCGCATCATCGCTGACTGCGGCGGGGCGGTCGTCGCGGAACAGGCTGTCAACGTAATAACCGAAGTCCTCACTGTTGGCGCCTTTGGCCGCGCTGCCTGCCGCCTGGCTCATACCGCTGACGGCACCGGAGGCCACGCTGGCACCCGCTTGCACGCCACCGCTGACCACACTGCTGACCGAACCGACCACCAGGGTCGCAGTCACCAGTGTCGCCACGGCCCAGGCCAGGAAACCATGGGCGGTGTCGCGAAAATACACCTCATCGCCGTGCATATTCGCCCATTTCACGCGCAACCGGCCGGCGATGTAGCCGCCCAACCCGGACGCGACGATCTGGGTGAATGCCAGCCAGATAATCGTGGAAATGCCAAGCCCCTTGGCGCTGATGCCGCTATCGGCCCACGGCGATACCGCCGAGAAACCCAGGCCGAAGCCCAGCAACACCAGAATCAGGGACAGCGCCGCCGCGGCGGCGGCCCCGGCAAATATCGCCCCCCAGGAAACCCCGGAGAGCGTGCTCGACTCTTGCAGCGTGGATGAGGATGTGATCATTGTTGTTTTGCTCCCGGCAGGAAAAATAGTGTTACAACTCTCAAAACGGACAGTGCAGGCAGCGTGCCAGTCGCGCCAAAAAATAAAATCCATTAAATTCAATAAGTTAAGTAATTTGAACTTACTTGAACCATGCAAGTTGCAAGAAATGACCGCAGAGAGCGGGCGTTATGCAATCTTTCGAAGAACGCCGCGCGGGTGGGTGCTGGCTTGCCTGCGATAGCGCTGTACCCGGCCAGGCGTGTGCAACGGATACATCGCCATCGCAGGCAAGCCAGCGCCCACAGAAACCCAAGGGGCTTATGAAATTTGTGTCAGTTTTGCCAACATGAAGTTTAATTTAGGAAGCGTTCAGGCAAACCTTGGCAAAATGTGCCCACTTCTAGTGTGAATCGCTCACCAGGTAATCCTATGACCCGTATTTTGACCATCGAGGATGACGCCGTAACAGCCCGCGAGATCGTCGCCGAGCTGAGTAGCCATGGACTGGATGTAGACTGGGTGGACAACGGCCGCGAGGGCCTGGTCCGTGCCGTGAGTGGGGATTACGACCTGATCACCCTCGACCGCATGCTGCCGGAACTCGATGGCCTGGCCATCGTGACGACCCTGCGCACCATCGGCGTGTCGACGCCGATCCTGATGATCAGCGCCCTCTCCGATGTAGACGAGCGCGTACGCGGGCTGCGGGCCGGCGGTGACGACTACCTCACCAAGCCGTTCGCCTCCGATGAAATGGCCGCCCGCGTCGAAGTGCTGCTGCGGCGCAAAAGCACGGTCAAGGAGTTCGAAACCGCACTGCGTGTGGCCGACCTCGAACTGAACCTGATCAGCCGCGAAGCCAGCCGCGCCGAACAGCCGCTGAGCCTGCTGCCCACCGAATACAAACTGCTGGAATTCCTGATGCGCAACACCGGGCAGATCCTCTCACGGATGATGATCTTCGAAGAAGTCTGGGGTTACCACTTCGACCCGGGCACCAACCTGATAGACGTGCACATCGGCCGTCTGCGCAAGAAAATCGATCCACCGGGCCTCACGCCGTTGATCCGCACGGTACGAGGTTCCGGTTATGTCATTGCTGAACCCCTCTAAGGGCTGGCGTTCCTCCAGCAGCCGCTTGCTGGCGCTGTACAGCTCGCTGTTCGTGGCCTGGAGTTGCATCCTCATGGGGGTGCTGTACTACGAGGTCTCGGGTTACCTGGGCGACCTGTCGCGCCATTCGTTGATGCAGCGCCAGCATCTTTTCCAACGCTTCGACGGCGAAGAACTGGTGGAAGCCCTGACCACCAGCATGACCTTCGACATGAAGGGTGTGGATGCCTACGGCCTGTTCGATGAGCAATTTCGCCCCTTGAGCGGGCCGATCCGAGCGGTGCCGCCTGACCTGCCGCTGGACGGCAAGATCCATGCGCTGGCCAATTGCGTCGACTCCGACGACCCCAAACTCCCCAAGGACAGCTGCGATGCCGTAGCCACTCACACAGACGACGGCCGCTGGCTGGTGCTGGTGCGCGCCAACGGGTCGTTATTTGGCGTGACGCGGATCATCTGGCATGCCCTGCTGTGGGCGCTCTCACTGACGATTATCCCAGGCGCCGCCGGCTGGCATTTATTGCGCCGCCGCCCGCTGCGCCGCATCCGTGGCATTCAAGCCAGCGCCGAAGCCATCGTTGCCGGCGATCTGACTCACCGCCTGCCGCTGTCCAATCGGCGGGATGAACTGGACATGCTCGCGGCCATCGTCAACGCCATGCTCGATCGCATCGAGAAGCTGATGAACGAGGTCAAGGGCGTGTGCGACAACATCGCCCACGACCTGCGCACCCCGCTCACCCGACTGCGGGCGCAGTTGTACCGCATCAAGCAAGAGGCTGAAGAAGGCTCGGTGTACGCGGTGAAACTGGATGACGCGATTGCCGAAACCGACACACTGATGGCGCGCTTTCGCGGGCTGTTGCGGATCTCGGAACTGGAGGACCACCAACGTCGCTCGGGTTTCCTGGTGATGGACCCCTTGCCGCTGCTGCGCGAATTACACGATTTCTACCTACCCCTTGCGGAAGAAGGCGAGTTGCAATTGCGCCTCGAAGTGCCGGACTCCCTGCCGTGGATCACCGGCGACCGCGCACTGCTGTTCGAAGCCCTGGCCAACCTGCTGAGCAACTCGATCAAGTTCTCGCCACCGGGTGGTGAAGTGATCCTGCGGGCGGCGAATGACGCCGGCAGCACGCGCATCGAGGTGCACGACTCCGGCCCGGGTATCCCCGCCGCAGAGCGCGACGCGGTGTTTCAACGCTTCTATCGCGTGGATGAAAGCGACCAGCAAGGTGGGTTCGGGTTGGGCTTGTCGATTGTCGCGGCAATCATCAACTTGCACGGGTTCAAGCTGGATGTGGGCAGCAGCGAGCAAGGCGGCGCACGGTTGATCCTGGAGTGCCGCCAGCAACTGATGCCCAAAGCCTGAAGATCACCCGGATCAAAAAATGTGGGAGCGGGCTTGCTCGCGAATGCGCAGGGTCAGTCACCGACTATGTTGACTGATACATTGCTTTCGCGAGCAAGCCCGCTCCCACATTGATTTTCAGCGCTTCATCAAGCCGGGAAGTTGGCCCGCAGCGCCTCAAGGCCGCCGCTGTATACACCGGCAAACAGCGCTTGCGCGGCCTGCTCCGTGGTCCCCGCCGCCGGGGTGAACACACCAGACCAAGTCACCTTGGCCGACGACTCCGTCAGCGCTTCAACCTGCAAGGTCGCCAGGTAAGCACTCACCGGAAACGGCGACTCCTCGATGGTGTAGCTGTAAGTACGGCCCACGTTATCAAAGGTCTGCAGACGCTCCACGATCACAGCACCGTCGGCGGTTTGCAGGTGACGCACGCGGCCGCCGTCGCTGGGCTCGCTCTTGACGACAAACGCCAGCCAGTCCGGCAGGCTGTTGAAGCCGCCGACCAATTGCCAGACCTGATCGGCCGACACCGGGATTTCAATTACAGAAGACGCTGTTGCCACGATAAATACTCCAGAAGATAAAAAATTCAGATCGCCATGCTGTCGACAACACCACCATCGACTCGCAACGCGGCGCCTGTGGTTGCAGAAGACAGGGGTGAAGCAATGTACGCCACCAGGTTCGCCACTTCATCCACATTCGCCGCACGCTGGATGATCGACGTAGGGCGCGCATTGCGCACAAACACATCGGCTTCATCCCGCGCACTGCGCCCGGACTTGGCAGTGGCGTCCTTGAGCATCTGCTCCAGGCCGTCGGTGAAGGTCGGCCCCGGCAACACCGCATTGACGGTCACACCGGTGCCGGCCAAACGCTTGGCCAGGCCGTGGGACACCGCCAGGTTGGCACTTTTGGTCACGCCGTAGTTGATCATGTCCGCCGGCGTTGCCACTCCGGACTCCGACGACAGGAAAATCACCCGCCCCCAACCCTGCTGCACCATCCCCGGTGTGTAATGCCGCGCCAGGCGCACGCCCGAGATTACGTTGACCTCATAGAAGCGCGTCCATTCGCTGTCCGGCGCGTCGAAGAAATCCACATTGTTGAAGATGCCCAGGTTGTTGACCAGGATGTCGGCTCGCGGTTCGGCGGCGAACAGTTTCTGGGCCCCCTCAGCGGTGCCAAGGTCCGCGACCAGCCCGCGCACGTCGGCGCCCGGCACCGCCTGGCGAATGCTCGCCAATGCCTCGTCGACCTTGCCCGCTTCACGCCCGATCACCACCACGCTGGCACCGGACTGCGCCAGGGCCTGGCTGATACCCAGGCCGATCCCGGCGGTGCTGCCGCTGACAATCGCTACTTTGCCGCTTACATCAATCTTCATCGCAAAATCCTCAGGTTAGAGCGGCAGGGGTGCGCGTGCCGAAATCAACCGGGCATCACTCACGGCCTGCCAGAAGGCCGCCGGAATCTTCTCTGACAACGCGCCGACGTCTTCGGCAAGTCGCCCCGGACGACCGGCACCCGCAATTACCGCGGCCACGGCCGGGTGAGCCAGGGAAAACTGTAATGCCGCGGCTTTTACGCTGACCCCGAACACCTCGGCAGTCACTTTGATCGCAGGTTGCGCGAACTGCCGTGGCTGACCTACAACGCCGCTGTGGGCGGCGTGCGGCCGAAACCTTCAGGAAGATGCTGACCGAGCCTGCTCACGCCCATTGAGGCGCGCCGAAATACCGCTGGAATTGACGAAAATCGCGATCCCGATAAATACCAGCCCAATCGCCACCCACTGCCCCAGGCTCAGGTGCTCACCCAGAAACACATACGAGGTGAGCAGCCCCGAGACCGGCACCATCAGCGACAGCGGTGCCACAATCGACGCCGGGTATTTCTTCATCAGGTTGTTCCACACGCGGTAGCCCACGAGGGTGGTGATATAGCACTGGAAGACAATCGAAAACGCCGCGCCCCAAGTCAGGTCCGCCACCAGGTGCTGCAACGGCTCGACGCCTTCGAAGCGCAAGGTCATCAACAGCAGGATCGGAATCGAAAACAGACTTGACCAGACGATAAACGCCACCATGTCCTCCGGCTTGTTGACCTTGACGATCAAGTTGCACAACGACCACGACAACGCCGCCACCAACACCAGCAAAATGCCCAGCGTAGTCGAAGGTTTGTCCGATAAGTGCAGGATGATGAACAGCCCCAGCGCAGACAGCAGCATCCCTGCGCCGTGGATGCGACTGATCGGTTCATTCAAAAACAAGCGGCTCATGATGATGGTGAAAAACGCGCTGAACTGCAGGAACACCGAAGACATCCCGGCCGACAAGCCATTGTGCATCGCCACATTCACCACGCCCCACAGCCCTGCACCAAACAGCACCCCATACGCCGCCAACGTGGCATAGCTGACGCCCCTTGGCTTGGGGATAAACAGCACCAGCGGCACCGCGCAGAAGGTAAACCGCAACAGCGTCAGCAGGAACGGATCCAGGGACTGCAAGCCCAGGCCGATCACGGAAAAGTTGGCGCCCCAGATGACCGTTACGCCAAGGCCGGCGAGTAGATCGGTTTTACTCAATTGCATCACGCGCCCCTTACGCCAATGTCTTCGGCTGCATGCCGTAGTACACGAAGTTGTCGAAATCTTCGTGGCGATAGGTGTCGTGGCGCTCGTAGTAGTTGTACACCACCGACAGCTTCTGCTCGGTCTCGGTGGGTTCACTGTGATGCAGGGTCTTGCGGCCTTGCATGATCAGCAGCGAGCCTTTGGAGGCGAAGATTCGACGGTGCTCGATCCAGGGTTTTTCCTGGCTGGGATGGCAGCGCTCGACCTGCATGCACAGCGGCGCTTCCTGGTTGGTGGTGAGAAACAGCAGCACGGTAATCCCGTTGGTGTCGTAATGCAGCCCAAGGGTGCCGCCCCCAGGCGGATAGGCTTTGATATTGATATCCGAGAGCGGGTACGGCGACACCACCGTGTCGGTGTGGGTGATCAGGCTGACCAGCGGCACCAGGCTATGGTAGATCGCGGTCAGTTCCGGCAGATGGCGGCGGATAGCGTCGCCCTTGAAGATGTGGTGGTTGTAGGCGCCACCCAGGTCCGAAACGGCATCGGTGCCCAGGCCCTGGTGTTTGACCAAGTCCACCCCCTGCGCAGCGATAATGCGGTTGACCCGTGCCGCCAGCGCGTCACACAGGTCCTGCGGAATAAGCCCGCCGATGACCGTAGCAAGGTTGTAGAAGTAGTCGTGCCGGTGTTGATTAACGTTAAACATATGCATCCTCCCTGGACAAATTCTGTGCGGGGCGCAATTTACGTAAAGATCTTCAACTCGGTAACTAACCGTACGGTCAGTAGTAAAACCGCGCAAAAGGTGTCTGCGAAAAGGCAGTTCGCCCCTTCGACAGCACACCCTGCACGGTTAAACGACAGGTTTAATCAGAGCATCTCGCGTATCCGATACCACAGCATCCCCAACGCCAGCAGCGGCGAGCGCAATGCCTTGCCGCCGGGGAACGTCATGTGCGGCACCTGGCTGAAAATATCCAGACCCTGGCTGGCGCCCGCGTGAATGCCTTCGGCCAGCAGCCGCGCGCACCAGTGGGTCACGTTCAGCCCATGCCCGGAATAACCCTGGGCGTAGAACACGTTGGGGTACTGGCGCAGCCGGCCGACCTGCGGGAAGCGGTTGGCGGTGATACCGATCTTGCCGCCCCACTGGAACTCGATGGCCGTGTTCGCCAACTGTGGGAACACCTTGAGCAACTTGGGCTGCATATACGCGGCAATGTCCTTCGGATCACGCCCTGAGTAATGGCAGGCACCGCCGAACAACAGGCGCCGGTCGGCGGAAAGTCGGTAGTAATCCAGGCCGACTTTCTGGTCGCACAGCGCCAGGTTCTGCGGGATCAGTTGGTTGGCCACGGCCACCGACAGCGGCTCGGTGGCGATGATGTAGCTGCCCGCCGGCAGCACTTTGCCGCTCAGGCGCGGTTCCAGCTCCTCAAGATGCGCATTGCAGGCGAGCACCAGATTGGCCGCACGCACGCTGCCGGTGGCGCAACGGATATGCACCGTGTCGCCGTGGATCAGTTCCAGCACTTCGGTGTGTTCAAAGATCCGCACCCCAAGGGCCTCGGCCACCTGCGCCTCACCCAACACCAGGTTCAGCGGATGCAGATGGCCGGAGCCCATGTCCACCAACCCTCCGGCATACCGCGTAGAGTCGACCACTTGCTGCAGGTCCTGCGGGCCCACCAGCCGGGTTTGATGACCATAGCCGATCCGCGCCAGGCGCTCCTGTTCGCCCTTGAACGCGGCGAACTGCGCCGCGGTGTTGGCCAATTCGCAGAAGCCCCAGCGCAGGTCGCAGTCGATGGCATGTTCATGAATGCGCTCGCCCACCAGCGCCACCGACTCGATACCCGCACGCTCCAGGTAACGCACGCCCTCCTCGCCCACGTACTTGGCAAAGCCCGAGACGTCATGGCCGATACCCCGAATCAACTGCCCACCGTTGCGCCCGCTGGCGCCCCAGCCGATGCGCCGCGCCTCCAGCAGGATCACCGAGAGCCCGCGCTGGGCCAGCTCGATGGCAGTGTTGACCCCGGTGAAACCGCCGCCGACCACACACACATCGGCGGTCAGATCGGCGTCCAGGCACGGGCGCTCAGGCATGGCATTGGCCGAGGCACGGTAATAGGAGTTGGCGTGGTCGCTGGCCTGGATCATTTATTGGTCTTCACTTTGCTCCAGGCGCGGGTCATCAGGCGCATGGTCGCCGGGGTGGGTGTGGTGGAAATATAGAGTTTGTCGAGCACTTCCTGGGGCGGGTACACCTCAGGGTTATTCACCAGTTCCGGGTCCATAAACGCCTTGGCCGCCGGGTTGGCATTCGCGTAGCCGACCGAGGCGCTGACCTTGGCGATCACCTCGGGGTCGAGCAGGTAGTTGATAAAGGCGTGCGCTTCTTTGGGGTTGCTTGCGTCGGCGGGAATCGCCAGCAAGTCGAACCACAAGTTGGAGCCTTCCTTGGGAATCGAGTAGGCAATGTTCACGCCGTTCTTGGCTTCCTTGGCGCGGTTGGCGGCCTGGAATACATCGCCGGAATAGCCGAACGCCACGCAGATATCGCCGTTGGCCAAGTCCGAGATGTACTTGGAGGAATGGAAGTAGGTGATATACGGGCGCAACGTCAGCAGCTTGGCTTCAGCCTGCTTGTAGTCCTCAGGGTTCTCGCTGCGCGGGTCTTTACCCATGTAATTGAGAATCGCCGGGAACAGCTCATCGGCCGAATCGAGGAAGGCCACGCCGCACTGGTTGAGTTTCTTGATGTTCTGCGGCTCGAACAGCACCGCCCACGAGTCGATATGGTCGATGCCCAGCACTTGCTTGACCTTGTCGACGTTGTAGCCGATGCCGTTGGTGCCCCACAGGTACGGCACCGAGTGCGCATTGCCCGGGTCGTTTTTCTCCAGCAGCTTGAGCAGTTTGGGGTCGAGGTTCTTGAAGTTGGGCAGCTGCGCGCGGTCCAGCTTGAGAAACGCGCCGGCCTTCACCTGCCGCGCCAGGAAGTGGTTGGACGGCACCACCACGTCATACCCGGTGCGCCCCGCCAGCAACTTGCCCTCCAGGGTTTCGTTGGAGTCGAACACGTCGTAGATCGGCTTGATCCCGGTCTTGGCCTGAAAATCGGCCAGGGTGGTCTCGCCGATATAGTCGGTCCAGTTGTAGACGCTCACCGTTTGTGCGGCGTCGCTGGCGCCGCTGAAGGCGGCCACCAGGGCCAGTGGGAGAAGCTTTTTCACAAGACGCATATCGACACCCCTTTGAGTTTTTTTAGACGCTCAACAGCAGGAACTCACGCTCCCAGGAACTGATCACCCGCTTGAAATTCTCATGCTCGGCGCGCTTGACCGCCACATAGCCACGCACGAACTTGTCGCCCAGGTACTGCTTGACCGTGTCGCACGCCTCCATCCGCGCCAACGCGTCCTCAATGGTGATCGGCAGGCGCAGGTTGCGCCGTTCGTAGGCACGGCCTTCCACCGGGGCGCTTGGCTCGATCTGCTCGATCATGCCCAGGTAGCCGCACAGCAAACTGGCGGCAATCGCCAGGTACGGATTGGCATCGGCGCCCGGCAGGCGGTTTTCCACGCGCATCGCATCGGGGCTGGAGGTGGGCACGCGCAGGCCGACGGTACGGTTCTCTTCGCCCCACTCCACGTTGACCGGCGCCGAGGTGTCCGGCAGGAAGCGGCGGAACGAGTTGACGTTGGGCGCGAACATCGGCAGCAGCTTGGGGATGTACTGTTGCAGGCCGCCGATATGGTGGAGGAACAGCTGGCTCATGTTGCCGTCGGCATCCACGAACACCGGCTTGCCGGTGGCGATATCCACCACGCTCTGGTGCAGGTGCATGGCGCTGCCCGGCTCGTCGGCTACCGGCTTGGCCATAAAGGTCGCGGCCACGTTGTGCTTGAGCGCGGCTTCGCGCAAGGTGCGTTTGAACACCGTGATCTGGTCGGCCAGGTCCAGGGCATCGCCGTGGCGGAAGTTGATTTCCATCTGCGCCGGGCCGTCTTCGTGGATCAGCGTATCGAGGTCCAGGCCCTGGAGCTCGCACCAGTCGTAGACGTCTTCGAACAGCGGGTCGAACTCGTTGGCGGCGTCGATGGAAAACGACTGGCGCCCGGTTTCGGCG
The DNA here is from genome assembly GCF_900591205.1 of Pseudomonas viridiflava. Taxonomy (GTDB): domain Bacteria; phylum Pseudomonadota; class Gammaproteobacteria; order Pseudomonadales; family Pseudomonadaceae; genus Aquipseudomonas. The sequence continues at coordinate 88,111 of NZ_UUPU01000078.1, forward strand.
CGGCCGGAGCGGCCCACAGGGGTTTTCAGCGGCAGGTCCGGGTCTTCGCAGCGCTGGGTCAGGTAGAACTCCATTTCCGGCGCGACAATCGGCTGCCAGCCTTGGTCGGTATAGAGCTGCAGGACCTTTTTCAGCACGTTGCGCGGTGACAACTCGATGGGGTTGCCCTGCTTGTCGAAGGTGTCGTGGATCACTATCGCGGTGGGTTCGATAGCCCACGGCACCACGTAGGTAGCGTTGGACACGGGGCGGCAGACCATGTCGATATCGGCCGGGTCGAGCAGGTCGTAATAAATATCGTCGTCGACAAAGTCCCCGGTTACCGTTTGCAGCAACACACTTTCCGGCAGGCGCATGCCTCGCTCATGCAGGAACTTGTTGGTGGGCGCAATCTTGCCGCGTGCGATGCCAGTCAAATCACTGATCACGCATTCGACTTCGGTAATCTTGTGTTCTTTCAGCCAGGCGGACAGCTGATCGAAGGGGGCGTTCATAAGGACCTCGTCATGGGTGGGATGCCACGCCGGCTTGTGCTCCCGGCGCATTGGGGTCTATCTTGGGCCAGCCCTGCAACGGCATCTATCCACTTTGCACGCCCCACAACGCACCAATAGAGTGCGCACGGATCACCCATGACACAGGCAACCGCTTTGCGCGTACAGGCTTTCACCACCGGTGATGTGGCCGCTCAATGCAGTGCGACACCCGGCTGGGTACAGCAGTACCAGCAAATGTCCCCAGGGCATTTTGCCGGGCAGATCCGCTACCTCGACCTGCAAGGGGTGCAGGTGTACGAAGAGTGCATGAACACTCGCGTGGAACAGCAGTTCAACGCGCCGCCAGGCTCGCTGGCGTTCTGTTTTGATGGCAGCGACAACGCGCTGTATATGCTCAATGGCGAAAGCCGCAATACCTGGATTACCCCTGAAAACTACCGCGAAGTGGCCGTGGTGTTCGGCCCGCAGTTCGTGCAGCGCCATGGGTTGGATGTGGCTAAACTCGACGGCCTGTTCATGGCGCCGCTGACCTGCCGGCAGAACGCGCTGTTCACCCGCTGGCTCAGCGGCACGCTGACGCGTTTGTCGGCCGTGATCGACCCGCTCAGCCGCGATGCCCTGACCCAACAACTACTCGACGACTGCCTGTTTATTCTCGACAACGCCTGCGTGTGCCTGGACCGCAGCTCCTTACAGCGCCGCAGCGAAGAACGCCTGTTGATGGCGCGCATTGGCGAATGGGCGGCGGATGCGCCGGATGCAACCGTCAACCTGCTGGAGCTGGCGCAGATCGCCGGGGTGGCGTTGCGCCAATTGCAGCAAGGGTTCAAGACCTACACCGGGATGAGCCCGGCGCAGTGGTTGAGGTTGCGCCGGTTGAATGGGGCGCGGCGGGAGTTGTTGACTACGACCAATACCACTGTGGCCGAGGTGGCGATGAATTGGTCGTTCTGGCACCTGGGGCGGTTTTCCAATAGTTATCGGGCGTTGTTCAAGGAACTGCCGAGCGAAACGCTCAAACGTCAGGGTTGAGACCGGTTGCCGCACAGCGCGAGTCATTCTCGAAAACTTGTAAAACTGCGCCGTTATGCCTAGCTTATGCGCCCCCCGCCCCGCGCTTTAAGGCCCTGCCCCCATGGTTTTGCGTTTTCGTCCCGTCGTCTCGTCACGTTTCGCCCTCGGCCTGCTGCTCAGCGGCGGCATCGGTAGCAGCCTGGCGGCTGAAATCGAACTGCCCGCAGTAAACGTCCAGGGCCAGGACGAATCCGGCTATCGCGCTCAAACCGCCTCGGTGGGCGGCTTCGATGAAGCGCCACTGCTGGACACCCCGGCGTCGATCACAGTGATCAATGCGGCGCTGATCAAAGACCAGCAAGCGCGGCTGCTCAGCGAAGTGCTGCGCAACGACGCCTCGGTCGGCGACAGCTATGCGCCCATCGGCTATTACGAAAACTTTGTGCTGCGCGGCTTCTCGCTGAACGCGGCCAGCAGCTACAAGATCAACGGGCGCACCATCACCGGTGAGCAGAACGTCGCCCTGGAAAACAAGGAACAAGTGGAAGTGCTCAAGGGCCTGGCTGGCCTGCAAAGCGGGATATCCGAACCCAGCGGCGTGATCAACTACGTGACCAAGCGGCCGCAGGACGTGCGCTCGGTAACTGTCTCCACCGACGATCGCGGCAGCGGTTATATCGCCACCGATGTCGGCGGCTGGTTCGGCAGCGAGCAGCAATTCGGCGTGCGCGCCAACGTGGCGCATGAGGACCTCAATTCCTATGTGGAACACGCCAATGGTCAGCGCGACTTTGTGTCCCTGGCCTTCGACTGGAACATCAGCCCCGATGCCGTGCTGCAACTGGACGCGGAATACCAGAACAAGCAACAGCGCTCGGTGCCGGGTTATCAATTGCTCGGCGGCACCGAGGTGCCTCATGACGCCTCGCCGAAAAAACTGCTGGGGCACCAGAGCGGTTCCAGGCAAGTGGGCATTGATTCGCTGAACCTCAACGGCAAGTTCGAGTACCGCTTCAGCGATCAGTGGAAAGGCAGCGTCAGCGCGGCGCGCAGCAAAGTGGTGATCGACGATTACAGCTCGTTTGCCTGGGGCTGTTATGGCTCCACCAGCTGCACCTCGAGCGTGCCGAACTACTTCAGCCCCGAAGGCAACTACGACGTCTACGACTACCGCAGCCCCGACGACACCCGTCGCGACGACGAAGTGCAGGCGGCGATGACCGGGCTGTTCGACACCGCGGGCCTGGGCCATGAACTGACCTTCGGCACCAGCGCGTTTCGCCGGGTGATTGACAAGCGCAAGTCAGTCAACGAATACATTGGCACCACCAATATCGAGGTGGATGCCCCCACGTTCCCGCCCACCGACAAACCGCTGAACGATAGCCACCGCAACCTCGACAGCCGTCAATACGGCCTGTTCGTCACCGACCGCATCCGCTTCAACGAACAATGGCAAACCCTCCTCGGCGGGCGCGAAGTGCGCCTGGATGAACAAGCCTTCGACGGCACCACTGGCAACCAGGTCCGCCACACCCAGCAATACGTGTTCCTGCCCCAGGCCGCGTTGATCTACAAACCGATTGAAAATGTCTCGCTGTACACCAGCTACAGCAAGGGCCTGTCCCTGGGCGGTACGGCACCGTGGTTTGCGGACAACGCCGACGAAACCCTGGCCCCGACCGTTTCACGGCAGATCGAAGCCGGGGTGAAATACGACTGGCGCCGCATCAGCTTCGCCGCTGCGATATTCCAGACCCGCCAGGCTTATCAGTACGCCAAGCCCGACGGCGTGGGCCAATTCACCTATGTGCAACAGGGCGAGCAGAAAAACACCGGACTGGAACTGTCGGCCAATGGCTGGGCGACCGAGCGCCTGCAAGTCGCAACCAGCGTGGCGGCGATTCGCGCACGGGTAACCGGCAGCGGCACGCCCGACTACGAGGGGCACCAGGCGATCAACGTGCCCAAGCTGCGCGCCAGTGTGTACGCCGACTACGCGCTGCCGTGGGTGAATGGTTTGGCGGTACTCGGCGGTGTGCAATACAGCGCCAAGAAGTACGCCAACCGCACGGGCAACGTGGAGGTGGGTGATTATGCGGTGGTCAATGTCGGCAGCCGCTACACCACCAAGGTCGACGGCTACGAGACGGTGTTTCGCCTGAGCGTCGACAACCTGTTCGACAAGCGCTACTGGCGCGACGCGGGCGAGTATATGGGCGATGACTACCTGTTCCAGGGCGCGCCACTGACGGCGCGCCTGAGTGCTTCGGTCAACTTCTGAGGCTACGCGGTGCTGCCAGCCACAGCGCCGCCAGGCCACAGGTCAACAGGCTCCAACCAAGATCCTGCGACCAAGCCACCAGGCTCAACCCGGTGCCGATCGCCAGGTAATACAGCAAGCCAAATATCGCGGCGGCGCTGCCAAGGCGATCCTGATACGCCACCAATGCCGCACCCAACACGTTGGGAATTGCCATGCCGAACGCCACCACCACCAGCAGCATCGGCCATACGAACCACCCACTATGTTGCAGCATCAAGACCAGCAGCCCCCCCAGCACCGCGATGCCGGCGGCGATCATCACCAACTGCTCGCTGCTCGCCCCACGCTTGAGCAACAGCGTGTTCAACCCAGCCCCGGCACCGGATCCCAGCGCCAGCAACACACCGCTGTGGCCGAATTGGGTGGCGGTGAGCCCCAGGCGCGAGAAGATAAACGGTCCCACGCTGTAATAGCCAAACAGGGCGATATTGAATGCGGCCACCAAGCCCACCGAGCGCCATATCCCTGTATCCCTAAGCATCATGCGCAGGGTCTGGCCCAGGGAGGCAGTCGGCAGCGATGCGGGGCGCGTCTCCGGCAATGCGCCCAGGCAGGCGAACCATAGCGCCAGCGAAAGCAACAGCAAACCCGCAAGCATGCCGCGATAACCAAAGAACTGCACCAGGACTGCCCCGCTGAACAAGCCAAGCGCCGGGCTTGCAGCCAGGACGACCCCCATTACTGAGAAAACCTGGGCCAATTGCACACCGTGGTAACGGTCACGCAACACCGTCTGCGTAACCACCGAGCCCACCGCCGCACCAAAGGCGGCAAAGACTTGGGCCAAGAGCAAACCGTTGAACGTGCTCACACTCAACGCCAGCAGGGAGGCGGCGACGTACATCGCCAAGCCGGCCAGCATCACCGGGCGCCGCCCCCAGCGATCACAGAGCCGCCCCCATACCACCACACCAAACGCAAACGCCAGGAAGTATACCGACAGAGTTTGCCCTGCCCGCTCCGGCCCGACCGCAAATACCTGGCCGATATCGCCCAGGGCCGGGCTGTAAAGGGTCTGCGCGACTTGAGGGAACATCAGCAAGGCCACGGCCAGCACCAACAGCTTTTCATATTTCATGAGTGGGTCCTTCCCAGTAAATCAGCGGAAGGATTTTAAAGAGCATTGATCGGGGTATTATCTCAACTTTGACAACTTACCCCTGAAATCGGACAACCCCATGGCCTGGCTTGCTGCCGATGTTGCTTTCGATCCTGACCGCTACCCGGCGCCCGTGGTTGGCATCGCCGCTTTGCTGGGCGACCACGACTCCGGCCTGCACCAGCACCAGCGCGGGCAACTGCTCTTCACTCAACAAGGGTGTACCCGCATCACCCTGGATAACCAGTTGTGCCTGTTGCCGCCGACACGTGCGGCGTGGATACCGTGCGGCGTGCCTCATCGCGCAGTGATGCATAAAACCGTGGATTACCGTTCGGTGTATATGAGCCGGGCCGTGGCCGATCAACTTCCGAAACAGGTACGGGTGATAGAAGTCAGCCCTTTGCTGCGGGCCGTGCTGGAGCCTATGGCCATGGCCCCCTTCGAGACCGATTGGCACGACGGCCTCTACCCGCATTTGTTGGCGTTGTGCGTGGATGAAATCCGACAAGCCGTCGCGCAGCCGATGCTCCTGCCCATGCCCTGGGACAAGCGCCTGGCGCCTTTAGTGGGCAATCTCGACCGATTGCCGCCACCGCTGCACGACCTGGAAAAACGGATCGGCGCCAGCACCAAGACCATCGGCCGGATATTCCTGCGGGAAACCGGCATGGGATACCAGCAATGGCGCCAACAGTGGCGTTTGATGCGCGCCATCGAACTGCTTGCCACAGGGCGCAGCACAGGTTACTGCGCATTTGAACTGGGTTTCTCCAGCGACAGCGCGCTGATCGCCTTTTTCAAGGGGATGACCGGCACAACTCCGCGTGGCTACTTCAAGGCAGGCTGAGCGTTACTTCGGCATTTTGCGGAAACCAACGGCCAGGCGATTCCAGCTGTTGATGGTGGCGATGGCCACGCTCAGGTCGACCTGCTCCTGGGGGCTGAATTCGGCGGCCAGCGCGTTGAAATCCTCATCCGGGGCGTGGGTCTGGCTGAGCAGGGTCAGGCTTTCGGCCCAGGCCAGTGCTGCGCGTTCACGTGGGGTGAAAAACGGTGTTTCGCGCCAGGCGGAGACGGTGTACAGGCGGCGTTCGGTTTCACCGCCTTTGCGGGCGTCGGCGGTGTGCATGTCTAGGCAGAAGGCGCAGCCGTTGATTTGCGAGACGCGCAGGCGGATCAGCTCCAGCAGCGGCAGCTCGATGGAGAGTTTGCCGACGGCGGCTTCCAGGGCGAGCATGGCTTTCATGGCGTCTGGGGAGGCGGTGTAGAAATCGGTACGGGGTTGCATGGTGGTTCTCCAGAGTCGGTGGGGTTGATGGCTAGGTTAGTCATCGAGGGGGGCTGGAGAAATATCCAATTTGGGTTAAGAGTGGGTGACCAATGTGGTTGCTGTGGAGTGCATATCCGTTATTGGGGTGATGGCTGGGATTGGTTCCGCTCTTACAGCGGGTCACTTTCGAAAAGCGCGAAAGTAACCAAAGCGCTCTTGCCCCACCACTCGGCACCTCGCTCACGCTTCGGTGTGCCCGCACGCAGACTTGAATC
>NZ_UUPU01000022.1 GCF_900591205.1 Pseudomonas viridiflava
GGAATTTAATCTTGACGATGACCTACTCTCACATGGGGAAACCCCACACTACCATCGGCGATGCATCGTTTCACTACTGAGTTCGGGATGGGATCAGGTGGTTCCAATGCTCTATGGTCGTCAAGAAATTCGGGTACTGAGTCGTGACCAGTTGGCCTCGCTTCAGCAAATTGGGTATGTGATAGCTTTCGGTGTTTTTGTGAACGTCGAACTTTCGGTTCATTGCGTCTTCACACACCGCAATCTGGTGCTCTTTCGCTTTTCAGCTCGAAGCAAGCAAATTGCTTGGGTGTTATATGGTCAAGCCTCACGGGCAATTAGTATTGGTTAGCTCAACGCCTCACAGCGCTTACACACCCAACCTATCAACGTCGTAGTCTTCGACGGCCCTTCAGGGAACTCAAGGTTCCAGTGAGATCTCATCTTGAGGCTAGTTTCCCGCTTAGATGCTTTCAGCGGTTATCTATTCCGAACATAGCTACCCGGCAATGCCACTGGCGTGACAACCGGAACACCAGAGGTTCGTCCACTCCGGTCCTCTCGTACTAGGAGCAGCCCCTCTCAAATCTCAAACGTCCACGGCAGATAGGGACCGAACTGTCTCACGACGTTCTAAACCCAGCTCGCGTACCACTTTAAATGGCGAACAGCCATACCCTTGGGACCGGCTTCAGCCCCAGGATGTGATGAGCCGACATCGAGGTGCCAAACACCGCCGTCGATATGAACTCTTGGGCGGTATCAGCCTGTTATCCCCGGAGTACCTTTTATCCGTTGAGCGATGGCCCTTCCATACAGAACCACCGGATCACTAAGACCTACTTTCGTACCTGCTCGACGTGTCTGTCTCGCAGTCAAGCGCGCTTTTGCCTTTATACTCTACGACCGATTTCCGACCGGTCTGAGCGCACCTTCGTACTCCTCCGTTACTCTTTAGGAGGAGACCGCCCCAGTCAAACTACCCACCATACACTGTCCTCGATCCGGATAACGGACCTGAGTTAGAACCTCAAAGTTGCCAGGGTGGTATTTCAAGGTTGGCTCCACGCGAACTGGCGTCCACGCTTCAAAGCCTCCCACCTATCCTACACAAGCAAATTCAAAGTCCAGTGCAAAGCTATAGTAAAGGTTCACGGGGTCTTTCCGTCTAGCCGCGGATACACTGCATCTTCACAGCGATTTCAATTTCACTGAGTCTCGGGTGGAGACAGCGCCGCCATCGTTACGCCATTCGTGCAGGTCGGAACTTACCCGACAAGGAATTTCGCTACCTTAGGACCGTTATAGTTACGGCCGCCGTTTACCGGGGCTTCGATCAAGAGCTTCGCGTTAGCTAACCCCATCAATTAACCTTCCGGCACCGGGCAGGCGTCACACCCTATACGTCCACTTTCGTGTTTGCAGAGTGCTGTGTTTTTAATAAACAGTCGCAGCGGCCTGGTATCTTCGACCGGCATGAGCTTACGGAGCAAGTCCTTCACCCTCACCGGCGCACCTTCTCCCGAAGTTACGGTGCCATTTTGCCTAGTTCCTTCACCCGAGTTCTCTCAAGCGCCTTGGTATTCTCTACCCAACCACCTGTGTCGGTTTGGGGTACGGTTCCTGGTTACCTGAAGCTTAGAAGCTTTTCTTGGAAGCATGGCATCAACCACTTCGTTAACTAAAAGTTAACTCGTCATCAGCTCTCGGCCTTAGAATCCCGGATTTACCTAAGATTCCAGCCTACCACCTTAAACTTGGACAACCAACGCCAAGCTGGCCTAGCCTTCTCCGTCCCTCCATCGCAATAACCAGAAGTACAGGAATATTAACCTGTTTTCCATCGACTACGCTTTTCAGCCTCGCCTTAGGGACCGACTAACCCTGCGTCGATTAACGTTGCGCAGGAAACCTTGGTCTTTCGGCGTGGGTGTTTTTCACACCCATTGTCGTTACTCATGTCAGCATTCGCACTTCTGATACCTCCAGCAAGCTTCTCAACTCACCTTCACAGGCTTACAGAACGCTCCTCTACCGCATCACTTACGTGATACCCGTAGCTTCGGTGTATGGTTTGAGCCCCGTTACATCTTCCGCGCAGGCCGACTCGACTAGTGAGCTATTACGCTTTCTTTAAAGGGTGGCTGCTTCTAAGCCAACCTCCTAGCTGTCTAAGCCTTCCCACATCGTTTCCCACTTAACCATAACTTTGGGACCTTAGCTGACGGTCTGGGTTGTTTCCCTTTTCACGACGGACGTTAGCACCCGCCGTGTGTCTCCCATGCTCGGCACTTGTAGGTATTCGGAGTTTGCATCGGTTTGGTAAGTCGGGATGACCCCCTAGCCGAAACAGTGCTCTACCCCCTACAGTGATACATGAGGCGCTACCTAAATAGCTTTCGAGGAGAACCAGCTATCTCCGAGCTTGATTAGCCTTTCACTCCGATCCACAGGTCATCCGCTAACTTTTCAACGGTAGTCGGTTCGGTCCTCCAGTTAGTGTTACCCAACCTTCAACCTGCCCATGGATAGATCGCCCGGTTTCGGGTCTATTCCCAGCGACTAGACGCCCTATTAAGACTCGCTTTCGCTACGCCTCCCCTATTCGGTTAAGCTCGCCACTGAAAATAAGTCGCTGACCCATTATACAAAAGGTACGCAGTCACCCAACAAAGTGGGCTCCCACTGCTTGTACGCATACGGTTTCAGGATCTATTTCACTCCCCTCTCCGGGGTTCTTTTCGCCTTTCCCTCACGGTACTAGTTCACTATCGGTCAGTCAGTAGTATTTAGCCTTGGAGGATGGTCCCCCCATATTCAGACAAAGTTTCTCGTGCTCCGTCCTACTCGATTTCATGACTAAGAGATTTTCGCGTACAGGGCTATCACCCACTATGGCCGCACTTTCCAGAGCGTTCCGCTAATCTCAAAGCCACTTAAGGGCTAGTCCCCGTTCGCTCGCCACTACTAAGGGAATCTCGGTTGATTTCTTTTCCTCAGGGTACTTAGATGTTTCAGTTCCCCTGGTTCGCCTCTTGCACCTATGTATTCAGTACAAGATAACCATCTTATGATGGCTGGGTTCCCCCATTCAGACATCTCCGGATCAAAGTCTGTTTGCCGACTCCCCGAAGCTTTTCGCAGGCTACCACGTCTTTCATCGCCTCTGACTGCCAAGGCATCCACCGTATGCGCTTCTTCACTTGACCATATAACCCCAAGCAATCTGGTTATACTGTGAAGACAACATTCGCCGAAAATTCGAATTTCTCAACTAAGAGAACTCACAAATTTTACCTTAGCCTGATCCGTTACCAGTGAAAGTAACGTTCAGTCTATCTTTCTATCACATACCCAAATTTTTAAAGAACGATCTAATCAAAGACTAGAAATCAACATTCACCATCACA
>NZ_UUPU01000045.1 GCF_900591205.1 Pseudomonas viridiflava
CTGCGGTTTACCAGAAACACCGCAGGTGCCTTTTTAGGGCCGCTTCGCGCCCCAGCGCGAGCAAGCTCGCTCGCCACAGGGGCTTGGTATAGCCACCGATGCGCTTGGATCGGGCAGGCAGCACGGGTGCCGCCGATCCCAGGGCAGATATCACCACCCCGAGCGCTCAAGATAACCGCGCTGCTGTAGCGAGCGAGCTTGCTCGCGTTGGGCTGCGCAGCAGCCCCAAAACCTGTAGCTGCGGTTTACCAGAAACACCGCAGGTGCCTTTTTAGGGCCGCTTCGCGCCCCAACGCGAGCAAGCTCGCTCGCCACAGGGGCTTGGTATAGCCATAGATGCACTTAGATCGGGCAAGTCACGCCCGTGCCGCCGATCCCGCAATAGCCCTGCGGATTCTTCGCCAGGTACTGCTGGTGATACGTCTCGGCAAAGTACACCGTCGGCGCTTCTTCGATTTGCGTGGTGATCGTGCCCAGGCCCGCTTTGGTCAATTCGCCTTGATAGGCTTCGGCACTGGCCTGCGCCGCCGCCAATTGCTCAGGCGTGGTCGCATAGATCACCGAGCGGTACTGGCTGCCGATGTCGTTGCCCTGGCGCATACCCTGGGTCGGGTTATGCAGTTCCCAGAACATCTTCAGCAGGTCTTCATACTGGAGTTTGGCCTGGTCATACACCACTAGCACCACTTCGCTGTGGCCGGTCAGGCCGGAGCAGACTTCTTCATAAGTCGGGTTCGGCGTGTAGCCGCCGGCGTAGCCGACCACGGTGCTGACCACGCCATCGCGCTGCCAGAACCGCCGCTCGGCGCCCCAGAAGCAACCCAGGCCGAAGATTGCAAAGCCGACGTCGTCGAGGAACGGGCCCAGCAACGGGTTGCCGTTGACGAAGTGCGTCTCTGGCAGCGTCATCGGGGTTTCACGGCCAGGCAGAGCTTGTTCTTGAGTAGGCAACACGTTTTTGTTCACCAGAATTTCCGAGCGCAAGACCATGATCAGTCCTCTCAGTCAGATTGAGTTGGGTAAGAATTCAGACCGCCAGTGTGCCCGAGTGTTACAGCGCTGTCAGGCGATAGGCCCGCGAGGATAGCGTTTAAGCATCTTCAGCAGCTCTGCCCCGGGGATCGGCCGGTCGAACAGGTAGCCCTGGCCCACATCGCAACGATGGCGGCGCAGGAACGCCAATTGCTCGGAGGTTTCGACGCCCTCGGCCACCACTTTGAGCTTGAGGTTGTGGGCCATGGCGATCACGGCCGAGGTGATTTCCATGTCGTCCTGGTTGTCCGGGATTTCATGGATAAAGCTGCGGTCGATCTTGATGATGTCGATGGGGAATTTTTTCAAGTAGCTCAGCGATGAGTAGCCGGTGCCAAAGTCGTCCATGGCGAGGGTCAGGCCAAAGCTCTTCAGTTGATCGAGTTGCAGGCGGGTGTCTTCGGTGGCCTCCAGCAGCAAGCCTTCGGTCAGCTCAAGCTCCAGCAGGTTGGCCGGCAGCTGTTCTTCCTTGAGGATCGTGGCGATCGAGGCCACCAGGTCCGGGTCGGAGAACTGTTTGGGCGACAGGTTGATGGCCACCTGCAAATTGCCCATGCCCGCAGCGCTGAGCTGCTTGCTCATGCGGCATGCCTGGCGGGCGATCCACTTGCCGATGGGGATGATCAGTCCGGTCTCTTCGGCCACGCTGATGAATTGGTCGGGGCGGATCATGCCTTTTTCCGGATGGTTCCAGCGCAACAGCGCTTCCATGCCCAGCAAGCGGCCGCTGCGCAGGCAGAGCTTGGGTTGGTAGAACACGTCCAGCTCGTTCTGGGTCAGGGCGCGGCGCAGGTTGTTTTCCACGAACAGCTTGTAGCTGGCCTCGGCGTTCAGCGCTTCGGTAAACACCTGCACCTGGTGTTTGCCGTTGGCCTTGGCCTTGTGCAGGGCCAAGCCGGCGTTACGCATCAGGGTCTGCGGGTCGCGGCCATGCAGCGGCGCGCAGGCCAGGCCCACGGAGCCGGTGACGCTGATCAGTTGGTTATCGACGAACATCGGCTTGTCGAGGGTCGCCAGCAGTTGGCTGGCGACCTGCTGGCCACTTTCCAGGTCGGTGTCGTCCAGCAACACCGCAAACTCGTTACTGGCAAACCGCGCCAGGCTGCCACTGGCACTCAGGCTGTTGCGCAGCCGACGGGCCAGGCTGATCAGCAGCTTGTCGCCGGTCTGGTGGCCGAGGCTGTCGTTGATCCGCTTGAAGTTGTCGATGTCCACCAGCAGCAGGCTGATCGGGCTGTCGCTGTCGCGGGCAAAACGCTCGTCGAGGTTGCGGATGAACGCCGGGCGGTTGCCCAGGTTAGTCAGGTTGTCGGTGTAGGCCAGGCGCTCGATGCGTTGCTGCGCGAGCTTGGTCTGGGTGATGTCTTCGTAGATGCCGATGTAGTGCGTCAGCTCTCGGTTGTCGCCGTATACCTTGGAAATCGACAACTGGCCCCAGTAGGGTTCCAGGTTCTTGCGCCGGCTCTTGAACTCGCCCTGCCAGCTGTTGCTCTTGGCCAGGCTCGATGGCGCGTCGAACAGCAGCTCACTGAGGTTTTCCAGGGCCGGCAGTTGGGCCAGGCGGTGGCCGTGGACTTCCTCGGCGCTGTACTGGGTGATCGCGGTGAAGCTTGGGTTGACGTACTCCACCACGCCGTCGCAGTTGACCAGCAAAAAGGCGTTGGCGCTCTGCTCCACGGCGCGCTGAAACAGGTGCAGAGCGCTGGTGGCGGTACGGCGATTGTGGTTGTTGATGACCTGTGCGAACTGGTCGGCCAACTCACCGGCAAAAGCGATCTCATCTGCCTGCCAGGCACGCGGGCTGCCGCCCTGTTCAAGGCACAATACGCCGATCACCTGGCCATCCACGCGGATGCTCGCGTCGAGCATGGCGTAGACGTCCTTGGCGCGCAGGTTCTCGGCCATTTCCCGGGTGCGCGGGTCGCGCATGGCGTTGGTGGCGTCGATGGCGCGGCTGGTGTGCAGGGCTTCCAGATAGTCGGGGTAGCTGCTGGCGTCAATCGGTTCGGGCGTGTGGTGCCGTTGGTCCGCGCGGTGGTAGGCCGAGATCGGCACCAGGCGCTGGCCTTCGAGGTTCCAGATGCTGGCGCAGTCAATCTGGTAGATATCGCAGGCGCTGCGGGTGATCAGCTCGGCGGCTTCTTGCAGCGAATTGTTGGTGGTGTAGCGCTGGCGGGCCAATAGCAGGATCAGCTCCTGCTGGGCGCGCACCCGCTCCAGGTGTTGCAACTGTTCCTGCTGGGCGCGCTGGTTGAGTTCCAGGGCGATCTGCAGGCGGCTGTTCTGGCTCTCCAGTTCCGCCGTGGGTGCAGGGGAGGGGACTTCGCTGAACAGGCCGTCAACCACCATCACGTAGCCGCGCAGCAGGTGGCGATTGTGTTGTTTGTAGGCTTCACCCATTTCCAGCAGGCTCAGGGGGCCGTCATTGGTGTGCAGGGTGTAGCGCACCAGGTAATGCGGACTTTGGGTCAGTTGTTGCTGAATCGTGTCGTGCAGTTGATAGCGCGCCTGGGGCTCCATCAGGCTGGCGTAGGGTGTGCCGACCAGTGCACACAGCTCGACCGCCGGCAGGCCGAATTGGCGCTCGCAGTTGGGGTCGAGGTAGAGAAGGGCCCAGCTTGCCTCATTAAGCCGCTCGAAACGCAGCATACCGAGGCGCGAGGGCACCGGTAACTGCGTCACTACCTCGGCCGCCATACGGGCGACATCGGGTTGGCTTTTCATGGGGGAGACTCACTTCAAATAACGCGCACGGCGCCGGGCTCACGCCCTCTTTTCTGTTGCCTGCGGCAAGGTTGCATCATGCGGCGCGGGCTGACAAGAGAGGATGAAGGCTAAGTGCTATAAGGGTGTTATCGGCCGTGAGAGGGATTTCTACAGTCGAGGTGATGGAAGGTGTACAAACCTGTTTTGTGTGTCCAGTTTTATACACGAAAACCGGCAAAAAAAGCCCCGCCAAGTGGCGGGGTTGAGGTACGAGCGTGGCGCTCGGAAATCGCTGCGGCCAGGCCCCCTCGGTAAAGAGGAGGCCGCGGCGGCTTACAACAGGATGGTGCGGATATCGTTGAGCAGTTGGCTCAGGCGCTGCGTGAAGCGTGCAGCGGCGGCGCCGTTGATCACACGGTGATCGTAGGACAACGACAGCGGCAGCATCAGCTTCGGCTGGAACGCTTTACCGTCCCAAACTGGCTGGATAGTTGCCTTGGACACACCCAGGATCGCCACTTCCGGCGCGTTGACGATCGGCGTGAAGCCGGTGCCGCCAATGTGACCGAGGCTGGAGATGGTGAAGCAAGCGCCTTGCATATCGTCTGCGGTGAGCTTCTTGTCGCGGGCCTTGGCAGCCAGTGCAGCCGCTTCGGCAGCGAGTTGCAGCAGGCTCTTCTGATCAACGTTCTTGATCACAGGAACCAGCAAGCCGTCCGGGGTATCAACCGCGAAACCTACGTGCACGTACTTCTTGCGAATGATCGCCTTGCCGCTTGGCGCCAGCGAACTGTTGAAGTCCGGCAGCTCCTTGAGCAGGTGCGCGCACGCCTTGAGCAGCAGCGGCAGCACGGTCAGTTTCACGCCGGCCTTCTCGGCCACGGCTTTCTGCGCAACGCGGAAAGCTTCCAGGTCGGTGATGTCGGCCTGGTCGAACTGAGTCACGTGCGGAATGTTCAGCCAGCTGCGGTGCAGGCTCGACGCGCCGATTTGCATCAGGCGGGTCATCGGCACTTCTTCGGTTTCGCCGAAGCGGCTGAAGTCCACGACCGGAATCGGCGGAATGCCCGAACCACCGGTGGCAGCGCCGGCAGCCGGGGCTTCCTTGGCTTTCTGCATCATGGCTTTGACGTAAACCTGCACGTCTTCCTTCAGCACGCGACCGTGCGGGCCGGTGGCCGACACTGCGTTCAGCTCAACGCCGAACTCACGCGCCAGTTGACGCACGGCAGGGCCGGCATGAACCTTGGCACCGCTTGGCGCAGGTGCAGCAGCCGGGGCCGGTGCGGCCTCGGTTTTTGCAGCAGGCGCCGCGGCAGCAGCAGGAGCAGCAGGAGCGGCTTCAGCCTTGGCAGCCGGGGCAGCGGCTGGAGCTGGCGCAGCAGCAGGCGCAGCGCCTTGTACTTTGAGCTTGAGGATGAAGTCGCCAGTGCCGACTTCGTCTTCCAGCTTGACCGCGATGCTTTCCACCACGCCGGCAGCCGGCGATGGGATTTCCATGGAGGCTTTGTCGGACTCCAGGGTGATCAGCGACTGGTCGGCTTCGACGGTGTCGCCGACCTTGACCAGCAGCTCGATGATCTTGGCCTTGCCCGACGAACCGATGTCCGGAACATGAATGTCCTGGACGGTGGCTGCGGCAGGTGCAGCGGCCGGGGCGGCAGGCGCCTCGGCAGCAGCAGGTTTTTCAGCAGCAGCCGGTGCAGGTTCAGCAGCGGCAGCAGGCGCTGGCGCAGGGGCCGCATCAGCGGCACCTTCGATTTCCAGCTCCAGCAGTTCGTCGCCTTCTTTCAGGCGGTCGCCCAGCTTCACTTTCAGGCTCTTGACCACGCCGGCCTTGGGAGCAGGGATTTCCATGCTCGCCTTGTCCGATTCCAGGGTCAGGATGCTCTGGTCGGCTTCGACTTTGTCGCCGACCTTCACAAACAGCTCGATTACTTCACCTTCACCGCTGCCGATGTCAGGTACGCGAATGAGTTCGCTCACAAAAAATCTCCTCAGCAGTCCAGTGGGTTGCGTTTTTCCGGGTTGATCCCGAACTTGACGATGGCGTCAGCCACCACCTTGGGTTCGATCTCACCACGGTCAGCCAAGGCTTCCAGGGCTGCCAACACCACGAAGTGACGGTCAACTTCGAAGAAGTGACGCAGCTTCTTGCGGCTGTCACTGCGGCCGAAACCGTCGGTGCCCAGGACTTTGAATTCCTTGGACGGGACCCACTGGCGAATCTGTTCAGCAAACAGCTTCATGTAGTCGGTAGAGGCAATGACTGGACCTTTACGGCCGGCCAGGCACTCTTCGACGTAGCTCTTCGCAGGTTTCTGACCTGGGTGCAGGCGGTTGTTGCGCTCGACTGCCAGGCCGTCGCGACGCAGTTCGTTGAAGCTGGTAACGCTCCACACGTCAGCGCCGACGTTGAACTCGTCACGCAGGATCTTCGCCGCTTCACGCACTTCACGCAGGATGGTGCCGGAGCCCATCAGTTGCACGTGGTGCGCCGCTTCCTTGGTGTCTTCTTCGAGCAGGTACATGCCCTTGATGATGCCTTCCTCTACACCGGCCGGCATGGCTGGCTGCTGGTAGGACTCGTTCATCACGGTGATGTAGTAGAAAACGTCCTGCTGCTGCTCGGTCATTTTCTTCATGCCGTCCTGGATGATCACCGCCAGCTCATAGCCGTAGGTTGGATCAAAGGTGCGGCAGTTCGGAATGGTGGCAGCCAGGATGTGGCTGTGACCGTCTTCGTGTTGCAGGCCCTCGCCGTTCAGCGTGGTGCGGCCGGCGGTGCCGCCGATCAGGAAACCACGGGTACGGCTGTCGCCTGCTGCCCACGCCAGGTCGCCGATACGCTGGAAGCCGAACATCGAGTAGAAGATGTAGAACGGCAGCATCGGCTGGTTGTGGCTGGAGTACGAAGTACCGGCAGCGATGAAGGAGCTCATGGCGCCCGCTTCGTTGATGCCTTCTTCGAGGATCTGGCCCTTCTTGTCTTCCTTGTAGAACATCACCTGGTCTTTATCGACTGGCTCGTAGAGCTGGCCGACGGAGGAGTAGATGCCCAACTGGCGGAACATGCCTTCCATACCGAAGGTACGGGCTTCGTCCGGGATGATCGGCACGATACGCGAACCGATTTCCTTGTCCTTGACCAGTTGCGCGAGGATCCGCACGAAGGCCATGGTGGTGGAGATTTCACGGTCGCCCGAGCCGTCCAGGATAGCCTTGAGGGTATCGAGTGGCGGTGTAGGAATATCGAAGGACTTGGCGCGGCGCTGCGGCACGAAACCGCCCAGTGCAGTGCGACGCTCGCTGAGATAGCGGGCTTCGGCGCTGTTTGGCTCCGGCTTGAAGAACGGCAGGTTTTCCAGCTCTTCGTCCTTGACCGGGATGTCGAAGCGATCGCGGAACAGCTTCAGGCTTTCAACATCAACCTTCTTGGTGTTGTGCGCAGTGTTTTTCGCTTCGCCGGCACCGGTGCCATAACCCTTGATGGTCTTGGCCAGGATGACGGTCGGTTGTTCTTTGTGGTTGACCGCTTCGTGGTACGCCGCGTAGACCTTGTACGGGTCGTGGCCGCCACGGTTGAGCTTCCAGATCTCGTCGTCGGACAGGTCTGCAACCATCGCCTTGAGTTCCGGCGTGTTGAAGAAGTGTTCACGCACGAACGCGCCGTCTTTGGCTTTGTAGTTCTGGTACTCGCCGTCGATGACTTCGTCCATGCGACGTTGCAGGATGCCGTCGACGTCTTTGGCCAGCAGTGGGTCCCAGAAACGGCCCCAGATAACTTTGGTCACGTTCCACTGAGCACCGCGGAACACGCCTTCGAGTTCCTGGATGATCTTGCCGTTGCCGCGAACCGGGCCGTCGAGGCGCTGCAGGTTGCAGTTGATGACGAAGATCAGGTTGTCCAGTTTTTCGCGGCCGGCCAGCGAGATGGCGCCCAGGGATTCCGGCTCGTCACACTCGCCGTCGCCCAGGAAACACCAGACTTTCTGCTTGCCTTCAGGGATGAAGCCACGGGCTTCCAGGTACTTCATGAAGCGTGCCTGGTAGATCGCCTGGATCGGGCCCAGGCCCATGGATACAGTCGGGAACTGCCAGAAATCAGGCATCAGCCAAGGGTGCGGGTACGACGACAGGCCGTTACCGTCCACTTCCTGGCGGAAGTTGTTCATGTGTTCTTCGGTGATGCGGCCTTCCATGAACGCACGGGCGTAGACGCCTGGCGAGGTGTGGCCCTGGAAGTAGATCAGGTCGCCGCCGTGTTCGTCGGTCGGGGCCTGGAAGAAGTAGTTGAAGCCGATGTCATACAGGGTTGCGCTGGAAGCGAAGCTGGAGATGTGACCGCCCAGGTCAGAATCTTTCAAGTTCGTGCGCATTACCATCGCCATGGCGTTCCAACGTACCAGCGAGCGAATGCGGCGTTCCATGAACAGGTCGCCAGGCATGCGTGCTTCGTGGGTAACAGGGATGGTGTTGCGGTACGGCGTAGTGATGGCGTAGGGCAGTTGCGAGCCGCTGCGGGTCGCGAGTTCGCCCATACGGGTCATCAGGTAGTGAGCACGGTCTTCGCCTTCTTTGTCGAGAACCGATTCCAGGGCGTCCAGCCATTCCTGGGTTTCGACGGGATCGAGGTCTTGCATGGCTTGCTCCAGGGCGGAAAGGCTACCAGAATCGGTTGCCTGAAGTTTGCGACTGGCCTTGTGGGCAGACGACATAAATTCTTGGATGGCCGAAGGTTGCTTCGGCGTCCTGTAGTTTTACTACAAATCGTCGGCCATTTCAGCCTTTCGAATGTATATACGAGTAGTAAAACTACACAAGACTGAGCGGATTGCTCGGTCTGGCTGGTGAGCATAATCGTTATTGTTGATCATTTGCGAACAAGAAAAGGTGAAAGTTTGATGTTGCCTGCCAAAATTAAATTATTTTCAGCTATTTATAACCTTTGTTCGACAGTCCTTCATCGAGCGTGGTGCTTGCGTTCACAGCAACAAGCCATTTACGCGCCGATCAAGGATAGACCATGAGCCTTCCAACACTGGCCGAATTACCCGCCATTCTCTTGCCTTACGCCAGCCGGGCCGAGCAGTCATTTCGTGACGCAGTGGCCGCGTTGGACGACGATCATGGCCTTTCTGAGTGGACGCCGCAACGGTGGGAAGACTTCGCCCGCGTGTGCGCCGCCAGTGATTTCGTGATTGAACAGAGTGTTCGTGACCCTTTGATGTTGCTTGAACTGGTGGCCTGGGGCGAGCTGGACCGCGGCTTTGCGCCCGGTGAGTTGTGCAGCCAGATCGCCGGCGCCGTGCAACAGGCCGAAACAGAAGAGGAGCTGGGCCGGGTGCTGCGTCGCCAGCGCACGCGCCAGCAAGTGCGCATCATCTGGCGCGATCTGACCCGCCAGGCCGACCTGGTGCAGACCTGTCGTGACCTCTCCGACATGGCCGACGCCAGCATCGACCAAGCCTACCAATGGCTGTACCAGCGCCACTGCATCCAGTTCGGCACCCCCACCGGGCGGCGCAGCGGTGAGCCGCAGCAGATGGTGATCCTCGGCATGGGCAAGCTCGGCGCCGTGGAGTTGAACCTGTCGTCGGATATCGACTTGATTTTTGCCTACCCGGAAGGTGGCGAGACGGTGGGCGTGAAGCGCTCGCTGGATAACCAGGAGTTTTTTATTCGTCTTGGTCAAAAATTGATCAAGGCCCTCGACCCGATGACCGTCGACGGTTTTGTATTCCGGGTCGACATGCGCCTGCGCCCCTATGGCTCGGCCGGTGCGCTGGTGCTCAGCTTCAACGCGCTGGAGCAGTACTACCAGGACCAGGGCCGCGACTGGGAACGCTACGCGATGATCAAGGCCCGGGTGGTCGCCGGCGACCAGGTGGCCGGCGCGCAACTGCTGGATATGCTGCGGCCCTTCGTCTATCGCCGCTACCTGGACTTCTCCGCCATCGAGGCGCTGCGCACCATGAAGCAGCTGATCCAGCAGGAGGTGCGGCGCAAGGGCATGGCCGAAAATATCAAGCTGGGGTCGGGCGGCATCCGTGAGGTGGAGTTTATCGCCCAGGCGTTCCAGCTGATCCACGGCGGGCGCGACCTCAGCCTGCAACAACGGCCGTTGCTCAAGGTGCTCGGCACCCTGGAAGGCCAAGGCTACCTGCCTCCGGCGGTGATCGCCGAATTGCGCAATGGCTATGAATTTTTGCGTTACACCGAGCACGCGATTCAGGCGATTGCCGACCGCCAGACGCAAATGCTCCCTGACAGCCCCGAAGACCAGGCGCGCATCGCCTTTATGCTGGGCTTTGCCGACTGGGCCGCGTTCCATGAGCGCCTGATGTACTGGCGTGGCCGGGTGGACTGGCACTTCCGTCAAGTGATTGCCGATCCTGACGAAGAAGAGGGCGAAGAAAGCGAGTTGGTTGTCGGCGGGGAGTGGTTGCCGCTGTGGGAAGAGTCCCAGGACGAAGACGCTGCCTGCCGCCAGCTCGACGAGGGCGGCTTCAGCGATGCACCCAAGGCCCTCAAAGCCCTGGCCGGCCTGCGCAGCAGCCCGCAATTGCGCGCCATGCAGCGTCTGGGGCGTGAACGCCTGGATGCGTTTATCCCGCGCCTGCTGGCCCAGGCCGTCGAGCATGCCAACCCGGACCTGGTATTGGAGCGCGTATTGCCGCTGGTGGAAGCCGTCGCCCGCCGTTCGGCTTATCTGGTGCTGCTGACCGAGAACCCCGACGCCCTGCGCCGTCTGCTGACGCTATGCGCCGCCAGCCCGTGGATTGCCGAACAGATCACCCGCTTCCCGCTGTTGCTTGACGAATTGCTCAACGAGGGCCGCCTGTTCAAACCACCGTTGGCGCCGGAACTCGCCGCCGAGCTGCGTGAGCGGCTGACGCGCATCCCTGAGGATGACCTTGAACAGCAAATGGAAGCCTTGCGCCACTTCAAGCTGGCGCACCGCCTGCGCGTAGCCGCGTCGGAAATCGCCGGCAGCCTGCCGTTGATGAAGGTCAGCGACTACCTGACCTGGCTCGCCGAAGCCATCCTCGAACAAGTGCTGGCCCTGGCCTGGCGCCAGACCGTAGCGCGCCATGGCTCGCCACAGCGACTGAACGGCACCCTGTGCGATCCCGGGTTCATCATTGTCGGTTATGGCAAAGTCGGCGGCATCGAACTGGGGCATGGTTCGGACCTGGACCTGGTGTTTATCCACGACGGCGACCCGCAGGCCGAGACCGACGGTGCCAAGCCGATCGACGGCGCGCAGTTTTTCACACGCCTGGGGCAGCGGATCATTCACCTGCTGACCACCCAGACCAACTCCGGCCAACTGTATGAAGTGGATATGCGCCTGCGACCCTCCGGCGCGTCCGGGCTGTTGGTCAGTTCATTGGGCGCATTTGACCGCTATCAACAAAATGAAGCCTGGACCTGGGAACATCAGGCCCTGATCCGCGCACGGGTGCTGGTGGGCAGCCAGGATGTGGGCCAGGCATTTGAGCAGGTACGGGCTAAAGTGTTGGGGCGTGAGCGCGATTTGGCGAAGCTGCGCCATGAGGTCAGCGAGATGCGCGCCAAGATGCGTGACAACCTGGGCACCAAGGTCACGGCGGCCGGCACCGGCGCCAATGCCTTCGAAGCCACGGCGGCGTTCGACCTCAAGCAGGACGCCGGAGGTATCGTCGATATTGAATTTATGGTGCAATACGCGGCTTTGGCGTGGTCTGCGCAACATCCATCGTTGCTGCGCTACACCGACAATATCCGCATTCTGGAGGGGCTGGAGCAGGTGGGGTTGATGCCCGCCGCCGATGCCCATCTGCTGCGCGAGGTGTATAAGGCTTACCGTTCCGCCGCGCACCGGCAGGCCCTGCAAAACGAGGCCGGGACGGTAGCCGGGGATCAGTTCGCCGACGAACGGCGGCAGGTGATGCGAATCTGGAATGAACTGGGTTTAAGCTGAAACCCCGATGAACTGAGTGATGCCAATCTAATGTGGAAATCGGCTTTATGTGGGAGCGGGCTTGCCCGCGATGCAGACGCTTCGGTGTATCAGGTATACCGAGGCGATGCTATCGCAGGCAAGCCAGCTCCCACAAAAAGCGTGACCTACAGTAATTTTCGAGGCGGGGAGGCATAAGCCTCCCCGCATCGTTTGTGGAAACTACATGAATATTCTGATCGTTGGGCCCAGTTGGGTCGGTGACATGGTGATGGCGCAGACACTGTTCCAGTGCCTCAAGCAGCGTCATCCCGACTGCCAAATCGACGTGCTCGCCCCCGAGTGGAGCCGGCCGATTCTTGAGCGCATGCCCGAAGTGCGCGCGGCCTTGAGCTTTCCGCTCGGCCATGGCGCCCTCGAACTGGCGACCCGTCGGCGTATCGGCAAGTCCCTGGCCGGCCAGTACGACCAGGCGATCCTGCTGCCCAACTCGCTCAAGTCGGCGCTGGTGCCGTACTTTGCCGGCATCCCCAAGCGCACTGGCTGGCGCGGCGAGTTTCGCTATGTATTGCTCAATGACGTGCGCACCCTCGACAAGGCGCGCTACCCGCTGATGATCGAACGCTTCATGGCCCTGGCCTACGAGCCCGGCGCCCAATTACCGACGCCGTACCCACGCCCGAGCCTGCAGATCGACCCGGTGACCCGCGATGCGGCCCTGGCCAAGTTTGGCCTGCAGCTCGATCGCCCGGTGCTGGCGCTGTGTCCCGGCGCCGAGTTTGGCGAGTCCAAGCGCTGGCCGTCGGAGCATTACGCCAAGGTCGCCGAGATGAAGATCCGCGAAGGCTGGCAAGTGTGGCTGTTCGGTTCGAAGAATGATCACGCGGTGGGTGAAGATATTCGCCAGCGCCTGATCCCCGGCCTGCGTGAAGAGGCGGTTAACCTCAGTGGCGACACGTCGCTGGCCGAGGCGATTGATTTGCTGTCCTGCGCCGAAGCCGTGGTGTCCAACGACTCGGGCCTGATGCACGTGGCCGCCGCATTGAACCGCCCATTGGTGGCGGTGTACGGCTCCACCTCGCCAGGCTTCACTCCGCCGTTGGCCGACAAGGTCGAAGTGGTGCGCCTGGGCCTGGATTGCAGCCCGTGTTTTGATCGCACCTGCCGTTTCGGCCACTACAACTGCCTGCGCCAATTGCTGCCGCAACCGGTGAGCGAAGCCTTGCAGCGGTTGCAGGGCTCTGTGGTCGAGGTTCGTTAGTTTGCGCGTATTGGTAATCAAGACCTCATCCCTGGGCGACGTGATCCACGCGCTGCCGGCACTGACCGACGCCGCGCGGGCGATCCCGGGTATTCAATTCGACTGGGTGGTGGAAGAAGGCTTTGCCGAAATTCCCACCTGGCACCCGGCGGTCGACAAGGTGATCCCGGTGGCGATCCGCCGCTGGCGCAAAAACCTCTGGCAAACCCTCAAAAGTGGCGAATGGCGTCGTTTCAAACAGCGTATCCAATCGACCAAATACGACTTGGTGATCGACGCCCAGGGCCTGCTGAAAAGCGCCTGGCTGACGCGTTATGTGCGCGCTCCCGTAGCGGGGTTCGACAAAAACTCGGCCCGTGAACCGATCGCGGCGCGCTTCTATTCGCGGCGCCTGGCCGTGTCCCGCGGGCAACACGCGGTGGAGCGTTTACGCCAACTGTTCGCCTTGGCCTTGGGTTATGACTTGCCCAAGGGGCTGGGCGACTACGGCTTGAGCGTCGACAAGCTGCTCGGCTTGCCGCCGAAAAAACCGTTTGTACTGCTGCTGCACGGCACCACTTGGGACACCAAGCATTGGCCCGAAGCCTACTGGCGCGAACTGGCCGAACGCATGGGCCGTCTGGGTGTGGACGTGAAATTGCCGTGGGGCAACCCCGCCGAAAAAGCCCGCGCCGAACGCCTGGCCCAGGGCCTGAAAAATGCCGAAGTGCTGCCCAAATTGAACCTGGCCGGCGTCGCCCGTGTGTTGGCCGGCGCCCGCGCCTGTGTGGCGGTGGACACGGGCCTTGGCCACCTGGCTGCCGCGTTGGACGTGCCGACCATCTCCCTGTTCGGCCCCACCAACCCCGGCCTGACGGGTGCCTACGGCAAGGGCCAGATTCATCTGGCCAGCGACTTCCCGTGCGCGCCGTGCCTGCAAAAGCACTGTACCTATCAACCGACGGCCGACGACCTGCGTCGGTTCGACATCAAGCGCGAGTCGCCCCTGTGCTTTACGCGCTTGAACCCTGAGCGTGTGGCAAACCGGCTGAGCACGTTGTTACTGGCTGAGGAGCTGCACTGATGCAACTGGCTTTTGTTCTGTACAAATATTTCCCCTTCGGCGGCCTGCAGCGTGACTTCATGCGTATCGCCCTGGAGTGCCAGCAGCGCGGCCACCAGATTCGTGTCTACACGTTGATCTGGGAGGGTGACATTCCGCCGGGCTTCGAAGTGCTGGTGGCGCCGGTCAAGGCGTTTTTCAACCATCGGCGCAACGAGAAGCTCAGCGCCTGGATGGCAGCCGACCTGGCCAAGCGCCCGGTGGACCGTTTGATCGGCTTCAACAAAATGCCCGGCCTGGACGTGTACTACGCCGCCGACGGCTGCTTTGAAGACAAGGCGCAAAACCTGCGCCACTCGCTGTACAAAAGCTTTGGCCGTTACAAGCACTTCGCCGAGTACGAGCGTGCGGTGTTCGCCAAGGACGCCAAGACTGAAGTGCTGATGATCTCCGAAGTGCAGCAGCCGCTCTTCATCAAGCATTACGACACCCCGCTGGAACGCTTCCATTTGCTGCCGCCGGGCATCGCCCAGGACCGCCGCGCACCGCCCAATGCTGCCGAGATTCGCCAAGGTTTCCGCAAGGAGTTCAACCTGGGCGATGACGACCTGTTGCTGGTGCAAATCGGTTCGGGCTTCAAGACCAAAGGCGTCGACCGCAGCCTGAAAGCCGTTGCCGCACTCCCGGCGGAACTGAAAAAACGCACGCGCCTGTTTGTAATCGGCCAGGACGACCCCAAAGTATTCCAGTTGCAGAGCGCCACATTGGGGTTGGGCGATAACGTGCAATTTCTCAAGGGTCGCAGCGATATCCCGCGTTTCCTGCTGGGCGCCGACCTGTTGATCCACCCGGCGTACAACGAAAACACCGGCACCGTGCTGCTCGAAGCCCTGGTGGCGGGCTTGCCGGTGCTGGTCTCGGCGGTGTGTGGGTATGCCCATTACATCAATGAGGCCGACAGCGGCCTGGTGCTGGATGAGCCGTTTGAACAAACGCAGCTCAACCAATACCTGACGCACATGCTCACCGACACTGCACAGCGCGCGGCCTGGGGCCGCAATGGGTTGGCCTTTGCCGAGACGGCCGACCTCTACAGCATGCCGCAGCACGCTGCGGATGTGATTCTGGCGGAGCCAAAACGATGAAGTTGATTCTTGCCGAACCGTTCAAGACGTTATGGGCCGGGCTGGATGCCTTCGCCGCAGTCGAGAAGCTGCAAGGCCAGGTATTCCGTGAGCTGGCGGCGCGTCGCACGTTGCGCACCGAGGTCGATGGCCGTGCGTATTTCGTGAAAATCCACCGGGGCATCGGTTGGGCGGAAATCTTCAAGAACCTGATCACCGCCAAGCTGCCGGTGCTCGGCGCCGGCCTGGAATGGGATGCCATTCACCGCTTGCAGGAGATCGGCGTACCGACCATGACCGGCGTGGCGTTCGGTGAAAAGGGCAGCAACCCGGCGGACCAGCACTCCTTCATCATCACCGAAGAATTGGCGCCGACCCTCAGCCTCGAAGACCTGACGCTGAACTGGGTCGCCGAGCCGCCTGCGCCTGCATTGCGCCACGCCCTCACCGCCGAACTGGCGCGGATGGTCGGCGAGATGCACCGTGGCGGCGTGAATCACCGCGACTGCTACCTCTGCCATTTCCTGCTGGATACCGCGCAACCGATTGACGCACGCAACCTCAAACTCTCGGTGATCGACCTGCACCGCGCCCAACTGCGCGCCCACTTGCCGCTGCGCTGGCGCGACAAGGACTTGTCCGCGTTGTACTACTCGGCACTGGAAATCGGCCTGACCCGGCGTGACAAGCTGCGCTTCCTCAAGGGCTATTTCCGCCAGCCGCTGCGCCAGATCCTGGCCGAGCAATCGGCGTCGCTGAGCCTGATGCAGCGCAAGGCCGACAAGCTGTATGCGCGCAAGCAACGTTACGGGGATGCGATCTGATGGCGGGTTGGAACTTGGAACCTGCTTACGCCAACCTGGCGGATGATTTTGGAAGCCTTGAAGCGGTGTTTGCCCTGCAAGGTGAGCGCCTGACCCGCGATCCGTTGTCGGAAGTGATCCGGGTGGAGCGCGGCGGGGTCAATTACTACGTCAAGCGCTACACCGGCGCCGGCAAGGGCTTGCGCCGCTACCTGGGCAAGCCGCGGGTCAAGTCCGAATGGCAGAACCTCAAGCGCTTCGCCAAGTGGGGCATCCCCACTGCCGACGTGGTCGCCTGGGGCCTTGAGCGCAACGGCCTGGCCTATGACCGTGGCGCGATGATCACCCGCGAGTTGCCGAGGACAGAAGACCTCTCGGTGCTGGCCGAGCGTAACGATGCGCGGCTGCGCGACCCCAAATGGGTCGACGCGGTCAGCCGCCAGCTCGCCGAATACACGCGGACCATGCACGAGCACCGATTTACCCATAACGACCTGAAGTGGCGCAACCTGCTGATCGACGACCAGTCGACCCTGTACCTGATCGACTGCCCCAACGGCGATTTCTGGCGTGGCTTCTGGCTCAAGTACCGGATCACCAAGGACCTGGCCTGCCTGGACAAGGTGGCCAAGTATCACCTGTCGGCCACCCAGCGCCTGCGTTTCTACATGCAGTACCGCCAGCGCCGGCACCTGAGTGCGTCGGACAAGCAGCGTATTCGCCACGTAGTGAAGTTTTTCGAGGGGCGCGAATGAGTGATTTCCTGGCGGCTGAAGACCGTGCCTTGCTGGAGCGGCACGGTCTCGCAACCTTTGATGCGCTGTGGGCCAAGCAATTGGATGCAGTGGACGAGCCGAACACCAGCCGTGGCGGCTGGAGCAGTGTGTTTCGCCTGGAGCTTGATGGCCACGGTTACTACCTCAAGCGCCAGAGCAACTACCTGACGCGCAGCTTGCACCGGCCATTGGGCGAGCCGAGTTTCTCGCGCGAGTTTCGCAATATCAGCCGTTACCGCACGCTGGGTATTCCGGCGTTGCAGGCGGCATTCTACGGCGAGCGCAAGGTGGCCGGTGAGCACCGTGCGATGCTGCTGACCCGCGCCCTCGACGGCTGGAATGACCTGGATTCGCTGCTGGAACAGTGGTCTGCCCTGAGCGACGCGCAGCATGCCGCGATCCTGCTGGCCTGCGGTCAGTTGGCGCGTCGGCTGCACAGCGTCGGCCAGGTGCATGGCTGCTTTTACCCCAAGCATATTTTCCTGCAGGCCACCGGCGACGGTTACGCCGCGCAGTTGATCGACCTGGAAAAAACCCGCCCACTGCTGTTCGGCTGGCGTGACCGGGTCAAGGACCTGGAACCGTTGTTGCGCCGCGCACGCGTGTGGTCGGACGCGCATGTACGCCAACTGTTGGCGGCCTACCTTGATCAGCCGCAGGACAGTGCGTTGGTCGCCACCTGGGTGCAGCGTCTGACGACGCGGCGCAGCCACAAGGAGAACCGCTGATGCGCCTGTCCGAGCTGAAAAACGCCGGCCGCACGCCGAGCCTGCCGCTGACCCTCGACCTGGCGGACGCCGCCGGCCCCGGTCAACTGCAACTGCTGAGCCTGTTGCGCGTGTTGCCGGGTGAGCGATATGTGGGCGCAGCGGTGTGGCGCGGGCGCCCGGTGCTGGCCAAGTTACTGGTGGGCAGCAAGGCGGCGCGGCACTTTCAGCGTGAACTCAGCGGCGTGCGCCTGCTCGCCGAGCAGGGCCTGACCACGCCGCTGTTGCTTGCCGATGGTTTGCAGGAAGGCGAGGGCGGTTGGTTGCTGTTCGAGTTTCTGGAGGGCGC
The DNA here is from genome assembly GCF_900591205.1 of Pseudomonas viridiflava. Classification (GTDB taxonomy): domain Bacteria; phylum Pseudomonadota; class Gammaproteobacteria; order Pseudomonadales; family Pseudomonadaceae; genus Aquipseudomonas. Next base: position 17,746 of record NZ_UUPU01000045.1, read on the forward strand.
CGAAAGCCTGGCCGATGCCTGGCAGGCCGTTGAAGGTCTACCGCCGTTGGCCGACGAGCAAACCGCCGTGCTGGCCGAAGCGCTGGGCGCGATTGCCCTGATGCACACCAAGGGGTTGTGGCAGGAAGACCTGCATCTGGACAACCTGCTGCGCCAGGACGGCAAGCTGTACTTGATTGATGGCGCCGGGATTCGCGTGGAAGAGGCCGGCAAGCCGCTGTCGCGCAACCGGGTGCTGGAAAACCTCGGGGTATTTTTTGCTCAGTTGCCGAAAAATCTTGAGCCATTCACCGAAGAGTTGTTGGTGTATTACCTGCTGAGCAACGGCGAGCACGCCTTGCCCTTGCAGGCCCTCGAGGCACAGGTGCGCAAGGTCAGCGCCTGGCGCCTGAAAGACTTTTTGAACAAGGTCGGCCGCGAGTGCACGCTGTTCAGCGTGGTGCGTGGCGCCTTTGGCTTGCGCGCAATTCGTCGCGAGGAAGAGCCCGCGATGCTGCCGGTGCTTGAGCAGGCGGACGCACTGTTGGATCAGGGGCACCTGTATAAAACCGGGGGGGCGGCGAGTGTGGCCAAGGTCGAAGTGGCTGGTCGGCCGCTGGTGATCAAGCGCTATAACATCAAGGGGTTTGCCCATTGGCTCAAGCGCTTCTGGCGCCCTAGCCGCGCCTGGCATTCGTGGCGTGAGGGTAATCGCCTGGCGTTTTTGGGGATTGCTACGCCTAAGCCGCTGGCGGTGTTGGAGAAGCGGTTTTTCTGGTTGCGTGGTCGGGCTTATCTGGTGACTGAGTTTTTGCCGGGGCCGGATATTATTGAGCGGTTTGCGCCCTATATCGAGCGGGGGGATGCGCCGGAAAATGAGCTGCTGGCGTTGGATCAGCTGTTCGCTGGGTTGATTCGTGAGCGTATCAGTCATGGTGATTTCAAGGGGCATAACGTGTTTTGGCATGAGGATCGTTGGGCTTTGATCGACTTGGATGCGATGTGTCAGCATCGTTCTGTGGCGAGTTTTGGTCTGGCGTATGCTCGGGATCGTGCGCGGTTTATGCGTAATTGGCCGCAGGGGAGTGGGCTTTACCGGCTGATTGATCAGCGGTTGCCTCGGTTGGGGTGATGGGGTGATGGGGTGATGGGGTGATGGGGGAATATCCGTTATTTGGGTAACGGCTGCTTATGGTTCCGCTCTTACAGCGGGTCACTTTTGGAAAGACCCAAAAGTAACCAAAAGGTCTTCGCCCCATCACTCGGCACCTCGCCTCCGGCTCGGTGTGCCCTCACTCCGGCTTGAATCCGTGGGCCGCCGCGATGGGCCATCCTTGGCCCAGCGCGGCTAACCCGGCGTCCTGCCGGGTTGCCCACGCTCCAAAGCCTGCGTTCGGCCAGCGTGATTGACGGGGCGCCTCAGATCAAAAGCGCAGATCAAAAGATCGCTGACTTCGTCAGCGCAAAGGATGTAAGGGCCAGATCAAAAACAAAGCAAAGCACGGCGGCCTGACAGCCGACCTCGGTCAAATGTGGGAGCTGGCTTGCCTGCGATGGCATCAACTGGGTGCCACTGATAGACCGAGTTGCCTGCATCGCAGGCAAGCCAGCTCCCACAGAAAAGCACCCCGCCGCGTACGCCGCCCCGCTCTTGATCCACACCACTCAGGTCGGCTACCAGGCCGCCGTGCTCTGCTTTTGATCTTGATCCAGGCGCCCCGTTAACCACGCTGGCCGCATGCAGGCTTGAATCCGTGGGTAACCCGGCAGGACGCCGGGTTAGCCGCGCTGGGCCAAGGATGGCCCATCGCGGCGGCCCACGGATTCAAGTCTGCGTGCGGGCACACCGAGCCGGAGGCGAGGTGCCGAGTGGTGGGGCAAGAGCGCTTTGGTTACTTTCGCGCTTTTCGAAAGTGACCCGCTGTAAGAGCGGAACCACAAGCAGCCGTTACCCCAATAACGGATAAGCCCCCCAAAAGCCAAAGCGATCAAAACTGATACTCCGCCCCCGCCCCCGCATACCAAGACCGTCCCGGCGCCGCCTCGTAATAACGACCATTCCCATCGCCCACAATCACCGACCCGACGTACTGTCGATCCAGCAAGTTATCCAGCCGCAACGTCTGGTGAAACGTCCAATGCTCGACCTGCTGCTCAAACCGCGCACGCCAGTTGAACACGCTGTAGCCAGGCGCAGCGTGTTGCTGGTTGGTGTCTTCAACGTACACCTTGCTGCGGTACATGCCTTCGACGCCAGTGCTGACCCAGTCCCTGGGCTTCCAGTTCAGCTCAGCGAACAACGTGGTTTGCGGCACGCCGGGCAGGTAGTTGCCCTTGTCGACGGCGGTGCTGCCACCGCTGACGAAATCGCTGTCATAGGTGGCTTGCAGGCGGGTGTAGGCGAGGTTGGTGCTCCAGTGCTCGGCCAGTTGGCTCTCGAGCCCCAGTTCGAAGCCGCGGCGCAGGGTGCGGCCGGCGTTTTGGTAGGTGGTGCGGCCACCGCTGGACTGCTGCACCACCAACTCGTCTTCGGTGGTGATCTGGAACAGGGCTGCATTGATCCGGGTGTCCTGGCCGAGGCGGGCTTTCAAGCCGACTTCATATTGCTTGCTGACCGATGGCTTCAACGCAAAGTTGAAACCGTTCGACGTGCTGGAATACGCCGACTCCGCCTGGGTTGGCGTTTCGAAACCTTTGCCTGCGCTCACGTAGCCATGCAGGTCGGGGGTGAAAGCGTACATCACGCTGACTGACGGGGTGTTCTTCTGATAGGTCTTGCTGCCGCTGTCGTTGCCGTCGCTGAGAAAGTGATCATCCACCTTCATTTCCATGGTGCTGTGGCGCAGGCCGGCTTGCAGGGTCCAGTCGCCCAGCAGCCAGTTGGCTTGCACGAAGGGGTCGAGGCTGGTGGCGGTGTCGATTTCGTCACGGCCCAGGGCGCCTTTGATGCCGTGCACGCCATTGACGGTGTTGGAATAACCCTGGCGATCATCCTGGCTGCGGTCGTAGTCGAGGCCGGTGATCAGGGTCAGGTCGCCGGGTGCGCTGGTGATGGGTTGAAGCCAGTGGACGGAGCCACCGTAGAATTTGCGGTCGAACGCCACCACGCCGCCACGGGCATTGGCCGGGTTGGGGAAGCCGCTGGCAAACCGGTCCGGGATCGACAAGTACTGAATGACGCTGCGTCGCCCCGTATAACCATTCACCTGTAAAGTCGCATCACCGAAGTACCGCTCGTAATTCATGCCCAATTGCTGATGATCAATGCTTTTGCGCGTGTTGTACGTCAGTGCATTCGCGCTCACCGAGCGCGGGTCGGCCTTGTAGGCGGCCCAGGTCTGCCCCAGTGGGTCCTGGGTGCCGTTCTGCTCCAGGCTGCTGTAGATCAGCGCGAGTTTGCTGTCGTCATCCGGCTGGAAGTTGAGCTTGGCAAAGGTCTGGTCGCGGCGGGCGCTGCTGTGGTCGCGGTAGCCGTTGGTGTCCATGCGCGAGGCGTCGAGCACGAAGCCTGCGCCATGGGCTGCACCTTCGGCGGTGAGGTGGTTTTTGTTCAGGCCGTCGCTGCCCACCAGGGTTTCGGCGCCGATGCGCGGCGGGCCTTCGCCGTCGCGAGAAAATAGCTGGATGACCCCGCCGGCGTTGCTGCCATACAGCGTGGCGGCCGGCCCGCGCAGCACTTCGATGCGTTCGGCGGTGTCGAGGTTGAAGGTGGCAGCCTGGCCCTGGCCGTCCGGGGTGCTGGCGGGGATGCCGTCGGCGATCAGCTTGATGCCGCGCACACCAAACGCCGAGCGAGCGCCGAAGCCGCGGGAGGAAATCTGCAGGTCCTGCGCGTAATTCTGGCGGTTCTGTACCACCAGGCCCGGTACGCGGGAAAGGGCTTCGGAGGCATTGATCCCCAGCTGGCCGTCGCTGATTTGCTCACGGCTGATGCCGTCCACCGAGTACGGCAGGTCGAACGTCGGGCTGGCACTGCGTGATCCGGTGACTACGCTCGGGTCAAGGGTCAGCGTTTCGTCGGCCTGGGCCGTGTCGCACAGGGCGAGCAGGCCGGGCAGTAACAGGGTGAGACGAGCAAGGGTTTTCATGAGTCAGCCGCAATCCGTTGGCGTTCAGGGTGTAAACGCGCAAAAGGGCGCGAGTTTAGTGACTCGTGGATTTTTTTTCATTTGGGAATCCGCCTACGCAACAAATGGCGTACCGGAACTGGGCCCTCACACGGGTCGATGTTAGCGTGCAAGGCCCTGCCAATAACAATGGCCGACAGGTCAAAAGGAGTGGTTCGTGCGGCTTACATCGAAAGTCTTGTGGCTGGCAGCCTCGCTGGCGCTTGCCGGTTGCGGCACGATCAATACCGTTTTTCGCCCGGATGCCGTGGCCAGTCAGAACCTCAAGGACTCGCGCAGCCACTGCGAAAACGTGCCGCGTATCTATAGCGGGGTGATTTACGGTTTCTGTACGCTCAATGGTGAGCCTGCGCCGGATAAAAGCCTGAAAGACAAAAGCCTGATTGATCACGGGGGCGGTGCGCTGCCGATCCTCGCTGCTGAGCTGGTCCTCTCCGGCGTGCTGGATACGCTGGTGCTGCCCTATACGATCTACCGCCAGAACACGGACGGCAGCATCGAAATCTATCGCTGACCCGCTTGCAGCTTGCCGCTAACAGCTTCCCCCTGCTTTTAAGCTATAATCCCGCCCTTTAGCTGTTTCCTGCCCAGGCAGGAAGCACACTTTTTTCAGGCGCAACCCGCCTGCATGCAGACTAAAAGAGGCTAGACCCCTGTGGCATTGACGATTCTTGGCCTGTCCGGCGCCCTTAGCCATGATCCTTCCGCAGCCTTGTATATCGACGGCAAGCTGATCGCGGCCGCCGAAGAAGAGCGCTTCGTACGCGACAAACATGCAAAGAACCGCATGCCCTACGAATCGGCGAAGTTCTGCCTGGAGCAGGCCGGCATCAAACCTTCCGACGTTGATGTGGTGGCGATCCCGTTCGCCCCGATCAGCTTGTTCGGCGAGGCGCGCTGGCACTACGCCAAACGTTACTGGTACGCCCCGGACCGCGCTCTTGACGCGATCCTGATGGGCAACCGCCGCTACAAGCGCTATCGCAACAAGATCGTCTGGTGCCTTGAGCAACTGGGCTTCGATCCGAAGAAAATCAAGATCGAACCGGTTGAGCACCACCTGGCTCACGCCTCCAGCGCCTACCATTGCTCGGGCTTCCAGGAAAAAACCGCGATCCTCGGCATCGACGGCAAGGGTGAGTACGCCACCACGTTCTTCGGCTACGGCGAAAACGGCAAGATCCACAAGATCAAGGAATTCTACGACCCGGACTCCCTCGGCGGCCTGTACGGCGCGATCACCGAGTTCCTCGGTTTCGAGATGCTCGACGGTGAGTTCAAGGTCATGGGCATGGCGCCGTATGGCGATGCCAGCAAGTACGATTTCTCGCGCCTGGCCTCCTTTGAAAACGGCGAACTGGTGATCAACACCGACTACGCCAACGTCATCGGCCTGCGCCGCTACAAAGAGAAGGGCAAGGGTTTCTACTTTTCGCCAAAACTGATCGAGTGGCTGGGCCCCAAGCGCGAAGGCGATATCGCCGACGAGCCTTACATCCACTACGCCGCCAGCATGCAGGCGCTGTTCGAGAAGCTGGCCTTGCAGATGATCGACCACTACCTGGGCGACATCCTCAAGGACACCGGCAAGCTGGCTTTCGCCGGCGGCTGTGCGCTGAACGTCAAGTTGAACCAGAAAATCATTGCGCGTGACGACGTCAAAGAGCTGTTCGTACAGCCTGCGTCCGGCGATGCCGGCACGGCGGTTGGCGCGGCGGCCTATGTGTCCCACGCCCGTGGTGTGCCGGTGGAGAAGATGGAGCACGTCTACCTCGGCCCGTCCTACAGCAACGAAGACGTGATTGCCGCGTGTGCCAAGCACGAGAGCAAGCCTGCCTGGCGCAAGATTGAAAACATGCCGCAGCGCATTGCCAAGATCATGGTCGACGGCAACCCGGTGGCCTGGTTCCAGGGTCGCATGGAGTTTGGCCCGCGTGCCTTGGGCGGTCGTTCGATCATTGGTTGCCCGAGCGCCACCGGCGTGGCGGATCGCATTAACCACCAGATCAAGTTCCGCGAGCGTTGGAGGCCCTTCTGCCCGTCGATGCTCGACACCGTGGCTCCGCAGATGATCAAGGTCGATCACCCGGCGCCGTTCATGACCTTCACTTTTGAAGTGTCGGAAGAGTGGAAAACCCGCGTGCCGGAAGTGGTGCATGAAGACGGCACTTCCCGCGCCCAGGTGCTCAAGCGCGAATACAACCCGCGCTACTACGACATGATGAAAGAGCTGGAAGTGCTGACCGGCAACGGCGTGTCCCTGAACACTTCGCTCAACCGTCGTGGCGAAGCGATGATCTGCTCGCCGACCGACGCGCTGAACATGTTCTTCGGCTCCGACCTTCAGTACCTGATCATGGAAGACATCCTGGTCGTCAAAGACGGCGTGGACCCTTATGACGCGCTCGGCTGAACGCCACGTCCTGCAGTTCTGTCACGGCTATGACGGGCCGTTCCTCGATTGCGCACGGCAGTACGCCAGTTTGTTCGCAGGTTCCGGCTACAAGGTGACCACGGTGTTTCTCACCGGGGTCGCCGACCCTGAGGTGGCGGCCGGTTGCGCATCCGATGAAGTGCTGTTCATGGAGTTCAGCTCCAAGGCCATTCGTGGCCTGAAGCTGGGTGCTATCGGTGAACTACGCAAGATCGCCGCGTCGCGCAATTTCACTTTCTGCATTGCCCACCGCTTCAAGCCGATCTACGTCGCCTTGCTGGCCACGCGGTTGCCGGTGATTGGAGTGCACCATGCCTTTGGTGACTACCAGCGCCGTAGCCGCAAGCTGTTTGCCGGGATTTTCCGCAAGCGCCTGAGCCTGCTCGGTGTATCCGACGCCGTGCGCGATGACATGCGCGGTTGCCTGCCGGCCTGGCCTGCCGCACGTATCCAGACCTTGTACAACCGTATCGACGTTGACGCCTTGCAGGCCATTCAGGTGCCGGTGGATGCGGCGCGTGATGCGCTGGGCCTGTCGCCGGACGACTGGGTGGTCGGCAATGTCGGCCGCCTGCACCCGGACAAGGATCAAGCCACGCTGCTCAAGGGCTTTGCCTTGGCACTCCCGCATTTACCGGTTGAGAGTCGCCTGGCGATCCTCGGCAGCGGGCGCCTGGAGCAAGACCTCAAGGAGCTTGCCCGCGAGCTGGGGGTTGCCGAGAAGGTGCTGTTCCTCGGCCAGGTGCCGGATGCACGCCGGTATTTTTGCGCATTCGATGTGTTTGCGCTGAGCTCCGACCACGAGCCCTTCGGCATGGTGCTGCTGGAAGCCATGGCGGCCGGTGTGCCGTTGCTGGCCACAGCCTGTGGCGGGGCCAAGGAAGTGGTCGAGGGCGTGGGTATTCTGTTTCCTTTCGGCGATGCCGAACACCTTGCCCAAGGGCTGCGACACCTGGCTGCGATGGATCAACACCAGCAGCGACAGTGCGCCGAGATGATGCTGGAGCGCCTGCGCGAGCGTTTCTCGGATCAGGCGGTACGCGATACCTTCTGGCAACTGCCGCATGTTATTGAACTGACCGCGGGGGCTTGATGCTCAATCGTTTTCAAGGCTGGCGCGAGCGCGGCTGGTCCGTTGTCGACGCGTCTGCCTACAGCGACGCCTGGCAGCGTTTTGGCGGCAGTGTTGCGACCCACCCGCAGGTGATCGAGCGCCTGTCCGGGCTGGCTGAAATCCCGGTGCGTTACCTGGCCTGGGAGCAAGGTGGCGAACTTCAGGCGTGTATCGCGACCTGGGGGCGTGACCTGGCTCTGTCCAAGGATGTGCTCAAGCAACGCGGTAAAAAGGGTCTGTTCGACCTGGGCAATGCCGAGTTGATCCTGCCCGCCGCGCCTGGCGCCCAGGCGCCGTTGCGCCAGCGTGCGCGCTACCTGTCGGCCTTGAATGAAGGCCGTTTCAGCGGCCTCAAGCCGCAGGCCGAGCAACTGGCCATGGCCCGCACTCCGGAAGAACTGTCGAAGAAATTCCGCTACAACCAGCGCCGCGAACTGCGTTTGCTGGAAGAAGCCGGTGGCGTTGTGCGCCCGGTGAGTGAGTTTTCCAGCGCGGAACTGGCGGCGATCTACTGTGATTTGTTCCTGCGTCGCTGGGGCTTTGTGGCCACAGGTGCCGAACGCATGGCCGAGGTGATCGAGCTGCTGGGCGAGTGGCTGATCGGCTCGGTGATTTTCCTCAATGACGCGCCCATCGCTGTGCAACTGGTGTATCGGGCCGAGTCGCCCGAATGGATCAGCGTGGAGTACGTCAACGGTGGGGTCGACCCGCAAACCCGTGCGTTCAGCCCGGGCAGTGTCCTGAGTTTCCTCAATACCCAAAGTGCCTGGGAGCAGGCGCGTGAAGTCGGCAAGCCGCTGCGGTTTTCCTTCGGGCGCGCCGACCGGGAGTACAAGGACCGTTGGTGCAACCCCGTGCCGGTGCTGACCGTATGAGCCGCAAACAGCAATTGCTCAAGCGCCACCGGCGCAACAAACGCATCGGTGTGTTGATCGGCCTGGTGCTGCTGGTGGTGGTCGGTATCAGCGTTGCCTGGTGGTTGCCGTTGGTGCTCGGCGTGTTGGCCTGGGCGGCTCATGAAGCCTGGTTTGCCGACCATCTGTTTTATGCACCCGACGAAGACTATCAATACCGTTTCTCGGCGGATGCCGAGCTGGCCGGGGTTCGCTTCGAAGGCGGGCGGCTGCGTGTGGATGCGCCGCTGGAAGCCGATGCGACGTTGGTGCTGGCGATCAAGGTCAAGAGCGGTTGGCTGGGACGTTTTCTCGACCCGGCTATCGAGATCTCCGGCGGTGACAGCCCCGACCGGCAGGCGTTCGAGCGTGGGGTCAATGGCATTCGTTACCTCAACCTCAGTGGCCTGGCCCCGGCCCTGATGGCGGGCGAGCTGCGCTTGCGCGGGCGCTTTTGCAGCCTGCACGGCGCCCCCCGCCTGTGGGCCTGGGCCACTGCGGACTATTCGGCGCAGCGGGTGATGGTCATCGCGCCCCATGCCGATGATGCCGAGTTGGCTGCTTTCGGTCTTTACAGCCAGGCTGAAAAGCCGTGGATCGTGACCCTCACGGCGGGCGAGATCGAAGCCGAACACTATCAGCAGATGGGCCTGGATCCGGTCGAGGCTTCGCGGATCAAGGGCCGCTTGCGTGCCTGGGACAGCATCGCCGTGCCGCGCTGGGCGGGGGTGCCAGAGGCGCATTGTGTGCAGTTGGGCTACTTCTGCCTGCAATTGCCCGCAATGCGTGCCACGCCGGACCAGCCGATCGCCTCGCGAGAGGCTGACTTGTCGGATATCCGCCTGTTTCGCCAGTTCAACCCCTTCCCGTTGCCGGCGGATCATGACGGCCTGCCGACCTGGAATAATCTGTTGGCCGATTTGCGCCAATTACTGCTGACGGCGCGCCCCGAAGTCATTGTGTTGCCGCACCCGGTGCTCGACCCGCACCCGGATCATATCTGCGCGCAACAAGCCGTGGTCGAGGCATTGCAAGGGCTGGAGTGGCAGCCGACTGTCGTGCTGGGCTACGCCAACCATCTGCATGACAACGACCGCTGGCCCATGGGCGACGCGGGCGCCGGTATTGCCCTGCCGCCACTGTTCGACGACGCGCTGGAGCTGCGGCCGTGCAGCCTGTCGCTGTCGCCGGCACAACAGCGCGACAAGGCCATGGCGCTGGGCATGATGCATGACCTGCAGCCCGCGCCGCCGTTCAAGCGCCAAGTGCGGCGCTGGTTGCAACGTGTGTTGGCGGGGCGTGCACGCTCGCCTTATGGTGAGAACGAATTTTTCCGCAAGGCCGTACGACGGCATGAGTTGTTCTGGCGTTTGTGAAAGGAAATCCCATGAAAGTTTTGTTTCTGGTGCAGAAAGAACAGCGCGCTATTCTCGACCGCTTGTACGAAGGCGTCGCCGAGCACTGCGAGTGCGACCTGCGTTGGTTGAGCAGTGATGAACAACGCAACCTGCGGGGTTACTTCCGGCGCGAAGTCGACGTGACTCGCTATGACCGCATTGTGTTCTTCCTGCGGTTCAAACAGGAAATCCGCCAGGCTGCGTTTATTCGCACGATCCCGAACCTGGTGATCCTCGAGCACGACGCCTACCAGAACTACATCCCTTGCAAGTACACCGGCAAGTTCAGCGCCCATTACCGCCGTCTGCCGTGGGTGCGAGTGATCAGTTCCGGTCATAGGGTCACCGAACGCCTGCGCGCCGAAGGCTTTGACGCGGTGTTCGTGCCCAAGGGCTATGATCAGGCGCTGCTGCAGCCGCAGGACCGCGAGCGCGACATCGAACTGGCGTTTGTCGGCAGCACCAACAGCGTGGCCTACAGTGGCCGCAAAGCGTTGCTGGACGAGCTGGCGCAGGTCGAACCTTTGGTGGTGACGCGCACCAAATCCGGCGAGGAATATTGCGCAACCCTCAACCGAATTCGTTTTTTCGTCAGTGCCGACGTGGGCATGGGCGAGTACATGATCAAGAACTTCGAGGCCATGGCCTGTGGCTGCGTGCTGTTGGCCTTTGATCAAGGGGCTTCGGAAAACGAGGCGCTTGGCTTCAAGGACATGGTCAATGTGGTGTTCTACAAGGACATCCCACAGCTGCAGGAGAAACTCTGCGTGTTGCGGGCCGACCCGCAGCTGGCGGCAGACATTGCGCGTAACGGGCAAGCGCTGGCAGTCAGCCAGTTCAGCTTTGCGCGTATCGGCCAGCGCATTGTCGAAGTGCTCCAGCCGCCACTGCGGCCACGTGCGCCGTTGAATTGGCTGGAAAGGTTGCGTCTTAAACTGGGCGTGTAATGGCGACCGACGGGTCGCAAATGATGGATATATGAAATTTTCGAGGCGATAAATGCAATTCTCCGATCAAAGCGACATAACGCTCGTAGTGACCAGTTGCGGTCGCTTCGATTTGTTGAAGCGCACGCTCGAGAGCTTCGATCTGTACAACACGGCAGATATACGTGAAGTCTTCATTACCGAAGACTCCGGCGATGAAGCGGTACGCCAGGCGATTCCTGAGCACTGGCACAGCCATTGCACCTTCTTGATCAACCGTCCGAAGCTTGGGCAGTTGGCATCTATTGATCTGGCCTACGAGTCGGTCAAGACCCCTTACATATTCCATTGCGAAGATGATTGGGCGTTTTATCGACCCGGGTTTGTCGAGGATTCCAAGACGGTTCTGGAGCAGCGCCCCGAGATTCTTCAAGTCTGGTTGCGCAATTATGTTTACGACTTGCAGGTGCACAGCCCCTATATTCATCTGGGGCCGCGTGATGTGATCGGCGGGGTGGCGTGTTATCCCTTGCTGTCCGATAAGCCCGATTGGCAGGGGTTTTCGTTGAACCCGGGCCTGCGACGGATCAAGGAGTACCGGTTGTGCGCACCCTATGCAGGGTTTGAAGGGGAGAAGGGGCTTTCCAGGCGTTACGCAGAGTTGAATCTGGCGGCGGTTACCCTGGAAGGCGATGCGGTTTTGCACACCGGTTTCGGTTTGCATGTGGCGACAGCAGAAGAGCGCTTGACCAAGGCGCGGCGCAAGCGGCGCGAGCGGATCAAGCTGGCAGCTATGCTGATACTGGGAGTGGGTATTGGCTGGTTGCTCAATCAATTAGTCCGGTAGAACAAGTCACCACAACGCCGCATAAGGTCATTTTTCTCGATGAGCATTCTTAACATCATGTGGGCCGGCGGTTCTGCATTCGCTTCGGTGCAAAAGGTTCATCAACAGATACTGTCTCACGCGGTCAGCCGTGCTCCGATCGAAACCTGGCTGCTTCAAGGCAGTGCACAGGGTGGCGAGTCGGCGCTCGAGTGGAAGCTCTCCTCGGCCCAACTCAAGGGTCGGCATCTGTGGAAGTTGCTGATGCCCAGGATGCGTGCGCGCTTTCAGAAGGCGCTTCCCGACGGTATGGAGATCGTGCTGCTGGACGGCATTGGCGTTGCTCGTGTGATGTTGCCGGTGCTCAAGCGGCTGCCGCAGGTGCGGGTAGTCGTTGTGTTTCATGGCCACACGCGCCTGCGTGCGACCGACAAGAAGCTGTTTGATCAGTTCGCGGCTTCGCAGTTGACGCTGGCGGCGGTGTCGCAAACCTTGGCCGGCGCGCTTGAGCGTTATCTGCAACGGCCGGTGGCGGTGTTGCGCAGCGCGTTCGACCCTGTCGCTTTTCGCGCTGGTGCACTGTCGCGCGAGCAGGCGCGGTCCCGTCTGGGCCTGCCGTTACAGGGCGCGCCAGTGCTGGGCGCGGTGGGTCGGCTGGTGGATAGCAAAGGCTTTGGTTGTTTGCTGGAGGCTTTTGCCGACGTCTCGGCTGATCAGCACGATGCGCGCCTGGTGATCATCGGCGAGGGGGCGGCGAGGTCTGCGCTTGAGGCGCGTATTGCGCAGCTCGGCCTACAGGGCAGGGTGTCGCTGCCGGGCCATCTCCCGGACGCGGCGACGCTGTATCGGGCCTTTGACTGGGTGGCCATTCCGTCCACACAAGAGGGCTTGGGCTTGATCCTGCAAGAGGCGGTGATGGCCGGCGTGCCGGTGCTGACCAGCGATTTGCCAGTCTTTCGCGAGCAGTTGGGGGAGGCCGGCTGGTACGCCCCTTCAGCTAGTGCACAGGCTTGGGGCCATCTGCTTGAGCGCGCATTTGCCACCTCGGCAGCCGAGGTGGTGGCGGCTCAGTCGCAGGCGCTGGCGCCGGACCAAGCCTGGACAGACTTCAGTGAAACCTCGCGGCGCCTGTTTTCATGCCGCTAGCAGTGCTTGCTCCAGGGCGTGCATTGGAAAGCGTTCGTTCAGCTTCTCACGCGCAATATAGCGGGCGAAATGTTGCAGGTTGCGGCGTGCAAGTTCCGGGTTCAGGGGGGCGCGCAGGAAGCGCATGTCGGCCACGTCGATCAGCCCCATCTCATTGTCTGGCGTTACCACGATATTGCCCAGGTGCAAGGAGCGGAAGTAGATGCCCGCGCCATGCAAGCGGCGGATAAGTGCCACCAGCGGGCCAAGGTTCGTTTCCCATTCAAAGCCTTCGCGGTTGGAAATCTGGCGCAGCGTTTCCCCAGGCAGCGGGCGATACAGCACGGCGGTCATGCCGGGCGCGGCCAGTTGAAAGAACGCGAGCACGGTCAAGGTCGGGATGCCGCGCTCTTGCAGCTGCGCCACGTTGTCGATGAACCGCTTGGAGTACGGGCGAAACAGCGCCGACGAAAACAGGCGTTTACGACGAAACAGTTTGAGGATATTCCCGTCGGTCAGCAGGTAGACTTTGGGCCCATAGCTGTCCTTCTCGAGGATTCTGGCACCTTCAATCATCTTGTCTAAATCGGCTTGGGCAAGCCTTGAACATTGCATCGTTGGAAAGCCTTGTGGGGAGTCGCGGGCACAGTGATCGGTAATAATGCCGAAAGTTTTGGGTTTTAACCATGCCGGCTTGGCGGGTTGGACGTAATCAGGAGCGGGTGATGCAAGCAAGTCGCTGGGCGCAGGTATGGATGATTTTCGGGTTACTTTGGTTTTTGCTGGCGATTGCCTACGCGCCGACCAACAAGATTTATCAACAAGGGTTGACGCTGTTTCTATGGCTGCCGGCGATGGTGTTTGCCTGGGCGGCGCGTGAACGCCTCAAGGAAGTCTGGCGCGAGCAACGCTGGATATGCCTGATGATTGCGGCGCTGGCGGTGTGGGGCGCCATCAGTTTGTCGTGGACCAATGCCCAAGACCCTTCGCGTGAGACCAAGCGCCTGCTGTATATCGGCGTGTTCCTGCTGTTTTTCCCGGTGTTCGCGTGCGGCCGGACCGAACCGCTCATTCGTGTGATGCAGTGGGGCGGTTTCGGTCTGGCCTTGTCGTCGCTGGTGGCGATCATCAAGTTTTATGGGGTTGAGCATAATCCCTGGTTTGCGCGCCTCGAAGGTTTGGGTCAGCTGTCTCACCCGATTCTGGGCGCCTACGTGATCGGGATGGCTGCGGTCTGGTTGCTGCACTGGCTGCCCCGTGGGCGCTGGATGCAAGTGGCGTGGGCCGTGTCGATCGCATTGCTCGGCCTGTTTGTGGTGTTGAGCCAAAGCCGTGGCGCTGCCCTGGCGCTGCTGTTGACCGTGGTGGCCATGCCCGCCTGGTGCCGCGACCGGCGTACTGCCGTGATCGCCATCGGGGCGGTCGTGGCGGCATTGGCCGTATTCTTCGCCATGCAATCGCTGATGCTGGCCCGTGGCGTGTCTTACCGGCCGCAGATCTTCATGGCTGCCTTGCAGATGATTTCCGAGCACCCGTGGACCGGCCTGGGCCTGGGTGGGGACTACAAGGTATTCGCCGACAACCTGTACTTTGATCACTCCCACAACCTGTTCACCCACATCACCCTCGAACTTGGCCTGCCGGGCCTGCTGCTCTGGTGCGGGCTGTGGTTCGGTGTGTTGTGGCAAGCCTGGAAGGCCCGCGACACGCTCTACGGCAAGGGCATCATCGGCATGTGGGTGTTCTCGTTCCTGGCCATGCAGTTCGACGCGGCGAGCCTCACGGGCACACCGCGGGCCGAGTGGTTTATCTCGTGGCTGCCGATTGCGCTGTCCAGTGTATTGGTCTGGGCTCGGGCCAAGCCCGACGCTTGTGATAAAGTTCGCGTCCTACCCAATCAGTGAGCTCGACACATGAGTGACGCACCGCCCAAAGCGGACCAGGAATCCAGCCTGAAAATTTATTTCAGGCTGCTGGGCTATGTGAAACCGTACCTCGGTATGTTCCTGCTGAGTATCGTGGGCTTCGTGATCTTTGCTTCCACCCAGCCGATGCTCGCCGGGATCCTCAAATACTTCGTGGATGGCCTGAGCAATCCCGATGTGGTGTTCCTGCCCAAGATCCCGTTGTTCAAAGACTTGAAGCTGTTGATGGCCGTGCCGTTGCTGATCATCCTGATCGCTGCGTGGCAGGGCCTCGGCTCATTCCTGGGCAACTACTATCTGGCCAAGGTGTCCCTGGGGCTGGTGCATGACCTGCGGGTCCAGCTGTTCAACAAACTGCTGGTGCTGCCCAACCGCTATTTCGATACGCATAACTCCGGGCACCTGATTTCCCGCATCACCTTCAACGTGACCATGGTCACCGGCGCCGCGACGGATGCGATCAAGGTGGTGATCCGTGAAGGTCTGACCGTGGTGTTCCTGTTCGGCTATCTGCTGTGGATGAACTGGAAGCTGACCCTGGTGATGCTGGCGATCCTGCCGCTGATTGCGATCATGGTCGGCAGTACCAGCAAAAAATTCCGCAAGCAGAGCAAGAAAATCCAGGTGGCGATGGGCGACGTGACACACGTGGCCTCCGAGACCATCCAGGGTTACCGCGTGGTACGCAGCTTCGGTGGCGAAAACTACGAGGAGCGCCGTTTTGCCGCTGCCAGCCAGGGCAATACCGACAAGCAACTGCGCATGAACAAGACCGGCGCGGTCTACACCCCGATGCTGCAACTGGTGATCTACACCGCCATGGCCGCGCTGATGTTCCTGGTGCTGCTGCTGCGCGGCGATGCCACAGCGGGTGATCTGGTGGCCTACATCACCGCCGCGGGCCTGCTGCCCAAGCCGATCCGCCAGCTGTCGGAAGTCAGCTCGACGATTCAGAAAGGCGTGGCGGGTGCCGAGAGCATCTTCGAACAACTGGATGAAGTGCCTGAAGTCGACAGCGGCACCGTGGAGCGTGACCGCGTCAGCGGGCGCCTGGACGTGCGCAACCTGAGCTTCACCTACCCGGGCACCGAGCGCGAAGTGCTGAAGAACATCAGCTTCACTGCCGCGCCGGGGCAGATGATCGCCCTGGTTGGGCGTTCGGGCAGCGGCAAGTCGACCCTGGCCAGCCTGATCCCGCGTTTCTATCATCACGAAACCGGCGAAATCCTGCTGGACGAGGTAGAGATCGAAGACTACCGCCTGCGCAACCTGCGTCGACATGTGGCCCAGGTGACCCAGCATGTGACCCTGTTCAACGACACCGTGGCCAACAACATCGCCTACGGCGACCTGGCGGATGCACCGCGTGAGGACATCGAAAAGGCCGCGGCCGATGCCTACGCCATGGACTTTATCGCCGAGCTGCCCAAGGGCCTGGACACCGAAGTCGGTGAAAACGGTGTGTTGCTGTCCGGCGGTCAGCGTCAACGCTTGGCGATCGCCCGTGCGTTGCTGAAAAACGCCCCGCTGCTGATCCTGGATGAAGCGACTTCGGCGCTGGATACCGAGTCGGAGCGCCACATTCAGGCCGCGCTGGACAAGGTCATGAAAGGCCGTACCACCCTGGTTATCGCACACCGGCTGTCCACCATCGAGAAAGCCGACATGATTCTGGTGATGGACCACGGCGAAATTGTCGAGCGTGGTACGCATCTGGAACTGCTGGCCATGGGCGGCTATTACTCGCGCCTGCACGCCATGGGCCTGGATGAGCCGGCGATGGCCAACATCACCTGACACACCGGGGCGCGCAATGCGCCCCGTGTTTGTATCAAGCCCCTTACCGGCTTGACCAAAGCCAAATAATTTACCGCCTGTCGTTTGTTATGTTGGCCTTCTCGATTCGAATGACGAACGAGAGGGCTAACCTTCTTGCGTGGGTAATGGAATGTTGCAACGTCTGTTCTGGAAACTGCTTCCCAAGCCGCAAAGAACGTTTCTGCTGGGGCGTTTGTCGGTGGTGGATCGCCAGGCGGTGAACAAATCCCTGTCTGGGGTGACCACTCTCAACCCCGCTTTCGAACGGCATAAATGCGTGTTTATCCATGTGCCCAAATGCGCTGGCAGCAGCGTCTGCTCAGCGCTGCTGGAGGGGCGCTGGCCGGGGCATTTGCCGTATTACTGGTACGAGCAGCAATTCCCCGAACACTGCGCACGCAGCTTCAAGTTCGCCTTCGTGCGCGACCCGCTGGAGCGCGCCTACTCGGCCTATACCTATCTGCGCGGCAACCACATGGGGGCTCGCGACCTGCACGCCCAGGCCCTGGTCTCGCGCTACCGTGACTTCGATCACTTCGTCGCCGGCTGGCTGCACCCGGACAACCTGCGCCGGCAACTGCATTTCGCGCCCCAGACCGACTTTCTGGTCGATCACATGGGGCAAATGGCCATGGATTTTCTCGGGCGCCAGGAGTCCCTGGAGCAAGACTTCCAGCACCTGTGCGAACACCTCGGCGTGAGCTCGTTGCTGCCCCATCTGAATGTTTCACTCGGGCGGCGCAGCGAACCGGTCCGGGAGTTTTGCTCCCTGCGCACACGCCGCCTGGTCCGGCGTGCCTACCAACGCGATTACGAGGTCCTGGGTTATGAATAGCCAGTCGCTGCCCCATGGTTTTGCTCCTGTTCGCCCCTTTGCCTTGTCGTTGTCAGTGGCGGCACGGGCAGCGCTCAAGCACCAGCAGCCTTGCTGCCTGTGGCTGACGGGGTTGTCCGGGTCGGGCAAGTCGACCCTGGCCAACGCGCTGGAGGTGCAGCTCAATGAGCAGGGGCGGCATACCTTTGTGCTCGATGGCGATAATTTGCGCAGCGGTCTGTGTAATGACTTGGGCATGAACGACGCGGCGCGCAAGGAAAACATCCGGCGTATCGGCGAAGTGGCACGGCTGATGGTGGACGCGGGATTGATCGTGATTGTCTCGGCGATTTCGCCGTTCAGCGCCGACCGGGCGACCGCCAGGGCGCTGTTCGGGCCGGGGCAGTTTTTTGAGGTGTATGTCAGCACGCCGTTCGCGGTGTGCGCGCGGCGTGATCCCAAAGGCTTATACCGCGCCGCACTGGACGGGCGCATCAAGGCGTTCACTGGCCTGGACAGCCCCTATGAAGCGCCGCTTGCGGCCGACTGCGAAATCAATACCGATGCGGTCGAACTGGCCGACGCCGTGGAGCATATCCTGGCGGTTTTGTTTAAAAAATAACCAGTTTTCGCGCCGGATGCATCGCGTATAAAGCTCTCGAACTAGGCGGCGCTCACCCTGTGCTAATATCGCGCCCCTGTTCATTTTGTATGTGGGTTGCTCCATGAAGTTGTCCATGCCGCGATTCGATCAAGCCCCTGTCTTGGTGGTCGGCGATGTCATGCTCGACCGTTACTGGCATGGCGGTACCTCACGGATTTCCCCTGAGGCGCCGGTGCCGGTCGTCAAGGTC
This sequence comes from Pseudomonas viridiflava, assembly GCF_900591205.1. Lineage (GTDB taxonomy): Bacteria > Pseudomonadota > Gammaproteobacteria > Pseudomonadales > Pseudomonadaceae > Aquipseudomonas. Next base: position 35,978 of record NZ_UUPU01000045.1, read on the forward strand.
GAGCAAATCGAAGACCGCCCGGGTGGCGCTGCCAACGTTGCCCTCAATATTGCCGCCCTCGGCGCCCCGGCCTCCCTGGTGGGGGTGACCGGCGACGACGAAGCCGCCGACAGCCTGGCCAACAGCCTGCGCGGTGCTGGCGTGCGCGCACTGTTCCAGCGCATCGCCCATCAGCCGACCATCGTCAAGCTGCGGGTCATGAGCCGTCACCAGCAATTGCTGCGTATTGATTTCGAAGAACCCTTCGCCACCGACGCCCTGGCCCTCAGCGGCCAGGTCGATGAGTTGCTCGAAGGCATCAAGGTGCTGGTGTTGTCCGACTACGGCAAAGGCGCCCTGAAAAACCACCAGATGCTGATCCAGGCCGCCAAGGCCAGGGGCATCCCGGTACTGGCCGATCCCAAAGGCAAGGACTTCTCGATTTATCGCGGCGCCAGCCTGATCACGCCAAACCTCAGCGAGTTTGAAGCGATCGTCGGCGGTTGCGCCGATGAGCACGAGCTGGTGACCAAAGGCGCCGCGCTGATGGCCGACCTCGACCTGGGCGCCTTGCTGGTGACCCGTGGCGAGCACGGCATGACCCTGCTGCGCCCCGGCCACCCGGCGATGCACTTGCCGGCGCGAGCCCGTGAAGTGTTCGACGTCACCGGCGCCGGCGACACGGTGATTTCTACCCTGGCCGCCTCCATCGCGGCCGGTGAAGAGCTGCCCCACGCAGTGGCCCTGGCCAACCTGGCGGCGGGCATCGTGGTCGGCAAGCTGGGCACTGCGGCCATCAGCGCGCCTGAGCTGCGCCGCGCCATCCAGCGCTCCGAAGGCTCGGAGCGTGGCGTGCTGACCATCGAGCAATTGCTGCTGGCGATTGACGATGCGCGTGCCCACAACGAAAGCATTGTGTTCACCAACGGCTGCTTCGACATCCTGCACGCAGGCCACGTGACTTACCTGGAACAGGCGCGTGCCCAAGGCGACCGCCTGATCGTCGCGGTCAATGATGACGCCTCGGTCAGCCGCCTAAAGGGCCCGGGCCGCCCGATCAACAGTGTCGACCGGCGCATGGCGGTATTGGCCGGCCTGGGCGCGGTGGACTGGGTGATCAGCTTCGCTGAAGCGACCCCGGAAAACCTGCTGGCTCAGGTCAAGCCGGATGTGCTGGTCAAGGGCGGCGATTATTCCGTCGACCAGGTCGTGGGGGCCGACATCGTCAGCGCCTACGGCGGCAAAGTCAAAGTGCTGGGGCTGGTCGAGAACAGCTCGACCACCGCCATTGTCGAGAAGATCCGCAACAATGAGTAATGCTGATAAGTGGGTCCTGATCACCGGCGGTGCCGGTTTTATCGGTTCGCACCTGGTGGATGCGCTGCTCGCCAAGGGCTATGCGGTGCGGGTGCTGGATAACTTGTCCACGGGCAAGCGCAGCAACCTGCCGTTGGATAACCCTCGCGTCGAACTGCTGGAAGGCGATGTCGCCGATGCCGCCCTGGTGGCGCGTGCCGCGATCGGCACGACCGCTGTGGTGCACCTGGCGGCGGTGGCATCCGTGCAGGCTTCGGTGGATGACCCGGTCAGTACGCACCAGAGCAATTTCGTCGGCACCTTGAATGTCTGCGAGGCTATGCGTAAGGCCGGCGTGAAGCGTGTGGTGTTTGCCTCCAGCGCGGCGGTGTATGGCAACAATGGCGAGGGGGCTTCGATTGATGAGGAGACCACCAAGGCGCCGTTGACGCCCTATGCGTCCGACAAGTTGGCGGGTGAGCATTACTTTGACTTCTACCGTCGCCAGCATGGCTTGGAGCCGGTGATTTTTCGCTTCTTCAATATCTTTGGTCCGCGGCAGGATCCTTCATCGCCGTATTCCGGGGTGATCAGTATCTTCTGTGAGCGTGCGCAGCAGGGTGTGCCGATTGCGGTGTTTGGCGATGGTGAGCAGACTCGCGATTTCATGTATGTGGAAGATTTGGTGGATGTGCTGGTGCAGGCCATCGAAGCGCCTTGCGCGCCGTTGGGGGCGATTAATGTGGGGTGGAATCGCACTACTACCCTGAAGCAGGTGTTGCAGGCGCTGGAAGAGGCGCTCGGTGCTTTGCCTGTCGTGACTTTTGGGCCGGCGCGGTCGGGGGATATTCGGCATTCGCGGGCGGATAATCGGCGGTTGTTGGCGAGCTTTAGGCTGCCGGAGCCGACGCCTTTGAGGGTGGGGTTGGAGAGGTTGCTCAACGGCTGAGTGGGGGGGTGGGGTATATCCGTTGCTGCGGTAACGGCTGCTTATGGTTCCGCTCTTACAGCGGGTCACTTTTTGAAGAGCGCAAAAAGTAACCAAAAACGCTTTGCCCCATCACTCGGCACCTCGCTTAGGCTCGGTGTGCCCTCACGCAGGCTTTGGAGCGTGGGCCGCCGCGATGGGCCATCCTTGGCCCAGCGCGGCTAACCCGGCGTCCTGCCGGGTTGCCCACGCTCCAAAGCCTG
>NZ_UUPU01000005.1 GCF_900591205.1 Pseudomonas viridiflava
GATCTACACCACTCAGGTCGGCTACCAGGCCGCCGTGCTCTGCTTTTGATCTGCTTTTGATCTTGATCTAGGCGCCCCATTAACCACGCTGGCCGCATGCGGGCTTGAATCCGTGGGTAACCCGGCAGGACGCCGGGTTAGCCGCGCTGGGCCAAGGATGGCCCATCGCGGCGGCCCACGGATTCAAGTCTGCGTGCGGGCACACCGAAGCGTGAGCGAGGTGCCGAGTGGTGGGGCAAGAGCGCTTTGGTTACTTTCGCGCTTTTCGAAAGTGACCCGCTGTAAGAGCGGAACCAATATCAGCCGTTACCGCAAAACCGGATATACACCCCCTCAAAAAACCACCCCCCCTCAACCAAAAATGAAGCTTTCATGACAAAAGTTCGGTAGCCATGGGCCACTCCCGTCTCACCTGTGTATCGCGATTGACAACGTCGGAACGGCGTCTTTTTCAACCGCAAGCAGGATGCCAGGAGTGGGGCGATGGGAACTATGGAACGTTATTCGAAAGTCGGCATGCAGGAGCTCGATCAGCGCCTGTCGAAGATCGTCGAAGCCGCGCGCAAAAAGCCGGTGTCGGTCTACCGCTATGGCGCGCCCTGGGTGTGGATCGTCTCCCAGGACGATTGGCAGGGCGCCCTGAAAGAAGTCTCCAGCTACATCCCCTCCGGCCATTCCCTGGTGCTGCTGCGCCCGCAGATCGACGAGATCCTCGACCAACACCGTGACTGGCTGTTGGCCGACGCCGCGATGTCGATTGCGCCGCAGACGGTGTTGCAGGTCCTGCTGCTGCAGCTTCTGTATTCGGTGCCCAGCGAGCAGCAACTGCATGAACAGCTCAACTACAACCTGCTGTTCCGCTGGTTCGTCGGCCTGGACCTGAACCAGAAGGTCTGGAGCATTCACGTCCTGACCCGCGACATCGCCACGCTGCTGAACAACCCGCGGGCGGTGCAACTTATCCAGAAAATCATCGGTGACGTGTTTTGTGGCGCCTTGCTGCACATGCCGGAGTTCTCGTTGAACTTCGCCCTGTTGCATACCTGGCTGGCACGCCACGGCAGCACCGCGATATCCAGCAATTGAGCAGGCCATACGCCGCGCCATCGGCGGCGGCGCAAAAAATCAGAATCTCAGGGGGCGGTGTGGAGCATCTGTGCAAATTAACGCTGGCGCTGTGTTGCGTGACGCTGGGGAGCATGACGCAAGCGGTGTGGGCCGAGGAGGGGGAGCAAGCCCCGGCGCGAAAGGTGGACGTCAACGAGTTCTTCGTGCGCGGCAATACGGTGCTCGATGCGGCGACGATCGAGGAGGCGGTGTACCCGTTTCTTGGCCCACAGAAGACCCTGGACGATATCGAGGGTGCCCGCGATGCGCTGCAGAAGATCTATCAGGCGCGCGGTTACCAGTCGGTGTTTGTCGAGTTGCCGGAGCAGAAGGTCGATGACGGCATCGTCTACCTGCAGGTCAGTGAGACCAAGGTAGGCCGGGTGCGCGTGGTCGGCGCCAAGCATTACTCGCCGGTGGAAATCCGCGACGAAGTGCCGGGGCTCAAGGAAGGCGCGGTGCCGGATTTCACCACGGTGCAAACCCAGTTGGCGGGGCTCAACCGCAGCGCCGGGCGGCAGGTCACGCCACTGGTGCGCGAAGGCCAGCGCCCGGGCACCATGGACGTGGATTTGCAGGTGGAAGACCAGAACCCCTGGCACGCCAGCATCGGCCTGAACAACGACTACAGTGCCGACACCAAGAAGCTGCGCTCGGTGGCGACCTTAGGTTACGACAACCTCTGGCAACTGGGTCACAGCATCTCGCTCACCTATTTCACGGCGCCCGAGGACACCGACAATGCCAAGGTGTGGTCCGGTTCCTACAGCGCGCCGCTGAACGAGCGCTGGACCTTGCAGTTCTCCGGCTACCAGTCCGACAGCAACATCGCCACCATCGGCGGCAGCAACGTGTTGGGCAAGGGCCATTCCTACGGCGTTTCGGCCATCTACAGCTTGCCGGCCGCAGGCAACTGGGCCAATTCGTTCTCCTTCGGCGTCGACTTCAAGGACTTCGATGAACAGCTGAAGTTCGGCTCCAGCAGCGACCAGGTGCCGCTCAAGTACGCGCCGTTCACCCTGGGCTACAACGGCTATCGCTACACCGAGCAGTCCCAGTTGGGGCTGGGCCTGAACCTGGTTGTCGGCACCCGCGCGTTTTTTGGTTATGGCAGTGACGACGATGAATTCGACTACAAGCGCTACAAGGCCAGCGCCAGTTTTGCCGTGCTCAAGGGTGATCTGAATTACACCTACACCTTCGCCAACGATTGGCAGTCGGCCACCAAGGGCGGCTTCCAGCTGGCTTCGGGGCCATTGGTGTCCAACGAGCAGTACTCCGCCGGCGGCGCCACCTCGGTACGTGGCTACCTGGCAGCCGAGCGCACCGGGGATGAGGGTTACTTGCTCTCCCAGGAATTGCGCACACCGTCCCTGGCCAAGTTCCTTGGCAGTTACGTGCAGGAATGGCGCTTCTACGCCTTCGCCGAAGGTGCACGCATGCGCCTGCACGACCCGCTTCCCGAGCAGGAAGACGAATACAGCCTGGCCAGTGTCGGCCTTGGCACCCGCGCCAGTTTGAGCAAGTGGTTGTCCGGCAGCCTGGATTGGGGCTACCCGCTGCTCGATGGACCGAACACCCAGAAACAGGACTCGCGACTGCACTTCAGTGTGCAGGCGACTTTCTGACTTTTTCTTCCGGAGACTTCACCCATGCAACGCCTATTTCTGAGCCTGTTGATCTGCCTGGGCTTCGCGCTCCCGGCCACCGCCCATGCCTGGTGGCAAGACGATTGGCACTACCGCAAACAGATTTCGGTGGACACCACCACCCAAGGCGCCGCGATCAGCCAGGCCCTGGGCCGCACCGCGCTGCTGGTGCGCCTGCACACCGGCAACTTCACCTTTGACGGGGTCAAGGACGACGGCGCCGACCTGCGTTTTGTGAGTGCCGATGACAAGACCGTGTTCAACCACCAGATCGAAAGCTTCGACCCGCTGATGGGCATGGCGTTGATCTGGGTCGATGTGCCCAAGGTCGAAGGCGGCCAGCGCCAGGACCTGTGGATGTACTACGGCAACCAGAAAGCCCCGGCCACTGCCAATGGCCAATTGACGTTCGACCCCAACTACACCGCGCTCTATCACTTTGACGGCGCCAACGGCACACCGGCCCGGGACACCACGGCCTACGCCAACACCGCGCTCAACGCCACCGGCGCGAGCATCGACGGTGTGATCGGCCGCGCCTTGCAGTTCGGCGGCCAGGCGCTGATGTTGCCGGCCAGCCCATCGCTGCAACACGCCGCCGGCGCTGCCTTCACCTTCAGCGCGTGGTTGCGCCTGGACCAGGCCAGTGGCGAGCAAGTGGTGCTGGCCCGGCGTGACGGCTCCCATAGCCTGTTGCTGGGGCTGAACCAGGGCATGCCGTTTGTCGAGGTCGACGGCCAGCGCGCCGTCTCGACCCAGCCGCTGAATCCTGGGCAATGGCAGCACCTGGCATTCACGGCCGAGGGCGAAAAGATCACGCTGTATGTGAACGGGCGTGAAACCGCGACCCTCGCCGTGGCCCTGCCGGCCTTCAATTCGCAACTGGCGATCGGTGCCGATGTGCCGGAAGCCGCCAGCGGGCACTTGCCGTTCGCCGGCGCCATAGATGAGCTGCGCCTGTCCAAGGTGGCGCGCCCGGCCGCGCTGTTGCAGGCCGATGCCGGCGCCCAGGGCGCCGAGTCGAAACTGGTGGCCTACGGCGTCGATGAAGAACAGTCGGGCTTCGGTTTCGGCAGCCTGGGCTTTTTGCTCAACGCCGTGCCGGTGGACGCCTGGGTGATCATCCTGGTGCTGGTGGCGATGATGGTGCAGTCGTGGATCATCATGCTGCGCAAGAACCGTCAGGTCAGCCGCGTGAGCAGTGCCAACGAGATTTTTCGCGAGCACTTCGCCCAGATCGGCACCCGCCTGGAGATGTATGCCGACGACGCCCAACTGGGCGAGCGCCTGACCCATTCCTCGCTGTGGCGCCTGTACTTGGTGGCAGTCAAGGAAATCCGCACCCGCCGTGCCCAGGGCGCTGATACCTCGTCGGTCTCGGCCGCCACCATCGAAGCCATCCGCTGCTCCATGGACGGTGTGCGCACGCGGGAAAACCAGGCGCTCAGTTCCAAGCTTTCGACCCTGTCCAACGCCATCGCCGGCGGCCCCTATATCGGCCTGCTCGGTACGGTGCTGGGGATCATGGTGGTGTTCCTCGGCACGGCCATGGCCGGCGACGTGAACATCAACGCCATCGCCCCAGGTATGGCGGCGGCCTTGCTGGCCACGGCCATGGGCCTGTTCGTCGCGATCCCGGCGCTGTTTGGTTACAACCGCCTGATCACGCGCAATAAGGAAGTCAGCGCGGACATGCGCGTGTTTGTCGATGAATTCATCACCCGCCTGGCGGAAATGCACGGCGAGAGCCAGCACAGTGAAGCCGCGCACCGCCGCGACCATCACGCAGCGCTTCCGGCCTGAGGAGAATCGCCATGGCTTCCGTAAATGCCTCCCACGACGATGACGATGATGCCGCCGTCGACAGCATCAATATCACGCCCCTGGTGGACGTGCTGATGGTGGTGCTGGTGATGTTTATCCTCACCGCCACCGCCCAGGTGTCGGGGATCCAGATCCACCTGCCCAAGGCCAGTGCCTCGGTGTCGCTGTCGGAGGCCAAGACCAAGGCGATCTCCGTGAATGACGGCGGCCAGGTGTTCCTCGACGCCTACCCGGTGACGCTCGGCGAGCTGGAGGAACGCCTGCGCATCGAGAAAGCGTTGAACCCGGATTTCCCGGTGATCGTGCGCGGCGACGCGATGGTGCAGTACCAGAAAGTCATCGAAGTGCTCGACTTGCTGCGCCGACTGGAGCTGTCCCAGGTCGGGCTGGTCACCGGCAAACCGAGCCAGGGCTGAACCATGACTGCACAGATCCCGATCGCGCCATTGCCCGTGAAGAAAAAACCGCCACTGCGCCCGCTGAAGTGGGGCGCCGGCCTGTTGCTGGGCGCCGTGGCGGCCTGGTTCTTGTGGCAATGGGCCAATGACATGAGTGGTGTGCGCCGCGAAGCGCCAAAGGTGCCAACGATTATTCCGTTGCCGCCACCGCCGCCGCCGCCCCCGGAAAAACCCAAGGAGCCCGAACCCCAGGTCGAAGAGAAAATCCCGGAGCCGGTGCCCAGCCCCGAACCCGAAGCGGTCAAGCCGGCCGAGGAAGCACCGCCTTCGCCGGCCGATGATCTGGCCAACCCGATGCAGATTGATGGCGACGCGCAGTCCGGCAATGACGGGTTCAACATTGGCGCCGGCAAGGGCGGTGGCATGGCGGGCAGTGGTGGCGGCGGGTTGGGGACCGGCACCTACAAGCAGTACCTGGCCGGCACCTATCAGCGCCTGATGCGTGAGGACCCGGAGTTACGCAAGAAAGCCTTTTCGATACAGATCGACCTGTGGTTGGGCGCCGACGGCCAGGTCACCAAAGCGCTGGTGGCCAAGTCCAGTGGGGATAGCGAAACCGACGCGCAGATGCTCGCGTTGGTGCGTGCGCCGCGAGCCACACAGAAGCCTCCGGCGTCGCTGACGCTGCCCATGCGCCTGTCCCTCAAGGGCCGGCGCCCGGATTGAACAAACCTTTTCTTCAACGGTTTTTACAGGAGTTGCGTACACATGATTTCCCCCGTGAATCGACTGACCCTGGCGGTCGGCATGGTCATCGCGACCCTGGTCGGCCAGGCGGCGGCAGCCCCGGTCGCCCCCTCGGAAAACGTCACCATCAACCTGATCCGCCTGTTGGTGCAGCAGGGCGTGCTGACCCAGGACACCGCCAACGGGCTGATTGCCCAGGCGGAAAAAGAAGCCCAGCAGGCCCGCCAGGCCAATGCAGCGCCGGTGGTTGCCGCTGGCCCGACCGCAGCGCCGGGTGATGTGCGCGTGCAGTACGTGCCGCAAGCGGTGCGTGATCAGATCCGCGACCAGGTGAAGGCCGAAGTCATGGCCACCGCCAAGCAGGAAAACTGGGCCCAGCCCAACACCTTCCCCGATTGGGTCTCGCGCATCACCTTCGATGGCGATATCCGCCTGCGGGATGAGTCGCGTTACTTCTCGGGTCGAAACGACAACACCATTACCGACTACGCCAAGCTCAATGACTCGGGCCCCTACGACGTCAACAACGCTTCAAACTTCAAGTACCCACCGTTGCTCAACACCCGCGAGGACCGTGAAAACCTGTTCCGCCTGCGCGCCCGCCTGGGCATGAAAGCGGTGATCTCGCCGGAGTGGACCGCAGGCATCCGCCTGGGCACCGGCTCGGACAATAACCCGGTGTCCACCACCCAGACGCTCGGTGGCGGTTTCGGCAAGAAGGACATCTGGCTGGACCAGGGTTACCTGACCTGGAAAACCACCGACTACATGACGTTGACCGCCGGGCGCATCGGCAACCCGTTCTACTCCACCGACATGATGTATTCCAACGACCTGAATTTCGACGGCGTGGCCGCGATCTTCAATCACACGCTCAACAGCGAATGGGGCTTGTTCGGCACCGTTGGCGCGTTCCCGGTCGAATACACCGCGGACACGGCCAGCAGCAACGGCATCGACAAAGAAGACAGCGAGACCAAATGGCTGTTCGGTGGGCAAATCGGTGCCGATTGGAAGATCAACCGCGATAACCGCCTCAAGCTCGCCGCCGCCTATTACCAGTTCCAGGACATCCAAGGGCAGCGCTCCAGCCCTTGCAGCCCATGGGCCGGCGACCCCGGCTGTGACACTGACGGCACTCGCGTGGCCTTTATGCAAAAGGGCAACAGCGTGTTCAACCTGCGCAACATCACCCCGAACCCGGCCGACCCTGCCGCTACGCCGCAACCGCAATTCGTGGGCCTGGCCTCCAAGTTCAACGTGCTTGACCTCAACCTGGTGTGGGACAGCGAGTTGCCAAGCGACTTCAAGCTACGCACCCAGGGCAACTTCATCCACAACCTGGCCTACGACAAGAGCGAGATGCTCAAGCGCAGCGAAGGCGAGATCGTCAACAACATCAACAGCAAGGGCCAGTTTGAAAGTGGCGGCAATGCCTTGATGGTCTCGTTCACCCTCGGCAGCGCGCTGGAGATGCGCAAACGCGGCGACTGGAACGTGCTGGCCGGCTACAAATACATCCAGCCGGACGCCTTGCCGGACGGCTTCAATGATTCCTCGTTTCACCTGGGCGGCACCAACGCCAAGGGCTACTTCATCGGCGGCAACTACAGCCTCGACAAGAACATCTACGCCAGTGCGCGTTGGTTGAGCGCGTCCGAAGTGTATGGCAGGCCGTTTGAAGTAGATGTGATGCAACTGGAACTCAACACGCGCTTTTGATGCGCAGGGAGATGCCACATGAACACGCGAATCTGCGGGCTGTTGTTGCTGCTGGTCGCCGGCGGCGCTAGCGCCGAAGGCATGGAGGAGCGCCTGCGTACGCAACTGCGCAGCACCACCCAGCAATTGCAGGCGCTGCAAAGCGAGCAGGCCCAGGCCAGCGCGGCACGTATCGCCGCCGAGACCCAGGCCAAGCAGGCCCAGGCGCAAATCAAGCAACTGACCGCCGAGCTGGAAAAAACCCGAGGCGTCGCTGAGCAAATGGCTGGTCAGCAACAGAGCCTGCACAGCCAGGCGCAAGCCCAGGTCGCGGCGAGCAACGAGCAGATCGGCAAATTCAAGAAGGCGTATGAAGAGTTGCTCGTGCTCGCCAAGGGCAAGGAGACCGAACGTGCCCGCTTGCAGGCGCAATTGGCGGAACGTGACACACAAGTGCAGCAATGTTCAGCCAAGAATCAACAGATGTACGGCGTAGCCCAGCAGTTGCTCGCGGCCTACGAAAAGATTGATGTGGCCGAGGTGATGAGTATTCGCCAGCCCTTCGCCAGCGGTGCGCGGGTCAAGTTCGAGGAACTGGCCCAGGGCTTTGGCGACGATTTGTACAAGACCCGTTTCGATGCGCCTCAGGCGGGCGTTAATCACTGATCAGCAAGGAAGAGATGAGCATGAGCGAATTGATTACCAGCGTCACCCCCCAGAGCTTGACCGAGCTGCTGCAAGAGGCCGGTTATCGCGTGAATCAGACCGAACAGAACGGCATCGTGCAATTGCTCAGCGCCAGCCAGGGCATAGGCTTTGCCGTGCGCTTCGGCAACCCGGCGGCAGAGCAGGGCAGCTATGTGGATTTCACCTACAGCTGCGCGCTGCGGGTGCAGGGCGAGCTGCCTGAGGGGCTGGCCCAGGTGTGGAATACGTCGCGGCGCTTTGCGCGGTTGTCGCTGCAGGGCGAATTCCTGCTGATGGAAATGGATGTGGTGGTGGCCGGTGTCGGCGCGCCGCATCTGCGTAGCCAGCTGGAATTGTGGGACCGCCTGTTGCAGGAATTCATTGTTTACCTGCGTGAGTACAGCCATCAGGCGGCGCAGTTGCAGGCCCAGGCCACCACTGCGCCGGCTGACGAAGAGGCGCCGGTCCTGTGAAGAAGCCAGCCCTGATGATCAGCGCGGGTGCGCTGGCCTTGCTGGTGGTGGCCGTGGGCTTGAGTGTGCGCCCGGGCAGCGACCCGGTGGCGGCGCAACAGCCGGCACCGGTGCTCGACCCGACACCCGGCGGGCCGGCGGTGGCGCGCCTGGGCAACCAGCAGATCGACGTGCCGGAGCTGAAAAGCGTGCTGGCCAGCCTGCCGGCCGAATCCCGCGAACAACTGCGTGGCAATCGTGGCGCCCTGGAAACCTGGCTGCGCTCGCGCCTGGCGCAAAAGGCTGTGCTCGAACAGGCCGACGCCCAGGGCTGGCGCCAGCGCCCGGAGGTGGAGCAGCAGACCCGTGCCGCTACCGAGCAGATCGTGTTTCGCGACTACATGTTGTCGGTCAGCCAGGTGCCGGCCGACTACCCTAGCGCGGCCGAGCTGCAGCAGGCTTACGACAGCGGCAAGGCACAATGGGTAACGCCGCCGTTGTACCGGGTGAGCCAGATTTTCCTCGCGGTCAATGACCCGCAAACCCTCGACACCGTGCGCCGCCAGGCCCAGGAACTGAGCCGCCGCGCCCAGGCCGCACCGAGCGATTTTGCGGCCCTCGCCACGCAATTTTCCCAAGACCCGGAGACCGCGGCGCGGGGCGGCGATTCGGGGATGCAACCCTTGCAGCAACTGGTGCCGCCAGTGCGCGATGCCGTAACACGCCTCAAGGTGGGTGCGGTCTCGGAGGTGGTGCAGAGCCCGGCGGGGTTCCATGTGCTCAAGCTCACCGGCCAGCAACCGGCGCGCACCGCCACCCTCGATGAACTGCGCCAACGCCTGACCGAAGCATTGCGCGCCCAGCGCCAGGAGCAGATCGCCAAGGCTTATCTGGAGGGCATGCTCAACACTGCAACCTTGAGTATCGACGGTGCCGAGCTGAATAAAGTGTTGGAGTAATACGCGTCAACCCGCAGTGGACGCACAGACCAATAAGACAGGGAGTCTCACATGGCATTACTGGAACCGTCCGGCCAGCAGGGGCCTACCGCCTATCGCGCAACCGCCGAGTCGCGCAGCACCTGGTTGGCCATGGCCAACGAGATCGACCCGGAGGTGGTGCGCTACTTCCTGGTGAGTGCGCGCTGCGGCTGTTTCATGCAGGCGGCGCGCAGCCTGAACATCAAGGCGACGCTGCTGCGCAAGCGCCTGGCGCAGCTGGAAGAACAGGTGCGTCATTCGTTGTTCAGCTACCAGGGCAACGGCCTGGTGCTTAGCCGCGATGGCCAGCAATTGCAGGCCCAACTGGTCGCCCTGGCCCACACCCGGCGCTTGCCGGTGGTGGAACAACCACTGATCCGCCTGGCGGTGGCGGAGCCGATCCTGCACGACATTCTCGGTCGTGACCTGATCGCTTTGCTGCGTCGCAACGCCAGCGTGCGGCTGGAGATCATCTCGCTCGACAGCCAGCTGTCCCTGCAAGCGGTTGATGTGGACGTGGTGCTTTGGCTGTCGGACAACGACGGGCCGGTGCCTGGGCCGAGTTTTGCGACCGAACCGCCTCGGGCGCTGGCGCGTTTGCGGTATTTGCCGCATATCGCCAAGCGCTATTCAAGGCAGACTGCGCGGCCGGACAGTGTGGAGGACCTGGATGACTATATGTTGGTGCAATGGCAGCCGGATGCACAGGTTGATGCCTTGCAGCCGTGGAACCAGGTGGTGGAGCAACGGTTGGCGGCGGTGGTGCAGGTGCATGCTTACTCGCTGATGCTGGAGATGATTCGTTGCGGGGCTTGTATTGGGTTGCTGCCGCATTATATGAGCAGCTTTGACCGGGGGTTGGTGGGTTTGCCGGGGCTGCTGGCGGATAGCATGCAACGCCAGGTGTGGCTGGGGGTGAATGCGCAGGTGCGGGATGCTGAGGCGGTGCGGATGGTTGTGGGGGTGATTGTTAGTACGTTTGAGGGGAGGCGGGAGTGGTTTGATTAGGGGTTTGCTGGGTGGGGGGGCATATCCGATGCTGCGGTAATGGCTGAGTATGGTTCCGCTCTTACAGCGGGTCACTTTTGGAAAGACCCAAAAGTAACCAAAAGGTCTTTGCCCCATCACTCGGCACCTCGCTCTGGCTCGGTGTGCCCTCACGCAGGCTTGAATC
>NZ_UUPU01000091.1 GCF_900591205.1 Pseudomonas viridiflava
CGTTCGGCCAGCGTGATTGACGGGGCGCCTCAGATCAAGATCACGGTCAAAAGCGCAAAAGATCGCTGACTTCGTCAGCGGTAAGGATGTAAGGGCCACGGCAAAAACAAAGCAAAGCGAGGCGGCCTGGCAGCCGGCCTGAGTATTGAAGCCTTCCTCGGTTCAAATGTGGGAGCTGGCTTGCCTGCGATGGCCTCAACTCGGTTTGCCTGATGTACCGAGGCGCCTGCATCACAGCGATGCGGCGACCCGACAAGCCAGCTCCCACAGAAAAGCACACCCCACTGCGCACGCCGCCCCGCCCTTGATCCAACCACTCAGGTCGGCTACCAGGCCGCCGTGCTCTGCTTTTGATCTTGATCTAGGCGCCCCATTAACCACGCTGGCCGCACGCAGGCTTGAATCCGTGGGTAACCCGGCA
>NZ_UUPU01000039.1 GCF_900591205.1 Pseudomonas viridiflava
CACCTCGCCTCCGGCTCGGTGTGCCCGCACGCAGACTTGAATCCGTGGGCCGCCGCGATGGGCCATCCTTGGCCCAGCGCGGCTAACCCGGCGTCCTGCCGGGTTACCCACGGATTCAAGCCCGCGTGCGGCCAGCGTGGTTAATGGGGCGCCT
>NZ_UUPU01000001.1 GCF_900591205.1 Pseudomonas viridiflava
CACTTGCGCTTCCGATCTCTCGTTAGCGGGAGGCGAATTCTACAGCGTTACACGCTGCTGTCAACACCTCTTTTTCTCCGCTTTCGACCGAGAAGATCGAAACGTTAATAGAGCCAAACAACACTGCCCTACCAACTCCTTCTGAGCTTCGATGAACTGAAGCAACCCGCTGTCGAATCTCGCATAACTCTTTGTTTACCAAGGAGTTTTCCGTTTCGACTGCGCCGGAAGTGGGGCGAATTATAGACTTCCAGAATCTGCCGTCAACCCTTAATTTTGCTTTTCTATCAATTAGTTAGGATTGATTAAAAAACAACCAAGACAACACACTCAACGCCTATATATAGAAGGAAAGCCTCAGATAACACCCGCCGCCTTCAGCGCAGCCACATTCGCCGCCCCCAACCCCAATACTTCCTTCAGCACCTGAACCGTATGCTCGCCTAATAGAGGAGGTGCACTGCGGTACTCCACAGGCGTCTTGGATAACCGTATCGGGCTGGCCACCTGAGGCACCATCCCCGCCAACGCATGCGGCAACTCAATCGCCAACCCACGCGCCTTGACCTGAGGGTCGGCAAATACCTGCGCCAGATCATTGATCGGCCCGCAAGGCACACCCACTTGCTCCAACAATGACACCCACTCAGCCGTCGTCTTGAAGACCGTCGCCTGGCGAATCAACGGAATCAGCTCCGCACGGTTGGCCACTCGAAGCTTGTTAGTTGCAAAGCGCGGATCATCCGCCCACTGCGGCTGCCCGGCTACCTGCGCAAACTTGCGAAACTGCCCATCATTGCCCACCGTCAGAATGAAGTCGCCATCGGCTGTAGGAAAATCCTGGTAAGGCACAATATTCGGATGCGCATTACCGAGACGCTTTGGCGATACCCCCGTCGTCAGATAATTCATGGCCTGGTTAGCCAGGCAAGCTACCTGCACATCCAGCAACGCCATATCAATGTGCTGCCCACCGCCGTCATGATCCCGGTGCGCCAGGGCCGCCAGGATCGCCACCGTCGAATAAAGCCCCGTGAGAATGTCCGTCAAGGCCACCCCCGCCTTCACCGGCCCCGCCCCCTCATCACCCTCAGGCCGGCCGGTCAGGCTCATAAGCCCGCCCAACCCCTGAATCATGAAGTCATAGCCGGCACGGGACGCGTAGGGACCCGTCTGACCGAACCCGGTAATAGAGCAATAGATCAGCTGCGGATTGATCTCTTTCAGCGATGCATAGTCCAGCCCATACGCTGCCAGGCCACCCACCTTGAAGTTTTCGATCAGGATGTCGGACTTGGCCGCCAGATCACGCACCAGCTTCTGCCCCTCCGGCCGCGTGAAGTCGATGGTCACCGACTCCTTGTTACGGTTGGCCGACAGGTAATACGCCGCCTCGCTGGTGTTCTCACCATAAGCGTCCTTTAGGAACGGCGGCCCCCACGCACGCGTGTCGTCGCCATTGCCCGGTCGCTCGACCTTGATCACCTCAGCCCCAAGGTCCGCAAGTATCTGCCCGGACCAAGGCCCCGCCAGCACTCGCGATAAATCAAGTACCCGCAGATGTGAAAGCGCGCCCATGCCGTGCTCCTATTAATAGAACGCCTGAAGACCGGTCTGTGCACGCCCAAGGATCAAGGCATGCACGTCATGGGTGCCCTCATAGGTGTTCACCACCTCCAGGTTGACCAGGTGACGCGCCACCCCAAACTCATCGGAAATACCGTTGCCTCCCAGCATGTCCCGCGCCATGCGGGCGATGTCCAGGGACTTGCCGCACGAATTACGCTTCATGATCGAGGTGATCTCGACCGCCGCAGTGCCCTCATCTTTCATACGCCCCAGGCGCAGGCAACCTTGCAGGGCCAGGGTGATTTCAGTCTGCATGTCGGCCAGTTTCTTCTGGATCAACTGGGTAGCCGCCAATGGGCGACCGAACTGTTTACGATCAAGGGTGTATTGGCGCGCCGTGTGCCAGCAGAACTCGGCAGCCCCCAGCGCCCCCCAGGAGATGCCGTAACGCGCTGAGTTAAGGCAGGTGAAAGGCCCTTTTAACCCGCGCACATCCGGGAAGATGTTTTCTTCCGGCACAAACACATTGTCCATGACGATCTCGCCAGTGATGGAAGCCCTCAGGCCGACCTTGCCGTGGATCGCAGGGGCGCTCAGGCCCTTCCAGCCTTTCTCCAGGACAAACCCACGGATATCACCCGCATCATCCTTGCCCCACACCACAAACACATCGGCGATCGGGCTATTGGTGATCCACATCTTGGCGCCGGTCAGGCTGTAGCCGCCATCCACCTTGCGTGCGCGAGTAAGCATCGCGCCCGGGTCAGAACCGTGATCTGGCTCTGTAAGACCAAAGCAGCCGATCCACTCGCCGGAGGCCAGCTTCGGCAGGTATTTCTGCTTTTGCGCCTCGGTGCCGAATTCATTGATCGGCACCATCACCAGTGACGATTGCACACTCATCATCGAGCGATAGCCCGAGTCGACGCGCTCCACCTCACGCGCAATCAACCCGTAGCTGACGTAATTCAAGCCACTGCCACCGTATTGCTCGGGAATCATCGCACCCAGCAAACCGGTTTCACCCATCTCGCGGAAGATTGCGGGGTCGGTCTTTTCATGCCGGAAGGCTTCGAGTACGCGGGGCGCCAGCTTGTCCTGGGCGAATTGCTCAGCACTGTCGCGCACCATGCGCTCTTCTTCGGTGAGCTGTTGATCCAGCAGCAGCGGATCGATCCAGTTGAAGCTTGCCTTGCCAGCCATGAATAAGTCCTCGTTCAGAGAGCAGAAGTCGTGGATGCAGCCTAGGCCGGGCAAACGCAGAGGGCAAACGAGGTTTATGCATAGGGTTGTGCTAATTTCTCACTTCGAGACGACCGAGAAGGGCGCAGACGCGCTTTATAAGTGAGTACACGGTACATGCGCAGAAAGATCCCCAGCACCACCGCCCTGGTCAGTTTTGAGGCCGCCGCCCGCCACGAGAGCTTTACCAAGGCGGCGCACGAGCTTTCCATCACTCAAGGCGCCATCTGTCGACAGATCGCCGGCCTTGAGGAGTTTTTAAGTGTCGAGCTGTTTCGGCGCTCACGGCGCGGGGTGAAATTGACTGAGGCAGGGCTCTCGTATAGCCGACGCGTGGCCGCTCAATTGGATGCAGTGGAACGCGACACCCTGTCAGTAATGGGGCAGCAGGGCGCTAACGTCATCGAGCTGGCCGTGGTGCCGACGTTTGGCACGCAGTGGCTAATACCCCGCCTCAAGGACTTCCAGCGCCAGCACCCTGAAGTCACGGTCAACCTCACCAACCGCACGCGCCCCTTCCTGTTTGCCGACACCGAGTTCGACGCAGCGATCTATTTCGGCGATGCCGACTGGTCGGGCACAGAATCCCACCGCCTGATGGGAGAAAACCCTGTGCCGGTGTGCAGCCCGCGCCTGTTGGGCGAGCGCACACGGTTCAGCCCGCTGGAAATCGCCGAACTCCCCCTGCTGCAACAGACCACCCGACCTTACGCCTGGCGCCAGTGGTTCAACGCGCAACAATTGAACATACCCCGCGACATGACAGGCCCCCGTTACGAGCTATTCTCGATGTTGTCCCAGGCAGCCATGCATGACATGGGGATTGCGCTGATCCCGCCGTTCCTCATTCAACGGGAGCTGGAGGAAAATCACTTGGTCATCGCAAACCCCGATGCGCTTAACAGTTTGAAGGCTTATTACCTGATGATTCCCGAGAGAAAAGTCGAGTCCGCCTCATTACGCGCCTTCAGGGACTGGCTGATCGACCAGTCGCAGCGCTACAGCCTCAGCATTTAAAGGCTTTAGACACTTTGCTGACTTTGTAGTCAGAATAACTAAGAGCCTACAGATATACGTATATGTCGCTTTTAAGCAGACTGTACCGACCAGGCAAAAATAAGGCTCAAGGCCATGATTCTTATGGCTTGTAGCGCGCATTAGCCGCCAATGGCCGACTATTCACACCGACAATTGATAAACACTGGTAAAACCTCTACAGCCCTTTAAATACCTGTATTTAAAGAGGTTATTCCGGCGCATTGCGACAATCAGTCACAGGGTGACTTGTAGTTAATTTTTCGTCACCCGTCATAATCCCTTGATGGCCGTAAAGTTCGCCTGCAAAATGCCGCGCCCCGCTGTCATTTCGGCGGGATCGTGCTGATCGGCCGCCCCAGCTGCGCCACTCACGGTGCACTGGCCTTTTTACAAAAAGATCAAAAGCAAAAAGATCATGCAGGAGATTTGACGTGCACATTGGTGTTCCTCTCGAAACCCAGACCGGTGAAACGCGGGTGGCTGCCACCCCGGAAACCATCAAGAAGCTGATCGGCCAGGGCCATAAGGTCACTGTTCAAAGCGGCGCCGGCCTCAACGCCAGCATCGTCGACAGTGCCTATGAAACGGCAGGCGCGACCATTGGCAGCGCCACCGATGCATTTGGCGCCGAGCTGATTCTCAAGGTGGTTGCCCCCAGCGACAGCGAACTGACGCTGATAAAAAGCGGCACCGTGTTGGTTGGCATGCTCAATCCGTTCAGCAACGAAACCATTGCCAGGCTGGCCGCACAGGGCATCACCGCCTTTGCGCTGGAAGCCGCGCCGCGCACCTCCCGGGCCCAAAGCCTGGATGTGCTGTCGTCCCAGGCCAACATCGCCGGCTATAAAGCCGTGTTGCTGGCTGCGCATCACTACCCGCGCTTCATGCCGATGCTGATGACTGCCGCCGGTACGGTGAAAGCCGCCCGCGTGCTGATTCTCGGCGCCGGTGTGGCCGGCTTGCAGGCGATTGCCACGGCGAAACGTTTGGGGGCGGTGATCGAAGCGTCTGACGTGCGCCCGGCCGTGAAAGAGCAGATCGAATCCCTCGGCGCCAAGTTCGTCGAGGTGCCTTACGAAACTGACGAAGAGCGCGAATGCGCCGTCGGTGTCGGCGGTTACGCCCGCCCGATGCCCACCAGTTGGATGCAGCGCCAGGCCCTGGCTGTGCACGAACGCGCCAAGCAGGCCGACATCGTGATCACCACCGCCCTGATCCCCGGCCGCAAGGCACCGACCTTGCTCAGCGCCGACACCGTCGCGCAGATGAAGCCCGGCTCGGTAGTGATCGACCTGGCCGCAGCGCAAGGCGGCAACTGCCCGCTGACCGTCGCCGACCAAGTCGTAGTGGAAAACGGCGTGATTATCTGCGGCCCGACCAACCTGGCCGGTGCCGTCGCAGCCGACGCGTCAGCTTTGTATGCGCGCAACCTGCTGGACTTCCTGAAGCTGGTCTTCAACAAGGAAGGGCAGTTTGAACTCAACCTCGAAGACGACATCGTCGCCGCGTGCCTCATGTGCCGCGACGGCCAAGTCATCCGCAAAAACGCCTAAACAGGGATTCAGACGATGGAAGAGCTTATCTCCCCCGGTATCTACAACCTGATCATCTTTGTGCTGGCGATTTATGTCGGTTACCACGTGGTCTGGAACGTTACACCCGCGCTGCACACGCCATTGATGGCGGTGACCAACGCGATTTCCGCAATCGTGATCGTCGGCGCCATGTTGGCCGCCGCGCTCACCGTCACCCCGCTGGGCAAGACCATGGGCACCCTCGCCGTGGCGCTCGCGGCGGTCAACGTGTTCGGCGGCTTCCTGGTGACGCGCCGCATGCTTGAGATGTTCAAGAAGAAAGCCCCGAAAGTAAAAGAAGAGGCGCCATCGTCATGAGCATGAATCTGGTCACGACGCTTTACCTGATCGCGTCGATCTGCTTTATCCAGGCTCTCAAGGGCCTGTCGCACCCCACCACGTCGCGGCGCGGCAACCTGTTCGGCATGCTCGGCATGGCGCTGGCGGTGCTCACCACCGTGGGCCTCATCTATAAGCTCGGCGCTGAGCTGGCCACCGCGGGGATCGGCTACGTGATCGTCGGCCTGCTGATCGGCGGCACCGCCGGTTCGATCATGGCCAAGCGCGTAGAAATGACCAAGATGCCCGAGCTGGTCGCCTTCATGCACAGCATGATCGGCCTGGCAGCGGTATTTATTGCGATTGCCGCCGTGGTCGAACCGCAATCCCTGGGCATCGTCAAACACCTCGGCGACGCGATCCCAGCGGGCAACCGCCTGGAACTGTTCCTCGGCGCCGCTATCGGCGCGATCACCTTCTCCGGTTCGGTGATTGCGTTCGGCAAGTTGTCGGGCAAGTACAAGTTCCGCCTGTTTCAGGGCGCACCGGTACAGTTTGGCGGCCAGCACAAGCTGAACCTGGTGCTTGGCCTGTTGACGCTGGGCCTGGGCCTGGCGTTCATGTTCACTGGCAACCTGACTGCATTCGCGCTGATGCTGGCCCTGGCCTTCGTGCTGGGCGTGCTGATCATCATCCCGATTGGCGGCGCCGATATGCCGGTGGTCGTCTCGATGCTCAACAGCTACTCCGGCTGGGCAGCGGCGGGTATCGGTTTCTCGCTGAACAACTCGATGCTGATCATTGCCGGTTCCCTGGTGGGCTCCAGCGGCGCGATCCTGTCGTACATCATGTGCAAGGCGATGAACCGTTCCTTCTTTAATGTACTGCTCGGCGGTTTCGGTAATGCGCCGGATGCCGGTGCTGCGGCAGGTTCGAAGGAAGCGCGGCCGGTGAAATCCGGCTCGGCAGACGATGCGACCTTCCTGCTGACCAACGCCGACACCGTGATCATCGTTCCAGGCTACGGCTTGGCGGTGGCTCGGGCGCAACACGCGCTCAAGGAGTTGACCGAAAAGCTGACCCACCGAGGCGTGACCGTGAAGTATGCGATCCACCCGGTGGCGGGCCGCATGCCTGGGCATATGAACGTGCTGCTCGCCGAGGCCGAAGTGCCTTACGACCAGGTGTTCGAGATGGAAGACATCAACTCCGAATTCGGCCAGGCCGACGTGGTGCTGGTGCTCGGCGCGAACGACGTGGTCAACCCGGCCGCGAAGAACGACCCGAACTCGCCGATTGCCGGTATGCCGATTCTCGAAGCGTTCAAGGCCAAGACCATCATCGTCAACAAGCGCTCGATGGCCAGTGGTTATGCCGGTTTGGATAACGAACTGTTCTACCTGGACAAGACCATGATGGTCTTCGGTGATGCCAAGAAGGTCATCGAAGACATGGTCAAAGCCGTCGAATAACACTGCGCCAGCGCAATACACGAAACCCTGGCCTCCCGTAGGCTGGGGTTTTTTATTGCCTCATGAAACCCGACCAAAGGCTCTAAATCGCTGCCTGGCATTCGACCATGGTAGCGGGCCGAAATTTTTTGAAATCACTACACTGCCCACCTTGCTTCCGTAGCCTGAGATAACAATTCATGTACCGTGATCGTATCCGCTTGCCTTCGTTGTTGAACAAGGTCATGAGCGCGGCAGACGCCGCCGCACTGATCGAGGACGGCATGACCGTCGGCATGAGCGGCTTCACCCGTGCCGGTGAAGCCAAGGCAGTCCCTCACGCCCTGGCCGAGCGCGCCAAGACTTCGCCGCTGAAAATCACCCTGATGACCGGCGCCAGCCTGGGCAATGACCTGGACAAGCAACTGACCGAGGCCGGTGTGCTGTCCCGCCGCATGCCATTCCAGGTCGACAGCACCCTGCGCAAAGCGATCAACGCCGGCGAAGTGATGTTTATCGACCAGCACCTGTCGGAAACCGTCGAGCAACTGCGCAACAACCAGCTGAAGCTGCCGGACATTGCCGTGATCGAAGCCGTCGCGATCACCGAACAAGGGCATATCGTGCCTACCACCTCCGTGGGCAACTCGGCCAGCTTCGCGATTTTCGCCAAACAGGTGATCGTCGAGATCAACCTGGCGCACAACCCGAACCTCGAAGGGTTGCACGACATCTATATCCCGACTTACCGGCCGACCCGCACGCCGATCCCGTTGGTCAAAGTCGATGATCGCATTGGCAGCACCGCGATCCCGATCCCGCCGGAAAAAATCGTCGCCATCGTGATCACCAATCAGGCCGACTCTGCCTCCACGGTGACGCCGCCGGACGCCGACACCCAAGGCATCGCCAATCACCTGATCAACTTCCTCAAGCAGGAAGTGGACGCCGGGCGCATGACCAACAAGCTCGGCCCGCTTCAGGCCGGGATCGGCAACATTGCCAACGCGGTGATGTGCGGCCTGATCGAGTCGCCGTTCGAAGACCTGACCATGTATTCGGAAGTACTGCAGGACTCAACGTTCGACCTGATCGACGCCGGCAAGCTAAGTTTCGCCTCAGGCAGCTCGATCACCTTGTCGGAGCGGCGCAATGCCGACGTGTTCGGCAACCTGGAACACTACAAGGACAAGCTGGTTCTGCGCCCGCAGGAAATTTCCAACCACCCTGAAGTGGTGCGGCGCCTGGGCATCATCGGGATCAACACTGCGCTGGAGTTCGACATTTACGGCAACGTCAACTCCACCCACGTTTGCGGCACACGGATGATGAACGGCATTGGCGGCTCCGGTGATTTTGCGCGCAACGCGCACCTGGCGATCTTCGTCACCAAGTCGATTGCCAAAAACGGAGCGATTTCCAGCGTGGTGCCGATGGTCAGCCACGTGGACCACACAGAGCATG
This sequence comes from Pseudomonas viridiflava, assembly GCF_900591205.1. GTDB lineage: Bacteria > Pseudomonadota > Gammaproteobacteria > Pseudomonadales > Pseudomonadaceae > Aquipseudomonas. The sequence continues at coordinate 8,618 of NZ_UUPU01000001.1, forward strand.
ACGTCGACATCCTCGTGACCGAAGTCGGCCTGGCCGACCTGCGTGGCCTGGCGCCACGGGAACGGGCACGGGTGATCATCGACAACTGTGTGCACCCGGGGTACCGCGACGCGCTGAACCGGTATTTCGAATCCGCCTGCGCCCTCGGCGGCCATACCCCGCATATCCTGCGCGAAGCACTGAGTTGGCACATTAACCTGGAAGAAACCGGGCATATGCTCAAGGCGTGATTGATACAGATTCGAGCTGATGCAAACACAGTTTCATCGGCTCGAGGTTCTGACTGCCAATTACTGAAAAAACTGTACTGCTGTACCGGTCTTTTCCTACCGAAATATCCCACGAATATTCACCAAACTGCCAATTTTGCACCACTTCAGTGCAGACAGGTACAGTTGCCCCATTTCCGTACAGTACAGCCCCTTTAAACAGTTAACTGGCCCCTCACAATACAGGTGAACTGTATCTAGAGAGTCTTGCGCCGGAAGAGGATCATTGGCATCAGTTAAACCACTACCTAATCCCGCCACAAGCGGAAGGATGTCATCATGGAACGTACACTCAGTTCCGATCTGTTCTTCGAAGAAAAAGCTGTAAACACCCAGGCTTCCCTGCCTTTGCGCGTTCTCGCTAACCTGATGTTGTGGCAGCGCCGCATCTCCAGCCGCCACCAACTGGCCCGTCTGGATGCTCGCCTGCTGGCTGACGCCGGTATCAGCGAAGCTCAACGCTACGAAGAGCTGAGCAAGCCGTTCTGGCGCTGATTGGCGCTCGCTGGCCCTGACCCATCGGGTCCACTGCCAGCAATTTGATTTGTAAAAACAAAGCCCGCCCCGGGTAACCGGAGGCGGGCTTTGTTGTTTCCGCATTGTCAGTTTTCTGACCCTCAAACAGAAGGCTCTCAGACGAACAGGTACAGTTTAAAAAATATAACAATTAAGCAGTACAATTTAGCCTCGGTGTATCTGTAACGGTCAAACCCCTTCGCCCACCATGGAGTTCCAAGACCTCATGAAAGGCATTCACCATGGATACGCGAACCTCTCTTTGTAAGCGGCTGTTACGCCGCGCAACCTCCACGCTAGCAAGATGGGCACGCCACGCGTACGAGCGAAACCAACTGGCACAGCTGGATCTTCACGAATTGTCCGACGCCGGCATCAGCCAAAGCGAGAGAATGGTCGAGCTGTCCAAGCCGTTCTGGCGTGACTAGGCGGTCAAGAAGCTTTCCGAACGGATAAACGGCGGCTTAATATCCGACCACCACGTGGCGAACCGCCTGGAACAGGCGTCTGATCCCCAATGGCTGGCCTGCGCCACCTTATTCGTTCATCTACAGGAGTCACACCATGTCCCGTCTTCGTCTGCTGAGTGCTGCAGCCTTGCTGGTCCTGGCTGCCAACGCCAACGCGAGCAGCTTCATCGTGACCACCGACTCCATCGTCGGCGCACTCAAAGCCACTTCCGACGCCAGCTCTGACGCCACTTCGTCGCTGCGGGACAACAAGGTCGTGCGCGCTGCCCGTGACGACGCCGCCAGCTTTGTCGCCAGTGAAGGCGCCATCCGTGGCGTGAAGCTGGAAAGCGCGCTGGCCCAGATCCGCCAGCAAGCGCCGCAACTGAACACCGCGACTGACGCGCAACTGGCCCAGGCCATCCTGGCCATCTGAACCGGAGCACAGAGGGGAGTGCCCGCCGCTTCCTGACACCTTCACTGGCTCTCGCCCGGGCATTGCGCTAGCCTTGGCGCTCGCTTTCAGTTGTCGAGTCCCATGGCTTTTTCATACCGCCTGTTAATCGCCCCAGTGTTGTTTTTCGCCGGTTGGTCACCAATGGCGTCGGCCTTTGACCTGACCACCCAAAGTACCGTCGCGAGCGCGTATGCCACCAGCAAGGTGACTTCCGCGCCTTTCGACAGAAAAGTAGTGATGGCCGCCCAGGATGATGCCGCTGCGTTCATCGCCACAGACGGCCAATGGCGGGGGGCCCGGCTAGAGTCCGCGCTGGATTATCTGCGCCGTACCCAGCCAAAACTTAACGCCAGCGACCTTGAACTGGCACAGGCAATTCTCGTCCAATAATCACCTGTGTATTTCCATCTTTGTATTCGGAGTTATTCCATGCGTAGCCCGCTGATCGCCGCCTCCCTTGGCCTGCTGTTGTTGGCCGACGTCGCCCAGGCGCATACCCTGGTGGCCACCAGTAACATCGTTGTGCGAGCCTCTGGCCGCACCATTGATTTCACCTCGGACACCACCACCTCCATCCGTGACTCCAAAGTCGTGCGCGAAGCCCACGATGATGCAGCCAGTTTCGTCGCCAGCAACGGCGAAATTCGCGGCGCGCAACTGGAAGCCGCCTTCAACACCCTGCGCACCCGCCTCCCCCAAGCCCGCGATGCCAGTGACCAGACCCTAGCTGAAGCTATCCTCGCACTGTGAGGCGCCTTGTTGCCTGGCTGCTGGCCGCGGCTGTGCTGCTGTGTGGCGGCGCAGCCCAGGCCAGCCTGCAACTGCGGCTCAAGACCGATGGCTTGAGCCCGGCCGAACAGCAGGCCAGCCAGGCATTGCTCGATGAAGCGATGCGCTCCTTACCGCCGCGCTTTGTCGAGCAGCTCGACCGGCGTATCGACGTCGGCTGGACCGACAAGATGCCCGAGAACGCCTACGGCCAAGCCTCGCTGGTGTCGGAACTGGACCTCAACCGCAATCTGCTCGCCAGCCTGACCGACGGCAGCGCCGCCACCCAGAAAACCAATCGCCCCCACGGCACCGTGCGCCGGGAAATGCTCGCCACTGTGCTGCATGAACTGACCCACATCTATGACCGTGCACGCTTGTGGTCCAAGGACGAGCACGCACTGATCAATCGCTGCAGCCGCCAGAACAACATCACCGGCCTGATCGGCCTGCCCGATCAATGCCGTGGCCAGAACGACCGTCGTTTTACCCTCAGTGACGACCCGCGCCTGCTGGACCTCGCCGGCTGGCCCCAATACGTCGGCCGTCGCGGCGAACGCGAACAGCACAACCGTCAGGTTGTACGCAGCCCGGATATCTACGAAACCACCAGCCCGCTGGAGTTCGTGGCGGTCAACATGGAGTACTTTCTCCTCGACCCAAGCTACGCCTGCCGTCGCCCCGCACTGTTCCGCTACTACAAGGAACGCTTCGGCTGGGCGCCGCCTGAGCAAGACACCTGCGAAAAAACTTACGCGTTCCTCAACGCCGGTAACGATTTCGCCAAGACGCCGCTGGGCCATGTCGACCCGGTGCGGGTATACGAAATCGACTACCTGCTCGCCGAAGCCAACCAGAACCTGGTGAGCCGCTGGGGCCACAGCATGTTGCGCCTGGTTATCTGCGCGCCCGGCCGCCCGCGTGGCCCGGATTGCCGGCTGGATCTGGATCAACACCTGGTGTTGTCCTACCGCGCCTTCGTCGGTGACGTACAGCTGTCGAGCTGGGACGGCATGGTAGGCAAGTACCCGTCGCGCCTGTTTGTGCTGCCACTGGCCCAGGTGATCGACGAGTACACCAAGACCGAACTGCGCGGCCTGGCCTCAGTACCCCTGAAACTCACGCGTCAGGAAATCAACGACACTGTCGAACATGCCGCCGAAATGCATTGGAGCTACGACGGTAACTATTTCTTCATTTCCAACAACTGCGCGGTGGAAAGCCTGAAACTGCTGCGCAGCGGCAGCGCCAACCCGCAACTGACCGGGCTGGACAACATCACCCCCAATGGCCTGCTCGAAGTACTTCAAGCCCGCGGCCTGGCCGACACCAGCGTACTGAATGACAAACGCGAGGCGCTGCGTCTGGGCTATCACTTCGACTCCTTCCGCGAGCGCTATCAGGCAATGTTCGATGTGTTGCGCAAACATTTGCCGATCAAACAGACCCAGGTCGAAGACTGGCTGTCCCTCAGTGCCGAAGAGCGCCGCCAGTGGTTTGCCCAGGCCGACCTGCGTACCAGCGCCGCCCTGTTGCTGCTGGAGCAGGCGAGCTTTCGCAAACAGCTGATGCTGGCTCAAGACGAAGTCAAACAACGCTACCTCGGTGCCCGTGAGCTGAAGAACGGCGGGATGGAGAAGGCTAACGCCACGCTGCAACAGATTCTTGCCAACAGCGGCTTCCTCAGTCGCCCGGCAGAACTGCTGGGCAGCGGCGGCTACGGTCTGCCCCAACCGTCAGAGTCCAAACGCCTGGAATCGGAAAGCGCCGAGCGCCAGAAGCAGCTGCAATCGCTCACCGGCGAGCTGGATAAAGAGGTGAGGGCGCTGCTGGAGCCTTCCCGCGCCGCTGAAATCGCCGCCTGCGAAGCCAACCTCAAGCAGGTGGGCGAGCATTTAAGGGCGTTGCACAAAGCGGCAGGTGGTTTGGAGCTGCCCTGACGCTCTCGCGGTAAACACCTTCACATGTGGGAGCTGGCTTGCCTGCGATAGCGGTGGGCCAGGCAACCGCTAGGGTGAATGTGCCGACGTCATCGCCGGCAAGCCAGCTCCCACATTTGCCTGTGTAAGACTAAAGACCGTGTGTCTGGCCCCCACAACCTGTTTTGCCAACGAAAGCTGGCTGAAAGCTTCCCCGTCTAGGATCGCCCCACTACCGGCAACAGACCGGCTGTTTACAACAACAATGGTGATCCTGATGTCCGCTCGTACCCGCCTGTTTGCCCCAACTCCCCCCGTACGCCTCGTGCCTTTCGTTCTGCGCTGACCCCAACCCGGTTCGCCATTCCCTAGCCGCGCTACGCCTGGAGTATTCCTATGCTGACTTTCCTTGGCTTTGCCATGGTCATCACGTTCATGTACCTGATCATGACCAAGCGCCTGTCCGCGCTGATCGCCCTGATCATCGTGCCGATCCTGTTCGCCCTGTTTGGTGGCTTTGCACCGGAGATCGGCCCGATGATGCTCGCGGGCATCACCAAGCTTGCGCCGACGGGCGTGATGCTGATGTTCGCCATCCTCTACTTTGCCCTGATGATCGACTCCGGCCTGTTTGACCCGGCCGTGCGCAAGATCCTCAAGATGGTCAAGGGCGACCCGCTTAAGGTTTCGGTCGGCACCGCCGTGCTGGCCCTGGTGGTGTCGCTCGACGGTGACGGCGCCACCACCTACATGATCTGCGTGGCCGCCATGCTGCCGCTGTACCAGCGCATCGGCATGAGCCCACGGATCATGGCCGGCCTGATCATCCTCGCCGGTGGCGTGATGAACATGACGCCCTGGGGCGGCCCGACCGCCCGTGCCGCGAGTGCGCTGCATGTGGACCCGTCGGACATCTTCGTTCCGATGATCCCGGCCATGGCCGCCGGTGTGGTGGCGATTCTGGTGATCGCTTACATGTACGGCAAACGCGAACGCGCTCGCCTGGGCGAACTGCACCTGCAAGGCGACGAGATCGACCACAGCGAAATCAGCGTGTCGCAGTTCCCGGACGCCCGCCGTCCTAAGCTGATCTGGTTCAACGGCGCCCTGACCTTCGCCCTGATGTGCACCCTGATCGCCGGCCTGCTGCCGTTGCCGGTGCTGTTCATGGTGGCGTTCAGTATCGCGATGATCGTCAACTACCCTTGCCTGCAAATGCAGAAAGACCGCGTCGCCGCCCACGCCGGCAGCGTATTGGCGGTAGTAGGGCTGATCTTCGCTGCGGGTATCTTCACCGGCATCCTGTCGGGCACCGGCATGGTCGATGCCATGTCCAAGAGCCTGCTGGCGGTCATCCCTGACGCGCTGGGCCCGTACCTGGCCGTGATCACCGCGCTGGTAAGCATGCCGTTTACCTTCTTCATGTCCAACGATGCGTTCTACTACGGCGTACTGCCAGTACTGGCCGAAGCCGCCAGCCACTACGGCATCACCGCTGTGGAAATGGCCCGTGCGTCGATCGTCGGCCAACCCGTACACTTGCTCAGCCCGCTGGTGCCCTCGACCTACCTGCTGGTGGCCCTGGCCGGTATCGAATTTGGCGATCACCAGCGCTTCACCCTGAAGTGGGCAGTGCTGGTGTGCCTGTGCATAATGTTCGCCGCGTTGCTGATGGGGATTTTTCCGCTGTTCAGCACTCTATAATCGTACCAACTCAACCGCGCGGCGCTGCAGCTTGCGCGGTTTAACACTTGCTCAAAGGAATACACATGGAATGGCTGACCAATCCGGAAATCTGGATTGCCTTCTTCACCCTGACGGCCCTCGAGATCGTCCTGGGCATAGATAACATCATCATGATTTCGATCCTGGTCAGCCGTATGCCCAAGCATATGCAGGCGCGTACCCGGATCTTCGGCCTGGCGCTGGCCATGGTCACACGCATCCTGTTGCTGCTGTCGATCACTTGGGTCATGCAACTGACCGCCGACCTGTTCGTGGTCTTCGGCCAAGGCATTTCCGGGCGTGACCTGATCCTGTTCTTCGGTGGCCTGTTCCTGTTGTGGAAAAGCTCCCAGGAGATGTACCACGCGCTGGAAGGTGAAGATGAAACCCACGAAGAGCCAGGCGGCAAGGGCGGCAAGTTCATCTACACCATCATCCAGATCGCGATCATTGACATCGTGTTCTCCCTGGACTCGGTAATCACCGCCGTCGGCATGGTTTCCCATGTACCGGTGATGGTTGCGGCGATCGTGGTTGCCGTCCTGGTGATGATGCTGGCGGCCGGCACCATCAGCGAGTTCATCGACAAGCACCCGTCGCTGAAGATGCTCGCGCTGTCGTTCCTGCTGGTGGTGGGCACCGTGCTGATCGCCGAATCCTTCGACGTGCATGTGCCAAAAGGTTACGTCTACTTCGCCATGGCGTTCTCGCTGGCGGTGGAAGCGGTCAATATCAAGATGCGTACCGCCATCGCGAAAAAGAAGAAACAACAGGACCCTGTGAAACTGCGCAAGGACATTCCGGGTCAATAATCTTGATCCGCTGCTGAAATGGGGCGCTTGCGCCCCATTTTTTTCATCTGCAAAAAACTGATTTTATGACAGTTTTGTTTCAATCCCGACTTTAGCTATGCGATGCTGGCGCAGAGCCCATTCGCCAACTACAGCTTAAGTACAAGACGTAGAACAGCACGCGGCAATTCTCATTAGCTCCTTTTGGAGCACACCCACACGGGGGGCCGAGCATGCTGACCTTGCTCAATCTGCTTTCCGCCGTGACCCTGCTTATCTGGGGCACGCACATCGTCCGTACCGGCATCCTGCGGGTCTACGGCTCCAACTTGCGTCAAGTCATCGGGCAGAACATGTCCAAGCGCTGGCTGGCGTTTGTCGCCGGTATCCTGGTGACCGCCATGGTGCAGAGCAGCAACGCCACGGCCATGCTGGTGACTTCCTTTGTCGGCCAGGGCCTGATGGGCCTGATGCCCGCCCTGGCGACCATGCTCGGCGCCGATGTCGGTACTGCGTTGATGGCGCGGGTACTCACGTTTGACCTGTCGTGGCTGTCGCCGCTGCTGATCTTTCTCGGGGTGATCTTCTTCCTGTCGCGCAAACAGACGCGGGCAGGGCAGTTGGGCCGTGTCGGGATTGGCCTGGGGCTGATCATCCTCGCTCTGCAATTGATCGTGGAAGCTGCCGGGCCGATTACCCACGCCCAAGGCGTGAAAGTGCTGTTCGGATCATTGACCGGTGACATCCTGCTCGACGCCCTGGTCGGCGCCCTGTTCGCGATGATTTCCTACTCCAGCCTGGCCGCTGTGCTGCTGACCGCCACCCTGGCCGGCGCCGGAGTGATCGGCTTGCACGTGGCGATCGGCCTGGTGATCGGCGCCAACATCGGCAGCGGCGTGCTGGCCTTCCTCAGCACCAGCATGCAAAACGCGGCCGGGCGTCAGGTGGCCCTGGGCAGCCTGTTGTACAAATTGATCGGCCTGCTGCTGATTATCCCGGTGCTCGACCCGCTGGTGCTGTGGATGGACGGCCTGGACTACAGCGCCCAAGGCATGGTCATCACCTTCCACTTGCTCTACAACGTCAGCCGCTGCCTGATCCTGCTGCCAACCATCGGGCCGATGGCACGCCTGTGCGCCTGGTTGCTGCCGGAACAAGCAGAGACCAATGGCAAAGCCAAACCCCGTCATCTGGACCTCGCGGCCCTTGCCACGCCAAGCCTGGCACTGGCCAACGCCGCACGGGAAACCCTGCGCCTGGGCGACCTGATCGACAACATGCTGACCGCCATGCAGGAAGTGCTGCGCGGCAAGCAAACCGCCATCACCCAGGAAATGCGCAGCCTCAGCGATGATGTCGAAGCCCTTTACAGCGCGATCAAGCTCTACCTGGCGCAAATGCCCCGCGAAGACCTTAGCGAACAGGACAGCCGCCGCTGGGCCGAAATCATCGAGCTGTCGATCAACCTGAAGCTCGCCGGCGACCTGATCGAACGCATGCTGCGCAAAGTCCAGCAGCAGAAAACCTCCCAGCGCCGCCAATTCTCGGAGGTCGGCCTGGAGGAACTCAGCGGCCTGCACAGCCAGTTGATCGCCAACCTGCGCCTGGGCCTGTCGGTGTTCCTCAGTGCCGACCCGGAAAGCGCTCGGCAATTGCTGCGCGAAAAACGCCGCTTCCGCGCCCAGGAGCGGCGCCTGGCCCATGCCCACGTCAGCCGCCTGCAACGCAAAATCGTGCAGAGCCTGGAGACCAGCTCCCTGCACCTGGAGCTGATTGCCGATATGAAGCGTCTGAACTCGTTGTTTTGCAGCAGTGCTTATGTAGTGTTGGAAACGTCCGACACCGGAGCGCTCTCGGCCGAAGATATTGCCGACATCACGCATTCACCCTGAACGGATGATGGCCCGTGAAGTCAGTTAAAGCTGACCTCACTCGCCAGGAAGCTTGTTATGCGTCGCCTGTTATTCGCTTGCCTGCTCATGGGCTCTGCCCATGCCTTTGCCTTTGACCGCTTGCAAGTCGAGGGCTACACCTTGCCCAATGGCCTGCAATTGCTGCTCAAACCGGGCACCGAGCGCGGGCATGTGGCCATCCGTCTGGTGGTGGGCCTCGGCCTGGATGACTTCAGTTGCGCCGACAAAGAGCTGCCGCACCTGCTCGAACACTTGCTGTTCAGCGGCATAGACGGCGGCGGCGAAGGCGACCTCGAAGACCGCATGCAAGCCCTGGGCGGCGAGTGGAACGCCTACACCAGCAATGCCGACACCACGTTCGTGATCGAAGCGCCCGCGCAAAACCAGCGCAAGGTGCTGGACCTGCTGCTGGCGATCCTTACCCGTACCGAGCTGACCGACGCCAATATCAACGCAGCCAAACAGGTGGTGGAACGCGAAGACGGCGGCCACTACTCACACCTGCAGCGCCTGCTCGACCGCCAGGACCTGGGCCACACTGCGAGCAACCAATTGGCGGTCGAGCTAGGGCTTAAATGCGCCGAACGTGCCGAGGTCGATCACTTGACCCGAGAACAGTTGGAGAACCTGCGCAAAAATTGGTACGCCCCTAACAACATGACGTTGATCATCGTCGGCGAGCTCGACAAATTGCTGCCCGCCTACCTGGAACGCACCTATGGCCAACTCGACCCGGTCGAGCCCAGCGAGCACCTGGCGCTGCCGCAAATCCAGCACGCCGCCGCCGGCCATCGCGATCTGATCCACGGCTGGGTGGGCGATAACGCCAAGCTGCACTGGCTGTTCCCCGAGCCGGTGCTGGATGACCAGCACGATGAAACCTATGACCTGCTCAAGGATTATCTGGACTGGGCGCTGTACCGCCAGTTGCGCCTCAAGCACGCGTTGTCCTACGGCCCGTGGAGCGAACGCGAAGTGCTCGGCGGCGTCGGTTTCCTCAGCCTGAATGCCGACCTTGAGCGGGACAGCCTCTCCGAAGCCGAACAGGTGCTGCAGGACCTCAAGGCGCAACTGCTCAAGGAGGGTCTGGACCCCGCCGTGTTCGCCCGCTTGCAACAAGCCGCCATCGCCCGTCAGGCTTGGGCTGTGCAGGGCAACAGTGCGCTGGCCGATTACTACTGGAGTGCCTCGGGCGACTACACCAACGGCCACTTCAGCGACCCGGTCAAACGCATCAAGGCCGTCAGCCTGGACCAGACCAACCAGGCCATGCGCCAGGTGTTCAAGCAGCCTGGCTACTGGCGCATCGAAAAGCCGCTGCTGAGTTACGACATGCTCAGCTGGATCGGCGCCGCTGTATTCGGGCTGATCGCTGTTGTGTTGGTCGGTGCACGGTTTTATCGCAAACGGAACGCGTAATGAGGCACCGAACCCAGGGCTAAGACGTTATTCTGTCTGGGATTTTTTCCTACAAAGACTGCGAACCGCCGAATGCTGAACCTGACCCGCTTGATCACCCGCATCCTCGAACTGATGAAGCGCTACCCAGGGGTGATTGCGCTCGGCGGGTTTATCTCCGGCGTATGCAGTTTCATTCTGGTCGATCGTCAGCAGGGCATGGCCAGTTGGATCGCGGTGATCATGCTGGTGAGCTGGCTGTGGTTGATGCTGGAGAACAGCTTTACCCAGCTGTTCACCAAGGTCTTCAAGCGCGAAATCCCCGAGCCGCTGTTGCGCTACGCAACCCAGATGATCCACCAGGAAAGTCTGTTTTTTGTGCTGCCGTTCTTTTTCGTCACCACCGCCTGGAACAGCGGTCAATCAGTGTTCACCGGCCTGCTCGGCGCAGCGGCGCTGGTGTCGATCACCGACCCGCTCTACTACAGGTGGCTGGCGCCCAAGCGCTCGCTGTTCCTCGCACTGCACACCCTGACCTTGTTCGCCGCGCTACTCACCGCGCTGCCGATCATCCTGCACCTGACCACCGCCGAAAGTTACAAGCTCGCCCTCGGCGTGGCCATGGCGTTGTCGATTCCAAGCCTGGCGGTGAGCTTGCCGCTGCGCAGTCTCAAAGGCTGGGCGATGTTGCTGGGGGTCACGGCCGCGATTGGTTGCGCCGGTTGGTTCCTGCGCAGCTGGGTGCCGCCCGCCACCCTGTGGATGACCGAGGTGGCCATCAGTACCCAGTTGCAGGACCGCACGCCGGGCGATGACCTCAAGGAAGTCAACGCCGCCCAACTGCGCAGCACCGGGCTGTATGCCTACACCGCAATCAACGCACCACGCGGGCTGGATGAACGGATCTACCACGTGTGGAAATTCAACGGCAAAGAGGTCGACCGCATTGCCCTGGATATCCACGGCGGGCGCAAAGAGGGCTATCGCGCCTGGACCCACAAACAGAACTTCCCGGCCGACGCCATTGGCCGCTGGCAGGTACAGGTATTAACCGAAGACGGGCAAGTGATCGGCGTGCTGCGCTTCAAAGTGACCGACACAGCACAAACGGACAACCCAAAGTAGGCAGGATCGTGCTATTACGTAGCAATTGTGGGTAGCCAAACAAGCTCGGAGCTTATGACCACCAGTACGACGGCCGGCGCAGCGCACCTCGATACGTCTACCACCCCGCCACAGCTGAGGATTACGGGGGACTGGACGCTTGCCCACTACGCAAGCCTCAAGAAGCTGTCAGACAAACTCGACGGCCAATACGACGCCGGTGCGCGCATCGACCTCAATGGCCTCGGCGCCCTCGATACCGCCGGCGCCTCGTTGCTGGTGGAGTTGCTGGGGCCAACCCGAATCGAGCAATCCGCCGAACAGACCGATTGCAGCTTGTCCGCCGCCGACCGCGCCCTGCTAAAAACCGTCTACCGCTCCCTCAACGACTTTTGCGTACCGGATAAAGCCCCGGAAGAGGCGGCCGGCATGCAGGTGCTGGCGCGTATCGGCCGTGCGGTGGACACCGTCTGGCAGGACAGCAAGAAACTCCTGGGCTTTATCGGCCTGATCCTCGAAACCTTCGCCCGTGGTATTTTCCGGCCCAAGCGCTGGCGCCTGACGCCGATGGTCGCGCATCTTGAACAGGTCGGCCTCGACGCCGCCCCCATCGTCGCCTTGCTGACCTTTCTGGTGGGCGCGGTGGTGGCCTTCCTCGGGGCCACAGTGCTTAAAAGCTTTGGCGCGACGATTTTCACAGTAGACCTGGTGGCGTTCTCTTTCCTGCGTGAATTCGGCGTATTGCTCACCGCAATCCTGATCGCAGGCCGCACCGCCAGTGCCTTTACCGCACAAATCGGCTCAATGAAGGCCAACGAAGAAATCGACGCGATCCGCACCCTCGGCCTCGACCCGATGGAGTTGCTGGTATTGCCGCGGGTGCTGGCGTTGCTGGTGGCGCTGCCGATGCTGACCTTCCTGGCGATGCTCTCGGGGATTGTCGGCGGCGGCGTGGTGTGCGCCGTGGCCCTGGATATTTCGCCGGCGATGTTCCTCTCGCTTTTGCAATCGGACATTGGCGTGCAGCATTTTCTGGTGGGCATGGTGAAAGCGCCGATCTTCGCCTTCCTGATCGCCGCCATCGGCTGCCTGGAAGGCTTCAAGGTCAGCGGCAGCGCCGAGTCGGTAGGCGCTCACACCACCTCCAGCGTGGTGCAATCAATCTTTGTGGTGATCGTGCTGGATGCGGTCGCCGCGCTGTTCTTCATGGAGATGGGCTGGTGAGCCGTTTACACCGTGCGCCGGCCGAGGCGGTGATTGAGGTGCGTGGCCTGTGCAATCGCTTTGGCCAACAGAGCGTGCACGAGAACCTCGACCTGGATTTGTACAAGGGCGAAATCCTCGCGGTGGTCGGCGGTTCCGGCAGCGGCAAGTCGGTGCTGTTGCGCAGCATTGTCGGCCTGCGTCGGCCCAGCGAAGGCGAAGTGCGGGTGTTCGGCAAGAACCTGCCGAGCCTTGCCGAACATGAGCGCTCGCTGGTCGAGCGGCGCTTCGGCGTGCTGTTCCAGAAGGGCGCGTTGTTTTCCTCGCTGACGGTGACCGAAAACGTCGCCCTGCCGCTGATCGAACACGCCGGCCTCAGCCGCCGCGACGCCGAGCACCTGGCCGCGGTCAAACTGGCGCTGGCCGGGCTGCCGCTGTCGGCGGCCGACAAGTACCCGGCGTCACTCTCCGGCGGCATGATCAAACGCGCCGCCCTGGCCCGCGCCTTGGCGTTGGACCCGGACATCCTGTTTCTGGATGAACCCACCGCTGGCCTCGACCCGATTGGCGCGGCGCAATTCGACCAGTTGATCCTGACCCTGCGCGACGCGCTGGGCCTGAGTGTGTTCCTGGTCACCCACGACCTGGACACGCTGTACACCATCACCGACCGCGTGGCAGTGCTGGCGCAGAAGAAAGTACTGGTGGCCGATGCCATCGACGTCGTCTCGGAAACGAACGACGCCTGGATTCACGAATACTTCCACGGCCCCCGAGGCCGCGCGGCATTGGATGCCGCTCAACCGCTCAACGAGGTATGACATGGAAACCCGAGCCCATCATGTGATGATCGGTCTGTTCAGCGTGATCGTGGTGGTCGGCGCGATGTTGTTTGGCCTGTGGCTGGCCAAGTCCAGCGTCGACAGCGCCTTCCAGGATTACGAGGTGATCTTCAACGAGGCGGTCAGCGGCCTGTCCCAGGGCAGCTCGGTGCAATACAGCGGGATCAAGGTGGGCGACGTGATCAGCCTGCGCCTGGACCCCAAAGACCCGCGCCGCGTACTTGCGCGCATTCGCCTGGCCGGGCAGACGCCGATCAAAGAAGACACCCAGGCCAAGCTGGCCCTGACCGGCATCACCGGCACCTCGATCATCCAGCTCAGCGGCGGCACACCGCAAAGCCCGGAACTCAAGGGCAAGGACGGCAACCTGCCGGAAATCATCGCTTCACCCTCGCCGATCGCCCGCTTGCTGAATAACAGCAACGACCTGATGACCAGCATCAACCTGCTGCTGCACAACGCCAACCATATGTTTTCTTCGGAGAACGTCGACCGCCTGAGTAAAACCCTGGATAACCTGCAGCAAACCACCGGCGCCATCGCCGACCAGCGCGGCGATATCAAAGTGGTGATGCAGCAACTGATGCAGGTCAGCAAACAGGCGAGCGCTGCTCTGGAACAAACCACGGTGCTGATGCGCAGCGCCAACGGCTTGCTTAATGAGCAGGGCAAACAGGCTTTCGGCAGCGCCGAACAGGCGATGAAATCCCTGGAGCAAAGCACCGCTACCATCAACACCTTGCTGACCAACAACAAGGACTCGGTGAACAGCGGCATGCAGGGCCTCAACGAACTGGCGCCGGCCGTGCGCGAACTGCGCGAAACCCTCGGTTCGCTGCGCGCCATCTCCCGCCGCCTGGAAGCCAACCCCAGCGGTTACCTGCTGGGCAGCGACAAGAACAAGGAGTTCACGCCATGAAGCGTGCTTACCAACTGATCGCCCCTGTGGCCCTGATGCTGATCGGCGCGTGCTCGATCCTGCCCAAGGCCGACCCTTCGGACGTGTACCGCCTGGCTTCGGCCCAGAGCACCAGCCAAGGCGCGCCGGTGGCCTGGTCACTGCGCGTGAACAAGCCGCAGACCAGCGAGTTTCTCGACAGCCCACGCATTGCCGTGGTGCCCAACGGCGACCTGATCAGCAGCTACGCCAACTCACGCTGGAGCGACCCGTCGCCGGTGCTGCTGCGCAATCTCTTTATGGACGGCTTCCAGCGCGATGGCCGGGTGACTCTACTGAGCACCGACGAGACCAACTTGCAGGCCGACTATGAGCTGGGCGGGCAGTTGCAGGCGTTTCAGAGTGAGTATCGCGGCAATACGGTGGAGGTGGTAATACGGCTGGATGCGCGGTTGGTGCGCGGCAGTGATCAGCGGATTATTGCCAGCCGACGGTTTGAAATCCACCAGCCGGTGGCGGATACCAAGGTGCCAGCGGTAGTTGCCGCATTTGGGCAGGCGGGGGATCAGTTGAACAAGCAGGTGGTGGATTGGGTGGTGGGGCTGGGAAGCCGCGCTTTTGTGGCGAGGGAGCTTGCTCCCGTTGGGCTGCGTAGCAGCCCCAAAAGCAGCCAATGAGCTTTGACTGACACGCCTGCGAAACCTTGCTGGGTTGGCTTCGCGGGCCAGCGGGAGCAAGCTCCCTCGTCACAGGTAACCTAGGTCTTAACCAAAGAACCAGTAGCACACCGTAATCGCAGCCACCACACCGGCCAGTTCCGCCAGCAACGCACAGCCCACCGCATGCCGCGCCCGCTGGATGCCCACCGAGCCGAAGTACACCGCCAACACATAGAAGGTGGTTTCCGTACTGCCCTGAATCGTCGCCGCCACCAATGCCGGGAAGCTGTCCACGCCCTGGGTCTGCATGGTCTCGATCAGCATCGCCCGCGCAGCGCTGCCGGAGAACGGCTTGACCATCGCGGTCGGCAAGGCATCGACAAAGCGCGTGTCCAGGCCGGTCCAGGCCACGACATGGCGAATCCCTTCAAGGGCGAAGTCCAACGCCCCGGAGGCGCGCAACACGCCGACGGCGCACAGCATCGCCACCAGATACGGCAGCAGGTTCTTGGCGACATCAAAGCCTTCTTTGGCGCCTTCGACAAACGCTTCGTACACTTTGACCTTGCGCAGCGCGCCGATCACCAGAAACAACATGATCAGGCCGAACAGCGTGAGGTTGCCCAGGATCGACGACAACCCAGCCAATGCGGTGGCTGAGAGCGTCGCCAGCAGCGCCATAAACCCGCCCAGTACCAACGCGCCGGGAATCAGGTAGGCCAGCACCACCGGGTCCCACAACCGCAGGCGCTGCATCACCGCCACCGACAACAGGCCCACCAGGGTCGATGCACTGGTCGCCAGCAGGATCGGCAAAAACACCAATGTCGGGTCAGGGGCGCCTTGCTGGGCGCGATACATGAAGATGGTCACCGGCAACAGCGTCAGCGAGGACGCGTTGAGTACCAGAAACAGGATTTGCGCGTTACTCGCGGTGTTGGGGATGGGGTTGAGTTCCTGCAGCGCCTTCATGGCTTTGAGCCCGATGGGCGTCGCCGCGTTGTCCAGGCCCAGGCCATTGGCGGCGAAATTGAGGGTGATCAAACCGAGGGCCGGGTGGCCGGCGGGCACCTCCGGCATCAGGCGACGAAACAGTGGGCCGAGGGCCTTGGCCAGCCAGTCGACGATCCCGGCTTTTTCGGCGATACGCAGAAAGCCCAGCCACAACGTGAGGGTGCCGAACAGCAGCACCATCACTTCCACCGACAATTTGGCCATGGCGAAAATGCTTTCCACCATCGCCGCAAAAATCCCGGCGTTGCCCCCCACCAGCCATTGCGTCAGTGCTGACACCATTGCCACGACAAAGAAGCCAAGCCACAGGCCATTGAGCATCAGTTAAATCCCCCGAAAGATGCGGCGAATGATAGCGGGGCTGGCAGAAACGACAAACCCCGGATTTTCCGGGGTTTGTGTAGGAACACAGACGTGATCAGCCGCGACTGGTCTCACCCGCCGGCAGCGCTTGCTTGCTGCGCCAGTGCGGCAGGGAGTTCCAGTAGCGCTCGCCCTTGGCGTCATCGTACATGCCTTCCCAACGGGAGATCACCAGCACCGCCAGGGCGTTGCCGATTACGTTCAGGGCGGTACGCGCCATGTCCATGATGCGGTCGACACCGGCAATGAACGCCAAGCCTTCCAGCGGAATGCCGACGCTGCCCAGGGTAGCCAGCAGCACCACGAAGGACACGCCCGGCACACCGGCAATCCCTTTGGAGGTAACCATCAGGGTCAGTACCAGCATCAGTTGCTGGCCGACCGACAGGTCGATGCCGTACAGCTGCGCGATAAAGATCGCCGCGATGCTCTGGTACAGGGTCGAACCGTCGAGGTTGAAGGAGTAACCGGTCGGCACCACGAAGCTGCAGATAGCCTTCGGCGCGCCGTAGGCTTCCATCTTCTCGATCACACGCGGCAGCACGGTTTCGGAACTGGCGGTGGAGTAGGCCAGCACCAGCTCATCCTTGAAGATGCGCATCAGCTTGATCACCGAGAAGCCGAACAGGCGGGCGATCAGGCCGAGGATCACAAAGGCGAAGAACAGGATGGCCACGTAAACCAGGATCACCAGCTTGGCCAGCGGCAGCAGGGAGGCGAAGCCGAAATTGGCGACAGTCACCGCGATCAGGGCGAATACACCGATCGGGGCGTACTTCATGATCATGTGAGTGACTTTGAACATGCTCTCGGACACACCCTGGAACATCGTCACCAGCGGCTCGCGCAGCTCAGGCTTGAGGCTCGACAAGCCGAGGCCGAACAACACCGAGAAGAAGATGATCGGCAGCATTTCGCCACGGGCCACGGCGGCGAAGATGTTCGAGGGGATCAGGTTGAGAATGGTCTGGATGAACGCGTGCTCATGCTGCACTTCGGCGGCGGTGGCGGTGTACTTGGAGATGTCGACAGTACCCAGGGTACTCATGTCGATACCCGCGCCGGGGTGGAACACATTGGCCAGCAACAGGCCGACCACGATGGCGATAGTGGTGACCACTTCGAAGTAGAGGATGGTTTTGACGCCGATGCGACCGAGCTTTTTCGCGTCACCGACCCCGGCAATGCCGACGATCAGCGAGGAAATCACAATCGGGATCACGATCATCTTGATCAGGCGGATAAAGATATCGCCCGCTGGCTGCAGCACATTGCTGATCCACCAGGCCTTTTCAGCACTGAAATGGTTGAGCACTGCACCGATTGCGATCCCCAGCACCAAACCGATGAGGATCTGCCAGGCGAGGCTTAGCTTTGCCTTCTTCATGTCATTACCCTTACTTCAAGTGGACTTAAGGCAAATGCGCCAGCTGGAACGCTCGAGAGCGAAAAAGTGTGTGCATCTGCCTCCATGGAAGGTCACCGCCGCATGGCCGAAATGGCTTACTGGCAGGCGAAAAAAGGCGCAACTATTCCCATGCAAGAGTTCGGCGTCTAATGCCGTAAACGCCTACCCTATGCCGAATCGGCATGGCGATTTTGCATAATAACTGTCCGAACGGTCAGTTCAAATGCGACATATTGTCCGGTGAATATGCCGTGAACCGGCCAATTCAGGCTCGCGCAGAGATTCAGTACGACTTCGGGGCGTTGGCAAAAATGCCTGTAGATTCATGGGGCAAGTGTCAGAAATGTCCTATGGTGCGGACGAAACTTTCTCGATAGATGGTCACGCGGACACACCAAGTAATGGTTGGTCACGAGCGAAAAGATAATTCCCGGCTATAGGTGGTATGAGAGGAGGGAGAAAATGGGCATAAGCCCGCCGCAAGTTCAGCAAGCTTGAGGACTTGTGAACTTGCGTCGCAGCTTTTCACCTGACCCGGCCCTTACGCAGGCACTCCCTGTACCCGTAGGTCACGCCGATCTCGATTGATCAGAGCAACCCGGCCCCCTGGTCATGCATCACCCTTGGCGGGGATGCAGACAGAAAGAAGCGAGGGGCTTCTTTCTATGGACGCTGGCCCTGTTGACGACAGTTGCGCCGACAGAACCTAGTACCAATTCGGATCTTTCTTCAGCTGCTCCATCAGCAGCTTTTGCATGCCTTCATCCGGCTTACCGATAAAACGGTAATCGGCGTGCCGCGTAGGGGACTTGTCCGCCGGCAAACCGGCCGGTACTTCCACCAACATGGCGTAGGCGTCTTCCTTGTCGAGGCTGAACGCGACGATCAGGCGCTTGTTCAGGCACGTGTCTGCGGTTTCGCAAAGCGGCCCGACCAGGTACTTGTCGCCATCTTCTTCCACGGCATTCATTTGTTCGGCAGTGCCCGACAGGTTCATCACCCATTCAGGCAGGCGCTCTTCTTTCTTCACCACGCCTTGCCAGGTCTCGCGGTATTGCGGGTCCGCGCTGAGCAATTCGTTGGCCCGGGATTGGCCGTCATTGGCGGCCATCGCCAGGCCGCTGCCGCCCAAAAGCAGGGCGGCAACAATGGCTTTAAAGGAGGTGGTCATATTCAGCCTCGGCCGCGACGACCAAAGAAGAACGAAGCGATGAACATCACCAGGAAGACGACAAAGAGAATCTTGGCGATACCCGTGGCGGTGCCCGCGATACCACCGAAGCCCAGGACTGCAGCCACAATGGCGATGATCAGAAATGTGATTGCCCAACTCAACATGGTGATTCTCCTTATGCTTCTATAAGAGGTAACAGCGGTAGTGCCGTACGGCCGCTCAATGCGTGCGACCGCGTGTCTTGCTTAAAACACCCAACGCTCTTGGTTTGGCAGCTCGCCCAGGGTCGAGTCCTGGTCGGCTACTTTCAATTGCGGGGCGGTCATATCGGCAGCAACGCTGCCGACTGAACGGAAATGGGTCTGGGTCATGGCCGGACGTTCGAATTGCGAAACCTGCTGCTGACTCTGCTGCCAATGTTGCAACTGCTGGCCCGCAATCAGCGTGACCATCACGGCCAGGCTGGCAAACAGACCTTGCTGCAAGCGCAGTGGCGATACATACAGTTGGTTGAGGCTTTGGCGAGTCATGCTGCTTTGCTCCCGCATTCTGATTATTCGTTAGGATAGCTATTGCAGAGCGCATGCCAGTTTTTTTGCAAAATAAAACTCAATAAAATCAATGGGTTGAATATATGCATTAGGTCAATCGCCTAGCATCCTGCACGATGCCCCCCTGTACGCCGTGCGAAATGCACGATGGTCAGTGGTCGGCTCAACGGATAGAGAGCGAATATCGAGTTGCCGAAGTGGCAAGACGGCATGAAAACGCCATCAGACGGGGCTTTGCAGGACGCCCTACAGATACCTGCACGACGCTGCCTTTTATCAATCAGAATAAACCATGCAACTTGCCCGATTATTCCGGGACTAAACACCATCATTCATAGTTAAGGAGCGCGGGACAGATGGAATCAGCCAAGGAACTTCAAGGCCGTATTCTTTTAGTGGACGACGAATCCGCGATCCTCCGCACGTTCCGTTATTGCCTGGAAGACGAAGGCTATACCGTAGCCACCGCCAACAGCGCCGCCCAAGCCGACGCCCTGATGCAGCGCCAGGTGTTCGACCTGTGCTTCCTGGACCTGCGCCTGGGCGAAGACAATGGCCTGGATGTATTGGCTCAGATGCGTATCCAGGCACCGTGGATGCGTGTGGTGATCGTGACGGCCCACTCGGCCGTGGACACCGCCGTGGATGCCATCCAGGCCGGCGCCGCCGACTACCTGGTAAAACCCTGCAGCCCCGACCAACTGCGCCTGGCCACCGCCAAGCAGTTGGAAGTGCGCCAACTCTCCGCACGCCTCGAAGCCCTGGAAGGCGAGGTGCGCCAGCCTAAAGACGGCCTCGACTCCCATAGCCCCTCGATGATGGTGGTGCTGGAAACCGCACGCCAAGTGGCCGGCACGGATGCCAACATCCTGATCCTCGGCGAGTCCGGCACCGGTAAAGGTGAGCTGGCCCGGGCCATTCATGGCTGGAGCAAGCGTTCGAAGAAGTCCTGCGTGACCATCAACTGCCCGTCGTTGACGGCAGAGCTGATGGAAAGCGAGCTGTTCGGCCATAGCCGCGGCGCCTTCACCGGCGCCAGCGAAAGCACCCTGGGCCGCGTCAACCAGGCTGACGGCGGCACACTGTTTCTCGATGAGATCGGCGACTTTCCCCTTACGTTGCAGCCCAAGTTGTTGCGTTTTATCCAAGACAAGGAATACGAGCGCGTGGGCGACCCGGTCACCCGCCGCGCCGATGTGCGCATCCTGGCGGCCACCAACCTGAACCTCGAAGACATGGTGCGCGACGGCCGCTTTCGTGAGGACTTGCTCTACCGCCTCAACGTAATCACCTTGCACCTGCCGCCACTGCGCGAGCGCAGCGAAGACATCCTGACCCTGGCCGACCGCTTCCTGGCGCGCTTCGTCAAGGAATACGCACGGCCGGCGCGAGGCTTCAGCGACGACGCGCGCGAAGCGCTGCTGAACTATCGCTGGCCCGGCAATATCCGCGAGCTGCGCAACGTCGTTGAGCGCGCCAGCATTATCTGCCCCCAGGAAAAAGTCGAAATCAGCCACCTCGGCATGGCTGAGCAGCCGACCAACAATGCCCCACGCATCGGCGCGGCATTGAGCCTGGACGAGCTGGAGAAAGCGCACATCGGCGCCGTGCTGGCCACCAGCGATACCCTGGACCAGGCGGCCCGCACGCTGGGCATCGACGCGTCGACCCTGTACCGCAAACGTAAACAGTACAACCTGTGAGCTGTACCCTATGAAGCTAGCGATGAAACTGCGCACTCGATTGTTCCTGAGTATCTCAGCGCTGATCACCGTCGCCCTGCTGGGTTTGATCCTGGGCCTGGTGAGCGTCATGCAAATGGCCAAGACCCAGGAATCCTTGATTCGCAGCAACTTCATCACCTTGGACCTGGGGCTCAAACTGCGCCAGAGCCTGGGCGACCAATTGATCATGATGCTGGAGGAGCGCCCGGACCCGCAGGCCCTGGAAGCCTCAAAGCGGCGCTATTTCGACCTGCTGGACCAAGGCATTGCCCATGAACAGCGCGACGACCATGGGAGTGGCTTCAGCCAGGCCCGAGGCCAGTATCAGGACTTGCTGGAGGCGTTTGACGAATCCCAGCAGCCCACGCCGCCTGCTGGCACCAAGGAAAAACTCACCGAAACCTTCAATGTGCTGCGCAACGGCCTGATCGCCGAGCACAAACAGGCACTGGAAAACATCAGCAACAGCGAACACAAGTCCCGCGAACGTGCGTTGCTGATTGCCGGCCTGCTGGGGTTGGTGGGGCTCGCCGTGCTGATCATCGGATTTGTGACTGCCCATGGAATCGCCCGGCGGTTTGGCGGGCCAATCGAAGCGCTGGCCAAAGCGGCGGACAAGATCGGGCAGGGCGATTTCGAGGTCACACTGCCGATTTCTTCAGCAGCCGAGATGAACCAGCTGACCCGCCGCTTCGGCATCATGGCCGAGGCGTTGCGCCAACATCAGGCGACCAATGTCGATGAACTGTTGGCCGGCCAGCAGCGTCTGCAAGCCGTGCTCGACAGCATCGACGACGGCCTGTTGATGATTGACCGCCAGGGCCGCCTGGAGCACCTCAACCCCGTCGCGCAGCGCCAACTGGGTTGGGACGCAGAACGCCTCGGCCAGGGCCTGGGCGAAGCACTGGCACGCCCGGAGCTGGACGAACAGCTGCAACTGGTACTGCGTGGCGGCAACCTGGAACGGGCGCCGGACGATCTGGAAGTGGAAGTCGAAGGCGAACTGCGCCTGCTGACCTACAGCCTCACCCCCGTCAGCCATACCCAAGGGCATATCCTCGGTGCGGTGATGGTGTTGCATGACGTGACCGAGCAACGCGCCTTTGAACGGGTGCGCAGTGAGTTCGTATTACGTGCCTCCCATGAACTGCGCACGCCGGTGACCGGCATGCACATGGCCTTCGGGCTGTTCCGCGAACGGGCGAAGTTTCCTGCGCAATCGCGTGAAGCGGACCTGCTGGACACGGTCAATGAAGAAATGCAGCGCCTGATGCAGTTGATCAACGACTTGCTCAACTTCTCGCGCTACCAGAATGGCCTGCAGAAACTCACCCTCGGGCCATGCGACGTCACCGATCTGCTGGAGCACGCTCGTGCGCGTTTTGTAGAGCCGGCCAATGCTCAGCACATTGAACTGCTGGTAGAGGCTCAGGCCGACCTGCCCCGACTGTATGCCGACAGAGCGCAGTTGGAGCGGGTACTCGACAACCTGCTGGGCAATGCGCTGCGTCACACCGCCGAAGACGGGCAGATTCGCTTGCAGGCGCGTCGCCATGGCGAGCGGGTGATTATCAGCGTCGAAGATAACGGCGAAGGCATCGCCTATGGGCAGCAGGGGCGCATCTTCGAGCCCTTCGTGCAGGTGGGTCGCAAGAAAGGCGGCGCCGGTCTGGGGCTGGCGCTGTGCAAAGAGATCGTGCAATTGCACGGCGGCCGCATGGGCGTGTATTCGCGGCCGGGGCAGGGCACCCAGTTCTATATGGCGTTGCCGCTTTAAGGCTTAGCGGCGGTTCAACGCACGCAGGATCGCAGCACTTTCAGCATCTGGGGTGCCATCAAACAGCGACGCCCGGAAATGCATCTGGAACGCCGCAATCACATGCCGTGTCGCCACATCCAGCTCGCCGGTCTGGGGTGTCTGATAGCCCAGATGAGCCAGCTCCTGCTGGAACCAGCTAATGCTCGGCAGCTCAGTGGCGTATTGCACCTGAAAGCGCGCCACGGCCTGTGCATCCGGCCACACACCCAACCCTTCATCGGCTAGACGCTTCCAGGGAAATAATGGGCCCGGGTCGAGCTTGCGCAGCGGCGCTATATCGCTGTGGCCGATGATGTTCTTGGGGTCGATGCCGTTGCGCTTGCTGATGTCCTTGAGCAGCACCACCAGCGATTTCACCTGCGCTTCGGAGTACGGATACCAAAGCCGGCCGGTCGGAGTGTCCTTGTAGCCCGGGTTCACAATCTCGATACCAATGGAGCTGGAGTTGAGCCACGTACGGCCCATCCATTCGCTTTCCCCGGCATGCCACGCCCGCTGGCTCTCGTCTACGAGCTTGTAGATGGTGGCAGAGGCATCGTCGCCGATCAGGTAATGGCTGCTGACCTGACCGTGGGTCAATAGCGCCAGGGAGCGCTCAAGGCCGGTGGAGGTGTAGTGGACGACCACGAACTGCACGCGGTTGTCGTGGTTGACCGAGGGGTGGTTGGTGTCCATGCGAGGGCCGCTGGCGCAGCCCGCAAGAAAAAGGAACACAAAAACGAAGTACAGGGATTTCATGGCGGAAGGCATTACACTGAAGACGATAATGCAACAGTGTAACGTACCGTTTGCGACCCGGCGGCCAAATTACAAAATGGAACATTTTTTACGCCGCCTGCACCTGGTTGCGCCCCGCAGCCTTGGCCCGGTACAGCGCCGCATCGGCACGTTTGAGCGCCGCATCACTGCGTTCCCCCGGCTGGAACTGCGCCACGCCCATGGACACGGTGATCGTCACAGGCTCGCCCTTGAAGTGAAACGGGCACGCTTCAATCGCCGCACGCAACGCGTCGCCCGCCGCCAACGCGTCCGACAGGGATGAGTCAGGCATCAGCAAGACAAACTCTTCACCGCCAAAGCGCGCAATGAAATCGCTGGGACGCAGGCGTTTGCGCAACACATTGGCGATGATCTTCAGCACCTTGTCACCGGCCAGGTGGCCATAGCCGTCGTTGATGCGCTTGAAGTGGTCCAGGTCCAGCATGGCCAACGACAGATGGTTGCCGTGTTGATGCCAGAGATTGACCTCCTGGTCCAGGCGTTCGCTCCAGGCCGCGCGGTTGGGCAGAGCGGTGAGCGGGTCGATCAGGGCTTTCTGGCGCTGCACCTCCAGGTGCTCGCGATAGCCTTGGGCTTCCTGTTCCATATTGGCGACCCGCTCGGCCAGCCCTTTAAGACGCGCCGCCACTTCCTGCTCACGCTGGTCACGTTGCTGCTGGTGCTCGTCCATGGTGCCAAGCAAGCCTTCGAGGTGGCTTTCCAATACGTGCTTGAGGGTCTCCAGGTCGGCAGCCTCCTGCACACTGCTTTGCAGGCCGTCGACCTGCTCGCGGATCTGCGTGTCCAGCTCCCGAGCGGCGGAGCGGCTGTCGGCATGGCCGTCGCTGGCGACCTGCAGGTGCCCCTGGAACGCTTCAAGGCGTTCGTTGAGCTGCTTGAGGTAAGCCTCGAACTCATGCTGGCCGCTGTCGGTGATCGCCAGCATCAATACCGCCAGGTCATCGAGGATCGGCAGCAGTTCGTACCAGTTCAGCCCATGGGCCAGACGCTCACGCATGGCTTCGGCCTGTGGCCGATGGCGCTCGGGCAAGGTCAGGTCTTCCAGCAGGCCGAGCAAGGTGTCTTCGATGTGTTTGGCAACGGAGCTGTAAGAGGGCTCCGGCGAATCCGGCAAGGCATATGCGCCGTCGGATTGCAATTCGTCGGGGTCGGGTTCCTCGGCCTCCAGCACCGGAGGGAGCGACAGGCTGCCGATAACCGTCTCACCCGGCGCCTCAGGCTGAGCCTCGGAAGCTTCGATAAAGGCGGCGAGGGCACTTTCGGGCGCGGGCTCTTCGGCCGGAGATTCGGGTTCGGGTTCGGGTTCGGATTCTTTGACGTCGACGTGCGCAACGGGCACTTCAACAGGCGCCGCTGGGGCCGGGGCCTCATAGACGAACGTCTCGCTGGCAGCCTCGGCTACGACGGCCGGTGCTGCGGGCTCAGGCTGCGGCGCAAGCGGCTCTTGAGGCTGCGGCGCAAAGGCGCGCAAGGCTTGGGCGAGCTCTTCGGATTGCTCGGGGGCCTGAGGCTCGGCGGCGGGCTTGGCCGCGACAGGTTGTGGCGTCGGCACCGGCGTCGGCTCGCTGGTCGCGGTTTCGCTGGCAGCATCCTTGGCACCGAAAAGGCGTTGCAGCAGCCCAGGCCCAGCGCGGGTGGTTTCGCCATCCGGCTCCAGGTTATTCAGCGCCTGGCCTTGCAGGCCACTTAACTCGCTGAGCAGCAACGGGATCTCACGGGCCTGGCTGACGCGCCCGTCCAACTGCTTGGCAAAGGTCTTCAGCGGGCGCGCAACCTCACGCGGCAGCGGCAGTTTTTGCAGTTGGCTGACCAGGGAGGTCAGCGCGGTGCTGATCTGCTCCACCCGGGTTTCGCGGCGCTGCTCGGAATCCAGCACGGCTTTTTCCAGGCGCGGCAGCAGGGCGGCGAGGGCCGCGTCCATATCATCGGTGCGGACAACGTCGCGCATTTCCTTCATGCATTGGTCGACAGCGCGGTCAGTGCCCTCAGCGGCCAGCGTACTGCGCACCAACCCTCGGCGCAGCAGGTCGAGGCGGGCAGCCCAGCGGCGTTCGAGCTTTTCCTGTTGCTCGATGCTTTTGAGGTATTTTTCTTTCCAGCGCTGGGCGTCGTCGCTCATGCAAGGGGTCCGCGAGGGCCTGGGCTCAACGCGGGGAATGCATCAGCCGTGAGCGAACCCGGCAGACGAATCTCTACCGCGACCGGCAGGTGATCGGAGATGGGCTGCGCCAGTACCTGCACACTTTCCAGCGTGAGGGTCGGGCTGAGCAGGATATGGTCAAGACAGCGTTGCGGGCGCCAGCTGGGAAACGTGGCTTCGACTTGCGGCGCCAGTAGCCCGAGATCGCGCAACGGGGAATTCAGCAGCAGGTCGTTGGCATGGGTGTTCATATCCCCCATCAACACCTGGTGTTTGTAGTTGCCGATCAGCTCTCGGATGTAGGCCAGCTGCATGGTGCGGGTACGCGCACCCAGCGCCAGATGCATCATGACCACCACCAAGGCTTCAGGGCCTTCGCCAAACCGCACGAGGATCGCGCCACGTCCCTTGGGGCCGGGCAACGGGTGATCTTCGATGACCGATGGCTTCAAGCGGCTGAGCACGCCATTGCTGTGCTGCGCCAGGCGCCCGAGGTTGCGATTGAGCTGTTGATACCAGTAGGGGAAGGCGCCGAGCTGCGCCAGATGCTCCACCTGGTTGATGTAACCGGAGCGCATGCTGCCGCCGTCGGCCTCCTGCAAGGCGACCAGATCGAAGTCGTTGAGCAGGTTGCCGATCTTTTGCAGGTTACCGGCGCGCCCATTGTGCGGCAGCAGGTGCTGCCAGCCACGGGTGAGGTAATGCCGATACTTTTCGGTACTGATACCCACCTGGATATTGAAACTGAGCAGGCGCAGGCGGCTGTCAGCCGGCAAACCTGTGGAATCCAGATGATGCTCGTTGACCTGCGGTTCATGCAGGCCAACAACACGTTCGATACCCCAGCGGCGCATGGTAAGCCCCTTACTTGGCTGCGCGCTCTTTTGCGATCAGCTGGTCGGCAACATTGAGGGTCGCTTCAGGACCACCGGTGGTGCCCAGGTCGAAACGGTATTTGCCGTTGACAATCATGGTTGGTACGCCCTGCACGCCGTACTTCTGCGCGAGTTCCTTGGCCTGTTTGATCTGGCCCTGGATCGCGAAGGAGTTGAAAGTGGCCAGGAACTTGTCCTTGTCGACACCTTGGGTGGCCACGAAGTCAGCCATTTCGTCTGGCTTGGTCAGGCGCTTGCCTTGTTTCTGAATAGCGTCGAATACGGCGTTGTGGACCTTGTGCTCCACGCCCATGGCTTCCAGGGTCAGGAACAGTTGGCCGTGAGCATCCCATGGGCCGCCGAACATGGCGGGGATGCGTTTGAAATTCACGTCAGACGGGAGTTTTTCAACCCATGGGTTGATGGTTGGCTCAAAGGCGTAGCAATGCGGGCAGCCGTACCAGAACAGCTCTACCACTTCGATCTTGCCCGGCACCGATACAGGTACAGGGTTGGCCAATTCAACGTAGGTTTTACCGGCTTCAAGCGGCACATCGGCAGCTTGTGCGGTCATGCCGAAGAGGCTGGCAGTGACGAGAGCGGCGCTGAGGATCAGATTACGCATGCTTTACTCCTGGACAAATAAAGTCGCCTCACGCGACCCTTGTTGTGACAGGTCTACGCGGGCATGAGTTCGTTAGTGTAACGGCAGCGGCCACAAAAAAGGGCGGCCTAAGCCACCCTTTTTATGCTTGCATCGACGGATTAATCGAGCGTTAACGTACGGCCGGGATCAATGCAGGCCCTGGATATACTGGGAAACCGCTTCGATGTCTTTATTGCTGAGCTTGCCGGCGATGCTTTGCATGATTTTGGTATCGCCGTCATTGGTGCGATTACCTTCACGGAAGTCCGTCAGCTGCTTGGAAATATACTGCGCGTGTTGCCCGCTCAAGTGGGGGAAGCCCGCAGCGGCAAGGCCGGCACCATTCGGCGAGTGGCAACCGATGCAGGAAGGCATGCCTTTTTCCAGGTTGCCGCCACGGAACAGTTCTTCACCGTGAGCAACCGTTTTAGGATCAGCAGCTCCCACACTGCCTTTCTGGCTGGCAAAATACGCCGCGAGGTCGGCCAGGTCCTGATCACTGAGGTTGGTCAGCAAGCCGGTCATTTCCAGCACCGTGCGCTTGCCGTCTTTGATGTCGTGCATCTGCTTGGTCAGGTAACGTTCACCCTGGCCCGCCAGTTTGGGGAAGTTCGGCGCCGGGCTGTTACCATCCGGTCCGTGGCAAGCACCACATACGGCGGCTTTCGCCTGGCCGGCTGTAGCGTCGCCTGCAGCATGGGCAACACCGGTGATGCCCAAGGTCAACAGCAGACTCACGATCAGTTTGTTCATCAGCTAATCCAACTACGGCTAAGGGTTTAAGAGTTATCTACCGGGTTTACTCACCATCAATTGAATGATGGCCTGGTAATCCTCAGTACTGCAGTCCATGCACAAACCACGCGGCGGCATTGCCTTGAAACCCTGGGTTACGTGTTGCACCAGCGTGTCCATGCCCTGCGCCAGTCTTGGCGCCCAGGCTGCCTGATCACCCCGCTTTGGGGCGTTCGGCAGCTGGCCGGCATGGCAAGCCACGCAAACTCGGTTGTACACCGCTTCCGGATCCTGTGTAGCCTGAGCGCCGAAAAACGGAATCAGGACACCAAAAGCGAGCAACCATCGGGTCATACATCGACCTTTTCAGGGTTTGAGAGCGTTTTGCGTTCTAATGCGCAATAAAGGTCTTTCGCTCCCGTGAACTTCATCCTTCGCTGGGACAAAGCACACACAAAATCTGCGGCATTATATACTGGCGCTACTGAAACGGAAACGACACCGCTTGCCGCACCCTTTCTCGGCACCGCCCACATCGGAAATCTCATGCAACTCAAGAATCCCATCCTCGGCCTGTGCCAACAGTCCACGTTCATGCTCAGCGCCGCCAAAGTTGACCAATGCCCTGATGACGAGGGCTTTGAAGTTGCCTTTGCCGGCCGTTCCAACGCCGGTAAATCCAGCGCACTGAACACCCTGACCCATGCCAGCCTGGCGCGCACCTCGAAAACCCCGGGCCGCACGCAACTGCTCAATTTCTTCAAGCTAGACGATGATCGGCGTCTGGTCGACCTGCCGGGCTACGGTTACGCAAAAGTACCTATCCCGCTGAAGCTGCACTGGCAGCGTCACCTCGAGGCTTACCTGGGGGGTCGCGAGAGTTTGAAGGGGTTGATTCTGATGATGGACATCCGCCATCCGATGACCGACTTCGACCTGCTGATGCTCGACTGGGCCGTCGCCAGCGGCATGCCGATGCATATCCTGCTGACCAAAGCCGACAAGCTGACCTACGGCGCAGCCAAGAACACGCTGCTCAAGGTGCAGTCCGAAATCCGTAAGGGTTGGGGTGACGCGATCACCATCCAGCTGTTCTCTGCGCCCAAGCGCATGGGCCTGGAAGACGCTTACACCGTGCTGGCCGGCTGGATGGAATTGGCAGACAAGGGCGCGGAAATCGCCGAATAACTTTTGCGCAGGCAAAAAAAACCCCGGACTTCGTATGGGGAGGGGAAGTTCGGGGTTCAAGTTCCGGACCGCTAGGGCGGGGTCCAGATATCTGCCAACACTTAACACAACATAGGAGCATTGAAGGGCTTCACCACCCATTCAGTAACTCTGAGTCGCATTTCATGGGTTAAGTTCCGGCAGGTTCAAAAAACTATTGGAAGTAACTCAAGCCGATTTTCGATCTAAAGCACTCGGCCACCACGCCCGGTGGTGGCGGAACCGCGAAATCAGTGCGCTTCGTCCCAGTTATCGCCCACGCCCACATCCACCACCAACGGCACATCCAGCTGCGCGGCGGCACTCATGTGCTCACGAACTTTCTCGCTGACGACCTCAACCAGGTCCTCACGTACCTCAAGCACCAATTCATCGTGCACCTGCAGGATAACCTTGGCATCCAGGCCCGAGTCGGTCAGCCAGTTGTCCACCTGCACCATGGCTTTCTTGATGATATCCGCCGCCGTGCCCTGCATCGGCGCGTTGATCGCCGTGCGTTCTGCGCCAGCGCGCTCCTGGGGCTTGTTGGAGTTGATGTCCGGCAAGTACAGCCGACGCCCGAAGAAGGTTTCGACATAGCCTTGATCGGCCGCCTGGGCGCGGGTGCGCTCCATGTACTCGCGAACGCCCGGGTAGCGAGCGAAGTACACGTCGATGTAAGCCTTGGCCGTCTTGGTATCGACGCCGATGTCCTTGCCGAGCTTCTGTGCGCCCATGCCGTAGATCAAGCCGAAGTTGATCGCCTTGGCACTGCGCCGCTGGTTCGACGTGACCTCGGCCAACTCAACCTTGAACACCTCGGCCGCCGTGGCGGTGTGCACGTCCAGGTCATTGCGGAACGCATTCATCAGCCCCTCGTCCTTGGACAAGTGCGCCATGATCCGCAGTTCGATCTGCGAATAGTCGGCCGCCAGCAGCTTGTAGCCCTTGGGCGCGACAAATGCCTGGCGAATCCGCCGTCCCTCGGCGGTGCGCACCGGGATGTTCTGCAGGTTCGGGTCGCTGGAAGACAGGCGCCCGGTCGCCGCCACCGCCTGATGATAAGAGGTGTGAACCCGACCGGTACGCGGGTTTATCTGCTCCGGCAGGCGGTCGGTGTAAGTGCTTTTCAGCTTGCTCATGCTGCGGTACTGCATCAGCACCTTGGGCAGCGGATAGTCATCTTCGGCCAGCTTGGCCAGCACTTCTTCGGCCGTGGACGCCTGCCCTTTGCCGGTTTTTTTCAGCACCGGCAGGCCGAGTTTCTCGTAAAGAATCGCCCCAAGCTGCTTGGGCGAGCCCAGGTTGAATTCCTCTCCGGCGATCTCGAACGCCTGGCGCTCCAGCTCAACCATCTTGTTGCCCAGCTCAATACTCTGCACGCCGAGCAATTGCGCATCCACCAAGGCGCCCTGGCGTTCAATACGCGCCAGCACCGGCACCAGGGGTATTTCGATGTCCGTCAACACACTCGCCAGGCTCGGTATGGCCGCGAGCTGCGCATGCAATGCCTGATGCAGGCGCAACGTCACGTCGGCATCTTCAGCGGCGTAAGGGCCCGCCTGTTCGAGCGGGATCTGGTCGAACGTCAGCTGCTTGGCGCCTTTGCCGGCGATGTCCTGGAAGCTGACGGTGTCGTAGTCCAGGTACTTCTTGGCCAGGCTGTCCATGTCATGGCGGGTCGCCGTGGAGTTCAACACGTAGGATTCGAGCATGGTGTCGAAAGCGATGCCGCGTACGGTGATGCCGTTCGCCGGGTCGCCGCCGATGGCGCAGTTGGCCAGGATATTCATGTCGAACTTGGCGTGCTGGCCGACCTTGAGCTTGCTCGGGTCTTCCAGTAATGGCTTCAAGGCCAGCAACACGCTGTCGCGATCCAGTTGCTGCGGCGCACCGATGTAGGAATGGGTCAGCGGAATGTAGGCTGCTTCGTGAGGCTGCACGGCAAACGAAACCCCGACCAACTGCGCCTGCTGCGCGTCGATTCCGGTGGTTTCGGTGTCGAAAGCAAACAACTTCGCGGCATTGAGCTTTTTGAGCCAGAGGTCGAATGTGGCCTGATCGAGGATGGTGGTGTAGGACGCCTCTGCCGGCGCTGCCGCCTCAATCACTTGTTCAACAGCCGGAGCCGCCTCGGTCGAGGTCTTCAGCTCGACACGCTTGGCATCGCGCTGAATTTCGTCAACCCAGCTCTTGAACTCCAGCAGCGTATACAGCTCCAGCAGCTTTTCGCGGTCCGGTTCAATCAGGTGCAGATCATCCAAGCCCACATCCAGCGGCACGTCGATCTTGATCGTCGCCAACTGATAGGACAGGAATGCCATCTCCCGATGCTCTTCCAGCTTGGCCGGCAGGTTTTTGGCCCCGCGAATCGGCAAGGTCGGCACAATGTCCAACTGCTCGTACAGCTCTTTGAGGCCGCCATTCACGCCCACCAGCAGGCCGGAAGCGGTCTTCGGACCAATACCCGGAACGCCCGGGATGTTGTCGGACGAATCGCCCATCAGCGCCAGATAGTCGATGATCTGCTCCGGAGCGACGCCAAATTTCTCCTTTACGCCCTCGATGTCCATCGCGCTACCGGTCATGGTGTTGACCAAGGTAATGTGCCCGTCGACCAACTGCGCCATGTCCTTGTCACCGGTGGAAATCACCACCGGGCGGTCAGCCGCCGCACTGCTGCGGGCCAGGGTGCCGATCACGTCATCGGCTTCGACGCCTTCGACGCACAGCAACGGGAAGCCCAGGGCGATCACGCTCTGGTGCAGCGGCTCGATCTGCAAGCGCATGTCATCGGGCATGCTCGGGCGGTTGGCCTTGTATTCGGCGTACATGTCATCGCGAAAGGTCCCACCCTTGGCGTCGAACACGACGGCGAACGGGCTGTCCGGGTACTGCTTGCGCAGGCTTTTGAGCATGTTCAACACGCCCTTGACCGCACCGGTCGGCAGGCCTTTGGAGGTGGTCAGCGGTGGCAGCGCGTGAAAGGCGCGGTACAGATAAGAAGAACCGTCCACCAGGACGAGGGGGGCTTGGCTCATGAGCAGGATCAACCTTTTCGGCGGGTCAGGCGCTAGAATAGCCGGACCAATGACGACAAAGGGACAAGGTTATCATGCGTACAGTAAATCGCTTGTTGTTGACCGGCTTGATTGCACTCACTCCGATGATGGCCATGGCGGCAGACACTGCCCCGTCCGGCGACCCGGAAGTTACCATTCGCACGGAAGGCGACAAGACCATTCAGGAATACCGCCAGAATGGTTTCCTGTACGCGATCAAGGTGACCCAGAAAGGCTTTGCGCCGTACTTCCTGGTGCGTGCGGACGGAACCGATGCGAACTTCATCCGCTCTGACCAGCCGGATATGCTGATCCCGTCATGGAAGATCTTCGAATGGAAATGATTTCTTAACTTAAATTGGCGCCGCACACCGCGGCGCCCGTACTGGCAGTTTTAACCATGTCTGTGTTCACCCCGCTGGCTCGGCCCGAGCTGGAAACCTTTCTCGCCCCATACGGGCTCGGCCGCCTGCTTGATTTCCAGGGGATTGCCGCCGGTAGCGAAAACACCAATTTCTTTATCAGCCTGGAACAGGGCGAATTCGTCCTGACCCTGGTTGAGCGCGGCCCGGTCGCCGAAATGCCGTTCTTCATCGAACTGCTCGACGTGCTCCACGACGCCGACCTGCCGGTGCCTTATGCCCTGCGCACTACCGACGGCGTGGCCTTGCGCGAGTTGAAGGGCAAGCCGGCGCTGCTGCAACCGCGCCTGGCCGGCAAGCACATCAAGGACGCCAACGCGCAACATTGCGCACAGGTCGGTGACCTGCTCGGCCACCTGCACCTGGCCACACAAGGCGAGAAAGTGCTGGAGCGCAAGACCGATCGCGGGCTGGACTGGATGCTTAGCGAAGGCGCGCAGCTGATTTCACACCTGAGCGAGGCGCAGCAGCGCCTGCTGCACGCCGCGTTGGCGGAGATCGAAGCGCACAAGGCCGACATCCTAGCCCTGCCGCGAGCCAATGTTCACGCCGACCTGTTTCGCGACAATGCGATGTTCGAAGGCACGCACCTGACCGGCTTGATCGACTTCTACAACGCCTGCTCGGGCCCAATGCTGTACGACGTGGCGATCGCCCTGAATGACTGGTGTTCGGATGCCGACGGAGTGATTGACGGGCAACGCGCCCGCGCACTGCTGGGCGCCTATGCCGGGCTGCGGCCGTTTACCGCCAAGGAAGCCGAACTGTGGCCGACCCTGTTACGCGTGGCGTGCGTGCGGTTCTGGCTGTCACGCCTGATCGCTGCCGAGTCATTTGCCGGGCAGGATGTGTTGATTCATGACCCGGCTGAGTTCGAGCATCGCTTGGCGCAGCGTCAGCAGGTGACTGTGCACTTGCCGTTCGCACTCTAAAAACCGACTCAGTCAATGTGGGAGCTGGCTTGCCTGCGATGGCGGTGTGTCAGTCGACATCGCTATCGCAGGCAAGCCAGCTCCCACAGTAGTTCTATGTCGGCTGTCAGAGCGACTCCAGGCACCCCGCCAAGTCATTCCCCAACTTCTCCAGCACCTGCTCATAACCCTGCGCCGTCGCCGGGGTGTAACCGCCCAACGCATCCAGTTCGGCCAGTTTTACCGGCAAGCCGGCCACCAACGTCTCAGCCAACCGCGGGCGCAACGGCGGCTCGCTGAACACACAGGTCTTGCCCACTTCCTGCAACCGCGTACGCATCGCCGCCACATGCTGGGCGCCTGGCTGGACTTCGGCGGCCACGCTGAACACGCCCGTGTGCTTGAGCCCGTAAGCGGCTTCGAAGTAATCAAAAGCTTCGTGGAATACGAAGTAGGGCTTGTCGCCCACACTCGCCAGGCGCGCTTTCAAGCGGGCATCCAACGCATCCAGGCGCTCATCAAATGCCTTCACGTTGCCCTGGTAACGCCCAGCATTGGCCGGGTCGGCAGCGCTTAGGTCAGACGCCATGCGCGCTGCAATTACGCGAGCATTGACCGTCGACAGCCACAAATGCGCATCCAAGCTGCCTGGGCGGTGATCGTGATCATGTTCGTCGGCATCGTCAGCGTGGGAGTGGCTATCTTCGGCGAAACGACGCAACTTCATACCGGGTAGATCCTGAACCGCCACGGTTGTCGCTGTCCGACCTTTCAATACGCGAGGCAGGAAGCTTTCCATGTCCGGGCCGATCCAGTACAGCAGATCCACCGACTGCACGCGCCGTACGTCGGATGGGCGCAAGGCATAGTTATGCGGCGATGCGCCAGGCGGCAACAACACCTCGGGAACCGCCACGCCGTCCTGCACAGCGGCGGCAATCAACTGCAACGGCTTGATGCTGGTCAGCACCTTGACCTCGGCCTGAGCGGCACCCGCGATGAACAAACTGGTGACAAAAACGACAAAAACGGGAAAAAGTCGGGACACGATGACCACTCAATGGCGTAGGAACGGGTAACATAATAACGTCTCTATCAAATGTCTGTCGCCGCTCATGCCTAAAACACCGCTTGCCAGCCGTCCCCACGACCACTCTCACTGCGTGCATACCGCGCTGTCGGAGGCCGACACCCTGTGTGCGCAGAAGGGCTTGCGCCTGACCGCCTTGCGCCGTCGGGTGCTGGAACTGGTGTGGCAGAGCCACAAGCCGCTGGGCGCCTACGACATTCTCGGCGTACTCAGCGAGCAGGATGGCCGCCGCGCCGCGCCGCCCACCGTGTACCGCGCACTGGATTTCCTGCTGGAAAACGGCCTGGTGCACCGCATTGCCTCGCTCAACGCGTTCGTCGGCTGCAACCACCCGGAACACGCGCACCAGGGCCAGTTCCTGATCTGCCGCGAGTGCCACGCCGCCATCGAGCTTCAACAAAAAAGCATCAGCGACGCCATCATCAAAAGCTCCGCCGACGTCGGCTTCAGGGTCGAAGGGCAAACCGTCGAAGTGGTCGGGCTCTGCTCGGGCTGCCAGGGGGCTTGATGAGCAATGCGTTAATCCGCCTGGAGCAGGTCGGGGTCACGTTCGCCGGGCAAAACGTGCTGGATAACATCGCGCTGAGTGTGGAGCCGGGGCAGATCGTGACGCTGATCGGCCCCAATGGCGCCGGCAAGACCACCCTGGTGCGCGCCGTGCTCGGCCTGCTCAAGCCCGACACCGGCAGCGTGTGGCGCAAGCCCAGGCTACGCGTTGGTTACATGCCGCAAAAACTGCATGTGGACCCGACCTTGCCGTTGTCCGTACTGCGCTTTTTGCGCCTGGTGCCGGGCGTGGATCGCGCCCGCGCACTGGCTGCGCTCAAGGAAGTCGGCGCCGAACAGGTGATTGACAGCCCGGTACAAAGCATTTCCGGCGGCGAAATGCAGCGCGTACTGCTGGCCCGCGCCTTGTTGCGCGAACCGCAGTTGCTGGTGCTCGATGAGCCCGTGCAAGGCGTCGACGTCGCCGGCCAGGCCGAGCTGTACAGCCTGATCACCCGCCTGCGCGACCGTCATGGCTGCGGCGTGCTGATGGTCTCCCACGACCTGCACCTGGTCATGAGCACCACCGACCAGGTGGTGTGTCTCAATCGCCATGTGTGTTGCTCCGGCCACCCGGAACAGGTCAGCGGCGACCCGGCGTTTGTCGAGTTGTTCGGCAAGAACGCGCAGAGCCTGGCGATCTACCACCACCATCACGACCACGCCCATGATCTGCATGGCGCCGTGGTCGACGATCCCGCCGCCTCTCATACCCACGTCCATGGAGATAGCTGCAAGCATGGCTGATTTTCTGCTCTACGCCCTGCTGGCAGGCTTGGCTTTGGCATTGGTGGCGGGCCCGTTGGGCTCGTTCGTGGTGTGGCGCCGCATGGCGTATTTCGGCGACACCTTGTCGCACGCCGCGCTGCTGGGCGTGGCCATGGGCTTCCTGCTGGATGTGAGCCCGACCATCGCCGTGACCGTGGGCTGCCTGCTGCTGGCGGTGCTGCTGGTGACCCTGCAACAGCGCCAGCCGCTGGCCTCCGACACACTGCTGGGCATCCTCGCGCCGAGCACCTTGTCCCTGGGCCTGGTGGTGCTGAGCTTTATGCATGAAGTGCGCATCGACCTGATGGCCTACCTGTTCGGCGACTTGCTGGCGATCAGCCCCACCGACCTCTCGTGGATCCTCGGCGGCAGCGCGGTCGTGCTGGTGTTGCTGGTGGCCCTGTGGCGCCCACTGCTGGCGATCACCGTGCATGAAGAGCTGGCCACGGTGGAGGGCCTGCCCGTACCCGCTCTGCGCATGGCCTTGATGTTGTTGATCGCCGTGGTGATCGCTGTCGCGATGAAGATTGTCGGCGTATTGTTGATCACGTCGCTGCTGATCATTCCCGCCGCCGCCGCCCAGCGCCATGCCCGCTCACCGGAGCAGATGGCGATCGGCGCCAGCCTGCTGGGGATGCTGGCAGTATGTGGGGGCCTGGCGCTGTCCTGGTTCAAGGACACGCCGGCCGGGCCGTCGATTGTGGTCACGGCCGCCGCCCTGTTTCTGCTGAGTTTTGTCCTGCCCCGTCGAGGGGTGTAGACTTGCTCGCTTTTTGCGCAATTAGAGAGTCGCAGGAATGAAGCCGTTCAACTCCCGTTATCTGCTCCTTGCCGCATTTTCCTTGCTGCTGGGCGCCTGTCAGAGCACACCGCCCGCCGCCCCCGAGGCCCCGGACGCACGCGCTGTCGCCATCGCGCAGCTGGAGCAAAACCTGGCCAGCAGTGAGCTGGCCACCGCCGAAGACCAACTGGCCGCACTGCAAGCCCAGTCGCCCAACGACCCGGCCCTGGAACCGTACCAGCGCCAATTGGCCGAAGCCTACCTACAGCGCAGCCAGATCGTGCTGCAAAAAGGTGATGTAAATGCCGCCGCTACTGCCCTGAGCCGTGCCCGCGCATTGATGCCCAAGGCGCCCGCACTCACCGGCGGCGTGAACAGCGCCATCACCCACGCACGCAAAGCCGAACTGGATAAAGCCGAGGCCGCGCTCAAAGCCGCCGAGGCCAAGCCTGCCGCCAAAGTCATCGACCCGGCCGCTGAAAGCACCACGGTTGCGTTAAACCTCACCAATATCGAAGAACTTCGCCATCAGTTGGATGCGATTGCTACCGATGTGGTGAATTACCAATGCGACGTGAGCATCCAGGCGCCGCGCACCCAGGATTACCCGTGGCTGGCCACGTTGCTGACCAAACGGGTGAAGCGAATTGATTCGGGGTATGACCTGAAGATTCACCGGCAGATTCTGAAACACATTCCGGCGCAGGTAGTGCTGATTCCGCGCAAGGCGCAATAAAGCATCGCGGGCAAGCCAGCCCCCATATTTTGAACTGTGAACACATTCAAATGTGGGAGCTGGCTTGCCTGCGATGACGTAACGACCTAAGCCGGAATCGCCTTGGCCTTAGGCTCACGATCCCAAACCCGATGCTGGCCGATCGCGGCGAAAAACGCCTTGAACGCCTTGGCATCCGCGCCCACGATCAAGCCCGCATCCACCTCAAGCTTCAGCAGGTCCAGCAAGGGCTTGGCATCCGGGGCGAGCGCAATCGCCTTCAGATGTTTGTACGCCTCCAGCAGGAAATGCAGCGCTACGCCATCGCCGCTCAACGCCTTGATCGACTCTTTACCGCCAGGTACGAACACCGCATCAAACGCAATCGACGGCATGCCCTCCATCGAAGCATCCACCGGCAGGTTCTTGCCATCGGCGGTCTTCACCGGTGCCGAGGTCGGCCCCAGCAGCTTGGCGTGTGCACCTTCAGCTTCCAGCGCCTTCTTCAACGCGGCAATCGCCGCAGCATCCACACCGTTGGCTGCCAGAATTGCCACTTTGCGCGTCTTGATATCGCCCGGCAGCAAATTCGCCTGGCTCAGCGCAGGTGACCGCTCAGGCTTGGTTTGACGCTCAGGCACCGTGCCTTTGGTCGGCACCGGCAGGCCCAGGTTCTGTGCCACGCGCTTGGCCAGCTCCAGGTCGATATTGGCCAGGATCTCATTAACCTGACGCGCACGAATAAACTCGCGCTCCACCTTGCCCAACTCAAAGCTGTACGCCGCAATAATGTGCTCTTGCTCGTGCTTGCTCATGCTGCGAAAGAACAGGCGCGCCTGGGAGAAGTGATCGCCGAAAGACTCGCTACGCTCACGCACCTTGTGCGCCTCGATGCGTTCCGGATAGCTCTCGAAACCACCGTCCTGCGCCGCAGGTGGGGTTTCTTTCGGCCAGCCGCCATCAATCGAGTTCGGCTCGTACGAGGCACGGCCCTTGTCGATGGTGCTGCGGTGCATCGCATCGCGCTGGTTGTTATGCAGCGGCGTCACCGGCTGGTTGATCGGCAACTGGTGAAAGTTCGGGCCACCCAGTCGGCTGATCTGCGTATCGGTGTAGGAAAACAACCGGCCTTGCAGCAGGGGGTCATTGGAGAAGTCGATGCCCGGCACGATGTGCCCAGGGCAGAACGCCACCTGCTCGACTTCGGCAAAGAAGTTATCCGGGTTGCGGTTCAGCACCATCTTGCCCAATGGGGTGATCGGCACCAGCTCTTCGGGGATCAGCTTGGTCGGGTCGAGGATGTCGAAGTCGAACGCGTGCTCCTTGTCTTCAGGAATCACCTGCACGCCCAGCTCCCACTCAGGGTAATCGCCGCTTTCAATCGACTCCCACAGGTCGCGGCGGTGGTAATCGGTATCTTTACCTGCAAGCTTTTGGGCCTCGTCCCACACCAGCGAGCAGGTGCCGGCTGTAGGGCGCCAGTGGAATTTGACGAAGTTGGATTTACCCTCGGCATTCACCAGGCGGAAGGTATGCACCCCGAACCCCTGCATGCTGCGCAGGCTTTTTGGAATCGCACGGTCGGACATGGCCCAGATCACCATGTGCGCTGATTCCGGCTGCAGCGAGACAAAATCCCAGAACGTATCGTGGGCCGAACCGCCGGTAGGAATCTCGTTGTGTGGCTCAGGTTTTACCGCATGCACGAAGTCAGGAAACTTGATCGCGTCTTGAATGAAAAACACCGGCATATTGTTCCCCACCAGGTCGAAGTTGCCTTCGTCGGTGAAGAACTTCACGGCAAAACCACGCACGTCGCGCACCGTATCGCCGGAACCGCGTGGGCCCTGCACAGTAGAAAAGCGTGCGAACACAGGGGTTTTATGCCCAGGGTCACGCAGGAAACCGGCCTTGGTCAGCGCAGAATGGTTTTCATAAGTCTGAAAGTAACCATGGGCGCCGGTGCCGCGAGCATGCACGATGCGCTCCGGGATACGCTCATGGTCAAAGTGCGTGATTTTTTCACGCATGATGAAGTCTTCCAGCAGCGACGGGCCGCGGGAACCAACTTTGAGGGTGTTCTGGTTATCGGAAATCTTCACGCCCTGGTTGGTGCGCAGCGCCTGGCCGGTCGCGTCGCAACGGAACGCCTCGAGGGACTGCAACTTGGCGTTGGTGTTGCCACGGTCCAGGGTGTCGGTGCCCGCAAGCTCACTCTTCGGCGGGGTAGCTGGCTTCTTGGTACTCATCAGTCAAAACTCCTTATTCAAAGTGGCCAGAGCGGTCCCCGGCTCGTTTGAGCAAAACCCCAGGCACGGCACCTGGGAAATCGAGTTGCTTAAGTAGTGACTGACACGGTTTTGCACCGTTCCTTTTTTATGACCTTTGATCGCGTTATTGCCAAATCGCTGGTTGAATGCGAAATAAATGCTAAGAAACACTATACGGACAGGCTAAAATGCGCGCCCGGCTAACCGCTGATCCCTTTTCCATGCGCCCCACAAGGTTCGCTACGTGATCGAGTTTCATA
This sequence comes from Pseudomonas viridiflava, assembly GCF_900591205.1. Lineage (GTDB taxonomy): Bacteria > Pseudomonadota > Gammaproteobacteria > Pseudomonadales > Pseudomonadaceae > Aquipseudomonas. The sequence goes on from NZ_UUPU01000001.1 coordinate 48,789, forward strand.
ACGTCCATAAAACCTACCGCGTCGCCGGTAAGGAAATCCCCGCGCTGCATCCCACCAGCCTGCGCGTCGAAAACGGCCAGGTGTTCGGCCTCATTGGCCACTCCGGTGCGGGAAAAAGTACCCTGCTGCGTCTGATCAATCGCTTGGAACAACCCAGCGGCGGTCAGATCAATGTCGACGGCGAAGAAGTCACCGCACTGGACGCCAACGGCCTGCGTCGTTTCCGCCAGCAGGTCGGGATGATTTTCCAGCACTTCAACCTGCTGGCGTCCAAGACCGTGGCCGACAACGTGGCGCTGCCACTGACCCTGGCCGGCGAATTGTCGCGCAAGGACATCGACCTGCGCGTGGCCGAACTGCTGGCCCGCGTCGGCTTGTCGGACCACGCCAAGAAGTACCCGGCGCAGTTGTCCGGCGGCCAGAAGCAGCGCGTCGGCATCGCTCGCGCCCTGGCGACCAAGCCAAAAATCCTGCTGTGCGATGAAGCCACCAGCGCCCTCGACCCGCAAACCACCGCCTCGGTGCTGAAACTGCTGGCTGAGATCAACCGCGAGCTGAAGCTGACCATCGTGCTGATCACCCATGAAATGGACGTGATCCGCCGCGTGTGCGATCACGTGGCCGTGATGGACGCCGGTGTGATCGTCGAGCAAGGCTCGGTGGCCGAGGTGTTCCTGCACCCCAAGCACCCGACCACCAAGCGCTTCGTGCAAGAAGCCGAGCAAGTCGATGAAGGCGAGCAGCGTGATGTGTTCGCCCATGTGCCGGGCCGCATCGTACGCCTGACGTTCCAGGGCGAAGCGACCTACGCGCCGTTGCTGGGCACTGTCGCCCGTGAAACGGGGGTGGACTACAGCATCCTTGCCGGTCGAATCGACCACATCAAAGACACCCCCTACGGGCAACTGACCCTGGCCATCACCGGCGGTGACATGGAAGCGGCATTCGCCCGCTTCACCGCAGCCGATGTGCACATGGAGGTCCTGCGTTAATGGACGTATTACTGCATTACTTCGACAAGGTTGATTGGGCGGACATCTGGGTTGCCACCGGCGACACCCTGCTGATGCTCAGCACCTCGCTGTTTTTCACCGTGCTGGTGGGCCTGCCGCTGGGCATTCTGTTGTTTCTGTTCAGCCCACGTCAGTTGCTGGAGCAGAAAGCCACCTATGGCGTACTGGCATTTATCGTCAACGCTATACGCTCCCTGCCGTTTATCATTCTGCTGATCGTGATGATCCCGACGACGATCTTCATCACCGGCACGTCGCTTGGCGTGGCCGGCGCGATTCCACCGCTGGTGGTAGGGGCTTCGACGTTCTTTGCGCGGTTGGTGGAAACCGCATTGCGCGAGGTGGATCGCGGCATCATCGAGGCGACCCAAGCCATGGGCGCCACCACTCGGCAGATCATCGTCAAGGCGCTTCTGCCGGAAGCAAAGCCCGGCATCATTGCGGCCATCACCGTCACCGCCATCGCTCTGGTGGGCTACACCGCCATGGCAGGCGTAGTGGGCGCCGGTGGCTTGGGTGACCTGGCGATCCGTTATGGATACCAGCGTTTCCAGGACGATGTGATGGTCGTTACCGTGATCATGCTGATTGTGCTGGTTCAAATTCTGCAAACCATCGGCGACAAGCTGGTGACACACTATTCTCGAAAATAACGGCCATGGCCGGCCACCCGCCGGCCCATGCCCGAACAAGGAGCTTGTTGAATGAAAAAACTACTGGTTGCTTTCGCCGCCGTTGCCGCGTTTTCCGCCCATGCTGCCGAGACCATCACGGTCGCTGCATCGCCTGTGCCCCACGCGCAAATCCTCGAATTCGTGAAGCCTGCACTCGCCAAAGAAGGCGTGGATTTGCAGGTCAAGGTCTTCACCGACTACGTGCAGCCGAACGTGCAGGTAGCTGAAAAGCGCCTGGACGCCAACTTCTTCCAGCACCAGCCGTACCTGGATGAGTTCAACAAAACCAAAGGCACTCACCTGGTGAGCGTCGGCGCTGTGCACCTGGAGCCCCTGGGCGCCTACTCCAGCAAGTACAAGAAGCTGGAAGAGCTGCCAAGCGGCGCCAACGTGGTGATCCCGAACGACGCCACCAACGGCGGCCGCGCACTGTTGCTGCTGGCCAAGTACAACCTGATCACCCTGAAGGACCCGACCAACATCCTGTCGACCATCAAGGACATCACCGGCAACCCGAAAAACCTGAAATTCCGCGAACTGGAAGCCGCCACCCTGCCGCGCGTGCTGACCCAGGTCGACCTGGCACTGATCAACACCAACTACGCCCTGGAAGCCAAGCTGGACCCGTCCAAGGACGCCCTGGTGATCGAAGGCAACGACTCGCCTTACGTGAACATCCTGGTCACCCGCGACGACAACAAGGATTCGGACGCCGTGAAGAAGCTGGTTGCAGCCCTGCACACGCCCGAAGTGAAAGCGTTCATTCTTGAGAAGTACAAAGGCGCAATTCTGCCGGCGTTCTGATCTGACGCGATCTGCAGCACACTGAAGATCAAAAAATGTGGGAGGGGGCTTGCCCCCGATAGCGGAGTGTCAGTCACTGCATCTGGTGACTGAACCACTGCCATCGGGGGCAAGCCCCCTCCCACATTTGTCAGGTGTTGCCTGAAGGATCAGGTCAACAAACTTGAGCACTGACTCGATGTTCAAACCCTGCACAGCTCCCACAAGTAATTTGTATTGTCGGCTGGGTTGGCGGTCGGCTTATTTACGCTGGAGTAAAACCGGCAACTGCGCCACCAGCTTTTGATTGTTCAACGGCGCACGAACAAACCCACGCTGCGTACCGTCCGGGCCGATCAGCGCCAGGTTACCGCTGTGGTCGACGGTGTAGTTCGGCTTGCTGGTATCCGCCGGGATGAACGGGATGCTCACCGCGTTCGAAACCTTCTGCACATCGCCCACATTTGCACCCGTCAGGCCCTGGAATTGCGGGTCGAAATAGCCCAGGTATTGCTTGAGCTGGGTCGGTGTGTCGCGGTTCGGGTCGACACTGACCAAAATCACCTGCAACTTATCCACCGCCTCTTTCGGCAGTTCGCTCTTGATCTGGCGCAGTTGGGCGAGGGTGGTGGGGCAGATGTCCGGGCAGAAGGTGTAACCGAAGAACAGCAGGCTCCACTTGCCTTTCAGCTCGTTGACCACAACGGGCTGGCCGTCTTGATTGGTCATGGTCACCGGCGGCAGCTGGCGGCTTTGCGGCAACAGGATGATACCGGCGTCGATCAGCGCAGTGGGGTCGCCCTGGCCTTTGCCGCTGAGCACTTTGTTGACGGTCAGGCCCATGATCAACGCGACGATGGCCACCAGGATAAAGACGGTTTTTTGAGTTCGGGTCATAGGTTCAACAGTAAGTAGTGGTCTACGAGCAGGGCGATAAACAGCAGGAACAAGTACCAGATAGAGTACTTGAACGTGCTGATCGCCGCGTGCGGCTTGCTGCCACGGTACAGCACCCAGGCCCATTGCAGAAAGCGTGCGCCCAACACCAGCGCACAGCCCAGGTACAGCAGGCCGCTCATATGGATGACGTAAGGCATCAGGCTCACCGCCAGCAGGGCGAAGGTGTAGAGCAGGATATGCACCTTGGTGTAGTGCTCGCCGTGGGTGACCGGCAACATCGGAATATCCGCCTTGGCGTATTCCTCCTTGCGGTGAATGGCCAGGGCCCAGAAGTGCGGCGGGGTCCAGGCAAAGATGATGAGCACCAGCAGCAGCGGCTCGGCGCTGACATGCCCGGTCACCGCAACCCAGCCCAACAACGGCGGCGCCGCCCCGGCGAGACCGCCGATGACGATATTCTGCGGCGTGGCGCGCTTGAGGAAGCCGGTGTAGATCACCGCATAACCCAGCAACGAGGCCAGCGTCAGCCAGGCCGCCAGGGGGTTGGTGAACGCCAGCAGCAAGACCAAACCAGCCACAGCCAGAAACAACGCAAAGGCCAATGCCGCCACCGGCGACACGCGCCCCTGCGCCATCGGCCGCTTAAGCGTGCGCGCCATCACCGCATCAATCCGCCGATCCACCACATGGTTGACCGCCGCCGCCCCACCAGCACACAGCGCAATGCCCAGGTTACCGAACACCAGCACCGTCCACGGCACCCCGGCGCGGGTCGCGAGGAACATGCCTACCAAGGAGGTGATGAGCATCAGCACCACCACTTTCGGCTTGGTCAGCTCCAGATAATCTCGCCAGATCGCCTGATCGTGACGCGCGCCGATCAAGGTCGCCATGGCATCTCTCCTTTAAGGGTGATGAGGCCCGATACGTGTTTGCGCGGGATAAAGCGCCAGCCGAACGGCAGTTGGTTACGCACCCGGACCAAACTGGTGCGGGCGTGGTAATTGACCAGCACCAGCGTCAGCAACAACGCGGCGCCACCGGCGTTATGGCCGACCGCGACCGGCAACGGCAGATGGAAATACACGTTGCTCAAGCCCAGACAGAGTTGCGCCGCCAGCGCGATCAGCAACAGGCCCGCGAGCCGGGTCATGCCCACGACGCGCAACTGCCAGGCCAGGCCCAGCAACACCAGCGTGACCAGCACCGCGCCAATGCGATGGGTGATGTGGATGGCGGTGCGCGCTTCGCTGTCGAGTTGGCCGCCGAGGTAATTCGGGCCGATATGCTGGGTAAGGTGAAAGCCATTGGCAAAGTCTGCCGCCGGCCACCACTCGCCATGGCAGGTGGGCAAGTCGATACAGGCCACCGCAGCGTAATTGGAACTGACCCAACCGCCCAAGGCGATCTGCCCGATCACCAACACCAACCCGGCCGTCGCCCAATATTGCAGGCGCTTGGGCACGATTAACGCGGGCAGTACGCCGGACAGGCGCAAGGTCAGTAAAAACAGCAGGCTCAAAGTGGCAAAACCGCCCAACAAGTGGCCCGTCACCACCTGCGGCCATAGCTTCAAGGTGACCGTCCACATGCCGAACGCCGCCTGGGCAAACACCACCGCCAACAGAAACAGCGGCAATTTTACCGGCTGCCCCGGGTCCCGCCGATGGCTCCACGAACGCGCCGCCAGTAACACAATCAGCAAGCCGAGGGTGCCGGCAAAGTAACGATGCGTCATCTCGGCCCAACCCTTGTCGGCCTCCACCGGCGTATCAGGGAAATGCAGCTCGGCATGGGCCAGTTGGGCTTCGCTTTGCGGCACGCTGATAAAGCCATAGCAACCGGGCCAGTCCGGGCAACCGAGACCGGCGTGGGTCAGGCGCGTATAGGCGCCGAGCAGCACGACCAGCAGCGCGAGCAGGGTGGCAAACAACGCGAGGCGAAATCCAGGCTTGGCCATGACGGTGCCCTCATCCGATATTCGACAGTTTCAGCAGCAGGCGCAGGTCGTTGAGCAGGTCCTTGCCCTTGACCTTGGCGTCGTAGCGCAGCACCAGATTGCCGTGCGGGTCGACGATCCACAGTTGCGCATCGCCGGGGGCGGCGGCGTCTTTGGTGAAGGTCGACAGGTCCAGCGAGTAGCGTTGCAGTTGCGGGTATTCGGCCTTGAGCTTGGCCTCGTACTCGCTACTTACCGGCTGCGCGCTGGCCAAGGCATGGCTGGCACGGGAGGCGTCACGGCCGAGGCTGATTTGCAGCTGACGCGCCAGGTACACCAGTTGCTGGCAATCGGCCGCGCACGCGGTGGGCGCGGTGACCAGCAGTTGCCAGCGTTCTTCATCGGCTTGCACGCCAATATCGGCGCGGGTCTGGCCGTTACCGATCAGCTCACCGTGGTAGCTGCGGCTGTCCGGCACCCAGAACTGCAATTTGTACATAAAGGTGGCCAGCGCCATCGGCCCGATCACCATCAGCAGGATCAAAATCAGTTGCCAACGGCCTTTGCGGCGGTCGGGCACCTCAGACATGTTGAGTGGATTCATGGCCGCTCCCATGGTGCTTCTCCTTTTTGTTGTGCCATCCGAGGTAGAGGTAAAGCGCCAACAGCGCCAACGCCATGGCGAACCACTGCACGGCGTACCCCAGGTGTTTTTCCGGGCCCATGCCAACCACCGGCCAAGTGGTGTCGTACGTAGCCGGGCCGGCTTCGGCGCGCAGCTCGTAGGCAAAGCCGCTGCGACCCAGCTCGGCCCATAGCGCGGCGGGATGCAGCGCCGTCAGCAGGCGCGGCCATTGCGCGCTCGCCGGGTCGGCGTGCAGCTGGAAGGTTTCGCCAGGGGCTACGTACACCCAGGCGTCGAGGTTCATCGGTTGCTCAGGGGTGATGAAGACGGGAGGCGTGCGCCGGTCCGGCCAAGGCAGCCAGCCACGGTTGAGCAACAGCCACAGGCCGCTGGCCTGGTCATGAAACGGTTGCAGCAGCTCGACACCGGCCTTGCCGTCGCGCATACGGTTATCCAGCAACACGCTGTGCTCGGCATCGAATTGCCCGCGCAGGTGCACACGGCGGAAGGCCGGGTCAGGCATGTCATCGAGCTGCAGGCTGCTGACCGGGTCGGCCACGCGCCGCTCGGCATAACGGTCCACCAGCAGCTGTTTTTCATGGCCGCGAGCCAGTTGCCAGAAGCCCAGGCCCACCATCAACGGCAGCAGTACCAGCACCACCAACGTGGGTGCGAGCCCTGGGCGAAAGTCTTTTATGGCGCTGGCTATACTTGTTTTCATTGCCCGCCCATCCGAATGGAACCTGACCATGCTCAAAGCAGCTATAGCCCTGATGCTGATCGCGACTGTCGTGAGCCTGTTCAGTGGCTTGTTCTTCCTGGTCAAGGACGAGGGCAACTCCAACTGCCTCGTCACTGCCTTGACCGTACGTGTGGTGCTGGCCGTGATTACCGTGGGCTTGATCGCCTGGGGCTTTTTCAGCGGCCAGCTGGTTTCTCATGCACCGTGGTAAAGCCCCTCACAGCACATAAACGAAGAAAAACAGGCCGATCCACACCACATCCACAAAGTGCCAGTACCAACTGGCCGCTTCGAACCCGAACTGGTGCTCGGCATTGAAATGCCCACGCAGGATGCGCATCAGCATCACAAACAGAATGATGGTGCCGATGGTCACGTGGGCGCCGTGAAAGCCGGTGAGCATGAAGAACGTTGCGCCGTACACCCCCGAACCCAGGGTCAGGCCCAGCTCTTTATAGGCGTGGATATACTCCTCGGCCTGGAACCCCAGGAACGCCAGCCCCAGTAACACCGTGATCGCCAGCCAGATTTTCAGTGCGCCGCGATGGCCTTTGCGCAGGGCATGGTGGGCGATGGTGATGGTCACGCTGGAACTCACCAGCAAGATGGTATTGACCAGCGGCAGGCCCCACGGACTGATGGTGCCTTCCGGCGCGGGGTACATTTTCGGGTCAGGGTTGTTGAGCAGCGGCCATGCGAACTCGAAGTTCGGCCACAGCATATGCGCGATGCCCTTATGCCCTTCGCCGCCCAGCCACGGCCCGGACATGTGCCGCACATAAAACAATGCTCCGAAGAACGCGATAAAGAACATCACTTCGGAAAAGATGAACCAGCTCATGCCCCAGCGGAACGAGCGGTCCATCTGCGCGCTGTACAAACCGGCGCGGCTTTCCTTGATCACCGCGCCGAACCAGCCGAACAGCATGTAAGCCACCAGCAGCCCGCCGACGAAAAAGATCCACGGGCCGTGGGATTCCGGGCGCGCCGCTTTCAGATCGTTGAACCACACGGCCAGGCCATACACGGTGACCAACATGCCAATCGTGGCAATTATCGGCCATTTGCTTTGCGCTGGTACGTAGTACGTATCATGAGTCGACATGTATTCGCTCTCCTGATTGAGCGGGCAAACAGTCGCTAGCCGCCGGTACGGGCAGCCACCGGCGGTTGGCGCGCAGTGATGTCAAACAGCGTGTACGCCAGGGTCAAATGCTTCACATCCTTGGGCATGTCGCGATCGACGATGAACCGCACCGGCATTTCGATGCGCTGACCTGGCTGCAGCACCTGCTGGGTAAAGCAAAAACACTCGGTCTTGTGGAAGTACATCGCCGCTTCGGCCGGGGAAATGCTCGGCACCGCCTGGGCGGTCATCGGCTTGTCCGTGGGGTTGTAGGCCACAAACAGCATTTCGGTAACGGCGCCGGGGTTGACCACCACTTCGTCCGCCTTGGCGTAGAAATCCCAAACCATGTCGATAGCGTTGGTCGACAAAAACTGCACCCGCACCTGGCGCGAGGAATCAACCACCTGTTCGCCCTCGTACTGCCCGGCGGTCTTGCCGTTGATGCCGAACGCCTTGCACATCACGTCGTAGATCGGCACCAGCGCAAAGCCGAAGGCGAACATTGCCACCACCAGGATCAGCAGGCGGGTGACCAGGCGCTTGATCGGGATGGACTCAGCCATGGCCGCCTCCCTGCTGTTGATTTTCTGTGGGAGCTGGCTTGCCGGCGATGGCGGTATACCAGGCACCGACTCCGTCGACTGTCAGGACCTCATCGCAGGCAAGCCAGCTCCCACAGGAGACTCGGCCAGCCTGCTCCAGGGTATTCATTTAACCTCCGGCGGCGTGGTGAAGGTGTGATACGGCGCAGGCGAGGGCACGCTCCACTCCAACCCTTCAGCGCCATCCCACGGCTTGGCCGGCGCCGGCGGGCCGCCTCGGATGCACTTGATCACGATAAACAGGAAGAAGATCTGCGTGGCGCCAAACATGAACGCGCCAATCGAGGAGACCATGTTGAAGTCGGCGAACTGCAGGTTGTAGTCCGGCACCCGGCGCGGCATGCCGGCCAGCCCCACGAAGTGCATCGGGAAGAACGCCATGTTCATGCCCACGAAAGACAGCCAGAAGTGCAGCTTGCCCAGGGTTTCGTCGTACATGTGGCCGGTCCATTTCGGCAGCCAGTAGTAGGCCGAGGCGAAGATCCCGAAGATCGCCCCCGGCACCAGTACGTAATGGAAATGCGCCACCACAAAATAGGTGTCGTGGTACTGGAAGTCCGCCGGCGCGATGGCCAGCATCAGCCCGGAAAAGCCGCCGATGGTGAACAAAATCACGAAGGCCACGGCAAACAGCATCGGCGTCTCGAAGGTCAGCGAGCCCTGCCACATGGTGCTGACCCAATTGAACACCTTCACCCCCGTCGGCACCGCAATCAGCAGCGTGGCGTACATGAAAAACAACTCGCCTACCAACGGAATGCCGACCACAAACATGTGGTGCGCCCACACGATAAACGACAGGAACGCGATGCTCGCCGTGGCGTAGACCATCGAGGTGTAGCCGAACAATGGCTTGCGCGAGAACGTCGGGATGATCGAGCTGACGGCGCCAAACGCCGGCAGGATCATGATGTACACCTCGGGGTGGCCGAAGAACCAGAACACATGCTGGAACAACACCGGGTCACCGCCGCCGGCCGCACTGAAGAAGCTGGTGCCGAAGTGGATATCCATCAGCATCATGGTCACGCAACCGGCCAGTACCGGCATCACCGCGATCAGCAGGAAAGCGGTGATCAGCCAGGTCCAGACGAACAGCGGCATTTTCATCAGGGTCATGCCGGGGGCACGCAGGTTGAGGATGGTGGCGACCACGTTGATCGCGCCCATGATCGAACTGATGCCCATCAGGTGAATCGCGAAGATAAAGAACGTCACGCTTTCCGGCGCATAGGTGGTGGAGAGCGGGGCGTAGAAGGTCCAGCCGAAATTCGGCCCGCCTCCGGGGCTGAACAGCGTGGACACCAGCAGCAGGAATGCCGCCGGCAGCAGCCAGAAGCTGAAGTTGTTCATGCGCGGCAGGGCCATGTCGGGCGCGCCGATCATCAGCGGGATCATCCAGTTGGCCAGACCGACGAACGCCGGCATCACCGCGCCGAACACCATGATCAGGCCGTGCATGGTGGTCATCTGGTTGAAAAACGCCGGCTCCACGATCTGCAGCCCGGGCTGGAACAATTCGGCACGGATCACCATGGCGAACGAGCCGCCGAGCAGAAACATGGTGAAGGCAAACCACAGGTACATGGTGCCGATGTCTTTATGGTTGGTGGTCAGCACCCAGCGCATCAAACCCTTGGCGGGGCCGTGGGCATGATCAGCGGCGTGACCATGGTCGTCGATCACAGTGCTCATGGCCGTTCTCCTGCAAGCGAGTGGGCGGGGCGGTTCAGGGCATACGCAACGAAGTAGGTCATTTGCTTTCCGCCTGCTTGATGGCCAGCACGTCTTTAGGCGTGACCATGTCGCCCTTGTTGTTGCCCCAGGCATTGCGCTCGTAGGTCACCACTGCGGCGATATCGACTTCCGACAGCTGCTTGCCGAACGCGGCCATCGCGGTGCCGGGCTTACCGTGGTAGACCAGGCTCAGGTGGCCGGCGGCAGGCCCGGTGGCGATTTTCGAGCCCTTGAGCGCCGGGAACATCGGCGGCAGGCCCTGGCCTTCGGCCTGGTGACAGGCCACACAGGTGGTGTGGTAGACCTTGTCGCCACGGGCAACCAGCTCTTCGAGCGTCCACTCTTTGGAGGTCAGCTCCTTGAGCTTGGCGGCCTCCTCTTTGCGCTCGCCGAGCCAGGTGTCGTAGTCGGCCTTGGATTTGACCTCGACCACAATCGGCATGAAACCATGGTCCTTGCCACACAATTCGGCGCACTGGCCACGGTAGATGCCGGGTTTCTCGACCCGGGTCCAGGCTTCGTTAACGAAGCCTGGGATGGCGTCGCGCTTGACCGCAAAGGCCGGCACCCACCAGGAGTGAATCACGTCGGCGGCGGTCACCAAAAAGCGCACCTTGGCGCCCACCGGCAGCACCAGCGGCTGGTCGACTTCGAGCAAATAATGCTCACCCTTGGTGGCCTGGTTATGGATCTGCTCGGCGGGCGTGGCCAGGTTGCTGAAGAACTCCACGTCCTGGCCCAGGTATTTGTAATGCCACTTCCACTGATAGCCGGTGACTTGGATGTCGATATCCGACTCACTGCTGTCGTAAATATTGATCAGGGTCTTGGTCGCCGGGATGGCCATGGCCACCAGAATCAGCAAGGGCACCACGGTCCAGAGAATTTCCACGGTGGTGCTCTCGTGGAACTTGGCCGCTACCTGGCCCGTAGACCGGCGGTGCAGGATCATCGACCAGAACATCGCGCCAAACACGACAATGCCGATCACCACACAGATCCAGAAAATGGTCATGTGCAGGTCGAACACAGCGTGACTGACTTCAGTCGCCCCTGGCGCCATATTCGTTGTCCAGGCGGCGTGCGCCTGGCCGAATACCGACCACAACAGGAGGCCCATCCAAACGTGTGGATGTCGCATCATTGCGGGTTCCCCTTATCGTTCTTGTTATCCCGCCGGTTTGCACCTGCGTCGAAGGGAGCGGCTTCCATACTGCTTACAACCGCTTAGCCTTGCCTGCTTATGCAGTCTGGCGTCATCAGCTAATCGCGTACAAACCCGAGTATAGACAGGCTCTGCAACCCCGCAATGTGTAGGGGCAAATGAGTAGAAATGATCGGCGAGAGCCAATAAATACGGGTGCGGAATCGTTTATCCGACGAACGATGGCAATTCGATATAACGCAGGCGCATAACCATGAAATAATTATGACAAATGCGTCTTAGGCGCTCGTATAAACGAGCTACCTTAACTTCTCCCTTTTCCTACACCTGCACCACTGGAGCCTTCATGAACACCGCCGCATTGCGCGAGCAGATTTCCCGTGCCCATCAACACGAAGCCAGCACGGGCCAGCTTGCCCAGCAACTGGAAAAACAATTGCCGCACCTGCATTCGGCCATCTCCCTGGCTGACGGTGATCGCAACATTGTCATGACCCGCTTTGTTACCGCCTACATCGACCTCGTCCCGGACCTGCTGGACGCCGCCAATGACGTAGCCCGCGAGGCCGGTATCGAAAGCCAGATCAAACCCGTACTGAAGATTGCCGAGCATTTCTTTCTGCAGCCGCCCGCGATCCTGGCCGGCCATGAAGGGCTCGACGGCCTGCTGGACGAGGCTTACCTGGCGCACCGCCTGGTTGAGGAAGTAAACGATCTGTATATCAAGCATTTCGGCCAGCCGCTGATTCCGGCGGACACCACAGTGGCCAACCTGATCGCCCACCAACTGATCGGCGAAGCATTCGCCAACCAGCTGGATGAAGCCGTGCACCTGGCGGTGGATGAGATGCTGAACGAAGACAGCTTCGCGCTGGAGTCGGTCGAGGTGTACCGCGAGACGCTCAAGAGCCCGGACACGGAAGCGGCGTGGAAGCGCTGGCCGTGCCTGTCGCGGCAATTGGGGGTTGAGTTGGCGTTGGATCAGCCGGCTTAAATCTTTCGGCTGATAGAAATCAACTGTGGGAGCGGGCTTGCTCGCGAAAACGGCGTGTCAGTCACTGAATAATTGACTGAGCCACCGCATTCGCGGGCAAGCCCGCTCCCACATTTTCATCCGGTTTCGTCAGCCAGCCGAAGGCGCCGAACCTATGCCCACCGTCATCCGTACCCGGCCTTCCAACCGGCGCTTCAAGCCCCGGGCCTCGATCACCAACGTTGAGCCCTTGGCGGCATTCGCCCGGCCCCATTCTTCCAGCAATTCCAGGCAGGAATGGTCGATGTAACTCAAGTTGCTGAGCGGCACATGCAAGGTGGTCCCTGCGGGCACCGTCGACAGCACCTGGGTCAGGGCCGGCACTTTCAGGAAGGTCGCCGCGCCGGTCAAGCGCAACTCCATCTCACCGCCCTGGGGCAGGTCGATCAGGCTGACCTTCAGCCGCGAAGCCTTAAAGGCCAGCTTCACCAACGTCAGCGCGAAACCCAGCAGCACACCGGTCAGCAGGTCGGTGAAGATAATCGCCAGTGCGGTCGCGGCATACGTGAACATCGGCATCCGGCCATATCGCCCCAGCGCGCGGAATGCCTTGAGGTCCACCAGCTTGATCCCGGTGTACACCAGCACGCCCGCCAGACTCGCCACCGGAATGCTTTGCAGCACACTCGACAGCAACAACACGAAGCCCAGCAGCCACACGCCGTGGAACATCGCCGACAAGCGGGTGGTGGCGCCGGCTTGCACGTTGGCCGAACTGCGCACAATCACACCGGTCATCGGCAGGGCACCCACCAGGCCACAGAGCATGTTGCCCACACCCTGGGCGGACAATTCCTTGTCGAAATCAGAGCGCTGGCCGCTGTGCATGCGATCGACCGCCGCCGCAGACAGCAGGGTCTCGGCGCTGGCAATAAACGCCACGGCGAATGCAGCGATCAACAGTTGCGGGTCAGCCAGGTTCAGCAGGTCGCTGGGGCGCAGCCAGTCAATGGCGTCGGCAAGGTTTTCCGGGACTTCCACGCGCTTGACCTGCAACGCCAGCACCAGGCTGGTTACCGTTGCCAGGCCCACACCCAACAAGGCTCCGGGCACAAAGCGCAATTTTTGCGGGCGTAATTTATCCCACAGGTACATCACCAGCATCGTCGAAAGCCCAAGCAAACCGGCCTGCCAACCCAGGCCGCCACCGAGGGTCGGAATCGCCTCGGCCAACGCAGCCGGGAAGCCGGCCAGGTTATCCAGCCCTGATGGCTTGGGCGCACCGTCGAGCATCACATGCACTTGCGATAGCACAATCAGCACGCCGATCCCCGCCAACATGCCGTACACCACCGCCGGCGCCGTGACGCGAAACCAGCACCCCAGGCGCAAACGCCCGGCCACCAGTTGCAGGAAACCCGCGAGCAGCAGGATCGGCCCGAGCATCATCATCCCGTGCTGGCGCACCAGCTCGAACACCAACACCGCCAAACCCGCTGCGGGGCCACTGACCTGTAGCGGCGAACCCGCCAGCCAACCCACCACCAGGCCGCCAATGATCCCGGTGATCAGGCCCTTGGCCGGCGGCATGCCGGACGCGATCGCGATGCCCATGCACAAAGGCAGGGCGACCAGAAACACAACCACGGAGGCCAGCAGCTCCCGTGGCAATACAGCTTTCAATTGAGCAGCACGCATGATGACTCTCCCGAGGCATTCGCCGGGCGCGGCAAAGCCTGGCTGCGTCCATGGCAGCCACCGCATTACCCGGCAGGGAAGTGTTTTAGAAGCGCGCTTTAGGCGTCGCTGAAGGAATCGGCCCTTCGCCGCCCAACGGTCGGAACGTCGACTGATCCGCGTCGTAGGCCCGGATCTCGCTGGTCTCGATGTTGTAAATCCAGCCATGGATAAACAAATGACCATTAGCCATACGCGAAGCCACCGATGGGTGGGTGCGCAAGTGCTGCAACTGGGCGATGACGTTTTCTTCGGTCAGCACCTTCATGCTTTCGCCTTCATTGGCGCAGTCACAGTTGTCATGGACCATGGTCTTGGCAACCTCGGCGTGACGCAGCCAGGCTTTTACCGTGGGCATCTTCTCCAGGCTGTCCGGGTTGAGTACCGCGCGCATGGCGCCGCAATCGGAATGCCCGCACACAATGATGTGCTGCACGCCCAGGGCAAGTACGGCGTACTCGATGGCCGTGGAAACACCGCCGTTCATCTGGCCGTAAGGCGGCACCACGTTACCCACGTTGCGGGTTACGAACAGGTCGCCAGGGGAGCTTTGGGTTATCAGCTCAGGCACGATGCGCGAGTCGGCACAGGTGATGAACATCGCCCGGGGGCTCTGGGCCGTGGCGAGTTTTTTGAAGAGTTCTTCCTGCTGAGGGAAGACGTCGTGATGGAAATGCAAAAAGCCGTCAACGATGTGCTTTAGCGCTGCATCGGCGGATTCCGCCACCTGAGGGGCTGAAGCCGACGCAGCCAACGGCTGTTTATCCTTGTCACTCATGATTCATCCTCTTGATTAATGCAGGGGGAGTTTTCAGGCAAGTTTGACGCCGGGCCAGTGGAATAGTTGTGAATACCCAAAAACCAGGCTTGCGACTCATCAGTCACTCGCTGAACAAGGTAACCGCCGAAACTTAACTCAAACTGAATGAACCGCTCTAAGTCGCGGGTTTCAGTGATGTCAAAACGCGACTATTCCTACAGAACGAGCAGGATAGGCTTCTATAGTTTACAACAATGCCATCTGCCTGCCCGGCGGGCAAAACGCGCTGCAATCCAGATTAAAGCCTTCGCGTCGATTGAGCCCCAGACGCTTGATCGCCTTGCTGAAGCGCTGCGCCAATAAATCGGCAAACGGCCCCTCGCCACGCATGCGGACGCCGAAACGGCTGTCATACACCTCCCCACCGCGCACCTGACGTACCAGGCTCATCACGTGCGCCGCACGCTGCGGATAATGGGCCGCCAGCCACTCCTCGAACAACGGCGCGACCTCCAGCGGCAGGCGCAACATCATGTACGCCGCGCTTTGCGCACCGGCGGCGTGAGCTTCGGTGAGCAGGCTTTCCAGCTCGCTGTCGTTGATCATCGGGATCATCGGCGAGCACAGCACGCCCACCGGGATGCCGGCCTCACGCATCACCCGAATCGCCCGCAAACGTGCCTTGGGCGCCGCCGTGCGCGGCTCCAGAATGCGTTTGAGCTCGTCGTCCAGGCTGGTGAGGCTGATCATCACCGCCACCAGCCGCTGCCGGGCCAGCTCGGTCAACAGGTCGAGATCGCGCAGGATCAACGACCCCTTGGTGATGATGGTCACCGGGTGCCGGTAACGCAGCAGCACTTGCAGGGTTTGCCGGGTGATTTGGTACTCGCGCTCAATAGGCTGGTACGGGTCGGTATTGGAGCCCAGGTTGATCGGCGCGCACACATAGCCGGGCTTCGACAGCTGTTGCTCCAGCACGTCGGCGGCGTTGGTCTTGGCGATCAGTTTGGTTTCAAAATCCAGCCCCGGCGACATGTCCCAATAGGCATGGCTGGGCCGCGCATAGCAGTAGATGCAGCCATGCTCACAACCACGATAGGGGTTGATCGAGCGATCAAACGGCAAGTCCGGCGAATTGTTGCGGGTGATGATGCTCTTGGCCGTTTCGATACGCACTTCGGTGCCCTGGGTCGGCGGCACTTCCTGGAACCAGCCGTCGTCCTCGGCCACGCTGACGGTAGGCGCAAAACGGTTGTGCAGGTTGGTGGCCGTGCCCCGGCCACGGGGCGGCAGCGCAGTAGACATGAAAACACCCCTATACTGTTTTTATATACAGTATAGGGGCGTCCTCGTTATGACCAGTGCCGTTTGGCGGTCAGTGTTTTTGCGTGACTTGCCCCAAGTCGTCGCCCGAGGTGGTGCGCATATCGTTCTTGCGCAGGTCCGCCACCTCACTGGCTTTCACCGGCGCGCCTTTATTGCCCCAACTGCCACGCACAAAACTGACCACATCCGCCACTTCCTGGTCCGACAGCCGCCAGGCAAACGCCGGCATGGTGAAGGTCGAGGGCGCGGTGTGGGTGGCCGGCAAAGTGCCGCCGTTCAACACGATGTTGATCAACGACGTGGCATCCGCCGTCTGCAACACCGGGTTGCCCGCCAGCGCCGGGAATACCCGCGTGTAGCCGTGGCCATCGGTGCGGTGGCAGGCGGCGCAGTTGTCGATATACACCGATGCGCCCGGCTGGCTGTCATCACCCTTCCACAGCGCCTCGGCCACCTGTTTGTCGTACTGGTGCGGCTGATCCTTGGGATCGACCGCCGGCAGGCTCTTGAGGTAACGGGCGATAGCGGTCAGGTCGTCTTGCGACATGTACTGCATGCTGTGGACTACAACATCGCTCATGCCGCCAAACACCGCGCTGCGATCACTGCGGCCGGTCTTGAGGAATTGCACCAGTTGCTCCTCGCTCCAGCTGCCGAGGCCGTCCTTGTGGTCGCCGCGCAGGCTTTTCGCGATCCAGCCTTCCAGCGGCGCGCTGCCGGACAGAAACGCATTGCCGTCAGTGGCACTCAGGGCTTTTTCCTGCATGGTCAAGGCACGCGGCGTATGGCACGCGCCGCAGTGGCCGAGCCCTTCAACCAGGTAGGCACCACGGCTCACCACCGGGTCGGCAGCCACCTGTGCCGGATGCTCCTCGACCGCCGGCGCAAACATCCAACGCCACGCGGCCAAAGGCCAACGCATGCTCAAGGGCCAGGGAATATCGCTGTCCTGGTTCTCCTGGGCGACCGGCTCCACACCCTTCATAAAGTACGCATACAACGCCTGCATATCGCTGTCGCTGACACGCGCATAGGACGGATACGGCATCGCCGGGTAAAGCGTACTACCGTTTTTGGCGACGCCATGGCGCACGGCCTTGTCGAAGTCTTCGAAGCTGTAGTCGCCCAGGCCGGTCTTGTCCGGGGTGATGTTGGTGGAGTAGATCACGCCGATCGGGGTTTCCATCGGCAGGCCGCCCGCGAACGGTTTGCCGCCCTTGGCCGTGTGGCAAGCCACGCAGTCGCCGGCACGGGCCAGGTATTCACCCTGCTTGATCAGGTCGCTTTCGGCGGCGCTCACCGAGCAGCTGCTGAAGAGGACGAAGGTCGCGATAACAAGTGCTTTCATGGTCATCGCTCCTTATGCCTGAACCAGTGGGCCGGGGTTTTTCAGGTACTGTTCGCGGATCGCCCGCGCCGACCAATAGGTCAGCGCCGCCACTAGGCCGGTAGGGTTGTAGCCCAAGCCCTGTGGGAAAGCGGACGCGCCCGGAACAAACACGTTGTGTACATCCCAGCACTGCAGGTAGCGGTTCAGCGCACTGGTTTTCGGGTCGGTGCCCATGATCGCGCCGCCGTTGAGGTGAGTGGTCTGATACGCCGCAGTGTTGAAGTGCTCACCCACTTTTTTGCCCAGTAGGGCAATGGCCTTGGGGTTCATCGCTTCGGCGACCTTGCTCATTTTCTCGACCATGAAGCGGTTCATCTTGATGTCGTTTTCCTGCCAATCGAAGGTCATCCGCAGCAGTGGCAGGCCGTAGGCATCGCGGTACACAGGGTCCAGATCCAGGTAATTACCCCGGTAGGATTGATGGGCGCCGTGGGCGTCCATCGACACTTGATGGGTGTAGTAATCAGCGGTGGCGCGTTTCCACGCACTGCCCCACGCCGGGGTGCCCGGTGGGTTGGAGGTGCCGGCAATCGGCCGGCTGCCTGCCTGGTTGACCCACATCGGCGAGCCGCCCACAAAGCCGTGGGGCCCATGGTCGAAGTTATCCGCATTGAAATCGTCGATGGCCACGCCATTGCCGCCCGCACCAATGAAGTTGTTGGTGTGGGTGTCCTTGTCGAAGAACGCCTTGATGGTCGCCATGTTCTGGTAGGCGAAGTTGCGGCCCACCACGCCCTCATTGGTAATCGGGTCGTACGGCTTGCCGATGCCCGACAGCAGCATCAGGCGCACGTTATGGAACTGGAACGCGCCGAGAATCACCAGGTCCGCCGGTTGCTCGCATTCCCGGCCCTGAGCGTCGATGTAAGTCACGCCGGTGGCCTTGCTCTTGGTGCTGTCGAGGTTGACCTTGAGCACGTGGGAATTGGGCCGCAGCTCGAAGTTCGGCACCTGGCGCAGCGCCGGCAGGATGTTCACGTTCGGCGAGGCTTTGGAGTACATGTAGCAGACATAGCCGCTGCAAAAACCGCAGAAGTTGCACGGCCCCATCTGCGCGCCGTAGGGGTTGGTGTAAGGCCCGGAGGTGTTCGCCGACGGCAGGTTGTAGGGTTTGTAACCAACCTCGGCCGCGGCTTTGTGAAACAGCTGTGCGGAGACGGTGTTTTTCTGCGACTCCAACGGGAACGGGTTGGAGCGATCCGGCGCGTACGGGTTGCCGCCACGGCCTTCGCCCACCAACTGGCCCTTTACAGTCCACGCCTGGCCGGACGTACCGAAGACTTTTTCCGCATAGTCGAAAAACGGCTCCAGCTCTTCATAGCTGACGCCGAAGTCCTGGATAGTCATGTCCTTGGGAATGAAGTGTTTGCCGTAGCGCTCTTCGTAGTGACTGCGCATACGCAGTTCGATGGGGTCGACACGAAAATGCACGCCCGACCAGTGCAGGCCGGCACCACCGACGCCATTGCCCGGCAAAAAGGCGCCGAGCTGACGGTTAGGCAAAGCAACGTCATTCACGCTATGGCGAATCGTCACCGTTTCCTTGGAGATGTCCTGGAAGAGTTTTTTACGCACGCTGTAGGTCAGTTCGTCGATGACCTGGGGATAGTTGCCGTCCGGGTAGGTGTCCTGCATCGGGCCGCGCTCCAGCGCTACCACGTTGAGGCCCGCTTCCGTCAGCTCTTTAGCCATGATCGCGCCAGTCCAGCCGAAGCCTACGATCACCGCATCCACTTTCTTCATGATGGTCGCCACGTTTATGCCCTCTCGCCGCGGATGGAAACAGCCGGGAAGGGGTATTGCTCGTTGCGTTCCACCCAGTCCATGAAATCGGCGCGGGCGCCGGGGAAGCCGATCATGGTCCAGCCGACCATGCCTTTGTTGCCGCCGTGGACCGGGTCGCAGAAGAACCCTTCCTTGGTGTTTTGCAGCAGCAGGTTAAAGAACATTTTGGGCGGCACAGCGTCGAAATGCGTGGCGACTTCACTGCCGCCAGCCTCCAGACGGTGCAGCATGTCATCTCGGGTAGCGCTGTCTTGCGCAGCAAAAGCTTTACCGTTGAACGCCTTCGACCAGGCATCCGTGGCAGCGATGCCCAAGCGATAAATCTCTTTGGGCACCAATTTACTCTGCCAGCCCATCTCCGGCGCGGCGTCGGCATTGAACGGGCCTTGCATGAACCACAGTGCGCCGCTGGCATACGACGTATTCATCTGACGGTCGATGTATTCCGGCACACCGGCTTCCAGGGCGCCCGGGCCTTGGGCGTCGGCGGGGATCAGACGCTCGACGGCAGCGTTGATAAACGCCCATTCCTCGGCGGTGAAATAGCTCGGTTCATAAGCCTTGTCGCTCACCGTAGGCTTGGCCGGCGCGGCCTGGGCAGGCTCAGGCGTGGCCATCAGCATCGAGCCGCCGAGGCCGGTGCTGGCAACCGTGACCACCGGGATCAAGGTCAAGGATTTGCGCAAAAAGTCACGCCGGGGGTTGTCTTGATCTTGATCAGACATAGGTGCACCTCATCATGTGGTCACGGGTTTATCAGCCGCTTCTGCGAGCAGCGTGAAGGCTTGTCAGGGCATTGGATCCAAAGGAATAGAACACACTGGCAATCAATAGTTACAAATGATAGCAGGCTAAGCATTCAGAAGAAGCGATTCAGCGGCAAAAACACCGGATCAGATCGGATGCTTCACGATTCTTTGACGACCTCCTCACGCGACATTGACCGCCTTAAGGCGAACCTGTGGCCCATCAGCCCACCCTTATTCGGTCACAACACGCATGTTCAAGATTCAATTGCTGTCGGCCTTCGGCCTGGCGTGCCTGGCGCTGCTGACCACGGTTAACACCCAGGCCGACGAAGCCATGTCCCTGCGTTCGCCGGAATGGGCCCAGCCGGTGGGCCACCAATTCAACTTGCACCAGATGACGCCCACGCTGTATCGCAGCGCATTGCCGGACAGCAGCGCGGTGCCCGTGTTGCAAAATCTCAAGGTCGCTACGGTGATCAACTTCCTGCCGGAATCGGATTCGGCCTGGCTGAAGAGCTCCGATATCAAAGAGGTGCAGCTGTCTTACCGTACCAACCATGTCGACGATTCCGACGTGCTGGCCGCGCTAAGGGCGATACAGGCTGCAGAAGCCGACGGCCCGGTGCTGATGCACTGCAAACACGGCTCCGACCGCACCGGCCTGATGGCGGCGATGTATCGCGTGGTGATACAGGGGTGGAGCAAAGAAGACGCGCTGAACGAAATGACCTTGGGCGGGTTCGGCACCAGCAACGGCTTCAAGGACGGCGTTCGCTACATGATGAAGGCCGATGTCGACAAGTTGCGCAGCGCCTTGGCGAATGGCGATTGCAGCACCAGTGCGTTTGCGCTGTGCTCGATGAAAGACTGGATAACCACAAGCGGTAAGGATGCACCACCCCAGTAGTGCGCTGTTCTGTGGGCGCCGGGCTTGCCCGCGATGCAGGCACCGCGATCTATCAGCTAGACCGCGTTGATGCTATCGCAGGCAAGCCAGCGCCTACAGAGGCGCCGGGGTCAGTCTTTTTTCAGCTTGGGATTGGGGAAAAACTGCACCGCCTGCACCTTGGGGTCTGCAGGCGCTTTCAACGCGGATGTATTCACCCGCGTGCCCAACTCCTTGGGCACCGACAGACCTTGGTCATTCAGCGTATCGGTATAGCCGCAGGCCACGCATTCGCGGTGCGGAACGCTGTCCTCGGTCCACATTTTCAACTTGTCCGGCTCGCTGCACGCCGGGCAGACCGCCCCGGCGATAAATTGCTTTTTGGTGATCACAGGCCCTTCACTCATGCTGCCGCGTCCTCACTCAGGCCGCTGTGGCGCAAGAGTGCGTCAATCGACGGCGCACGTCCGCGGAAGTCGACGAACAGCACCATCGGGGCTTGCGAGCCGCCACGCGCCAGGATCGCCTCACGGAATGCCCGGCCGGTTTCGGCATTGAGCACGCCATCTTCTTCGAACTTGGAGAAGGCATCCGCCGACAACACTTCGGCCCATTTATAGCTGTAGTAACCCGCCGCGTAACCGCCGGCAAAGATATGCGCAAAGCTGTTGGGGAAGCGGTTGTAGGCCGGTGGACGCATCACCGAGACCTCATCGCGTACGCCCTCCAGCACCTGCGCCACTGTGCGGCCATCGCCGTGGGTGGCATGCAGTTCGAAGTCGAACAGCGAGAATTCCAACTGGCGCACCATCATCAGGCCGGACTGGAAGTTCTTCGCCGCGAGCATTTTTTCCAGCAGGTCCTGGGGCAGCGGCTCGCCGCTTTCATAGTGGCCGGAGATCAGCGCCAAGCCTTCCGGCTCCCAGCACCAGTTCTCCATGAACTGGCTCGGCAGCTCCACCGCATCCCAGGCCACGCCGTTGATACCGGACACGCCTGCGTGTTCAACGCGGGTCAGCAGGTGGTGCAGGCCGTGGCCGAATTCGTGGAACAGGGTCGTCACTTCATCGTGGGTCAGCAGGGCAGGCTTGCCGCTGTCGGCCGGGGTGAAGTTGCACACCAGATTGGCCACCGGGCTTTGCAGCACGCCATCGACGGTGCGGCGACGGTCGCGGGCGCCGTCCATCCAGGCACCGCCACGCTTGTTGGCGCGGGCGTACAGGTCGAAGAAGAAGCGGCCGACGTGCTGGCCGTTTTCCTTGATTTCGAACAGGCGAACATCCGGGTGCCAGGTGTCGAAGCCTTTTTGCTCGGCAATCTCGATGCCGTACAAGCGCTGCACGATGGCGAACAGGCCGCCCAGCACTTTGTCGATCGGGAAGTAGGCGCGCAGGGCTTCCTGGGACACGCTGTAGCGCTGCTCACGGAGTTTTTCGCCGTAGAAACCGCTGTCCCAGCTTTGCAGGTCTTCGCAGCCTTGTTCGGCGGCGTACGCCTTGAGCTGTTGCAGGTCCTGGGCGGCAAACGGCTTGCTGCGCTTGGCCAGGTCACGCAGGAAGCTCAGCACCTGGTCGCTGGACTCAGCCATTTTGGTGGCAAGGCTCAGTTCGGAGAACGAGGCGTAGCCCAACAGCTTGGCCAGTTCCTGACGCAGGTCGAGGATCTGTTCCATTACCGGGCCGTTATCATTCTGACCGGCATTCGGGCCTTGGTCCGACGCACGGGTGCAGTAAGCCGCGTAGATTTCTTCACGCAGGGCACGGTCCTGGGCGTAGGTCATCACCGCGTAGTAGCTCGGGAATTCCAGAGTGATCAGCCAGCCATCGAGACCTTTGGCCTGGGCGGCGGCGGCCATTTGCGCCTTGGCCGAGTCGGTCAGGCCGGCGAGGGTGGCTTCGTCAGTGACGTGTTTGGTCCACGCCTGGGTAGCGTCCAGCAGTTGATTGGAGAATTTGCTGCCCAACTCGGACAGCTTGCTCTGCACTTCGGCGTAACGTTTTTGCTGCTCAGGCGGCAAATCAATACCCGACAGGCGGAAGTCGCGCAGCGAATGTTCCAGGATGGTTTTTTGCGCCACGTCAAAACCGGCAGCCTCCGGGCTATTGGCCAGGGCTTCAAAAGCCTGGAACAGTGCGCGGTTCTGGCCCATCTCGGTTGAATAGGCGCTCAAGGCCGGCAGGCAGCCTTCGTAGGCTTCGCGCAGTTCGGCGCTGTTGCACACGGCATTGAGGTGGCTGACCGGGCTCCAGGCGGCGCCCAGGCGGTCATTCAGTTCGTCCATGGCCAGGACCAGGCCAGCCCATGTCGGATTTTTGCCCTGACTTTGCAGGATGCCTTCGATGGCAACGCGGTTGTCGGCGAGGATCTGTTCGATGGCCGGCTGGACGTGCTCGGCACGGATCGCCGAGAACGGCGGCAGGTCGTAGGGCTGCAGAAGAGGGTTGTTCGCGCTCACGGTTGGCACCTTGGCTGAAGAATCATGTAAGAACAAAGATGGGGCCATCTTAATTACAATCAACGTCCACCGCAGCTATCAGCACATAAGAGAGAGGCTATCGTGACCCTTCGCACTTATCAGAACCACACGCCAACCCTCGGCGCCGGGGCTTTTGTCGATATTTCGGCGGTGGTGATCGGCGATGTCGAAATCGGCACCGACAGCTCGGTCTGGCCGCTGACCGTGATTCGCGGCGACATGCACCGCATCCGCATCGGTGCGCGCACCAGCGTGCAGGACGGCTGCGTGCTGCACATTACCCACGCGGGGCCGTTCAACCCGGACGGCTTCCCGCTGCTGATCGGCGATGACGTGACCATCGCCCACAAAGTCATGCTGCACGGCTGTACCGTCGGTAATCGCATCCTGATCGGCATGGGCAGCATCGTGATGGACGGCGCGGTGGTGGAAGATGACGTGATCATCGGCGCCGGGAGCCTGGTGCCGCCGGGCAAAAAACTTGAAAGCGGGTTTCTGTATGTGGGCAGCCCGGTTAAACAAGTCCGCGCACTGACTGACAAAGAACGCGCCTTTTTCACCTATAGCGCGGCGAACTACGTGAAGCTCAAAGACCTGCACCTAGCCGAAGGATTCGATCAATGACCCTGCACTACCCAACCGTCCTGTTCGACCTGGATGGCACCCTCACCGACCCACGTGAGGGCATCACCCGCTCGATCCAGTACGCCCTCGGCAAACTGGGCATCGAGGAACCCGACCTGACCAAGCTTGAACACTTCATCGGCCCGCCCTTGCTGCAAGCATTCATGCAGTTCTACGACCTCGATGAGGCCAAGGCGTGGGAAGCGTTGAATTTCTACCGCGAGCGTTTCAAGGTCACCGGGCTGTACGAAAACCGCGTGTTCGACGGCGTCATGCCGTTGCTGGAAGACTTGAGCCGCCAAGGCCGCCAGCTGTATATCGCGACGTCCAAGCCTTGGGTGTTTGCCCACGAGATCGCCCGGCATTTCGATTTTGCCAAGCACTTCAAGGTGATTTACGGCAGCGAACTGGACGGGACGCGCACCAATAAAGTCGAGTTGATTGCTCACTTGATAAGCGAGGAGGGCCTGGACCCGGCCACGACCTTGATGATTGGTGACCGCAAGCACGACCTGATCGGGGCGCGTAGCAACGGGCTGGATTCGGCTGCGGTGGGGTATGGGTTTGGCAGTTTTGAAGAGCTGAATGGCGAGGCGCCGACCTGGTACTTTGAAACAGTGGGCGAGATGCATCAGGCGTTTTTGCAACGGCCTTGAGGTCGCTATCGCAGGCAAGCCGGCTGCCGGTGTACGCCGCTCCAATGTGGCAGCTGGCTTGCCTGCGATGAGGCCCTAATGGCCAACAATTTCCAATTGCCTCAACGCCGCCTTACGCTGCTCCACCGGCAACCCACCCAGCTTCTCCACCGCCGCAAAGAACTTCACCCAATCCCCGCCTTCCTGCGCAAACAATGCGGCAAACGCCGGCACCCACTGGTCATACAGCCCGAACGGCAACAGCTTCGCATTGTTCATCGGCTGGTTGATCCAGGCGTCGTAGCGCTTATCGCCAGCCCACTGACTGTCGCGAAGTTGCCGGTAATCGCTGCGCAAACGCTCAAATTCCGCGGCTTTGCGCTGGCGCATCACATCGGCCGCCAGCGGTTGTGCGTAAAGGGTTTCCAGGCGTTTGCGCGTATCGAGAACCAGCCGGATAAATTGGTCGCGTTGCTGCAATGCCGCAT
Organism: Pseudomonas viridiflava; assembly: GCF_900591205.1. GTDB lineage: Bacteria > Pseudomonadota > Gammaproteobacteria > Pseudomonadales > Pseudomonadaceae > Aquipseudomonas. Next base: position 73,927 of record NZ_UUPU01000001.1, read on the forward strand.
CGCTGAGCGGCGCCAGGCCCCGCGCCGCACGCCATTGGCGGGTGCCTTCCTGCTCGACGAAGTTGGCGTAAGACTCGTTGAACTCGGTGTCGTCCTTCACATAAAAACGCTGGTGCGCCAGCTCATGGAAGATCAGCGTGGCCAGGCGCTCATCACCCCAGTTCATCATTGAGTTCATGATCGGATCGTTAAACCAGCCCAAGGTTGAATAAGCCTCGACGCCGCCAATCGACACATCCATGCCTTGTTGCTTCAACAGCGCCGCCTCGCCTCGCGCCGCCCCTTGGTTGTAATAGCCGCGATAAGCGACGCAACCGGCAATCGGAAAGCAATGGGTTTCCGGCGATAGGGAAAATTCCTGCGTGGCGAAGACATTCCAGACCACATAGGGCCGGCCAATGTCCGCATACAAGCGGTAACTCTGGTTGTCAGGAAGGTGCAGGTGCTGACTGGCGAACGTACGCGCTTTTTGCGATTGCTCCAGGTGGTCACGCAGTCCCTGTGGGCGGGAAGGGTCCGCGATGACCTCGGAAACCGGCTCTCGGGCCCGTAACAATTGCCACTGGCCGCCCGCCAACTGGCTGTAATAACTGATGCTGGAGCAGCCGCTGAGCAGCACAACCACCCACCCCGCAAAAAAACGCCTGACCATGCCCCAACCGCTCCTGGGTGATTTGTGCGCCAGACTATCCTGCCTGCAGGGAATTTTTCCATGGCGTGGCATGTTTATACTCAAACCTCTCCTTGTGTTGAGTACCCGCCATGCGCCAGCTTTTGCTTCCCGTCGCCGCCCTGTTTCTCAGCGCCTGTGCTTCGACGCCCCTCCCAGCGGTCGACCCACAACAGGCATGGGTCGATTTCGCCACGCCGACCCCCGGTGCCAAACTGGTGATGGCCCAGCGTCTGGATGGCAAGAACCTACCGGACGGGCGCTACTTCCAGTTCCCGCCGGGCAGTCACGCGTTGATGGTGCGTTTTGATTTTGAGGTTCCCACCGGCGGCAGCCTCAGTGGGTTTGGGCAAACGAGCGACCGTACCTGCTTCATTACCTTGCAGTACGAGCATTTCGAGGCCGGCCAGCGCTATCGACTGGAAGGGCGTTCGCTGGGCTACACGCCGAACATCCGGCTGTATAACGCGGCACGTCAGTTGCTGGCGCAGGAGCGCAGTGTCAACTGTCTGTGATCAGTCGCCGTTTTTCTGATAGATGATGCGCTTGCGGCCGTTTTCGCAGGAGCCGACGATCATGGCGCTATCGTGATTTTTGGCTTCTTGCCGGGTGATGATTTCCAAGGTGTAGGACGGAATCGCTTTGGCCTGGATCTTGACCTCGATCTCTTTCCTGAGCTCTTCGCAGTCTTTTGGCGCGGCCATGGCCGAGGTTGCCAGTGCACCGCAGATAACCGCCAAGGCAATACGTTTCATCAGTGAAGCTCCCTAAATGCATTGCGCACGAGTGTGCGTCTAAGGCTGCATAAGCTATAGGACCACAACGGTGAAACACGAGTTCTGATTTAACGCATAACTAAATGAGGGAGCGGCTCGCTCCCTCATTGCGCCTGCCGGATTAGCTGACCAGCGTGGCATCCAGGCTGATTTTCGCATTCAGCACCTTGGACACCGGGCACCCTTCCTTGGCTTTTTTGCTCAGCTCATCGAACTGCGCCTGGCTTGCACCCGGGATCTTGGCCTTCAGGATCAGGTGCACGGCGGTGATCGCAAAGCCGCCATCAACCTGGTCCAGGGTCACTTCGGCCTGGGTGTCGATGCTGTCGGCCTTAAGGCCCGCATCGCCGAGAATCATGGAAAACGCCATGGAGAAACAGCCGGCGTGGGCCGCACCGATCAACTCTTCAGGATTGGTGCCCTTGCCGCCTTCGAAACGCGCCTTGAAGCCGTAGGGCGCTTCGCGCAGCACGCCGGTTTCGGTGGAGATAGAACCCAGGCCAGTCTTCAGGTCACCTTCCCAATGCGCGGATGCTTTTTTAACGATACTCATAGCTTTCTCCTCGAACGGTGGTTTTGCGTCAGTAAGGGTTCTGAGGATAGACCGCGTGGCAAAGTTCATCTTGTCGGAGAAACCTAGCGATTTAGTAGGAAATTTCATGCTCGCTATTGAATCTCGGGTATATGCCCTCATTGCATAGAACATGCACATGAAGCGGCAGGTTTTGGTTCGTCTATAAGCCTGCGCACCTATTGGAGAAGCAGGCTTATGAAATCGCTGTCCGACGTGAAGTTCTCGACCCTGGACCTGGTGCCCGTGCGGGCCAACGGCAGCCCGGCGCAGTCGCTGCGCAACTCGCTGGACCTGGCCCAGCACGTGGAAAAGTTCGGTTACAACCGTTTCTGGGTGGCTGAACACCACAACATGGACGGCATCGCCAGCTCGGCCACCTCGGTGTTGCTGGGCTACCTGGCGGGCGGCACCTCGACCATTCGCGTCGGCTCCGGCGGCGTAATGCTGCCCAATCACGCGCCACTGGTGATCGCCGAGCAGTTCGGCACCCTCGAAAGCCTATACCCCGGCCGTATCGACCTGGGCCTGGGCCGCGCCCCCGGTTCCGACCAGATGACCGCCCGCGCCCTGCGCCGTGAACGCTCCGGCAGCGCCGATGATTTCCCCGAAGATGTGGCCGAGTTGATGGCCTACCTCGGCCCACGCACCCCGGACCAACGGGTAATCGCCGTGCCCGGCACTGGCACCAATGTGCCGGTGTGGCTGCTCGGTTCCAGTCTGTTCAGCGCGCAACTGGCAGGCGAGCGCGGTTTGCCCTACGCCTTCGCCTCGCATTTCGCACCGCGCCTTATGCATGAAGCGATTCGCGTGTATCGCAACCACTTCAAACCTTCAGCCGTACTGGACAAGCCCTACGTGATGCTCGGCATTCCGCTGGTGGCCGCCGACACCGACGAACAGGCCGACTATCTGGCGACCTCGGTGTACCAACGTATCCTGGCGCTGATGCGCGGACAAAGCCTGGTGCAGCGCCCGCCGGTAAAAACCATGGACGGCCTGTGGCTACCGCATGAAAAAGACGCGGTGGGCAGCTTCCTCGGCCTGGCCATGGTTGGCAGCCCGGCGAAGATCCGCGCCAAACTGGAGGTACTGGTCGAACAAACCGGCGCCGATGAACTGATCTTTACCTGCGACCTGTACGAGCATGCCGACCGGATTCATTCCTACGAGTTGCTCGCGCAACTGATGAAGGGCTAAAACCCTCAGGCGAAAAAACGACGCACCCGTGGCTCAAGAGTTTGCTCTCGCTGGAGTGCGCAACGCTCCCGGTTTTTTTGGGGCGGCTACGCAGGCCAACGGGAGCAAGCTCCCTCGACACAGGTGCGTCGTTTTATCGGGAACACGGATTAACCGCGCTTGTAGACGATTTCCTTGGTGCCGCCTTCGCAGCTGCCGACTACTTTAGCGTCGGTCGATGCGCCTTTATCTACCACTTCCAGCGAATAATGCTTGGCGCCCTTGGCGTCGATTTTCGCTGCGATTTCGCTTTTCAGCTCTTCACAAGGCTTGCCCGCCGCCAGGGCTGTGCCCGCAATGCTCAACAAACCTACCGCTAACAGGAACTTCTTCATCCGTTACTTTCCTTGCGCTGATCGAAAAGAGCGTGCCGACGCTTTCGCATCGGCACCCATTGGTTGTAGCGCAGGTTATGGCAATCGGCCAGTCGGCAAAGTTCAACCGACGTGATCAACTACTGGCAATTCGAAACCCCACCTTCAGGGTGACCTGAAAGTGCGCGGCCTTGCCGTCCTTGATGTGGCCACGGGTTTCGGTCACCTCAAACCACTCCAGATGCTTGATGCTCTTGCTGGCTTCAGCCAAGGCGTTATTGATCGCGTCTTCGATGCTGGTGGTGGAAGAGCCAACCAGTTCGACTTTCTTGTAGGTGTGATGATCACTCATGGCGTTTCTCCTAGGGGTCGTCAATCAAGACTAGCAGTGAATATTCGTACTGCTTCTGGCGACCGTTCCTACCCGAAAGTTCAGATTTACTGCACTTTCTGAAAACGCTGGAGTCGGTATCTACACATGCCACTCAATCACTTCAGGAGATGTCCAAATGGCCAACACTTCTTTACGCAAAGCGTCGCTGGAAAGCATGGAAGCCGAGATTTCGAGCCTGCTCAAGTCCCTTGAGAGCCTCAAGGACGATGCGTCCGATGAGTCGCGCAAAACGCTGAAGGCCCTGAAAAGCAATGCCGAGAATGCTCTTAAGCATTCCCGTCACTTGATCAGCGATGCCTACGAAGAAAGCAAAGTCAAAATCCGCGAAACCGGTGTTGCGACCCGCGACTACGCACAAGAACACCCATGGACTACCGCCGGTGTTGCCGTTGGTGCGCTGGGCCTGCTGGCGGCTTACCTGCTGTGCAAACGCGGCGACTGATGGAACCTACAGCGGCTGGCGCAACAGCTCGGCCTTGAGCCACTGCGCCAGCTGACCCGCGCGCCCGTCTGCGGCGCGCTTGGGTAACCACAACGCCAGGTGCGCCGGGGTTTCGCTGAACCCCCATGGCGCCACCAGGCGGCCCGCTCGCAGGTCCTCCGCCACCAGCGGCTGCGGCGCGATCGCCACACCCAAACCGGCTACCGCTGCTTCCAGCAAATAATACAAATGCTCAAACCCCTGGCCGTGTTTCAACGCGCCGGGCTCGATGCCGTGTTGTTGCGCCCAACTGGGCCAGGCTTGGGGACGCGAGGTGGTGTGCAGCAGAGCCTCGTCACACAAGGCCGAGGCCGGCGCTTGGCGCAGGCGCTCGTAACCGGCAAAACGCGGGCTCATTACCGGGCCGATGCGCTCGCTGGCCAGCTCGTACACCTGCATATCCGCGGGCCACGGCGGTTCGGCGAAGACCAGCAGGGCGTCGAGCCCGGGGCGACGCGGGTCGAGATCGCCGTCACCCGCCGAAAGGTGCAGGCGCAGGTCCGGCAAGTCTGCGTTCAAACGGCCCAGGCGCGGGATCAGCCAGCGCGCCAGCAAACTGCCTGAGCAGCCGAGCACGAACGGTGCGTCCGCGCCGGCTTGGGTGAGTTCGGCGCATACATCCCTCAACCGTTCAAATGCCTCGGCGCTGGCGTCGCGCAGCCGCACACCGGCATCTGTGAGTTTAAGGCCGCGCCCATCCTTGATGAACAGGCTGAGACCCAAGTGCTCCTCGAGCACCTTCAATTGCCGGCTCACCGCGCCATGCGTGACGTGAAGTTGCTCGGCGGCCTGGCTCACGCTGTTGAGCCGGGCAGTGGCTTCAAAGGCGCGCAGGGCGTTGAGGGGTGGGAGGTCTCGGCTCATCTGTGAGTTTTCCTGACAGGTTACGGCGATCTTATCGGTTTTCAGGCTACAGCGTCAGGGGTAGAGTGGCCGTCATTGCCTCTCCTCACCTTCTTTTCCTGGAGCGCCTCATGACTCAGTCCCAGACAGATCTGCGCAACGGCCCTGACGCCAACGGCCTCTTTGGCGCGTTCGGCGGCCGCTACGTCGCTGAAACCCTGATGCCGTTGATTCTCGACCTGGCCCGCGAATACGAAGCAGCGAAGATCGACCCGGCGTTCAACGAAGAATTGGCTTACTTCCAGCGCGATTACGTCGGGCGTCCAAGCCCGCTGTATTTCGCCGAACGCCTGACCGAGTTCTGTGGCGGCGCCAAGATCTACCTCAAGCGCGAAGAGCTGAACCACACCGGCGCGCACAAGATCAACAACTGCATCGGCCAGATCCTGCTGGCGCGGCGCATGGGCAAAAAACGCATCATCGCCGAGACCGGCGCGGGCATGCACGGCGTGGCCACCGCCACCGTAGCGGCGCGCTTCGGCCTGCAATGCGTGATCTACATGGGCACCACCGACATCGAGCGCCAACAGGCCAACGTGTTCCGCATGAAGCTGCTGGGCGCGGAAGTAATCCCGGTAGTCGCCGGCACCGGCACCCTCAAGGACGCGATGAACGAAGCCCTGCGTGACTGGGTAACCAACGTCGACAGCACGTTTTACCTGATCGGCACCGTGGCCGGCCCACACCCGTACCCGGCGATGGTGCGCGACTTCCAGGCCGTGATCGGCAAGGAAACCCGTACTCAGCTGCAAGCCCAGGAAGGCCGCCTGCCGGACAGCCTGGTCGCGTGCATCGGCGGCGGTTCCAACGCCATGGGCCTGTTCCACCCGTTCCTGGATGACACCAGCGTCGAGATCATCGGCGTTGAAGCGGCCGGCCACGGCATCGAGACCGGCAAGCATGCCGCCAGCCTCAACGGCGGCGTCCCGGGCGTGCTGCACGGCAACCGTACCTTCCTGTTGCAGGACGACGATGGTCAGATCATCGACGCCCACTCGATTTCCGCCGGCCTCGACTACCCAGGCATCGGCCCGGAACACGCCTGGTTGCATGATATCGGCCGCGTTCAATACACCTCGGTAACCGACGACGAAGCCCTCGACGCGTTCCACAAATGCTGCCGCCTGGAAGGGATCATTCCCGCGCTGGAAAGCGCCCACGCCTTGGCCGAAGTATTCAAACGCGCACCGACCCTGCCGAAAGACCACCTGATGGTGGTCAACCTCTCCGGCCGTGGCGACAAAGACATGCAGACCGTGATGCACCACATGGACCTTTCTCAACAAGAGCATGCCCCGCAGGAGAAACACTGATGAGCCGCCTGCAGACCCGCTTTGCGCAGCTGAAAGAACAAAACCGCGCCGCCCTGGTGACCTTCGTCACCGCCGGCGACCCGGGCTATGACACCTCCCTGGCGATCCTCAAAGGCTTGCCGGCGGCCGGCGCCGATGTGATCGAGCTGGGCATGCCCTTCACCGACCCGATGGCCGACGGCCCGGCCATCCAGCTGGCCAACATCCGCGCGCTGGAAGCCAAGCAGAATCTGGTGAAAACCCTGCAAATGGTTCGCGAGTTCCGCAAAGACAATAACGACACGCCGCTGGTGCTGATGGGGTACTTCAACCCGATCCACAAATACGGCGTGCCGCAGTTCATCGTTGATGCCAATGAAGCGGGTGTGGACGGCCTGATCGTGGTCGACATGCCGCCTGAACATAACGGCGAGCTGTGCGACCCGGCCCAGGCTGCGGGCATCGACTTTATCCGCCTGACCACGCCGACCACCGATGACGTGCGCCTGCCCACCGTGCTTAACGGCAGTTCCGGCTTTGTGTACTACGTGTCGGTGGCTGGTGTGACCGGTGCCGGTGCGGCGACCCTGGAGCACGTCGAAGAGGCGGTGACCCGCCTGCGTCGGCATACCGACCTGCCGATCAGCATCGGTTTTGGTATCCGCACGCCGGAACAAGCGGCCGCCATCGCACGCCTGGCGGACGGTGTGGTAGTGGGCTCGGCGCTGATCGACCACATCGCCAATGCCAGTAACGATCAACAAGCGATTGATGGGGTATTGAGCCTGTGCGCGGCGCTGTCGGAAGGTGTACGTAACGCCCGTAAGTAAGGGCTATGTAGCGAGAGGTAAAGTTCCTGATACAGAGGAATCAACTCGCACAATCACAGCCTAAACAGCAAGACCAAGGGATTTCGAACCTCGTTCGAGATCCCTTTTTTGTGTGTGTGCCCTGAGGAAGACCCGATGAAAATGCCTAAATCCGTGATTGCCGGCCTTGGCGTGCTGGTGCTTGGCGCCAGCGCCCTGGTGCAAGCCGCACCTAATGACCAAAACGGCCCTGACCGTGGCGGCCCGCAAGGCCAGCACGAGCAACGTGGCGACGACCATCGCGGCCCGCAGGACAACCGTCGCGGCCCGCCTCAGGACTTCGGCCCGGTGCGGCAGATCATCCACGACAACCATGGCCAGTTCTCGCGTGGCGCGCCTCCACCGCCCAACGTTCGCCTGGTACGCGGCCAGCCACTGCCACGTGGCTACTACGGCGAGCGCCTGGACAACCGCGCCCTGGCACGCCTGCCGGTTTACCCGGGTTATGAATGGCGCCGTTCGGGGCCGGATGTGGTGTTGATCGCGGTGGGTACAGGCATCGTCTATGAGATCCTGGACGGCGTACTCAACTAAAGCTTGCCGATAGCTTTGTGGCGAGCGGGCTTGTGTGGCGGATGGGCTTTTGTGGCGAGCGGGCTTGCCCGCGTTGGGCTGCGCAGCGGCCCAAAAAAAACGGGAGCGCTGCGCACTCCAACGCGGGCAAGCCCGCTCGCCACACAAGCCCGTTCGCCACATAAGCAATTTCTACAGCTCAATACGCTCGACTTTACCTACCAGCAGCACGTAGGAAAGCGCGCCCAGCAATGCGAGCACCGCGATATAGGTGATCGCCGGCGCAAAGGAATCACCGGTGGCCAAAAAGCCAATCACGATCGGCGTGGCAATCGCCGACAGGTTGCCGATGAAGTTGAACACCCCACCGGTCAGCCCTAACAGGCGCGCCGGGGCCAGGGTCGAGACCAGTGACCAGGTGATCGACGCCAGGCCATTGCCAAAAAACGCCAGCGCCAGAAAGGCGATAACCCACGCCGTGGAGTCCACATAGTTGGCGCCAATGATCGCCGTGGAAATCAGCAGCCCGCCAATGATCGGCAATTTGCGCGCAAACCCTACCGACGCCCCTCGGCGAATCAGCCAGTCGGAAAAAATCCCCGAACACAGCACCCCGACAAACGCGGCCAGAAACGGCAGTGATGCCAGCAGGCCGGACTTGATGAAGTCCATCCCACGATATTTCACCAGATAGGTCGGAAACCACGTCAGAAAAAACCACAGTGTGGAGTTCAGACAGAACTGGCCCAGGTAGATCCCCCAAAGCTTGCGTTTGCTCAGCACAATGCCCAGATCGACCCAACTGAACGGCGCTTTGGTGGCCTGCGCTTGCATGTCCACCAAGCCGCCGCCGTCGCGGATCAATTCGATTTCAGCGGCGTTCGCGCCCTTGAAATCCTTCGGCTCGCGATACACCGCGTACCAGATCAACGCCCACACAATGCCCACACCACCGGTGGCGACAAACACCATGTGCCAGCCGAATGCGTGCTGCAGCCAGGCCAATACCGGCGTCAGGAACGCCAGCCCGACAAACTGCCCCGAGGTGTACACACCAATCGCCGTGGCGCGCTCGCGCTCTGGAAACCAGGTGGTGACCACACGGCTGTTGATCGGGTAGGCCGGGGCTTCCAATGCACCCACCGCCATGCGCAGCACGAACAGCGCGATAAAGCTGGCGGCGAACCCGAGCATCACCGTGGCGATCGACCATAGCAGCAGGGCAGCGGTGTAGAGAATGCGCGGCGGCACGCGGTCCACCAACCAGCCGCCGGGGATCTGCATGGCGGCGTAGGTCCAGCCGAACGCAGAGAAAATCAGCCCGACATGCACCGGGTCGATCCCCAGTTCAGTGGTCAGCGCCGGGGCGGCAATCGACAGGTTGCTGCGGTCGAGGTAGTTGATCACCACGGTGATAAACAGCAGCACCATGATGAAGAAACGCTTTCTGCTAGGCGTGACGAGAGAAGCCTGCCCGGTGAAGGATTCAGGGTGCATGGGGGGTGCCTCTTGTTATGTTTATTGAGGACAAATCTTGCTGAAGAAACCGGGATCGAATGTGGGAGCGGGCTTGCTCGCGAAGGCGCAGTGTCAGCCCACACATCTGCGGCTGATAGACCGCCTTCGCGAGCAAGCCCGCTGCCACATTGATTGGGTTTTCACTTCAGGTTCGCGGTGCTCACCACTCGGCAAAGCTGCCGTCGGCATGTCGCCAGATCGGGTTGCGCCAGCGGTGGCCGATGGCGGCGCGTTCGATCACGTATTCCTCGTTGATCTCGATGCCCAGGCCCGGCCCGTTGGGGATCTTCACAAAGCCCTGGTCATAGTCGAACACGCCCGGGTCGCGCACGTAGTCGAGCAGGTCGTTGCTCTCGTTGTAGTGAATGCCCAGGCTTTGCTCCTGGATAAACGCGTTGTAGCAAACCGCGTCCAGTTGCAGGCAGGCCGCCAAGGCAATCGGGCCCAGCGGGCAGTGCAGCGCCAGGGCCACGTCGTAGGCTTCGGCCATGTTGGCGATCTTGCGGGTTTCAGTGATGCCGCCGGCGTGGGAGGCGTCCGGCTGGATGATGTCGACATAGCCTTCGCTGAGCACGCGCTTGAAGTCCCAACGCGAGAACAGGCGCTCGCCCAGGGCAATTGGTGTGCTGGTCAGCGGCGCCAATTCCTTGAGCGCTTCGTAGTTTTCGCTGAGCACCGGCTCTTCGATAAACATCAGTTTGTACGGGTCCAGCTCTTTCATCAGCACCTTGGCCATGGGCTTGTGCACGCGGCCATGGAAGTCGACGCCGATACCCACGTTAGGCCCGACCGCATCGCGCACGGCGGCCACGTTGGCCAGGGCCAGGTCGACTTTTTCGAAGCTGTCGACGAACTGCAACTCTTCGGTGCCGTTCATTTTCACTGCGGTAAAGCCACGGGCCACCGCCTCTTTGGCGGCGCGGGCGGTATCGGCAGGGCGGTCGCCGCCGATCCATGAGTACACGCGGATTTTGTCGCGCACCTGGCCGCCCAGCAGGTCGCTGACCGACACCCCCAGGGCCTTGCCCTTGATGTCCCACAGCGCCTGGTCGATACCGGCGAGGGCGCTCATGTGCACGGCGCCACCACGGTAGAAACCGCCGCGATAGAGCACGGTCCAGATGTCTTCGATATTGCGTGGGTCTTTGCCGATCAGGTAGTCGGACAGTTCTTCGACCGCCGCCGCCACGGTGTGGGCACGGCCCTCAACCACGGGTTCACCCCAGCCGGTCACGCCCTGGTCGGTTTCGACCTTGAGGAAGCACCAGCGCGGCGGGACGATAAACGTCGTCAGTTTGGTGATTTTCATCTGTTATCTCTCTTATAGATGCGGCGCCTGTGGGCGCGGAACTTGATATCAGCTCAGGGCTTTCCAGGCGCCGACATACGCCTGGGCGCGGCTCGCGACCTGATCCACTGTCATACCCGGTTTGAACAGCCCGGAACCCAGCCCGAACCCTTTGGCACCGGCGTCGATAAACACCTGCATGTTGTCCGGGGTCACGCCGCCCACCGGCAACAACAAGGTGCCCGCCGGCAATACCGCCAGCCACGCCTTGATCACCGAAGGGCCCATCTGCTCAGCCGGGAACAGCTTCAACACATCGGCGCCTTCGGCCAGTGCGGCGAACGCTTCGGTGGGCGTGGCCACACCGGGCGACAGGTACAGGCCAGCCGCTTTGGCTGCACGCAACACCTTGGGATCGCTGTGGGGCATGACGATCACTTGGCCACCGGCGGCTTTGACCTGCTCGACCTGCTCCGGCGTCAACACCGTGCCCGCGCCGATCAGGCAATCGGCAGGCAGGCTGTCGCGCAGGGTGCGGATGCTGGTGTAAGGGTCGGGCGAATTCAGCGGGACTTCGATCACCCGAAAGCCGGCCTGATAGAGCACCTGGCCGATCGCCTCGGCTTCGTCCGGTCTTACCCCGCGCAGGATTGCGATCAAACCGTTGTGTGCGAGTGCTTGCTTGAGCATGTCAGACCTCCGTTGCAGGTTGAGTGAGCCCGGCCGCCACTGCCAATTGCCACAAGCCACGCTCGGTGGCCTCCTGCGCCAGGCTGACGTGGGCGAAGCCGCACAGGGCGAGGGCGCGTTGGTAGCGGGCGCAGAGGGCGACGGCGCCGACCAGGATGATGGGCGTGTGTTTTGCGTGGTCCGGCAAGCCGGCCAGTTCATAGCCGATCAGCAGGCCGGACAGGTAATCGGGTTGTTGCTCGGCGGCCAGCTCGCCGGTCAACCCCAGGCTACGGGCGCTGAACAACGTCGACAGCACGCCGCGACGGCCGTCTTTTGACTGCGACACGTGCACGCCGCGATCAAAGGCGTCGGCCTGGAACTGCTCGGAGGTCTTTTGAGTGCGACCCAGGATGCTGTGTTTGCTCATGACCGCAAACAGCTCACCGGTCATGAAGGTGTCGAAGTGCGTAATGCAGCCACCCGCTACCTCCACCCATTTGGAATGGCTGCCGGGCAGGCCAATCAACACCTCGGCACCGAGGCCCTGTAGCACGCCGAGCACCTGGGTTTCTTCGCCGCGCATCACATTGGGCAAGCCGACCTGCTCGATCACCCCAGGCACGATATGCACCTGCACCCCGCGCAGGCTGCGCACGCTGTGCAGCGCCTGGCTGAGGCTGGCGACATCGACGGGTGTGTTGCGATAGGCCGCTTCGCTCCAGCCCTGGGCGCTGCCGACCATGCCGCAAGCGATCACTGGCAAGCCCGGTTGGGCGTCGAGCCAATCGCCGCAGGCTGCATCGAACGCCAACTCGAAGCCATCGCTGCACTGAACGCCGGCAATCTCGCGCGGTTCGCAAGGCAGGTGCATGATCCCGAAGGCCAGCGAACGCTGTTCGAGCACAGCGCCAGCCTGGCCGAGTTTATAAGCACGAAGGGAGCTGGTCCCCCAATCGAGCGCGATCAATTGCGCCTGCATCGCTTCACCTGAAATGAGTGGGTGCTGAAAAAAGCAGATGGGCGAATATAAACCTATGCCTGGCAATATCTCAATATATAAATAACAGTCCCATATATTGGGCTTATACAGAAAAAATCCCGTCGCCTTGGCGCAAGACGACGGGATGGGTAGGCACAGTGGTTAAAAACCAGACAGGTCCAGCTCACGCATCGCGCCCATCCAGATCGCGTAATCGGTGTGGTCCTTGAGGTCATCGCCGGTATCGGGGTGCAGGAACACCACCAGGCCATTGCGATTGAGCGCCAGCCACGGCAGCACCACGCCGATGTATTCGGCATCGAACGCCAACTGGCAGCTCCAGTCCGGGTGCGGGCCCACGGGCCGTTCATGCACGCGGCCCATGCGCAGCGGGAACAGCTTCGCGCCGTCCTCACATAAGGTGCGCGCCTGGTCGAGGGTGCTGGCGTCGAAGTAGATGTGGGCGTGGTAGCCCTTGATACGTTGCATGGCTGGCTCCGGAATCAAGATGCGCAAGATCCTAGACCGCAATCGAGGGCAGGGCCAGCCCGGTCAGTGGCTGCGCACTGCTGGCCTGTTCCGCCAGCAGCCAGTCGACAAACCGTTCAACCAACTGCCCGCGACGTTTGCGTTGCGGTTGCACCACGTAATACCCGAAGCGCGAGACCACCGTGTCGCCAATCGGCCGGCACAGCCAGTTCTGCTCCAGCAGGTTATCCACCAGGTGGCGCCAGCCGATGGCCACGCCCTGGCCAGCAATCGCGGCCTGGATCAGCAGGGTGTAGTTATCAAAACGCAGCTGGCCGGGGGTGGGCGTGGCGGTGATGCCCAGTTCGCGAAACACTCCGCTCCAGTCGAACCACTGGCTGTTGTTTTCCTGGCGCAGGTGCAGCAAGGGCACGTCGTGCAGGCTCTGCAGGGTCAGCGGCGTGGTCTGGCCCTTGAGCCACTGCGGACTGCACACCGGGAACACTTCTTCGTTGAACAGCCACAGGCTGTCGCCTTGTTTGAAACGGCCATCACCGAACAGCACCGCCACGTCGATATCGCTGCGCAAGGTCGCGTGGTTACGTTCACTGGTGACCAGGCTCACATCCACCTGGGGGTTGGCCTGGTGAAAACGATGCAAACGCGGCATCAGCCAATAGGCGGCGAAGGCGAAGTCGGTGGCCACTTGCAGCACTTCGTGCTGGTCCTGCTGGGTGATTGCGCTCAGCCCCTGGTTGATGGTCTGCAAACCGCCTTGCACGTGCTCGAACAGCAGCGCGCCGGCGTCGGTCAACTCGATGCCACGGTAGATCCGGTCAAACAGGCGAATCGCCAGCTGTTCTTCGAGGCGCTTGATCTGTTGGCTGATGGCCGGCTGCGTGGTGCCCAGTTCCATCGCAGCGGCGGTAAAGCTGCGATGGCGCGCCGCCGCTTCAAAGGCACGCAGCAGGTCGAGGGAGACGTCACCAAGGGCTTCATACATAAGCTGTGCTTATCCTAGACATTGCTCTTCATGGGCTTTACCCCATGTTCCATGGGCCGCATGCTCATTCGCATAAACACCGCCTATGGAATGCCGATAGATCATGAAGCGCAAGAACATTCTTTTCATCATGGCCGATCAAATGGCCGCGCCCATGCTGCCGTTCTACGGACCTTCCCCGATCAAGTTGCCCAACCTCAGCCGCCTTGCCGCACAAGGCGTGGTGTTTGACGCCGCCTACTGCAACAGCCCGCTGTGCGCGCCATCGCGCTTTACCCTGGTCAGCGGCCAGCTGCCGAGCAAGATCGGCGCTTACGACAACGCGGCGGATTTGCCTGCCGATGTACCGACCTATGCCCACTACCTGCGCCGCCTCGGCTACCGCACCGCGCTGTCGGGCAAGATGCACTTCTGCGGCCCGGACCAGTTGCACGGCTATGAAGAACGCCTGACCAGCGACATCTACCCCGCCGACTATGGCTGGGCGGTGAACTGGGACGAGCCGGACGTGCGCCCCAGTTGGTATCACAACATGTCCTCGGTGCTGCAAGCCGGCCCGTGCGTGCGCACCAACCAGCTGGATTTCGACGAAGAGGTGGTGTTCAAGGCCCAGCAGTACCTGTTCGACCATATCCGCGAAGACGGCGACCAGCCGTTCTGCCTGACCGTGTCGATGACTCACCCCCACGACCCCTACACCATTCCCAAGCCGTTCTGGGACCTGTACGACGACGCCGACATCCCTTTGCCTGCAACGCCCGCCCAGGCCGATCTCGACCCGCATTCCCAGCGCCTGCTCAAGGTCTACGACCTGTGGGACAAGCCGCTGCCAGTGGAAAAGATCCGCGATGCGCGCCGCGCCTACTTCGGCGCGTGCAGCTATATCGACAGCAATGTCGGCAAACTCCTGCAAACCCTGGAAGACACCGGTCTGGCCGACAATACAATCATCATCTTCTCCGGCGATCACGGCGACATGCTCGGCGAACGCGGCCTCTGGTACAAAATGCACTGGTTTGAAATGGCTGCGCGCGTGCCGCTGCTGGTCAGTGCGCCAGGGCAGTTTGCCGCTGGCCGCGTGACCCAAGCCGTGTCCACCGCCGACCTGCTGCCGACCCTGGTGGAGCTGGCCGGCGGTGAGCTGGACCCGCGCCTGCCGCTGGACGGCCGTTCGCTGGTCCCGCACTTGCAGGGGCAGGGCGGGCACGACGAAGTGTTTGGCGAGTACATGGCCGAAGGCACTATCAGCCCGTTGATGATGATCCGCCGGGGCGCCTACAAATTCATCTACAGCGAAGACGACCCTTGTCTATTGTTCGATGTGCACAACGACCCGCACGAGCGGGAGAACCTCAGCCACTCACCGGAACACCGGCCACTGTTCGAGGCGTTTTTGAGTGAGGCGCGGGCCAAATGGGACATCCCGGCGATCCACCAGCAGGTGCTCGCCAGCCAACGCCGTCGCCGCCTGGTATTTGAGGCGCTGACCCACGGCAAGCTGAAGAGCTGGGATCACCAGCCACTGGTGGACGCCAGTCAGCAATACATGCGCAACCATATCGACCTCGACGACCTGGAGCGCAAGGCACGTTATCCACAACCCTGCCAAAACCAATAAATACAGAGGGAAGGCCATGCAAAAGTTAACTGCGGTAGTGGGCATGCTGCTGCTGAGCAGCGCCAATGCGTATGCGGACACTCGCTGTGACACGGTGAAGATGGCCGATCCGGGCTGGAGCGACATTGCCGCCACCAATGCCATCGCCGGTTTTCTGCTGACCGGCATGGGCTACAAGGCCAAGGTCGACACCCTGGCGGTGCCGATCACCTTTGGCGGGCTCAAGGACGGCCAGGTGGATGTGTTCCTCGGCAACTGGATGCCGGCGCAGCAGGGCTTCTATGACAAGTTCGTGGCCAACGGCGACGTGGTGCAACTGGCGAAGAACCTCGACGGCACCGAGTTCACCCTCGCCGTACCGGACTATGTGTGGGACGCCGGGGTGCACAACTTTGCCGACTTGAACAAGTTTGCCGACAAGTTCGACAAGAAGATCTACGGCATCGGCTCCGGCGCGCCGGCGAATATCTCGTTGCAGGAAATCATCAAGAAGAATGACTTCGACTTAGGCCAATGGAAGCTGGTCGAATCCAGCGAACAGGCGATGCTGGCCGAAGTGTCGCGGGCGGTGAAGAAACAGAAATTCGTCACCTTCCTCGGCTGGACCCCGCACCCGATGAACGTGCAGCTGAAAATGCACTACCTCAAAGGCGGCGAGAAATATTTTGGTGACACCGGCAGCGTGTATACCTTGACCCGCAAAGGCTATGCACAGGCGTGCCCGAATATCGGAAAACTGCTGACCAACCTGAGTTTCACCCAGGAGATGGAGAACAGCATCATGGCTGAGGTGACCCATAAAAAGGTCAGCAATGCCGATGCGGCAAAGGCATGGATCAAGGCCAACCCGGCGGTATTGGACAAGTGGCTGGACGGCGTAAAAACCCTAGATGGCCAGGATGCATTGGCCGCTGTAAAAGCCAAGCTCTAAACCATCCCTGTGAGAACTGGCTTTTGTGGGAGCTGGCTTGCCTGCGATAGCATCACCTCGGTCTAACTGAAAGACCGAGTCGTCTGCATCGCAGGCAAGCCAGCTCCCACATGGGCCGGTGTGTACTGATACTCTGAGCCAAACCTTTTTACCCGAGCCTGCGATGCCCCGGCCCAACCGCCATACACTCTTCCCCTTCCTCGCCTGGCTCCCGCGCCAAACCCGCGCCAGCGTCGGGCGGGACGCGCTGGTCGGCCTCAGCGGCGCGGTGCTCGCGTTGCCACAGTCGATTGCCTACGCGCTGATCGCCGGCCTGCCACCCGAATACGGTCTGTACGCCGCCATCATCCCGGTGCTGATCGCCTGCTTGTGGGGTTCGTCCTGGCACCTGATCTGCGGCCCCACGGCAGCGATTTCCATCGTGCTCTACGCCAGTGTCAGCCCCCTGGCCGTACCGGGTTCTCAGGACTACATCACCTTGATCCTGTTGCTGACCTTCCTGGCGGGTGTTTTCCAGTGGTTGCTCGGCATGCTGCGCTTCGGCGCGCTGGTGAATTTTGTGTCGCATTCAGTGGTATTGGGTTTCACTCTGGGCGCTGCCGTGGTGATCGCCCTGGGGCAACTGCCTAACCTGCTGGGGCTGGATTTACCCAGCCAGGCGACGGCGATCAAGAGTTTGCTGGCGCTTGTGGATCACGGCGGGGAGTGGGATCACGCCTCGCTGGCACTTGGGCTTGGGACTTTGCTGGTGGGCGCATTGCTCAAGTACCTGGTGCCACGCTGGCCGACGCTGCTGATCGCCCTGGCCCTCGGTAGCCTGGTGGCATGGCTGTGGCCGGCGATGTTCGGGCATGTGGCGTTGGTCAGTTCGTTTATCGGCAAACTGCCGCCGTTCAGCCCCTTGCCGATGGACCTGGATATGCTC
Source organism: Pseudomonas viridiflava (assembly GCF_900591205.1). Lineage (GTDB taxonomy): Bacteria > Pseudomonadota > Gammaproteobacteria > Pseudomonadales > Pseudomonadaceae > Aquipseudomonas. The sequence goes on from NZ_UUPU01000001.1 coordinate 91,351, forward strand.
CTGCGCCTGCTGCCGAGTGCCGTGGCGGTGGGTATGTTGGGGCTGGTCACCAGTTTGTCGATTGCGCGTTCGCTGTCAGCGCGCTCCCAGCAATTGCTCGACGCCAATCAGGAAGTTCGTGCGCAGGGTTTGTCCAATATTGTGGGCGGTTTTTTCTCCGGGTACTTGTCGGCCGGTTCCTTTACCCGCTCCGGCCTCAGCTACGAGGCGGGGGCCTGTTCACCCTTGGCGGGGGTGTTTTCCGCACTGTGGGTGGCGCTGTTCGCCCTGTTTGGCGCGGCGCTGATCGCACACATTCCAATCCCGAGCATGGCCGCCAGCATCCTGTTGATTTGCTGGGGTCTGGTGGATCATCGCGGCATTCGCGCGTTGTTCCGCGTCAGCCGTGCCGAGTTTGTGGTGATGGGCCTGACATGTGTCGCGACGTTGCTGCTGGAGCTGCAAACGGCGATTTACGCCGGCGTATTGGCATCGTTGTTTTTCTACCTCAAGCGCACCTCGCAGCCTCGGGTTCAGCAGTGGCGCGACGGCGATGAAGATGTGTTGCGGGTGGGCGGCTCGATCTTTTTCGGCGCCAGCCATTACCTGCAAGTGCGCCTGCAAAGTTTGCAGGGCGAGCGCGTGGTGATCGAGGCGCAGCAGATCAATTTTATCGACTATTCCGGGGTGGAAATGCTGCACCAGGAAGCGCGAAGGTTGAAGCGTATGGGGCGCAGCCTGACATTGCGCCGGGCCCGGCCGCAGGTGGTGGAGGAGTTGAAGAAACTGGAAGGGGCCGACAAGTGCCCCCTGCATTTCGAAGACTGAATGCAGCTAACAATCTGCACAGTTCAAATGTGGCCACTTTGGATCGGTGTTAAGCCAACTGCCTGCGCAACTCAGCCAACACCGGCGCCGAGTCCGGGCGCACGCCGCGCCACAGGTAGAAGGCTTCCGCCGCCTGCTCCACCAGCATGCCCAGGCCGTCCATCGCCACGGCTGCGCCTTGCTCGCTGGCCCAACGGCAGAACGCGGTCGGTTCCTTGGCGTACATCATGTCGTAGCAGAACGTCTTGCCCGGTTCGATCAGGCTTGCGGCAATCGGCGGTACATCGCCTGACAGGCTGGCGGACGTGGCATTGATGATCACGTCCACCGGCTCACGCAGCCAGTCGAAACCGCTGGCAGACACCGGGCCCAGATCGTCGAACAGCTCAGCGAGTAACTCGGCTTTTTCCACGGTGCGGTTGGCGATGATCAGCGAAGCGGGCCGCTCGGCCAGCAACGGCTCCAACGCCCCGCGCACCGCGCCACCGGCGCCCAACAGCAGAATGCGTTTGCCTTGCAGGCTCAACCCGGCGTTCACCGTGAGGTCGCGCACCAGGCCCGCGCCGTCGGTGTTATCACCGAGCAATGTGCCGTCGGCCAGCTTGCTCAGGGTGTTCACCGCGCCAGCGCGTTGGGCGCGTTCGGTCAAGGTGTTGGCCAGGCGGTAGGCGTCTTCCTTGAACGGCACGGTGACGTTGGCGCCACGGCCGTGCTGAAAAAACTCACGGGCACAGCCGGTGAAATCCTCCAGTGGCGCGAGCAAGGTGCTGTAGTCCAGTTGCTCACCGGTCTGCTCGGCGAACATCCGGTGAATCAGCGGCGACTTGCTGTGGCCGATGGGGTTGCCGAACACCACATAACGATCCATCAGACAGCCGCCTTGGGCGCAGCCACGCCCAGCCAGTCGCGGTCTTGCAGGAAGTAATCGGTGAGGCGCGCCTCTTCGCTGCCGGCCTCGGCTTTCCAGTCATAGCTCCAGCGCACCTGGGGCGGCAGCGACATCAGAATCGACTCGGTACGCCCTCCCGATTGCAGGCCGAACAGGGTGCCACGGTCGTAGACCAAGTTGAATTCAACGTAGCGACCACGGCGGAACTCCTGGAACTGGCGCTGCTGCTCGGTATAGGCCGCAGCCTTGCGGCGCTGCAGGATCGGCAGGTAGGCGTCGATGTAGGCGTCACCGATGGCGCGGATAAACGCGAAGCAGGTGTCGAAACCCCATTCGTTCAAATCATCGAAGAACAGGCCGCCGATGCCCCGCGGCTCGTTGCGGTGCTTGATATGAAAGTAGGTGTCGCACCAGGCTTTGTAGCGCGCATACACATCCGGCCCGAACGGCGCACACGCCTGCTCGGCCACGCGGTGCCAGTGGATGCAGTCTTCTTCATTGCCGTAGTAGGGCGTGAGGTCAAAGCCGCCCCCGAACCACCACACCGGCTCTTCGCCTTCTTTTTCGGCGATGAAAAAGCGCACGTTGGCGTGGGAAGTCGGCACGTGCGGGTTGTGCGGGTGGATCACCAGCGACACGCCCAGGGCTTCAAACCCACGGCCGGCCAGTTCAGGGCGATGTGCACTGGCGGACGGTGGGAGGCCGCTGCCGAACACGTGGGAAAAGTTAACGCCGCCTTTTTCGATCACCGAACCGTTTTCGATCACACGGGTGCGACCGCCCCCGCCAGCAGGCCGGGTCCAGGCGTCTTCGATAAAGCGAGTGTCCGTCTCGAAGGTTTCCAGGGCGCTGCAAATGCGGTCTTGCAGGTCAAGCAGGTAGGCTTTTACAGCCTCGGTGCGGGTAGTCATGGCATCACCTTGAATCGGGCAAAGCTACGCGAGGCCATTGGGCGTCGGCGGCGAATGGGCGCACAGGATACCACCGCACCCCGTTGCGCCGCAGTTGACGAAGATCAAGCTTAGGAGTGGGATAGGGGGCTACGCGATTCGACCTCAGGAGAAGTGCAGATGGCCAAACGTATCCAGTTCAGCGCCCATGGCGGCCCCGAAGTGCTTGAGTATGTGGACTACACGCCGGCAGAGCCGGGCCCGCAGCAGGTTCGCGTGCGCAACGAGGCCATCGGCCTGAACTTCATCGACACCTATTTGCGCAGTGGTCTCTATGCGCCGCCAGCCCTGCCATCCGGTTTGGGCGCCGAGGGTGCCGGTGTGGTTGACGCTGTGGGCAGCGAGGTCACGCAGTTTAAAGTCGGTGATCGTGTGGCCTATGGCAGCGGCCCACTCGGTGCCTATAGCGAGCTGCACGTGTTGCCCGCCGCCAACCTGGTGCACCTGCCGGATGAGATCAGCTTCGAACAAGCCGCCGGCGCCATGCTCAAGGGCCTGACCGTGCAGTACCTGCTGCGCCAGACCTATGAGCTCAAGGGCGGCGAAACCATCCTGTTCCACGCCGCCGCCGGTGGCGTGGGCTCCCTGGCCTGCCAATGGGCCAAGGCCCTGGGCGTGAAGTTGATCGGTACGGTCAGTTCGCCGGAAAAAGCCGCCCTGGCCAAATCCCTCGGTGCCTGGGAAACCATCGACTACAGCAAGGAAAATGTCGCACAGCGTGTACTGGAATTGACCGACGGCAAAAAAGTCCCGGTGGTGTACGACGGCGTCGGCAAGGACACCTGGCTGACCTCGCTGGACAGCGTGGCGCCGCGTGGGCTGGTGGTGAGTTTCGGGAATGCCTCAGGCGCAGTGGATGGTGTGAATTTGGGGATTCTGTCAGCCAAGGGCTCGCTGTACGTCACCCGGCCGACACTGGCGACCTATGCCAACAACCCGCAGAATCTGCAAGCGATGGCAGATGACCTGTTCTCGATGATCAAGAGCGCCAAGGTGCGCATTGACATCAACCAGCGGTTTTCGCTGGCGGAAGCGGCCAAGGCACAGACGGAGTTGTCGGCGCGGCGCACAACCGGGTCGACCATTCTGTTGCCCTGAGGCAATAAATCTCCAGAGGTTGTAAGGGCCTCTTCGCGGGCAAGCCCGCTCCCACATTTTGATGTGTTAACCCATTCAAATGTGGGAGCCGGGCTTGCCCGCGATGGGCACGCCACGGTCTCAGGAAGGCCGCACCACCGCGCCCGTCGCCAGATTGCGAATCAGGCTGGGGTTCTTGCGCCCGCCCAGGGCGCCACCCAATACCAGGTCCACCTGACCACGAAAATACTGCTCCACGCGGATCCGCGAGCGCGCCGCCGGACGGCCTTGGGGGTTGGCCGAGGTGGAAATCAACGGCCCCACCAGCGAGCACAAATCCCGCACCAACGGATGGTCGGTAACCCGCAACGCGACCGTGTCGTGCACCCCGGTCACCCATTCCGGCAGCAAGTCCTGATGGGGCACCAGCCAGGTATTGGGCCCTGGCCAGGTGCTGGCCATGCGGTCGATCCAGTCCTGGGGGAAGTCTTCGAACAAAAAGTCGAACTGACGAATGTTGTCCGCCACCAGGATCAGGCCCTTGTCCACCGAGCGGTTCTTGATCGCGAGCAAACGGTCCACCGCTTCTTCATTCCACGGGTCACAGCCCAAGCCCCATACCGCCTCGGTTGGGTAGGCGATCACCGCGCCTGCGCGAATTTCCCGTGCGGTTTCCAGCACACGCCACCTGTTGACCATTGCTCACTCTCCAGACTAAAGCTCTGGGCAGTTTACCGATCTTCTTTACAAAACCCAGCTACAAAAGCTGGCCGCGCGCCAGCCAGCGCCCGCTTTCACAGATCACCAAGCCTTCCAGCTCAAGCTCGGTCAGGCTCGCCAGCACCTGGGCCATCGACCGGCCACTGGCAATCGCCAAGGCTTCGCTGGTGTGAGGCGCCGCGTGCAGCAGCGCCACCAGCGGGTGGGTGACCGGTATCGCCAACGGGCGTGACAACGCCTGCCAGCCGCGCAACCCTTCCAGAATGTGTTCGATGGTTTCCACCAGCATCGCGCCCTCGCGGATCAACTGGTGGCAGCCCTTGGCGCCAGGGTGGTGGATGGAACCCGGGATCGCGTACACCTCACGCCCCTGTTCGGCCGCGAGCTTCGCCGTGATCAGCGACCCGCTGGCCATGCCGGCTTCCACCACCAGCACGCCCAGGGACAAGCCGCTGATGATCCGGTTGCGCCGTGGAAAGTTCGCGGCCTGGGGCGGGGCGTCCAACGGGAACTCGGAAACCACGGCGCTGCCTTGCTCAATCATCGCCGCTGCGAGGCGTCGGTGGCGCTGTGGATAAAAATTTTCGAGGCCGGTGCCGAGTACGCCGATGGTCTGCCCGCCGACCTCCAATGCGGCTTGATGCGCCGCACCGTCGATGCCCAACGCAAGGCCGCTGGTGATAACAAAACCAGCACTCGCCAGGCTGCGGGAAAACGCTGCGGCGGTGTCCATCCCGGGGCGGGAAGCACGGCGGCTGCCGACCATCGCCACCTGCGGTTTTTCCAGAATCGCAGGGTCCCCGGCGACAAATAAAAGCGGCGGTGCGGCGTCGATCTGGGCAAGAAGTGCGGGGTACTCAGGCTGGTCCCACATCAACAAATGCTGGGCCGGTTGCTCCAACCAGGCTAACGCCTTGGCGGCACCATCGCGGATTTCAGGGCTACGCCGGGCATCGGCACTCACGGCCGGCAAGCCAAGCGAGCGCCAGGCACTGGCCGGGGCACTGATGGCTTTGGAGGCAGAGCCGAAGGCTTCGATCAACACATGAAAACGCTTGGGACCCAGTTCCGGCAGCCTGTGCAAGCGTAGCCGGGCTTCCAGTTCTGACGGGGAAATTTCACTGCTGTTTATCGGAATCATTTGATCATCCTTGACCGGAACAAGCTGTGGATAACTCTGTTGGTAACTTATTTAGCAGGCTATTTATTGCGTTTGTCGGGCAGTCTCGAAACGGTCCATTACTGCCAGCGCCCGCGAGGCGCTGAGGACCAGGCCATAACTGAGTTTTTCATAGGTCCGAAACACCAGCAGGGTGCCGGCACGCTCCTCGGGAAGCTTCAGCGGGGCGCCATTGAGAGGGTCGCGAACGCTGGCGCCGGTTTTGATGATGGTCAGCAGTTGGCCCTCGACCAGACCATCGCGACGGCCTTTATTGAGGGTCACGGCGTCCAGCACGCCGATCTGGGTCACGCCCTTGGGGATGTCGATGATGTGCCCTTGAATAAAGGACGTGGATTGCGGCGCCTTGAGGCTGGCCGAATCAACCGGGGGCTGCACGCGTAGCAAGCGGTCGCCTGGGCGTACCTCTTGTGTCACCCGTTGCAAGGCGAGGGTGGTGAGGTCGCCGGCGGTGATAAACCGTGCAGTGCCGATGTCATCGGCGTTAACCCCCAGCAGCTCGTGGGTTTGCGGGTCGGTGTAGACCTTGCCGCGGCGCACAATGCCATAGCCGGGCTGGGTCGGGTCCAGGTTGCCCCGGGCATATACAAGCTCGCCATTGGCCCCCAGCACCCGCCCGGTCTCGGCCGCAACGACGTAGGGCGCGTGGTCCAGATCCTCGGGGGTATCCAGAATGCGGTTATGCAGTAAAAAGCGCTGGATGGCCTGTTGCGTCGGTTGATCCAGACGCTGGGCAGGTTGGGGAAGCAGGGCCATGGCAAGCGGGGCCCACAGCAGCAAGACGAGTAGCGATTTCCTCATGGGGTCAATCTCCTTTATTATGTGCGTTCGCGTGAAATGCCATAGCCTTCGCGGCTTTCGAACCTTTCACACCGGCGGTCTGGGTCCATCCCAACGCCGATTTGCCTTTACCTCACATGTGCAGCAATTACGCTTATGGCTATTTTGAACATCCTCGAATTCCCCGACTCGCGCCTGCGCACGATCGCCAAACCGGTGGCCGTAGTGGACGACAAGGTTCGTCAGTTGGTCGATGACATGTTTGAAACAATGTATGAGGCCCCGGGCATCGGCCTCGCCGCGACCCAGGTCAACGTGCATCAGCGCGTCGTGGTCATGGACCTGTCGGAAGATCGCAGCGAACCCAGGGTGTTTATCAACCCCGAGTTCGAACCGCTGACCGACGAGATGGGCGAATACCAGGAAGGCTGCCTGTCGGTGCCGGAGTTCTACGAGAACGTCGAACGCCCGCTGCGCGTGAAGATCAAGGCCCTGGACCGTGATGGCAAACCCTACGAGCTGGTCGCCGACGGCCTGCTGGCTGTGTGCATTCAGCACGAATGCGACCACCTCAACGGCAAGCTGTTTGTCGATTACCTGTCCACGCTTAAACGCGACCGGATCAAGAAGAAGCTGGAAAAAAAGCATCGCCAGCAAGCTTGATGCCCTTCTTCCAAAGGCTTGCTGCGGCAAGCCTTTTTCTTTTGTGACTGTTTTTAACCGAGACCTCCCATGACCGAGCCATTGCGCATTGTTTTTGCCGGCACTCCCGAATTCGCAGCCGAACACCTCAAGGCGCTGCTTGCCAGCCCTTATGACATTGTCGCGGTGTACACCCAGCCGGATCGCCCGGCCGGTCGCGGGCAAAAACTGATGCCGAGCCCGGTCAAGCAGCTGGCGCTTGAACACAACATTGCGGTGCTGCAACCGCCGACGCTGCGCAACGCCGAGGCCCAGGCGGAACTCGCCGCATTGAAGCCGGACCTGCTGGTGGTGGTGGCCTATGGCTTGATCCTGCCTCAGGTTGTGCTGGATATCCCGCGCCTGGGCTGCATCAACAGCCATGCGTCACTGCTGCCACGCTGGCGCGGTGCGGCGCCGATCCAGCGCGCCGTGCAAGCGGGCGACAGTCAAAGCGGCGTGACCGTGATGCGCATGGAGGCGGGTCTGGACACCGGCCCGATGCTGCTCAAAGTCACCACCCCAATCACCGCTGAAGACACCGGCGGCAGCCTGCACGACCGCCTGGCCAAGCTGGGCCCGCCCGCCGTGATCCAGGCCATTGCCGGCCTGGCCGCCGGCACCCTGCAAGGCGAAGTGCAGGACGACAGCCTCGCCACCTACGCCCACAAGCTGAACAAAGACGAAGCACGCATCGACTGGAGCCGCCCGGCCGTGGAGCTGGAACGCCTGGTGCGCGCCTTCAACCCATGGCCGATCTGCCACAGCACCCTCAATGGCGAAGCCCTGAAAGTGCTCGCCGCCACCTTGGCCGATGGCAAAGGCGCCCCCGGCGAGATTATCGGCGCCAGCAAGGACGGCCTGTTGGTGGCCTGCGGTGAGCAGGCGCTGTGCCTGACGCGTCTGCAATTGCCCGGTGGCAAGGCGCTTAACTTCAGCGATGTGTTCAACAGCCGTCGTGAGAAATTTGCCTTGGGCACGGTTCTCGGGGCGGTCGCTCAATGAACCCGCGTCTGGCCGCCGCCAAGGCACTCGCCGCCGTCCTCAACGGCAAGGCTTCGCTGAACAGTTCGCTGCCCACCCAACTGGACAAGGTTGAGGACCGTGATCGCGGTTTTACCCAGGACCTGGCCTTTGGCACGGCCCGTTGGCAGCCGCGTTTGTCGGCGCTGGCGGCCAAACTGCTGCAAAAGCCGTTCAAGGCGGCCGACGCCGATGTGGAGGCGCTGCTGCTGGTGGGCCTCTATCAGTTGCTCTACACCCGCGTACCGGCCCACGCCGCTATCGGTGAAACCGTCGGTTGCGCCGACAAGCTGAAAAAGCCCTGGGCCAAGGCCCTGCTCAATGCTGTGCTGCGCCGCGCCCAGCGTGAAAGCGAAGCGCTGCTGGCTGAGTTGGAGCATGACCCGGTGGTGCGTACCGCCCACCCACGCTGGCTGCAAAAATCCCTGAAAGCCTTCTGGCCTGAGCAATGGGAAGCCATTTGCGCGGCCAACAATGCGCATCCACCGATGATTTTGCGGGTCAACCGTCGCCATCACAGCCGTGACGCGTACCTGCAATTGCTCACCGATGCCGGCCTCAACGCCACACCTTGCGTGTACAGCGTCGACGGCATCGTGCTCGAAGCGGCCGCCGACGTGCGCAGCTTGCCGGGCTTCGCCGAAGGCTGGATCAGCGTGCAGGACGAAGCCGCACAACTGGCCGCCGACCTGCTCGACCTGGCTCCGGGCCAACGTGTACTGGACGCCTGCTGCGCACCTGGCGGTAAGACGTGTCACATCCTGGAAGTCGAAAAAGACCTGGCGGGTGTAGTCGCTGTCGACCTGGAAGCCAAGCGCCTGGTGCGCGTACGCGAAAACCTTGCGCGCCTGGGCCTGAGCGCCGAGTTGATTGCCGCGGACGGCCGCGACACCGCCACCTGGTGGGATGGCAAACCGTTCCAGCGCATCCTGCTGGACGCGCCGTGTTCGGCCACCGGCGTGATCCGCCGCCACCCGGATATCAAGCTCACCCGCCAACCCGACGACATTGCCGCCCTGGCCGCGCTGCAAGGCGAACTGCTCGACGCCCTGTGGCCAACCCTGGAAGTCGGCGGCATTCTGCTTTACGCCACTTGCTCCACGTTGCCGACCGAAAACACCGAGGTGATCGAAGCCTTCCTCGCCCGCACCAGCGGCGCCCGTGAGCTGGACCTCGCCACGACGGCCGGGATCAAGCAGCCCCACGGCCGCCAACTGCTCGCGCAAGAAGGCGGACACGATGGCTTCTACTACGCCAAACTGATCAAGATTGCCGCCGCTCGCGGCTGAACGGGTTTAAGGGAGTGACCGGATGAAAATCATCATCCTTGGGGCAGGGCAGGTTGGCGGCACATTGGCCGAGCATTTGGCCAGCGAAGCCAACGACATCACCGTGGTCGATACCGATGCCGAGCGCCTGCGCAACCTCGGTGACCGCCTGGACATCCGAACCGTACAAGGTCGTGCGTCATTTCCTACGGTGCTGCGTCAGGCGGGTGCCGACGACGCCGACATGCTGGTGGCGGTGACCAATAGCGACGAAACCAATATGGTCGCCTGCCAGGTCGCCCACACCCTGTTCCACACGCCCACCAAAATCGCCCGAGTGCGTGAGGCGGCTTACCTGACCCGCGCAGGGCTTTTCGACAACGACGCGATTCCAGTGGATGTGTTGATCAGCCCCGAGCAGGTGGTCACCCATTACATCAAGCGCCTGATCGAGATTCCCGGCGCCTTGCAGGTGATCGACTTTGCCGGCGGCAAGGCGCAACTGGTCGCGGTCAAAGCCTATTACGGCGGCCCGCTGGTGGGCCAGCAACTGCGTCAGTTGCGTGAACACATGCCGAACGTGGAAACCCGCGTAGCGGCGATTTTCCGACGTGACCGGCCGATCCTGCCCCAGGGCGATACGGTGATCGAGGCCGACGACGAAGTGTTTTTCATCGCCGCCAAAGCAAATATTCGCGCAGTGATGAGTGAAATGCGCCGCCTGGATGAAACCTACAAACGCATCGTGATCGCCGGTGGCGGGCAGATCGGCGAGCGCCTGGCCGAGGCTATCGAAAGCCGTTACCAAGTGAAAATCATCGAGATGAGCCCGGCACGCTGCCGGCACTTGTCCGACACCCTCGACAGCACCGTCGTACTCCAGGGCAGCGCCTCGGACCGTGACTTGCTGATGGAAGAAAACATCGCCGACGCCGATATCTTCCTGGCGCTGACCAACGATGACGAGGCCAACATCATGTCGTCCTTGCTGGCCAAGCGGCTCGGGGCGAAGAAGGTGATGACCATCATCAACAACCCGGCGTATGTGGACCTGATCCAGGGCGGCGATATCGACATCGCCATCAGCCCGCAACTGGCGACCATCGGCACCTTGCTGGCCCATGTGCGCCGTGGCGACATCGTCAGCGTGCACTCCCTGCGCCGTGGCGCGGCGGAAGCCATCGAGGCGATTGCCCATGGTGATTCGAAGTCGAGCAAGGTGATCGGCAAGGCCATCCGCGATATCGGCTTGCCGCCGGGCACCACCATCGGCGCGATCATTCGTGACGAAGAGGTGATCATTGCCCACGACGACACGGTGATTGCCACCGGTGACCATGTGATTTTGTTCCTGGTGGATAAAAAACATATCCGCGATGTGGAGAAACTGTTCCACGTGGGCCTGAGTTTTTTCTAAGTGTGAACATCCCAGTGTGGCGAGGGCGCTTGCTCCCGTTCGAGTGCGAAGCGCTCGCAAAATGCTTGGCGCCGCTACGCAGCCCAACGGGAGCAAGCGCCACAACAGCTCTCTTTCGCTCAAGGTGACAATAAATGCTCGAATCCCTGGAAAAAATGCTCGCCAAGGGTGTGGATAATTCATTGCTGCGCTTTGGCTTGGGCAAGGGTTATCTGGACCTGAAGGACAACGCCAAGGCGGCGGAGCATTTGCGCAAGTGCGTCGAGTTTGACCCGAAGTATTCAGCGGCGTGGAAGTTGTTGGGCAAGGCGCAGGCGGGGTTGGGTGATAGTGCTGCTGCGCGCGACGCTTGGGAGAAGGGCATCGAAGCGGCCCTAGCGCATGGCGATAAACAGGCCGAAAAAGAGATGACGGTGTTCCTGAAGAAACTCGACCGCCAGGCGTGAAGTAATCCCTGTGGGAGCTGGCTTGCCTGCGATAGCATCAGCTCGGTGTAACTGAAAAACCGAGTTGGCTGCATCGCAGGCAAGCCAGCTCCCACATTTGACCTCCATTGGTTTGCAGGTCAGCGGTGAATCAATACCACCGCTCTTCACCCGGCGGGCGTTTCTTGAAGCGCTTCATGCTCCACATGTACTGGCTCGGGTAAGCCCCCACATAGCGCTCCACCACCTTGCTCATCGCCGCGCAGGAGGTGGCGGTGTCGGTGCTGTACATATCTTGCGGCGCAGCTTCCAGGATCACTTTGTAGCCCGAACCGTCCGGCAGCCGCAGCGCATGCAGGAACACGCCCACGGCCTTGTGGCCTGCGAGCATGTTCGGCACAAACTTGCTGGTCAGCGCCTGGGTGGCGAAGAACGGCACGAAGATGCCCGCGGATTCCGCCGGCTCCGGGTCCGCAGGGATGCCCACCTGGCCGCCTTTGCGCACTTCCTTGATCACACTGAGGATGCCTTCCTTGGTGGACGCAGCCACACGGTTACCCAGCTGCACGCGCTGCTTGCGCAGTAAATCATCCACCGCCTTGAGCTTGGGCGGGCGGTAGAAAATGATCGGTTTGCACTGGCTGCAATAGAAGTGGTTCAACACTTCCCAGTTGCCCAGGTGGCTGGTGATGCCGACCACGCCCTTGCCCGAGGCGAGGGCTTCGTGCAGCACTTGCAGACCTTCGACCTCGCGCACCAGGTCGATGGAGCGCTGCGCCGGCCAGATCCAGGCACAGGCGCTTTCGGTGAGGGACTTGCCGATGTCCATCAGGCTCTGGCCCACCAGGCGCTCACGCGCCGCCGGGTCCATGTCCGGGAAGCATTTGGAGAGGTTGATCCGCACCGTGTCGCGGGAGCGGTTGGGGGTTTTCCACATGATCCAGCCGATCGCCGTGCCGACCGCTTGAACCGCGCGCCAGGGCAATAGGGCAAACAACCGAAGAGCGCCTACCAGCAAGGCGCCTTTAAACTTTTCCACAGGTCACTCCTGATCGTGTGTGGTGCGCAAAGCCGGCATTCTAACCGGCGTTGGCCAGGTCCGCGTAACGGTCGCAGTCTTGAGTGTGGTCCATGACCATGCCCGAAGCCTGCATGAACGCGTAACAGATGGTCGGGCCGACAAAGGTAAAGCCGGCTTTTTTCAAGGCTTTGCTCATGGCCTCGGCCTCAGGCGTAATCGCCGGGACTTGGCTGCGGTCCTTGAAGTGATTGACCTTGGGCACGCCGCCGACAAACGACCAGAGCAACCCGACCGGGTCCTCCAGCGCCAGCCAAGCGGCGGCATTGCGGCGAGTGGCGTTGAGCTTCAAGCGATTGCGTACGATGCCTGGGTCGAGCATCAGCGCTTCAATCTGCGCATCGGTCAGCCGCGCCAACCGCTGCGCATCAAAACCGAACAAGACCTTTCGATAATGCTCGCGTTTGCGTAAAACGGTGATCCAGGACAGGCCCGCCTGGAACCCTTCGAGTAAAAGCAACTCGAACAAACCCTGCGCATCGCGCAGCGGCGTTCCCCACTCCTGATCGTGATAAGCCATGTACAGCGGATCTTCAGAACACCAAAAGCAGCGTGGCATAAGGCTCCAGGGGATGGTGGCGCGGCCGAATCGGGTATACTCCCGCTCTTTAAATCGCAGCCCAAGTAACAGGTGAATTTCGTGAGCCAGCCTACGCCAGCCGTGCGTACCTTCCAAGACTTGATCCTCGCCCTCCAGCAATACTGGGCCGAGCAAGGTTGTGTGGTACTTCAGCCCTACGATATGGAAGTAGGCGCCGGCACTTTCCACACCGCTACATTCCTGCGGGCCATCGGCCCGGAAACCTGGAACGCCGCTTATGTGCAGCCCAGTCGTCGCCCGACTGACGGCCGCTACGGCGAAAACCCGAACCGTCTGCAGCACTACTACCAGTTCCAGGTGGTACTGAAGCCGAACCCGGACAATTTCCAGGAGCTGTACCTGGGTTCGCTCAAGCACGTGGGCCTGGACCCACTGGTGCACGACATCCGTTTCGTCGAAGACAACTGGGAATCGCCGACCCTGGGCGCCTGGGGCCTGGGCTGGGAAGTCTGGCTCAACGGCATGGAAGTGACGCAGTTCACTTACTTCCAGCAAGCGGGCGGCATCGAGTGCTACCCGGTGACCGGCGAAATCACCTACGGCCTTGAGCGCCTGGCCATGTACCTGCAAGGCGTGGACTCGGTCTACGACCTGGTATGGGCAGACGGCCCGTTCGGCAAAGTGACCTACGGCGACGTGTTCCACCAGAACGAAGTGGAGCAGTCCACTTACAACTTCGAATACGCCAATGTCGACAAGCTGTTCGAACTGTTCGACTTCTATGAAAGCGAAGCCAAGCGCCTGATCGAACTCGACCAGCCGCTGCCGTTGCCAAGCTATGAAATGGTGTTGAAGGCGTCCCATACCTTCAACCTGCTGGACGCCCGCCGCGCCATCTCGGTAACTGCGCGCCAGCAATACATCCTGCGTGTACGCACCCTGGCGCGTTCCGTCGCCCAAGCCTACCTGCTGGCTCGCGCCAAGCTGGGCTTCCCGATGGCAACCCCGGATTTGCGTGATGAAGTGTTGGCTAAGCTGGAGGCTGCACAATGAGTGCTCAAGATTTCCTGGTTGAACTGGGCACCGAAGAGCTGCCACCCAAGGCACTCAATACCCTGGCCGACGCGTTTCTGGCCGGTATCGAAAAAGGTCTGCAAAGCGCCGGCCTGAAGTTTGAAGCCAAAAAGGTCTACGCCGCGCCACGTCGCCTGGCGGTATTGCTGACCGCGCTGGAAACCCAACAGCCGGATCGCAGCATCAACCTCGACGGCCCTCCGCGTCAGGCTGCATTCGATGCCGAAGGTAACCCGACCCAGGCTGCCCTGGGTTTCGCCAAGAAGTGCGGCGTGGAACTGAGCGAGATCGACCAGAGTGGCCCGAAACTGCGTTTCAGCCAGGTCATCACCGGCAAGCCGACCGCCAGCCTGTTGCCGACCATCGTTGAAGACTCGCTGAACGACCTGCCGATCCCCAAGCGCATGCGCTGGGGTGCACGCAAGGAAGAGTTCGTACGCCCAACCCAATGGCTGGTGATGCTGCTCGGTGACCAGGTCATCGACTGCACAATCCTCGCCCAGAAGGCTGGCCGTGATTCCCGTGGTCACCGCTTCCACCACCCGCAAGCGGTACGCATCACCTCGCCGGCCAACTACGCCGCCGACCTGCGCGCCGCTTACGTGCTGGCCGATGCCAATGAGCGTCGCGAGCTGATCAGCAAGCGCACCGAAGAGCTCGCCCGCCTGCAGGAAGGCACCGCCATCGTGCCGCCAAGCCTGCTCGACGAAGTGACCGCGCTGGTTGAATGGCCGGTGCCGCTGGTGTGCTCGTTCGAAGAACGTTTCCTCGACGTGCCGCAAGAAGCGCTGATCACCACCATGCAGGACAACCAGAAGTACTTCTGCCTGCTGGACGTGGACGGCAAGTTGCTGCCGCGCTTTATCACCGTGGCCAACATCGAGAGCAAGGACCCGCAGCAGATCATCGCCGGTAACGAGAAAGTCGTTCGCCCGCGCCTGACCGACGCCGAGTTCTTCTTCAAGCAAGACAAGAAGCAAAAGCTCGAAGACTTCAACCTGCGCCTGCAAAACGTGGTGTTCCAGGAAAAACTCGGCAGCGTCTACGACAAGGCCGTACGGGTTTCCAAACTGGCCGCCTACATTGCGCCGCGCATTGGCGGTGATGCCGCCTGGGCTGCCCGCGCCGGCGTGCTGTCCAAGTGCGACCTGGCCACCGAGATGGTTGGCGAGTTCCCGGAAATGCAAGGCGTTGCCGGTTACTACTACGCCCTCAACGACGGCGAGCCGAACGATGTGGCCCTGGCCCTGAACGAGCAGTACATGCCGCGTGGCGCCGGTGCCGAGTTGCCGACCACCCTGACCGGTGCGGCCGTGGCTATCGCTGACAAGCTGGACACCCTCGTCGGTATCTTCGGTATCGGCATGTTGCCTACCGGCAGCAAAGACCCGTATGCCCTGCGCCGTGCGGCTCTGGGCGTGCTGCGTATCCTGATCGACAAGAAGCTCGACCTCGACCTGACCCAGGCCGTGGTGTTTGCGGTCGGCCAGTTCGGTGGCAAGGTCAAGCAAGCCGGTTTGGCCGAGCAAGTACTGGAATTCGTGTTCGACCGCCTGCGTGCGCGTTACGAAGACGAAGGCGTAGACGTTTCCGTTTACCTGTCGGTACGTGCCCTGCAACCGGGTTCGGCGCTGGACTTCGATCAGCGTGTGCAAGCCGTACAGGCGTTCCGCAAGCTGCCGGAAGCGGATGCCCTGGCCGCCGTGAACAAGCGTGTGTCGAACCTGCTGAGCAAGGCCGAAGGTCTGGGCAATGCCGACGTCGACCCTGGCCTGTTCGCCGATGCCAAGGAGTTCTCGCTGAACTCGGCCATCGCCAAAGCCGAAAACGCCGTGAAGCCATTGATCGCCGAACGCAACTACGCCGAAGCACTGGCGCGCCTGGCCACCTTGCGTGAGCCGGTGGATGCGTTCTTCGAAGCGGTGATGATCAATGCCGAAGATGCCGGCGTGCGGAAAAACCGCTATGCCATGCTGGCGCGTCTGCGCGGCCTGTTCGTCAATATTGCCGACATTTCGACGCTGAGCTGACCATGCTGAAACTGCTGATTCTCGATCGAGACGGGGTGATCAATTACGACTCCGACGCTTATATCAAGTCGGTGGCGGAATGGATTCCACTGCCCGGCTCAATCGAAGCCATCGCGCAGTTGAGCAAAGCCGGCTGGACGGTGGCCATCGCTACCAACCAGTCCGGCATCGCCCGTGGTTACTACGACATCGCCACCCTGGACGCCATGCATGCGCGCTTGCGCACCTTGGTGGCCGAGCAGGGCGGCGAGGTGGGGCTGGTGGTGTACTGCCCCCACGGGCCGGATGAGGGCTGCGATTGCCGCAAACCCAAGCCGGGCATGTTGAAAACCATTGCAGAACATTACAAGGTGCCCTTGGCTGGGATATGGTTCGTCGGGGACAGCCTCGGTGACCTGGAGGCGGCCAAAGCCGTCGACTCTCAGCCAGTTTTGGTTAAGACCGGGAAAGGCGAAAAGACCCAGGCGAAAAACCTGCCGGTAGGCACCTTGATTTTTGACGATCTGGCGGCGGTTGCCGCAGAACTTATCAACAACTAGCCGCCCTCGACTTCCTGACCAAGGACTGTTCGGGAGTGCGCTTTTAACAGGCGGGCCTTGTCCCGCAACGGTAAATGCCGCCATGTCGATTTTGCAGGCCATCAGAACCTTTTTCTTTTACCTGCTGCTGGGCACCAGTTCCTTCCTCTGGTGCACCCTGAGCTTTTTTATTGCGCCCTTCCTGCCGTTCAAGGCGCGCTATCGCTTTATCAACGTCTACTGGTGCCGCTGCGCGCTGTGGCTGTCCAAAGTGTTCCTGGGCATCCGTTTCGAGGTCAAGGGCGCCGAGAATGTTCCGGACCAGCCCTGCGTGATTCTGTCGAACCACCAGAGCACCTGGGAGACGTTCTTCCTCTCGGCGTACTTCTCGCCCCTGAGCCAGGTGCTCAAGCGTGAGCTGCTGTATGTGCCGTTCTTCGGTTGGGCCATGGCCATGTTGCGTCCGATCGCGATTGACCGTGACAACCCCAAGGCCGCACTCAAGCACGTGGCCAAGAAGGGCGACGAGCTGCTCAAGGATGGCGTATGGGTGTTGATCTTCCCCGAAGGGACGCGTGTGCCCTACGGCACCGTTGGCAAGTTCTCACGCGGCGGCACCGCATTGGCGGTCAACGCCCACCTGCCGGTGTTGCCGATTGCGCATAACGCCGGCAAGTTCTGGCCGAAGACCGGCTGGGCCAAACGTGAAGGCACCATCACCGTGGTGATTGGCGAACCGATGTATGCCGAAGGTGAAGGTCCACGGGCCATCGCCGCGCTGAATGACCGTGCTGCGGCCTGGAATGAAGCGCAACAGCGGGCCATGGGTTCACTGCCGCCGGAGCCGGTTGTGGTCGACACGCCGGTGATCTGAGCATCTGTGGATAACCTGTGTACGGTTTGTTGGCGAATTGCCCTTTTTAACTTATAAGAAGCTGATTTACTTACATATTTCCCAAGCTCATAAAATCGCGAAAAAGGTGCATAAGTTTTTTCCGCATAAAAAAACCGGTCCTTGAGACCGGTTTTTTATGCACAGCGAGAAAGTACGTTTTTTCAGTCTTCCAGCAACGGTAAATACAGGCTGAAAATCGTACCTTTGCCCACCACGCTTTCGCACTCGATTCGCCCACCGTGGCGCTCCATAACGGCCTTGACCATGGTCAAGCCCAACCCCAGGCCCTCGCTGCCCTGGGCCGAGTCGAAGCGTCGATACTGGCTGAACAGCTCCGGCAAGTCTTCGGCCGCAATCCCCGGGCCCTGGTCGCTGATGCGACATTCCAGCCAGCCTTGCGCGCTGCTGTGGCTCAACCGGACGGTGGTGCCGGAAGCAGAGTATTTGATCGCATTCTCCAGCACGTTGAACAACGCACGCGTGAGCAAGGATTGATCGGCCGACACCATGCCCTCGTCCGCCTCCTCCAGGTCATGAACCAGGTGAATGCCTTTGAGCTGAGCGATCACCGCCACTTGGTCAAATGCATCCATCACCAGCATGGCGAACAGGGTCGGCTGAAACTGATAGCCGTCGGCTTCCGCCTTCGCCAATTGCACAAAGGATTCGGTAAGGCTCAGGGCGCGTCGGACCTGCTGTTCGATCTGGGCGAATACCGGTGATTCACCGTTATGCACATCCAGCAGCGCGAGGATCGCCGAGTGTGGCGCCCGCAGGTCATGGGACAAAAAGCGCAGCATGGTCTCACGGTGCTGCTGGGCATCGCGCTCCAGGCTCAGGTCTGTGAGGCTCAACAGCCAGCCCAGTGCGACGTCTCCGTCGGCGGGCAGCATAGGCGCGAGTTCCATGCGCAAGCTGCGCTGATGGATGTCACGGAACTCCACCAGCTCCATCGCCGAGAGGGCAGGGCGCACGCCGTTATGCAGCGGTGGGTAACCGAGGTCGGCGAGCTCTTCGAGGAGGTTGGCGGCGACCAGATCATTGCCGAACACTTCGCGGGCGATCCGGTTGGCCAGCAGGATATTGCCTTTGGGGTCGGTAATCAGCGTCGCCACCGGCAGGCACTCCAGACCATCGGCCATAAAGCGTCGGGTGTCGCGTGTGCGGCTGACGGCTTGCTCCAGGGCAAAGATCCGCGCCTGCAATACGTCCCCGTTGCTGGCTGGCGCACGGCGCCGTTCGGGCAGCACTTTGGGCTCGTTGTCCAAGCGCGCCAGTTCCCAGCCGAAATAGGCGAGGATCACGCTCAGCCGCCGCCAGTTCCAGATCAGGTAGCTCAGCAATAGGCCGATCAGGCAGGCCGCCGGCGACCACCAGTGCCCCAAACGCAACAGGGCCCACGAGCCGAGCAACGCCGTGGCCATACAGCCCAGAGTCATCCACAGTGCATAGCGTGGGCGGTACAACAGCAAGCCCAGCAGCAACGCGACCAGGCTCGCCGCCAGGGTTGCCGCCAGCCAGCCTGGAAGATCAACAATGCTGCGCCCATGCAGCAAGCCATTGAGCACATTGGCCTGAATCTCCAAACCGGCGGTGGTGCCGACGGTTGAGGAAAGGGGCGTGACGAACCGATCGCCCATTCCCGAGGCGGTGGCACCGACCAGGATCAGGCGGTCCCGTAGTAACTCGGGCGGCACTTCACCCTGTAATACGCTGACGTAGGACACGCTGGGAAAATGGCTATGCGGCGCAATGAAAGGGATCCGAATAGCGTGCTCCCTGTGCCAGTGCTGATCGGTGGCTTCACGGGGCTCCCCGGGCATGGGCGCCTTCTCGCCGCTCAGCTCATACGCCAACCATGCCAGTTGCGCTGCGGCGGCATCAGGCGGGCCTTCGCGCATATACAGGCTGCGTACCACGCCGTCGCTGTCGGCTTCCACGTTGATATGGCCAACGCCCCTGGCGCATTTGAGCAACGCCGACATTTGTGCCCCAGGCTGGCTGTAGCTGGCAGTGCCCTCACGCACCAATGGCAACAGAACATTGCCGGCGTTGCACACGGCTTCGGCCAGGCGCTTGTCATTGGCGGGGTTGCCGGGTTCGCTGAAGATCACATCAAACAGAATGCCAGCCGGTTGCGCGGCACTCAGGCGATCAATCAGGTCGGCGTGCAAGCTACGTGGCCAGGGCCACTGGCCCAACTTTTTGAGGCTGGGATCATCAATCGTCACCAGCAAAATACGCGGGTCTACCGGCAATGGCGTGAGACGGCGCAGGCTGTCATACAACGGATTATTCAGGGCGAGGCCAGGGCTCAGCGACAGGTATGCCGTGATCGGTAGCAACAGCAAACCAATCCACAGCCACTCGCGCACCAGACCATGG
This sequence comes from Pseudomonas viridiflava, assembly GCF_900591205.1. Lineage (GTDB taxonomy): Bacteria > Pseudomonadota > Gammaproteobacteria > Pseudomonadales > Pseudomonadaceae > Aquipseudomonas. The sequence continues at coordinate 111,089 of NZ_UUPU01000001.1, forward strand.
AACAGCCGCTGGGCATGGGTGGGTTGGCGTTTTTCGGGCTTGCCCCAGAGCATCATTGGTCAGCCACCGGTAGCTTGCGCGTGTGTGGTGGGCGGGTAGTAGAAAATGTCATAGACCCCGGTTTCTCCTTCCAGGCCATGTGCATCGTACGCCGACACCCGCACGTGATAGAACGACGCCTTGAGCCCAGTGAAGCTCATTTTTGGTTCACTGGAAAAGTTTTCCTGTTTGATGTTCATAAACGCTTTATCGGTCGCCACCTGCGCGCGATAGCGTTGAGCCCCCGTCACTGGCCGCAGGTATAAACGCCAGACCGGCGAATCACCTTTTTGCCCATCCTGACCGATCAGCCTGGGCGCCGGCAGCAGCTCCATCGGTTTTAGATCGCCTTGTTTCTTGAACAGTAGCCCTTGGCGGGCACCGACTTTTACTTCGCTTTCAGCAGGGCCTCTGTTCTTTTCGCGCTGGACCGCCACCTGGCCATCCAACACTTCGAGCACCGATTGCTCACCGTCATTGCGCACTCGAAAATGCGTACCGCGTACCCCCAGAACGCCGACCGGGGTGAGGATCTGGAACCGATCGTAATCACTGGCGCGTTTGATCACATACGCCTCGGCCTGGCCCTGTTCGAGTATCACTTGGGGGATCGACTGCTTCTCGACCAGGTGCAAACGCACCTGAGCACTGGAAGGCAGAACCACCCGGGAACCGTCACCCAGCAACAGGCTGACAAATGCCGACTCGGAGGTTTTCACACCTTCCTGTTCATCAATGGTCATACCTTCCTGCAAGGGGCTGGCCTTGCCCTTGGTGTCGAGCTTCCAGGCCACCCCGTTGAGGTGCTGCACAACGGCCGGTAATGGTTGCGCACGGCACAGGGTATGGTCGTCGATATAGGCCGGGCGCACCTTGGCGGATGCACTGGCTGCGCCCACTGCGAGGACTAACAGTGAGGGCAGGGCACAGCGCGTGAAGTACGGGGAGGGGAGCATGGTACTCATCAAGGTCAAGGTTCCAGAGGGCATCTGACATCGGCGCGCAGGCGTTTACGGCAGCGCATGTGTCGGCTGATCCTTTTACTTACTGCCGGGAGCCGGTATCTTTCCTACATAGCTTTTCCACAGGGTCATCGAGGTCTTTCAATGGGTTAACCGCCCTTTGATATCAGCGTACCGAGAGATCCAAGGGGCCATTGAATCTGAGCACAATTCTTCAGATTCGAAGGCCGGCAACTGCGCAGTATGTGCCGTTTACTCATGGCCGTCGGCTGCCATATTTTAAGTAGAAAGGACCCACGACATGCGTGTCGCGATACTGGATGACGAACCTGCCGAATTGCGGCGGGTGGAACAGACACTGCGCCAGATCCCCAGTACAGCCGAACAGCCGTGGTCCCTGCATTGCTTCGAGCGCGGTGAAGACCTGCTGCGCCAACTGCGCCGGGAAACCTTTGACCTGCTGATACTCGACTGGCAATTGCCCGATATCAGCGGTATCGCCCTGCTGCGCTGGACGCGCGAACACATGGAGTCGCCCCCCGCCGTGATCATGCTCACCAGCCGCGATGCGGAGAGCGATATCGTCACCGCCCTTAACAGCGGTGCCGACGACTACGTCAGCAAGCCCTTTCGCCCCAATGAACTGATCGCCCGAGTCAGCGCGGTATTGCGCCGCCACGGCCTGCAGAAGTCGGCAACTCATGAAGTCCAAAGCTTTAACGACCTGACCTTTGACGACGCTGAGTTGACGGTTACCCGCGCCGGCAAACCGATCAACCTGACCGAGCGTGAATATCGCTTGGCCAGTTGCTTGTTCGCCAACCTGGCCCGGCCGCTTTCCCGTGAATACCTCTATGAGCGCTTCTGGAGCCACGAAGAAATGGTCTCTTCGCGCCCACTGGATACGCATATCTACCGGCTACGAAACAAGCTGGGGCTGACCGCGGATCGCGGCTGGCAGCTGTTGACCATCTATGGGTACGGTTATCGGTTGGAGAGTGTGGCGGCGCCGTCGCACAGCTAAAACTACGATGTTCCACGTGGAGCATTTTAAAAATGCGCGCAATAAAAAAGGCCAACGCTAAGAGCGTTGGCCTTTTTGTTTTAGCCGTTCTACCTGATCAGAAATCCAGGTTGGACACCGCCAAGGCATTGCTTTCGATGAAGTCACGACGAGGTTCGACCGCATCACCCATCAGGGTGTTGAAGATCTGGTCTGCGCCAATGGCGTCTTCGATGGTCACACGCAGCATGCGACGCTGAGCCGGGTCCATGGTGGTTTCCCACAGCTGATCCGGGTTCATTTCGCCCAGACCTTTGTATCGCTGAATGGTGTGGCGCTTGGTGCTTTCGGCCATCAGCCAGTCAAGGGCTTCCTTGAATTCCTTGACCTGCTTCTTGCGTTCGCCACGCTGAATATAAGCGCCGTCGTCCAACAGGGTGCTGAGTTGCGCGCCCAAGGTCACCACGGTCTTGTAGTCATTACTGCCGAAGAAGTCACGGTTGAAGGTGACGTAGTTCGACAGGCCGTGGGAGATCAGTTCGACCTCTGGCAGCCATACGTTACGTTCACGGTCTTCACGCAGACTGGCTTTGTACACCAGACCGGATTTCTCGACAGTGCGCAGGCGAACTTCATACTGAGCCAGCCAATTCTGCATATGAGCGTGGTCGCCCAATTGCTCAAGGCTCACGGCCGGCAGGTAGATGAAGTGCTCGGTCAGTTCCTGCGGGTACAGGCGCGACAGACGCTTGAGGGTCTTCATCACCATGCGGAAGTCGTTAACCAGACGCTCCAGCGACTCACCAGAAATGCCCGGTGCTTCGTCGTTCAAGTGCAGGCTGGCATCTTCCAGGGCCGACTGCGTCATGTACTCTTCCATGGCGTCGTCGTCTTTGATGTATTGCTCTTGCTTGCCCTTCTTCACTTTGTACAACGGCGGCTGAGCGATGTAGATGTAGCCACGCTCGATCAGCTCCGGCAACTGACGGAAGAAGAAGGTCAGCAGCAGGGTACGGATGTGCGAACCGTCGACGTCAGCATCGGTCATGATGATGATGTTGTGGTAGCGCAGCTTGTCGATGTTGTACTCATCGCGGCCGATACCGCAGCCCAACGCCGTGATCAAGGTGCCGACTTCCTGAGAGGAAATCATCTTGTCGAAGCGCGCTTTTTCCACGTTGAGGATCTTGCCCTTCAACGGGAGGATGGCCTGGGTGCGACGGTTACGACCCTGCTTGGCGGAACCGCCAGCAGAGTCACCTTCCACCAGATACAGTTCGGAGAGGGCAGGGTCCTTCTCCTGGCAGTCAGCCAGCTTGCCCGGCAGGCCGGCGATGTCCAGCGCACCTTTACGGCGGGTCATCTCACGGGCTTTGCGCGCCGCTTCACGGGCACGCGCCGCGTCGATCATCTTACCGACGACCAGCTTGGCTTCGTTCGGGTTCTCCAGCAGGAAGTCGGAGAAGTACTTACCCATTTCCTGTTCCACTGCGGTCTTCACTTCGGAAGACACCAGCTTGTCTTTGGTCTGGGAGCTGAACTTCGGATCCGGCACTTTTACCGAGATGATTGCGGTCAGACCTTCACGCGCATCGTCACCGGTAGTGGCAACCTTGTGCTTCTTGGCCAAGCCTTCGGCTTCGATGTAGGTGTTCAGGTTACGCGTCAGCGCGGAACGGAAACCCACCAAGTGAGTACCGCCGTCGCGCTGTGGAATGTTGTTGGTGAAGCACAACAGGTTCTCGTTGAAGCTGTCGTTCCACTGCAAGGCGATTTCCACGCCAATGCCGTCTTCACGCTGAATGTTGAAGTGGAACACCTGGTTGACCGCAGTCTTGTTGGTGTTCAGGTATTCAACGAATGCACGCAGGCCGCCTTCGTACTTGAACAGCTCTTCCTTGCCGCTGCGCTCATCCTTGAGGACGATACCCACACCGGAGTTGAGGAAGGACAATTCACGAATTCGCTTGGCCAGGATGTCCCAGCTGAAGTGGATATTCTTGAAGGTTTCAGCCGAGGGCTTGAAGTGGATCTGAGTGCCGGTGGATTCACTGTCGCCAACGATTTTCATCGGTTCTTGTGGCACACCATGCACGTAGGTCTGTTCCCAGATCTTGCCGCTACGACGAACAGTCAGGATCAGCTCTTCGGACAGCGCGTTCACCACGGACACACCTACACCGTGCAAACCGCCTGAGACTTTATAGGAGTTGTCGTCGAACTTACCGCCGGCGTGGAGCACGGTCATGATGACCTCTGCTGCCGATACGCCTTCTTCTTTGTGCACGTCTACCGGAATGCCGCGGCCGTTGTCGCGCACGGTGATGGACTCATCCGGGTGGATGATAATGCTGATGTCGTCGCAGTGACCGGCCAGAGCTTCGTCGATGGAGTTGTCGACCACCTCGAACACCATGTGGTGCAGACCGCTACCGTCATCAGTGTCGCCAATGTACATACCGGGACGTTTGCGTACGGCATCCAAACCTTTCAGCACTTTAATGCTGGTCGAGTCGTACGTGTTTTCTTCGCTCATGCCTTCACTCCCGATGGTCGTGGGTCTGGGTGATACGGCCTTGTTCCACGTGGAACAAAGCAACTGGCGTTTCCGTCTGCCAGCCTTCCCTCAATAATTCGTGGTCTACACAGGTGATAAACACCTGGCAGCGTAAGTCTTCCAACAAGCGGCATAACGCACGGCGGTGCTGCTCGTCGAGTTCGGACGGCAGGTCATCCACCAGATAAATACACTGACCGCGCCGGGCTTGGCTAACCAAATGCCCCTGGGCAATTCGCAGCGCGCACACCACCAATTTCTGCTGACCCCGGGACAAGATGTCCGCGGCATTGTGTGCGCCCAATCTAAGACGCAAATCAGCCCGTTGGGGTCCGGCCTGGGTATGGCCAATTTGCTGATCCCGCTGCAAGGAAGTCGCAAGCACAGCACTCAGCTCGCGCTCTTTGTCCCAACCACGGTAGTAACTCAGCGTCAGACCCTCGAGATTCAACAGCTCACTCAAGGTCTGCTCAAAGACTGGTTTCAAGGCTTTGATATAGGCACGGCGGTATTCATCTATTTCGTCGCTGGCCAGGCACAGTTCCCGGTCCCAGGCCGCTTGTGAAGCGGCGTCAAGTGTACCATGCCGCAGCCATGAGTTCCGCTGCCGCAGGGCCTTCTGCAGGCGCTGCCAAGTGGCCATAAAGCGCGGTTCCACGTGGAACACTCCCCAGTCAAGGAATTGCCTGCGGATTTTTGGCGCACCTTCCAACAGGCGAAAGCTGTCGGGGTTGATCAATTGCAACGGCAGGATTTCTGCCAACTGCGCGGCGCTGCGAGCGTTCTGCCCGTCGATACGAATCTGAAACTCTCCGCCGCGATCACGCGATATTCCCAGGCTGCTGTGCCCACCTTCAGCCAGTTCAACCTGGCCAAACACCGTGCACGCCAATTGTTCGTACTGGATAACCGGTAACAGGCGAGCACTGCGAAAGGAACGGGCAAGCCCCAGCAAGTGAATGGCTTCCAGCACGCTGGTTTTGCCACTGCCATTGGCGCCGTGGAGGATATTGATGCGGGGGGAGGGGGAGAAGGTCACCGGGTGCAGATTGCGCACCGCGGTGACCGAGACGCGACTGAGGGACATCTAGCTTCTGCTGAGCATGGTTACAGACGCATCGGCATGACAACGTAAGCCGAGTCATCGTTGTCGGATTCCTGCACCAGGGCGCTGCTGTTGGAGTCGGACAGAATCAGGCGAACCTGTTCGGTCGTCATCACACCCAGTACGTCCAACAGGTAGCTTACGTTGAAGCCGATCTCCAGCGAGCCGCCGTTGTAGTCAACGCCCACTTCTTCTTCCGCCTCTTCCTGCTCCGGGTTATTAGCCTGGATTTTCAGCTGACCGTTGGCCAGTTGCAGACGAATACCCCGGTACTTTTCGTTCGACAGAATCGCGGTACGGCTGAACGCTTCACGCAGGACCTGGCGATCACCGATCACCAGCTTGTCGCCGCCCTTAGGCAGTACGCGCTCGTAATCCGGGAATTTGCCATCGACCAGCTTGGACGTGAAGGTGAACTCACTGGTGGTCGCACGGATATGGTGCTGGCCAAGCACGATGCTGACGGCACCATCCGGTTCGGTCAGCAGGCGCGCCAGTTCAAGAATACCTTTACGCGGCACGATCACCTGGTGACGATCCGGCTGACCGATATCGGCACGCATCGAACACATGGCCAAACGGTGACCGTCGGTAGCCACAGCACGGATGACGCCTTCGGACACCTCCAGCAACATACCGTTGAGGTAGTAGCGTACGTCCTGTTGGGCCATGGCAAAGCTGGTGCGCTCGATCAGACGGCGCAGCTTGCTTTGCTCCAGGCTGCAAGTCAGCGAGCCCGGGCCTTCTTCAACCGTCGGGAAATCGTTGGCTGGCAGGGTCGACAGGGTGAAACGACTGCGACCGGCCTTCACCACCAACTTCTGCTCGTCGACCTTGATGTCGATCAGTGCTTCGTTGGGCAGGCTCTTACAGATGTCCATCAGCTTGCGCGCCGGCACTGTGATTTCGCCGGGCTCAGCCGGCTCTTCCAGCTGCACCCGGCCAACCAGCTCGACTTCCAGGTCGGTGCCGGTCAAAGACAATTGCTGGCCTTCGACCACCAGCAGTACGTTGGAAAGCACCGGCAAGGTCTGTCGGCGCTCGACGACGCCTGCGACCAGTTGCAGGGGTTTCAACAGGGCTTCGCGTTGAATGGTGAAATGCATGGTCTAGTCCCTTGCCTTAATAAGCTGCGCTGGTGTCATCAAGTTGTCAGTGTACGCAGCAGGTTCTTGTAGTCCTCGCGAATATCCGCGTCGGATTCCTTAAGTTCATTGATCTTGCGGCAGGCGTGCAACACCGTCGTATGGTCGCGACCACCGAACACATCACCGATTTCCGGCAGGCTATGGTTGGTCAACTCTTTGGAGAGGGCCATGGCCACCTGACGCGGACGTGCCACCGAGCGCGAACGACGCTTGGACAGCAGGTCGGAAATCTTGATCTTGTAGTACTCGGCCACGGTGCGCTGGATGTTATCCACACTCACCAGTTTGTCTTGCAGTGCCAGCAGGTCTTTCAGGGATTCGCGAATCAGCTCGATGGTGATATCGCGGCCCATAAAGTGCGAGTGCGCGATAACCCGCTTGAGCGCGCCTTCCAGCTCACGCACGTTGGAACGAATGCGTTGGGCAATAAAAAACGCCGCGTCATGGGGCAGATCGACTTTGGCCTGGTCGGCCTTTTTCATCAGGATCGCAACCCGGGTTTCCAGCTCCGGCGGCTCGACCGCTACGGTCAGACCCCAGCCAAAACGTGACTTCAAACGCTCTTCCAGACCTTCGATTTCCTTCGGATAACGGTCACTGGTCAGGATGACCTGTTGGCCGCCCTCGAGCAGCGCGTTGAAGGTATGGAAGAATTCTTCCTGGGAACGTTCCTTGCGAGCGAAGAATTGAATGTCATCAATCAGCAAGGCATCAACCGAACGGTAGAACCGCTTGAACTCGTTGATGGCATTGAGCTGCAGGGCCTTGACCATGTCAGCCACGAAGCGCTCCGAGTGCAGGTACACGACCTTGGCATTCGGGTTCTTCTTTAACAGGTGGTTACCCACCGCGTGCATCAAGTGAGTCTTACCCAAACCTACGCCACCATAAAGGAAGAGCGGGTTGTAACCATGTTTGGGGTTATCCGCCACCTGCCAGGCGGCCGCACGGGCCAGCTGGTTGGATTTACCTTCGACGAAATTCTCGAAGGTAAAGGTGCGGTTCAGATAGCTGGTGTGCTTGAGCGCGCCTTCAACCTGCACGGTGCGCTGTTCGGCGCGGACCGGAGCTTGCTGGGAGCTTGCGCCCGCCATCGGATCGAAGCTGTCGCGGGACGGCTCCTCATTAATAGGCGCGTTTTTCTGGGACGAGGATTTCGAAGGCGTCTGGGCCACGGGCGCCGGCGAGTTATTAACAGGTGCCGCTGCGGCCTGAGCCTGCGAGGCGCTCGCCGCCAACGGTGCATTCGGCGCAGCACGAGGTGCCGAGCTACGTTTGCTGCCTATTAATAAGGAAAGCACGGGCGCGAGGCCGTTGCCATGTTCATCGAGCAATTCGAGAACGCGGCTCAGGTACTTCTCGTTGACCCAGTCGAGAACAAAACGATTCGGCGCGTAGACACGCAACTCGTCGCCTTCGGCTTCGACCTGTAGCGGACGGATCCAGGTGTTGAATTGCTGGGCAGGCAGCTCTTCGCGCAAAAGCTCCACGCACTGCTGCCAAAGTTCCACTGACACGGATATCCCCTAAGTTGAAAGCCGGTGAGGCAAAAACAGCCGCCATTGTAGCGGCCAGCCGCCCACTTATCCACATGTAGGTTGCTCACGGGGCGCCCAAAATCAATGCTTTAACCGAAAAAAAGGCGACCAATGGTCTGTGCATAAGCTCTGTGGATAAGCGTACCTAAGCTCGTTGTACAAGTGGGGTCAAAAGTCTGTGGGTAACTGGCCTGTGGATAACATGCCATTCCACCCACAGCTTATCCGACAGCGCAGCACAGGCAAAGCACCGTTTTCCCCTGTAGTTGTCATTCGCTGTACAGCAGGTGGAATATGGTCTTAAGGCAGTTATCCACAGAAGGAGGCGGCCCTAGCTTTTATAAGCTTTACAGAAAAGCTTTAAATAACTTCCTTCTTTATTTTTATATCTATGGCATTACCCTCGGAAGCCGAGCGGGTAGAAAACGAGGGATGACCGGCAAAGATCTAATTAAAGGAAAAGCTGGTTGGAAATTGACCTAGAGGCTTGCTTTCTCTAGAATCGCCGGTCTCTTAAAACGGGGGCCATTCCGGCCCGTTGTGGACGAACCAGGTAACAACGCCATGAAACGTACTTTCCAACCAAGCACCATCAAACGCGCCCGTACCCACGGCTTCCGTGCTCGCATGGCTACCAAGAACGGCCGTGCTGTCCTGTCGCGTCGCCGCGCCAAAGGTCGTGCGCGTCTGGCAGTTTGATAATCCGGTACTGGTGGTGAGTCAGGACTTCAGTCGGGAAAAGCGTCTGCTAACCCCCCGGCATTTCAAGGCAGTCTTTGACTCCCCCACCGGCAAGGTTCCGGGGAAAAATCTCCTGCTCCTTGCGCGTAACAACGATCTTGATCACCCCCGTCTCGGGTTGGTGATCGGCAAGAAGAGCGTAAAGCTCTCCGTTGAGCGCAATCGCCTCAAGCGTCTTATGCGCGAATCGTTTCGCCTCCACCAGGACACTCTGGTTGGTTGGGATATTGTTATCGTCGCGCGCAAAGGCTTGGGGGATGTAGAAAACCCCGAATTGATTCAGCATTTCGGCAAGCTCTGGAAACGTTTGGCGCGTACCAACAAGCCAGCACCGCCAGTGGGCACCGAAACTGTAGGGGTAGACAGCCTTGATGCGTAAACTGGCCATCGTTCCGATCCAGTTTTATCGCTATGCCATTAGTCCTCTGATGGCCAGCCACTGTCGTTTCTACCCCAGTTGTTCCTGCTACGCGTTAGAGGCCATAGAAAATCATGGTCTTCTGCGCGGTGGCTGGCTGACCTTTCGTCGTTTAGGTCGCTGTCATCCGTGGAATCCCGGTGGTTATGACCCGGTTCCACCTATCCCTACCTCCCGTTCTTCTTCGATGGCCGAGTAATCATGGATATTAAACGCACGATCCTGATCGTCGCCCTGGCAATCGTGTCCTACGTCATGGTTCTTAAGTGGAACCAGGACTACGGTCAGGCTGCCCTGCCGACTCAGAATGTTGCTGCCAATCAGGCTGCGCCGGCTATTCCGGACACCCCGTTGGGTAACAATGCGTCCGCGAGTGCCGATGTTCCCAGCGCGAATGGCGAGACAAGCGCCCCTCTAGAAACGCCAGTGGTCACCAATAAAGACCTCATCCACGTTAAAACGGATGTGCTCGACCTGGCTATCGACCCGCAAGGTGGTGATATCGCGCAGCTGAAACTGCCGCTGTATCCACGTCGCCAAGACCATCCGGATGTGCCGTTCCAACTGTTCGATAACGGTGGTGAACGTACTTATCTGGCGCAAAGCGGCCTGACCGGCACTGACGGTCCGGATGCTCGTGCTACCGGTCGTCCGGTTTATTCGACCGAACAGAAGACTTATCAACTGGCTGATGGCCAGAACCAGCTGAACGTCGACCTGAAATTCACTCAGGACGGCGTCAACTACATCAAGCGTTTCAGCTTCACCCGTGGTTTGTACGACTTGAAGGTCACTTACCTGATCGACAACGAAAGTGCCAAGCCATGGACGGGCAACCTGTTTGCCCAGCTCAAGCGTGATGGCAGCTCCGATCCCTCTTCCAGCACCGCCACCGGCACTGCGACTTACCTGGGCGCCGCCCTGTGGACAAGTAGTGAGCCGTACAAAAAAGTGTCGATGAAAGATATCGACAAGGGCGCACTGAAAGAAACGGTTCAAGGTGGTTGGGTAGCCTGGCTGCAACACTACTTCGTGACCGCATGGATCCCGAACAAAGGTGAAGCCAACCTGGTTCAAACCCGCAAGGACAGCCAGGGCAACTACATCATTGGCTTTACTGGCCCGGCGTTGACCGTCGCTCCAGGTGCCAAGGCTGAAACCAGCGCCACCCTGTACGCCGGCCCGAAAAGCCAGGCAGTCCTGAAAGAGTTGTCCCCAGGTCTGGAACTGACTGTGGATTACGGCATTCTCTGGTTCATTGCCCAGCCGATTTTCTGGCTGCTGCAACATATCCACAGCATTGTGGGTAACTGGGGCTTCTCGATCATCTTCCTGACCATGCTGATCAAAGGGATCTTCTTCCCTCTGTCGGCCGCCAGCTACAAGTCGATGGCGCGCATGCGTGCCGTGGCGCCGAAGCTGGCCGCTCTGAAAGAGCAACATGGTGACGACCGGCAGAAAATGTCGCAGGCCATGATGGAGCTGTACAAGAAAGAGAAGATCAACCCGCTGGGTGGATGCTTGCCGATTCTGGTACAGATGCCGGTATTCCTGTCGCTGTACTGGGTACTCCTGGAAAGCGTGGAAATGCGCCAGGCTCCGTTCATGCTGTGGATAACTGACCTGTCGATCAAAGACCCGTTCTTTATCCTGCCGATCATCATGGGCGCGACCATGTTTATCCAGCAGCGTCTGAACCCGACTCCGCCGGACCCGATGCAGGCCAAGGTAATGAAAATGATGCCAATCATCTTCACCTTCTTCTTCCTGTGGTTCCCGGCTGGCCTGGTGCTGTACTGGGTGGTCAACAACGTGTTGTCGATCTCTCAACAGTGGTACATCACACGTAAAATCGAAGCGGCTACCAAAAACGCTGCTGCGTAATTTACTCTGTGGATAACCACTCAAGACGCCCCCTAGTGGGGCGTTTTGCTTTCCGTCACTTTTGTTCTGGAACCTGCTGATGAGCGCTCCTCGTGAAACCATCGCTGCTGTCGCTACCGCTCAAGGTCGCGGCGGTGTCGGTATCGTTCGAATTTCCGGGCCGCTTGCCGGCAAGGCGGCGCAGGCGATCAGCGGCCGCGAACTGAAGCCGCGTTATGCCCATTACGGGGCGTTTCTGGATGCGGACAACAGCGTCCTGGATGAGGGGCTGGCGATCTATTTCCCGGGGCCCAATTCCTTCACCGGTGAAGATGTATTGGAACTGCAGGGCCACGGCGGCCCGGTCGTGCTGGATATGTTGCTGCAGCGCTGCCTGCAATTGGGCTGCCGCCTGGCTCGCCCCGGTGAGTTCAGCGAACGCGCCTTTCTGAACGACAAGCTCGACCTGGCACAGGCCGAAGCCATTGCCGACTTGATCGAAGCCAGTTCTGCACAGGCTGCGCGTAATGCGTTGCGCTCACTGCAGGGGGCTTTTTCCCTGCGTGTGCATAACTTGACCGAGCAACTGATCAGCCTGCGTATTTACGTGGAAGCCGCGATCGACTTTCCGGAAGAGGAAATCGACTTTCTGGCCGATGGCCATGTACTGGCGATGCTGGATAAAGTCCGTGATGAGTTATCCACAGTGCTGCGTGAAGCCGGCCAAGGCGCGTTGCTTCGGGACGGCATGACGGTGGTGATCGCCGGTCGGCCGAATGCGGGCAAATCCAGCCTGCTCAACGCCTTGGCCGGTCGCGAAGCGGCCATCGTCACCGAGATCGCCGGCACCACCCGGGATATCCTGCGCGAACATATCCACATCGACGGCATGCCGCTGCACGTGGTCGACACCGCCGGGTTGCGTGACACCGACGACCAGGTGGAAAAAATCGGCGTGGAGCGTGCGCTCAAGGCCATCAGCGAAGCGGATCGCGTGTTGTTGGTGGTGGATGCAACGGCGCCCGAGGCTGTGGATCCTTTTGCGCTGTGGCCGGAGTTCCTCGAGCAACGGCCGGACCCGGCCAAAGTGACGTTGATCCGCAACAAGGCCGACCTGACGGGCGAAGTCATTGCCCTGCACACCAGTGACGATGGCCACGTGACCATAAGCCTCAGCGCCAAGTCAGCGGGTGATGGCCTCGAGCTGCTGCGCGAGCACCTCAAAGCCTGCATGGGCTACGAACAGACCTCGGAAAGCAGCTTCAGTGCTCGGCGCAGGCACCTGGAGGCGCTGCGCCATGCCAGCGCGGCGTTGGAGCACGGTCGGGCGCAGCTAACGTTGGCGGGGGCAGGGGAGCTGCTGGCTGAGGATCTACGTCAGGCACAGCAGCTGCTCGGGGAAATCACCGGTGCGTTCAGCTCCGATGATTTGTTGGGGCGGATCTTTTCCAGTTTCTGTATTGGTAAATAGCCGACTTATCCACAGCGCATCACCAGTTGTAGGACACCGTACCGAGCAAGGTACGGCTGTCGCCCCAGTAGCAACGGCCGGCATCGTTGCAACCGGATACATATTCCTTGTCGAACAGGTTTTTGGCGTTCAGATCCACCGACCAGTGTTTGTCGAGTTGATAGCCGACGGCCGCATCCACCAGCGTCACACTGCCGGCGTCCAACTTGCCGTATAGCGACGGCGCTGTGTAGGAAAAGGTACTGTCGAAATAGCGCACACCGCCGCCCAGGGATAGACCTTTGAGTTGACCATCCAGGAAACGGTATTTGCCCCATACCGACGCCTGGTTGCGCGGAACGCCCGTCATCTGATGCCCTTCGACCAGCGAGGTGGCGGAGTCCTTGGTGATCCGTGCATCCGTGTAGGTGTAAGCGGCGGTGACGTTCAGGTTCGGCGTGAGGTTACTGTTGACCTCCACCTCCACACCCTTGGCGCGGCTCTCGCCCACCTGGCGGTAGCTGTTGGTAGTGGCATCGAGGTAGGTGTCGTCCTGTTTGCGCAGGTCGTAGACCGATAAGGTCATTGCCGTATCCCAACCGATTGGTTCGTACTTCACGCCCACTTCGTATTGGCTGCTGGTAATCGGCTTCAACGGCGAGCCGGCGTTGGAAATCTGCTGCACCGGCACGAATGCAGTGGAATAGCTGACATACGGCGTCAGGCCGTTGTCGAATTGATACATCACCCCGCCCTGGTAGGTGAACTTGCGATCTTCGGAGCCGATATTGCTGGACGGTTTCACCTTGTCGCGAAAATCGCTGTCGACCCAGTCCTGACGGCCACCCAGCAGGAACAACCAGTGGTCATATTTGCTCTGGACCTGTGCATAAACACCTTTCATCTGTTGCTCAAGCAAGGTGTTTTGCACCGCAATCGGCGTGGTGGGTTCGCGCAGGTACACCGGGTTATACACATTGATAGTGCCGGCGAAGCCTGCGTCCCAATCCTGGTTGAACGAGGTACGGTCGTAGCTGGCACCGAACAGCACAGTATTTTCCAGCGCGCCCAGCTGGAATTTGCCTTCAAGCTGGTTATCCAGGGAGTAGACCATCGACTTGTTGTAGCGGTCGTAGGCGGTCATGTTCAGTTGCGTGCCGAATCCGCCGTTATTCAATGCGCTCGGCCAGGTTTCATGGCGGTTAATGCGCGACTGCATATAACGCGAGTTCTGGCGGTACTGCCAATCGTCATTGAAGCTGTGGCTGAACTCGTAACCGGCGCTCCAGGCTTCACGTTCGAAGGTATTCCAGTCCGGATCGCCAAGCAGGGTGTGCTTGGCGAGTTTGCCGTTGGGATTTGTGAGCAGAGTGCCGGCTGCCGGTAGGCCGAGTTCCAGGTTGGTGTGATCTTTCTGGTAGTTGGCCAGCAGGGTAAGGCTGTTGTAGTCGTCAAAATTCAGGGTCAAGGACGGCGCGATATAGAGACGATCGTCCGGAACATGATCCGTCTGTGTGTCGGACTTGCGGCCCAGCATCACCACGCGGCCGAGGATGTTGTCGCTTTCATTGAGCGGGCCGGAGATATCCACACCGACTTGACGCCGGTTATTCGAACCATAACCCAGCTGTACCTCGCCTTGCGGGGTGGCGGTTGGGTGTTTGCTGACCAGATTCACCAGGCCACCCGGGGCGTTTTCACCGTAGAGCAGGGAAGAAGGCCCACGGAAGATCTCGACGCGCTCCAAGCCGTACGGCTCGCTGGTAGTGTCATACCGATTACCTTGCACACGTAAGCCGTCACGCAGCAGGCCGTAGCCGTAATCCGTGGCGTTGAAACCGCGAATGAAGAACAGATCACCGGCCAGGCTGTCGCCGGCGGCGAAGGGCGGCGCAAAGATGCCGGGTACGTAACCCAGCACTTCGGTAAGGGTCTGGGATTTCTGGTCCTTGATGCGCTGGCCGGTGACCACCGAAACCGAGCGCGGGGTTTCGGAAAGGGGTGTGCTGGTCTTGGTCCCGATCCGACTGTTTTGCGCCTTGTAGCCTACATCCCCAGCAATCTCCTGATTGAACCCCGCCTGTTGATAAGTGCTGACGGTGGTGGGCGCGAGCGTCAGTTGACCGGCAGGAGCGGCCTGCAAGACATAGCTTCCGGGCGCCTGGACGACCGCCTGCAACCCCGAGCTTTGCAGCAGCAGCGCAAAACCCTGGTCCACCGAATAGTCACCTTCAAGCCCCTGGGTGTTCAAACGAGCGGTTTGCTGGGGCGAGAAAGACAGAATCACATTGGCCCTGGCGGCAAATTGGCTCAAGGCACGGTCCAGCGGACCCGCCCCGATAGCGTAGTGTTGCACTGCGCTGGCGGCCATGGCGCCGGTCGAGAGCAGCACACCGGTGGCGGCGGCCGAGGTGAGCAGCAAACCACAGGTCATACCGTGGCAGGAAAGGTGTTGGCGAAGCTTGGTAGGGAGGCGCATAGATAGGTAAGCCCTGAAGGTAGCGTCGTGATTACCTGTAGGGCCGCGCCAGGTAAAAAAAAGATAACCCCCCTGTGGATTAATTTTTGCGATTAGCCGATTTGCTGCACCGAGACCCAATAACGCGTGAAGTATTTCACCTGGATTGGCAGGGTCGCCTGCAAGTTGGCCAGCACCGCATCAGTGGAATCCAGGCGCAATGTCCCGGAAACACGCAGCCGTGCCGAGGCTGCATCGCACTGCAACACACCTGCTCGATAGCGAGCGAGTTCGTCGATCACCTCCCCGAGCCTTGCGTCCAGCAGGATCAATTGCCCATCGACCCAGGCGGCCTGAGCGCCACCATAGGGATGGTTAGGCCCCACCTGTAGCCGATCAAAGTCAGCACTTTCACCGGCACTCAGCAACCGGCCGCGGTCAGGTTGATCACCCGGCGACAGGCTTACCCGGTCTTCCAGCACGCCTACCCGTGTGGAATCTTCCAGCTGGCGCACCGTAAAACGCGTGCCCAATGCCTGGATTCGGCCCTGGCGCGTTTCAACATAAAACGGCGTTTGCCCACCCGACTTGCCGGTGTGGATAAGTATTTCACCTTCGCGCAGGCGGATAAGACGCTGGCGTGTGTCGAACATCACGTCAATCGCTGTCTGGGTGTTGAGATCAATCCGCGTCCCATCGGCCAGCTCGATGCGCCGCCGTTTACCCACAGGGGTGCGGTAGTCCGCCCACATACTGCCTAGCGGCGTATGTTGCTGAACATTCAAACCCAGGTAACCGGTGGCGCCGAGTACCAGCATCCACTTGAGGACCTGGCGGCGTTGTTGCGTGGACGACAAGGCGCGGCGGGTCAAATCCTGGGGAAGGGCGCCAAGGCTGCGCTGCATTTGTTCCATCTGGTTCCAGGCCGCCTGATGAGCCGGATCGCCATTGAGCCATTGTTGCCAGGCTTGCCGATCGGCGGGTGTCGGGGGCTGGGATTGAAACTGCACGTACCAAGTGGCGGCGGCTTCGAAGGTTTTGCGATCAGGCGCAGCCATTACAGACCGACCATGATCAGTGAGCATTCAGTCAGGGCGCGAATCATGTGTTTCTTCACCGTGGTCAACGACACCTGCAATTGCTCGGCGATCTGTTGATAAGTCAGGCCCTCGATCTGCGACAGCATGAAGATACGCCGGGCCCTGTCCCCAAGGCCGGCCAGGGCTTTATCCACAGCCACCAAGGTTTCAATGATGATTGCCTTGTCTTCCTCACTGATGGCACAGGCTTGCGGGCGTTCGGCAAGGCTTTGCTTATAGGCTTGCTCGATGGCGTGCCGCCGATAGCGGTCAATCACCAGCCCCCGAGCGATGGTTGCCAGGTAGTCCCGGGGTTCCAGGATCTGCGCCGCATGGCGCCCGCCCAGAATGCGCACAAACGTATCGTGCGCTACGTCGGCCGCATCGCAGGTGTTGTGCAATTTTCCTTTCAGCCACCCGTGCAACCACGAATGGTGTTGCTCATAGATGTGCTGGACCGCAGCCGTGTGTGAAGGAGGGGACATAGGGCATGACAAGGCAGGTTAATGATAATCGCTATTATTAACTGCGCTGTGGTTTTCCCACAATAGGTGTGTTTTTTCGGTGATGAACCCCGAGTCGAAGGATTTCGGTGGCTTCGCCGTGGGCGCGATTCACCTCGAATCATCGAATTCTGTGGATTAAGCCCTGTGAATAACCGCCCTTGTGCCCAGTTGATAACAGGGCCTGAAACCTGAGTAAAAACCCCTCTGTGGATAACCACCTGTTTAATCCACAGGCTTAGAGCACTTATCCAAGGGCCTCCTTGGCACATGACCACAGACTTTTGAATCGCTGTACACATCTAAGATAAAGGCTTGCAGCAATCTATCCACAGAAAACATGCTCAGTAGAAATAAACATAAAAACAAAGATTTAATAAATTTCTCTCTTTTAATTTCTATTGTCCGTGATTCATCCACAGCTGGTTAAATTTTGTGCAGAGGGTTCTTTAGGAAGGGCTAAGTCCCTATACTTGCCGCCAAAGCTCTAAAACTCTTTCAACAAACAATTCCTGATTACCTACATAAGCAGGCACGAGGTGCGTGGTGGATTTCCCTTCCCGTTTTGAAGTGATCGTCATCGGCGGCGGTCATGCCGGTACCGAGGCAGCACTGGCGTCAGCACGTATGGGCGTAAAAACCCTGTTGCTGACGCATAACGTGGAAACCCTCGGTGCCATGAGTTGCAACCCCGCCATTGGTGGGATCGGCAAAAGCCATTTGGTCAAAGAAATCGACGCCCTAGGCGGTGTCATGGCCATGGCTACCGACAAGGGTGGTATTCAATTTCGTGTGCTCAACAGCCGCAAAGGCCCGGCCGTGCGTGCTACTCGGGCACAAGCCGACCGCATCCTGTACAAGGCGGCGGTACGCGAAACGCTGGAAAACCAGCCGAACCTGTGGATATTTCAACAAGCCGCAGATGACCTGATCGTCGAACAGGACCAGGTACGCGGTGTGGTCACGCAAATGGGCCTGCGCTTTTTTGCAGAATCCGTGGTGTTGACCACCGGTACGTTCCTCGGCGGACTTATCCACATCGGCATGCAGAATTATTCGGGTGGTCGCGCCGGTGATCCGCCGTCGATTGCCCTGGCCCATCGTCTGCGTGAATTGCCGCTGCGTGTCGGCCGCCTGAAAACCGGGACCCCGCCGCGTATCGACGGGCGTTCTGTGGATTTCTCGGTGATGGCCGAACAAGCCGGCGATACGCCGATTCCGGTGATGTCGTTCATGGGCTCCAAAGAACAGCATCCGAAACAGGTGAGCTGCTGGATTACCCACACCAATGCCCGTACCCACGAAATCATCGCCGCGAACCTTGATCGTTCGCCGATGTATTCCGGGGTGATCGAAGGTATTGGCCCGCGTTATTGCCCCTCGATTGAAGACAAGATTCACCGCTTTGCCGACAAGGAAAGCCACCAGGTGTTTATCGAGCCCGAAGGCTTGACCACCCACGAGCTGTACCCGAACGGGATTTCCACTTCCCTGCCGTTCGATGTGCAAATCCAGATCGTGCAGTCGATTCGCGGCATGGAAAACGCGCACATCGTGCGCCCGGGCTACGCCATCGAGTACGACTACTTCGACCCGCGTGACCTGAAGTACAGCCTCGAAACCAAAGTAATTGGCGGCTTGTTCTTTGCCGGGCAAATCAACGGCACCACCGGTTACGAAGAAGCCGGCGCCCAGGGTTTGCTGGCCGGAACCAACGCAGCTCTGCGTGCACAGGGCAAAGACAGCTGGTGCCCGCGTCGCGATGAGGCGTACATCGGCGTGTTGGTTGACGACCTGATAACCCTCGGCACCCAGGAACCGTACCGGATGTTCACATCCCGGGCCGAATACCGCCTGATCCTGCGTGAAGACAACGCTGACCTGCGCTTGACCGAAAAAGGTCGCGAGCTGGGCCTGGTCGATGACGCGCGCTGGGTGGCCTTCTGCAAAAAGCGCGAAAGCATCACGCTGGAAGAGCAACGCTTGAAAAGTACCTGGGTCCGCCCAGGCACCGAGCAGGGCGACGCGATAGCCGAAAAATTCGGCACGCCGCTGACCCACGAATACAACTTGCTGAACCTGCTGTCCCGCCCGGAAATCGACTACGCTGGTTTGGTCGAAGTAACAGGGCAAGGCGCAGAAGATCCACAGGTCGCCGAACAGGTCGAGATCAAAACCAAGTACGCTGGTTACATTGACCGCCAACAGGATGAGATCGCCCGCCTGCGCGCCAGTGAAAACACCAAACTGCCTGTGGATATCGACTACACCGGGATTTCCGGGTTGTCGAAGGAAATTCAAAGCAAGCTGGGGATAACTCGGCCGGAAACTCTGGGTCAAGCGTCACGTATCCCCGGCGTCACCCCAGCAGCCATCTCGCTGTTGATGATTCACTTGAAAAAACGCGGCGCGGGCCGTCAGTTGGAGCAAAGCGCTTGAGTTCGTTGGTCACCTCGCAACACGCCGAAGAGTTATCCACAGGTGCGCGCCAGTTGGGCGTAGACCTGACCGAAGCCCAGCACGCGTTGCTGCTGGGTTATCTGGCCCTGTTGATCAAATGGAACAAGGCTTACAACCTGACTGCAGTGCGCGATCCCGATGAAATGGTCTCGCGTCATTTGCTCGACAGCTTGAGCGTAATGCCGTTTATCGAAAACGGTCGTTGGCTCGATGTCGGTAGCGGCGGCGGCATGCCTGGCATCCCGTTGGCCATCCTGTTTCCCGAGTCGCACGTGACCTGCCTGGACAGCAACGGCAAGAAAACCCGCTTCCTGACCCAGGTAAAACTCGAACTCAAGCTGGATAACCTGCACGTTATCCACAGTCGCGTCGAAGCCTTTACGCCTGAACTGCCCTTCAACGGAATTGTTTCCCGGGCCTTCAGCAGCATGGAGAACTTCAGCAACTGGACCCGCCACCTGGGCGATCACGACACCCGCTGGCTGGCAATGAAGGGCGTTCATCCAAGCGACGAGCTGTTAGCATTGCCGGCAGACTTCCACCTCGATAGCGAACACGCCTTGGCCGTACCCGGTTGCCAAGGCCAACGCCATCTGCTGATACTGCGCCGCACGGCATGATTGGGAACACAAGCAAGAATGGCTAAGGTATTCGCGATAGCGAACCAGAAAGGTGGCGTGGGTAAAACCACCACCTGTATCAACCTCGCAGCATCCCTGGTGGCAACCAAGCGCCGGGTGTTGTTGATCGACCTCGATCCACAGGGCAACGCCACCATGGGTAGCGGTGTGGATAAACACGGTCTGGAAAACTCCGTCTACGACTTGCTGATCGGCGAGTGCGATCTGGCCCAGGCCATGCACTACTCCGAACACGGCGGTTATCAACTGCTGCCGGCCAACCGCGATTTGACCGCGGCGGAAGTGGTGCTGCTGGAAATGCAGATGAAAGAAAGCCGTCTGCGCAGCGCCTTGGCGCCGATCCGTGAGAACTACGATTACATTTTGATCGACTGCCCTCCGTCGCTGTCGATGCTCACGCTCAACGCGTTGGTGGCCGCCGATGGGGTGATTATCCCCATGCAGTGCGAGTACTACGCATTGGAAGGCTTGAGCGACCTTGTGGATAACATCAAGCGTATCGCTGAGTTGCTCAACCCGAACCTGCAGATCGAAGGCTTGCTGCGGACCATGTTCGACCCGCGCCTGAGCCTGATGAACGATGTCTCGGCGCAGCTCAAGGAACACTTCGGCGATCAGCTGTACGACACCGTGATCCCGCGCAACATCCGTTTGGCCGAAGCGCCAAGCTATGGGATGCCTGCGCTGGCGTACGACAAAACGTCGCGTGGCGCCATTGCCTACCTGGCGCTGGCCGGCGAGATGGTTCGCCGTCAACGCCGCAACTCACGCACCGCTGCAGCCCAGCCAACTTAAGGAACCCCCATGGCCGTCAAGAAACGAGGTCTCGGACGTGGACTGGATGCACTGCTGAGTGGTCCGACCGTCACATCGCTTGAAGAACAAGCGGTGCAGGCCGACGAGCGCGAGCTGCAGCACTTGCCCCTGGACCTGATCCAGCGTGGCAAATACCAGCCGCGCCGGGACATGGACCCTCAGGCGCTGGAAGAACTGGCGAACTCGATCAAGGCCCAGGGCGTGATGCAGCCGATCGTGGTGCGCCCGATTGGCGGCGGTCGTTTTGAAATCATTGCCGGTGAGCGCCGTTGGCGTGCCAGCCAGCAGGCCGGCAAAGAGACCATCCCTGCGATGGTGCGCGATGTGCCGGATGAAACCGCTATCGCCATGGCGTTGATCGAGAACATCCAGCGTGAAGACCTCAACCCGATCGAAGAAGCGATCGCGTTGCAGCGTTTGCAGCAGGAATTCCAGCTGACCCAGCAACAAGTGGCCGAGGCCGTGGGTAAATCCCGCGTGACCGTGTCCAACCTGCTGCGCCTTATCGCGCTGCCGGAAGTGATCAAGACCATGCTGTCCCACGGCGATCTGGAGATGGGCCATGCCCGTGCTTTGCTCGGATTGCCTGAAAATCAACAGGTTGAAGGGGCGCGACACGTTGTCGCACGCGGGCTCACCGTTCGTCAGACCGAGGCTCTGGTTCGCCAGTGGCTCAGCGGTAAACCTGCACCGGTCGAAACAGTCAAAGCTGATCCGGATATCGCCCGCCTCGAGCAGCGGCTGGCCGAGCGCCTGGGCTCTGCGGTGCAAATCCGCCACGGCAAGAAAGGCAAAGGGCAATTAGTCATCGGATATAACTCCCTTGACGAGCTTCAGGGCGTCCTTGCCCACATCCGCTGAAACATTTGCTTATGTAGCGCGTGATCGGAAATCACTACCCGGCAGTTGAATAGGGGCAGAACCGCCCCTATACTCTGCGCGCATTTTGTCGGCACAAATTATGCCAAGTTATTGATTTCCGGCAGCCGACCATTGAGGAGCAAGAGTGATGGAAACCCGCACGCCAAACACGTTGCCGTTCCATCGCTTGGCCGTTTTTCCGGTTTTATTGGCTCAATTTGTCATTTTGCTGATCGCCGCATTGGCGCTTTGGTATTGGCATGGAGTCGTAGCCGGGTATTCAGGACTCTGCGGGGGCCTGATAGCCTTGCTGCCCAATATGTATTTTGCTCACAGGGCCTTTCGGTTTTCCGGCGCCCGAGCAGCCCAGGCTATCGTCCGGTCTTTTTATGCTGGCGAAGCAGGGAAACTGATTTTGACGGCAGTGCTGTTTGCACTGACCTTTGCAGGTGTGAAGCCATTGGCGCCGCTGGCTGTATTCGGCGTCTTCGTGTTGACCCAACTGGTCAGCTGGTTCGCTCCCCTGCTAATGAAAACAAGACTTTCGAAACCTTAGGGCGTTTGAGGCAACCATGGCAGAAACAACCGCTTCGGGCTATATCCAGCACCACTTGCAGAACCTGACCTTCGGTCAGCTTCCCAACGGCGGCTGGGGCTTTGCCCACTCCGCAGCAGAAGCCAAAGAAATGGGCTTCTGGGCTTTCCACCTGGATACTCTGGGCTGGTCGGTCGCATTGGGTCTGATCTTCGTCCTGATTTTCCGCATGGCGGCAACAAAGGCCACTTCCGGTCAGCCAGGTGCTTTGCAGAACTTCGTTGAAGTATTGGTCGAATTCGTCGATGGCAGCGTGAAAGACAGCTTCCATGGCCGTAGCGCGGTGATTGCGCCGCTGGCACTGACCATCTTCGTCTGGGTGTTCCTGATGAACGCCGTCGACCTGATTCCGGTGGACTGGATCCCGCAAGTCGCCATGTGGATCAGCGGCGACCCGCACATTCCATTCCGTGCCGTATCGACCACTGACCCGAACGCAACCCTGGGCATGGCCCTGTCGGTGTTTGCGTTGATCATTTTCTACAGCATCAAGATCAAGGGCATCGGCGGCTTCATCGGCGAACTGACCTTGCACCCGTTCGGCAGCAAGAACATCTTCGTTCAAGCCCTGCTGATCCCGGTGAACTTCCTGCTGGAATTCGTAACCCTGATCGCCAAGCCGATTTCCCTGGCTCTGCGACTGTTCGGCAACATGTATGCCGGCGAGCTGGTGTTCATTCTGATTGCTGTGATGTTCGGCAGCGGTCTGCTCTGGCTTAGCGGCCTGGGCATCGTTCTGCAGTGGGCGTGGGCTGTGTTCCACATCCTGATCATTACCCTGCAGGCCTTCATCTTCATGATGCTGACCATCGTCTACCTGTCGATGGCGCACGAAGAGAACCATTAAGACCAGTCTCGACTAGTCTGATGTCCTTCCCGGTGAAACGGGAAGGTGGGCCCTACCGGGCTATGAAACGATTTGTTTTACCGCTTTAAAATCTAAAAAACCTAAACCATACGACGTAAAAGTCGGGAGGAAAGATGGAAACTGTAGTTGGTCTAACCGCTATCGCTGTTGCACTGTTGATCGGCCTGGGCGCCCTGGGTACTGCCATTGGTTTCGGCCTGCTGGGCGGCAAGTTCCTGGAAGGCGCAGCGCGTCAGCCAGAAATGGTCCCAATGCTGCAAGTTAAAATGTTCATCGTCGCCGGCCTGCTCGACGCCGTGACCATGATCGGTGTTGGTATCGCTCTGTTCTTCACCTTCGCGAACCCCTTCGTTGGTCAACTCGCCGGTTAATCACTCGTCTTTTCGAGTGATTGGTGTGTTGTGCAACGAATGAGCGAGGTATTGGCGTGAACATTAATGCAACCATTATTGGTCAGTCCTTAGCGTTCTTGATTTTTGTCGTTTTCTGCATGAAGTTCGTATGGCCTCCGGTCATCGCCGCTTTGCACGAACGTCAGAAGAAGATCGCAGATGGGCTGGACGCTGCCTCCCGTGCAGCTCGCGACCTGGAGTTGGCCCAAGAGAAAGCGGGCCATCAACTGCGCGATGCTAAGGCACAGGCAGCTGAAATCATTGAGCAAGCCAAGAAACGCGGTAATCAGATTGTTGAAGAGGCCGTTGAAAAGGCCCGTATCGACGCTGACCGTGTGAAGGTTCAGGCTCAGGCCGAGATCGAACAGGAATTGAACAGTGTCAAAGATGCGCTGCGTGCCCAACTGGGTGCTCTGGCCGTCGGCGGTGCTGAGAAGATCCTGGGTGCCACAATCGATCAAAACGCGCACGCGGAGCTGGTAAACAAACTGGCTGCTGAAATTTAAGCGAGGGCGATCATGGCAGAATTGACCACGTTGGCCCGACCTTACGCTAAGGCAGCCTTCGAGCACGCCCAGGCCCACCAGCAGCTGGCCTCTTGGTCAGCCATGCTCGGCCTGGCTGCAGCAGTGTCGCAAGACGACACCATGCAGCGCGTGCTCAAGGCCCCGCGACTGACGAGCGCAGACAAGGCCGCCACTTTTATTGAAGTGTGCGGCGACAAGTTTGATGTGAAAGTGCAGAACTTCATCCACGTCGTTGCCGAAAACGACCGTCTCCCGCTTTTGCCGGAGATCGCCGCTCTGTTCGACCTGTACAAGGCCGAGCAAGAGAAGTCGGTAGACGTTGAAGTCACCAGTGCTTTTGCATTGAACCAAGAACAGCAAGACAAACTCGCCAAGGTTCTCAGTGCACGACTCGACCGGGAAGTGCGCCTGCAAGTTGCGGAAGACAAATCCCTCATTGGGGGTGTTGTCATTCGCGCCGGCGACCTGGTTATCGATGGCTCGATTCGCGGCAAACTCGCGAATCTTGCCGAAGCATTGAAATCTTGAGTTTGAAGGGGCAGCAGAGCAATGCAGCAACTCAATCCTTCCGAAATAAGTGAAATTATCAAGGGCCGCATCGACAAGCTCGATGTGACCTCCCAAGCCCGTAACGAAGGCACTGTCGTCAGCGTATCTGACGGCATCGTGCGGATTCACGGTCTGGCCGACGTAATGTACGGCGAGATGATCGAGTTTCCGGGCGGCGTCTACGGTATGGCCCTCAACCTGGAGCAAGACTCCGTAGGTGCCGTTGTATTGGGCGCGTACACCAGTCTGGCTGAAGGCATGAGCGCCAAGTGCACAGGCCGCATCCTGGAGGTTCCGGTTGGTAAGGAACTGCTGGGTCGCGTAGTCGACGCACTGGGTAACCCTGTTGACGGTAAAGGTCCACTGGGCAACACCGAGACCGACGCGGTCGAGAAAGTTGCTCCAGGCGTGATCTGGCGTAAGTCGGTAGACCAGCCTGTACAGACTGGCTACAAGGCTGTCGATGCCATGATCCCTGTCGGCCGTGGCCAGCGTGAGCTGATCATCGGTGACCGTCAGATCGGTAAAACCGCTCTGGCGATCGACGCGATCATCAACCAGAAGAACAGCGGCATTTTCTGCGTCTACGTAGCCATCGGTCAGAAGCAATCGACCATCGCCAACGTGGTTCGCAAGCTGGAAGAAAACGGCGCCCTGGCCAACACGATCATCGTGGCTGCCAGTGCTTCGGAATCTCCTGCGCTGCAATTCCTGGCACCGTACTCCGGTTGCACCATGGGTGAATTCTTCCGCGACCGCGGTGAAGACGCGCTGATCGTTTATGACGATCTGTCCAAGCAAGCAGTGGCTTACCGCCAGATTTCCCTGCTGCTGCGCCGTCCACCAGGCCGTGAAGCTTACCCAGGCGACGTGTTCTATCTCCACTCCCGTCTGCTGGAGCGCGCATCCCGCGTTTCGGAAGAGTACGTAGAGAAGTTCACCAACGGCGCAGTGACCGGCAAAACCGGTTCCCTGACCGCACTGCCGATCATCGAAACCCAGGCTGGCGACGTTTCCGCGTTCGTTCCGACCAACGTGATTTCCATCACCGACGGTCAGATCTTCCTGGAATCGGCCATGTTCAACTCCGGGATCCGTCCTGCAGTGAACGCCGGTGTTTCGGTATCCCGTGTGGGTGGTGCCGCTCAGACCAAGATCATCAAGAAGCTCTCCGGTGGTATCCGTACCGCTCTGGCTCAGTACCGTGAACTGGCGGCATTCGCCCAGTTCGCTTCTGACCTGGACGAAGCGACCCGTAAGCAACTTGAGCATGGTCAGCGCGTTACCGAGCTGATGAAGCAGAAGCAATACGCCCCAATGTCGATCGCTGACATGGCGTTGTCGCTGTATGCCGCTGAGCGTGGGTTCCTGACCGACGTTGAAATCGCCAAGGTCGGCAGCTTTGAACAAGCGCTGATTGCTTACTTCAACCGCGATCACGCCGAATTGATGGCGAAGATCAACGTGAAGGGTGACTTCAATGACGATATCGACGCTGGCATGAAAGCCGGTATCGAGAAGTTCAAGGCCACCCAAACCTGGTAAGCCGCAGCGGGAGCCGCAAGGCTCCCGCTTGCTAACCTGATAGGTGTTACATGGCAGGCGCAAAAGAGATTCGCAGTAAGATTGCGAGCATCAAAAGCACGCAAAAGATTACCAGCGCCATGGAAAAAGTGGCGGTCAGCAAAATGCGCAAGGCACAAATGCGCATGGCTGCTAGCCGTCCTTATGCGGAGCGTATCCGCCAGGTAATTGGGCATCTGGCCAACGCCAACCCGGAATACCGCCACCCGTTCATGATCGACCGCGAAGTTAAGCGTGTGGGTTATGTGGTTGTGAGCAGTGACCGTGGTTTGTGCGGTGGTTTGAATACCAACCTGTTCAAGGCCCTGGTCAAGGACATGGCGGTAAACCGCGAAAAAGGCGTCGAGATCGATCTGTGTGTTGTTGGTAGCAAGGGTGCGGCCTTTTTCCGTAACTTCGGCGGTAACGTCGTTGCAGCTATCAGCCACCTGGGTGAAGAGCCGTCGATCAATGATTTGATCGGCAGTGTGAAGGTGATGCTGGATGCGTACCTGGAGGGCCGGATTGACCGCCTTTCCGTGGTATCCAACAAGTTCATCAACACCATGACCCAGCAGCCAACCGTGGAGCAATTGATTCCACTGGTGGCGACTCCGGATCAGGAACTCAAGCACCACTGGGACTACCTCTACGAACCAGACGCCAAAGAGCTGCTTGACGGCTTGATGGTGCGCTACGTGGAGTCGCAGGTTTACCAGGCGGTGGTCGAGAACAACGCAGCTGAACAAGCGGCGCGGATGATCGCGATGAAAAACGCTACCGATAACGCCGGTGATCTGATCAGCGATTTGCAGCTGATCTACAACAAGGCGCGTCAGGCTGCGATCACCCAAGAGATCTCGGAAATCGTCGGCGGCGCTGCCGCGGTTTAACGGTTCAAATATTCAGAGGATCCAGCTATGAGTAGCGGACGTATCGTTCAAATCATCGGCGCCGTTATCGACGTGGAATTTCCACGCGACAGCGTACCGAGCATCTACAACGCGCTGAAAGTACAAGGCGCGGAAACTACTCTGGAAGTTCAGCAACAGCTGGGCGACGGCGTAGTTCGTACCATTGCGATGGGTTCCACCGAAGGCTTGAAGCGCGGTCTGGACGTTGTCGACACTGGCGCTGCCATCTCCGTACCGGTCGGTAAAGCGACCCTGGGCCGGATCATGGACGTACTGGGCAACCCGATCGACGAAGCTGGCCCGATCGACACCGAAGAGCGCTGGGGCATTCACCGTCCAGCACCTTCGTTCGCCGAGCAAGCGGGCGGCAATGATCTGCTGGAAACCGGCATCAAGGTTATCGACCTGGTTTGCCCGTTCGCCAAAGGCGGTAAAGTCGGTCTGTTCGGTGGTGCCGGTGTAGGCAAAACCGTAAACATGATGGAATTGATCCGTAACATCGCCATCGAGCACAGCGGTTATTCCGTGTTCGCCGGTGTGGGTGAGCGTACTCGTGAGGGTAACGACTTCTACCACGAGATGAAGGACTCCAACGTTCTGGACAAAGTGGCACTGGTGTACGGTCAGATGAACGAGCCGCCGGGAAACCGTCTGCGCGTAGCACTGACCGGCCTGACCATGGCCGAGAAGTTCCGTGACGAAGGTAACGACGTTCTGCTGTTCGTCGACAACATCTACCGTTACACCCTGGCCGGTACTGAAGTATCCGCACTGCTGGGCCGTATGCCTTCGGCAGTAGGTTACCAGCCGACCCTGGCTGAAGAGATGGGCGTTCTGCAAGAACGTATCACTTCGACCAAGGAAGGTTCGATCACCTCGATCCAAGCGGTATACGTACCTGCGGATGACTTGACCGACCCGTCGCCAGCGACCACCTTCGCCCACTTGGACGCCACCGTCGTTCTGTCCCGTGACATCGCTTCCCTGGGTATCTACCCAGCGGTCGATCCACTCGACTCGACTTCGCGCCAGCTGGACCCGAACGTGATCGGCCAGGAGCACTACGACACCGCTCGCGGCGTTCAGTACGTGCTGCAGCGTTACAAAGAACTCAAGGACATCATTGCGATCCTGGGTATGGACGAGCTGTCGGAAGCCGACAAACAGTTGGTTAACCGTGCTCGTAAGATCCAGCGCTTCTTGTCGCAGCCGTTCTTCGTGGCTGAAGTCTTCACCGGTGCTTCGGGTAAATACGTTTCCCTGAAAGACACCATTGCTGGCTTCAAAGGCATCCTCAACGGTGACTACGACCACCTGCCAGAACAAGCGTTCTACATGGTCGGCGGCATCGAAGAAGCGATCGAGAAAGCCAAGAAACTGTAATCCCGGCGCCCGGCGACGGGCGCTCATCAGGTTGAGGCAATCAGATGGCTATGACAGTCCATTGCGATATCGTCAGCGCGGAAGGGGAAATCTATTCCGGCCTGATCGAGATGGTAGTAGCGCATGGCGGCTTGGGTGATCTTGGTATCGCCATGGGTCACGCTCCGTTACTTACTGATCTCAAGCCAGGTCCGATTACTCTGACCCAGCAGAACGGGGAAAAGGAGGTGTTCTACATCTCTGGTGGTTTCCTCGAAGTTCAGCCAAACAAGGTCACAGTACTTGCCGACACTGTGCAACGTGCTGGCGACCTGGATGAAGCTTCTGCTCAGGAAGCCGTAAAGGCTGCCGAGAAGGCCCTGAACGAAAAGGGTGCGGACTTCGACTACAGCGCTGCTGCTGTACGTCTGGCCGAAGCTGCAGCTCAGCTGCGCACGCTCCAGCAGTTGCGCAAGAAGTAAGCGGCCACGCCGTCATGCTTCATGTGCGATTGATTAAAAAGGGTAGCCTCGGCTACCCTTTTTCTTTTTTAGCAAAACACTTCTCTGGTCTGAAGCCGGACCGCCCAGGATTGGTAGCCATTCATGTCTCTTGAAATCGTCATTCTCGCCGCAGGCCAGGGCACCCGCATGCGTTCGGCCCTGCCCAAGGTGCTGCACCCGGTGGCCGGCAATTCCATGCTGGGCCATGTTATCCACAGCGCCCGGCAACTGGACCCGCAGCGAATTCACGTGGTGATTGGCCACGGTGCCGATGTGGTGCGTGAACGCCTGGCCGCTGACGACCTGAATTTTGTGTTGCAGGACAAACAGCTCGGCACCGGCCACGCCACCGCGCAAGCCGTGCCGTTCATCAGCGCCGACACAGTGCTGATCCTCTACGGCGACGTCCCGTTGATTGAAGTGCAAACCCTGCAACGCCTGCTCAAGCACGTAGTCCCCGGCCAGATGGGCTTGCTCACCGTTGAGCTGGATGACCCGACCGGCTACGGCCGCATTGTGCGCAACGCCGACGGCAAGGTCGCGGCCATCGTCGAGCACAAGGACGCCAGCGAAGCGCAGCGTGCTATTACCGAAGGCAACACCGGCATTCTCGCGGTTCCCGCCAATAAGCTGGCTGACTGGATGAGCCGTCTGTCCAATAACAACGTCCAGGGTGAGTACTACCTCACCGACGTGATCGAAATGGCCGTGAGTGATGGCCTGGTAGTCGCCACCGAGCAACCCCACGACCCGATGGAAGTGCAGGGCGCCAACGACCGCAAGCAGCTTTCGGAGCTTGAGCGTCACTACCAACTGCGCGAAGGTCGCCGCCTGATGGCCCAGGGCGTGACCCTGCGCGACCCGGCGCGATTCGACGTGCGTGGTGAAGTCAGCGTCGGTCGCGACGTACTGATCGACATCAACGTGATCCTCGAAGGCCGCGTGATCATTGAGGATGACGTGGTGATCGGCCCGAATTGCGTGATCAAGGACAGCACTCTGCGCAAGGGTGTGGTGATCAAGGCCAACAGTCATATCGACGGCGCCGTGATGGGCGAGGGCAGCGATGCGGGCCCATTTGCGCGGCTGCGTCCGGGCACAGTGATGGGCGCCAGGGCCCACGTTGGCAATTTCGTCGAACTGAAGAACGCGGTAATGGGCGACGATGCCAAGGCTGGCCATTTGGCCTACCTCGGTGACGCAACAATCGGGGCTCGCACCAACATTGGCGCCGGCGCCATTACCTGTAACTACGATGGCGCGAACAAGTATCAGACGACTATTGGCGAGGATGTATTTATCGGCTCCAATAACTCGTTGATCGCTCCCGTCACCATTGGTGATGGTTCGAACACAGCAGCAGGCTCAACCATCAACCAGGATGTGGATAAGTCTCAACTGGCTGTTGCTCGCGCCCGTCAACGCAATATCGACGGCTGGAAACGCCCGGTCAAAATCAAAAAGACCTGAGTTATCCACATACACACAGGCAACATAACGCCAATGTGGGAGGGGGCTTACTCCCGATGGCGGTAGCTCAGTCAGCTTATGCATCGACTGACACACCGCGATCGGGAGCAAGCCCCCTCCCACATTTGCTATGCATCGGTTGAAAAAATGAGGGCAACCGCTTGACGATCTTTCATCAATAGGTTTTGATTGCCTTCGTTATCTTTCGAAACGAAACTTATCAACGCCATGTCGAAACGAAATACACCCCAACGGCGCCACAACATCCTGACCTTGCTCAATGAACAGGGCGAAGTCAGCGTGGACGAGTTGGCCAAGCGTTTCGAAACCTCGGAAGTGACCATCCGCAAGGACCTCGCCGCACTCGAAAGCAACGGCCTGCTGCTGCGTCGCTACGGTGGCGCGATCACTATGCCGCAGGAACTGGTCGGCGACGCCGCACAGCCCATCTCGGTCTACAAGCGCGCCATCGCACGTGCTGCCGTGATGCGCTTGCGCGAGCACGCCCGCATCATCATCGACAGCGGCAGCACCACCGCGGCCATGATCCCTGAACTGGGCCACCAGCCCGGCCTGGTGGTAATGACCAACTCCCTGCACGTGGCCAGCGCCTTGAGCGAACTGGAACACGAGCCGGTGCTGTTGATGACCGGCGGCACCTGGGACCCGCATTCGGACTCGTTCCAGGGTCAGGTCGCCGAGCAAGTGTTGCGTTCCTACGACTTTGATCAACTGTTCATCGGCGCCGACGGCATCGACTTGCAGCGCGGCACCACTACCTTCAATGAATTGCTGGGCCTGAGCCGTGTGATGGCCGAGGTCGCCCGCGAAGTGGTGGTGATGGTCGAATCCGACAAGATCGGCCGCAAGATTCCCAACCTGGAACTGCCCTGGAGCAGTGTCCATACCCTTATTACCGATGATCGCCTGCCGCTTGAGGCCCGCGACCAGATCCAAGCCCGCGGCATTACGCTGATATGCGCGGCAATCATCTAGGAGAAGCACCATGTGTGGAATTGTAGGCGCAGTCGCTGAACGCAACGTCACCGCCATCCTGCTTGAGGGCCTCAAGCGTCTGGAGTACCGCGGCTATGACAGCGCCGGTGTGGCGGTCTTCACCAACGCCGGCAAACTTGAGCGCGTACGTCGCCCGGGCAAGGTCAGTGAGCTGGAGCAGGCCCTGCTCGGTGAGCCGCTGGTCGGCCGCCTGGGCATTGCCCACACCCGCTGGGCCACCCACGGCGCGCCGTGCGAACGCAATGCTCACCCGCACTTCTCCGGTGACCTGGCCGTGGTGCACAACGGCATCATCGAAAACCACGAAGTGCTGCGCGAACAGCTCAAGGGCCTTGGCTATGTGTTCACCTCGGACACCGACACCGAAGTGATTGCCCACCTGCTGAACCACAAGCTCAAGGACCTCGGTGACCTGACTGTCGCCCTCAAGGCCACTGTCAAGGAACTGCACGGCGCCTATGGTCTGGCCGTGATCAGTGCCAGCCAACCCGACCGCGTGGTCGCCGCCCGCAGTGGCAGCCCGCTGGTGATCGGCCTGGGCTTGGGCGAGAACTTCCTCGCTTCCGACCAACTGGCCCTGCGCCAGGTCACTGATCGTTTCATGTACTTGGAAGAAGGCGATATCGCCGACATCCGCCGCGAAAGCGTGGCGATATGGGACGTTAACGGCAACCCCGTCGAGCGTGAAGCCGTGCAATACCGTGACGGCGCTGAAGCGGCCGACAAGGGTGAGTTCCGCCACTTCATGCTCAAGGAAATCCACGAGCAACCGGCCGTCGTGCAACGCACCCTGGAAGGTCGCCTTGGCGACCAGCAAGTACTGGTCAACGCCTTCGGCCCGCAAGCCGCCGAGCTGTTCGCCAAAGTGCGCAATGTGCAGATCGTCGCCTGCGGCACCAGCTACCACGCGGGCATGGTGGCCCGTTATTGGCTGGAAGAGCTGGCCGGCATCCCGTGCCAGGTCGAAGTCGCCAGCGAATTCCGCTACCGCAA
This sequence comes from Pseudomonas viridiflava, assembly GCF_900591205.1. Classification (GTDB taxonomy): domain Bacteria; phylum Pseudomonadota; class Gammaproteobacteria; order Pseudomonadales; family Pseudomonadaceae; genus Aquipseudomonas. The sequence continues at coordinate 143,484 of NZ_UUPU01000001.1, forward strand.
GGTGGTGGTGCAGCCTGACACGCTGTTCGTGACGATCTCTCAGTCCGGCGAAACCGCCGACACGTTGGCCGCCCTGCGCAATGCCAAGGAGCTGGGTTTCCTCGCCAGCCTGGCGATCTGCAACGTGAGCATCAGTTCCCTGGTGCGTGAGTCCGACCTGACCCTGCTGACCCAGGCCGGCCGCGAAATCGGCGTGGCGTCTACCAAGGCTTTCACCACCCAACTGGTCGGTCTGCTGCTGCTGACCCTGTCCCTGGGCCAGGTTCGCGGCACATTGGCTGCGGGCGTCGAGGCCCGTTTGGTGGAAGAACTGCGCCGCCTGCCGACCCGCCTGGGCGAAGCCTTGGCTATGGATAGCACCGTAGAAAAAGTCGCCGAACTGTTCGCCGACAAGAACCACACCCTGTTCCTTGGCCGTGGCGCGCAATACCCGGTGGCGATGGAAGGCTCGCTCAAACTCAAGGAAATCTCCTACATTCACGCCGAAGCCTACCCGGCTGGCGAGCTGAAACACGGCCCGTTGGCGCTGGTGGATGACGACATGCCGGTGGTCACCGTTGCGCCGAACAACGAACTGCTGGAAAAGCTCAAATCCAACCTGCAGGAAGTACGCGCCCGTGGCGGCCAACTGATCGTGTTCGCCGACGAAAAAGCCGGCATGACCAACGGTGAAGGCACTCACGTGATCAACATGCCGCACATCCACGACACCCTGTCGCCGATCCTCTACACCATCCCGCTGCAACTGCTGTCTTACTACGTGGCCGTGCTCAAGGGCACCGACGTGGACCAGCCACGCAACCTGGCGAAGTCGGTGACGGTGGAGTAAAGCGCCGCTCCCCGGAGGCCCGCCGAGGTCCTGGGGATAAAAATCTAATCGCTTGGAGGCCTTGAAGGTCTCCGAGCCATCTCAATATTCCCCGTACACCTTTCCCCTCCTGTTTTTGACTTCTGCGTCAGCGTCGTAGGTGTTTGCACGAGCTACGTAGGTCTTCCCCTTATGTAATGATTTGATCTACTGCTTTTATAATCAATCGTCAGACGGTATAGCTGATTAATGTAAATGTTTTGATACAAATTATGTGTTGTACGTATGTTGTGTTAAGGCACCGTGTTCAGCTGTAAATTGCACCGGCCTGTCGGTCAGGTTTTAATATCCAAGTGACGAGTCTGCGAAGCACGTCATATTGGAACAAAGATGAACATATTTGATTATCGTATTCTGGTCAGGCGTTTTTTTGCAGGCATAGTTTGTACGCCTGCAGGCTGTGAGTTTCATGGGCTTGAGTGTCGCGGGTGTCGGGATAGAGGTGGCTATCGCCGCTCAATCAAGTTAACCTCCTCGCCTTTAACCGGAAGCCGGTCGGTATTCACATAGCATCGGCGCCACCTGATTTGTTTTGCGCAGGGAGTGTTGCGTTGATGGTTCTAACAGCCCTACACGCATTTTTTGTGTGCGCTTTATGAGTGAGTCCGATATTTTTCCCCTGCCGAAAGTGGTTGTTCTGCTGGCCGCCTATAATGGTGAGCGTTGGGTGGATGAGCAAGTGCAGTCCATCCTGAATCAGCAGGGTGTAGATATTAGTTTGCACATCAGTGTCGATGAAGGGCGCGACAACACTCAGCAGTTATGTGAAACCTATGCTGCGAAGTACTCGAATGTCACGTTGCTGCCTTCTGGCCGATTCGGCAGTGCAGGGCGAAACTTTTTCAGGTTGTTGCGGGATGTAGAACTGACTGAGCTCGATTATGTGGCATTCGCGGATCAAGACGATATCTGGCTGCTCGATAAATTAAAGCGATCCATCGCGCAACTGTCCGAGCACCAAGCCGGTGCGTACTCCAGCAATGTGCTTGCCTTTTGGCCCGATGGGCGCCATGAGATATTGGACAAGGCCCAGCCGCAAGTGCGCTGGGATTATCTTTTTGAGGCAGCAGGGCCGGGGTGCACGTACGTGCTCAGCCCGCCGCTGGCCCGTGCCTTGCAGGTGTTCGTACGCGAACAATGGCACGCGCTGCAGAATGTCGCGCTGCATGATTGGTTTACCTACGCGTTTGCCCGGCAGGCGGGTTGGGGATGGGTCATCGACTCCCGCCCCAGCCTGCTGTATCGCCAGCATGGCAATAATGAGTTTGGCGCCAATACCTCATGGCGATCAATGTTCGGACGTCTCAAGCGGGTACGCGAGGGATGGTGGTTCGAGCAGATCGCGTTGATCAGTGGGTTGGTGGGTGGTGATTGCAGACCACCGTTGGATGGCAAGGCCCTTGGGCGGCGTCAGTTTGCGTGGATGTTCAAGAATGCTCCCCAGTGCCGTCGTCGTCGACGTGATCAAGTACTTTTCGCTGCCCTGTGTGCGGTTGCCTGGTGTATTGGCGGCGCTAAATGACTGATCGCTCGTAAATCTCTCAGTGGCCAGGGCCCATGGGGTCTGCCAGGCACGCTGGTCGGTTCGTGGGGCATTATTATTTTTTGTTTTGACGTCACGGCTAAACTTGGGATGTCCGTGACGTATAAGGAGAGACTGTCAGCGTGGAATTTTCCCCCTATTTTATTAATCACAATCTTTTTATAGGTTCCAATGTTCCTGTCAATTTTGAAGACTTGTACATCGGCACGAATACTAATTCGGGCAACGGGTTAATCGCGACCAGTCTGGCCAAGATTCTCGGTGTAGAAACTTACCCCGGGGGTATCCAAAACATATTTACTTGTCGCAAAGAGCATGTCGATTTTGCCTATGTAAACAAAAACTATTCCCATGCAGTTCTTATTCTTCAGGATCATATCGGAGAACAATGGAATCATTTGCCATGGGCGCGAATGCAAGGCGTGCTCGAAGCATTGGATTTGCCGCTGATCGTGTTCAGCCTTGGCAGCTGTGGCGTCGATAAGACGCCCGAGGTTATTGCCAATGAGATCTCTACCCCAGCAAAAAACTTCTTTGGCTATCTATCACGCACGGCAGTCTCGATCGGTGTTCGCGGCACCGTTACCGGCCAGGTTATGGATCTGTTGGGGATAAGCAATTATCAGGTGGTGGGTTGCCCAACCTATTTTGAGTCCGGGCGCGACAGGGTGGTTGAGAGAACCACCCTCACCCCTGAGTCGATGGTAGTCGGTGCAGGGCTATTCACGTCCAACACGATCGAACCTGTGCGTTACGTGTTGCAAAGTGAAGTCGAGCTCCTGAAAGCGTTGATTGATATTGCCCCCCTCACGCCTCAAGACGCGAGTACGTTCATGGACGTGCCTTGGCCCGACTATGCGCCGAAGTTCCTGGACGCTCTTGCCCATGACCGGGTCAATTTTTTCACTGACCCCACCGAGTGGAGCGAGCTCTTTGATGAGTCTGTCGCCCTGACGGTAGGCACGCGTGTGCATGGCAGTATTGTCTCGCTGAATAAAGGGCGGCCGTCGCTCGTGACTGCCGGAGATGTTCGAGCGGAAGAAATGTGCCGGTTGTTCCAGATCCCACATTATCCCGGCGCTTACCTTGCCGATGTCCCTCTGGATGAGCTTGCCGAGATGGCTGACCCCACCGGGCTTAACGCTGCCTATCCACAGCTTTACGACAATTTCCGGGCGTGGCTGGTGGATACGTGCCATCTGCCGATACCGGAAAAGCCGTTGGCGTCCATAGATTGGAATATTTATCGTGCGGCACTGCTCCCTGGGCCGGTGGCCGCAGAGCGACTTCGCGGCGCCTATGCTTCCTCTATTACCGCAGATGTTGTGGCTCGGCATGAAGAGTTGTTAGCTCACTCTGCGGATGTTGTGGCTCGGCATGAAGAGTTGTTAGCTCATTCTGCGGATGTCGAGAACACGCTGGCGGCGTTGTACCAGAGTCCAAGCTGGCGCATGACCAAACCGCTTCGCTGGATCCTTGACAAGCTCCGCAGGCAATAAGCTTGACCCTTTTTTATTCCCAGTCTTCAATCGCTAGGGATCGTTCTGGGGTGTGCCGATGTCAGAGAGTTGATGTCTTTGTGCTATCGCGCAATTGCCCAGCAATACGGGGCTATCTTTGCAAATTGATGACTGGCGGGCAAAAAAAATAGATGAAGTTCCCCGCCAGTTCCGACAAGATGCGTTGCGATGTTTCGAAACGGCTACGGCCAGGGATGCTGCTAGCAGCGAAAGGTTGGGTATGGAATACCTGGGATACACAATGCGCTCGCCACGGCGTGGCAGAATTTGTTAATGGTTGATGTCGTTTTGCCATTATTTTTATCGCTGGATACTGTGCATCCTATGTTCGCGCTGCGAGCAACTAAATTGCCATCTCCGTTGAGGGGTGGTGCCCGTTCGTTTCGAAGATTCTATTGAACTGCCAGGGTTACGGACTTCAATGCCCGAGCTCCTGCGACTAGTTCTCAATAGTCGCTGACGTTTTAATTGCGGCAAGTGGGCAAGCCCCGGTTGTCTGAAAATATTTGAGTAAGGAGTGTCAAATGAATCGTCGTGAACGCAAGATGCTGGAACTGCTCAAACGCGGTAAAGAAGAATACGGCTATCTCGCAGTTAAGGCCGAATTCGAAGCAGAAGGGACTCGTGTTGACGAACTACTGCGCCTGATCGAACTCGCGCGTCGTGCCGACCTGGATATCGCGCTGAAGATTGGCGGCTGTGAGGCAATCCGCGATTTGCTGGAAAGCAAACAGATTGGCGTTGAATACATTATCGCGCCGATGATCGAATCCGCTTATGCCGTGAAGAAATTCATCGAAGCGAAGAACAAGGTCTACAACAAGGAAGATCAGGAAGACACCAAGTTCCTTTTCAACCTCGAAACCATTACCGGTTTCAACAACCTGGACGAGCTGATTCAGGCCGCAAGCGTACCGGACGGTTTGGACGGCGTAGTGTTCGGCCGTGTCGATTTCTCGCTGTCGAATGGCTACAGCCGTGACGACATCAACCATCCAAAAGTGACCGAGTACGCCCTGCAGACAGGCACCGCAGCCAAAGCTGCCGGCCTTGAACTGGTGGTTGGTGGTGGTGTTTCCAGTGACGCGATCGAAGAGCTGAGAAAACTTGAAGCCAACCACCTGGCGCGTTTCGAGACCCGCAAAGTGGTCTACGCGGCTGAATCGGTACGCACCTGCGATATCGAAAAAGGCTTGCTCAATGCTGTGCATTTCGAGCTCCTGTGGCTGGAAAACAAGCGTGAGTACTACGGGTTGATCGAGAAGGAAGATGACAAGCGCATCGCCATGCTCGACTCCCGCTGGAAACTGCTGGGCGGTCAATAAGACGTGGTTGCTGCCACGACTGCGCGGCCCCGTATCGCGATCTTTGGCGCTTCCGGCGCCATCGGTTGCGGGCTGGTGGAATGGTTCGCTGACCGCGGCTGGGACGTCACTGCAATTGTTCGGCGAGTGGCTGCAGGTGATGGGCCGCGCGAGCAGGTGACCACCGTTGTGTGGGACCCCCTTGCCGGCGACCCCCTGCCGGCCGTGCTTGCCCAACTCGATGCTGTGGTCTGGGCGCAAGGCGATAACTGCACCGACAACATTACCGACCTGGATTACGAGCGCCACATGCGCATGTACGAAGCCAACGTCGGTCATGTGCTGGTGTCACTGAATGCTCTGCTGGGCGCCGATGCACTGGTCACCGGTGGAGCGCGCCTGTGCGTCATCAGTTCGATCTGGCAGAACATCGCCCGGCAGAACAAACTCTCCTATTGCGTCACCAAGGCCGCGTTGCAGGGGCTGGTGCGTTCGGTGTCGCTTGATCTGGCGGATAAAGGCCACGTGATCAATGCGGTACTGCCGGGCGCGCTCGATACGCCCATGACGCGTGCCAACCTCAGCGCCGAACAGATCGGTCGATTGGAAGCTGCGACGCCAGGTTCTCAATTGGCAGGTGTCGCCGATGTGGCTGCGGTGGTGGAGTTTTGCTGCTCGCCTGGGCATCGGTCCATCACCGGCCAATTTCTGACGGTTGACAAAGGGTTTTCTCATGCGCGCATCGTTTAACATCAACAGCTCGACGGGCGTGTATCACGTGTCGCTGGGCGAGGGCCTGGTTCAGGAAGTGGTGGCCACCCAAGCCCACCGGATTTTCCTGGTGGACAGCCGCCTGCTGGCTCAGGTGGCGTTTGTCACAGACCCGATCATCGCTGTCGACGCCACCGAAGAAAACAAGTCTCTGGAGCGGATCGCGCCCGTCATCGAGGCGCTCAAACGCCACGGGGCGACGCGTGACACCGAGATCGTCGCGGTGGGCGGCGGGATCATCCAGGACATCGCGACGTTCGTCGCCTCGATCTATATGCGTGGCCTGCGCTGGCATTACTGCCCGACCACGCTGCTGGGCATGGTCGATTCCTGTATCGGCGGCAAGTCTTCGATCAACGTCGGCGCGCTGAAAAACCTGGTGGGTAACTTCCATCCACCGGCAAGCATTCTGATTGACCTCGCGTTTGTGCATAGCCTCAGTGCCGAGCAGCAAACCAGTGGCCTGATGGAGTCGGTTAAAATCTGCTACGCCCGGGGCGCGCAAGCCTTCGCGGCTTACCTGGATTTGCAACCCGCGCCACCGCTCAAGTCAGAAACTGCTTTCGCGATCATCGAGCAAAGCCTGACCACTAAAAAGTGGTTCATCGAGATCGACGAGTTCGACCGTGCCGAACGCTTGTTGCTGAACTTCGGTCACACCTTTGGCCATGCTGTGGAGTCAGCCACCCGCTTTGCGATCCCTCACGGTATTGCGGTGGGTGTGGGCATCCTGATGGCCTATAGATATGCCCAGGTAGCGGCGATCCTGACGCCTGAGGGCGAAGCCCGCGCCGGGCTACTGGTTGCCCACGTGCAAGCCCTGCTGCAGCCGATGCGTCATACCCTCGCGCCGCTGGTCGGGGTGAGTGCCGATGAGTTGCTCAAGCACTTCGCCAGCGACAAAAAGCACTCCCAGAGCCATTACCGGGTAATCGTTCCGGTCGGTGACGGTGATTTGCAGCGGTTGTCGGTCGAGCGTACCCCAGCTGTTCAAACACTGATCGCAGACGCTTTTGCCCAAGGTGCAGAGCTCGCCATCAATGGCGGTGCCTGATGAGCAGTTTTGATCAGGTCGACTTCGTCGTCATCGGGGCTACCGGCTGGTTGGGGCAGGCTACCCTTGAACACCTGTTCCGCCAGCTCGCGCCGGCCGACAGGTCACGGGTACATGCCTTTGCTTCGACCGCACGGCCACTGGTCCTGCGCGACGGCACCGTCGTACAGGTTGAAGCGCTATCTTCGTTGCCGGCGCTACGTACATCCCGGCCTGCGCTGGTGTTCCATTACGCGTTCCAGACTAAAGACCGCGTGGGGGCCAACAGCCAGGAGGTCTACACGCTCCTCAATCGCAGCATTCGTGAAGCGTTGCTGCAGTTTGTCGACGCGAACCCGATCGCTGGTTTGTTCGTGCCCTCCAGTGGAGCGGCCTACGCAGGGATGGATGCGGACAACCAAAGCGATGGCGCGATTTACGGCCGTTGCAAACTGGACGATGAGCGTGTCTTCGAGGCCATTGGCCAGCAATATCGCTTCCCGGTGGTGAGCCCGCGGGTCTTCAACGTCAGCGGGCCCTACATCAACAAGCACAACCTGTACGCGTTGGCGTCGATCATCAGCGCGTGCCTGGCGAACGAGCCGATCAGTGTGCGTGCGACTCACCCGGTGATTCGCTCCTACTACAGCGTCACTGACCTGATTGAATTGTGCTGCCGTCTGATGTTTTGCGCCGAGGATAAAGGCCCAGTGTTCCACGTGTTCGATACCGTGGGGACTGAGGTGGTCGAGGTTGGAGAGCTGGCGCTGCGGTGCCAGGCACTGCTTGCGCCGCACCTGGCTATCGAGCGGCCCCCGTTGAGTGAAAAGCCGGCAGACCGATACGTGGGCGATCCCACTGCGATTCGTGAGTTTGAACGCAATCTCCAGATGACCCCGCTTGGGCTGGATCAGCAGATCAAACTGACCGCCGACTATATGAGCAGCCTTGCTGCAAGTGACAGGTAATGACTGAAACTCGATCAATATTCATGCCCGTGCGACGTAATCCTTATTACATTGTCACGGCGCGCTATGTGCGAACCTCCGCCGGGATCAAGGCACTGCATTTTCTTTGTCACGCGCTCAATCGCATGGGCGAGCAAGCTTTTTTGATCATGCATCCGCACTTTCCATCGTACTTGGCGGCGCATCCATCATTGAACACACCGGTGCTGACCAAGCGCGTCATGGACTACCATCGTGCGCAGGGGCTGACCCCGATCACCGTTTATCCCGAGAGCATTAAAGGCAACCCGATGCAGGCTCCCTTTATTGTTCGGTATGTGCTCAATTATGCCGGCCTGCTGGGCGGTGACGCGCTGTTTCCTGAATCGGAGTATTGCATCTCCTATAGCGAAGCCATTGCCGCCACGGTGCCGAATTCGAAGCAGACTCTTTTCATTCCTGCCTCGGACCCTAACTTCTTCGTGCCGCCCGCACCGGGTGCCAAGCGCCAGGGTGGGTGTTTTTATGCCGGTAAGTATAAGAACTACCACGGCGGCAAGACCTTTGCGGTCACCGACGGGTTGGCCGAGATTGTTCGCGATTGCGAGGATGAACAGACCCCCGAGCAGATTCGTGACCTGTTTCAGCAAAGCGAGCGCTTCTACTGCTATGAAAACTCGGCGTTGGCCATTGAGGCCATGCTGTGCGGCTGCCCGGTAGTGTTCTTGCCGAACGAGCACTTTACCGAGCTGATCGGCAAGGGCGAGCACGGAAACGAAGGTTATGTGTGGGGTGACGGCGACGCTGCCGGTTTCAAGCATGCGCAAGATACGGTGGGTGTGGCGCGCGAGCGTTACCTGAGCTTGTATGACCGTGCGGAAAACGTGCTGGTGGATTTCGTGGCAGAGACTCAGGTGTTGGCGCAAGCGACGGCCTATCACGCTCCCATGACTGATCTCTATGTTGAAAAGATTTCTCGTCCTTTCCGTTACTTCAGCTTCATCAAGATGGTTTTATTAATGGTTCGGGATCGGGGTATTGCTCATACCGCCGGTTTGATCCTCGCGCGCTTGAAAACCGGCCGAATTCGGCTCACCGACGCATAAGCATAAATAGCCGTTTGGAGAAGATCATGGAAAAGATTATGCCTGGTGGCCCGGCGCTGACTATTTGTATTCCCACCTATAATCGTGGCAAGCGTGTGCATGCGCTTGTGCTTTTTCTAAAGCAGAATCTGCTTCCTTTGACGAATGAAGTTGAAATTGTCGTCGTTAATAACTGCTCGACTGATGGAACTCGGGAGATGATTGAGCCGCTGGTAGGTGGCGCGATCACGTTAATTAACCGAACTGAGTTCCTTGATACAGCCGAGTTGAATATGTTTCATTCGCTTGAGCTGTGTCGTGGTGAGTTTGTTTGGTATCACGGGGATGATGATATTCCTACGATTGATACTATTCTAAGTCTCATCGCCATGATTCGACAGGACTCGGCGGATCTTTACGTCTTCAACTCTCCCGTGATCGACGATGAGGGAGTCGTTCTGAGCAAACGCATGGCACACATGCGAGCTGCGCATATGGATTTATCCGGGGACGCACTGGTTGAAACGGTCGGCTTCGTATTCATGTTGGCAGGAATCTCCAACGTGATTTTCCGTCGTGAGAAGGCCGATATAGACGTCGCCTGGGAGGCTAATGCGATCCAGCCGTTGTACGGCCATGTATGCTGGTTTTTAGCTTGCTTTGGGCAGCTTAGAACTCGGATCGTTAATCGGCCTTTGGTTTATTACCGTAACTCGGACCTGACCAAGCAAATCGCACACTTCAAAAAAGTCGCCAACCAAAAAAATGTGGGTGATCACCATTTCTGGGGTATTGGTGTAGCGTTGCAGCTCAAGTGGCTTGTAGAGCGGGGTGTGATTTCTGGGGCATCACTGCCAAGAATCATTGAAGGGCGCCGCGACGGAACACGCTTTAAATTGATGAATGACATAATTCACAAGATTTACACTCAGGTTTCGGAGTCTATTACGCAACCTGATGAGCGATTCCAACTCGACCAGAAAGTACTCACTGACGTCCGGGATTTCTTTGTCTCGTGCGATCTTTTTACGTACGACCTCTTCGAGCCCATTGAGAAGCTGAACGAAATCGCAATGGGCCAACGTTCGCGCGGAGAGTTTAGCGGGTTACGCAGAGACTTTGAGCGGTTGCACCGCCTGCATGATGCAGATATTTACCGTAGTAATTGGCGGGGTGAGCGAAGCGGCTACCAGATTTACCGCATGGCCTGTCACTGGGTCGCGGTGAAACCTGAGATCGATAACGGGATTATAAATGCGTTATCGGTTGTCGATCTTGAGGAGCAGGCGCCCTTCCTGCTTATCGACGATGACATTGAAACATTGGTTTCCCGCGCAGCAGCACACGCCAAAGAGCACGTGGCCCTTTCCAGCACCCAGAATGGTCAGATGTTGGCGAAACTGGAGCGATTTGGGCAGCAGCACATTGACTTGATTCAGCGCGCTGTTCATGAATATTCCGTTTCCGTTCAGATCTATCGTCAAGCGACATTGGTGGGTCGCAAACTAGCTCGGCTGGCGACCTACCCCGTTGAGAAATTCGCACGTTTAAGCAGACGCCTACTTAGAAGATAATACACACGCCGCCGGGTTGTGCCACGACCAGCCCCGATGAAACTTATTTTGGAATAATGCAGGAGCAAACGATGAAAGCAGTGATTTTGGCTGGTGGGCTTGGCAGCCGCCTGAGTGAAGAGACGAGCACGCGGCCAAAACCTATGGTTGAAGTGGGTGGCCGTCCAATCCTTTGGCACATCATGAAAATCTACTCTCATTATGGCGTGAATGATTTCGTGATTTGCCTGGGCTACAAGGGCTATGTCATCAAAGAATACTTCGCCAACTATTTCCTGCACATGTCGGATGTGACCTTCGACATGGCGAACAACAAGATGGAAGTCCATCAGAATAACGCCGAGCCATGGCGCGTGACCCTGGTTGATACCGGCGCTGAGTCTCAGACCGGTGGTCGCCTGCGTCGCGTTCGTGATTATCTGGAACCGGGTGAGGATTTCTGCTTTACCTATGGCGATGGCGTTGCCGATGTCGATATCGGCAAACTGGTGGCCTTCCACAAAGCCCACGGTAAAAAAGCAACGGTCACCGCGACCCAGCCCCCAGGCCGTTTCGGCGCTCTGAACATCAACGATCACCATGTGGAAAGTTTCCGCGAGAAACCGCATGGCGATGATTCCTGGATCAACGGCGGTTACTTCGTGCTCAAGCCGGAAGTCATCGACCTGATCGAGGCCGACGACACTATCTGGGAGCGTGAGCCGCTGGAAGCGCTGGCCCGCGACCGTGAGCTGCTGGCCTATGAACACGGCGGCTTCTGGCAGCCGATGGATACCCTGCGCGAGAAACAACAGCTGGAGGACTTGTGGGAACGCAAGGTCGCCCCGTGGAAAGTATGGTGATCAATCCTGCGTTCTGGCAGGGCAAGCGGGTATTCCTGACGGGACATACCGGTTTCAAAGGCGGCTGGTTGGCGTTGTGGCTGCAGGAAATGGGCGCCACCGTTACCGGGTTCGCCCTCGAACCGCAAACCACCCCCAGCCTGTTCGACGTGGCGTCGGTGGGCGAGCGCATGACCTCGATCATCGGCGACATTCGTGATGGCGCAGCCTTGGCGGCAGCCGTTGCCCAGGCGCAACCGGAGATCGTGCTGCACTTGGCGGCGCAACCACTGGTCCGCTATTCCTATGACGCGCCAGTAGAAACATTCAGTACGAATGTAATGGGGACCGTGCATCTGCTGGAGGCGGTTCGTGCCTGCGCCAGTGTGCGCTCCTGCGTGGTGGTCAGCTCCGACAAGTGTTACGAAAACCGCGAATGGCCTTGGGGCTACCGCGAGAACGAAGCGATGGGCGGTTATGACCCCTACAGCGCGAGCAAGGGCTGTACCGAACTGGTGACAGCCTCTTATCGCAGCTCGTATTTCAACCCGGCCCGCCATGCTGAACACGGTGTTGCGTTAGGCAGTGGGCGTGCCGGCAACGTGATTGGCGGCGGTGACTGGGCCGCAGATCGTCTGGTGCCGGATCTACTGGGGGCATTTGAGCGCAAAGAAGTTGCTATCATCCGCAACCCGGGAGCGATTCGCCCTTGGCAGCATGTGCTCGAGCCGCTGTCGGGCTACCTGGTACTGGCCCAGCGTCTCTTTGAGGACGGTGCACAGGTTGCCGAAGGCTGGAACTTCGGCCCTGCTGACGCCGATGCCCAGCCGGTGAGCTGGATTGCCGAGCGCATGACGCAGTGCTGGTCCGACGGCGCTCAATTTCGTATCGAAGCAAATGCTGCGGCCCCTCACGAGGCCAACTACCTCAAGCTCGATTGCTCCAAGGCCCGTGCGCGATTGTCTTGGACACCACGCTGGTCCCTCGCCCGTGCGTTGGATGAGGTAGTGGGATGGCACCGAGCGTTTCTGGCCGGCAGCGACATGCGACAAGTGTGTATTGATCAAATTTCGAGCTTTTCTGAAGCCCGACCATAATGAACACGGATTACCTGATGACCACCCAAGACGACCTCAGAAAACAGATTGACGATCTGGCCCAGCAATACTCCAAGACCGCCTTTGCACGTCGTGAATTCGTGCCTGGCGTGACCGCCATTCCACCGGCAGGCAAAGTGATCGATGGGGCCGAAGTCGGTCTGATGATTCAGGCCTCGCTGGATGGTTGGTTGACCACTGGCCGTTTCAACACCGAATTCGAAAAGCGCCTCAGCAAGTTCCTGGGCGTCAAGCACGTACTGACCACCAACTCCGGTTCGTCAGCCAACCTGCTGGCGTTCACCGCGCTGACCTCGCCAACCCTGGGCGATCGCGCAATCAAGCCGGGTGACGAAGTGATTGGCGTGGCGGCGGGCTTCCCTACCACCGTCAACCCGATCATCCAGAATGGTGCGATCCCGGTATTCGTCGACGTTGACCTGGCGACCTACAACATCAACCCGGACCTGATCGAAGCAGCCATTTCGCCGAAAACCAAGGCGATCATGCTGGCTCACACCCTCGGCAACCCGTACAACCTGCGCAAGATCCGCGAGCTGTGCGACAAGTACAAGCTGTGGTTGGTCGAAGACTGCTGCGACGCCCTGGGTTCTACCTACGATGGCAAGCTGGTCGGCACCTTTGGCGATATCGGCACCTTGAGCTTCTACCCGGCTCACCACATCACCATGGGTGAGGGCGGTGCGGTATTCACCAACAAGTCCAAGCTGCGCCTTGCGGTCGAGTCCATTCGTGACTGGGGCCGCTCGTGCTTCTGCCCGCCAGGCGAAGACAACACCTGCAAGAAGCGTTTCTGCTGGCAACTGGGTGATCTGCCGTATGGCTACGATCACAAGTACACCTACTCCCACTTGGGCTATAACCTCAAGATTACCGACATGCAGGCCGCTTGCGCACTGGCGCAAATGGACAAACTGCCGTCCTTCATCGAGGCGCGCAAACATAACTTTGCCTACCTGAAGGAGCGGCTTGCGAGCTGCGCGGAGTTCCTGATTCTTCCAGAAGCTACCGAAGGTGCTGAGCCATCCTGGTTTGGATTCCCGATCACCTTGAAGGACGCGATCCCGTATCAGCGTCTTGATCTGCTGACCTTCCTGGACGAGCACAAAATTGGTACACGGCTTCTCTTCGCCGGGAATCTCCTGCGCCAACCGTATATGATTGGCCGCGAATATCGGGTGTCTGGCACTCTGGAAAATACTGACCGGATCATGAGCAAGACTTTCTGGGTCGGCGTCTGGCCAGGTCTAACCCATGAAATGCTGGACTACGTCGTGGATCGTATCGAAACGTTCTTCGGTATCAACAAATAATAGGACGCCCCTTGAGTAAGCGCTTTTCCAAACGAGTAAGTGAAGCCTGGAGTGATTTGCGCGCTGCTTTGGTTGCGACGGAAACCTGGATTTTCCTGGGAAGTCATGACATCAAGCAGCGGTATCGGCGGTCGGTGTTGGGGCCTTTCTGGATCACCCTCAGTACCGCCGTGTTGATCGGCGGCCTGGGTGTGATGTATGCCGGGTTGTTCAAAATGGATGTGAATGACTACATCCCCTACCTTGCTGCCGGATTGATCACCTGGAACTTCATGACGCTTGTGGTGACCGAAAGTTGCTTTGTGTTCACGGGGGCGGAAGGCAGTATCAAGGCGGCAAGGATACCCTTGTCGTCCTATGTGCTGCGGCTGGTGTGGCGCAACATCCTGGTGTTCCTGCACAACGCAGTCGTATTGATCGGTGTGGTGCTATGGTTCCTGCCGTTCAACGTCATGAACTTGCTGATGGCCCTGGTGGGGCTGGCGGTGATTGGGGTGTTCCTGTTCTGGCTGGCACTGCTCGTCGGTCTGCTCAGCGCGCGTTTTCGCGATATCCCGCTGATTGTTGCCAACGTGATGCAGGTGGTGTTCTTCATGACGCCCATCATGTGGAAAGCCGATGTGCTGAACTCCCGCATGTGGATCGCCGAGATAAACCCGTTCTACTACATGCTCGAACTCGTTCGTAACCCGCTGCTGGGCCAGCCATTGACTATGGGCGTCTGGACCGGTGTGGCCGCGATTGTGCTGGTTACCGCACTGGCCTCCTTTCTTTTGTTTGCGCGTTTTCGTACGCGCATTGTTTATTGGTTGTAACCCATGGCCCACATCATTGCTAAGGACCTGGTAGTCGAATTTCCGATTTACCAGGGGGCGCAGCGGTCGATGCGCAAAACGTTCCTCAAGGCGGCGTCCGGCGGAAAGCTGGCCGGCACCGACTCGCGAGTGCTGGTCCGTGCAGTTGACGGCGCCACGTTCTCGATCAACGACGGTGAGCGAATCGGTTTGCTGGGTCACAATGGCTCGGGCAAGACCACCTTGCTGCGCGCCTTGAGTGGTGTGTATGAGCCGGCCAGCGGCACGCTCGACATGGCCGGTTCGATCACCTCACTGCTGGATATTTCGCAAGGCTTCGACCTCGACTCCAGCGGCCACGAGAACATCACGCTGCGCGCCATCACCATGGGGCATTCGCCGAAGCGGATCAAACCGCACATCGATGAAATCTGCGATTTCTCCGGGTTGGGCGATTACCTTAAGCTGCCTGTTCGCACCTATTCGAGCGGGATGATGATGCGCCTGGCGTTTGCTATCTCGACCTCCGTCGGCTCCGACATCCTGTTGATGGATGAGTGGCTGAGTGTGGGTGACGATGATTTCAAGGCCCGAGCCACCGAGCGGCTCACCCATCTGTTTAACCGTGCAGCGATCGTCGTGATTGCCTCGCACGATACCGCGCTGCTGGCGCGCACTTGTACGCGAATTCTGCACGTGGACCACGGCAAGATCATTCGCGAACAAACCGCTCAAGAATTCACTGGGAGTGATCATGCAGAAAAAATATAGCGACTGGGTCAGTACCTGGCTGGCAGAAGCAGGCTACACCCACTGCTTCTTCGTAGCAGGCGGCAATATCATGCACCTGCTGGAAAGCCTCAGCCATAACCTGACCTGCGTCCCCGTCGTGCATGAAGTGGCGGCAGGTATCGCAGCAGAATATTTCAACGCCACCAACGGCCAGGGTCACAAAGCCTTGGCGCTGGTAACCGCGGGGCCTGGCCTGACCAATATCGTCACCGCCTTGTCCGGTGCCTTCCTTGAGAGCCGCGAACTGCTGGTCATCGGTGGTCAGGTCAAGACCGCGGACTTGAGCCACGGCGAATTGCGCCAACGCGGTATTCAGGAAATCGACGGTATTGCTATCGCTCGTCCTGTCACCGTCGCCGCCGAGCGCCTGGACACCCAGCTCTCCCGCGAAGCTTTCCTGGCCCTCTGCGCAGCTACCGAGCGTGGCCGCCCGGGCCCGGTGTTCATCGAACTGCCGCTGGACGTGCAAGGCCGCTTGATGAGCGCCGAAGAACTGCCGACCACGCCCGCCGTTGCCATCACTGGCAAGCCAATGCCGTTGCCTGCCGATGTTCGCACGGCCGAGACCTCGCTTGATGAGGTGCTGGGCCTGTTGCGCGGTGCTCAACGCCCAGCGGTGTTGATTGGCGGCGGCGTCAGCCATGAAGCGGCGGCGGCGCTGACAGCCATCGCCGAGCAGCACTCGTTGCCGTTGTTCACGACCTGGAATGGCCTGGACCGTATTGCCGCCGACCATCCGTGCTATTTCGGTCGGCCCAATACCTGGGGTCAACGCTACGCCAACCTGCTGCTCCAACAGGCCGATCTGGTGCTGGCACTGGGTACGCGGCTGGGTCTGCAGCAGACCGGTTTCAACTGGCAGGAATTCGGGCGTGGCGGCAAGGTTGTGCAGGTCGACTGCGATGTGGCCGAGCTGACCAAGGGCCACCCGCGTGTCGACGTGCCGATCTGTGCCGACGTCAACCCGTGGCTCAAGAGCCTGGCTTCCAAGCTCGAAGGGCAGTGGAGCGAGTGGCACGGCTACTGCCGCCAGGTTCAGGCGTCTTTGCCACTGATCGAAGAGAACGTGACCCACGAGGGTTATCAATCACCCTTCAAACTGGTGGAGCATCTGTCCACTCTGCTCACCGCAGACGACGTGGTTGTGCCTTGCAGCAGCGGTGGCGCGTTCACGGTCATGATGCAGGTGTTCGCACAGAAGGCCGGCCAGCGCGTGGTGACCAACAAGGGCCTGGCCTCGATGGGTTACGGCTTGAGCGGTGCGATTGGCGCGGCGTTTGCCAACCCGGATCAGCGCGTAGTGTTGGTTGAAGGTGACGGCGGCTTTGCGCAGAACCTCCAGGAAATCGGCACGGTTGGCGTTAACCGCCTGAACGTGAAGATCTTTATCTTCGACGACTCGGGCTATGCGTCTATTCGCTCGACCCAACGTAGCTACTTCGGTGGGCGTTACGTGGGTTGTGACATCGAGACGGGCTTGGGTTTGCCAAACTGGGCTGCGTTGTTTACCGCCTACGGTATTCCGGTGGTGCACGTAGAGCCAGGCTTTGAAAGCTCGCAGGCGTTCACCGCTCAACTGGAGAGCGATGGCCCAGGCGCCTTCATCGTCAAGGTCGACCCTGAGCAGACCTATTTCCCGAAAATTACCAGCCGAGTCACGCCAACGGGCATGGCTTCCAACCCGTTGCACCAGATGTCGCCTGATCTGGATGACGCTTTGGCGCAGCAGGTTACGCGCTTTCTGTAACGGCTATTGACCGGGCAGCCTGAGGGCTGCCTGGCTTACAGCTGACCCTCTACCGCGAGCCTGTCTCGCGGTTTTTTTTGAATCGGCCAAGCGTTCGAGCCCGCTTACGGCACAAACTCCACCTTCAACCCCCGGCTCGCGCTACGCCCCTGATCATCACTGACCCGCAACCCATATTCCCCCGATTTGCCCGGCCGCCAGTTCAGCGTGGTTTGCGGTGGGCCCTGGCCAATCAGCGTCTGGTCGGCGAACCAGTACAGGGTCACCGCATCGCTGGCCGCATTGGCGTTGAGCGGGATGCTTTCCTGGGGCTGGGACAGGCGCAGCTGGTAGCTCACCTGGGTGAGTGGCGAGCGGATTTGCGGCGCTTCGCTCTGGTCGCTGACACGGTTGGGTTGGCAGTTTTTCATCACATTCGGCGGCGTGCGCCGGGGCAGGCCGGCGGCGCGGTACAGGCGCTGGACGTCGCTGGGCCAGAACTCGAAGACTTCTTGGCGGGTGTATTGCGCCTCGAACGGTGGGCACGCAGCCTTGCCGGTGCGGGTGTCGATCAGCACCGGGCGGTGCAGGTTGGACACGCGAATCGGCGAGACTCCGGGGATGTACCAGGTCTTGCGGGTTTGCGGGCACCAGCGGTTGGGCAACTCGCCGGAGGCGGCGCAGACGTCGATACGCACCAGACCTGCGGGTGGTTTGTCGGGTTTGATCACCACGTTGGGCAACGCCAGGGGCAGGGCATCGGCGATTCGAAAGAACAGCGGCGCGGCGGTCTTGGCGCCGATAAACGCCGGGTTCGGGCGGCCATCAAAGTTACCCACCCACACCACCAGCACGTACGGGCCGACCAAGCCAGCGCTCCAGGCGTCGTGAAAGCCCCAGGAGGTGCCGGTTTTCCAGGCGGTACGCCAGTGGCGACCGGGCAAGCCATCCGGGCGCGGGTTGCGGCGCAGCATGTCGCGCACCATAAACGCGGCCTGCGGGGTAAGCAACTGGGGGCCGGTGGATGGCGGCTGTTCCTGCACATAGCGCAATGGCCGCAGATGCCCGTCGCCCGCCAGCATCACGTACAGCCGCGCCAGTTCCTCCGGGGTCATCTCACCGCCGCCGAGGGCCAGTGCCAGGCCGTAGTGGCTTTCGCCGCGCAGGCCCTTGATACCGGCGCGTTGCAGCAGTCCATACAGAGACGGCGATTTCACTTGGCTGGCCAGCCACACCGCCGGGATATTGCGACTCCGGATCAGGGCGTCCCGCGCTGTCAGTGGCCCGACAAAACTGCCGTCGAAATTTTCCGGCTGAAAGTAGCCAAAGTTACTCGGCAAATCCTTGAGGATGCTCATGGGGTGGATCACCCCTTGGTCCAGCGCCAGCCCGTAGAGAAATGGCTTGAGGGTCGATCCCGGCGAGCGCCGTGCCAGCACGCCGTTGACCTGGCCGTGGATGCTTGTGGATAAGTAATCCGCCGAGCCCACCAGGGCCTTTACGCTCTGGTCACGGCTGTCGATCAGAATCGCCGTGGCGTTTTCCACGCCAGTGCTGCGCCGTTCGGCGATAAAGCCGCTGATCAGGCGTTCGAGTAATTGCTGCAACGGCAGGTTAAGGGTGCTGTTCAACTCGTTGCCCGGCTGGGACGCCAGCAACTGTTCGCTCAGGTGCGGTGCCAGAAACGGGATCTGCTGGCGGTTGCGCGCCTCCAGCGGCAAGTCGAGCAAGCTGGCGTTACGCGGGTCTTGTGGATAAGTTTCACGCCAGTCGGCCATCAACCGCAGCCGCGCATTTTGCAGGGATGGCCCAAAGCGTGCGCGCCGCCCCGGCTGCTGCGGAATCACCGCCAGTGCCAGGGATTCCGACAAGGACAACTGCGACGCCGACTTGCTGAAGTAAATCCGGCTGGCCGCCTCGGCGCCTTCGATATTGCCGCCCATGGGGGCCAGGTTCAGGTAAGCCTCAAGAATATCGTGCTTGCTGTACCGCGCCTCCAACCACAGCGCCAGGGCCATCTGTTGCAGCTTGCCCGGCACCTGACGGGTGTTGAGGTCCCACAACCGCCGTGCCAGTTGCATGCTCAAGGTCGAGCCGCCCTGGCGCTGGCCGCCGCTGTAGGTGGCCATGGCCGCCCGCAGCAACGCCGGCGGATTGACCCCGGGGTGCCAGTAGAAATTGCGGTCTTCCTTGAGCAGCAAGGCTTCGACCAGTGACGGGGATATCCGCTCCAGCGGTAGCCATAAACGGTATTGGCCGTCATCCGCCAGCGTCATGCGCAGCAATGAGCCGTCGTCGGCCAACACCACCCGTGACGAGCCCACGGCCTGTTCCAGCGGGGCATGCGGCCATAGCCGCAACCCCGCCAACAGCACCGCCGCTGCCAGCAGCGGCGTCAGGCGCTTAAGGCTTGGTAATTTCAAGCTGGCCTACTTTGCCGCGCCCTTGCAGGGTGGTTTCGTACATGCCTTCGGCGTAGGCCGGTGGTGTGTTGAACGTCCCTGCGTGGGTGGCACGCACGCGGTAAACGAAAGTGCCTACGTCGCGCAGCGCAGTGCCGTACAACACCACCCGATCATCACGTACATCCACATAGTCCGGCTGCCAGGTGCTCAACTCGGTCTCGCCGATGGGCGCCTGCCATGTGTCGGCTTCTTCGCTGCCTTCCACGTAGTCGGCTTGTTCGCCTTCACTTTCCTCTGAACTGGCGGCTTCCGGTTCCGGCGGCAAGTTATACACAGGTTCCACCCCACCCGGCAGCAGGTCGACCACGGCCACTTGCTGCACCTGGTCGCGGTCGGTGGCGCGCAGACGCAGGCGCACCAGGAACTCATCGCCCACGGCCACCTTGCTCACCGGCTCGCCTTTGAGGTCGAGGTATTCGTGGATGATTTCCAGGCCATTGTTGATCGGCTTGAGCTTGGCGCCCTTATCGAAACCGGCTTCGCTGAGCATGTAGAACGCGGCCGGGCCGTCGGTTTTTTCCATCACCAGCTTTTGCGTGGCGCCCGGTACGGCGGCGCGAGGTGGCTGGCCGGCCATCTCCAGCAGTTGTTGCTGTTTGTCACTCAGCCAGGCGGTGGCCTTGAGGGTCATATCGTTTTGCGCGCGCTTGCCATAGTTGTCCAGGGCGCGCAGCAACAGGGCTGCCGACAGCGAGTTGTAGCGCTGTTCATTGAGGCGTTTGCCGAGTTTATCCAGCAAGGCGGTCGGTACATCCTCCAGCAGCTCGGGGAAGTGGCGCGTCAGCAGGTGCAAGTGTTCGGCGTCGTGCACCAGCGGGTCGTAATACAGGCCGTCGCTGTCCCACTTATCCACAAGCGAGCGCCACGGGATCTTGCGGAACAACGTATCGGCCTGGCGATCCTGCTTAAGCAGCTTGTAGCTGGCGGCCAGATAGGCGGCGCCCAGGTCGTTCTGCCAAGTGTCCTTGAAGTAGCTTTCGTAACGCTCGCGGATGTCACTCAAGGCGCCGCTCACCAGAATCCCCTGACGACTCAGCAGGTAACTGGCATAGGCGCGGTTGCGCAACTCCGACAGACCTTCGCTCGGGCCGTTGGCCAGATCCGTCAGATAGGCGTTAGAGCGCAGCAGCAAGTCCTCCGGCACCGGCAGCCCGCGTTCCTTGGCTTCGATCAGGAAGTCGGTGGCGTACAGGCTGGCATACGGCGCCACGTCGGGGTTGGCCGCCCACAAACCGAAGCCACCGGCCTGGTTCTGACGCTGGCGCAGCATGCGCACCGCACTGGCGAAGGCGTGTTCGGCTTCGGCTGCAGTGCCGCCCCAGATCACCGCCGGCATGGCCTTGGACACCAGTTGCTCTGTGCAGGCGTAGCCGTAGTCATCCAGGTAATGCTTGAGGCCGTTGGCCCACACCAGCGGCGAGGCGGCTACGCCCAGTTGCACGTCGCGCAGTTGGCTGAACAGTTCGCGGGTGGGTTTGAGTTCTTTGCTGGCGCTGTCGAAGCGGCCCAGGCTCAGGGCCACACGATGTTCACTCAGGGGGCGGATCGAGGTGGTTTCCGCCACCTGGATACGTTTGCCATCCGCCAGCACCGCGACAAAACGCAGGTCCGCCGAGCCGAGGGTTTCGCCGACCTTGATCTTGAACTCGGCGGTGCCTTCCTTGCGCGGTTGCAGCGACAGCGTGCTGCCTTTGTCGCCCTGCACGATTAGGCCGTCGCTGGTCTGCAGTTCAAACTTCACATCCGCCGCCGCGTCGAGGTTGCTGAACACCCCCGCACTTACGTTGAACACATCACCCGGCGCCACAAAGGCCGGCACGTTCGGCGTGATCACGATGGGCCCGCGCACTTCGGTGTTGGCCTCGCTGACGCCCACGCTGTCAGCATCCACCGCCACCGCGAACAGGTGCAGCTTGCCGTTGAAGCTGTCCGGCACCTGGTAATGCAGCACGGTTTCGCCGGCCGGCAAGTCCACCAACCCCGACCACCAGGCCACCGGCGGCTGATGTTTACGCTTGAACGGGTTGAGGTGGTTGGCCAGGGCGCCTTCCGTATCGCCACCGGGCGCTGCCCCACTGAGCAAGCGGCTGAACTCCGGCAGGATAAGGTCAAGAATCTGACTGGTGCCGACTTCCAACGCACGCTTCTGAAAGAAGAAACCCAATGGGTCCGGCGCCTGGTAGCGCGCCACTTGCAGAATGCCTTCGTCCACCGCGTAAACCACCGCGCGGCCTGGGCGGTCGGCGTTCACCTTGATATCAAGGGTCTGCCCCGGTTCGATCTGCGCCGGGCCTTCAACCTTCAGCGCCATGCGCCGTGCATCCAGGTTGATGCTAAATGGCACCACGCCGTAGGACAGCGGGCTCATATAGACCTCGGCTGAACCCATGTCCCGCACAAACTGCACGTTGACGTAGGCATTGCCCTCAAGCCCCGCAGGCACGCGGATATGTTGCACGCTGTTGGTGCTGTCGGCCTTGAACCATTGCTGGGTATAGACCTTGTCGCGCTCGATGGTGATCAAACCGGCACCGGTGTACGGCGCACGAATGCTGATCGCAATCTCATCGCCGGTGGCGTAGCTGCGTTTATCCAGGCGCAGTTGCAGTTCGGCGTTGCGCTCAAGCGAGCGCGAGGTGTTGCCACGCCCGGCCACACTGTAGTCGATCTGGTTGAGCAGGTTGCCGTTGGCATCCTTGAGTTGCAGGGTGAAATCACCCGGTGTCGCGGTGTTCAGGGTCTGCTTGGCGCCTTCCTTGGTCATCACCAACGTTGATGCCGGTTGGCTGATGTTCTTGATGCGCGACTCGTATTTGTAAGTGCCGTTGGATTGTTTCACCAGCACCGACACATAACGGTGCTCAACCACCTCGCTGGTCAGCCCGTCCACCGCCAGTGGCGTAAGGTCTGACGCGACGGCCAGCCATTGCACCTGGCGCGGGGCGTCCTTGGCAACGTACGACAGAGAGTCCTGACTTTTCACACCGACCAGATAGGGCGCGGATGACACCAGCAAGGCACTTTGCGCCGCCACATTGCGGCCACCTTCGGCCTCGAACACCTGGGTCATCACTTGCAGGCGATAGGTGCTGTTGGCGAAGCGTTGCAGGTTGAGGTCGAGCACGGCCTGGCCGTTGTCGTCGACGGTGGTCTCGGCCAGGTCTTCGGTGCTGGCGTCTTCCAGTGAATCGTTGAGGCGGAAGCGGTAATCGGGGTAACGCTCGAAGGCCGCGAGCGTCGGGCTCAGGGACATCTTCGCGGTTACACGACGACCTGCCGCCGGGGCGCCGAACAGGTGCATCGCGGTGACCTTGGCGACCACCTGGTCCGGTGAAATCCAGCCCTGCACGGGTGTGTCGTGCAGGCTCAGGCTGACCTTCATGCGGTCCGGCTCGAAATCGCGAACCTTGAAGCTGACACTGCCCAGGTCGGTGCGGGTATTTTTCTGCCCAATCAACTGCAGGGTCGCGGTGTAATCCCCGGCGGGGGCGACTTCGCTGCTGGGGAAATCAAAGGTTTCAAAACCGCTGGCAGACAGTTTCAGTGGCTGGCGGATCACGTCAAGGCCACGTGGGTCGGTGATTTGCAGCTCCACCGGCAGCCCTTGCAGGGCGCCTTTCCAGTTGCCGCTGCGCACGATCATGCCCAGGTGGGCGGTTTCGCCGGGCCGGTACAGGCCACGGTCGGTGAACAGGTAGGCGCTGAGGCGATCAATCGCACCGTCTTCTTCCAGGCCACCTACATCAAAGCGCGACAAATCCAGTTGCTGCGACTGACGGGCGATCGGCAGGAACGACTGATCATTGCCGCGAGTGACCACATACATCAGCGGCGTTTTCTCACGGCGCAGTTCATCCAGCTTGGCGAAATGCGCGTGGCCTTCGGCATCGGTGCGGCCACTGCTGACCGGTAAACCGTTACGGCCGATGATGTCGACCTGTGCATCGGCCACCGGCGACCCGTTGCCGATGGACTGCACATACACATCATGGCTGCCGTCGCTGGAGCGCTTGGCGATGATGCCGAGGTCGGTGACCACGATAAAACGCAGGTCGCTGGTGCTGCTGCGGTCGTACTCGAACGTACGCGGGGCCGGGTCATCCTGTGGACTGAGCTTGAGCACGAAAATGCCGCGCCGGCCGCCGTTGGCGGTGAGGTAGTGGCTGAGGTCGACGTTGTCGTAGACGGTTTTTGCCGGATCGTTAGATGACAGCGCAATATCCAGCGACTGGCGCTCCACCATGCGGTCGAAGTATTCGTTGCCGAAATTCGGCCGCGCAAAGCTGCCGCTGCTCTGGTCCACCAGGTGTTGCAACTGGTTGGGCAGCAGGCGGGCGATTTCCACATGCGCGCCGGGCACGCCACGGGCCATGAAACCCAGGCGTTTTTCGCCATTGAGGCTAAGCAGGGCACCGTCGGACAGGAACTGCAAGGTGCGCGGATAGGCCGGCATGCTGATCAGTGAGGCCGTAGGGTTTTTTGCCAGGTAACCGCCGATGGCTTCCAGGTTGGCCGGCACGCGTACATACAGCGCGCGACCCGCAGGGGCCTTGAACTTGAAGGCGTGCAGGGTGTTCAGCGGCTCGACGCTGGGCACGTGGGTCAGGTTGACCTTGGTGCTGCGGGCCAGCAGGGCGTCGTCGATATCGTTGCTGTTATAGGGTCGCGTGTCGTCCTGGGCTTTTTCCGGCAACAGCCATGCCTGGACCTTACCGGCAATGGTGTCATCGGCTACGGCGCTGGAACTGCTGAACATCAGCACCGGCTCCGGTTCACCGCGTTCGTTATCCACAAAGCTGACTTCGGCGCCGCTGAAGGTCAGGCGATAGCGGCCGGGCACAGTGACTTGCGCCACCAGCGGCGCGGTGCTGGCATTGCCGCCGTCGCGGGCCTTGATCCCTTCATCGAGCTTGGCGCTGACCGGCGTGCTTTCCAGTGGGGTGGCCAGCGCGGCGGAGCGTACATAGGCGTTGAGTCGGGTATCGTCGAAGCTGATTTCCGGCCGGTTGGGCAATTGGGCGTCGCGGTAGGCCAAGCCTTTGCCGAGGGTTACCGAGACGCGCTTGCGTAGGCTGTCTTCGTCGACCGGGTGGGAAAAGTGGAAGGTCGCCACCAGCTGTTTCAGCGTCGGGTTGGACGGATCCTGGTACAGCTCGTTGGCGGCCAGGGTGGCGCGCAGCGGTTGCGTGGAAAACTGGGTGCTGTACTGGTCCAGCAGGACGCCGTCGGCCAGCAGGTTCTTCTTGGCCAGGTCCAGGGTGTAATGGGCGTCGATGGGCCAGTCTTTTTCCGGCACGAACAACAGGCTGCGATCGTCTGCCCAGCGCCAGGCACCCGCGACCTCGGGCTTGAGGGTGATGCCCTGCGTGACCGGTTTGCCAATGGCCGCCAGCGGGGCCACGGACTCGGCGAAGCGCACCTGCAAGTTATCCACAACCGGCGGCTTTTGGCTGTAGTCGGTCAGGTTCGGCTTATGCAGCGAATACCCGACGGTGTGCGGCTGCGGCAGGTTGGAGTACCAGTGCCAGCCGTAAAAAGCGGCGGCGGCCAGCAGTACCAGGCCCAGTACGCCGGCACCGGTCTGGCGCGGATAGGCACGCGCCTTTTGGCCCAGATTGGCTAGGCCACGGCCGATGGCACGCAGCCAGAACGGCGGATGCCATTGGCCGAAGAGGGCACTCACCACCGTCAGTAAAGCGCCGGCAATACGGCGGCTGATCGCTTTGAACGAATCGAACATGGTGAGCATCCCTGGCTAAGTGCGGCGTATCTTACAGGTATCTTTGATACAAAAGATGACGCCGATCTCCCGCACAGGGTGGATGTTTACTGGGTTAGCGGGATGATCAGCGGTTTCGGACTTTGCCCGCTCTCGCCATCGCCCTCAGTCACTGTGGGAGCTGGCTTGCCTGCGATGGCGTCGGCACAGCAAACATCCATGCTGGCTGATACTCCGTCATCGCAGGCAAGCCAGCTCCCACTATTTATCCGCGTTGGGCTTGAGGCTGTATTTCTCAGGTCCACCAGTAGCGCACGAGGTGGAAGAAAATCGGCGCGGCAAAACACACCGAATCCAGCCGATCGAGCATCCCGCCGTGCCCTTCGATCATATGCCCCCAGTCTTTTACGCCCCGGTCGCGCTTGATCGCCGACATCACAATGCCGCCGGCAAACCCGAGCAGGTTGATCAACAGCGCGATCAAAAACGACTGCCACGGGTTGAACGGTGTGGTCCACCACAGCGCGGCGCCGATCAGGGAGGAGAGCAGAATCCCGCCGACAAAGCCTTCCACGGTTTTGGAGGGCGACAGGTTGGGCGCGATCTTGTGTTTGCCGAACAGCTTGCCGCACACGTACTGCAACACATCCGAGAGTTGCACCACGATCACCAGATAGGCGATCAGCAGCAGGTTGCGGCCTTCGTAGCCTTGGATATCGAGGGTCAGTAGCGCAGGCACAAAGGACACGCAGAACACCGCGATCATCAGGCCCCACTGTACTTTCGACGCACGTTCCAGGAAGTGCGTGCTGTCGCCGCCCAGCGAAGCGAGGATCGGCAGCAGCAGGAACACGTACACCGGGATAAAGATCGAGAACAGCCCGTACCAGTCCGAGTAGATCAGCAGGTATTGCAGCGGTAGGGCCAGATAGAACGCGGCGACCAAGGCCGGATAGTCGCTGCGGCGGGTGGGGGTGAGGGTGAGGAATTCGCGCAGGGCGTAGAACGACACGGCGTAGAACAGTAGGATCACCGCGCCAGTGCCGAGCCAGAAGGCGATGCCGATCACCACCACCATCACCCACCAGGCGTTGATGCGGGCGTTGAGGTTGTCGATCACCGCATTGGGGCTGCCACGGGTGCGCAGTTTGAGGATCAGGCCGATCAGCGAGGCGAGCACCAGGATCGCGCCGATCCCGCCGAACAACATGAGGGTTTGGCTATCCATGTCAGACATGCTCCGGAGCAAGGGCGAGCAGGGCATCGCGGGTGCGCGCAAGGAAGTCGGTTTTGTCTTCGCCGTCTTCCAATTGCAGCGGCGCGCCGAAGCTGGTGGTGCACAGCAAAGGCAGCGGCAGTACGCGGCCCTTGGGCATGACCCGGTTGAGGTTGGCGATCCACACCGGGATCAATTCGGCCTGTGGGTAACTTTTCGCCAGGTGGTACAGCCCGCTTTTGAAGGGCAGCAGGCCGTCTTCCAAATTGCGTGTGCCCTCGGGAAAGATGATCAGCGAATCGCCGCCTTCCAGGGCGTTGAGCATGGGCTGCAGTGGGTTATCCACAGGCTCCTTGCGCTCGCGGTCGATCAGCACGCCATTGAACACGCGGTTGATGATGTAGCGGCGCAGGGCACTTTTGTTCCAGTAATCGCTGCCGGCCACCGGGCGCGTGAACTTGCGCAGGTTCTGCGGCAGTGACGCCCACAGCAACACGAAGTCGCCGTGGCTGCTGTGGTTGGCGAAGTAGATGCGCTGCACCGGCACCGGTGCGCAGCCCAGCCACAGGCTGCGGGCGCCGGTGACGGTGCGGGCCATGGAGGTAATCAGCGTGGCGACCACGGGTTCGAACATGGGAATTCCTTATCCGGCGAAAGGCAGCCAAGGGCTGGCGAGGATCACGAGCAGAGTCAGCAGCGCTTGCGCGCCCAGCAGCCAGGCTTGTTTGCGCAGCAGTTTGAGGGCGCCGCGACGGCGCTCGGTCCAGGGCCGGCCCGCCCGCTTGGGCGATTGCAGGCCAAGGCTTTGCAGGGCCTGGTCGAGGTCCGCAGTACGTTCAAGGTCGCGGGCCAGCAGGGCGAACAGGTCGGCGTCGAAGGCCACGCGCAGCGCCCAATACTTTTGCAGCAGCCCGAGGATAATCATCCACAGGCTGAGCAGCAGGCAGAGGGTCGAAATACTCGCCATCAGCAATTGGGCCAGGCCGAACAACACGCCGGCCACGGTCAGACCTGTGGATAACTGATCCAGCGAGCGACCACGGCGCAGCAGGCTGGCGACTACCTGGAGTTCCATATCAGCGGGCATCGGGCAAACCCTCCAAAGCTTCACGGTGAGCGGGGTGCAGGACCACATGGGCCCGCGCTGTACGAATAATAGCCAGTGCTTGGTCTACCGTAGCGGCGCGCCCAGTGTGCAGCAGCCAGGCAGCGACGGCGGTCGCGCTGCGTGAATAGCCCAAGGCGCAGCACACCAGCAACGGTCCGCTGGCGCGCAGGCGTTCGATGGCCTTGGCCGCTTGCAGGCATTCGGTGGGCGTTGGGGCGATCAGGTCGAGTACGGGCACGCATTCATAAGCGCGGCCCTGTGGATTAATCGGCAATTCGGCGCACAGATCGACGATGGCGTTGAATGAACCTTGCTCTTTACTCGTAGGAATCCGCCCAAGCCAGACGTTATCCACAATCAAGTCGGGGTGGGGATGCTTGCGCGTCCACAGGCGTGAATTGATCCATGCGCCCGTCAGATAAGGTGCATACAGCCAGCGTGCGGCGGGCGTCAGGCGGCCATCGGCACGCTTTTGGAAGCCCGCAGCGCCAAGCACAAAATAATTGGCCTTGATCAACCCCAGCGAAACCGCCGGCCACAGCAGCCAAAGCCACCCGCCGCCCAGCCAGAACGCGACAACCACCAACGCCAAAGCGCCCAGCCCGTAGCGCATGCCCAGCCGCCAGCGCTTTGAGTCTCGGGTCAGCCGCGCATTCAGCAGCGGGTTTGGATGCTCCAGTGGCCACAACCATACGCACAGCCACCCGGCGAGGGCGCCTGTGGGTAAGTCGATAAAGTGATGTTGATAAGTGGTCAGCACTGAAATACCGATCAATGCGAACCAGCCATGCACCAGCCAGCGCCAGACACCTTGTGTATGCCGCTGGTACATGACCCACAGGATCACCAGCAGCGCGATATGCAGCGAGGGCGCCTGGTTGAACGGCTTGTCGAAACCCGCCAGCACGGCAAACAGCCAACCGAACACGCCGTCCAGCTCTGGCCGTTCAAAGGTGAAACGCAGCGGCCAGATCAGGAAGCAACTCACGGCAATGACCTGCGCACTGAGCAGCCGCAGGGCATGTTGTTTCAGTTCATGCCGGGTGTTGGGCAAAAGCAGGGAGAAGCCGTAGAGCAGGTCGATGGACCAGTAGGGCACGATGGTCCAGGCCCAGAACGGCATATGGGTTTCCCAGCCGAACACCAGCGTGCCGACGTCGCTGCGCTGGCTGGTGACCCAGGTAGCAAAGCCGTAGGTGCTGAAAAACAGCGGCGCCAACAACAGCAGCCACAGGACTGCCGGTTTCAATAAGCCGGGTTCGCGCATGCTCAGATCTTCTGTGCCACGGACACCGTGAAAATGCCCCACTCATCTACCCGCTGGGTGATTTTGCGGAAACCCGCCGCTTCCACCAGTTGGTCCATCTCCGCCTGGCTGCGACGGCGCATCACCCACGCCTGGCCCTGGCGGTGGCTGGTCAGCGCACGGGCGATCAGTTCCAGTTGCGGGTGCCACGGCTGGCCGGTGTAGACCAGATAACCGCCAGGCTCCACTGCTTCAGCCAGGCCGGCCAACGAGCCGCCAACCATGGCGTTATCGGCAAACAACTCATACAGACCGGACACCACGGCCAAGGTCGGCTTGGGTTGCAGGGCGGCGAGGTCGGCACGGTCAAACGCATCGCCTTTGACGAACTGCGCGATATCCCCCAGGCCCTTCTCGCGGATCAGCGCGCCGCCGTCACGCACGTTGATGTCGCTGTAGTCGCGCAGCAGGATTGATTCCGGCAGCGGCGACACGCCCTGCAAGGCTTCAAGAATGTAGCGACCGTGGCCGGCGGCGATATCCACGATACGCACTTCGCGATCATCCGCACGTAACTTGGCCATGGCCAGGCGCAGCAGTTCTTCGACGTTCAGCTTGCGCTGGCGAATGCCGCGCCAGCCGATGGAGTTGAGGTAGTTGGTGTCGATCATCCGCCCCAGCCCGCCCTTGCCGGTGGGCTTGTTGCGGTACACATAGTCCAGGGTGCTGCCGGAGTCGAAGCCGGTGTCGAAACCCAGTTTCACCCCGTCCGAGAGGTTCTTGCCCAGGCCCATGCTGGCGCGGGTCAGGCGCCAGTACAGGTCGCGCAGGGAGTTGCGCGGCAACGGCGCCGCCAGGGCTTCGGACTCGGCGCAAGTGGCGCCCAGCTTGTCGGCGTCCAGCAGGGAGGCGCGGTCCAGTGGGTGCGTGAAGTTTTGCAGGATAAAGCGCTTGGCGCTGCTCACGGCTACCGCGCGATCACGTTCGCCGAGGGTGTCGTGGAAGAAACCGGGGAGGATATGCAGCTCTTTTTTCAGGCTGCCGAGGCGGTCGAAAAATTGCTGTTGGGGTTTGCGGTGCACCACAAAGTCGGAGCCAGAGATCAGCAGCTGGGTCGGCACCTGGATCGCCTGGGCGTCGGCTACAACCCGATCGGCGGCTTCGTACAGGCCCAACAGCACATTTACCGAAATGGCCTTGGTGATCAGCGGGTCGCTGTCGTAGGACGCCACGCGCTCCGGGTCATGGCTGAGGAACTTGGCCTTGACGTAACTGTTGACGAAAAAATTGCCGCGAAACCGGCGCATCAACGCCAGGCCGGGGCGGGCGAACGGCACGTACAGCTTGACCTTGAACGCCGGGGAGGCGAGCACCAGGGCGCGGATTTTCGGCGCGTAGTCGTGCACCCAGGTGGCCGCGATCACCGCGCCGACGCTTTGCGCGACGACGGCAATGTTTTCTTCTTCGATGCTGTAGGCGCCGCCGATATGCTCGCAGAAGGTCTGCACGTCACGGGCGCTGGTGGCGAAGCTCGGGCTGTCGCCCCGTGCGCCGGGGGATTGGCCGTGGCCACGGGCGTCCCAGGCGAAGAAGTCGAACTGCGGCAAGTCCAGCTCATCCACCAGGTGGGCAATGCGCCCTGAATGCTCGTGGCCGCGATGGAACAGCAGGATCGCCTTGCGCGGCTCCTCGCCCGCAGGCGCCGTGGCCGGCCAGTGCCGGTAGAAAAGCTCGACGCCATCATGGGTACTGAAGGTGTGCTCTTGCTGTTCGCGCATCGCAAAATCCTTATGCAGAAGGGGAGGTTTGTTGTTCTTCTTTAAGGCCCTGGCGTACCCGGTTGACCAGGGTATAGGCGAGCAGGGCAGCCACCAGCCACATCACCGTGTCGACCCAGCCTGCGCCGAGCCAGCCCAGCGCCACGCCGGTGGCCAGCACGCCGAGCACGAACGCCCGATCACTTTTGCCCATCGGCCCGTCGTAGCGCCGCGATGCACCGACCATCGGCCCCAGCACGCCGGCGTACTCGCTGAACACCGCCAGCAGCGCCACCAGCAGCACCGGCGCCAGGCTCACGCCGGGGATCAGCGCGAAGGGCAGGATCAAGGCGCTGTCGGCGATCACGTCGCAGAGTTCATTGAGGTAGGCGCCCAGGCGTGACTGCTGGCCGAATTCGCGGGCGAGCATGCCGTCGATGGCGTTGAGGGCCATGCGCAGGATCATCCACAGCGGGATCAGCGCAAACAGCCACAGGTGCTGGGCAAAGCTGGCGATCAACAGGCCCACCAGCAAGGACACTCCGCCGGCCAACACGGTGATCTGGTTGGCCGTGGTGCCGTTGTCATAGAGGCGCTGCACCAGCGGGCGCAGCAGGTTTTGAAAGCGCGGTTTGAGCTGATAGATCGAAATCATGGGGGTGACGCTTCCTTGTCCGTGAACCCGCAAAAAACTGGTTTGGAGTGTGCCGATTATTCGTGGGCTGCACCAGTGATGGCGCGTGTTTATGGGGGGTTAGTCACGATATCGAGCAGTCCTCAGATAAATGTGGGGCGGGCTTGCTCCCACAGGGGATTAGCGTTGTTTTCGAACAAAAATTTCACGCACCGTGTTATATCGTAACGAATTATGTACAGACGGGCGTTGAGTGGATGCAAGTGGATCTGGAAGCTGACGGCGCTTCGGTTGAGGGCCTCGCGCGTTTTCAACAGGGGCTGTTCCATGCCCGTCGATTGCGCCAAGCCGGTATCAGCCTGACGGTGCTGGCCATTGCCGGCTGGGTGCTGGCGTTGTTTGTCGCGCTGTTTGCCCCGCTGTCGATCTGGCCGGTGGTGTTGATCAACTGCGCTTCGGCGTTGCTGGTACTGGTGGCGGGCTTGCAGTCGGCGTGGTGGGTGGCCGATTGGCGGGCCCAGGCGCTGGAGGAACCGACGGCTGACGTGACGGTGGAGGAACCGCGCCGCTATGCACGCCTGGCAGGGCTGTTTGGCAGGCAGATTGGCGCGCCGGTGCTGTGGCTCGGCGGTTGGTCGCTGCTGGCGTTGGTCAGCATTATTGAGTTCTGGAACCTGGCCCTGCCCGCCGCAGCGCTGGGGCAATCGGCAAGCATCGGCGCCGCGCTGGGCCTGGCATTGGCGTTCGGCTTGCTGGTGTTCGAGCGCCGCCTGGCCCAGGAAACTGCCGCCCAGTGGCCGGAAGCCGTGCAGTTGGCGCAGTTGAGCCGGGTGGCGATTATTTGCCTGGTGATCAGTGCGATCTGCCTGCTGTTCGTCGGCGCCGAGTCCGTCTGGCCGCTGCGTTTGGCGGTGCTGATCGGCCTGTTGCCGGCACTGGTGGCGTTGGAGTTTCTGTTAAGGGGCGTGCTGTCACTGTTCAGCCCGCGCCAGCCGCGCCTCGAACCTCGCTTGATGGCGCAAAGCTTTATCGCCGGCTTGCTGCGTTGGCCGCCACAACCCTTGCTCGCGCTGCAGCACGAGTTGCACAACCGCTTCGGCATCGACCTGCGCCAGATCTGGGCATTTACCTACATGCGTCGGGCATTCCTGCCGGTGTTGCTGGTGGTGCTTGCTGTAGGTTGGGCGCTCAGTGGCGTGCATGAAGTGCCCCTGCAAGGCCGTGGGATTTATGAGCGTTTCGGCAAACCAGTGGAGGTGTTCGGCCCGGGCCTGCATGCCGGGCTGCCCTGGCCGTTGGGTCGCGTGATCAACCTGGAAAACGGCGTGGTGCATGAGTTGGCGACCAGCGTCAGCGAAGCCGCCACGCCTGAACTCGCCCCCGCCGAAGGCCCGGCGCCGCTGATCGCCAACCGGCTTTGGGACGCCAGCCACGTAAATGACAAATCCCAGGTCATCGCCAGCAGCAGCGGCGACAAGCAGAGCTTCCAGATCGTCAATATGGATGTGCGTTTCGTCTACCGCATCGGCCTCACCGACCGGGCCGCGCTGGCCGCCACCTATAACAGTGCGGATGTGCCGACCCTGATTCGCAGCACCGCCAGCCGCATCCTGGTGCATGACTTTGCCTCGCGTACCCTCGATGAATTGCTCGGCGAGCAACGCACTGGCCTCGCCGACGAAATTGGCCGCGCCGTGCAGGCCGACCTGCAAAAACTCGACAGCGGCGTGGAGATTCTGGCGACCGTGGTGGAAGCTATCCACCCACCGGCCGGCGCCGCCAACGCCTATCACGGCGTGCAGGCGGCCCAGATCGGCGCCCAGGCGCTGATCTCCCGCGAGCGCGGCGCCGCCAGTGAGCAAACCAACCAGGCACTGCTGCAAGCCAGCACCGCCCGCGACCAGGCGCTGGCCACCGCACGCGAAGTGAACGCCGGCGCCCAAGCAGCCGACCTGCGCTTCGCCGCCGAACAAAAAGCCTACGCCACCGCAGGCCGTGCCTTTGTGTTGGAACAGTATCTGGGTCAACTCAGCCAGGGCCTGGCCCACGCCAAGCTGCTTATTCTGGATCACCGCTTGGGCGCCGATGGCGCGCCGACGGTCGATCTGCGTTCTTTTACCTTGCCGGCCGACCCTTCGGTGCCGCGTAAAGCCGTTCAATAAGGAGTCTGTCTGTTGAGCGCTCATTCTCACGATCATCATCATGGCCATCACCACCACCATCATCACGGCGATGAACAGGCCGCGGGCCCGTTCCCTTGGCGGCGCATGGCCTGGGCGCTGCTGTTGGTGCTGTTTGCGGTAGCGGCGGCGAGCCTGGTGCAGGTGCGTTCGGGTGAGGCCACGGTGATTACCCGCTTCGGCAACCCGTCGCGGGTGCTGCTGGAGCCGGGCCTGGGCTGGCGCTGGCCGGCGCCGTTCGAAGCGGCGATCCCGGTGGACCTGCGCCTGCGCACCACGTCCAGCGGCTTGCAGGACGTGGGCACCCGCGATGGCCTGCGCATCATCGTGCAGGCTTACGTGGCGTGGCAGGTGCAGGGCGATGCCGACAATGTGCAGCGTTTTATGCGCGCCGTGCAGAACCAGCCGGATGAAGCGGCGCGGCAGATTCGCACGTTCGTCGGCTCGGCGCTGGAGACCACGGCGGCCAGTTTTGACCTGTCCAGCCTGATCAACACCGACGCCAGCCAGGTGCGCATTGCCGATTTCGAGGCACAGCTGCGCCAGCAGATTGATCAACAATTGCTCACCACCTATGGCGTGCGCGTGGCGCAAGTCGGGGTCGAGCGCCTGACCTTGCCGTCGGTGACCCTCACCGCCACGGTCGACCGTATGCGCGCCGAGCGTGAAACCATCGCCACTGAACGCACGGCGGTGGGCAAGCGCGAGGCGGCGCAGATTCGCTCCGCCGCCGAGCGTGATGCGCGCATCGTGCAGGCCGATGCCACGGTGAAGGCTGCCGATATCGAAGCCCAATCGCGGGTGGAAGCGGCGCAGATTTATGGCCGTGCCTACGCCGCTAACCCGCAGCTGTATAACCTGCTGCGCTCGCTGGACACCTTGGGCACGGTGGTTACGCCGGGCACCAAGATCATCCTGCGCACCGACGCCGCGCCGTTTCGCGCACTGGTGGACGGGCCCAAGGATGTTCAGCCATGACGCAGCGTGACAGCCCCGACAGCCCGTGGATTCAGGCCGGGCGCCTGACCTTCCTGGCGCTGTACGCGGTGACCGTGTTGGCGGCGTTGGCCTGGGCGTTTTCCAATGTGCGCCAGATCGACCCGCAGAACCGCGCCGTGGTGCTGCACTTCGGCGCCCTGGACCGGATTCAGAATGCCGGGCTGTTGCTGGCGTGGCCGCAGCCGTTCGAGCAAGTGGTGCTGTTGCCGGCGGCGGATCGGGTGATCGAGCGTCGCGTGGAGAACCTACTGCGTTCCGACGCGGCGATCCAGGCCGATCGTGTGGCCAGTTTTGCGACGCCGTTGAGCGACGCGCTGGCCGGTTCCGGCTACCTTCTGACCGGCGACGCCGGTGTGGTGCAGCTGGATGTGCGGGTGTTCTACAAAGTGACTGAGCCTTACGCCTTTGTGTTGCAAGGCGAGCATGTGTTGCCGGCGTTGGATCGCTTGGTGACCCGCAGTGCGGTGGCGCTGACGGCGGCGCGGGACCTGGACACGATTCTGGTGGCGCGCCCGGAATTGATCGGCACCGACAATGGCGCCGCCGAGCGCCGTGAGCGCTTGCGGGGTGACCTGGTGCAAGGCATCAACAAGCGCCTGGCGGAGTTGACCTCCAGCGGTTTGGGCCTGGGCATCGAAGTCACCCGGGTTGACGTGCAGTCCAGCCTGCCGGGGCCGGCGGTGAATGCGTTCAACGCCGTGCTGACGGCCAGTCAGCAAGCCGACAAGGCCGTGGCCAATGCGCGCACCGACGCAGAAAAACTCACCCAGACCGCCAATCAGCAGGCTGATCGGCTGGTGCAAGTCGCCCATGCCCAGGCCAGCGAACGCCTGGCCAGTGCCCAGGCGCAAACCGCTACCGTCGCCAGCCTGGCCCAGGTCAAGGACCCAGGCTTGCTGCTGCGCCTGTACCGCGAACGCTTGCCGAAGATTCTCGGCCAGGCCGGTTCCGTGACCACAGTCGATCCCAAAGACGACTCCCGTTTGATCATTCAGGGCGCCGAACAATGAGTGCACCCATGCTCACCTCCGCCGAACAGCGCAGTGCTGCGCGGCAATTGACCCTGGCCATGCTGGCCTTGGGTTTATTGATATTGGGCCTGGTATGGCGCTGGCTGGCGCCGGATCAAACAGGCGTCAGCCAGTTGCTGCTCGGCGTCGCCTCGTTGCTGGTGGCCGTGCCGGTAATGCGTTCGGCCTGGTACAGCCTGCGTTTCCCGAGCTTGCATGGCATCACCGACCAACTGATCGCCCTGGCGATGATGGGCGCGTGGGCCACGGGCGACCTGCTGACCGCCGCGCTGCTGCCGATCATCATGATCTTCGGCCATGTGCTGGAAGAGCGCAGCGTGATCGGCTCCCAGGAGGCGATCCACGCATTGGGCAAGCTGACCCGCAGCCATGCGCGGTTGGTACAGGCCGACGGCAGCATTGTTGAAGTGGATAACGGCACGCTGCACACCGGCGATATCGTCGAAGTGCGCGCCGGCGACCGGGTGCCCGCCGATGGTGTGGTGCTGTCGGGGCAGGCCAGCCTGGACACGGCGCCGATCACCGGTGAGTCGGTGCCGCTGGAGGCCAGCGTGGGCGTGCAGGTGTTCGGCGGAGCGATCAACCTGGATGGCTTGTTGCGCCTTGAGGTGACCCGCACCGGCGATGAATCGACCCTGGGCAAAGTCATTGCGCTGATGCAGAACGCCGAGCGCTCCAAGCCGCCGATCACGCGGCTGCTGGAACGCTATGCCGGCAGCTATATGGTGTTGGTGCTGTTGCTGGCGGCGGTGACCTGGTTTGTGACCAACGATGCCCAGGCGATGTTGGCTGTGCTGGTGGCGGCGTGCCCGTGTGCGTTGGTGCTGTCGGCACCGGCCACGGCGATTGCCGGGATTGCGGTGGCGGCGCGCCATGGGATTTTGATTCGCAGCTCGGCGTTTCTCGAAGAGCTGGCCGACCTGACCTCGCTGGTGGTCGACAAGACTGGCACCCTGACCTTCGGCACCCTGCGTTTGCAGTCTATCGAAACCTCCGCGCCGGACCGCCAGGGCTTGCTGAACCTGGCGGCCAGCCTCGGTTCGGCCAGCAGCCACCCGGTCAGCCGGGCGTTGGCGGGGTTGGCGACGCAGGAACAACTGCTGGCGCTGACCGACATCCGCGAGCGCCAGGGCCTTGGCGTGGTGGCGCAGACCGGGCAGGGCGAAGCCGCGTTGGGCCGGCCTGAGTTGTTTGAGCAATTGGGCATTGTCACCACCACTGTGCCCAACCACGACGGCCCGATTGCCGGGTTGGCGCTGAACGGGCAGTTCCTCGCCTGGCTGTTGCTGGCCGACAGTGTCAAACCCGAAGCGCGTCAAGCCCTGCAAGAACTACGCGACCTGGGCCTGGGCCGCCAGCTGCTGCTCACCGGTGACCGCCAAAGTGTGGCGGACAGCCTGGCACTTGAGGTGGGCATCAGCGACGTCGAAGCCCAAGCCTTGCCGGAAGACAAGCTCAACCGCGTGCTGGGGGAAATCGGCAGCGGTTTTCGGCCGATGGTGGTGGGCGACGGGATTAATGATTCCCTGGCGCTCAAGGCCGGTGTGGTTGGCGTGGCGATGGGCGCGGGCGGGGCGGACATCGCGTTGGCTTCGGCCGATGTGGTGTTGATCGGCAGCGACCTGCGCCGCCTGGGCACGTGCGTGCGCTTGAGCCGTCAGTGCCGGCACACGCTGCAGGTCAACGTGATCATCGGTTTAGGCTGGACGCTGGCGATCGTGGTGTTCGCAGCTTTTGGCTGGTTGGGCGCTGCTGGTGCAATGATCGCGGCGGTGCTACATAACCTCAGCACCTTGCTGGTACTGGGCAACGCCGGGCGTTTGCTGCGTTTTCAGGAGCCGCTGTTGAAGCTCGATGAGTAATTTTGGAAATATTTGCACACATGCTGTAACGCGGCCGAGGGACCTCACTCTAGTGGTATGTCGAGACTGAACATTCCGTTCGGACCGACTCCACTACCGATCATTGAGGATTACAAAAATGAACTTCAAATCCGCTGCTGCTGGTGCCGCCCTCGCAATGGCCGCCGCTACGATGTTTGCTGGCGTCGTCACCCAGGCTCAAGCCGCCGACACCGCCGTGCACTGCTATGGCATCAACGCGTGCAAAGGCCAGAACGATTGCAAAACCAAGGACCACGCGTGCAAGGGTCAAGGCTCGTGCAAAGGCCAGGGCTTCAAAGTACAAGCCAGTGCAGACGCGTGCATGAAGGCTGGCGGCAAAGTCGGCGAGTAATCGGCCAATGGGTGCAACCGCAGCGGAGCCCCCCGCCGCTGCGGGCACTTTGCCCAGGAGTGTGTGATGTCCGCTTCCCTTCCAAGTCTGGGTTATGGCCTGGGCTTACGCAGTGAGTACTACCAGCAGATCCTTGAACAGTCGCCGGCCGTGGATTGGTTTGAAGTGATCTCCGAGAATTATCTGGTGCAGGGCGGCAAAGCCTTGTACTACCTGGACGCGATCGCCGAGCGCTACCCGCTGGTGATGCACGGGGTGTCCCTGTCCATCGGCGGGCCGCATGCCCTCGACACGGATTACCTCAAGCAGCTCAAACAGCTTGCCGAGCGTATTCAGCCGGCGTGGATCTCCGATCACCTGTGCTGGAGCCGTGGCAACGCGCACCAGTTGCACGACTTGCTGCCGCTGCCGTACACCGAAGAAAGCCTGTACCACGTGGCCGGCCGCGTGCGGCAGGTGCAGGATGTATTGCAGCGCCCGCTGGTGCTGGAAAACGTCTCCAGCTACGTACGCGCCAAGGCCGATGAGTTTACCGAGTGGGAATTCCTCAATGCCCTGGCGCACCTCACGGGCTGCCAGCTGTTGCTGGACGTGAACAATGTGTATGTCAGCTCGCGTAACCACGGGTTTGATGCCTGGACGTTTATTCGCAGCCTGCCGCCCGAGAGCATTCGCCAACTGCATCTGGCCGGGCACATGGACTATGGCGACTACGTGGTCGACACCCATGACCATCCGGTGTGCGATCCGGTGTGGGCGCTCTACCAGCAGACCCTGGAGCACCTGGGGCCAGTGTCGACGCTGTTGGAGCGCGACGACCACTTCCCGCCGTTCGAAGAGCTGATTGCCGAACTGAGCAAGGCCCGCGACCTGGGCGCGGCGGCATTGGCCAGGAGAACCCTATGCGCCTGACCGATTGGCAGCTGGCGTTTGAACAGCATTTATTATCCGAAACCCCGACTGCCAACCGTGGCTTTGCCGCTACCTTGCTCGGCGGGCCGACGCTGGATGTGGACACGGGCCTGGCGATTTATCACAACGCGTATAGGTCGCGGCTGCAGGAGGTGTTGCGCCATGACTTCGGCGCCATCCGGTACTGGCTGGGGGATGATGAGTTTGCATTACTGACCGAAGCTTACCTGCGCCGCTATCCGTCTTCCCACTACAGCCTGCGTTGGCTCGGCAAGCGGTTCCCTGCGTTTATCACTGAACATCTGGTCGCTGAGCAGAGCCCGCCGCTGGCTGAACTGGCGCAACTGGAATGGGCGTTTACCCTGGCATTCGATGCACCCCAGGGCGGGCCGCTGACCCTTGATGAGATGGCGCAACTGCCGCCTGAAGACTGGCCGGGTTTGCAGGTCTCCCTGGCGCCCTCGGTGCAGCAGCTACTGTGCCATTTCAATAGCGTGGCCATTTGGCGGGCCAGCAAGGATCAATCGGGCTTCCCCGACAGTCAGGCGCTGAGCCCGGCACAAATCTGCCTGGTATGGCGCCATCAGAATGTTTGCCATTACCGAAGCCTGGAACCGGCCGAAATCTGCGGCTTCGCGGGGATGGTGACCACCGGCTGGAATTTTTCAGAACTGTGCGAAGCGCTGGTAGTCACTTATGGAGAGGGTGCACCACTGCAAGCGGTGACGTGGCTGAAACAGTGGGTCCAGGACGGGTTGCTCGAGCGCCGAACCCCATAGAAGGCCGCTATTAAATTGATAGCCTCCTACTTTGTCTTCGGATGGTCTACCCTCACAGCAGACGTCTGAAACAAGGGGGGACTACTCATGCTCGCGCAACTTCCACCGGCCTTACAGAATCTTCAGCTACCGCTGCGTCTTCGACTCTGGGACGGCCATGAATTCAACTTGGGCCCAGAGCCCAGTGTGACCATCGTGGTGAAGGACCCCACGGTCGTGTCCAAGCTGACCCATCCAACGCTCGACTCATTGGGCGAAGCCTTCGTCGAGGGCAAATTGGAGCTGGAAGGCTCCATCACCGAAGTGATCCGGGTATGTGACGAGCTCAGTCACGCCCTGATCGAAGACGACGAGGCGAGTCTTCCGGTACGCTCGATCCACGACAAGGCCACTGACGCAGCGGCTATTTCCTACCATTACGACCTGTCCAACGAGTTCTACCAGCTGTGGCTGGACCAGGACATGGCGTACTCCTGTGGCTATTTCGAAACCGGCAGCGAGTCCATCGACCAGGCGCAACAAGACAAATTTCGCCACCTGTGCCGCAAGTTGCGGTTGCAGCCCGGTGAGTATTTGCTAGATGTGGGCTGCGGTTGGGGCGGGCTGGCGCGTTTTGCGGCGCGGGAATTCGGGGTCAAGGTGTTTGGCATCACTCTGAGCAAAGAGCAGCTGGCGTTGGCGCGCGAACGGGTCAAAGCCGAGGGTCTGGAAGACCAGGTGGACCTGCAATTGCTGGATTACCGCGACCTGCCCCAGGACGGCCGTTTCGACAAGGTAGTGAGCGTGGGCATGTTTGAACACGTCGGCCACGCCAACCTGGCGCAATACTGCAAGACCCTGTTCGGCGCGGTGCGCGAAGGCGGCCTGGTGATGAACCATGGTATTACCGCCAAGCACACCGACGGTCGCCCCGTGGGCCGTGGTGCCGGGGAGTTTATCGAACGTTACGTGTTCCCGAATGGCGAGCTGCCGCACCTGGCGATGATGACCGCGCAAATCAGTGAAGTCGGGCTGGAAGTGGTCGACGTCGAAAGCCTGCGTTTGCATTACGCCCGCACCCTCGACCATTGGAGCGAGCGCCTGGAGGACAACCTGGAAGCGGCGGCGAAGATGGTGCCGGAGCAGGCACTGCGCATCTGGCGACTGTACCTGGCCGGCTGCGCCTATGCGTTTGCCCGGGGCTGGATCAACTTGCACCAGATCCTGGCGGTAAAAGCCCATGCCGATGGTAGCCATGAACTGCCGTGGACGCGGGAGGATATTTACCGCTGATCTTCAAAACAAAGGCGATCAAAAACTGTGGGAGCGGGCTTGCCTGCGATGGCGGTGTATCAGGACCGGATGAGTCGACTGACACACCGCCATCGCAGGCAAGCCAGCTCCCACATTGGTTTTGTGTTGATAGTTAGAGAATCGGCGAGATCAAACGCGCCACCCGCATGCCCAGTTGTTGCAGGCGACGGGTCTCGCGGCTTTCTTCCTGGCTGACTTCATGGGCCAGGGCGAAGTCGTCCAGCAGCATCTGCTCGACTTGCTTGGCGAAGGCTTCATCGACCGTGAGCAACATCACTTCAAAATTCAGCCGGAATGAACGGTTGTCCATATTGGCACTGCCAATCGCGCTGATTTCGCTGTCCACCAACACCACCTTCTGATGCAGAAAACCCGGCGTATAGCGGAAAACCCGTACGCCTGCGCGTACCGCTTCGATGGCGTAGAGGCTGGAGGCGGCGTAGACGATGCGGTGGTCGGGGCGCGATGGCAGCAGCAGGCGCACATCCACCCCACGCAACACGGCCAGGCGCAGCGCGGCAAACACGGCTTCGTCGGGGATGAAATACGGGCTGGTGATCCACACACGCTCGGTCGCGGCATGGATGGCTTCGACGAAAAACAGCGAGCAGGTTTCATAGGGGTCGGCCGGGCCGCTGGCGAGCAGTTGGCAGAGCACGCCGTGTTCGGGGTAGGCGTCCGGCAGAATCAGCGGCGGCAGCTCACGGGCGGCCCAAAACCAGTCCTCGGCAAACGACTCCTGCAGGCAGGCCACCACCGGGCCGGTGACCTGCACATGGGTGTCGCGCCACGGCGCCAGCGGTGGTTTTTTGCCCAGGTATTCATCGCCCACGTTGTGCCCGCCGACGAACCCGGTGATGCCGTCGACCACGACAATCTTGCGGTGGTTGCGGAAGTTGACCTGAAAGCGATTGAGCCAACCGCTGCGCGTGGCGAAGGCTTTGACTTTGACCCCGGCGTCGCGCAACGACTGCACATAACTGTGGGGTAGGGCGTGACTGCCGATGCGGTCGTAGAGCACATGGATATCCACGCCTTCAGCGGCTTTTTCCTTCAGCAGGGCGTGCAGTCGGCGGCCAAGTTCGTCGTCATGAATGATGAAGAACTGGAACAGCACCGCTGTCCTGGCGTTGCGGATTGCCTCGAATATCGCGCTGAAAGTGGCGTCGCCATTGATCAACAAGCGCACTTCATTGTTGGCCAGGCACGGCATGCGACCCAGCTTGGGCATGGCGCGCAGCGAGGCGTAGGCACTGGAGTTGCGCGCGGCCAGGGCCTCTTCGACCCACGGGCGCCAGTTCAGCTCGGTGATGGCGGTGTGCATTTCCTGGTTGGCCTGGCGACGCGCCTGGATGTACGCGTCGAAGGTGCTGCGGCCAAAGATCAGGTAGGGGATCAGCGTGAGGTAGGGCATGAACATCAGCGACAAGGCCCAAGCGATCGAGCCTTGGGCGGTCCTGACGGTCAGCACCGCGTGGATCGCGGCGAGGGTCCCCAGAAAGTGCAGCGTGGCGATGAAGTAGGCGAGCAGGTGCGGGCCAAAGAAATCCATGAACGACATGACTCCAGACAATCCATTGCCTAACAGACCATGAACGGCTGCGAATGTCGCTATTTTATTTGCCGTGCAACACTGGCACTTTTGCGGCGTCTAACGCCCACAATTGCCCAGGAGTTACCCGATGAACGCTCGTCTGCTTGGTTTGGCCATGGTTTTTGGTTTGTCGCTGCCGGTGGCGGCGCAGGCGCAGATGCTGGCGCCGGGCTTGTGGGAATTGACCACCAGCAATATGAAAGTCGATAACCAGGACCTGCCGGATTTGTCGCTGATCCTCGGTCAGCTCAAGCAACAGATGACCCCTGAACAGCGCGCCATGCTGGAAAAACAGGGCATCACCATGGCCGGCAAAGGCGTGCAGGTGTGCCTCACCCCGGCTCAGGTCGCCTCCGACTCGATCCCTTTGACCGACCCGCAATCGGGCTGCAAACAGGAAGTGACCGACAAGACCGGCAACCAATGGAAATTCCGCTTCAGTTGCCCGAAAGCTCAGGGCACTGGCGTGGCCACCTTCCAAAGCCAGAAGGAGTTCACCACTGCCGTCAACGGCACCTTCAATGCCACCGGCGTTCAGCAGAAGGGCAGCCTGGACACCCACGCCCAGTGGCTGGGCAACGATTGCGGCACGGTCAAACCTCGCGCTTAACGCAGAAAGTGCAGGGGCAGGCCCTGGCAGCTGTCGACCACCTGGCCTTTGTGCCACGCCAGGTGGCCGGAGACTAACGTGGTGCTGACGCTATGGCGAAAGCTGCGCTCGGCGAACGGCGTCCAGCCGCAACGGGCAAGGATCGGCTG
Source organism: Pseudomonas viridiflava (assembly GCF_900591205.1). Taxonomy (GTDB): domain Bacteria; phylum Pseudomonadota; class Gammaproteobacteria; order Pseudomonadales; family Pseudomonadaceae; genus Aquipseudomonas. The sequence goes on from NZ_UUPU01000001.1 coordinate 186,620, forward strand.
GCTGCTCACCGGCTTGCCCGCAGGCTCCGGTTTGATCAGCACCAGGTCGGCCCAATACCCCTCGCGTAGATAACCCCTATCCGGGATGGCAAACAGGTCGGCCACGCGATGGCTGGTTTTCGCCACCAGGGTGGTCAGCGGTAGCAACCCATCGGCCACCAACTCCAACAATGCCGGCAGCGCGTGCTGCACCAGGGGCAAACCCGACGGCGCCTCACGGTAGCTCAACTGTTTTTGCGCCCAGGTATGCGGCGCATGGTCGGTGCCAATCACATCCAGACGATCGCTGAGCAAGGCTTGGCGCAGTGCGTCGCGGTCGGCGCGGGTCTTGATCGCCGGGTTGCATTTGATCTGGTGGCCGAGGCGATGATAGTCGCGGTCGTCGAACAGCAGGTGGTGGATGCAGACTTCGGCGGTGATGCGTTTTTGGGCCAGCGGCTTGTCTTCGAACAGAGCCAACTCGCGGGCGCTGGTCAGGTGCAGCACATGCAGACGCGTACCAAAACGCGTCGCCAATTCCACTGCGTAAGAGGATGAGCGATAGCACGCCTCGGCATCCCGGATCAGCGGGTGGGCGACGGGTGGGATGTTGTCGCCGAAGCGCTCGCGCAGGCGCTGTTCGTTGGCCTGGATGCTCGGCGTATGTTCGCAGTGGGCCAGCAGGATCGTCGGCACTTCGGCGAATAACCGTTCCAGAATCCGTGGGTCGTCCACCAGCATATTGCCGGTGGAGGCGCCCATGAACACCTTGACCCCGGCTACCTCGCGTGGGTCGAGGGCGGCGACGGTGTCGAGGTTGTCGTTGCTCACGCCAAAGTGAAACCCGTAGTTGGCCACCGAGTGCAGCGCGGCGCGGCGCTTCTTGTCGGCCAGCGCTTGCAGGCCGAGGGTGGCCGGGTGGGTGTTGGGCATGTCCATGAAGCTGGTGATGCCGCCGGCCACCGCTGCTCGGGACTCGCTGTAGAAACTGCCTTTGTCCGGCGCGCCGGGTTCACGGAAATGCACCTGGTCGTCGATCATGCCCGGCAGCAGCCACTGCCCTTGCGCGTCGATGGCCACCGGCGCATTGCAACCCTGGATGCTGCCGGCGATCTTCTCGATACGGCCGTTGGCGATCAGCACATCAGCATCGAACTCCTGGCCTTCATTCACCAGACGGGCATTGCGGATCAGCAGGCGGCTCATGGTTCAGAACTCGTTTTGCAGGGCTTTGTAACCGCGCACCAGGTCGACATTGGTGCGCGCCACGTCTTCGGAAAACTCCGAGGCGCTGACGCTCACCGGCGGGAATTGCGACAGGTCGGTGTTAGGCCCGATGCGGGTGGTAGAGGGTACGTAGAACGCGGCGGGCAGGTCGCGGCCGTCGACCACTGAGTTGTGGCGCACCACGCAGCCATCGCCGACGGCGCAGTTGAACAGCACGCTGTTGAAGCCGATAAACACCCGGTCGCCGACGGTGCAGGGGCCGTGGACGATGGAGCGGTGCGCGATGGAAGTGAACTCGCCGATGGTCACCGCCGCGCCGGACTTGGAGTGGATAACCACGCCGTCCTGGATATTCGAATTGGCGCCGATGGTGATCGGGTCCATGGCGCCGCTGGCGTCGACTTCGTCGGCACGGATCACGGCGTAGGGGCCGACGAACACGTTCTCACCGATGAGGACCTTGCCGCAGATAATCGCGGTCTTGTCGACGTAGGCTGATTCGGCAATTACCGGCAGATCGCCGGAAGGGTTCTTGCGGATCATTCAGTGGGCTCCGTGATGATATGAACGTAGGCGCCGTCGATGGCGTTGTAGAAGCAGGTGGGGCGGCCGGTGTGGCAGGCCGGGCCTTGCTGGTCGACGATCAGCAGCACTGCGTCGCCGTCGCAGTCCAGGCGCGCTTCGACCAATTGTTGCCAATGGCCGGAGGATTCACCTTTGCGCCACAGCTGCCGGCGCGAGCGTGACCAGTAGCAGACCCGCCCGGTGGCCAGGGTCTCGCTGAGCGCCTGGCGGTTCATCCAGGCCAGCATCAGCACCTCGCCGCTGCCGTGTTGCTGGGCGATGGCGGCAATCAAGCCATCGCTGTTCCACGGCAGCGCACTGAGCACCTGTTCGAGTGGAAAGCGGCTGCCGAGGGCAGCCCCTTCCAGGTCGAGCATGCTCAGGGTCATGGCTTGCCCAGAGCCGCGCACAAGGTGTTGAGGTTGTATTCGAACAGCCCGGTAAAGGTGCTGGCCGGGCCGTCTGCGGCGAGGGCGTCGGAGTACAGCGTGCCGCCGATCTGCGCGCCGCTTTCATCCGCGATCTGCTTGAGCAGGCGCGAGTCCTTGATGTTTTCCATGAATACGGCTTTGACCTTGTCTTTGCGGATCTGGGTGATCAGCGCAGCGACTTCGGCGGCCGACGGCTCACGCTCGGTGGACAAGCCTTGTGGCGCCAGGAACTGGATGCCATAGGCTTGGCCCAGGTAACCGAAGGCGTCATGGGACGTCACGATGCGGCGGTTGCCCGGCGGCAGCGCGCCAAACTTGGCCTTGGCTTCGGCCAGCAGGCGGTAGATTTCTTTCAGGTAAGCCTGGCTGTTGCGCTGGTAGTCAGCCTTGTTGGCCGGGTCCGCAGCCACCAGTGCCTTGGTGATGTTGTTCACATAGATTTCGGCGTTGGCCAGGTTATGCCAGGCGTGCGGGTCGGGGATGGTTTCGCCGTCTTCCTCCATGGTGTGGGAAATCACGCCTTTGCTGGCGGTGACCACCGTGGCTTTGGTTTCGGTGCTGGTCACCAGGCGGTCCAGCCAGGGCTCGAAGCCCAGGCCGTTCTTGATGATGACCTTGGCCTTGAGCAACGCCTTGGCGTCGTCGGGGGTTGGCTCGTAGGTGTGAGCGTCGGAATCAGGGCCGACCATGTTGCTGATCTGGATGTGGTCGCCACCGATCTGGTGGGTAATGTCATCCAGAATGCTGAAGCTGGTAACTACCTGGAGTTTGTCGGCAGCCTGCGCCATCGACAGCGGCAGCAGAAGGCTGAACAGCACGAGTAAAGCGCGCATCGGGAAACACCTCATTGGGATGTAAGAGAGGGCGGGCGGCGCAGCAAGCCGTGCACCGGACCGAAGACCACGGACAGCAAATACCCACCGCCAGCCACCAGCACGATGGCCGGGCCGCTGGGCAGCGAGTAGTAGAACGACAGCAACAAACCAAACCACACCGACAGGCATCCCAGCACCGCCGATACCGCGATCAACACCGGCAGGCGCCGGCTCCAGAAACGTGAAGCAATGGCCGGCAGCATCATCAAACCCACCACCATCAAGGCGCCGATGGCCTGGAAGCCGATCACCAGGTTCAGCACCACCAGGGTCAGGAATAAGCCATGGGCCAGTGGGCCGAGGCGGCTGACGGTTTGCAGGAAGAGCGGGTCGAGGGTGTCCAGCAGCAGCGGTTTATAGATCACTGCCATGGCGAGCAGGCTGAAGCCGGACACCCAGAGCATGCCGGTCAACGTGGTTTCGTCGACGGCCAGGGCGGAGCCGAACAGCAGGTGCAGCAGGTCCAGGCGCTTGCCGGCGATACCCAGGATCAACACGCCGGCGGCAAGGGAGATGGGGTAGATGGCGGCGAGGCTGGCGTCTTCGCGCAGGCCGGTGCGGCGGGTGATCCAGGCGGACAAACCGGCCATGCCCAGGCCCGCACCGAGACCGCCGATGGTCAGCGCGGGCAGGCTGAGCCCGGCAAACCAGAAGCCCAGCGCGGCGCCGGGCAGGATGCCGTGGGCCACGGCGTCACCGATCAGGCTCATGCGCCGCAGGATCAGAAACACCCCCAGCGGCGCGGTGCTGCACGCCAGTACCAGGCCGCCGATCAGGGCGCGGCGCATAAACACGAAGTCGATAAAGGGCATCCACAGGTGGGCGGCGAAGTGCATCAGGCCACCTGCATCAGGGGTTGCGGGCGGATCAGCTCTTTACTGGCGCCGAACACGCAGCCGGTGCTTTTGATCTGCACCACTTGCTGGGTGTGCTGGCGCACGGACGCCAGGTCATGACAGACCACGATCAGCGTGCGGCCTTGATCGTGCCAGGCGTGGATATGTTTCCAGCACAGGGCCTGGCCTTCTTCGTCGAGGGCGGCGTGGGGTTCATCCAACAGCAATACCGGCGCCTCGGCCAAGCTCATACGGGCGAGCAGGGCGCGCTGCAACTCGCCGCCGGACAAGGCCATCAATGGGCGCTGCTCCAGACCGCTGAGGCACCAGTCTTGCAATACCGCTTGCAGGCGTTGGCTGCGTTGCTCCGGGGTGAGTCTGGTGCCCCAGAAACCCGCGGCGACCAACTCTTGCAGGCTGATCGGAAACTGGCGGTCCAGGTGTTGTTGCTGGGGCAGGAACGACAGGCCGCCACGTCGTGGAACATCCACGGTCACCTTGCCGGCCAACGGTTTTTGCAGACCGGCGATGACTTTGAGCAGGCTGCTTTTGCCGGTGCCGTTGGCCCCGATGATGCCGGTGAGGCTGCCTTTTTCCAGGGTGAAATCGACCGCTGGGGTCAGCGGTTGGCCGGGGGCGCCCCAGCGCAAAGCGGTGCAGGTAATCATGCAGGGTGTCTCGTCCAGCGGCTTTCAGCCACGGCATCGTGCGCGTGCAGGCTTTCGGCGTGGATCACTTTGAGGTGGAAGGCTTTGACGGCATCCGAGCGTTTCAAGGCGAGGTTCAGGCGGCGGGCGGCGTCTTCGCAGAACATCAGGTTCTGCCCATTGGCCAGGGCGAAGGCTTGTTCGTCCGCACGCTTTACGGCGGTTTGCACGGCGGTGCCGAGGGCGGCTTCTACATCGTCGATCAGTTCGGTAAGGGGCAGAGCGGGCTGTTGGCTGTCCAGCTCAATCCGCAGCTGCGCACTGCTGCGCTGGCTGTGGGGCGTAGCGACGATGCCGTTGGCGCTGCCGAGCCAGGCAAGCACGTCTTCGTGCTGCACCGGCGTGTTGCTGAAGTCATCGAGAAATTGCTGCTGAATCAACTGCCTGGCGAGGGCAGCGGAGCAAGGGCAGGTTGAGGAGTAAGTAACGTCAATTTTTAGTTCCACGTGGAACATCTGGTTTTCCAGACGAGCCTCGATGCTCACCGGGTAGCCCTTCCAACCGGCCAAGGGGCTGACCAACGCGGGGCGTTTCAGCAGCAAGTCGGTGTGGATCCGCAGGTAGGCGTTATTAGATAAACCTTCATGACTCTCAAGAAAACGCTGCAGTACATTACGCAGAAGTGCAGGCGTAAGGGGCTGCTGGTCGAGCATTTCCAGCGCCAGGTACAGGCGTGACATATGAATGCCACGAGCGGCGCCATCGTCCAGGCTCACGCCCGCATCGGCGGTGGCGGTCAGGCGCTGGCCGTCGATAAGGATCGGCAAGGCGATGCCGCACATACCCACCCAGTCGAGTGGCAAGGCTTGGCGTGAAGCCTGCGCGGCGATGTCCGGCAGAGTCAGCGCATTCATAAGCAGGTCCATCGTTGGAAATAAAAAGACATGTTATATTATAACCATTGAGTCGACGATGATTTTTCTGCTCCAGCCTTTTTTCAGTCATGTCGAGTAGGGACGCTCCTTTTATCAGCGGTATTTTTCATGCACAGACGTCAGCTCCTTAACCTGCTTCTGGCCAGCCCCTTATTCACCTTGCCGTTCACCGCGTCGGCCACGCAGATTCGCAATGCGCGCTTGTGGCGCTCGGATGACAAGCTGCGGCTGGTGTTCGACCTCAGCGGCCCGGTGCAATACAAAACCTTTACCCTGAGCGCGCCCGAACGCCTGATCATCGACCTGAGTGGCGCCGGGCTCAGTGGCGATTTTTCACAATTGATGCTCAAGGGCAGTGGGATCACCGCGATTCGCTCCGGGCATTTCGGCAAGGGTGATACGCGCATCGTGCTGGACCTGGCCGCGCCGATGCAGCTCAACAGCTTTCTATTGCCGCCCCAGGATGGCCAGGGTCATCGGCTGGTGCTTGACCTCAGCAGTGCCACGCAGGCGCCTCGTCAAATTGCCGCTGAGCCCACCCGGCCGGTGGACAAGGCCCATCCCAAGCGCGACATCATCGTGGTGGTCGACCCCGGCCATGGCGGCAAGGACCCCGGCGCCGTGGGCTCCAAGGGCCAGCGCGAAAAAGACGTGGTGCTGTCCATCGCCCAACTGCTGGCCAAACGTTTGAAGCGCGAGAAGGGCTTTGATGTGAAGCTGGTGCGCAACGACGACTTCTTCGTGCCGCTGCGCAAGCGCGTGGAGATTGCCCACAAGCACAACGCCGACATGTTTATCTCGGTGCACGCAGATGCGGCGCCACGCATCACTGCGTCGGGGGCTTCGGTGTATGCCTTGTCCGAAGGCGGCGCCACGTCTGCCACTGCGCGCTTCATGGCGCAACGCGAAAACGGCGCCGACCTGCTGGGCGCCACCAGCCTGCTGAACCTCAAGGACAAGGACCCGATGCTGGCAGGGGTGATTCTGGATATGTCGATGAACGCCACCATCGCCTCCAGCCTGCAACTGGGCAGCTCGATCCTGGGCAGCCTGGAAGGCATCACCTCGTTGCATCAGAAACGTGTGGAACAGGCCGGGTTTGCGGTGCTCAAGTCACCGGACGTGCCGTCGATCCTGGTGGAAACCGGGTTTATCTCGAATGCGCGGGACAGTGCGCGGCTGGTCACGGCGCGTCATCAACAGGCGGTTGCCGATGGCTTGTTCGAGGGCCTGAAAAAATACTTCCAGAAGAACCCGCCAATGAACAGCTACATGGCCTGGGTGCAGGGGCAGAAAGACGCCCAGGTCTAACAGCCGGTTATCCGGCTGCAGGTAAATTTGGCGCTGGCGCCACCCGAACTGGAGAACCGGTTAAGGGTGGTCCAGCCCACGCGCCGTGTGTAGCCGACCCACGCCTCGCCATCCGACGCCAACCCGGTAAAGAACGTCAGCTGCCCATAGCGGCTGTTGGTCTGTGCCCAATAGCGTTTGCCGATCACCTCGTAGCCGCGCAAATACGTGGTGCTGCCGACGGTTGCCACACTGTATGCATTGCCCAGCGGGTCGACACAGGCCAGCAGGTTGGCGCTGCGCGTGCAGTTGGCCACCAGGCTCGGAGCCTGGGCGCAGGCCGGTCCTGCCGCTGCGAGTAACAGGGCGCACACCAGGTATTTCATAGGGTTTCTCGGGGCTTTGGGGTGTTCAAGCATTGCGCCCTTCGTCGTGACGAGCAAGGGGGATTGGCTTATTTGCATTGTTATACTATAACATTAAGCCACAGCCTGACCCGCGAACCGCTACCCATGACTGAACAAGACCTGCTGGCCCAGCCGCCTGCCGACTACATGAATGACGCCCAGCAAGGCTTCTTCCGCAGGCTATTGCTGGCTCAGCGCAACGAACTGCAAGCGCGTATCGACGCCGAGTTTCAGCTGCTGCGCGAGCAGGAAACCAACAGCGACCCCGCCGATGTGGGCAGCGCCGAAGAACAGCGCCAGTGGCAACTGCGCCTGCTGGAGCGGGAAAAGAAGCTCTTGGACAAGATCGACGACGCGCTGGAGCTGCTGGCCCGTGGCGAGTACGGCTGGTGCCGCGAAACCGGCGAGCCCATCGGCCTGCAACGCCTGCTGCTGCGGCCAACCGCCACCCTGTGTATCGAAGCCAAAGAACGTGAAGAGCTGCGCGAACGCCATAAACGGGCGATTTGACCGGCCAACCCTGATGAGGAATACCTGATGCCCAATCGTCTCCCCGTTACCGTGTTGTCCGGCTTTCTCGGCGCCGGTAAAAGCACGCTGCTCAACTACGTCCTGCGCAACCGCGAGAACCTGCGGGTGGCGGTGATCGTCAATGACATGAGCGAAATCAACATCGACGGCAGCGAGGTGCAGCGCGACGTCACGCTGAATCGCTCCGAAGAAAAACTGGTGGAAATGAGCAACGGCTGCATCTGCTGCACCTTGCGCGAAGACCTACTGGAAGAAGTCGGAAAACTCGCCAAAGAGGGTCGCTTCGATTACCTGTTGATTGAATCCACCGGTATTTCCGAACCCTTGCCTGTGGCCGAAACCTTCACCTTTCGCGACGAAAATGAACAAAGCCTGGCGGATATTGCGCGGCTGGACACCATGGTCACCGTGGTCGACGGCATGAACTTCCTGCTCGACTACCAGGCCGCCGAAAGCCTGGCCTCGCGGGGCGAAACCCTGGGTGAAGAGGACGAGCGCTCGATCACTGACCTGCTGATCGAGCAGATCGAGTTCGCTGACGTGATCCTGATCAGCAAGATCGACCTGATCAGCAGCCGCGAGCGCGAGGAGCTGATGGCTATCCTCGAACGCCTGAACGCCCAGGCGGAAATTATTCCGATGGTCATGGGCGAAGTGCCGTTGCACAAGATCCTCAACACCGGCCGTTTCGACTTCGAACGTGCCGCCCAAGCCCCGGGCTGGTTGCAGGAGCTGCGCGGCGAGCATGTGCCGGAAACCGAAGAGTACGGCATCGCCTCCACGGCTTACCGCGCGCGACGCCCATTTCATCCGCAGCGCTTTTTCGACTTTATCGACCGCCCCTGGGTCAACGGCAAACTGCTGCGCTCCAAGGGGTTCTTCTGGCTGGCCAGCAAGCATCAGGATGCGGGCAGCTGGTCCCAGGCCGGTGGCCTGATGCGCCATGGGTTTGCCGGACGCTGGTGGCGCTTTGTGCCGAAAAACCAGTGGCCGCAGGACGAAGAAAGCGTGGCGGCGATCATGGGCAACTGGCAATTGAGCACCGGCGATTGCCGTCAGGAACTGGTGTTTATCGGGCAAAACATCGACTTCGCGCAGATGCGCGCCGAGCTGGACGCCTGCTTGCTCACCGATGAAGAAATGGCCCTGGGCGTCGAAGGTTGGCGCTTGCTGGCTGATCCCTTTGGCCCCTGGTATGAAGAGGCAGCCTGATGCTGGCACCCGTCATCTCTCTGCGTCCGGTGATTCGCCAGACACACGGTGAAACCCCGCTGGCGCTCTCCGATATCCTCGAAGACGGCGTGAACCTTGCGCTGTGGCAGCGCCAGTTGCCTTTGCACATTGCCGAATTCGGCGCGTTGCTGGTGGCGCTCAATGAGCCGTTGGCCGAATCCCTGGTGATCGAGCTGAACCGCGAAGATGCCGAGCCAAACTTGCAGGGTTTTGCGGCCAGTTGTCGCGATCTTGAAGGCTATGAAGGGTTTATCGCCGATGTTTCGTGGCTGGTCAGCGCGTTTGCCTGCCTGCTCGGTGCCAAGCGTATCGGCGTGCGTTTGCGCCTGTTGGATAAGGCCATGTGCCCGCGTTTTCACGTGGACCACGTGCCGGTGCGGCTGATCACCACCTACGCCGGAATTGGCAGCCAATGGCTGCGCGAAGGCGTGATGGACCGCCGCAAGCTCAGTCAGCCGGACGCTGAACCCAGCGAGCGCATCGAGCAAATCCGATGCGGCGAAGTGGCCTTGCTCAAAGGCACAAAATGGCACGGTAATGAAGGCTATGGCCTGATCCATCGTTCGCCAGCGCTGCAGGCGGATGAGCGCCGCTTGATCCTGACGCTGGATTGGTTGGCATAACCGGGTAGGATCAAGCTCTTTACACGGCCCGAATGATGCCTTCGATGCTGCAGAACATTCCCACTCACGTGATTGCCGGGCCCCTGGGCGCCGGCAAGACCAGCTTGATCAAGCACCTGCTCGCCCAACGCCCGGCCAACGAGCGCTGGGCGGTGTTGATCAACGAGTTCGGGCAGATCGGCCTGGACGCCGCATTGCTGACCCAGGATGACGACGGCATTGCCCTGGGTGAAGTTGCGGGCGGCTGCCTGTGTTGTGTGAATGGTGCGCCGTTCCAGGTAGGGCTTGGCCGCCTGCTGCGTAAGGCCAAGCCTGATCGGTTGTTTATTGAGCCCTCGGGTCTGGGGCACCCGGCGCAGTTGCTCAAGCAACTGCGCGAAGCGCCCTGGCAGAACGTGCTGGCGGTTCAACCGTGCGTGCTGGTGCTGGATGCCCAGGCGCTGGCGGCGGGCAAGCCCTTGCCTGAGGCGCAGCGCGAAACCTTGGCCAGCGCCGGGCTGCTGCTGTTGAACAAGGATGAAGCGCTGGATGCCGCGCAGCGCCAGGCCATCGAACGGCAATTACCGGATTGCCCGGTGTACTGGACCCGCCAGGCGCAATTGCCGCTCGACCGGTTGCCAGGCTTGAGCGCGCAGGGCCGCACTGCTGTGGATAACTTCGAGGTGCCCAAAGGCTTGGCGCAGATGCCGGCCATGTGGAGTGATCCCGCGTTGCCCATTTGTCTCAGTCAGGCTCAGGAGGGTGGTTGGAGCATCGGCTGGCGCTGGCATCCGAGCCAACAGTTCGATACCCGGCGCCTGCATCACTGGCTGGCAAGCCTTGATTGGCGCCGCGCCAAGCTGGTTATCCACAGCACCGAGGGCTGGATGTCCGCCAACGCTGTGGATAACAGCCCACTGGCCTGGCAACCCAGCGAATGGCGCCGCGATTCGCGTATTGAATTGATCTTCAGCGCACCACAGGACGTGGGCGCATTGCAGGCCGCGCTGGCAGCCTGCCGTCAGTGACGGTTCTTGGTGGCGTGGTCCTGACGCCACTGGCTCAGTTCGATCACCTCAGCGCTGGGCAGTGGCGTCTTGATCTCGAACGGGTAGGGCGCCAGTTCAATCTGCGCGCTATGGGCACCAAATTGGGTGATGGTCCCCGGATGACGGGTCTCGCCGGTTACCGTGAATTCAAAATTGTAGACCCGCGCCAGGCGCCGCCGACCGTTGGCGTCTTTCACAAAACCGATGCGCTTTAGTGCCACCGCGCCGTCGAGCAATTCGATATCGAGCTTGGCGCAATGCTGCTTGACCCGCTCCAGCGCCCGTTCGCGCAGGCCGTGGTTGTGCCATACCCAGGCGGCACCGGTCGCCAGCAGCATCAACACGAAGATGTTTCCCAGGGTCAGCATGCGATGAACTCCAACAAAGTGAGAGCAGCTTAACTGTGTCGCTGGTCTGTCGTATAGGCTGCGTTTAGTCGCATACTGCGCGGCCAGAATTTCAACGGCTTTACGGAAATCTCCCGCATGAAACGCACACCTCATCTGCTTGCGATCCAGTCTCATGTGGTCTTTGGCCACGCCGGAAACAGCGCCGCCGTGTTCCCCATGCAGCGGGTCGGGGTAAATGTCTGGCCGCTGAACACTGTGCAGTTCTCCAACCACACTCAGTATGGACAGTGGGCGGGCGAAGTGTTGGCGCCACAGCAGATTCCCGCACTGGTGGAAGGCATTGCCGCGATTGGCGAGCTGGGCAACTGCGACGCGGTGCTGTCCGGCTACCTCGGCAGTGCCGACCAGGGGCGGGCGATTCTGACCGGTGTGGCGCGGATCAAGGCCATCAACCCCAAGGCCCTGTACCTGTGCGACCCGGTGATGGGCCATCCGGAAAAGGGCTGCATCGTGCCCCAGGAAGTCAGCGATTTTCTGTTGGACGAGGCGGCCGCCATGGCGGATTTCCTGTGCCCCAACCAGCTGGAACTGGACAGCTTTGCCGGGCGCAAGCCGCAATCGCTGTTCGATTGCCTGGCGATGGCCAAGGCCCTGCTGGCACGCGGGCCTAAGGCGGTGCTGGTCAAACACCTGGATTACCCGGGCAAGCTGCCGGACGGTTTCGAGATGCTGCTGGTAACTGCTGATGGCAGCTGGCACTTGCGCCGGCCGCTGTTGGCATTCCCGCGTCAGCCGGTGGGCGTGGGCGACCTGACTTCAGGGTTGTTCCTGGCGCGGGTGCTGTTGGGCGACAGCCTGTTGGCAGCCTTCGAGTTCACCGCGGCGGCGGTGCATGAGGTGCTGCTGGAAACCCAAGCCTGCGCCAGCTACGAGCTGGAACTGGTGCGGGCGCAGGATCGGATTGCTCATCCTCGCGTACGCTTTGAGGCCACGCCGATCGGTCTCTAACCTCACAAAACCGAATGTGGGGGCGGGCTTGCCCGCGATAGCGGTGGTTCAGTCAGTACCTGTGTTACTGACAGATCGCTATCGCGGGCAAGCCCGCTCCCACAGTTGATTCGGTTTATGTCCCGGAATTTTCGGATTTTCAGCCTTTGATTTCCTGGTAACGCTTCTCCAGCTCCTGGCGAATCTGCCGACGTTGCTGGGCCTGCACGAACCGGCGCTTGTCTTCACTGTTGTGCGGTTGCAGCGGTGGCACGGTGGCCGGTTTGCGCTGATCGTCCACGGCCACCATGGTGAAGAAGCAGCTGTTGGTATGGCGCACCGAGCGCTCGCGGATGTTTTCGGTCACCACCTTGATGCCAACTTCCATCGACGTATTGCCGGTGTAGTTGACCGACGCGAGGAAGGTCACCAGCTCACCGACATGGATCGGCTCGCGAAAAATCACCTGGTCTACCGACAACGTCACCACATAGCGGCCGGCATAACGGCTCGCGCAGGCGTAGGCCACTTCGTCGAGGTACTTGAGCAGGGTGCCGCCGTGGACATTGCCTGAGAAGTTAGCCATGTCAGGGGTCATCAATACCGTCATCGACAGCTGGGCGTTTCCGGGTTCCATAGCACACTCACGGGTTTGTAGGCATTGGTTGGGGAGGCACCTCTGCGGGTGCTGGAATCTTTTGCAGCGCCATCCCTAACGGGACGCCGGTGGGCGGCTTGCCGTCACGCCCACGCCGATCTGTTTCCATATATTGCACCGGCTTTCTGCCGGAAGTCGCGGTGTTAACCTTCAAAAGCCCATCTCAGGGCATTTCTTACGATCTAGGCAGACTTTTCCTTCCGCTCTTTGCGACCGAACAAAGGCGCGCGCGGAAGTGGGAAAAGCGCCAGTACCCTCAAGGAGCCCCTCGCCATGCACGCCATCAGCTTTATCCAGGACCTGGCCGTGATCATGCTGGTGGCAGGGGTGGTCACCATCCTGTTTCACCGCCTCAAGCAGCCCGTGGTGCTGGGCTACATTGTCGCCGGGTTCATCATCGGCCCGCATACGCCGCCGTTCGGCCTGATCCACGACGAAGACACCATCAAGACCCTGGCCGAGCTTGGGGTGATCTTCCTGATGTTCTGCCTGGGCCTGGAGTTCAGCCTGCGCAAGCTGTTCAAGGTCGGCGCCACGGCGTTTATCGCAGCGTTCCTGGAAATCATCCTGATGATCTGGATCGGCTACGAAATCGGCCGCTGGTTCGACTGGAACACCATGGACTCGCTGTTCCTTGGCGCGATCCTGGCGATTTCCTCGACCACCATCATTGTGAAGGCACTCAATGACCTGAAGATGAAAAACCAGCGCTTCGCCCAACTGATTTTTGGCGTGCTGATCGTCGAGGACATCCTCGGTATCGGCATCATCGCCCTGCTGTCGAGCATTGCCGTCAGTGGCACGGTCAGCTCCGGCGAGGTGTTCTCCACGGTCGGCAAGCTCTCGCTGTTCATGATCGTCGCGCTGGTTATCGGGATATTGCTGGTGCCGCGGTTGCTGGCGTATGTGGCCAAATTCGAAAGCAACGAGATGCTGCTGATCACCGTACTCGGCCTGTGTTTCGGTTTCTGCCTGCTGGTGGTCAAACTCGAATACAGCATGGTGCTGGGCGCCTTCCTGATTGGCGCGATCATGGCCGAATCCCGGCAGTTGGTGAAGATCGAGCGCCTGATCGAGCCGGTTCGCGACATGTTCAGTGCGATTTTTTTCGTCGCCATCGGCTTGATGATCGACCCGCAGATCCTGCTGCAATACGCCTGGCCGATCGCGGTGATTACCGTGGCGGTGGTGCTGGGCAAGATGTTGTCTTGCGGCCTGGGCGCCTTTATCGCCGGTAATGATGGCCGCACCTCACTGCGTGTGGGCATGGGGCTGTCACAGATTGGCGAATTTTCCTTCATCATCGCCGCGCTGGGCATGACCTTGCAGGTGACCAGCGACTTCCTCTATCCGGTAGCCGTGGCGGTGTCGGCGATTACCACCCTGCTCACGCCGTACCTGATTCGCGGTGCCGACCCGCTGTCGTTGAAGATTGCGGCGGTCATGCCCAAGCGCATGAGCCGAGTGTTCGGGATGTATGGCGAATGGCTGCGCAGTATTCAGCCGCAGGGCGAGGGCGCCATGCTGGCGTCGATGATCCGCAAGATCATCCTGCAAGTGGGGGTGAACCTGGCGCTGGTGGTGGCGATCTTCTTCGGCGGCAGCTTTTTTGCGGCGCGTATCGGTGGGTATCTGGAAGGCTGGATCAGTGATCCAAGCTGGCAGAAGGCGTTGATCTGGGGTGGAGCGCTGTTGTTGTCGCTGCCGTTCCTGATTGCGGCGTACCGCAAGCTCAAGGCGCTGTCGATGTTGCTGGCGGAGATGAGCGTGAAGCCGGAAATGGCCGGGCGCCATACTCAGCGTGTGCGACGGGTGATCGCGGAACTGATTCCGATTTTGTCGCTGCTGGTGATTTTCCTGCTATTGGCAGCCTTGTCGGCCAGTATCCTGCCGACCAACAAGTTGCTGGTGCTGATTGCCGTGGTCACGGCAGCGGTGGCGGCGGTGCTCTGGCGGTGGTTCATCCGCGTGCATACGCGGATGCAGGTCGCCTTGCTGGAGACGCTGGATAACCATAAGGATACGCCGGAGCACTAACTATTGCGGTATGGGGTGAGCGAGCTTGTTGTGGCGAGCGAGCTTGCTCGCGTTGGAGTGCGCAGCAGTCCCAAAAAGCTCACCTCGCCACACCTGAAAGAACCCATGTGGCGGGGTGGGGCTGCTTCGCAGCCCAACTCGAGCAAGCTCGCTCGCCACAGAAGCACCCTGACCACAAGGGCCCGTGCGCCACAGAGAGCGGTGCTTAGCTTTCCAGCCAGACGTCCCGCGCCCAGTGCCACACCGATTCCCAGGTTTCTTCGGTCACCAGTTCTTCTTCGCCGGACCACAGCACCACGGTGCCGTCTTCTTCGACGCAATAGTAATCATCGCCGTCCTGGCAGATCGGAATCATGCTGCGGTCTACGCCGGCATCCCAGGCATTGGCGGCCACGTCCGGCAGGTAGGTGTGGGATTGCGGATCGGTGACGGTCACCGGCTCCAGGCTGCCGTACACCACGTCGCTGACGGTCAGCAGAAATTCGCGGAAGACAAAGGGGATGTCGATGAACAGTTGTTCCTCGATTTCCACCAGTTGGTCTTCGTCAGGCAGTTCCAGAGGAACCGGAACCGGTTCGTTGGCTTCACGCAATTGTTCGATGATTTCTTCCACGGCCGGGATCCTCTTGCTGATGGCGCGGTTTATAGGGGCGTTTTATACAGTAGCTCGCTATAAGTGCAACCGTGAAATAGAAAACCCCGGACAGGTCCGGGGTTTTTTGTAACCGCTTGCTCAAGCGTGCGGGTATCAGCCGTTCTGGCGGATACCGGCGACCAGCCATGGCTGGTTGTCGCCTTGGGCACGTTCCATGTTCCAGCTTTCGCTGAACACTTCACCCTGGTCGAAACGCGAAGTTTTCGACACGCCGCTGAAGGTCAAAGTTGCAATGGTCTTGTCGGCGCGGTCATCCACACCTTCCAACTGTACGCGCAGGTCGTCGATGTAGGTCGACTGGAACGCGTCGCCGATGTCGGCACGCTCGCGCTTGAGGAACTCCAGCAGTTGCGGGGTCACGAACTCGGAGATCTTGTCCATTTCGTTGGCGTCCCAGTGCTGCTGCAGGGACTGGAAGTGGCTGCGGGCCGCTTCGACGAAACGCTCTTCGTTGAACCAGGCCGGTGCGTTGATCACCGGACGGGCAGCGGCAGGCGCTGCCGAACCACCGAAGATCGACCCCATGGCTGGTTTTTGCTCGAACACTTCACGCTGCATCGGCGCGCCGGCTGGAGCCAGGTGCTCCTGCTGCTTGCGACGACGGGCAGCGATAAAGCGGAAGATCACAAAGGCGATGACCGCCAGGATCAGGATGTCGAAGATCTGCATGCCCTGGAAGCCGCCGCCCATGAACATGGAAGCGAGCAGACCACCGGCCGCGATACCGGCCAGAGGGCCCAACCAGCGCGAAGCACCGCCGGCCTTGGCAGCGGCGCCAGCAGCACCGGCTGCGCCTGCGGTGGCGGCTGCACCGCCCGCGCCGCCGGCGGAAGGAGCCATTTGGCTGGTCTGGTGAGTCGGTGCCGAGCCCATGCTTTTGCCGCCACCGAAGCGTTTGGCGTTGGCGTCGATGCTCATCGTCAGGCCGATGCACAACGCCATGGCGATGCTAAGAAAACGTTTCATAAAGGGAATTCCCATTTGTGGATTGCACGCGCGCCATGTTGCACAGGTGTAATGACAGTGGCTAGCGGCATAGTGTTTCGGGCTTTTGCGTAAGACCGATTCCGAAGGGTCTGTAGGACTAGTTACAGATATTGGCCCGCCACCTGTAAAAACAAGGGCGGGCCACGATCCTTCATGCAGGAAGATGTATCAGATTGCTTCGAGCTTCGCGTAACCCATCATCAGCCACTTGCTGCCTTCGGCGAAATTCACCTGCACCCGCGCCTGGGCGCCGGCGCCTTCGAAGTTGAGGATCACGCCTTCGCCGAACACCGAATGCCTGACCTGCTGGCCAAGGCTGAACTGGGTTTGCGGAATCTCCGAGCCGGCAAACATGCTGCTGGAGTTCTGCTGCTGGCCGCCGCCGAACGGGCGGCTGACGCTGTTGGACAGGCGCACTTCCTGAATCAGACCCTTCGGCACTTCACGTACGAAACGCGACACCTTGTTGTAGGTTTCGCTGCCGTACAGGCGTCGGGTCTCGGCGTAGGTCATCACCAGGTTCTGCATCGCCCGGGTGATGCCGACATAGGCCAGGCGGCGTTCCTCTTCAAGGCGGCCGGGCTCTTCCAGGCTCATTTTGTGCGGGAACAAGCCCTCTTCCATGCCTACCAGGAACACATACGGGAACTCCAGGCCCTTGGCGCTGTGCAAGGTCATCAGCTGGATGCTGTCTTCATGCTCGTCGGCCTGGGTATCGCCGGCTTCCAGCGAGGCGTGGCCGAGGAAGGCGGCGAGCGGGGTCAGTTCTTCATCTTCCTCGGTGTTTTCGAACGCACGGGCGGCGCTGACCAATTCCTCAAGGTTTTCTACCCGGGCCTGGCCTTTCTCGCCTTTTTCCGCTTCGTGATAGGCGATCAGCCCGGACTGCTCGATCACGGTCTGGGTCATCAAATGCAGGGGCATATCCGCGCACTTGGCCGCCAGGTTCTCGATCAGCTCGACAAACACGCCCAACGCCCCGGCCGCACGGCCGGTCAGGCCCTTATTGGCGATCAGCAAGCGCATGGCTTCCCACATCGACACATCGGCGTGGCGGGCGTGGTCGCGAATGGCTTCAACGGTTTTTTCGCCGATGCCACGCGCCGGGATATTGATCACCCGCTCGAGCGCCGCATCGTTGCCACGGCCTTCGAGCAAACGCAGGTAGGCCATGGCGTTCTTGATTTCCGCACGCTCGAAGAAGCGCTGGCCGCCATAGATGCGGTACGGGATGCGCTCGCGCAACAAGGCTTCTTCCAACACCCGCGATTGGGCGTTGGAACGGTACAGAATCGCGATATCGCTGCGCGCCAGGCCGGTTTTCAGCGCGCTTTCGATGGTTTCCACCACATAGCGGGCTTCATCGTGCTCGTTGAACGCGGCGTACAGGTTGATTGCCTCGCCTTCGCCGCCGTCGGTCCACAGTTCTTTGCCCATGCGCCCGGTGTTGTTGGCGATCAAGGCGTTGGCAGCCTTGAGAATCCCGGCGGTGGAGCGGTAGTTCTGCTCCAGGCGGATGGTGATCGCGTCCGGGAAGTCGTCGGAATACTGGTAGATGTTCTCGATTTTCGCGCCGCGCCAGCCGTAGATTGACTGGTCGTCATCGCCGACCACCATCAGGCTGTCGCCGCCCTTGGCCAGCAAACGCAGCCAGGCGTATTGCACGGCGTTGGTGTCCTGGAATTCGTCCACCAGGATATGCCGGAAGCGCTTCTGGTAATGGGCCAGCAAACCGGGGTTGTCGCGCCACAAGTCGAGGGCGCGCAGCAGCAGCTCGGAGAAGTCGATCACCCCGGCGCGCACGCAGGCCGCCTCGTAGGCTTCATAAATGCTGCGCATGGTGGCCAGGAACAGATCGCCGCTGGCCTGGATGTGCTGCGGACGCAGGCCCTCGTCTTTCTGGCCGTTGATAAACCATTGCGCCTGGCGTGCGGGCCAGCGTTGTTCGTCCAGGCCCAGCTCGCGGATCACCCGCTTGACCAGGCGTTGCTGGTCGTCGCTGTCGAGAATCTGGAAAGTCTGGCTCAGCCCCGCTTCCTGCCAATGCGCCCGCAACAGGCGGTGCGCCAGGCCGTGGAAGGTGCCCACCCACATGCCGGCCGGGCTGATGCCCATCAACTGCTCGATGCGATGGCGCATCTCGGCAGCGGCCTTGTTGGTAAACGTCACCGACAGGATGGAATGCGGGGACGCGTTCTCGACCTGGATCAACCAGGCGATACGGTGCACCAGCACTCGGGTTTTACCGGAGCCAGCACCGGCCAGGACCAACTGACGACCAACGGGGGCTGCTACGGCCTGGCGTTGGGCATCGTTGAGGGAGTTCAGCAAAAGGGAGAGATCATCGCGCATCGGCGCATTCTATGGCCCCCGGGGGAGTGGGGCAAATCCCAATGCCGGGTGGTCGACGCAAAACAGCGGCATGATCCGAGCCGGGCAAACATTCTGCCGAGGCTGATGACCGGTCGGTCATGCCCCGCAGCCCGCGCAGCGTCTCACTCAAGCTGTCTGGCGCGGAAGTTTGCGGCCGAAAGTCGCACTGTTTTTATGACTTGGAGCAGTTTGGCCCCAGCGCTTGCTTGTGTATGCTCCGTCGACGTTTCGGGCTCACCATTATAAGAACACTGCCTATGACCCTCAGTCCCGACCTGTTCGGCCCCTCGGCGGCGCCCGCGCAGGTTATCCGTAAACACTACGCAACCGAGATGGCGGTCGAACGCACACGCCTGCTGTATCAGGGGTCGTTGCTCCCCACCTTATTGATGTTGGTGAACGGCCTGGTCTGCGCCTGGTTGCTCTGGAACCCCAAGCAATACCTGTTGGACAGCATCTGGCTGGTCTGGCTGCTGGCCCTGGTGGCGATGCGCGTGATCCAGGTGGCGGCCTTTGACTCGGCGATGCCCAGCCGCCAGGCCCAGCCGATCTGGGGCCGTATGTTCATGCTCGGTTCGGCGGTCAGCGGCCTGACCCTGGCGACCGCCGCCATCGCCCTCGTACCGGTGGACAGCTTTATGCAACAGGCATGGGTGTTCGGCCTGATCGGCGCCGCAACGTTGTCGGCCAGCGTGGCCTATGCCGTGAGCCTGCCGGCATTCCTGTCCTTTGCCTTGCCGTGCCTGGTGCCGGCCATCGCTTATCTGTTCTGGAATGGCGCGCCCCAGCAGCAGGGGTGGGGCGTGCTTGGCCTGATCCTGCTGGCGTCCCTGAGCGTGGTGGCGTGGCAGGTCAACCGCTTGATCCAGCGCGGGCTGTTGCGACGCTTCCAGAACCAGGCATTGATCGAGCATCTGCAACAGGCGCAACAACGCAGCGAGCAGTTGAATCAGGACCTGGTGCGTGAAGTCGAGCAGCGTCGGCAGGTCGAACAGGAACTGCGCGACGCCCAGATCGGCCTGCAGGACCGCGTGGCGCAGCGCAGCCAGGAGCTGGACGCCGCCAGCCTGGCCCTGAACAAAAGCGAAGCGCGCCTGGCCATGGCCCTGCAAGCCAGCGAACTGGGACTGTGGGACTGGAACCTGCAAACCGACGAAGTCCACCACACCCAACTCAAGGAGCTGTTCGGCCTGGAGCCCGAGTACGTCACGGCGATGCTCAGCCACCTCAAGCCGCGCCTGCACCCCGAGGACCTGCCGTTGCTCAAGCGCGCCCTGGTGGAACACCTCAAGGGCCGCAGCGAGGACTATCAGGTGGAATACCGCGTGCGCCACGGCGATGGCCATTGGGTGTGGATCGAGGACCGTGGCCGTGCCGTGGAGCGTGCACCGAGCGGGCGAGTCACGCGCATGCTCGGCACGCGCCGCGACATCAGCGCCGGCAAGGCCCTGGAAGAGCAGCAGCGCCTGGCCTCGACCGTGTTTGAAGCCGCCAGCGAAGGCATCGTGATTCTTGACCCTGACTATGTGCTGATCGCCGTCAACCAGGCGTTCAGCCGTGTCACCGGCTTTGAAATCGACGACATGATCGGCCGCAATGTCGTGGAGTTACCCAGCAGCCGCGACGCCCGCCGCCATTTCCCGGTGATCCGCCAGGCGCTGCTCAACCATGGCACCTGGCAGGGCGAGCTGGTGGAAACGCGCAAGAATGGCGAGCTGTACCCACAGTGGCTGCAGTTGAACGTGGTGCGCGATGTTCGCGGAAAAGTCAGCCACATCGTGGGCTTCTTCGCCGATCTATCGGCGCGGCGTGAGTCCGAGGAGCGCATGCGCTACCTCACTCACTATGACGAATTGACCGGCCTGGCCAACCGCTCGCTGTTTCGCGAACGGCTGCGCGAAGCCCATCAGCGCGTACGCCAGGGCGGGCGTAGCCTGGCGTTGCTGCACATCAACCTCGACCGTTTCAAATTGCTCAATGACAGCCTGGGCCATGAAGTGGCCGACCAGTTGTTGCAGAAAATGGCGCGCCGGTTGATCAACGCCTTGCCGGAAGCCGACACCATTGCGCGGCTGTCCGGTGATGAGTTCGCGGTGCTGTTCGACGCCTATGGCAACCTGTCGAGCCTCGCGCGGGTGGCCACGCGGCTGCTGGCCAAGCTGCGGGTGCCGGTCACGGTGGAGGGGCATGAGCTGGTGGTCAGTGCCTCCATGGGGGTCAGCTTGTTGCCGGACAATGCGCGGGAAATTTCCGCGCTGGTCAGCCAATCGAACATCGCCATGCAGCACGCCAAGCACTTGGGCGGGAACAATTTCCAGTTCTACACCGACAGCCTGCAAGCCAGCACCCTGGAGCGTTTGCAGCTGGAAAACCACCTGCGCAAGGCCATCGAAGAGCGCCAGCTCTCGGTGTTTTATCAGCCCAAACTGTGCCTGGCCAGCGGCAAGCTGAATGCCGCTGAGGCGCTGATCCGCTGGGAACATCCGCAGTGGGGCATGGTGCCGCCGGGGGACTTTATCGGCCTGGCCGAAGAGACCGGCCTGATCGTGCCACTGGGCGAATTCGTGCTGCGCCAAGCCTGTTGGCAAGCGTGCGAATGGCAGCGTCAGGGGTTGGCGCCGATCCGTGTGTCGGTGAACCTCTCGGTGCACCAGTTACGTCAGGGCAAGCTGGTCAGCCTGGTGCGCCAGGTCTTGGAAGAAACCGGCCTGGACCCGCAATACCTGGAGCTGGAACTGACCGAAAGCCAGTTGCTCGACAGCGTCGAGCACATCATCGCCACCTTCCAGCAACTGCGCGACCTGGGGGTGAAGCTGGCCATCGACGACTTTGGCACCGGCTATTCGTCCCTCAGTTACCTCAAGCGCATCCCCGTGGACTACGTGAAGATCGACCAGACCTTTATTAGGGGCCTCGGCCAGGGGCGGGAAGATGCGGCGATTACCCGGGCGATCATCGCCATGGCCCATGGGTTGGCGCTCAAGGTGGTGGCCGAAGGCGTGGAAGATCAGCAGCAGCTGGATTTCCTGCGCGCAGAACGCTGCGATGAGGTG
The DNA here is from genome assembly GCF_900591205.1 of Pseudomonas viridiflava. Classification (GTDB taxonomy): domain Bacteria; phylum Pseudomonadota; class Gammaproteobacteria; order Pseudomonadales; family Pseudomonadaceae; genus Aquipseudomonas. Next base: position 208,326 of record NZ_UUPU01000001.1, read on the forward strand.
CAGGGTTACCTCATCAGCCGACCAATGGCGGCCGAAGGGCTGGCAGATTTGTTACGGAAAAATGCAGATTTTCCCTAGGGAGGCGCCTTCAGCCCCTGTGGCTACAACTGCGCCGCCCTTAGATTCAAAGGCGAGCAGGGCGATTTAGTGATGCATCGGGCGGGCAAAACGGCAATTCTTGTAGTATAACTACAAGCTTGCTACATCCCTGGCACCTGCCAATAACAAGAGTCCTGCCCTTTGAACCTGTTGCAACATATCGCCCAGTCGCGCCACCTGTTACGCAAATCGGAACTCAAGGTTGCCGATCACGTGCTGCTTGACCCTGCGGCTGTGATGCACAGTTCCATGGCCGACCTGGCCCACAGCGTGGGCATCAGTGAGCCGACCATCGTGCGCTTCTGTCGCGCCATCGGCTGCTCCGGGTTTCAGGATTTGAAACTCAAGCTGGCCCAGAGCCTGGCGGCCGGCGCGAGCTTCGGGCAGTTTGCGATCCACGAAGATGATTCCGTCGCCGACTACAGCCTGAAAATCTTCGACACCACCTTGCACACCCTGATGGAGGTGCGCGAGAAGCTCGACCCGGTGGAGCTGCAAAAGGCCGTGACGGCCATGTCCCAGGCTCAGCGCGTGGAGTTTTACGGCTTTGGCGCTTCGGGCGCGGTGGCAGCTGATGCGCAGCACAAATTCTTCCGCCTGCTGCTGACCGCAGCGGCCTACAGCGACCCGCACATGCAGGCCATGTCGGCGGTGACCTTGAAGCCTACCGACGTGGCGATCTGCATTTCCCAGTCGGGCCGCTCCAAAGACCTGCTGATCACCGCCAACCTGGTGCGTGAAAGCGGCGCGACCCTGATCACCCTGTGCCCGAGCCAGACGCCATTGGCCGAGCTGTCCACGGTCAACCTGGCGATCGACGTGCATGAAGACACCGAAATCTACACCCCGCTGACCTCGCGCATCGCCCACCTGGTGGTGATCGACGTGCTGGCGATGGGCGTGGCGATGGCGCGAGGGCCGAGCCTGGTCAACCACCTCAAGAGTGTGAAGCGCAGCTTGCGCAGCCTGCGTCTATCGCCAAAATCCGTCAAAGCCCTCGACGACTGACTCAAGACCGCGCGCGGTCAAACATGTGGGAGCTGGCTTGCCTGCGATAGCGGTGGGTCAGCTAACGAATAGGGCAACTGACAGAGCGTTATCGCAGGCAAGCCAGCTCCCACATTTGAATTTCATGCCTATCCAGAATATTCATCGTCCTGTAACCCTCGCGCCGCCAAACCGTCATCCCCCAGGGCCATCCTGAACTCCCCGTACTCGCATTGGGAGACTCCAAATGGCCCGGCCCTACGAAGACAGCAACAGCTCCGTCAAGACCCGTCGTCAGCAGGAAGACCAACGCCGCATGGCGTTCCGTCGCGCAATCGAAGACCGCTGTGATGAGCGCCAACTGCTCCAGAGCATCACGGACTACCCGGAACTCCACTGGCAGGCACCCTTGGCTGCCCAGCGAAACGTTCAGCCAACGCGCTGATCTGCACCCGTTCGCTGCGGATAAAGCCCAGGAACGCATGGGCCACCGGTGACAGGCGCTTCGCCTTGGCCTGCACCAGGCACCAACTGCGGTACAGCGGCAGTTCTTCCACCGGCAGCTCCTTGAGCCCGCCGGTGGCCAGCTCCAGGTTGACGGCGTGGCGCGTCAGCAAGGCCACGCCCAACCCGGCGCACACGCACTCACGCTGCGCCTCGGCCGAGGCCACTTCCACCGTCTGGTTGAAGTGCACGCGCTTTTCCTTGAAGTACTCTTCGCACGCCATCCGCGTCCCCGAGCCCGGTTCGCGCAGCAGCAGCGTGTAGGGTTCCAGGTCCTGCAGGCGCAGCGGGCCTTGCTGGCTCAGCGGATGATCGGCCGGCGCCACTGCCACAATCGGGTTATTGAGGAACGGCAGGAACTCCAGACCCATGTCCTGGGGCACCATGGACATGATCACCAGGTCATCGCGGTTGTCCGAAAGCCGGCGGATCACCTGGGCGCGGTTGACCACCGTCAGGTGCAACTGCACCTCCGGGTGCTGGCGCTTGAAGGCGGCAAACAGGTGCGGCACGAAGTATTTGGCGCTGGATTCCACCGCCAGTTTCAGCTGGCCCTGCAGCGAGCCCTGCATGTCCGACAGCTGCATATCGAGGTTTTCCAGGCGCCCGAAAATATCCCGGCTGGCCCGTTGCAGGGCTTCAGCGGCCTCGGTCATGTAGAGCTTTTTGCCGACGTAATCGAACAATGGCTGACCGATCAGCTCTTCCAGCTGACGAATTTGTAGGCTAACTGCCGGTTGCGTGAGGGACATTTCTTCGGCTGCGCGGCTGTAAGAACGCAAATCACAGACCTCATTGAAGATCTGCAATTGACGCAATGTCATACGCATCAATGACTTACGCATTAATTAATTTCCACGGCCAACCCCTGATGCACCGACTATAAGTCTTTACTTATACACAACCCAATAATTATTGATTTTTGTTAATCTCTGCTGGGGCTTAGTGTGTGTCTCGCGACTGTCATGAAACATTTGGTCACGCGCCGACCCGGCTTCAGCGGGTCGAACAACGCAGCAATCGGCTCAAGGGAATTTCCAAGTGATAAAAAAGATCCTGATCGCCAACCGTGGTGAAATCGCCGTACGAATCGTGCGTGCCTGCGCCGAGATGGGCATTCGCTCGGTCGCGGTCTATTCCGACGCCGACCGCCACGCGTTGCACGTTAAACGTGCCGACGAAGCCCACAGCATCGGTGCCGAGCCCCTGGCCGGTTACCTGAACCCGCGCAAGCTGGTAAACCTGGCCGTGGAAACCGGTTGTGATGCACTGCACCCCGGCTACGGTTTCCTCTCGGAAAACGCCGAATTGGCGGACATCTGCGCCGAACGCGGAATTAAATTCATCGGCCCTTCGGCCGAAGTGATCCGCCGCATGGGCGACAAGACCGAAGCGCGCCGCAGCATGATCAAGGCCGGCGTGCCCGTCACGCCAGGCACCGAAGGCAACGTGGCCGACATCGCCGAGGCGCTGACCGAAGGCGACCGCATCGGTTACCCGGTGATGCTCAAGGCCACCTCCGGTGGTGGCGGTCGCGGTATCCGTCGTTGCAACAGTCGCGAAGAACTTGAACAAGCCTTCCCCCGCGTGATTTCCGAAGCCACCAAGGCGTTCGGGTCGGCGGAAGTGTTCCTGGAAAAATGCATCGTCAACCCCAAGCACATCGAGGCACAGATCCTCGGTGACAGCTTCGGCAACGTGGTGCATCTGTTCGAGCGTGATTGCTCGATCCAGCGCCGTAACCAGAAGTTGATCGAAATCGCCCCCAGCCCCCAGTTGACCCCTGAACAGCGCGCCTACATCGGCGACCTGTCGGTGCGTGCCGCCAAGGCCGTGGGCTACGAGAACGCCGGCACTGTGGAGTTCCTGCTCGCCGAGGGCGAGGTGTACTTCATGGAGATGAATACCCGGGTGCAGGTGGAGCACACCATCACCGAAGAAATCACCGGCATCGACATCGTGCGTGAGCAGATCCGCATCGCCTCGGGCTTGCCGCTTTCGGTCAAGCAGGAAGACATCCAGCACCGTGGTTTTGCGTTGCAGTTTCGCATCAACGCCGAAGACCCGAAGAACAACTTCCTCCCAAGCTTCGGCAAGATCACCCGTTACTACGCGCCCGGCGGTCCCGGCGTGCGTACCGACACGGCGATCTACACCGGCTACACCATCCCGCCGTTTTACGACTCCATGTGCCTGAAACTGGTGGTGTGGGCGTTGACCTGGGAAGAAGCCATGGACCGCGGCCTGCGTGCCCTGGACGACATGCGCCTGCAAGGCGTGAAGACCACCGCCGCCTATTACCAGGAAATCCTGCGCAACCCGGAATTTCGCAGTGGCCAGTTCAATACAAGCTTTGTGGAAAGCCACCCTGAGCTGACCAACTACTCGATCAAGCGCAAACCCGAAGAGCTGGCCCTGGCCATCGCCGCCGCCATCGCCGCCCACGCAGGCTTATAAATAAGCAGCTGCAAGTTGCAAGCGGCAAGCAACAAGTTAAAGCGGATCAGCTTTTACTTGCAGCTTGTAGCTTGAAACTTGCCGCTATGAGGAGATCCGAATATGACTAAGAAAATCTTCGTAACCGACACCATCCTGCGCGACGCTCACCAATCGTTGCTGGCCACCCGCATGCGCACCGAGGACATGCTGCCAATCTGCGACAAGCTCGACAAAGTCGGCTACTGGTCCCTGGAAGTCTGGGGCGGCGCGACCTTTGACGCCTGCGTACGCTTTTTGAAAGAAGACCCGTGGGAGCGCCTGCGCAAACTGCGCGCCGCGTTGCCTAACACGCGCCTGCAAATGCTGCTGCGTGGCCAGAACCTGCTGGGCTACCGTCACTACAGCGACGACGTGGTTAAAGCCTTCGTCGCCAAGGCTGCCGTGAATGGCATCGACGTATTCCGCATCTTCGACGCAATGAACGATGTGCGTAACCTGCGCGTGGCCATCGAAGCGGTGAAAGCCGCCGGCAAGCACGCCCAAGGCACTATCGCCTACACCACCAGCCCGGTGCACACCGTCGAAGCCTTTGTGGCCCAGGCCAAGCAACTGGAGTCCATGGGGTGCGACTCGATCGCGATCAAGGACATGGCCGGCCTGCTGACGCCGTACGCCACCGGCGAGCTGGTCAAGGCGTTGAAAGCCGAGCAGAGCCTGCCGGTTTTCATCCACTCGCATGACACCGCCGGCTTGGCTGCGATGTGCCAACTCAAGGCCATCGAAAACGGTGCCGACCATATCGACACCGCCATTTCCAGCTTCGCCTGGGGCACCAGTCACCCGGGCACCGAGTCGATGGTCGCGGCCCTTAAAGGCAGCGAATTCGATACCGGCCTCAGCCTGGAATTGCTGCAGGAAATCGGCCTGTACTTCTACGCCGTGCGTAAGAAGTACCACCAGTTCGAAAGCGAATTCACCGCCGTCGACACCCGTGTACAAGTCAACCAAGTGCCGGGCGGGATGATTTCCAACCTGGCCAACCAGCTCAAAGAGCAGGGCGCACTCAACCGCATGGGCGAAGTGCTGGCCGAAATCCCACGAGTGCGTGAAGACCTCGGCTTCCCACCGCTGGTCACCCCGACCTCGCAGATCGTCGGCACCCAGGCGTTTTTCAACGTGCTGGCCGGCGAGCGCTACAAGACCATCACCAATGAAGTGAAGCTCTACCTGCAAGGCGGCTACGGCAAGGCGCCGGGCACGGTGAACGAGAAACTGCGTCGCCAGGCCATTGGCAGCGAAGAGGTGATCGACGTACGCCCGGCGGATTTGCTCAAGCCGGAAATGACCAAGCTGCGTGGCGAAATCGGCGCGTTGGCCAAGTCTGAAGAAGACGTGCTGACCTACGCCATGTTCCCGGACATCGGGCGCAAGTTCCTCGAAGAGCGTGACGCCGGCACCCTGGCGCCTGAAGTGCTGCTGCCGATCCCTGAAGCTGGTGGCGTGGCGCGTGCCGGTGGTGAGGGCGTGCCGACCGAGTTTGTCATCGACGTGCACGGCGAAAGCTACCGTGTGGACATCACCGGTGTCGGCGTGAAGGCCGAAGGCAAGCGCCACTTCTACCTGTCCATCGACGGCATGCCGGAAGAAGTGGTGTTCGAACCGCTCAACGAGTTTGTCAGCAGTGGCGGCAGCAAGCGCAAGCACGCCACCGAGCCAGGCCATGTGAGCACGGCGATGCCGGGCAACATCGTCGACGTGCTGGTCAAGGCAGGCGACGTAGTCAAGGCCGGCCAGGCCGTGCTGATCACCGAAGCCATGAAGATGGAAACCGAAGTGCAGGCAGCGATTGCCGGCAAGGTAACCGCCGTGCATGTGACCAAGGGCGACCGGGTAAACCCTGGCGAAATCCTGATTGAAATCGAAGGCTGATCCAGCCTTCGACACTACCGTTTAATCCTCGGGGGGGCAGGTGCTCCCCTTTTTTTTGCCTGTAATAATCAGAAGGCCAGGGTCCAGTTGCCCATCAGGCCCTGGTTCAGACTGTGGCTGCCGGCCTCGGCGGTGTAGGTCAGGCCCACGCTGTGTTGGGTCGACAGTGCGAGGTCAAGCCCGGTGCTCAAGGCCAGGCTGTCACGGTCCAGTGAGCTGCCCTGGATGCTGAAGTCAGTGTTGAAACCCGGCCGTTTTACCCAGGCGGAGGATTGGCGCACGCTGCTGGTGACGTCGCCGTAGAGGTGCTTCCAGCTTGTGCTCAGGTGCGGTTTGAGGGTCATCTGGTTGCCCAGCTCATAGGCGCTGGCCAGGCGCAAACCGAAGGTGCTGCTGAGGTTTTCCTGGGTTTGGGCGCCGACGTTCAGCGCGGTAAATCCGCCTTTCTCCTGATAACGGTCACGCTGATAGCGTTGGTAGCCGATGCCGGCGAAGGGCTCGACACTGAGGCTGGCGATGTTCATTTGGTAGCCCAGCTCGGCAAACGCATTCTGGCTTTGGGCGCTATGTTTGCCGGTAGCCTGTGCTCGGTAATTCATGAAATCGACGTCCACGCTGCGTTTGGTTTGGCCGGCATGGCTGCTGTGGATCGCCCCGAGGCGCAAGGCCAAAGGCCCATCCTGGCGCATGGCGTACGCGCCCAGATGCCAGCTGTCCAGCTCACCCTTGAAGCGGTCAGCGCTCAGGTTGCTGGTGGACTTGGCGCCCATCACGCCGACCCGCCAGGCAGCGTCAACCGCCCAGTCGCTGCCCAGCATCAGGCCCTGGGTGTGTTGCTGCAGGCCCGGGCTGGCGCGTTGCCCGTCGAGGTTGCCGGTGCTGCCCAGCACCTGGAACCAGACGCGGCCACCGTCGGTGCTATCGCCGAGGTTGCGGTTGTCGCTCGGCTGACGCATGGCCGCGAGCAGGTTGCTGTTGATCTGCTTCAGGCTGTTTTGCGTGGCGGTGCCCAGGTTGGCGTTCTGGCTGCCCGCCAATTGCTCAAGCACCGCCCCAAGTCGACCCGGAGCCAGCGCGCTCAGATCGCGCCCATAGTTTTCAAGTTGGTATTCCTGCCATTCACTGAGTGCTCCTGACTCAAGGAGAGTATCCACGCCCACGTCCAGCACGTGAGCGACCTGTCGGCCGTTAGGGGTGGTTGCGTGATCGACGAAAAAGAAATCGGAGGCGGGCTCGGGCGGCTTGGGAGGCCGAGGGCTGTTGGGGAGCAGCGGTGGCGTCAACCACTCACTGTCCGGCTCAAAGTTCTCCAGTGCCTGGGCATATTGAATGCTGGCGGCGCCCAACACGAAGGCGAGTACAACTCGATTTGGTAAAAATGGCATACGGTCCCAACCTCTTTATTGTGAGGTCGGGAATTTAGGGGAGGAGGGGGGTGATAAATATCAGCGGTTTCACCCCTTGTTCGCGGGAGATGTCTCTAGTACGCGACGATTAAAATTCATCTGCGTTTATGAAGGACTGGGGTGCTTATGCACTGTATTGCATTCGAGTTAGCTTCAGCCGATGTGCAGGTGCATTGAAATGCAGACAGACACACCGTTCAAACTCACGCTCCAAGTTTTCGGCTCGAACCATTGGCAGGATGCAATGACCTGGAGTTCGCCGAGCCGCAAAACGGCTTCGACGGCCCCTGCCGTTTTGGCTACGAGTCTGCCAAACAGTTAAAGCACCTGCTCGCGACACTCCGCCAGGCCCTTCAGCTGGCCGGAGCCCGTCTGGTTGGCATCCGATAACCACGCCTCAAACCCTGCGGCAACCGTCGGCCATTCGCCATCCAGGATCGAATACCACGCCGTATCGCGGTTCTGGCCCTTGACCACCATATGCTGGCGGAACACCCCTTCAAAACTGAAGCCCAGCCGCTCGGCCGCGTATTTGGAGCGGGCATTGGCGTTGTTGCACTTCCATTCCAGGCGGCGGTAGCCCTGTTCGAACGCGTGCTTGGCCAGCAGGTACACCGCTTCGGTGCTTTTGGGTGAGCGCTGCATCGGCGCACCGAAGGTGACGTGGCCGATTTCGATGCGCCCCTGCGCCGGGACGATGGACATCAGGCTGAGGATGCCCTGGACTTGGCCACTGGCGCGGTCGATCACGCTGAAAAAGTACGGGTCGGCACTGGCGGCGTGGTTGTTCAGCCATGCATCGAACGCGGCGCGCTCGGGAAACGGGCCATAGGGTAAATAGTCCCACAGCTTGGGGTCGGCGCCGGGGCCTTCGAGGGCTTGCCACAGTTGATCGGCGTGGCGGGCCGGGTCGAGTTTTTCCAGGCGGATAAAGCGCCCTTCAAGCAGTTGTACCGTGGGCGCCGGTGCGCCTTTCCAGTCGGCGATAGAAGTGGGCATGCTGCGCTCCTTAAAGGGCTTGGCGAAATTGAATGAAACCTGGGCGTTCGGCGATGCGCTCATAGAGTTGAATCGCGGTGGTGTTGGTCTCGTGGGTCAACCAGTGCACCTTGCAGCAACCGTCGGCCTTGGCGGTGGTGTAGACGAATTCGATCAGTTTGCGGCCGACGCCGGTGCCGCGTTGGGCCGGGTCCACCAGCAGGTCCTGCAGGTAGCAGGAGTTCTCGATGCTCCAGTTGGAGCGATGGTAGATGAAGTTGACCATGCCCACCGCCTTGCCGTCCTGCCAGGCCAGGGCCGAATGGGTCGGCTCCTGAGGGTCGATCAGGCGCTGCCAGGTGCTTAGGCTCACGGCATCAGGCAATTGGGTGTTGTAAAACTTCAGGTAGGCCCGCCACAGCGGCAGCCAGGCGGCGTGGTCGACAGCGGTAACCTGGCGGATGTCAATTTGGCTCATTCTGAAGCTCCTTGGGGAATAAAACGGCCGAGGGTCTGGTCGCGCACGTCGATGCTGGCGGCCAGGCCGTCGCGCACGCCGGCGATGTCTTCGGCGCTGCGGTTCTGGCTGAGTTTGCGTTTGCCGATCAGGCGCTCGATGGGCAGGGCAAAGCCGACGATGGCCTTGAGCATGCCGTCAATGTAGTCGGCGGGTGCGTCGCTGACTTTCCAGGGCTGGGCGCGGCCGCCTTCGTGGCGGTCGGTGAGCGTGCTGACCACCGCGAGCAGGCGTTGGGCGTCGGTAAATACCTCGGCCTTGCCATAGGCATGCACCGCCAGGTAATTCCAGGTCGGCACCACTTTGCCGTGCTCGGCCTTGGCCGGGTAGAACGCCGGGCTGATGTACGCCTCGGCACCGGCAAAAATCACCAGCGCCTCGCTGCCGTTCTGCAGGTCCTGCCATTGGCGATTGGCCTTGGCCAGATGCCCGTAGAGGGTGCCATTGGGGCCTTCATCGGGGTTGAGCAGCAGCGGCAAATGGCTGGCCACCAGACCTTGCTCGCCAAAGGTCACCAACTGCGCCAGGCGCGTGTGGTGCATCAGCTGATGCAGTTCGGGCAAATCGTCGAGAGCAAAGGCGCGTGGTGTGTACATGAAGATTTTCCTTGGCGAATGCCAACATCCTAGGCAGGCTAATGGTTCGTTGTAAGAGCCATCTAGAGCAAATTTCATAGGTCCAATCCGATGCCGTCGATCGAGCCCCCGCTGTCGTTCAACCCCGCCGGTATCGAACTGGACCGCCGTCACGGCCTGACGCGCCAGCTGTACCAGGCCCTGCGCCAGCGTGTGCTGGACGGGCGGCTGGTCAGCGGCACCCGCCTACCCGCCAGCCGCGACCTGGCGGCAGCGCTGTCGATCTCGCGCAACAGTGTGGTGCGGGCCTACGACCAACTGTATGCCGAGGGGTTTATCGAAGGGCGGGTGGGTGATGGCACCTATGTGGCGCAATTACCTAAAACGTGCGGGTCGGCAAAAAAACTATCCACAAAAGTATCCACAGGGTTTTCAACAGGCTTATCCCCAGGGTTATCCACAGACTGGCTGGAATTGCCGGTTGTCTCGTCCAGTCAAGTTATCCACAGCCCGGCCTTGGCGCGAGTCGAAAACAACCACTTGCCATTGCCACCGGCAGGCCCACCTCGGGCTTTTCGGGTGGGAGTACCGGCGTTCGATCTGTTCCCGTTTGACGTTTGGGCCAAGCTGAATGCGGCTTTCTGGCGCAAGCCGGACCTGCAGCAGCTGTGTTATGGCGACCCAGCGGGTGATGAGCGTTTGCGTGGCCTGATCGCCGCTTACTTGCGCAGCTCGCGTGGCCTGCAATGCACGGCTGAGCAAATAGTGATCACCAGTGGCGCACAACAGGCAATCAGCCTTTGTGCACAGCTGCTGGTGACGCCCGGCGATGGCGTGGCGATTGAAAATCCGGGGTATCGCGCGGCAGGCCACGCGTTCGCGGTGGCCGGGGCGCAACTGCACGGCGTGGCGGTGGACAGCGAAGGCATTGATTGCGCGGCGCTGAATACCATCAAGCAGTGCCGCCTGGCCTATGTCACGCCGTCGCACCAGTATCCGCTGGGCGTGGTCATGAGCCTGGCCCGACGCTTGGAATTGCTGGCCTGGGCCGAGCGCACCGGTGGCTGGATCATCGAAGACGACTACGACGGCGAATACCGCTACAGCGGCGCCCCCCTGGCGCCGCTGGCCGCGCTGGACCGCAGCGGGCGAGTGCTCTACGTGGGCACGTTCGGCAAGGTCGCGTTTCCGGCGTTGCGTCTGGGCTATCTGGTACTGCCCGCAGGGCTGGTGCAGGCGTTCGCCCGGCGCCGGGCGGTGGATGTGCGCCACTCCGAGGTCAGTACCCAGGCGGTGATGGCCGAGTTCATGGCCGCCGGGCATTTTCAGCGACATGTGCGGCGCATGCGCCGCGCTGCCTTGAGCCGCTTGAATAGCTTGCTTGGCGAATGGCCAGAGGGCATCGACGGCATTGGCAAACTGCCCAGTGTGGCGGCCGGGTTGCACCTGACGGTGCCGGTACACAACCTGGCTCGGGAGCAGGTGTTGGTCGCCCAGGCTGTGGCGGCGGGCGTGGAGGTCAATGGCCTGAGCAGCTACTGGTTGCCCGACACCGGCACGCGGGGCGATCAGCGTGCCGGGTTGGTCCTGGGTTTTGCCGCCGTACCCGAAGCACAGATCAGCCAGGCCCTGGCGCGGTTACGCCAGGCGTGGCAATAACCCGGCTCAGGTGGCCTGGGTGGGCGCCTTGCTCAAGAACAGCGTGCGGGCCAGGTGTGGGCCGATGGTGGCGCGATAGATGGCACGGCGTAACTGTTCCGGCATGTCTTCATACTCTTCGAAGGCGCCGCCCAGTCGGCGTTGTTCCGGGGTCTTGAGGTGCGCGGCGGTGTAAGCCTCGTTGGGTGCGTCCAGGCTCGTGTAGTGAAAGTGGGCATACCACAGCACTCTTTTGGTTTTTTGATCACGCACCTCATATTCCTGCATGAAGTCCTTTTTTGGACCTTTGAGCCGGCGACGAACACCTGCCGCCTGGATGCTTACCTCGCCTTCGGTGGATAACAACTCCACATGGCCGGCGGTTGGCAGGCGACTCTTGAGCATGTCGAGCCGCACGCGACGCCCTTCGCGATAGAGCTTGTTCACCGCCTCGTCGAGCTGCCGGGTTATCGCCTGAGAGGCAGTGTCGTCGGTTTCGTTGGTGGCGTTGGCGGCGTGTTCGACGACGCGGCGCGCCTGTTCGAGGGCTTTTGCCCGACGCTCGAACTTCTCCTCGATTTCCACCGGTAACCGTTGAGGTTCGTTGGCCTGGGCTTTGGTGCGCTGGATAAAACTGTCGACGTCGTCCAGCAACGCCTGCGCTTTTCTAAGGCTGTTGGCCGGGCTCACGGTGGGCGTGCGGCTGGCGGGTGGGAGCGCGGCGGTGTGTTCGACCCAATTGCCGCCGGCTTTTTTGTGAAAGGTTGCAATCACTTCATGGGTCAGGGGTTCCTTGATGTCGACAAAGTCGGGATCGCTCTCGCGAGGCTCACCGACGACCACACCCTGGAAACGTGTCTTGATCACCGCCTTTTTCGGCCGAGCAGATGCGCTTGATGAAGCCTCTGCCTCGGCTCTGGCCTCTTGGACTTTGCGCTCGCGCAGCGCAGTGTTCAGCGAGCGCACAGCCCGTTGTGCGTATTCGTCGATTTGTTTGCGCAGGTCCTCCACCGACGTCCTTTCGATCAGCGCCGGGTACTCGCCTGGCAGGTCCCGCAGGTTCTGGTCTGTCACGGTAAATTGGTCGACCAGGTTGTCGAGCGCCTCGATTTGCGTATTGAGGTCAAGTTCAGCCTGTCGCTCTGACAGCTCACGGGCGCTTTGCACGGCGAGTTGGGCGGCCTGCACAATCTCGTTCACACTGCTACGCGCCTCGGTCATATCCGCCGTGCTGTTTTCTTGCAGGCACAGCGAGCGAGCCAGGGAAATACGGTAGCTTTTCAGATCATCCAGATCAAACGGCGGCAGGTCTGCGCGGGTCTTCAGTTCCAGCTCTGCACCCGCGGCGCCCAACTCTCTGAGGAGTTTGAAGCGTGAATGCATGTGCTCCAACTGGCGAATCATGTTCAGGGTTGTATCGGCCATACGCCGGCGGGTGAAGACCTCTTCCGGGTCGGTGGCCATGCTTTGTCCGGCGGCGTCCAAACCAGCCTGGAAGACCTTCTGCAGTTCGTTTACGCCCGATTGTGCAATCAGCAGTTGCTGCTGCAGATAGTTGAGCATGCGTGAGGGATAGTCGGGCACGACGTCGATCAGGTTCAAGGATTTCAGTTGGGCGATCGGTGTCTCGTACTCGTCCCGACGTTTGTCCAGTGTCGCGAGAAATGTCTTCAGTGCGGTGTCGGCCGTGGCGGGTGGTGCCGCCCGGCTGACACTGCGGGCGGCCTCCAGGGCTTGGCACTGTTTTTTTTCATCCCGGTTGAAGGCGTTCAGCTGCTCGCGCAGGCTGTTAGCCGTGACCGGTTTGAGCCGCTGGCCCTTTTTCATCCGGCTCCTGAACCCCCCACCCCGCAGGCGCAAACGCGTATCGACGAACCATTGGCCCGCAAGGTTGTTGACCAGCACCGGGCCCAGGCGTGCGCGATTGCTGGGGTCGACAATCAGCACCGTGTCGTTTTCGTCCAGTTGCACTTTGAACCAGCGTTCGCCCACCGGGGCATACCATTGATCACTGAGGGGGTAGAGGTGCTGGTGCGAACCCGGCTGGGTTTGCTGCGCGCCCAGCGCTTCGGGGCGGGTCACGCTGAAGCTGTCCAGGACTTTTCTCAGCTCCAGGGTTTTGCGGGTCAGGGCCCCCAGGGTATACAGCGAGGGCTCATGGCCGGTGGGCATTTCTGAGGTCTGAATGTCGGGCAGTTGCCGGGGGGCTGTTTTAGTCGGCGGCTCCGAGGGGAGGAGGGGTTGTGACGCGCTGATTTCAGGCTTTTCCACGCGCCCTACGGTGCTCTGCCGGCTGGCCAGGTGCAGCGCCAGGGCCATGCCCAGGTTGAGGAAAATATCGCTCAAGGCCGACCATTTGGCCTCGCTGTCGCCGCTTTCACTGGCGTCGATGGCTTCCTGTACGTCATTGACCAGTTGGCCGATCCAGGCGGCCGTGCCGACGGTTTTGCCCAAAAACGGCAGCGCAGCATTGAAGATCGTCCAGCCGGCCCGCTTGAAACTTTCCCAGCGGGCCTCGGCGTTGGAGACCGACTGCTTGTCGGCGAGGTCGACCAGCGCCTTTGCATTGGATGTGAACAGGGTCGCCAGGTTGTCGCCGTGCAGGGTCTGGCTGCCGAGAATGACCGGCCCGGTCATGCTTAACGCCAGCCACGGTTCTGCCAACAGGGAGGACAGCGCCCTGGGCGAGGCGAGGAAAGGGCCGGGAAAGACAAATTGCGTGTAGTCGGACCGCACGCCATCAGGCAGCCAGGCCAACACGGATTCACGCAGCTCGCCAGGTTGTTTGATGGCGTAAATCAAGTTGATCGGCGAGGCAAATTGCATCAACTGTGCGCTAGATTGTGGCCGATACAGCAGGCACGGCCCCTGAGCCGGGTTCTGCGGGCCGATGACGAACATGTTGCTGACGGGGTCTGCGGCCTGACTGGTGCGGCGCGTGGGGATAAATGCCAGGGGCCGGATGACCACGTTGTAGCCGTTTACGCGGCGCAGGTTGGGGTCACTTGCCATGGCTGCGCAGACATAACGGTAGCCTTGTTCATTCACGCCGTACTGGCGGCGAATCTTGTATTGCAGCGCCAGCAGTGGCAATTGCAGGCGCAACTGGTCGGTATAAAGGGTTTGCCGCAGCTGTGACTGCACAGGATCGTCGAGCAGGATAGTTTTCACCCGTTTTGGGTACTGCTCGCCGATGTTCACTTGAGTGATCAGGTCTTGCAGATACGTCACGCTCATCCAGGTCGGCAGGCTGCGGCCATCCTTGTAGCTCGCGACTTTGTTGCCCAACGGCAGGGCGATCAGGTTTTGCAGCGCCAGGTCGGCCAGGCTGAAGGTGACGGTGCTGGTCAGGCCCGGCGCGGTAAACAACCCCCACACCACCTGGCTGGTCACGCTGATTTGCACGTGTTTAAGCTTGAGCATCAGTTGCTGGCTGAGTTGTGCGCCATTTGCCACCAGGCCCAGGTCTTTTTTCTGGGCCGGGGTCATGGTCTTGGCCATGGCGTCGGCGATAGCCTGCAGGGCGTAATCGCCAATCAGCGGAATATCATCCTGATAGGTCTTGTTGGCGGTGCTGCTGTTGAGGGTGGCGATGTCGAACATGTAGCGGCTATAGCGTGAAAGGTCGGCTTGGCTGGCGGTCTTCAACCAGTCGGGGAGCGCATCGCTGACTTTTTCCAGCTTGTCCCTGTCGTCCGACGACAATTGGCCGAACTCCAGTTCCCCGCGCTGGGAAACATCGTCGCTGGCCTGCCCGAGCGTGTCGCCAACGGAGAGCTTGCCGATAGCCTCGATTTGCAGGCCGATGAGAGAACAGGCCTGGTACTCGAAAAAATCCCCCTGGGGCTCAAACAGGCGCCACCGCAGTGTTTCATCCTTGAGGTTGGCGGCATGCAGGGTCAGTGCCTGGCCCAGTGCTTGCTGGCTGTCGAATTGTTGATATCCGGTCGCAATCGAGTGCGTAAGGATCATCGTGTGCTGGTCGTGGGTGCCGATCAGGATGGCGAGGGCGGCGAGGTTGAGGTGTTCGGTGCCGGTGCCTCGGTCGATGTCGACGTCCACCAGGTAGGCACGGGTACGGTACTTGTCGTTGGGCAGGCGCGTGGCGTAATCCGGGTACAGGAACACGTTTTTCGCCATCGCGCATTCGTCCTCGCCCCAGCCCACGGACGCCTTGATATCCCAGACGTTGCGCAGCGCATTGGCGAAGGTCTGCCAACGAGTCCCACGGGGGCCATTGGTCTGGTTCCAGAACGCCAGTTGCTGTTCCTGATACGCGATGAACAACAGCGGTGCACATTCATTGATCAGCCGGCCGATGGCGTCGATACGCACCGGCAGGTGGATGTCCGGGCCGTCTGTGGCGTGGTCGGTCAGGTAGTGTTCGCCATCAATGTAGGTCAGCGGTTTATCGGAAACGGCCCGTCGTGCGAGTGCGCCGGTGAGCGACTCGTGATGAGGCAGGGCGGGCACCACCTGGTCATTGATGATCAGCCAGGCTGGCGAGACGACGATGGCCAGGTCCGGGTCTATATCCAATTGCGGATACAGCTCCTTCAACGCCGGCCGCAACACGTTCGCGGCCACTTCGCGAATGGACGGGCCGGTAGTCAGTTGGGTGAGCAGGGTGTTGCCGTTGAGTGACTCTTGTTCGGTCGAGGGTTGGGGCATGGGGGCGTTCCTTGCTGGCGATGAAGCGATCGGGTTGCCAGAAAGTAGCGAGCCCTGTCGGGGGCGGGGTGGTAGTTAACTGTTCAACGTGTGGCGAGGGAGGACCTTCCCTCGCCACAAGAGCTTCAGGTCCCGGATTTGATCTTGGTCCACGCCCGGGTACGGGCGCGTTCGGCATCACGGCCCAGCGGTTTCAGGGTGTAGAGCGTGGCCATGGCCGCCTCGGTGGGGTAGAGGTTGGGGTTGTTGCGAATGGCTGGGTCTACCAGGCTGGTAGCGTCCTTGTTGGGGTTGGGGTAGCCGACAAAGTCGCTGATCGGTGCGATCACCCCGGGTTGCAGCAGGTAGTTGATAAAGGTGTAGGCGTCCTCGGGGTTTTTGGCTCCTTTGGGAATCGCGAGCATGTCGAACCAGATCGGTGCGCCTTCCTTGGGCAGGCGCATGTCCACGGTCACGCCGTTCTTGGCTTCCTTGGCGCGGTTGGCGGCCTGGGAGAAGCTGCCGGAATAGCCGACGGCCACGCAGATGTCGCCGTTGGCGATATCGGCCATGTACTTGGACGAGTGGAAGTAGGTGATGTAGGGGCGGATCTTCATCAGCAACGCCTCGGCCTTTTCATAGTCCTTGGGGTTGCTGCTATTGGGGTCCAGCCCCAAGTGTTGCAGGGCCAGCGGCAGGATTTCCGACGGCGAATCCAGCAGTGCCACGCCGCACTGCTTGAGCTTGCTGATGTTCTCTTCTTTAAAGATCAGGTCCCAGCTGTCTACCGGGGCATCGACGCCCAGGGCGGCCTTGACCTTGTCGGGGTTGAAGCCGATCAGGATGGTGCCGTACATGTACGGCACGGCGAATTTGTTGCCGGGGTCATTCGCTTCGATCAGCTTCATCAGCTTGGGGTCGAGGTGGTTCCAGTTGGGCAGTTTGCTGCGGTCCAGCGGCTGGAACACTGAGGCTTCGATCTGTTTGGCCAGGAACACGTTGGACGGCACCACCACGTCATAGCCGGAGTTGCCCGTGAGCAGCTTGGCCTCCAGGGCTTCGTTGGTGTCGAAAATGTCGTAGACCAGTTTGACTTTGGGGTTCTGCGCCTTGAAGTCTTCGAGGGCCTTGGGGGTGATGTAGTCGAACCAGTTGTAGACCCGCAGGGTTTTTTCTTCGGCGTGTACGGCGGTGCTCAACACGGTGGCGCAGAGCACAAGAGACTTGAACATGTTCATTCGGCTGACCCCTCAAAACCTTCGAGAACGTTGACGGCATTGATGCCGATTTCTTCTACGGCGTAGCCGCCTTCCATCACAAATAGCGTCGGTTTGCCCAGTTGGGCGATGCGGGCGCCCATGGCCAGGTAGTCCGGGCTGTCGAGCTTGAACTGCGAGATCGGGTCGTCCTTGAACGTGTCCACGCCGAGGGAGACCACAATCACGTCGGCGCCGTAGCCTTCGATCTCGGCGCAAGCCTGTTCCAGCGCGGCGCTCCAGGTCTCCCAGCCCGAGCCTGCGGCCAGCGGGTAGTTGAAGTTGAAGCCCGTGCCTGCGCCTTCGCCCAATTCATCGGCGTAACCGAGGAAAAACGGAAACTCTGCTTCCGGGTGGCCGTGGATCGAGGTGAACAGCACATCGTTGCGCTCATAGAAAATCGACTGGGTGCCGTTGCCGTGGTGGTAATCCACGTCAAGGATCGCGACTTTCTGGTGGCCCTGATCGAGAAAAGCCTGGGCAGCGATGGCGGCGTTATTGAGGTAGCAGTAACCGCCCATCAAGTCGCTGGCGGCGTGATGGCCGGGCGGGCGACACAGCGCGAACGCACTGCGGGCGCCCTGTTGAATCGCGTGTTGGGCGGTCAAGGCGACCTGGGCTGCGCTGTACGCGGCCTGCCAGGTGCCGGCGGTAATCGGCGCGCCGCCGTCGAAGCTGTAATAACCGAGCTGGCCATGCAGGCTGGTGGGCAATACGCGGCGCAGGGTGCGGGCAGGCCAGGTGTACGGCAGCAAGTCACCGTCCTGACCAAACTCGGTCCAGCGTGCCCAGGCACCTTTGAAGAAGCCGAGGTAGTCAGGGCAGTGGATACGTTGCAAGGGGGCCAGGCCAAAGTCCGTGGGCGCGTGCACCGGGCCCAGCTCGCGGTCCCTGACGCGCTGCAGCACATGATCGGCGCGCGAGGGCATTTCAAAGCAGGGCATCAATTGCCCGTCCATCAGTTCGCAGCGGCCGTGGTGCAGGTGGTGATCGTCCGAGTAGATCGTCAGCATGTTGTTGTTCTCCGCAGGCTGTATCGGTGCCTGCAGTCTTGCGGCGGTCGGAGTTTATGAGAACGGCAGGAGCGGCCAAAAGGGGATGGATATGGCCAAATTGTTTGTCCGAAATTCGCCCCATTTGTGTGCGAGAGGCTCTTGTGGTGAGCGGGCTTGTGTGGCGAGCGGGCTTGCCCGCGTTGGAGTGCGCAGCGCTCCCGCTTTTTCTGGGGCCGCTACGCAGCCCAACGCGGGCAAGCCCGCTCGCCACAGGTAGTCTGCATCTATGGGGCATTCACGCGCGAAATTGGCTCGGCGCCACGCCGCTCCAGCGTACAAATGCGTGACGAAAACTCGCGGTTTCGCTGAACCCCAGCGCCTCGGCAATTCGGTAGATCGGCCACTCATCCTCGCCCAGCAACTGCTTGGCCCGTTCGAAACGCAGCTCGTCGAGCAGCTCCTGGTAGCTGCACCCCAGGTCGTGCAGGTGCCTGCGCAGGGTGCGCGCCGAGCAGTTCATCTGTTGGGCCAGCCCCTCAAGCCCCGGCGCGGCCTGCAATTGGCTGGCGAGTAGTTGGCGGATTCTTCCCAGCCAGGCTTGGCGCCCGGTGAATTCCAGGTTCTGTTTGCGGCAGCGCTCGGCCATGGCCCGATGGGTAATCGCGTCAGCCAGGGGCAGCGGCTGGTCAAGCCAGCGCGGGTCGAAGGCAAAGGCATTGGCAGTGGCCTGGAACTGCAAGGGGCAGTCGAAGCGCTCGCGGTAGCGCGCTTGGTAGTCCGGCGCAGCGTATTCAAAGCGTGCACCTAGCAACGGCAGCGGATGGCCGAGCAGGTCGTCGCAGATGACCTTCAACGAGGCCAGGCAAAACTCCACGTTGAAGGTTTCCAGAGTCGGATTCTCGCGATAATCACTGGCGCTGAACCAGATCCGCTCGCCGTCCTCGAGCAGGCTCAGTTCGAAAAGTGTTCCCAACAGCGCCGGATAACGCAGCGCCAGGCGCAAAGCGTCACCGAAGGTGGCACTGGTGAGCAGGGCATAACCAAGCATGCCGTAGGACGAAACATGCATGCGCCGGCCCAGTTCCAGGCCAATGTCACGCTGCAACGCCACGGCATTGGCGCACACGCGCATCTCCTGGTTGGTGGTGATACGCGTGTCGGCGCGGCTTAAGTCCGCCAGGCAGATGCCGCTGCCGGCGAGCAAGGTGTCGCCGGGCAGGCCCCGTTCCTTGAATGTACCAAGCACCAGGGAGACAGCATTGAGGGTGGTGAGATGGGAATGCAGCATGGACACTTCCAGCCAGGGGGTGGCTGGAAGCGGAGCAAGTTATATGCCGGTCAGCTCAGTTCGCCGCACAGGTCCAGTTCCACCAGGCGGCGGACTTCATGGAGTGCCAGCCCTGCGCCTAGCAGCGCATTGAGCTTGCCGAACACCGCTTCACGGGTCATCCCGCCGCCCGACAACACGCCCACGCCACGCAAGCGGCTGCCGGCCTCGTAAACGTCCAGCTCCACGCCGCCTTCGTGGCATTGGGTAATGGCGACTACGATCACGCCCTGGTCCTGCGCACGCTTGAGGCTGGCCAGAAACGCCGGGTTGTCGCTGGGCCCGGTGCCGCTGCCGAAGCATTCCAGCACCAGCGCCTGAATGCCGCTGTCGATCAGCGCATCCAACTGCACGGCGGCGATGCCGGGCACCAGCGGTAGCACACCGACATTCGCCAGGGCCTTTTCGTGACGGTAACCCAGCGCCGCCGGCAGTTGGTCAGCCTTGGCGATGCCGCCATTGCGTTGCAGCGCGGCAAATGGGTGGCGACCGAAACTGCGGATCTTCGCGCAACGCGTCGGCGCCATCAGCGCACCGTGGAAGTACAGCTGCACGCCAGGCGTAAGACCTGCGCCCAAGGCTGCCAGTGCCCCGCTGACGTTTTCCCAGGCATCGCTGTCGGGCACGCCGGCCGGCAGCATCGAGCCGGTAAACAGCACTGGCGCGGGCAGGCCCAGCAGTTGGAAGCTCATGGCGGCTGCGCTGTAGGCCAGGGTGTCGGTGCCGTGCAGGATCAGCACCGCGTCGCAGCCGGCGTCCACCGCCTCAACCACGGCGGTGCGCAGGCGCTGCCAGTAGGCCGGGGTCATGTTGGCGCTGTCGATCAGCGGCGACATTTCCCGGAAACGCCACGCAGGTACGGGCTCATTGGCGAGCTGCTCGCGCATGCGCGCTTCGAAACCGGACGCGGGGGCCAGGCCGTTGGCGCTGGCCTGCATGCCGATGGTGCCGCCGGTGTAGAGCACCATCACGTCTTGGGCTGGTTGGGTCATTTGAAGAATCTCCTGAACGAAAAACGCCGCCGGGCCCAGAGCATGCCCAAGGCCGGGCGGCGTGTCATCTATCTACCTGAGCTCAGCGTTGCGTTTGCGCGTTCAGTTCGGCGGATGCTTGAGCGCCAGGCTCAGGCTTCACCGGATTGGCCGGCCAGGCTTTGCGGTCCAGGTCCAGGTCAGGGAACTGGCTGGAGTCGAACACCGGCGTCTTGATGCCCGCAGCGCGCTGGTTGTCGTAGTCATTCAGGATGCGCATGGCGATCTTGAACAGGAACGCCAGGGCGAACAGGTTGACGAATGCGAGCAGGGTCATGGTGATGTCGGCGAAGGCGAACACGGTGCCGAGGTTCTCGATCGAACCCCAGAAAATCAGCACCAGCACCAGCGCACGGTAGCCCATCAGCACCTTGCGGTTATTGCCCACCAGAAAGCGCAGGTTGCTCTCGCCGAGGTAGTAGTTGTACATGATCGAGGTGAACACGAACAACGCCAGGGCCACCGAGATAAACATGCGGCCCCAATCACCGACCACCGCCGCCAGGGAGTTCTGGGTCAGGGCAATGCCGTCGCCTTCAAAGCCTGGGGTGTAGAAGCCGGACAGCAGGATCAGCAGCGCGGTGCAGGTGCAGATCACAAAGGTGTCGAGGAACACGCTGAACGCCTGAACCACGCCTTGGGCGATCGGGTGTTCTACCGAGGCTACCGCGGCCACGTTAGGCGCACTGCCCAGACCGGCTTCGTTGGCGAACACGCCGCGCTTCACACCCATGATGATCGCGCTGCCCACCAGGCCACCGAAGGCTTGGTCGAGACCGAACGCGCTCTTGACGATGGTCGCGAGCATGGCCGGCACGTGGTCGAATTGCAGCACGATCACGTACAGGGTCACGGCGATGTACACCAGGGTCTTGACCGGCACCAGCAGGTCGGCGATCGAGGCGATGCGCTTGATCCCGCCGATGAACACCAGGCCCAGCAATACTGCCAGCGCCAGGCCGGTGTAGGTGGTGTCCAGGCCGAAAGCGTTGTTCAGCGAATGGGTTACCGCGTGGGCTTGCAGGCCGTTGAAGGCAAAACCGAAGGTCACCAGCAACAGGAACGCCATCACCATACCCAGCCAGCGCTTGTGCAGGCCGTGCTGGATGTAATAAGCCGGGCCGCCACGGTAGGTGCCTTCGGCATCGGTGCGCTTGTACAGCTGGCCGAGGGAGCATTCGATAAAGCTCGATGACATGCCCACCAGCGCGGTGACCCACATCCAGAACACGGCACCCGGGCCACCCAGGGTCACGGCAATGCCGACACCTGCGATGTTACCGGCACCGACGCGTCCGGCCAGGCTGAGCATCAGCGCCTGGAACGAACTGAGTTGGCCGGAGCTGCTCTTGAGGCTGTCTTTAAACACCGAGAACATGTGGAAAAAGTGACGCAACTGCACGAAACGCGAGCGAATCGTGAAATAACCGCCGAGCCCGACAATGAGCACGATCAGGACTTTCCCTGAGAGGAAGTCGTTGATGACTTCGAGCATGGAGTGTTCCTCGCTGATTTTTCTAATGGCAAACGCAGGACGGTTCGACGTGTCGCTCAGCACCAGGCAGTGCACGACGTTCGACCCCAATCCTTTTGCGGGTGTTGTTATTCATGCGGTTTCGCGCTGTCCAGGACCTCGTTACCGACGATCTCTGACGCGAAGAGGGGCGGCACTATACCTAGGCGAGCATCATCCGTCTGCACGGGGCGATTAAAGGTTTCAGCGGGGCTGAATCGGGAAAGTCGGATTTGCAGGGCGATATTGGATTTTTTATGGGCTTCATTTCACAACCTTGAGGCAAAAAAAAGGGCCTGAAGAACGAGCCTTCAGGCCCTCAAAAGGTGAGAGGTGTCTAGTCCCTCAGCCTGGTGAGCGGTGCAACAAACGCTTAGGCCTTCAACGGGACCAAGCGTGGAGCGATCATGTTTTCGGGGCGCAGGATGTCGTCGAGCATGGCGTCGTCGAGCAAGCCTTCTTCGCGCACCAGTTCCAGCACGCCACGGCCGCTTTCAAGGGCGATACGTGCGATGCGGGTGGCGTTTTCATAGCCGATGTACGGGTTCAGCGCGGTCACCAGGCCGATGGAGTGCTCCACCAGTTCGCGGCAGCGCGCTTCGTTGGCGGTGATGCCGACGATGCAGTGTTCGCGCAGCATGTCCATGGCGCGTTGCAGCAGGCGGATCGAGTCGAAGATCTTGAAGGCGATCAACGGCTCCATCACGTTCAGTTGCAGCTGGCCGCCTTCGGCCGCCATGGTCAGGGCCAGGTCGTTGCCGATGACTTGGAATGCTACCTGGTTAACGGCTTCCGGGATCACCGGGTTGACCTTGCCGGGCATGATCGAGCTGCCTGGCTGGCGCGCCGGCAGGTTGATTTCGTTGATGCCGGTACGTGGGCCGCTGGACAGCAGGCGCAAGTCGTTGCAGATCTTCGACAACTTCACCGCCGTACGCTTGAGCATGCCGGAGAACAGCACGAAGGCGCCCATGTCGGAGGTGGCTTCGATCAGGTCGGCGGCCGGCACCAGCGGTTGGCCGCTGATCAGGGCCAGGCGCTGTACGGCCAGGGCCTGGTAGCGCGGGTCGGCGTTGATGCCAGTGCCGATGGCGGTGCCGCCCAGGTTGACTTCGGTCAGCAGCTCCGGCGCCAGGGTTTTCAGGCGGGCCAGGTCTTCACCGAGGGTGGTGGCGAAGGCGCGGAATTCCTGGCCGAGGGTCATCGGCACGGCGTCTTGCAATTGGGTGCGGCCCATTTTCAGCACATGGCCGAACTCGACGCCTTTGGCGGCGAATGCCTGGATCAGGCTGTCGAGGCTGGCCAGCAGCGCGTCATGGCCCAGCAGCAGACCCAGGCGGATCGCGGTCGGGTAGGCGTCGTTGGTCGACTGCGCCATGTTCACGTCGTTGTTGGGGTGCAGGTACTGGTATTCGCCCTTGTTGTGGCCCATGGCCTCCAACGCGATGTTGGCGATGACTTCGTTGGCATTCATGTTGGTTGAAGTGCCGGCGCCGCCTTGAATCATGTCCACCACGAACTCTTCGTGGAAATCGCCGCGGATCAGGCGGGCACAGGCTTCGCTGATGGCAGCGTGCTTGGCTTCGCTGAGCTGGCCCAACTCGCGGTTGGCGTCAGCGGCGGCTTGCTTGACCATTGCCAGGCCGACCACCAATTTCGGGTAATGCGAAATCGGAACGCCCGAGAGGCGGAAGTTATTCACCGCTCGCAGGGTCTGGATGCCGTAATACGCTTGAGCCGGTACTTCGAGTACGCCAAGCAGGTCTTTTTCTGTGCGGAATGATGCAGCGGAGGACATGACGGAAATCATCTCGATAGGGACCCGGAACTGGCCGGAACGCTGTGAATGCTAGGCTTGTGGAAGTTTTTGGGCCAATGCTGTTAAACACTGGCCTATGCACAAACGGCATAATGTAGGTGTGACCCGGCTATCATGGCGGGCGTGTGTGCCAAAATGGTGCGTACCCGTGGGAGGAAGTGATGAACCTTGAGAGCAAATGGCTGGAAGACTTCAGCGCCCTGGCGGCTACCCGCAGCTTTTCCCAGGCGGCGGAGCGGCGCTTTGTCACCCAGCCGGCGTTCAGCCGGCGTATCCGCAGCCTGGAAGCCGCGCTGGGCCTGACGCTGGTCAATCGCTCACGCACCCCGGTGGAGCTGACGGCGGCGGGGCAGTTATTCCTGGTGACGGCGCGCACGGTGGTCGAACAGCTCGGTGAGGTGCTGCGCCATTTGCATCATCTGGAAGGCGGGCAGGGCGAGGTCATGCAAGTGGCGGCCGCTCACTCCCTGGCGTTGGGCTTCTTCCCGCGCTGGATCGCGCAATTGCGCAACGAAGGTTTGAACATCGCCACGCGGCTGGTGGCCACCAACGTCGGTGACGCCGTGCACGCCCTGCGCGAAGGCGGTTGCGACTTGATGCTGGCGTTCTACGACCCGGATGCGGCGATGCAGATGGATGCGGAAATCTTCCCTTCGCTGCACCTGGGTAACACCGAAATGCTCCCGGTATGCGCCGCCGATGCCGACGGCAAGCCGCTGTTCGACCTGGAAGGCGAGGGCAGTGTGCCGCTGCTGGCCTACAGCGCCGGCGCGTTTCTCGGCCGTTCGGTGCACTTGCTGCTGCGCCAGCGTGCACTGCGCTTTACCACCGTGTACGAAACGGCCATGGCGGATAGCCTCAAGAGCATGGCCCTTGAGGGCCTGGGCATCGCCTGGGTGCCGCAACTGAGCGTGCGGGCGGAGTTGGCGCGCGGCGAACTGGTGGTGTGCGGCGGTCCGCAATGGCATGTGCCGTTGGAGATTCGCCTGTATCGCTGCGCCTTGGTGCGCAAGGCGAATGTGCGGTTGTTGTGGCGCAAGCTGGAAGGTGGCGCGGCGCAAAATACCTGAGCCTGGCACCGGGAAAATGTGGGAGGGGGCTTGCCCCCGATAGCGGTGTATCAGTGACAGATAAGTGCCTGACACACCGTCATCGGGGGCAAGCCCCCTCCCACAGGGTTTTGTGATGATTTGGCTGACTCCTAAGTCAATAAAACCGCGACTTTGCGCCACTGGACAGATGGTCATCCGAGGGGCTGTTTATCTGGATTATTACGGTATACTGCGCGGCCTTCGGCCGGTCCAACCGGCCACGTTTCGAGGTCAGAACTCGCCGAGCGAAGATCAGGCAAGGCAAAAACAAGCGAGGGAGCGCAGTTGACGTTAGTCAATGAGCATTCCGAGTTTGTTTTTAACGCAGCATGATCGAGCGCAGGCAGTTCTGGCCCGAAACAATTCGTACAACAAGCCACGCCGGTCTCCCGCGTGGCTTGTTGTTTTTTGACGCGCCTGCGGGCGCCCAGAGAGAAGAGGCACGACGATGAGTGCATTGGTTGGCGTGATCATGGGCTCCAAGTCCGATTGGTCCACCCTTAGCCACACCGCCGATATGCTGGAAAAACTCGGCATTCCGTATGAAGTGAAAGTGGTCTCTGCCCACCGCACCCCGGATTTGCTGTTCCAGTATGCCGATGAAGCAGAATCCCGTGGCATCGAGGTGATCATCGCCGGTGCCGGCGGTGCAGCGCACCTGCCAGGCATGTGTGCGGCCAAGACCCACCTGCCGGTGCTCGGTGTGCCGGTGCAGTCGTCGATGCTCTCGGGCGTGGATTCGCTGTTGTCCATCGTGCAGATGCCGGCCGGTATCCCGGTGGCCACACTGGCGATCGGCAAGGCTGGCGCGATCAATGCCGCGTTGCTGTCCGCGAGCATCCTGGGCGCCAAGCACCCGCAGTTCCACGCGGTGCTGAAAAAATTCCGTGCTGAGCAGACAGACAGCGTGCTGGACAATCCAGACCCACGTATCGCCTGAGGTTGTTGACGATGAAAATCGGTGTAATCGGTGGCGGCCAACTGGGCCGCATGCTGGCCCTGGCGGGCACCCCGCTGGGGATGAACTTCGCTTTCCTGGACCCGGCGCCGGACGCCTGCGCCGCTGCGTTGGGTGAACACCTGCGCGCTGACTACAGCGACCCGGATCACCTGCGCCAACTGGCCGATGAAGTCGACCTGGTGACGTTCGAGTTTGAAAGCGTCCCGGCCGAAACCGTCGCCTTCCTGTCGCAGTTCGTGCCGGTGTACCCGAGCGCCGAAGCCTTGCGCATCGCCCGCGACCGCTGGTTCGAAAAGAGCATGTTCAAGGACCTGGGCATTCCGACCCCGGCCTTCGCCGACATCCAGTCCCAGGCGGACCTGGACGCCGCTGTTGCCAGCATCGGCCTGCCGGCCGTGCTCAAAACCCGCACCTTGGGTTATGACGGCAAGGGCCAGAAAGTGCTGCGCACCGACGCCGATGTGGTCGGCACCTTCGCCGAGCTGGGCAGCGTCGCCTGCCTGCTGGAAGGCTTTGTGCCGTTCACCGGCGAAGTCTCGCTGATCGCTGTGCGGGCCCGTGATGGCGAAACCCGCTTCTACCCTTTGGTGCACAACACCCACGACAGCGGCATCCTCAAGCTGTCCGTGGCCAGCACCGATCACCCGCTGCAGGCCCTGGCGGAAGACTATTCCAGCCGTGTGCTCAAGCAGCTGGATTATGTTGGCGTGATGGCGTTCGAGTTCTTTGAAGTCGACGGCGGCCTCAAGGCCAACGAAATCGCCCCGCGTGTGCACAACTCCGGGCACTGGACCACCGAAGGCGCCGAATGCAGCCAGTTCGAAAACCACCTGCGAGCAGTAGCGGGCTTGCCGCTGGGGTCCACGGCCAAGGTGGGCGAGAGCGCCATGCTCAACTTTATCGGCGTGGTGCCGCCGGTTGACCGTGTGATCGCGATCAATGACTGCCACCTGCATCACTACGGCAAGGCTTTCAAGGCCGGGCGCAAGGTGGGCCACGCCAACCTGCGCTGCAAGGACCGCGCAACGTTGCAAGCGCAAATCCTCAAGGTCGAAGCGCTGATCGCCGAGCAATAACCCTGGGATCGGCGGGAACCATTGGTGGCCGCCGCCTCTCTGATTGCAGGACACGAAAGTCTGACTAGGCTTGCGTGTAGTTCACTTCATTCAGAGGGAAATGCCATGGGTATCATCGGAACCATCTTTATCGGCTTGATCGTCGGCCTGCTGGCGCGTTTCCTCAAGCCCGGCGACGACAGCATGGGCTGGATCATGACCATCCTGCTGGGTATCGCAGGTTCCCTGGTCGCCACCTATGGTGGTCAGGCCCTGGGCATCTACCAGGCGGGTCAAGGTGCGGGCTTTATCGGTGCGCTGATCGGCGCCATCGTGTTGCTGGTGATCTACGGCCTGCTGCGCAAAAAGTAATTTAGCGACATAGCCCTCTGCGCTACGCAGGCGCAGGGGGCTAGAATGCCGACACTGTTAACCTTGTCGAGCCCCTTCATGCGCCGTGTTCTTTTGACTGTTCTTTTGCTGGGCTGTGGCCTGGTGCACGCCGGCGAGCTGCCGGAAACCGACTGGCTCGACCTGATGCCGCTGTCGGACCAGAAGGCCCTGGAGGCCATGCCCGAGATCGACCACAACTCCCCCGAAGCCCAAGGCACCTTTACCGATAAAGGCGGCTTGAAGCAGAGTAAAGGCTTGCCGGCGGTGATGTACTCCACCAAGACCGTGGCGGCCATGAATGGCAAGAACATCCGCATCGGCGGTTACCCGGTGCCATTGGAAACCGACGCAAAGGGCCGCAGCACGCTGTTTTTCCTGGTGCCATACCCCGGCGCCTGCATCCACGTGCCGCCACCGCCGCCTAACCAGCTGGTGCTGGTGCGTTACCCCAAGGGGCTGAAGCTGGATGATATCTACACGCCGCTGTGGGTCACGGGTACGTTGAAGGTGGAGAAGGTCAACAATGACCTCGCCGATGCGGCATATGCGCTGGATGCGGGCAAGGTGCGGGTGGTCAAAGAGTCCGATCTTTAATTTGCCGCAGAACCCAATGTGGGAGCGGGCTTGCTCGCGAATGCAGGATGTCAGTCAGTGCATATGTGGCTGACACACCGTATTCGCGAGCAAGCCCGCTCCCACATTTTTGATTGGGTTTACAGGGCGAGGCTGGTGATGCTCACGCCCAGCGTATGGCTTTCGCCCGGCGCCAGTGCAACCACATCATCCAGCACATTCGCCGTCTCGATGCACAGCATGCCTTGCCACCCATCATCGGCCATGTCGTCGAAGGCTTTGGCGCGTTCGGTCCAGGGGTTCCAGATAACGGTCGACTTCGAGCCCTCGGCGGTCAGCTGTATGCGGCGCTGCCAGTCTTTATCGACAATATTCAGCTGGGTCGGCGTTTCGAGGTAGATGCGGTCAGTCTCGGCGCTGAAATGCAGCAGCCCGGATTGCTGCTTCTCGCTCCAGCCATCGGCGGTATCGACATACGCCGCACCGTCCAGGCCCTCGACCTGCACGTTGCGCACATCGCTTACGGCGAAGTAGGTGTGCAGCGCCTGGCTGAGGGTCACGGTGCTGGTGCCGCGGTTGTGGCTGGTCAGGCGGATGTGCAGTTGCTCGTCCAGCAGCAGGCTCAGCTTCAGGTCGACCTCATGGGGCCAGCCAGGGAAGCCGCCTGCCGGCACCGGGAGCACCAGGTCCACGCGTAGCGCTGCGCCTTCAAGTTCGGTCGCGGCCAACTCCCACAGCGCCGTGCGCACAAAACCGTGAGCGCCGGCCGGCTGGTCGCTCTGGCGCATGGCTTTGACGCTGTGCGGGTTGCGGTCGAATACGCCAAACCATGGCCAGCACACCGGAACACCGGTACGAATGCCTTTGCCCGCCTTGAACACGGCTGCCTTGTTCGGCCAGATCAGAGGCTGTTCGCCTGCGCGCTGGTAGCTGAAAATATGCGCGCCCTGTTGGGCCACCATCAGTTCGGCGCCGTTGTGGCGGATGCGCCAGCAGTCCAGCTCGTCGATTTTCAGGCTTTCAACGTGGGGCGTAGGCATACAAAGCACTCTTTATGGCAGGCAATGGGGCAATTGACCGTCAAAACCCGACGAGGTTTAACGTGCGCGTGACGGCACCGAACGTGTGCGACCGCTGCCATCAATGGCAACGAACACGAATACCGCCTCGGTGACCTTGCGCCATTCGCTGGACAGCGGGTCGTCGCTCCACACTTCGACCATCATCTGGATCGAGCTGCGGCCGATTTCCAGGGCCTGGGTATAGAAGGACAATTGCGCGCCCACCGCCACCGGCACCAGGAACGCCATGCGATCAATCGCCACGGTGGCAACACGCCCGCCCGCGACCTTGCTGGCCATGGCGGTGCCGGCCAGGTCCATCTGCGCGACCAGCCAGCCGCCGAAGATATCGCCAAAACCGTTGGTTTCGCGCGGTAGCGCGGTGATTTGCAGGGCGAGATCGCCTTGCGGAATAGGATCTTCTTGTTCGAGTTCGATCATGCCGAGGGGCCTCTGACCCGTGACGCTTTTATAGGTGGAGCAAGGTGGATAGCCGACTGTTAGAAAAACGTTTCAGCACAAACATACTCCGTTCGACACGTTTCTCGTAAGGCGTACTAAAGGGAAACTCTGCCAAATCGGCTGGATGGCACCCAACGACGTTTTGGCACAGCAGCCCCTCAAGACTGCGGTTCTTGCGCTTGCAAGGGCCGAGTATATCGACACCCATGCGCCACGACGACCTCCTGGCGCTCATTTGGTCGGTAAATAGACGCTGTATCGCGGCTTTTGCGAGCAACTGTTCTCCTGGCGCTGTGCTTTTACAAGCGATTTGCTATCTTGCCAGACCCGCCGCAAGTCCCGGGCGTGCCGTCCTTATTACGATGATTACTATAAGAGAAGCCTTGCCATGTCCTCCGTGCCCGCAAGCAGTGCGCAACCTTCGCGCCCGCTGACCCGCAACGACTACAAAACCCTGTCGCTGTCTGCCTTGGGCGGGGCGCTGGAATTTTATGATTTCATTATTTTCGTGTTTTTCGCCACCGTGGTCGGAAAACTATTCTTCCCCGTAGATATGCCCGAATGGCTGCGCATGATGCAGACCTTCGGCATCTTCGCCGCCGGCTACCTGGCGCGCCCGCTGGGCGGCATCATCATGGCGCACTTCGGTGACCTGCTGGGCCGCAAGAAGATGTTCACCCTGAGCATTTTCATGATGGCCGTGCCGACCCTGATCATGGGCCTGCTGCCGACCTACGCGCAGATCGGCCTGTGGGCGCCGCTCCTGTTGCTGCTGATGCGCGTCATCCAGGGCGCAGCGATTGGCGGCGAAGTGCCGGGCGCCTGGGTGTTCGTGTCTGAACACGTACCGCCGCGCCATGTGGGCTACGCCTGCGGCACCCTGACCAGCGGCCTTACCGCCGGCATCTTGCTGGGTTCGCTGGTGGCGACCGCCATCAATACTATTTATAGCCCGGAGCAGGTCTCGGATTACGCCTGGCGGATTCCATTCCTGCTCGGCGGGGTGTTCGGCCTGTTGTCGGTGTACCTGCGCCGCTGGCTGCATGAAACGCCGATCTTCGCCGAGATGCAGCAGCGCAAGACCCTGGCCGCTGAGCTGCCATTGCGCGCCGTGCTGCGTGACCATCGAGGGGCCATCGTGCTGTCGATGCTGCTCACCTGGTTGCTGTCGGCCGGTATCGTGGTGGTCATCCTGATGACCCCGACCGTGTTGCAGACCGTCTACCACTTCAGCCCGACCGTTGCGCTGCAAGCCAACAGCCTGGCCATCGTGACCCTGAGCCTGGGCTGCATCGCCTCCGGCGCCCTGGCCGACCGTTTTGGTGCCGGCCGCGTGCTGATCATGGGTTGCGCCCTGTTGCTGGCGACGTCCTGGACGCTGTACCACAGCCTTATTGCGCACCCTGATTGGCTGTTCCCGCTGTATGCCTTGACCGGTTTGTTTGTAGGCACCATCGGCGTCGTCCCTTACGTGATGGTCAAAGCCTTCCCGGCGGTGGTGCGCTTCAGCGGGTTGTCGTTCTCCTATAACGTCGCCTACGCCATCTTCGGTGGCCTGACGCCGCTGGCGGTGTCGCTGTTGATGAAGGAAAGCCCGATGGGCCCGTCCTACTACGTGGCTGCCCTGTGTGTGATGGGCATGCTGGTGGGTGGGTATCTGTGGAAGCGCGGGCGCTAAAACCAGCCCGATCCACTGTGGCGAGGGCGCTTGCTCCCTCACCACAGTGGAGGTGTTCATTCAATGTTTAACCCCGCCTGAGCCTTCGCTTTTCGATAGTGGCCTTTCATCTAATTGTCACATTGCGGACATAGAGTGTTCACACGGCCTACCGATACTTGGCCCCGATCCAATTATCCCTATCTGCTAGGAGCAAGGCATGAAACTGAAACGTTTGATGGCGGCAATGACTTTTGTCGCTGCTGGCGTTGCGACCGCCAACGCGGTGGCCGCTGGTGTTGACCCGGCAATTCCTGCTTACGTGAAGACCACTGGTGTGTCGGGCAACTTGTCCAGCGTCGGTTCCGATACCCTGGCCAACCTGATGACCCTGTGGGCTGAGGGTTATAAAAAGGAATACCCGAACGTCAACATCCAGATTCAGGCTGCCGGCTCCGCCACTGCCCCACCTGCGCTGACTGAAGGCACCTCCAACCTGGGCCCGATGAGCCGCAAGATGAAGGACACCGAACTGGCGGCCTTCGAGCAGAAGTACGGCTACAAGCCGACCGCTATCCCGGTTGCCGTGGATGCCCTGGCTGTATTCGTGCACAAAGACAACCCGATCCAGCACCTGACCATGGAACAAGTCGACGCGATTTTCTCCTCGACGCGTCTGTGCGGCGCTAAAGCCGACGTTAAAACCTGGGGTGACCTGGGTGTGACCGGCGACCTGGCCAACAAGCCGGTTCAACTGTTCGGTCGTAACTCGGTATCCGGCACTTATGGCTACTTCAAAGAAGAAGCCCTGTGCAAAGGCGACTACAAGCCAAACGTCAACGAACAACCAGGCTCGGCTTCGGTCGTGCAGTCGATCAGCTCCTCGCTGAACGGCATCGGTTACTCGGGCATCGGCTACAAGACCGCCAGCGTGAAGACCGTGGCCCTGGCCAAGAAAGGCAGCACTGACTTCATCGAAGACACCGAAGAAAACGCCCTGAACGGCAAGTACCCGCTGTCGCGCTTCCTCTACGTTTACGTCAACAAAGCGCCGAACAAGCCTCTGGCCCCGCTGGAAGCCGAGTTCGTGAAGCTGGTTCTGTCCAAACAGGGCCAGGAAGTTGTAGTGAAAGACGGCTACATCCCATTGCCAGCCAAAGTTGCCGCCAAGGCCCTGGCTGACCTGGGTCTGAAAGAAGGCAACTAAGCCTGCAATATCGGGTGTAGATGCATGCTGTTCTGTGGGAGCGGGCTTGCCCGCGATGCTGGCGACGCGGTGTAGCGTTGAAACCGTATTGATGCCATCGCGGGCAAGCCCGCTCTCACATTAACTGTCTACCCCCCCCTAATTTTTCAATCCGCTGCCAGCCCTGCTTCGCGGCGGATTTGTTGCGTCACTGCACTGTCATCTTTCTGTCATACAGGATCGCTAGGGTGTGCGCATGAATGATCTGGCCAATTCCACCATGACGACGACTTCCCCTCCCAAGCGCATTGATTTCAATACGCCTGAGCTGCAACGCAAGCGCCGCATCCGCGCGCTCAAAGATCGCCTGACCCGTTGGTACGTGTTGATCGGCGGCCTCGCCGTGCTGGGCGCCATCACCCTGATCTTCTTCTTTCTCGCCTACGTGGTCGCGCCCTTGTTCCAGGGTGCCTCGCTGACCAAGGAAGACGCGCTCACGCCCGCCTGGATCCAGGACGCCGGCAAGCCGTTGATGATTTCCCTCGAAGAGCAGAACCAAGTCGCCATGCGGGTTTCCGACAAGGGCCAGGCGCTGTTCTTTAATGTGGATACCGGTGCCGAGCTTAAGCGCGTCGACCTGCCGCTACCGGCCGGCACCAGCGTTGCCTCCATCGGTGAAGACCAGCCGGGCAGCCCGTTGGTGATCCTCGGTTTGTCGAATGGCCAGTCCCTGGTGTTCCGCCACACCTATAAGGTGTCCTACCCGGACGGCAAGAAAACCATCACCCCGGCGATTGAATACCCTTACGGTGAAACGCCGATCGTGCTCGACGACGCTGGCCGTCCGCTGGAACACGTGACCCTCAACGCCACGGACACCTCGCTGGTGATAGCAGGCTCGGCCGGTTCGCACTTGAATGTGCTGTCCCTGAGCCGCGAAGAAAACATGATGACCGGCGAAGTCACCAGCGAGCAGAAGCGTATCGAGCTGCCGCAAATGACCGAGCCGGTGAAGGCGATCTTCATCGACCCGCGCCAGCAGTGGCTGTACGTGATCAACGGCCGTGCCCTCGCGGATGTGTTCAGTTTGCGCGACAAGAGTCTTAACGGTCGCTACAAGTTGCTCGAAGACGGCAACGCCGAAGTTACCGCCAGCACGCAACTGGTGGGCGGTATCTCGCTGATCATTGGTAACTCAAAGGGTGGCCTGGCCCAGTGGTTCATGGCCCGCGACCCGGATGGCGAGCAGCGCTTCAAGCAGATCCGCACCTTCCAGATGGGCACTGCACCTATCGTGGAAATCTCCGCCGAAGAGCGCCGCAAAGGCTTCACCGCCCTCGATGCCTCCGGCAAGTTCGGTGTGTTCCACAGCACCGCGCACCGCACCCTGCTGGTGGACCCGGTGGTCGACGGCCAGGGCGTGTACGGCATGTCGCCACGCGCCAACCGTGTGATCGTCGAAGCCGGTGGCAAGCTGCAACCGCTGCTGCTGGACAACCCGCACCCGGAAGTCTCCTGGAGCGCGTTGTGGAGCAAGGTCTGGTACGAAAACTACGACGAGCCTAAATACGTCTGGCAATCGACCGCCGCCAACACCGATTTCGAACCCAAGATGAGCCTCGCGCCACTGACCTTCGGCACGCTGAAGGCCGCGTTTTACGCCATGCTGCTGGCAGCACCGCTGGCCGTCGCTGCCGCCATCTACACCGCTTACTTCATGGCGCCGAGCCTGCGCCGTAAGGTCAAACCGGTGATCGAGCTGATGGAAGCGATGCCGACGGTGATCCTCGGCTTCTTCGCCGGCCTGTTCCTGGCGCCGTATGTGGAGGGGCATCTGCCGGGGATTTTCAGCCTGTTGATGCTGTTGCCGATCGGCATCCTGGTGGCCGGCTTTGTCTTCAGCCGCCTGCCTGAGTCGATCCGTCTGCGGGTGCCCGATGGCTGGGAAAGCGCGATCCTGATCCCGGTGATCCTGTTTGTAGGCTGGCTCTCGCTGTACATGAGCCCGTACCTGGAAACCTGGTTCTTCGGCGGCGACATGCGCATGTGGATCTCCCACGACTTGGGGATTACCTACGACCAGCGCAACGCCCTGGTAGTCGGCCTGGCCATGGGTTTCGCGGTGATCCCGAACATCTACTCCATCGCCGAAGACGCCGTGTTCAGCGTGCCACGCGGCCTGACCCTGGGCTCCCTGGCCCTGGGCGCCACGCCGTGGCAGACCATGACTCGGGTAGTGATCCTGACCGCCAGCCCGGGGATTTTCTCGGCGCTGATGATCGGCATGGGCCGCGCAGTGGGTGAAACCATGATCGTGCTGATGGCCACCGGCAACACCCCGGTGATGGAGATGAACCTGTTCGAGGGCCTGCGTACCCTGGCGGCCAACGTCGCGGTGGAGATGCCGGAGTCGGAAGTCGGCGGCAGTCACTACCGTGTGCTGTTCCTCTCGGCGCTGGTACTGCTGCTGTTCACCTTCGTCATGAACACCCTCGCCGAGCTGATTCGTCAGCGTCTGCGCAAGAAATACTCGTCGCTTTAAGAAAGGTAGAAGTCTGTGAAACAGAACTCCCTGAATGGATGGTTCAAGAGCGGCGCCCCCGGCGTCTGGATCAGCGGTGGCGCGGTGTCCATCGCGGTCATCATGACCATTGGTTTGCTGGCTGTGATTGCGGTGCGTGGTTTGGGCCACTTCTGGCCGGCCGACCTGATCCAGGCCAACTACAACGTGCCGGGCCAGGAAAACCATATCGTCATCGGCGAAGTGGTGCAGAAGGAAGAAGTACCTCGCGAGCGCCTGAAAAGCGCGGGCTTGCCGGTGCCGGACCAAGGCCCGGAATTCATGACCCGCGAGCTGATCAAGGTCGGCAACCGCGACCTGAACGGCAACGACTTCACCTGGATCGTCGGCGAGTGGCTCAAGGACCAGACCACGCCTGCGAACCTGATGACCATCGAGCGTCGCGAGTGGGGCAATTTCTACGGCACCCTGGTCAACGTCAAGCAAGATGGCAAGGTCATCGCCGAAGGCGAAGCCGCGTGGCCGCAGTTGCAGGCCCGTGTCGACCGCGTCAACTCGCTGGCCGCCCAGCTCAAGACCCTTGAAAAATCCGATATCGGCGCGATCAACGCCGGCCTGGAACGCATCCGCCTGCACGGTCGCAAACTGGAGCTGGAAGGCAAGCTCGACGCCGCCGCCCAGGCCGACATGGACGCAGGCCGCGCCGAGCTGAATGCCCGTTACCAGGACATCGAAGCGCGCTTGGCCGACCTGCACGCCCAGTTCAACCGTGATGCCCTGACGGCCCGCGATGCGAACGGCAAGGAAGTGGAAATCGGCATCGGCAAAGTGGTGCACGCCTACCAGCCGAACGCCATGGGCACGCTGACCAAGGTCGGCTTCTACTTCAGTAAGGTCTGGGAATTCCTCAGCGATGACCCACGGGAAGCCAACACCGAAGGCGGGATTTTCCCGGCGATCTTCGGCACCGTGATGATGACCCTGATCATGGCGATGATCGTGACCCCGTTTGGTGTGCTGGCGGCGGTGTACCTGCGTGAATACGCCAAACAGAACACCCTGACCCGGATCATCCGCATCGCCGTGAACAACCTGGCCGGTGTACCGGCCATCGTCTACGGTGTGTTCGGCCTGGGCTTCTTCGTGTATGTATTGGGCGGCTCGGTGGATCGCCTGTTCTTCGCCGAAGCGTTGCCGGCACCGACCTTCGGCACGCCGGGCCTGTTGTGGGCCTCGCTGACCCTGGCGCTGCTGGCGGTGCCGGTGGTGATCGTGGCCACCGAAGAAGGCTTGGCGCGGATTCCGCGCACCGTACGTGAAGGCTCCCTGGCACTCGGCGCGACCAAGGCGGAAACGCTGTGGAAGATCGTGCTGCCGATGGCCAGCCCGGCGATGATGACCGGCATGATCCTCGCCGTGGCCCGCGCCGCCGGTGAAGTGGCGCCGCTGATGCTGGTAGGTGTAGTGAAACTGGCACCGTCACTGCCGCTGGACGGCAACTACCCGTACCTGCACCTGGACCAGAAGATCATGCACCTGGGCTTCCATATTTATGACGTCGGCTTCCAGAGCCCCAACGTCGAAGCCGCACGGCCACTGGTGTACGCCACCGCCTTGCTGCTGGTACTGGTGATCGCCACGCTCAACTTGTCGGCAGTGTGGATTCGTAACCACCTGCGCGAAAAATACAAAGCGTTGGACAGCTAACGCAGTCCCCCTGTGGGAGCTGGCTTGCCTGCGATGGCATCACCGCGGTTTCACTGAAAGACCGCGCCGCCCGCATCGCAGGCAAGCCAGCTCCCACAGACACAGCATTTGAGTAAGCCGCCCCAGGCGGCTCAATGAAACGAATTGGTAGCACAGGGAGCATCCCATGCAACACGACACCCATTCCCACGGCATCAACATGTCTGCCCTGGGTCGCGACAAGCAGAGCCTGAGCCTGGCCCAGGAAACCGTGGCCATCGAAGTGCCGGGCCTGAGCCTGTACTACGGTGAAAAGCAGGCGCTGTTCGACGTCAGCATGAACATCCCCAAGCAGCGCGTGACCGCCTTTATCGGCCCGTCCGGCTGCGGCAAGTCCACGCTGCTGCGCACCTTCAACCGCATGAACGACCTGGTGGACGGTTGCCGTGTGGACGGTGCCATCAACCTCTACGGCACCAACATCTACCGCAAGGGCGAGGACGTGGCCGAGCTGCGTCGTCGCGTGGGCATGGTGTTCCAGAAGCCCAACCCGTTCCCCAAGACCATCTACGAAAACGTGGTCTACGGCCTGCGCATCCAGGGCATCAACAAGAAGCGCATTCTCGACGAAGCGGTTGAGTGGGCCCTCAAGGGCGCGGCGCTGTGGGACGAGGTCAAGGACCGCCTGCATGAGTCGGCACTCGGCTTGTCCGGCGGCCAGCAGCAGCGTCTGGTGATCGCCCGTACCATCGCGGTGGAGCCGGAAGTGCTGCTGCTCGACGAGCCCTGCTCGGCACTCGACCCGATCTCGACGCTCAAAGTCGAAGAGCTGATCTACGAGCTCAAGTCCAAGTTCACCATCGTCATCGTGACTCACAACATGCAACAGGCGGCGCGAGTTTCCGATTACACCGCGTTCATGTACATGGGCAAGCTGGTGGAATTCGGCGACACCGATACCCTGTTCACCAATCCGGCGAAGAAGCAGACCGAAGACTATATTACGGGCCGCTATGGCTAGTTGGAGCAGCTGCAAGCCGCAAGCTTCAAGCGGCAAGTAAAAGCAGTTCAATGCAACGACACCTATCAACTTGCAGCTTGTAGCTTGTGGCTTACAGCGTTTGCGGAGCAAACCTATGATTAGCAAAGAAGGCCTTACCCACCACATCTCCGCGCAGTTCAACGCCGAGCTTGAGGAAGTGCGCAGCCACCTCCTGGCGATGGGCGGGCTGGTGGAGAAGCAAGTCAACGACGCCGTGACCGCGCTGATCGAGGCCGACTCGGGCCTGGCCCAGCAAGTGCGCGAGATCGACGACCAGATCAATCAGATGGAACGCAACATCGACGAAGAATGCCTGCGCATTCTCGCCCGTCGCCAGCCGGCGGCGTCCGACTTGCGTTTGATCATCAGCATCTCCAAGTCGGTGATCGACCTGGAGCGTATCGGTGACGAAGCCACCAAAATCGCCCGCCGCGCCATCCAGCTGTGCGAAGAAGGCGAAGCGCCGCGTGGTTACGTGGAAGTGCGCCACATCGGCGA
Source organism: Pseudomonas viridiflava (assembly GCF_900591205.1). Classification (GTDB taxonomy): domain Bacteria; phylum Pseudomonadota; class Gammaproteobacteria; order Pseudomonadales; family Pseudomonadaceae; genus Aquipseudomonas. The sequence continues at coordinate 246,175 of NZ_UUPU01000001.1, forward strand.
CCAGGTACGCAACATGGTGCGCGATGCTCTCGACGCCTTCGCCCGTTTCGACGCCGAACTGGCGTTGTCGGTGGCCCAGTACGACAAGATCATCGACCGTGAATACAAGACCGCGCTGCGCGAGCTGGCGACCTACATGATGGAAGACCCGCGCTCTATTTCGCGGGTCTTGAGCATCATCTGGGTGCTGCGCTCGCTGGAGCGTATCGGCGACCACGCACGCAATATCTCTGAGCTGGTGATCTACCTGGTGCGCGGTACGGACGTGCGGCACATGGGCCTCAAGCGCATGAAGGCCGAAGTTGAAGGTTCAGTCGACCAAATCCCTAATGTTCCGGGCAAAACTGACGATAAGTAAGGTTGCCCGAGAAATTAACGCCCGGCCTTTGGCCGGGCGTTTTCGTTTGTGGCTGAATCGGATGAAAGAAAGTCCGAACGTGACTGCAGAGTTTTTGGCAAAATGCCATCAGTCAGGCGTTTTGCGTGCCGCCGTTTTTATAGGATGAAGGGTCGATGAGTAAAGTCAGTGTATTGGTGGTGGATGACGCCTCGTTTATCCGCGATCTGGTGAAGAAGTGCCTGCGCAACTACTTTCCCGGGATCAAGCTTGAAGATGCGGTGAACGGTAAAAAGGCCCAGGCCATCCTGATGCGCGAGACCTTCGACCTGGTGCTGTGCGACTGGGAAATGCCGGAGATGTCCGGGCTCGAGCTGTTGACCTGGTGCCGCGAACAGGCGCACCTCAAGGCCATGCCGTTCGTGATGGTGACCAGCCGTGGCGACAAGGAAAACGTGGTCCAGGCGATCCAGGCCGGGGTTTCCGGCTACGTCAGCAAGCCTTTCACCAACGAACAGTTGCTGAACAAGGTCAAGCAGGCCCTGCACAAGATCGGTCGCCTCGATGCCCTGGTCGCCAGCGCGCCCACCAAGATGAACTCGGCCTTCGGTAACGATTCCCTGAGCGCTTTGACCGGTGGCAAACCCGAAGCTGTGCGTGCGGCCCCTGTGGCGGCGGCTGCCCCCGCGCCGAACAAGGGCTTGCTGAACAGCCCGCCGGTGCAGGCGCCTTCAGCGGCGCCGGCCGGCGGTCGTGGCCAGGGCCAGTTGCGCCTGTCCAGCGGCACCCAGCAATGTGTGATCAAGGCGCTGAGCATCAAGGAGGCGCTGCTGGTGGTGCGTCGCGGTGAAGTCCTGCCCCAGGTGCTGGAAAGCGCCGTGTTGGACCTTGAGCAAGGCGACAACGCCGAAGTTGCCCGCCTCAACGGCTACCTGCACGCCATCGTCGCCTTCGAGCCCAAGCCGGACAGCGACTGGCTGCAACTGACCTTCCGGTTTATCGACCAGGACGCGCAGAAGCTGGACTACATCTCCCGCCTGATCGCACGCGGTACGGCGCAGAAGCACTTCGTGCCGGGTGCCTGATTTGTAGAGCAACATCTATCCAGTGTGGGAGGGGCGGTGCGACGGTTCGACTTGCTCGCTCCCACACTGGATCTTCATTGCGGCGTACACAGCTGTCATGATCCCTTGCTAGTCTGCCGCTCAGTCATCCCGACAGGTTCGTGTCATGCGTCTTCGGCTATTGCTGTTCTGCATGTTAGCTTCGGTTGCCACGTCGACCCTGGCCATGACCCTCTATAAATCCACCGATGCCAACGGCGTGGTGTTTTTCAGCGATCAGCAGACCCCCGGCGCCCAGGCGTTCGTGATCCAGGAGCGCAGGGTCGAGCCCGTGCGGCCGCCGCTGCGCCAAAGGCCAACCGCGAGTTATCCACAGCAAGCCTACCGCTACCCGCTGCCTTGGCGCGGCGGGCCGTTCCGGCTGACCCAAGGGCCCAACGGCAGCTTCAGCCACACCGATGCCAAAAGCCGCTACGCCATGGACATCGCCATGCCCGAGGGCACGCCGATCATTGCGGCGCGCAGCGGCGTGGTGGTGAAGACCGAGAATAACCAGGCCGGGCGCGGCAACGATGCGTCGGGGAACTTCGTGCGCGTGCAGCACGATGACGGCACCCAGGGCGTGTACCTGCATCTCAAGCAAGGTTCGGTCAGTGTGCGGGCGGGGCAGCGTGTAGCGGTGGGGAGCCCGTTGGCATTGTCGGGCAATACCGGCAACAGCAGCGGGCCGCACCTGCACTTTGTGGTGCAGCAAAGTACCGAGGCCGGGCTGGTGTCGATCCCTTACGAGTTCAACCAGCCGGTCGGTACATTGCCCAACTTTGCGTTGGGCAATTAAGGGTCAGTCCAGCAACAGGACCTTGGCCAGCACGATCTTCGGACCTTTCATCTTCTTGATGATGATCCGCAAGCCTTCAACCTCCAGCACTTCTTCCTCTTCCGGCACCCGCTTGAGGGTGTCGTAGATCAGCCCGGCCAGGGTTTCGGCTTCGATGTGGTCCAGGTCGACGCCCAGCAGGCGCTCCACCTTGAACAGCGGCGTGTCGCCACGCACCAGCAACTTGCCCGGCTGGTAGGCGAGGATGCCGCGCTCGGCCTTGCGGTGTTCGTCCTGGATATCGCCCACCAGCACTTCCAGCACGTCTTCCATGGTCAGGTAGCCGATGATCTTGCCGTCGGCTTCTTCCACCAGGGCGAAGTGCGCGCCGCCTTTGCGGAACTGCTCCAGCAGTTGCGACAACGGCATATGGCGCGACACGCGCTCCAGCGGGCGGGTCAGCTCGGCCAGGTTGAACGACTCGGGGATGTGGTCCAGAGCCGCCAGTTCCAGCAGCAGGTCCTTGATGTGCAGCAGGCCCACGAACTCGTTACGCACCGCGTCATACACCGGGTAGCGGCTGAATTTGTGGCGACGGAACAGCGCAAGGATTTCTTTGAGCGGGGCGTTGAAGTCCAGGGTCACCAGGTCTTCGCGGGAATTGGCCCAGTCCACCACTTCCAGCTCGCCCATTTCCACGGCCGAAGCCAGTACGCGCATGCCTTGGTCGCTCGGGTCCTGGCCACGGCTGGAGTGCAGGATCAGCTTGAGTTCTTCGCGGCTGTAATGGTGCTCATGATGCGGGCCAGGCTCGCCTTGACCGGCGATGCGCAGGATGGCGTTGGCGCTGGCGTTGAGCAGGTAGATCGCCGGGTACATGGCCCAGTAGAACAGGTACAGCGGCACTGCCGTCCACAGCGAGAGCAATTCTGGTTTGCGAATCGCCCAGGATTTGGGTGCCAGTTCACCGACCACGATGTGCAGGTAGGAAATCACAAAGAACGCGGCAAAGAACGAAACGCCCTTGATCACTTCCGGCGATTCGACACCCACGGCGCCCAGCAGCGGCTCGAGGATGTGCGCGAAGGCCGGCTCGCCGACCCAGCCCAGGCCCAGGGAGGCGAGGGTAATACCCAGCTGGCAGGCCGACAGGTAGGCGTCGAGCTGGCTGTGCACGGTGCGCAGGATCTGCCCGCGCCAGCCGTTCTTGTGGGCGATGGCCTCGACCCGGGTGGCGCGCAGTTTGACCATGGCAAATTCCGCCGCAACGAAGAAACCGTTGAGCAGTACCAGGACCAGTGCAAAAAGAATCATGCCGAAGTCGGCGAAGAGTGTGGCGAAGGTGATACCAGGGGAAGGGTCCATGATGGGGTTTTGCAGGTTCCGTGTGTTCAATAAGGGGTGGCAAAAGGGCCTGAAAGGCAGGCGCAAGTCGGCCAATGTAGCGGCTGACGGGGCGCTTGCCTAGTGCCCGCTGCCGGGCGGGGCAAGGAATGTATGCTTGGAAACGATGCAAATCCAATGTGGGAGGGGGCTTGCTCCCGAATGCGGTGGGTCAGTCAACACATTCATAGCTGACCCACCGCTTTCGCGAGCAAGCCCGCTCCCACATTTGGTTGGGTGGCGTGTTCGGTTTATTCGTCCGTGCCGATCACTCGCGAACGGGTCATCTGCGCCGGCGGAAAATGGCAGGTGAAGGTACTGCCATGGCCCAGCACGCTGCTGATTTCCAGACGTGCGCGATGGCGCAGCAGCACATGCTTGACGATGGCCAGGCCAAGCCCGGTGCCGCCGGTGTTGGAGTTGCGGCTGGAGTCGACACGGTAGAAGCGTTCGGTCAGGCGCGGCAGGTGCTTGGCGTCGATGCCGATGCCGGAGTCCTGCACGCTCAGGTGCGCACCGTGTTCGTCGGCCCACCAGCGGATGCGGATATTGCCCTTGTCCTGGGTGTACTTCACGGCGTTGAACACCAGGTTGGAGAAGGCGCTGCGCAATTCGCCTTCGCTGCCTTTGAGCAGCACCATCGGGTCGGCTTCCAGGGTGATCTGCTGGCCGCGCTGGCCGGAGAGGGCCTGGGCGTCGTTCTTGATGGTCTGCAACAGGTTTTGTACGGCCACCGGATGGTTATCCGACGGGTAATCCGTGGCCTCAAGCTTGGCCAGCAACAGCAGGTCATTGAGCAGGGTTTGCATGCGTGAACCTTGCTGCTGCATCTGCTGCAGGGCACGGCTCCAGCGCGGGTTGATCTCGTCGACATTGTCCAGCAGCGTCTCCAGATAGCCGCAGATCACCGTCAAAGGTGTGCGCAGTTCGTGGGAGACGTTGGCGACGAAGTCTTTGCGCATCTGTTCCAGCTGGTGGATGCGGGTCACGTCGCGCACCAGCATCAGGTGTTCGTTGTTGCCATAGCGCGTCAGGTACAGCTGGATACGCACGCGGTCATTGGTGGGCGAGGGGATTTCCAGGGCTTCTTCGTAGTTTTCCTGCTCGAAGTATTCCTTGAAGCGCGGGTGGCGCACCAGGTTGGTCACCGGCTGGCCGCTGTCCTGGGGCGTCTTGAGGCCCAGCAGGGTCTCGGCGGCGCGGTTCCACCACTCCAGGTTGCCGTCGCTGTCGAGCATGATCACCGCGTCTTTGAGCGCGGCGGTGGACTCCTGCACCCGGTCGATCACTGCTTGCAGGCGCCCGCGAACGCGTTGGTCGCGGCGTTGCAAGTGGTAGATGCTGTCGAACACCTCGCCCCACAGCCCATAGCCGTCGGGTGGCGCTTCGTCGGGTTTGTGCTGGCGCAGCCATTCATGCAGGCGCAGCAGTTGCTTGAGGGTCCAGCCCAGGTACAGGGCGATACCAGCTGCCAGGCTCCAGCCATATTGGCCGCTGACCAGGCCCACCAGCAGGCAGCCGGTGATCAACAGCAGCATGTGGCGGATCAGGGTGCCATGCCAGTTTTGGTTCAAGGTGCGTCCTTCGGAGCAGTTTCAAGTTTCAAGCTGCAAGCTCCAAGCTAAAGCAGTCCCGCTTTGAACTTGCGGATTGTGGCTAATTGCTTGTAGCTCAACCTTTGGTTGAAAACCGATAGCCGGTGCCGCGCACGGTTTGTACCAGATTCTCGTAGGCATCGCCCAAGGCTTTGCGCAGTCGGCGGATATGCACGTCCACGGTGCGCTCTTCCACGTACACATTGCCGCCCCATACCTGGTCCAGCAACTGGCCACGGGTGTAGGCGCGTTCCTGGTGGGTCATGAAAAATTGCAGCAGGCGATATTCGGTCGGGCCCATCTCGGCCGGCTTGCCGTCGATGGTCACGCGGTGGCTGATCGGGTCCAGAATCAGGCCGTCGACTTCGATAGGGGCTTCGCCATCAGTCGGACCGGCACGGCGCAGTACGGCTTTCAGACGAGCGACCAGCTCGCGTGGGGAAAACGGCTTGGTGATGTAATCATCGGCGCCGACTTCCAGGCCCTGGATCTTGTTGTCTTCTTCGCCCTTGGCGGTGAGCATGATGATCGGGATATCCCCGGTCAGCTCATCACGCTTGAGGCGGCGGGCCAGTTCGATGCCGGAGGTGCCGGGCAGCATCCAGTCCAGCAGGATCAGGTCCGGCTTGCGGTCGACGATAATGGCATGGGCCTGCTGGGAGTTTTCCGCCTCCAGGCAGTCATAGCCGGCCATTTCCAACGCAACGGCGATCATCTCGCGAATGGGCGCTTCGTCGTCAACGATCAGAATGCTCCTGCCAACCATGCCTAAAATCCTCTTGTCATTTAACTGTCTTGCGCCGCATTAGATAACGGAATTATTGCAGTCGTGTGACAGTAATTTAGTCGCCTGGGCAATTTGCGCCTCTCTGGGCTACGCTTTGGGTCCGAATCCTGACAACCACAAAAGGAAGGTTCCGATGACTTACAGCACGATTTCCTGGAAAGCTCTGCTGGTTACGGCGGCGCTGTCACTGCCGGGCCTGGCATTCGCGGCGGAGCCGGCGATGACCCATGACGGTCTGTTGGTGGATCACAAAGGCCTGACGCTCTACACCTTCGACAAGGATGGCGATGGCAAATCAGTGTGCAAGGACCAGTGCGCAACCAACTGGCCACCGCTGAAGGCGGAGTCTACCGACAAGAAGACGGGCGATTGGACGGTCATTACCCGCGATGACCAGACCGGCCAGTGGGCCTACAAAGGCAAGCCGGTGTACACCTACAAGGATGACAAGAAGGCCGGTGACAAAACCGGAGACGGCAAGGGTGGGGCGTGGCACGTGATCAAGCCTTGATGACGCGGTGCCGCTGAAATCATCGCGGGCAAGCCCGCTCCCACAGGGAACGCATTCCAAATGTGGGAGCGGGCTTGCCCGCGAAGGCGTCAGTCGAGCCACCAAAAAACTCAGCGAAACGCGTAATCCAGCACAATCCCGACAAAAATTGCCAGCCCCGCCCAGTGGTTGTGCAAAAACGCCTTGAAGCACTTCATGCGGTCCTTGTCGCGGGTGTACCAGAACTCCCAGGCAAAACAGCCCGCCGCCACCGCCAGCCCCAGGTGGAACCAGCCGCCCAGTTCGAACCTTGCGCCTGCCAGCAACAGACACAGCAGCGCCAGGCCCTGCAGGGTCAGGATGATCACGCGGTCGGCTTCGCCGAACAGAATGGCGGTGGATTTAACGCCGATCTTCAAGTCGTCGTCACGGTCGGTCATCGCGTAATAAGTGTCATAGCCCACCGTCCACAGCAGGTTGGCGATGTACAGTAGCCATGCCGCAGCAGGCAGGCTGCCGGTCTCGGCGGTGAACGCCATTGGCATGCCCCAGGAAAACGCGGCACCCAACACCACCTGCGGGTAATAGGTGTAGCGCTTCATGAAAGGGTAACTCGCCGCCAGCGCCAGGCCGCCCAGGGACAACAGGATGGTGGTGGCGTTGGTCAGCAATACCAGCAGGAAACTGATGCCCATCAGCACCGCAAAGAACACCAGCGCCTCTTTCGAACTGATCTTGCCGCTGACCAGCGGGCGTTGCTCGGTGCGCTTCACATGGCCGTCGACCTTGCGGTCGGCCCAGTCATTGATCACGCAGCCGCCGGCACGGGTCAGCACCACGCCCAGCACAAAAATCACGATATTGATCAACGACGGCGAGCCCTTGCCGGCAATCCACAGCGCCCACAGCGTTGGCCACAGCAGCAGGTAGATGCCGATGGGCTTGTCCATACGGGTCAACTGAATGAAATCCCAGGCCCTGGGGTTCAAGCGGTTCAAGGACTTGAGCAGACGTTGATACATCAGCAGTTCTCCGGATGGTCATGCAGTGCATGCCAGAAGCTCGGCAGGAAGATTTCCGCCACCAGCACGCTCAGTTGCCCGCGGTCGAAGCGCGAGCGGCGCGCCCACAGGCCGTCGGTCTGGTCCGCTGTGGGCAGCCATTGCCGTGGGTAACGACACACTTCGATTGCCTGACGGGTGAAGGCGTGGTCGCAGAACAGCAATTCGCCCAACGAACGGCTGCCCAACTCGTCCATATGCAAGCCGTCGCCTTGCAGCGCACTGCGCGCCGCCACGCTGCGGGCGAACACCCACGGCTGGCCATGGCCGCGCAAATACACCTCGCGCACCCAGCCGATACTGGCCGGGGCCAGGCCCAATGCCGCGCATTCATCGTCGCGCAGCGGCTGCCAGCCTTCGAACAGCGGCGTCACGCTGAAGCCGTCGTCTGACAGCCACGTCAGCCGGCGCGTCAGCGAGCCGTCGTCGAACAGCCAATTGAGGGTCAAGGGTGCGGGCAATGGGCTCAGAAGGCTCTGGGTCAGCCATTGGCAAGCATCGGGGAGGACGATTGAGTGCGGCACGGTGCGTCAGTATTGGCAGCAAAAGAGGCGGCGAGCTTACCATGGCGTCCTGAGCTTTTGCCGGGCCGAACCGGCCGTTTGCGTCGATCATGCTTGCATCTGCCGGCCCCGATCAGTACAAAACGCCCTGAGCCGCACGGCAACGCTGGTCTATCGACCGTCGGCCAACACGCCTGGACCCTGAGGAAGCAAGTAATGAAGAAGTGGCAATGTGTAGTCTGCGGCCTGATCTACAACGAAGCGGACGGCTGGCCGGATGATGGAATTCTGCCCGGCACCCGTTGGGAAGATGTCCCGGAAGACTGGCTGTGCCCGGATTGCGGCGTGGGCAAAATGGATTTCGAAATGATCGAAATCGCTTAATCATCAAGTTCAGAAACGTACTACAAGGAGAAAGGAATGAACGCACCTGTCGTGATCATCGGCACAGGATTGGCCGGTTACAACGTGGCCCGGGAGTTTCGCAAGCTCGACAGCGAAACCCCGTTGCTGCTGATCACCGCGGATGACGGGCGCTCCTACTCCAAGCCCATGCTCTCCACCGGCTTTGGCAAGAACAAGCAAGCCGATGGCCTGAGCATGGCCGAACCCGGCGCCATGGCCGAGCAGCTCAAGGCCCAAGTTCGCACCCACACCCGCGTCAGCGGCATCGACCCGGGCCACAAGCGCCTGTGGATCGGCGAAGAAGCGGTGGCCTATCGTGACCTGATCCTGGCCTGGGGCGCCGAGACCGTAAGGGTGCCGGTCGAAGGTGATGCGGCCGAGCTGGTGTTCCCGATCAACGACCTCGAAGACTACGCACGTTTTCGTGCCGCCGCTGCCGGCAAACGTCGCGTGCTGCTGCTTGGCGCCGGCCTGATCGGCTGCGAATTCGCCAATGACCTGATCCTTGGCGGCTACGAGATCGACCTGGTGGCGCCCTGCGAGCAAGTCATGCCGACCTTGCTGCACCCGGCTGCCGCCGCAGCGGTACAGGCCGGGCTGGAAAGTCTCGGTGCGCGTTTCCATCTAGGGCCGGTGCTCAACCGGCTGCAGCGCACTGCTGACGGCCTGGAAGCGCACCTGTCGGACGGCGAAGTGATCCACTGCGACCTGGTGGTTTCGGCAATTGGCCTGCGCCCGCGTGTCGACCTGGCGGCGGCCGCCGGCCTGCAGACCAACCGTGGAGTCATGGTCGACCGCCACCTCAAGACCTCCCACGCCAACATCTATGCCCTGGGCGACTGCGCCGAGGTCGACGGCCTCAACCTGTTGTACGTCATGCCGCTGATGAGCTGCGCCCGCGCCCTGGCCCAGACCTTGGCCGGTAACGCCACGGTCGTCAGCTATGGCCCGATGCCGGTCACCGTCAAGACGCCGGTCTGCCCGCTGGTGGTCTCCCCGCCGCCACGCGGCGCTGAAGGCGTGTGGAGCGTCGAAGGGCAGGGCGCCGACATCAAGGCCCTGTGCCGCGACGCCAGTGGCCGCCTGCTGGGTTATGCGCTGACGGGGACTGCCGTGATGGAAAAACTGGCCCTCAACAAAGAGCTTCCGCCATTGCTGGCGTAAATACCGGTCGTTCTGTCGGAATAACCCTGTTTTTGTGCTGAGAAAGCTCGCCGCGAGACTGGCGGAGCGTGCGAGGGCATGCCATCCTCACTCCCGTCTGCCGCAGAGTAGAGCCTGCGGCGCCTTGGGCGCTGCTCCATTAGAGAGCAGCACGGACATAACAACAAAAAACCGTCAAAGAGGCTTCACTTATGCGTAAACCAGAACTCGCAGCCGCCATCGCTGAAAAAGCCGATCTCACCAAAGAACAGGCCAACCGTGTCCTCAACGCCGTTCTCGAAGAAATCACCGGCGCCCTGCACCGCAAGGACAGCGTCACCCTGGTTGGCTTCGGGACCTTCCTGCAACGCCACCGCGGCGCCCGCACCGGCAAAAACCCGCAAACCGGTGAGCCCGTAAAAATCAAGGCGAGCAACACCGTTGCGTTCAAGCCGGGCAAGTCGCTCAAAGACAGCGTCAACCCGTAAGCGTGTGACCGTCTCGAAGGGAGGCGGGGCGGTAAAAAAATGGGCACGCCGACTGGGTCGGGTGCCCATTTTTGTTGGCTGGCGTAAACCTGAGTAGTGAAATACAAAGTTATATATGTAGCTCTATATGACGGGGGCGTAATTTATTAAATTTCTTACTGCGGAATTTTCTTTCTGTGGCACGGGTACAAGCAACAGTACCTGTCTGACGTGTAACTAAAAAGTCTGGAACTTTTAATTCGATTAAGTCACTCAGATTTTGAGAGTGCAGTCTGCCCTCTCTAAATTGTTCATTTATTAGGGTTGATACTATGAAGTTATCTGGACAGTTCCATATCCCTCTTGTCCTGCCTCAGGTCAATACTGATATTCCACCACATAAAACTCCTGTGCCGCCAGGCGTGATGCAAAGCCCCGATTCGAGTGCCCTGGTAACAGATTATGGTTACCCTGAAGCAACCGTTGAGGAACGCTTAAAAAGGGCCTCGAAAGCTGGCGGCTTTTCACGATCGAAAGTGGGTACAGGGCAACGCAAAGGTAAAGATAAAACCGACCACAAAAATAAAACCGATGGTAAAGAGAAGGCTGGTAGTAACGACACGGAGGTTAAGGACAAGCCCAAGCCAGATAGTGCGTACAAAAAGGATTCCCAGAAGTTGCCCGGTGGCCCCAACAGTCCTGGCAGTGCTGCACATAAATCGCACACTATTAATAAATTGCAACGTAGCGGGTTCTTTCCGCCTGTTTCCGCAGAAATTGCCAAGGTCGTACGCAACGCCATAGTTGAAGCGACCGTGGGCGGTTTGGTCAGCTTGGGCTTCAGTGTTGCAAGGCATGTTATTTCCGACAAAATGGAACAACGAATTAAAGCGCAGGCTGAAATGCCCGGTGCAGAAACAAAGAATGCGGACGGAACCAAATCCACCGTAGATCCTTCCGCGACCCCGCAGCAGAAAATCGACGCGCGTGTGGAAGGCGCTGAAATAAAAGTTGAATTGCTCGCCAATACGATCCTTTCAGTCAACGAAGGACCTGATGCCCCGGCAGTCGGCAAATCTCCCGATGCCCCTACGACCATCAACGAACGCCTGGCCAACCTCGAGAAAACCCTCGATGCTGCCGAGGGCCCGCTGGAAGATATCGCAGTCAGGTATGGTCAGCTTTACACCCGCTTATCCGCCGCTGATTCGTCTGCACCCAGTACGCCGGAGGAGCGCCTTGATCACATCGAACAACGTTATGCGAAAATGAACAAGATGTTCAAAAGGCTGGTGCTGTTGAAGGAGGCTGAAGCAGCAGAGGAGGAATAAGCTCTTTAAATCGCTGTTAGTCAGCATTGAAGCATGATGGGCGTTTAAGCTCCCGTCATGTTTGACGAATGGGATTTTGTTGATCAAAGGGTACAAATTCAACCCGTCGGCCCAGCGGCTTGTAGGCCATCCTGACCACGCTGCCGTTTTCGTTGCGCACCTCGATCAGCCGGCTTTCAGCGTCATACGCAAACCGCTGCACACCGCGCTTGGCGCTGCGTTTTTCGATCATCCGGCCAAACGCGTCGTAGCGGTAACGCTTGTCTTGATAGGTCAGCAGCTTGTTGTGCACCACCAGCCCGGCGCCGGGTTGCGGGCCGTCAAGCAGGTTGGCGGCGGCGTAAATTGGTTTTTCGCCGCTGTTGGCAATGACGGCGTGAACGCAGGCGCCTGATAGTGCTCCGTCAGGTCACTGGGACCTTCAGGGGGGCCGGTTTTTTCTTTATTCAAGAGCCGAATGGGTACACGCGGCGTGTTCCCGGTGTCTATTTTTTGCTGTTCATCACCGGATCGGCGAGGTTTTCGTCTCCGTCCTTCATGCGCTGCAAAAGCTTGGCTGCCCGCGAAAAGCCTTGAGCGGCGGAGCGCTCCAGCCACTCTCGGGCCTGCTCAAAATCCTGCTCGACTATCCATCCATCAATGTACATTTTTGCCAGGTCAAATTGACCATGGGCATCACCGGACTCAGCCCTGGGAAAGTGGAATCTCACCTCTCGGGAGCTGGTATCAATTTCCCAATAGTCGCGCTTGTTGGCTTGAAAAAGGCGAACGGTTTGATCGTTCACCCATTCAACTGCACCTAGCAGCGATTCAAAAAGACCGAGCGAGATGCCTATTCGCGTAGCAGTGAAAAATTCCTCAGGGGTGTTTTTCGAACCTTGCACCAAAACGCCGATATTAATGTATTCATCCGTGCGCCAAGCTGCTGAAGCGCTGAGCGTTTTTGAAGGATTTTTCAACGAGCGGCCTGAAGTACCTGAAAACTGATAATCGCGCTTGATGATCTCTGCATGTAGCTTATGTATTGGATCGGTATCCCAACCCTTGAGGGTGGCTAGTGACAAGAGCGCCTCATTGATGTCGTTGATTAAGGACTGGCGAATACTGGCGTCCGTAGCGTCTGAGCGTAGGTCCTGCAGATGCTTGAAAGGATGAGAGTAGGTGCAGACATTCGTGAGTGTTCGCTCTGCTTCCACTGGTGCTTGCTGAAGAATTATTTTGGTAATTCCACCGGTAGGCAGCTTGCACTTGGTGGCAAGGAGATAAACATAGAGTACAGCGGCCTCTCGAACGCTGTGAGCTTTTAGGCGGTCGGTTGGAGCGACAATTTCGAGTGTTGATAAATATTTGCTCATCAGAATTTCTATCTCGTCGCGTTGGGTAGTGAGTTGCCCACCGGATTAATCCCAATTTTAGGAAATGAAGGCGTTTGACCGGCTCTCTGCGCAGCTACTGAGTAGCCATTGACTCTACCTTGTTCAACTTTAAGAGCCTTGGACCGTGTGACATTTTTTCTGATTATGGCGGACTCGTATTTATCTGGGCCTCCCCTATTTAGTTTGCGCACCTGAGATTGCGCTCGATAAGACTTTCCATTTTTGGAGATTTTCCCTCCGCTGATACCGTACTTATACACTTGGCCAGTCGTTTTGTTACGAATGACATAGACATGATTTACCTTGTTATTCTGTCTGGAATTTCCGTTTGCCGCGCCACATGTTTTCCATCCCCATGGATCTATCCATGCAATTGGATTGGGTGCGTATTGATAAAGGTTGAGCTCTCCCTCCAACCCAATCGGATCCGGCGTAGTAAACCGCCCCACATCCGGATCATAAAACCTGAACGTATTGAAATGCAGCCCCGTCTCCCGGTCCAGGTACTGCCCCTGAAACCGCAGGTTCTGCTCTTCAATGTAATAGGGCTCGCGCACCTCTTCCAGCGTGTTGCCCCACACCCGATAAGTCGCCTGCCACACGCTGTGCCCGTCAGCTTCGGTCAGCTGTTCCGGCAAGCCGTTCAGGTCATTGTGGTAGTAACGAATCTTTTGCAGCGGTCCAACGCCATCGACTCGCGCCAGGGGTTGATAGCCTTCATCTTCATACACGTACAGACTGGTCTGGCTGTGTTTGTGCTCTTGCAATAAACGCAGCCCATCCCACGTGAACCGTGTTTCGCCCAGTGGGTAGCCATCACTGCCATGCTCGGTTTTCTCGATGCGTCGGCCCAGCGGGTCATAGGCCATCCTGACCACGCTGCCGTTTTCGTTGCGCACCTCGATCAGCCGGCTTTCAGCGTCATACGCAAACCGCTGCACACCGCGCTTGGCGCTGCGTTTTTCGATCATCCGGCCAAACGCGTCGTAGCGGTAACGCTTGTCCTGATAGGTCAGCAGCTTGTTGTGCACCACCAGCCCGGCGCCGGGTTGCGGGCCGTCGAGCAGGTTGGCGGCGGCGTCGTAGGCGAAGGTTTCGCGTTGGCCGTGCAGGCTGTCCTGGCTGGCGATGATGCGGCCGGTGGCGTCGTAGTGCAGCAGTTGGCGATGTTGCGCGGTGGGTTGCTGGTCGAGTTTGCCGATCAGGTTATCGGCGGGGTCGTACTCGAATTGTTTTTGCGCGGCGGCCGGCATCAGCGCTGGCTGGCCCGCAACGCGCCGTTGGCGTGAGCGCAGGCGGCCGCTGCGGTCGTATTCGCTGCGGGTGCTGAGCTGGCCCTGGGTGCGCAGCACTTCGCGGTGCAGGCGGTCGCGCTCGAAGTCGCTGATCACCTGGCCGTCGAGGTTGATTTGATGCAGATGGCCGCTGCCGTAGTACAGGCGGTTGAGCCAGCGGCCGTCCGGCAGTTGGCTCTGAATCAGGTTGCCGAGTTCGTCGTAGTGATGCTGCAGGTTACCGGCTGAACTCTGTTCGGCCAGCAATTGGCCGAGGGCGTCGTAGGCAAAACCCAGGGCTTGGACGTTGCCTTGCAGGTCCGTAAAGGTGACGGCCGTGAGCTGATCGACCGCATCATAGTGGTAGTCGGTGCGGCCGTCGTCGGTGGTCTTGGCAATCAACCTGCCGACCGCGTCGCGTTCCAGCCGGTGGACGATGGCCGCTGGGGGCGCCTGGGGCACGACCGCCAAGCCATTGCCATAAGGCGCCGCAACGGCAGTCACCGCCGTGATGTTGTCGAGCAGGTCGTAGTCGTAGCGCTTGGCGCTGCCGTCGAGGTCTTGCTGTTCCGTCAGCCGATCCCCGGCATCCCACGCAAACCGATAGCGTTCACCGTTCTCGTTGATCAGCGCTTGCAGCCGACCGTAGCTGTCGTAGCCGAACTGCACCTGCCGCCCATGGGCGTCGGTGCGTTGGCGTACCTGGCCACGCCGGTTGTGCTGGTAGAGCGTGGTGTGCCCGGCCGGGTCGGTGTAGCCCACCAACTGCCCGCTGACGTCACGCTGGTACTGTTCGGTGCGCCCGTCCGGCAGTTGGCTGCTCAGTAGCCGCCCCTGGGCGTCATAGCTGAACTGCGTGCGCTCGCCCAGGGCATCGGTGATGACCTGCAAATAACCGCGTTCGTCGTAGCTGAAGCGCGTGGGGTAGCCCGAGCAATCGACATGCTCGACCAGTTGTCCGAACGGGTTCCAGCGCAGCGTTTTGCTTTTGCCGGTGGCGTCGATAATTTCTACCGGCTGGCCGTGAGCGTCATAGCGGTAGCGGGTGATGTAGCCCAGCGGGTCGGTCTCGGCGATGCAGTTGCCGCGTGGGTCGTAGCGATACTGCCAACTGTTGTCGGCGGCGTCGGTTTCCACCAGCGGCAGGGCCCAATGCTCCAGCCACAAAGTCGAATCGCTGCGGCCCAGCGGGTCGGTTTCGCCGATCAGGTTGCCGCTCTCATCGTAGCTATATGCATAGCGCCCGCCTTGCGGGTCGGTGGCGCTGAGCAACTGGCGCTCGTCGTTCCACTCGAACAGCCAGGTGTGGCCAAGGTTATCGCTGTACTGAATGATCTGGTGCTGGGTGTTCCAGTGCCGGCTGCTGACGCGTTGCAAGCCGTCGGTGATGCGCGTGAGACCGGCCGGCAGGTCGTAGTCGAACAGGTAAGAATCGCCCTCATCGGTCCAGTGGCGCACTACCCGCCATTCCATCCCTTCAACCAACGCCCAGTCATAGAAACAGCGCAACCCGGTCGGCAACTGATGCTCCACCATTCGGCGCCCGGCGTCGTAGGCGAAACGCCGCTGTACCTGGCCGGTGGCATCACGCACTTGCGCCAGGCTCCCCGCAGCGTCATAGCCATAGCTGACCAGCACTTCACGGCGTTGGTCCGGGTACAGGCGCTCAATACGGGTCAGGTGGCCCTGATCGCGGATCAGCTCAACCTGTACCAGGTCGAAGGTATCGCGCAGCCGCGCCAGGCGCCCCGTAGCGTCATAGTCCAGATAGATGCGGTTGTCGTTGCGATCACCCAGTTGGCTCAGGCGAAGCCGTGATGCATGGGCCGGCGCAGGTTCAAATAGACGGTACAGGCCGTCGTCGCTTTCGATCAGCAACTGCCCATTGAGGTGGCGCCGCACCGCGAGCCCTTCGCCGGCGCTGAACACCGCGCCGCCCAAGGGGATGGAGCCCATGTCGATAGGCCGCCCCTGCTCATCGGTATACACCAGTGTTTCGCCGCCCTCGGGGTGGGGCTGGATGTCGACGCAAACCTCGTAGGCCACGCTCCAGCCGGCGCCGAACAGGCTGCCCTGGCGTTCGTCACGGCTGTTGTAGAAGCGCTGCCAGTCGATAGGCAGGATGCCGGGCAGCACGAAGTCCAGGTCTTCGACATCGCCCAGCACCTTGGCGCCGGTCGCGGCATGTACCGGGTTCGACGAGCCCATGGCCGCATTGGCCGCAGCACCCATCGCGCTGCTGATGGCCATTGAGGTAGCCCCGCTGACCAACATGCACGGCAACTTGCTGAAGAACTTGCCCTTGCCGCCCTTGAGCATCAACAACGCCGTGACCGCCAAGCCGACGCCCGGGGTCTTGCCGCTGCGGATTTCACGCACCACCACCGAGCCGCCGCCAATGGTCACGTTGGAGGAAATCAGCCCGGATGACACCACCGTTGCATCGCAGGTGCTGCGGTCACCGCTGCGCACGGCCGGCTGGCCGTTGATCGTGACTTTGTCCGAGCCCTCGGCAAGAAACTGCGGCGGCATCGGCGGGTGTTTCATGCAGACCACGAGGTCCAGCGGCTTGGGTACTGCGCCCGGCGCGGGTGTCGCGACGGTGGGGCGCCACATCTGCGAGAAAAAGCTCTCGGCCATATCCAGAAAGCCGGGTTCCGGCTCAGGCTCGGATGCTTCCAGCTCGGTTCCGGCCGGCGTGACATGCGAGCTGATCGCCCCGGCGGCGCGTGCAGCCGGGATGTTATTGGTGAGGGTGTTGGTGGAACCGGTGAGAATGTTCGCCTGCACCGTGGGCGGAAACAGGGCGTTGCCAAAGGCGTCGCATATCTTGGTCAGCCCTTTGTCAGCCCCGCTTTTGCTCATGGCAAGGCCGACAATCGTACCCACCACCGCGCCCAGCAGAAAGCAGCCGAGGCCGCCGGTGGCCACGGTAATGCCGGTGGCCGCCACCACGGCGGCGGTCGCCACAGCAGTGATCGCGATATTGGCCGCCACTTCCAGCACACCGCCGAGGATGTCCGCCATCATCGAAGTGTGGGCGAGTGCATCGCCCATGCGGGCGGCCCAGAGTGCGTCAGGCACGGGGTGTTATATCCATAAGACTTTCCATAGTCAGCCAATCGCTCTTCAGTAAGGCATGCTCATCAATGCGGTTCTGAGGCGTTTGATCAGCCGGGGGTCCTCAAGGCAGTCGGCAGGTCGCACGTTGTCCAGGGCGGGCACTTTGCGGTCGATCCACCACAACCCTTCCTTTAGCCCTCGCTTGCCACGCAGTACCACGGCCAGGTCCAGATCACCGCCCATGGCTTTCGCGAGGGTGTGCGCGTCGTCGTCCAGATAGTCTTCTCGGTACAGCGCTACCGTGCTTTGCCAATCGGCATCGCCGGGGTATTCGTCTTCAAGTGGCATGGTCAAAATCCTGCAAAAGAAATTAAGTTGCTACCGGTTGGGTTACGTGCGGATGGCGCGAGAATTCCATCATAGCCATTGGCTTTTGCCCAACTGCCGATCTGGTGCGTTTGTGTGTACTTGTTACCCGTAATGCTTTTGAGTGACACGCCCAATTGTTTGCGCACGTCGGCGCGGGTCAAGTCCAGCACGTTGTTGAGTTGCACCTTTTTGCTGACCAGGACGCGTGTCGACAGGTCGACGCCCCAATGCGTGACTTCGCCCAGCGCGGTTTTGCGTGAGTTGGCGCCATACACGCCACCCAGACCTTTATCGGTATAGCGGTGTCGGGAATCCACATTCCACTTGTGTGCCTGCCAGGTCGTGCCGATCCGTCCCGGTTCCTCGAAGCGGTAAACCGTACGGTTGACCTTGCGCCCCTTGGGTGGGCTTGAACATTTCATCAGGCCCAGTGGGTCGGCCCAGCTCAAGGGGTTGGGGGCATACTGGTAGAGGTTAAGGCCGCCGGCCAGGCCAATCGGGTCGGGTGTGGTGAAGCGCCCGATGTCCGGGTCGTAAAAGCGCAGCGTGTTGTAGTGCAGCCCGGTCTCGCGGTCCAGGTACTGGCCCTGGAAACGCAGGTTCTGCTCTTCGATGAAGTAAGGCTCGCGCACTTCCTCGACGGTAGTGCCCCATACCGCATGGCGCGCCTGCCAGACAGTATGGCCATCACTTTCCGTCAGCCGCTCCGGCAGGCCATTGATGTCGTTGTGGTAGTACCGAATTTTTTGCAGGTCACCCAGGCCATCCACGCGGGCCAGCGGTTCATAGCCTTCGTCGGCGTAGAGATAGAGGCTGGTTTGCTGGTTGCAGTGTTCCTGCAACAGTTGCAGGGCATCCCAAGTGAAACGAGTCTGGCTCAGTTGCACGCCGTTGCGGTCGCGGGTGGTTTTGGCGATGCGCCGGCCGAGCGGGTCGTAGGTCATCTCGACCACCGAGCCGTCGGCGTTGTGCACCTGTGCCAGACGCTGCTCGGCGTCATAGCTGAAGTGCTGCACGCCGCGTTGGGCGCTGTGTTTCTCGATGACCCGGCCGAAGCCGTCGTAGCGGTAACGCTTGTCCTGGTAGGTCAACAAACGGTTGTTGGCGACGGGGCCGAAGCCGTCCAGCAGGTTGGCCGCCGGGTCATAGGCGAGCGCCTCGCGCTGCCCCTGCAGGCTGTCTTGGCTGGCGAGGATGCGTCCGGTTGCATCGTAATGCAGGAGTTGGCGGTGTGCGCCATCGGGCCGACTTTCCACGCGCTCGACCAATTGGTCGCTAGCGTCATAACCGAACTGCGTCTGAGACGCCGGTTGTAACCCCGCCTGGCCTCGCAGGCGGCGCTGGCGCGCGCGCAGGCGGCCGCTGCGATCGTATTCGCTGCGGGTGCTGATATGCCCCTGGGTTTGCAGAACTTCACGGTGCAAGCGGTCGCGTTCGAAGTCGCTGATCACCACACCGTCCAGATTGATCTGGTGCAGGTGACCGCTGCCGTAGCGCAGGCGGTTGAGCCAGCGACCGTCGGGAAGCTGGGTCTGGACCAAATTGCCCAACTCGTCGTAGTGGTGCGCCAGGCTGCCGGCGCCCGTTTGCTCAAGAATCAGCTGGCCGAGGCAGTCGTAGCCAAAACCGAGCTTTTGTTGCGCGCCGTCACCTCCGGTATAGATGATGGCGGTGACTTGATCGAGTGCGTCGTACTCATAATCGGTGCGCCCGTCCGTCGTTTGTCTGGCGGTCAGGCGACCGCCAGCATCGCGCAGCAGATCATGCACGATGGGCGCCTCGGTCCCCGCCGACGCAAGCGCCTGCACCTGGGTGACGTTATCCAGCGAGTCGTACGCGTAACGCTTGAGGCTGCCGTCCAGGCGCTGTTCCTGGGTCAGTCGGTCGCCTGCGTCCCAGTCGAAGCGGTAGCGCTCACCGTTTTCGTTGATCAGGCTTTGCAGGCGGCCGTAGGCGTCATGGTGCAATTCCACGCGGCGACCATGGGCGTCCGTGCGCTGGCGTAACAAGCCGTTCGGCGCGTGCTCGAAGTGTGTCGTGTGCCCGGCCGGGTCGCTGTAGCCGATCACCTGTCCGCTGGCGTCGCGCTGATAGTGTTCGGTGCGGCCATCGGGCAATTGCTTGCTGACCAGGCGACCCTGGCTGTCATAAGCGAAAACGGTACGCTCGCCGAGGGCGTCGCTGCTGGTGTGCAACAGGCCGCGCTCGTCGTAGCGCAACTGGGTGCTGTAGCCCGAACAATCGGTGTGCTTGCTCAACTGTCCAAGCGGCGTCCATTGCAGGGTCTTGCGCTTGCCGGTGGCGTCGATGATTGCCACGACCTGGCCGTGGGCGTCGTGACGGTAGGCGGTCACGTGGCCCAGCGGATCAGTCTCGCTGATGCAATTGCCTCGCGTGTCGTAGCGGTACTGCCAGGTGTTGCCCGCCGCATCGGTTTCCGCCAGCGGCAGCGCCCAATGCTCCAGCCACAAGGTCGACTCGCTGCGGCCCAGCGGGTCGAGCGTAACGCTCAGGTTTCCGGCCTCGTCGTAGGCAAACTGGTAGTGCCCACCGTTCGGATCGGTAGCCCCCAGCAATTGGTTTTCAGTATTCCACTGGAACGCCCAAGTACGTCCCAGCCCATCGACAGACTCGATGATCTGGTGCGCTGCGTCCCAGCGGCGTGTGCTGGTCCGCTCAAGCCCGTCGGTGATGCGCGTGATACCGGCGTCCAATTCATAGCTGAACTGATAGGTGTCGCCCGCATCGGTCCAATGCCGCACCACGCGCCACTCGCGCTCGTCGACACACGCCCACTGGTAGAAGCATCGCAAGCCGGTCGGCAGTTGGTGCTCGACCATGCGCTGCCCGGCGTCGTAGGCGAACCGGCGCTTCACCTGCCCGTCGGACTGGCGCACCGACGCCAGGTCGCCACGGCTGTCGTAGGTGTAATGCATCAGCACTTCGCGGCGCTGATCGGGGTACAGACGCTCGATGCGGCTGACGCGTTGCGGCCAGAGGGCGTCGTAGATCAGTTCGGCGCGAACCAGGTCGAAGGTATCGCGCAGGCGCAGCAGGCGACCGCCGTCGTCGTAGTCGAGGTAGATGCGGTTGTCGTTGCGGTCCCCCAACTGGCTCAGGCGTAGCCGTGTTGCGTCCTGTGGCGCGGGGTCGAACAACCGGTAAAGGCCGTCCGCGCTTTCGATCAGCAGTTGGCCATTCAGGTGGCGCCGTACGCTAAGCCCTTCGCCGGCACTGAACACGGCGCCGCCCAACGGGATGGCCCCCATGTCGATGCGTCGGCCTTGTTCATCGGTGTACAACAACAACTCGCCACCGTCTGGGTGGGGCAGCCGTTGCACGCTGACTTCGTAACCGACGCTCCAGCCAGCACCGAACAGACCGTTACGGCGTTCGTCGCGGCTGTTGTAGAAGCGCTGCCAGTCGATGGGCATGATGCCGGGCAGGGCGAAATCCAGCTCTTCGGGGCCGCCGAGCACCTTCGCGCCGGTGCTGGCATGCACAGGGTTGGATGAACCCATGGCCGCATTGGCCAGTGCGCCCATGGCCTGGCTGACCACGAACGAATTCACCCCGGCCAGCAGCATGCACGGCAGGTTACTCAGGAACTTGCCCTTGCCGCCCTTGAGCATCATCAAGGCCGTGACGGCCAGCCCGACCCCAGGCGTCTTGCCGCTGCGGATCTCGCGCACGACCACCGAGCCTCCGCCGATGGTCACATTCGGTGAAATCAGGCCGGACGACACCACGGTTGCATCACAGGTACTGCGGTCACCGCTGCGTACCGCGGGCTGGCCATTGATCGTGACTTTTTCCGAGCCTTCGGCCAGAAACTGCGGCGGCATCGGCGGGTGCTTGGTGCAGGTCACCAGGTCCAGCGGCTTGGGGACCGCGCCGGGCGCCGGGGTGGCCACCGTGGGGCGCCACATCTGGGCGAAAAAACCTTTGGCCATGTCCAGGTAGCCCGGCTCATCGCCGGGCTCAGGCTCTGTCGTTTCGGTGCCGGATGGCTCAACGTGCGACGGCACGGCGCCCGCTGCGCGCGCTGCGGGAGTGGTGTTGATCAGGGTGTCTGTAGAACCACTGAGAATGGTCGCCATGACGGTGGGAGGAAACAGTGCATTGCCGATCCCCTCGCACATGTCACTCAAGCCTTTGTCGGCTCCGGTCTTGCTCATGGCCACGCCGACGATCACCCCGACCACTGCCCCCAGCACGCATGCGCCAAGCCCGAAGGTGGCGACGGTAATACCGGTAGCCGCCACCACCGCCGCTGTCGCCAGCGCGGTAATCGCCACATTGGCCGCCACTTCCAGCACGCCGCCGAGGATGTCCGCCATGACTGAGGTGTGGGACAGCCCGTCGCCCAGGCGCGCAGCCCAGAGCAGCGCGTCAGACATGCAAAGGCTGCTTCACTGAGGTACGTCGAACACGAGCGAGCCCTTGATCGTCGCCCAGTGCGCCGCTTCGGCATCCCCCAGCGTGTCCGGCTTCACGTAACTCAAAGCCATCATCTTGCGTGTGCCCGGCAGCACCAGGGCCAGCTGATATTGGAACACCTTGTCATTGCCCTTGCTGAACTGGCTGCGCAGCTCTATACCTTCCACCTCCTGGGCGGCCCCCAAGCGCACGCTAACGCTCGGCTGGCAGCGCAGATCCTGCACCTGTTGTTCCAGGCGCTTGAGCTGGTCGGCAAAGTTGCTGTGCAGGGTTTCGCCTTCGGTGAGCAGGCTGCGGCTGATGATCAGGGAAGTCCCCAACTCGGGGAACTTGAGGATATTGATCGTCGCGTCCTGCAGCTCGGCGGCCGGCAGTTGAAGCTGGAATTCGTTGATTCGGTACGTCATGGAAAACAGGTCTCGTCAGGAGCTTTTAGGCGCGGGGAACGCGGCTTTGATATTGGCGTCGATGCTTTTTTTGATGCCCTGGCCATCGGGTTCGGCGCCGGGGCCGTGACCGTTGTTCAGGTGCAGCACACCTTTGGTGTTGAACTGGGCATCGCCGCTGGCATAGAAGCTGATATTCACGCCGGTAAGGTTGATCTGCCCGCTGGCATTCAACTCCAGGATGCTTTCACCGCAGACCAGGCGCAGGTTTTCGCCCACCTCGATGACGTAGCTCTGGCTGATGCTGTCGGTCTTGCGCTGGCCCACCAAGAGCACGTCCTCCTGTTTGACGATGCGCGTACGGTTATTACCGATGGTCACCGTCTCGTTGTGGCCGATGCTTTTGTTGCGGTCATGCCCCACGGCGTGGCTTTCATCCACCTCCACCACGATGTCCTGGTTGCGCTCGGCGTGGATGTACAGCTGCTCCAGCCCCTTCTTGTCCTCCATGCGGATTTCGTTGAAGTTGGCCGGTGTGCCGCCCTTGCTGGAACGGCTTTTCATGCCGCTCTGCGTCGCGTTTTCCGGCAGGTCGTAGGGCACGGTCTGCTCGGCGTTGTACACGCGCCCGGTGATGATCGGCCGGTCGGGGTCGCCTTCCAGAAAGCTCACAATCACTTCCTGGCCGATCCGGGGAATCTGCATCGAGCCCCAATTCTTGCCGGCCCAGGATTGCGAAACACGAATCCAGCATGAGCTGTTTTCGTTGGATTGGTCGTGGCGGTCCCAGTAGAAGTGCACCTTCACGCGGCCGTACTGGTCGGTCCAGATTTCCTCACCTTTGGGGCCGACCACCAGGGCCGTCTGCGGGCCTTTGACGATCGGGCGGTAGGTGCTGGCCAGCGGCCGGAAGCTTTGTTGGGCGTCGATGCAGGTGAGGCTGCTTTCGAACTGCGCCGAACCCGAGCCGCCGCCGCTTTCCAGGCTTTCCTGGGTGATGTAGTAGCGAATGCCGACGATCAGGTATTCGCGGTTCTGGTCCTGGCGGCTGAAGCCGGTGAGGCTGAACAGGTGGCCCGAACCCAGGCCCCGGGCATTGCCGCTGAACTCGATCTGTTCGTGCAAGGTCTGCAGGGCTTCGATGCGGGTGCGCGCATAGTGTTCGCCGTCGGCGCTTTGCACGTAGGTGCCGGGGTAGTCGTACAGCGGATAGTCGCCGGCCGTGTGCGGGCGCGGCATGGCCGAGCGCACGTCGATGCTGGCGCTGGGGCGCTGGAAGTCGTAGTCGTTGAGCTCCAGCGAACCCGGCTGCACTTGTTGCGCCAGGTGCCAGTTGTGCATGTGGTCGCGTTCGCGCTGCTGCTCGTCCTTGGGGTAATACGGGATCGACGCGTAGCCTGGCACCGTGGTGTGGGCGCCGTAGGCGTCGGCCAGTACCAGCACATGGCGGTCCTGTTCATGACGGAAGAAGTAGTAGATGCCTTCCTGTTCCATCAAGCGACTGACGAAATCGAAGCTGGTTTCGCGGTACTGCACGCAGTATTCCCACTCGCGGTACGGCCGGCTCAGGGCGTCTTCGAAATCCGAGAAACCCAGGTCGCGGAACACCTGCTTGATGATCTGCGGGATGCTCAGGTTCTGGAAAATCCGGCAGTCCGAGGTACGGCTCAGCAGCCACAGCCATGGGCGCAGCGTCACCTGGTAACTGGCGAACTGGCCCTGGTCGATGCTCTGGCTGCACTGCGCGACGATGCCGTGAAAGTGCCGTTCACCCCCGTCGGCCAGTTGCAGGCCCACGCTCATCGGCTTGCCCAGCAACTGGTTGAGGTCGATGTTGGCGTCCAGCGACGTCAGTTGCAGCTCATAGGTGAACAGCCGCCCCAACTCTTCACCGCCGCCCATTTGATTGAGCAGCAGCACATCCGGCCCGAGGGGGCTGGTGATCTTGGCCAGGCGTGAGGCTTGGTTGAATAGCATCGGTAGTCCCGTTGAGGTCGTAATCACTGAAGGAACCGAATCCAATGTGGGCGCTGGCTTGCCTGCGATGGCGGTGTATCAGTCAACGTCTGTGTTGAATGTTCAATTGCTATCGCAGGCACGCCAGCTCCCACACTTTGCCCGTGTTCCTTCAGGTCAAGCCGCGTCGCTGAAGTCGTAGTGCAGTTCATTATCCCGGCTACTGATGCGCACTCCCGCCAACGGCTGGCCTTCGAGCATGCGCGTGAGGAACTCACGGCTCATGTCCGGCAGCAGGCTGTTGGTGAGGATGGTGTCGATCATGCGCCCGCCGCTTTCGGTTTCGGTGCAGCGCGAAACGATCAGGTCGACCACCGCGTCGTCGTAGTCGAAAGCGACTTTGTGGGTGTTTTCCACGCGCTTTTTGATGCGGTTGAGTTGCAGGCGAGTAATCGCCTTGAGCATCTCGTCGCTCAGCGGGTAGTACGGAATCGTCACCAAGCGGCCGAGCAACGCGGGCGGGAAAATTTCCAGCAGCGGCTGGCGCAACGCCTTGGCGATTGCTTGCGGCTCGGGGATATTCGCCGGGTCTTTGCAGACCTGGGAAATCAGCTCGGTGCCGGCGTTGGTGGTCAGCAGGATCAGGGTGTTCTTGAAGTCGATCACCCGTCCTTCGCCGTCTTCCATCACGCCTTTGTCGAACACCTGGAAGAAGATTTCGTGCACGTCCGGGTGGGCTTTTTCCACCTCGTCCAGCAGCACCACGCTGTAGGGTTTGCGCCGTACCGCTTCGGTCAGCACGCCACCTTCGCCGTAGCCGATATAGCCCGGTGGTGCGCCCTTGAGGGTCGACACCGTGTGGGCTTCCTGGAATTCGCTCATGTTGATGGTGATCACATTCTGCTCACCGCCGTACATGGCCTCGGCCAGGGCCAGCGCGGTTTCAGTCTTGCCCACGCCGGAGGTGCCGGCGAGCATGAACACGCCAA
The DNA here is from genome assembly GCF_900591205.1 of Pseudomonas viridiflava. Classification (GTDB taxonomy): domain Bacteria; phylum Pseudomonadota; class Gammaproteobacteria; order Pseudomonadales; family Pseudomonadaceae; genus Aquipseudomonas. The sequence goes on from NZ_UUPU01000001.1 coordinate 271,411, forward strand.
TCGGCTTGCTCGGGTTGTCGAGGCCGGCGCGGGAGGTCTGGATGCGCTTGGCGATCATTTGCAGGGCGTGATCCTGACCGATGATGCGTTTTTTCAGGTGCTGGTCGAGGTTGAGCACCGTCTCCAGTTCATTGCGCGCCATGCGGCCCACTGGAATGCCGGTCCAGTCGGCGACCACCGAGGCCACGGCCTGGTAATCCACGGTCGGCAGGATCAGCGGGGTCTCGCCTTGCAGGGCAGTGAGGCGCTGTTGCAGGTCGACCAACTGGGCGCGCAACTCATCATTGCCACTGTCTACCACGCCGGCTTTTTCACGCAGGGTGGCGCGAGTGGCGAGCAGCTCGTCCACCAGGGTTTTCTCTTCGGCCCAGCGGCTTTCCAGGGTTGCCAGGCGTTCACGCTCAGCAGCCAGCAAGGCTTCGCTATTGCTCTGACGCGCGCCAATGGCGATGCCGATGGCATGCTCGCGGGCGATGATTTGCAACTCGGTTTCCAGCGCTTCGATGCGACGGCGGCTGTCGTCCACTTCGGCCGGCACGGCGTGCAGGCTGATAGCGACGCGGGCGCAGGCGGTGTCCAACAGGCTCACGGATTTGTCCGGCAACTGGCGCGCGGGGATGTAGCGGTGCGACAGCTTCACCGAGGCTTCCAGGGCTTCGTCGAGGATCTGCACCTGGTGGTGTTTTTCCATGGTCGAGGCCACGCCGCGCATCATCAGCAGCGCCTTGTCTTCCGACGGCTCCGCCACCTGTACCACCTGGAAGCGGCGGGTCAGCGCCGGGTCTTTCTCGATGTGTTTTTTGTACTCGGCCCAAGTCGTGGCGGCCACGGTACGCAAGGTGCCACGGGCCAGCGCGGGCTTCAGCAGGTTGGCCGCGTCACCGGTCCCGGCGGCGCCACCGGCACCCACCAGCGTGTGGGCTTCGTCGATAAACAGGATGATCGGTTTGGGCGAGGCTTGAACGTCTTCGATGACCTGGCGCAGGCGCTGTTCGAACTCGCCTTTCATGCTGGCGCCGGCCTGCAGCAGGCCCACGTCGAGGCTGCGCAGTTCCACATCTTTGAGCGCGGGCGGTACGTCTCCGGCGACGATGCGCAGGGCGAAGCCCTCAACCACGGCGGTCTTGCCCACACCGGCTTCACCGGTGAGGATCGGGTTGTTCTGGCGCCGACGCATCAGGATATCCACCAGTTGGCGGATCTCTTCATCACGGCCCACAATCGGGTCGAGCTTGCCGCTGCGCGCCTGTTCGGTCAGGTCGACGGTAAAACGCTTGAGTGCTTCCTGCTTGCCCATCGCACTCGGCGCCATCGCACCGCTGGCTTCGCCGGGCACGGCGCCGGCGTTGAAACCGTCGCTGGCGCTAAGGGCGTTTTCCGGCGAGTCGCCGACGTATTCATCAAAACGCTCGCTCAGGGCTTCGGCCTTGATCTTGTCGAACTCGGACGACAAACCCAACAGCGCATGGCGCAGGCTCGGGGTTTTTAGAATGCCGAGCACCAGGTAGCCAGTGCGCACTTGGCTTTCGCCGAACATCAGGCTGCCGTAGACCCAGCCGCGCTCTACCGCTTCTTCCACATGGGAGGACAGGTCGGTGATCGAGGTCGAGCCACGTGGCAGGCGGTCCAGGGCTTCGGTCAGGTCACGCGCCAGGCGCGCCGGTTCGACGTTGAACTGACGGATGATGCGGTGCAGGTCCGAGTCCTGCAGTTGCAGCAACTGGTGAAACCAGTGGGCCAGTTCCACATACGGGTTGCCCCGCAGTTTGCAGAACACGGTGGCGGCTTCGATGGCCTTGTAGGCCACGCTGTTGAGTTTGCCGAACAGTGCGGCGCGACTGATTTCACCCATGCTCTGGATTCCTTGAGGTGGTGGCGTGATCGGCGTAATGCCGGGCCAGGATTAGGTCGTTGGCGTCATGCTCGGGTTGGCCGAGCCAGGTATTGAAGCCCAGGCGGAACTGGCCGTTGAGTTGCAGCGCAGGCACTTCAGGTTGTTGCAGAACCAGGTTCAAATCCCAGTCCAATTCATGGCCCAGGTACTCGGCTACCCACGCCACCAGTTCGTTGAACGGCTGGCTGCCGGGCAGCATGCCCATATAGTCATCCAGCGTGAGCGGGCCGAGGCGGATGCGGAATTTATGCTGGCGGTCCCACACGTGGCTGCCCAGGCAAAAGTCCACGCCCAGCTGGTTGGCGCTGACCCCCACGCGACTGCGCTCGGGCAACTCCAGCCACTGGCCGATGTACTCTTCGATCTCCACCGGCAGGCCGAAATACTCGCCGAGGATCGCCTTCAAGCCGTCCGGGTAGCGTGTTTGCGCCGACAGGTGGCCGCTGTAATGCAGCTTCGCGGTATCCGGGATGAGCCCCTGATTCAGCAGGCTCGGCATACCCCGGCCGCTTAGGGCGGCGAGGCGTGCTGACCAGTAATCATCGTCCGGGCGGTCGTGGCTGACCGTCGGCCGCGCCTCGGCCCAGGCCCGGTAAAACAGGCTGAGCAGGCGATGGTGGAACACATCCAAAAACTGTTTGCTGGTGCTGTCGGCATTGTTGCGCTGACGCTCACGCACGTATTCGGTGATGTGCAGCGGCAGCGGGCCGTTGGGGCCGCCGAGGCCGAAGAAGAATTGCTCCAGGCGCGCCGGCTTGCCGTCGCCGCCGGGATCGACCGAAGCCAACGTGGCCGGGGCAAAGGTGCAATCCGCCTGTTGCCCGAGGCGCAGCGGGTCATCCGCCAGACGCAGGGAATGGCCCAGGCGTGGCAGGCCCGGCGATTCGCACTCGATACGCCGCAGCGCCTGGAAAAAATCGTATTCCCAGGGCTCCTGATGCATCGCATCCAGTGTATTCACAGGGTCGGACGCCGCCCGGGCTTGGCTTTCCATCGCATGATCTCGCCGCGTTCGGTGGTACGGATCACCGTCTCGGTAAAACTGTTGATCGACACGTAACGTGCCAGGAAGCGCTCCAGCACCGCACCGAGCAGGAACACGCCGGTGCCGCGGAACGCGTTTTCATCGAATTCCAGGCTGATTTCCAGGCCGCGACCAAACACGATCGGGCCGGGCATCGGCAGGCGCCGGGTCACGGCTTTGCTGCTGACCTCGCGCAGGCCCTCGATCTGCAATTGCAGGGCGGCATCGTTGCTGTCGCCGTACAGGCGCAGCAATTCGCGCAAGGCGGCGGCGCCCTGGCCTTGTTCGCTCAGGGACAAATAGTTGAGCGACAACTGGCTGATCAAACGCCAGGCTTTGGCGTCGTGGGCATGGCTGGCACGCGGGCGGCTTGGCCCGGCCACGCAGCGCACAGACAATACCGGGGCACTGTCGGCCAAGGTGAAGTCGGTCTTGCCATTACCCACGCTCATGAACAGCGGCAAATCGCGGTTGGTGCACAGCGCCGTCACACCGAGTTGGCGCAAGTCATGGCGGTACGGCGCTTGCTGGCTGTCGACCAGGTTCACAAAGGTTTCACTGCCCACATAGGTGGAGCGCGGGCCGTTGCGGCGCTGGTCGCTGGACAACACCCGTGGCTCGCGGCGCACCGTGTAATACGCCTGGTCGCGGCCATAACGCGATGGGTCGCGCACTGCGTAGAACGGCAGGAACGGCTGCTCCGGTCCGGTGCCGTGGCCGGTGATGCCACTCAACGAGTGAATCTCGAAATCCATCGGCCGCGTGCGGTCGGCGATCACATGGTGCTCGTTGACCCGGTCGGACAAGTGGATGCGGTCCACGCGTTTGGGGAACAGGTTGATCGCCGGCGTGCAGAACGGCAGGAACTGCGCCGCGCCGACGCTGCCTTCCAGGCTCGGCTCGTGGCGGTCGAACAGCACGATCAGCTCCAGTTCCTGGCCGTCGCAGCGCTTGACCGCACGGCTCAGCTCAGCAAATTCGACGAACAGGAACCGGTGGGGCAGGGCGAAGTATTCCTGCAACAGGCGATAGCCCTGGAACGCCCGCGCCACCACCGGCATGGCCGCGTCGGCATCGTCAAAGCCCCGCGAGCGCAGCGCATCTTGCGGCAGGCGCTCAACCCAATCACCACCCGGCTTGCGTGCGAACACCGCGCAGGCATTGCCCAGTAGTTGTTCATAGAGGCGGAACGGCTGCTCGTCGGCGCCGCTGAGGTACAGCGGCAGGCTGTCGAGGTCGAGGCTGTTGAACGGCAATTCGGCGCCGGTGCGCAGGGTCAGGCGCAAACCTGCCTTGGCCTTCGGCTCGCTGGCGGCCAGGCGACCGAGTACGGCGGCGGGGTTGCCGAAGTACTCGGCGTTACTGACCTGCAACGGCCACAGCGTCACCGGATGGGCGGTGCGGTACTCACAGCAGGTCTGGGTTTCGCGGCCCAATGCGGCGCGCAGCACCGTGTCGCGGGGCAAGGGAAAACCGCTGGCCAGGGAGCCCTCATCGGGGTCGGTCTGCAATTGCACCACGGTCATCGACGGCGTCGGCGCCAGATAGTGTGGGTAGGCGATTTCCAGCAGATTGTGGGTGAAGGTCGGGTACTCGGCGTCGAGTTTGAGCTGCACGCGGGCCGTGAGGTAGGCAAAACCCTCAAGCAGGCGTTCGACGTACGGGTCGGCGCAGTCCATACCGGACAGGGTCAGCCGACTGGCGATCTTCGGGTATTCCTTGGCGAACTCGGCGGCGCTTTCGCGCACGTGGTGCAGTTCCTGGTTGTACAGCTCCAGCAGGCGCGGGTTCATGGGCGCCTCCGCTGGTCGGCATTCACCACGCGCACATGGCCGGACTCCAGGTCGAGGTCGGTTTGCAGCAGCAGGCGCAAGGGCACCGGCTGCGCCCACAGGTCGCCTTCGATCTCGAAACTCAGGGCGTTATGGTTCATCTCGCCATGCCCGACTCGTGCTTTGACGCGCAGCGTGTGGCGCAGAATACGCGGCTCAAACGTGGCAATCGCCTGGTAGATCAGGGCTTCCAGCGCCTTGATATCCACGCTGGAAACGCTGTTGCCGGCCAGTGCCGGCAGGCCGTAATTGACTACCGAGGTGCCCGCCGGGGTGTGCAACGTGGCGTCGGCATCCAGCAACGACGTGGTGTTGAGCAGCCACGCCAGGTCGCGCAGAACCGAGGCTTTCAATTGGGTCAGGGACAGCACGCGTTTGTCGGCGCTTTCCTTGGGATTGGTTGGGTCGTCGTCGGTCAACCGGTCCAGCAGGGACGGTTGCAGACGGTCGCGGGAAGCGATTTCAGTTACCACCAAAGCAGCTCCACGGACAGGTTGTGAGAGGAATAGGGGGCGTGCAGCCGCCGCCGAAGGCAGCGGCTACAGGGGCAATCAGCGTTTGGTGTTGGAACGGATGTTCCAGCCGAACTTGATCGCGCCGCCGTCTTTGGTGCCGTCGGCTTTCTGCGGCTGGTAGTCGACCATCACTTGGGCGAAGTTCAGGGTGACGTTTTCGGTCAGGCGATCATCGCTGCCCGAACCGCCGGTGCTCAGGGACGTCACCAGCACTTCTTCCAGGTTGATCACCATGTACTCGACCTGGCTTTCGCCACCGGCCTTGCGCACGGTCAGCTTGACCTTGTCGATGTGCTTGCCGCTGGCGCAGTGCATCATCAGGTTCGGCGAGGCTTTGTCGACGTATTTGGTCAGCGACAGGTCCTGGATATTCACCTTGCCCGCACCGCCGCCACCGCCCACATGCATGTTGCCGGACTGGGCCATGCCCCAGCTCCAGTTCAGCACGTCGATTTCGTCCTTGTGGGCCTTGTCCATGGACTCGCCCTTGATGTCGCCGATCTTGATGAAAATATCAACAGCCATGTTTTCTCCCTGTGTGGCCTGGGCCACGATATTTGGTTAACCCTGGGGCGGTGCTTTTCTGTGGGAGCCGGGCTTGCCCGCGATGGCATCACTGCGGTCTGACTGACAGACCGCGTCGCCTGCATCGCGGGCAAGCCTGGCTCCCACAAAAAGCCCGATCCCGGCGGATCTTTATTACGCGCTCTTCGCCGAAGGCAGCTTCGATACCAGACGCAGCGACACGGTCAGCCCTTCGAGCTGGTAGTGCGGGCGCAGGTAGAACTTGGAGTTGTAGTACCCCGGGTTGCCTTCGACGTCTTCCACGATCACTTCGGCAGCAGCCAATGGGTGCTGGGCCTTGGTGGTTTCGGTGGAGTGCGCCGGGTCGCCGTCGACGTAGTTGAGGATCCAGTCCTGCAACCAGCGCTGCATCTCGTCCTTCTCTTTGAAGGAGCCGATCTTGTCGCGCACGATGCACTTCAAGTAGTGGGCGAAACGGCAGGTGGCGAACAGGTACGGCAGGCGCGCAGCCAGGTTGGCGTTGGCGGTGGCGTCCGGGTCATCGTATTCGGCCGGTTTCTGCAACGACTGCGCACCGATGAACGCCGCGAAGTCGGTGTTTTTCTTGTGCAGCAGCGGCATGAAACCGTTCTTCGCCAGCTCCGCTTCACGGCGGTCGCTGATGGCGATTTCAGTCGGGCACTTCATGTCCACGCCACCGTCATCGGTCGGGAACGTGTGGGCCGGCAGGTTTTCCACTTCACCGCCGGACTCCACGCCACGGATGCGCGAGCACCAGCCGTAGTGTTTGAACGAACGGTTGATGTTCACGGCCATCGCGTAGGCGGCGTTGGCCCAGGTGTACTTGGAGCTGTCGGCGCCGTCGGTGTTTTCTTCGAAGGCGAAGGCTTCCACCGGGTCGGTCTTGGCGCCATACGGCAGGCGCGCCAGGAAACGTGGCATGGTCAGGCCGATGTAGCGCGAATCTTCCGATTCACGCAGCGAGCGCCAGCCGGCGTATTCCGGGGTGGTGAAGATCTTGGTCAGGTCGCGTGGGTTCGACAGTTCCTGCCACGAGCCCATGCCCATCACGGTCGGCGACGCCGCAGCAATGAACGGGGCGTGCATGGCGGCGCAGACTTTCGACAGCTCGCCCAGCAGTTCCACGTCGGGTGGCGACTGGTCGAAGTAGTAATCGCCCACCAGGCAGCCGTACGGTTCGCCGCCGAACTGGCCGTATTCTTCTTCGTACATCTTCTTGAAGATCGGGCTCTGGTCCCATGCGGTGCCCTTGAATTTCTTCAGGGTCTTGTGCAGGTCCGGCTTGGAGATATTGAGCACGCGAATCTTCAGTTGCTCATCGCTCTCGGTGTTGTTGACCAGGTAGTGCAGGCCACGCCAGGCGCTTTCCAGCTGTTGGAAATCCTGATGGTGGATGATCTGGTTGACCTGGGCGGTGAGCTTGGCGTCGATGGCGGCGATGATCGACTCGATCGACTTGATCGCGTCGTTGGACACCAGGTCCGTCTGCGCCAGAGCCTGTTCGGCCAGGGTGCGCACGGCGGTTTCCACGGCTTCGCGGGCACGCTCGGTCTTGGGCTTGAATTCTTGCAGCAGCAGGTTCGCGAACTCGCTGGCTTCTTGGGTAGCACCCAGGTTCTGGGCGCCTTCGCGGGCGGTATTGTCAGTCATGATTACTGGTCCCCTGCAGGCTTGGGCGCGCTGGCAAGTGCCTGAAGCAATGCCGGGTCCTTGATCGCCTTCATGATGATTTCTTCAGCGCCGGTTTTGCCGTCCATGTAGGTCAGCAGGTTGGCCAGCTGGGTGCGGGCTTCGAGCAATTGGTTCAGCGAGTCGACCTTGCGGGCCACGGCGGCCGGGCTGAAGTCGTCCATGCTTTCGAAGGTGATGTCCAGGCTCAGGTTGCCTTCGCCGGTCAGTTCGTTGGGCACGTGGAACGCCACACGCGGCTGCATGGCCTTGAGGCGCGAGTCGAAGTTATCGACGTCCACTTCAAGGAACTTGCGGTCGGCCACGGGTGGCAGCGGCTCGGCAGGCTTGCCGGCGAGGTCGGCCATCACGCCCATCACGAAGGGCAGCTGGACCTTTTTCTCGGCGCCGTAAAGCTCGACGTCGTACTCGATCTGCACTCGAGGCGCGCGGTTGCGCGCGATGAATTTCTGAGAACTTTGCTTCGCCACGTTGCTGCTCCTGGTCGCTTGAGCGACGGTGTTGTTACTGCACGGTTGGGCGGTTTACTCGCCGTCCGGGCCGCGCAGGTTTTCAAATTGGGACATGCCGTCGGGAATCAGATTGCGCACGATGGCCGCAAAGTCGGCGTGCACCAGATTTTTCGCCCGGTTCAACAGCACCGGCAGCGGGCTCGAAGGCTCGTGCCGGGTGTAGTACGCAAGGATTTTGTCCAGGCTGCGCAGCACATCGTCGCGGCTGGCGATATCGCCAACGGGGCGCGGTGCTGCGGGGGCGGCGGCGAAATCGACCGAGGGGGCATTGTCGTCACTGACGGCCTCGGGTTCGCTGCTGCCGGCCGTATCGGGTACGGCTTGATTGAGGATTTGCAGCGCCTGCTTGAGCGGTTGCTTCAACAGGCTGAGGTCGACGCCCTGGGCGGAGCCGACCTGGTCGCTGACCTGTTGTTCGATGGCTTCGCAGGCAGCACGTGCGGCGCTCAGGGCGTCGCGGGTGGCTTGCAGTTGTTCGGGGTCGCTGTCGAGAAATGCGGCGTTGAGCTGCTGGGCGCCGAGGTGTTCATCGGGGAAGCTCATCAGGCCGCCGGCATTCAGCGCGGCGCGCAGGCTTACCGGGCCGAAGGTGCGCGAGCGTGTGAGGATGCTTTCGCGCAGCAGGCGAATGGTCGCGTCGCTGGTCAAGCCGGACAGGGCGTTGATGCGTACGGTAGGGTCGTTATCGTCGTCGGCATCCAGGCGCGGGTGCAGGTCGGCCCAGTATTCACGCAGCAACGCGTTGATCAGGGTGAGCGCTTCGGCCAGCCCGGCCACGCCCTGGAGGGCGAGGGTGCTTTGCAACAGGAAATGGGTGATGCGCAGGTCTTTGCTGCGCTGCAACAGGTCGAGGCTTTGCTGCTGGATGCTGCGCCATTCCGGCGGTTCGGCAGGCAGGATGGAATCGCCCATGCTGCGCTCGGGTTGGCCCCTGGCATCACGCTCAAGTTGGAGAAATTGGGCGTCATATTCCATGTCTTCGCCACAGGGCGAAGTCGCGGAAACGGCGGCGAGCAGCAACGGCACATCCACTGAAATTGATCTCCCTATCAGCCCGTTAGATGGCGGGCAATGCATGCATTAGTTGCGCGAGGAACTTTGCATGTTTTCTTGGTCATATAAGCAAGATGCCACTACTGTGCCATCACTGGTATTCAAGAAGTTGTGCATTTTTGGTGTAGTAGTTGGGCCTTGTCAAGGTAAGCTATTCGCCCTCTGTGACAGATGTGCGGTGCTTAACAACCTGTGCGACTGGTGGGTCGAATGGCGCACCGGGGCAGGATTTTTGTCATGGAGCCCAGTTAAGATCAGCGATCATGCTGACATCGGCAGGCTGGTGAAGGTCGATTGCACGACCTGATAGGGATCTCTCGGGAACCGCTGTCCCGGGAATCGACTGCGCGCGAAGTATCAGCAAGGAGGCAAGATGTCGCTGTGTTTGACTATCACTAGTTATCACAAGATTACCCCTGGGCAATGCTCGGAAAAGTCCATGAATCAGGGCTCGATGGCGATCGGCCGCAGCTCGGATAATGACTGGGTATTGCCTGATCCTGAGCGCCTGGTGTCTTCGCAACATTGTGTTATTCAATACAAAGACGGCCGTTATTATTTAACCGATAACAGTACAAACGGTGTGGAGTTGGTTAACGCCGGGATTCGTTTGCGTAGGGGTAACAGCGAGCCACTGCACGATGGCGAGCTGATTCGCATCGGCGATTACGAGATCCAGGCGCGTATAGATTTCAACGTGCAGGCTATCGACAGCCAGCCGTTTGTCGGTGATTCGGCGAACAGTTTTGAAGCCTTGATGGGCGCCGTGGCGAACAAGCCTATCCCCACGCCGGTGATCGCCCCGCAGTTCCAAGGCGCCTCGTCGATGGACACCCTGCCGGACCTCTTCGACTTCCTCAGCCCCACCGCCGTGCCGCCGCCGACCGTGGCCGATCACGTGCCCTCAGAACAACACGACTTCCGCCCGCCGACGCCGGTGGCGGTGCCTGTGGTTGAGCAGCCGTCGGTGTCCGGCGCGGTGATTCCCGAAGACTGGGACCTGTTTGGCGACACACCTGCGCCGGTCGTCAGTGCGCCGCCACCGCCACCGCCACCGCCTGCCGCCGTCGTCCCGCCGCCGCCCGTGGTCGAGCCCGTGCTCCCCGTGGCCGAGGCCCTGCAAACGCCCGACCTGCTGCAAGCTTTCCTGCGTGGTGCCGGCCTGGACCAGTTGCGGTTGGATAAAGCCCAGGCAGAGGCCCAGATGGAAAACATCGGCCGCAGTTACCGCTTGATGGTCGAAGGCTTGATCGACGTGTTACGTGCCCGCGCCAGCCTCAAAGGCGAGTTCCGCATGCAGCAGACGATGATTCAGCCTGCCGAAAACAACCCGTTGAAGTTCGCGCCGAATGCCGACGAGGCACTGCTGCTGTTGCTGCGTCATGGAAACCAAGCGTTTATGGCGCCGGACCTCGCCGTGCGCGACAGTTTCGACGACCTGCGCGCCCATCAACTGGCAGTGATGGCGGGTGTGGAGGCAGCGATCAAACACCTGCTCGCCCGTTTCGAACCGGCACAGCTGGAAGAGCGCATGGGCAAGCCCGGTGGGCTGTCGAGCATTTTCAATGGCTCGCGCCAGGCCCAGTACTGGCAGCAGTTCACCGAGCTTTACAGCAACATTTCCCGCGAGGCCCAGGAAGATTTCCAGGACCTGTTCGGCCGCGAATTCAGCCGAGCCTATGAAGCACACAGCGCACGTCAACGGCGCTGACAACTCGCAATACATGGATTAACGGATAGCTAAATACGTCATTGAGGACGCAGGATGATTCCCAGGTTTTTACTCGCAGTCGCCACACTGCTGCTGCTGACGGCGTGTGCCAAGGATGCGGCCAAACCCGAGGCCGGCGCTGAAGCCGAGGCCGACACCGCTGCCATCGAGCTGCATTTTCACGCGATTGCCGGGCTCAACCCCGGCGCCAATGGCCAGGCCGCCCCGGTGCGGGTGCGCATCTTCGAACTGAAAAACGCCGCCACCTTCGGCCGCTCCGATTACTTCGCGCTGGCTGACCGTGCGCAATCCACATTGGGCCTGGACCTGTTGGACCAGGACGAAGTGATGGTGCAACCCGGCCAGCAGTTGAGTATCCAGCGTGACCTCGACCCGTCCACTCGCCAGATCGGCTTGCTGGTGGGTTACCGCGAGCTGGACCGTGCGCAATGGCGCACGGTGATCAGCGTGCCGCCGCGCCAATACACCGAATACCAGATCAGCCTCGATGTGCGTGCCGTGCGCGCCGACATCGTGGTCACCCCATCCAGCCCTGCCCAATAGACGCAATCGGAGCCCCCATGTCCTGGAACAATCGCGTGGTCTGGTCGGAAGGCATGTTCATCGGAACGCAGCACTTCCAGCAGCATGACCGTTACCTGGAAAACCTGATCGACGCCCGCAGCCGCCCGCTATCTGCCGGTGCCTGGGGGGTTTCCGAATTGCTGATCGACCAGGGCCTGCTGGCCCAGGGCAAGCTGGCGATTGTCTCGGCACGCGGCCTGTTGCCCGACGGCACACCGTTCAATATTCCCCAGGATGACCTGGCGCCAAGCCCGCTGAATATCGACGACAACCTGCGCGACGGCCTGGTGTACCTGGCCTTGCCGCTCAAGCGTGCGGGTGCGCGTGACACCGTCGACGACGGCGAAGACCTCGGCGCCGCACGGTATGTGAGCCAGGTGCGCGAGGTGCGCGACGACAATGCCCCATTCGAAAACCGTGCACCGGTGGCCGTCGGCTCCCGCGCCTTGCGCCTGCTGACGGCGCAGGATGGCATCAGCGACTATGCCGCCATCGGCCTGGTGCGCATCAAGGAAAAACGTGCCGACCGCGCACTGGTGCTGGATGACACCTACATCCCGCCGGTGCTGGACGTGGCCGCGAGCAAGCCACTGACGGCGTTTCGCAGCGAACTGCTCGGCCTGCTGCACCAACGCGGCGAAGCCCTGGCGGGTCGCGTGGTCGCCTCGGGCGCCGGTGGCGCGTCGGAGATTGCCGACTTCATGCTGCTGCAACTGGTCAACCGGGCTCAGCCATTGCTCCAGCATTTCAGCCAGTTGAGCCCACTGCACCCGGAGCGCTTCTTCAGCGAACTGGTCAGCCTGGCCGGTGAGTTTTCGACTTTTTCTACCTCCGGCCGTCGCCCCCAGGAATACCCGCAATACCAACACGACGACCTGGCCCTGAGCTTCGCCCCGGTGATGGCGGCCCTGCGTGAAGCGCTGTCGATGCTGATCGACAGCAAGGCCACGCCGATTCCGATTGTCGAGAAAGCCTACGGCATCCACGTGGCAATGCTCGCCGACAAAACCCTGCTCGACAGCGCCAGTTTCATCCTCGTAGTGCGCGCCGACGTGCCCGGCGAAACCCTGCGCGCGCGCTTCGGCCAGCAGAGCAAAGTCGGCTCGGTGGAGCACATCCGCGACATGGTCAACTTGCAACTGCCGGGCATCGGCCTGCAGCCGCTGCCGGTGGCGCCACGCCAGATTCCCTACCACGCAGGCAGCACTTATTACGAGTTGGACCGGGGCAGCGAGCACTGGCAGCAACTGAATAACTCCGGCGGTTTTGCTTTCCATATCGCCGGGCAGTTCCCGGGCTTGAACCTGGCCTTCTGGGCGATCCGAGGATAATCCGCGATGCATCCCAATGATGACGACCGCACCCAGTTCATGCCGCGTCCGGGTGGCCGGGAGCCTGCACCTGCGCGTGCCGAACCGGCACCGCTGTCGATGCCTGCCGTGCCGATCCTGACCGGCAAAAGCCAGGGTCTCAACCCGCTGGAAAGTGCGGCCGGCCCGCTGTTGGCGCTGCTGACACGCCTGCGCAACACCATCGCCCACCCGGCGCCGGCCAGCCTGCGTGCGCAATTGCTGGCCTACCTGCGCCAGTTCGAAGAGCGCGCCGAAGCCGCCGGTGTGGCGCGCAATGAAGTGCTGCTGGCGCGTTACGCGCTGTGCACCGCGTTGGATGAAGCGGTGCTCAGTACGCCGTGGGGCAGCACCAGTGACTGGGGCAAGCAGAGCCTGTTGATCACCGTGCACAACGAAGCCTGGGGCGGCGAAAAAGTCTTCCAGCTGCTGGACCATTGCCTGCAAAGCCCACGCGAACGCCTGTACCTGCTGGAGTTGTTGTACCTGTGCATGTGCCTGGGTTTTGAGGGCCGCTACCGTGTGATGAATGACGGTCGCAGCCAGTTGGAAGCCTTGCGTGAACGCACCGCTGCCGCGATTCGCAGCGCCCGTGGCGAGCACGAACGCGAGCTGTCGCCGCATTGGCGCGGCGTGACCGTGGCACGCGATCGCCTGGCGCAATTCATGCCGCCGTGGATCGCTGTGGCCATCGGCCTGGCGTTGCTGCTCGCGTTGCTATTCGGCTTGCGCCTGAAGCTGGCCTCGGACGCCGAGCCGGTGTTCAAGAATATCCATGCCCTGGGCGAGATCCCGGTGCAGGCCATCGACCGTCCGGTGGTGCAGCCCAAAGTCATCGAGCGCCCGCGCCTGGCAGGCTTTCTGGTGGAGGACATCAAGGCTGGCCGCGTGGCGGTAGAAGATAAGGTCGACCGCTCCGTGGTGACGATTCGTGGCGATGAACTGTTCGCGTCTGCCAGCTCCAGCATCCGCGATGACTTCGAGCCGCTGATGCTGCGCATCGCCGACGCCGTCCGCAAGGTCAAGGGCCAGGTGCGTGTGACCGGGCACAGTGACAACCGCCCGATTGCCACACTGCGTTTCCCGTCGAACTGGGCGCTGTCCGAAGCGCGGGCCAAGTCGGTGCTGGAAATCCTCGCCGCCAAGACCGGGCAGGCCGAGCGCTTCAGCGCCGAAGGCCGTAGCGACACTGAGCCGGTGGCGACCAACAGCACCGCTGAAGGCCGTGCCCGCAATCGTCGGGTTGAAATCACCGTATTGGCGGAGGGCGTCGAGTGAAGGCGTTTTTCAGTTTCATGATTCGTTGGGTGATCCCCGTGCTGGGCCTGATCGCCCTGAGCCTGATCATCTGGTTTGTAGGGCCGTTGCTCGATGTTTTGGTGCCGGAAGGGCGGCGCTGGGCGCTGATCATTCTGGTGTTTGCGCTGTGGGTCGCTTACCGCGTGTTCTGCATTATCCAGGCGCGTCGCCAGGCAGCCGAAGTGATGCGCAGCCTGGCCGCCGAAACCCCGGCCGACCCCAACAGCGTGGCGACTGCCGAAGAGTTGTCGACCCTGCGCCAGCGCATGGACGAAGCCCTGGCGCTGCTGAAAAAAGCCAAGCTCGGCGGTGATGAGCGCCGCAATCTCTACGAGCTGCCGTGGTACGTGATCATCGGCCCGCCAGGCTCGGGCAAGACCACCGCGCTGGTCAATTCCGGCCTGCATTTCCCGCTGGCTGCGCAGTTGGGCGCCGGTGCCGTGCGTGGCGTGGGCGGCACGCGCAACTGTGACTGGTGGTTTACCGACCAGGCCGTTTTGCTCGACACCGCTGGCCGCTACACCACCCAGGACAGCAACTCCACGGTGGATAAAGCCGCGTGGCTGGGCTTCCTCGACCTGCTGAAAAAGCAGCGTTCGCGCCGCCCGATTGATGGCGCATTTATCGCCATCAGCCTCTCGGATCTGCTGCTCGGCACCGACGCCGAACGTGCCGCCCACGCTGCGGCGATCCGCCTGCGTATCCAGGAGCTGTACACCCAACTGGGCGTACGCTTCCCGATCTACCTGATGCTGACCAAGCTCGACCTGGTGCCGGGCTTCATGGAGTTCTTCGACAACCTGAGCAAGGAAGAACGTGCCCAGGTGTGGGGCATGACCTTTGCCCTGGACGACGGCAAAAACAGCGACAGCCCGCTGGCCCACCTGCAAAGTGAATTTGCCGGGCTGGAACAGCGCCTCAACGAACGCCTGGTGGAACGCCTGCAACAGGAGCGCGATCCGGCGCGACGGGACCTGATCTACGGCTTCCCGCAGCAGTTCGGCGCGTTGAAGGACTGCCTGCAGAGCTTCCTCGAAGGCGTGTTCAAGCCCAATGCCTTTGAAGAGCGCGTCTTGCTGCGCGGTGTGTACTTCACCAGCGGTACACAGGAAGGCAGCCCGATTGATCGTTTGATCGGCGCCATGGCCCAGAGCATGAACCTGGACCGCCAGCACCTGGCGCGCCAAAGCGGCACCGGGCGCAGTTATTTCATCGAAAAGCTGTTCACCGCTGTGGCGTTTGCCGAACGTGGATTGGTCGGTGTGAACCCCAAGGTCGAGCGGCGTCGCAAGTGGATTGCTCGCGGTGTACTCGCGGCCACCGTGGCCTTGGTCGTGGTGGTCAGCGGCCTGTGGTGGGTGAGCTATCGCGCCAACCAGGCGTATATCGCCCAGGTCGATCAGAAGGTCGCGCCGCTGGGCCAGACGGTGCAGAACCTGAGCCCGGCGCAGCGTGAAGTGCTCGCGGTGCTGCCGTTGCTCAACGCGGTGAAGAATCTGGCGGGTGATTCGCCCAGCTGGTCCGAGGGCCTGGGGCTGTATCAGGGCGATATGCTCGAAGCCGAGTCCGCCAGTGTCTATCGCAAACTGTTGATCGCGGTGTTCGCGCCGCGCCTGGTCACGCGCATCGAAGAGCAATTGCACGGCGGCGGCAATTCCGATTTCCTCTACGAGGGCCTGAAAGCCTACCTGATGCTCGCCGACAACGAGCATTACGACCCGGACTTCATCAAAGCCTGGATCGCCCTCGACTGGGACCGCAACCTGCCCCGCGACCTGCCGGCCGATCAGCGCCAGGCGTTGACCGGGCATTTGCAGGCGCTGTTCGAACGCCATCCGCCGAGTGCGCGGCTCGACCCACGGCTGATAGATGACCTGCGCCGGCAACTGCAACAACTGCCGGTGGCCCAGCGTGTCTACGACCGGGTCAAGCGCCAGAAACTGCCCGAAGGCGTCCCGGACTTTCGCCTCAACGAAGCCGCCGGCCGCGATGCCGCGCTGGTGTTCAGCCGCAAAAGCGGCAAGCCGCTGGGCGAGCCGTTGAGTGGCTTTTTCACCGCCAAAGGTTATCGCCAGGCGTTTCTTTTAAGCAGCCTGAACCAGGCCGGCACCCTCGCCGAAGAGCAATGGGTGCTGGGCCATGCGCAGGCCGATCAGCAAAACGTGGTGAGCCTGGCCGCCGATGTGCGCCGCCTGTATTTCCAGGACTACCAACGCCAGTGGGATGCCCTGCTCGCAGACATCGACTTTGTGCCGATCACCAGCGTGGCCCAGGCAGCCGATGTGCTGCGGGTGATTTCCGGGCCGACCTCGCCGCTGAAAAAGCTGCTGGTGGCGGTGGCCAAGGAAACCGATCTGCAGGCCGAAGAACGCCAGTTGGCCGCCAAAGGCGTGCCGGTGGAAGGTGGCGTCGACAAGCTCAAGGAGCGCCTCGGCAGCCTGCTCGGCCAGGAGCAAGCCGTGACCAATGCACCGCAGACGGCGGACGATCCGGTGACCGCGCACTTCGCCGAACTCAACAGCATCGTCAGCAAGAATGAAGGCGACCCGGCGGCCATCGACGGCCTGCTGGCGGATATGAACGCGCTGTATGTGCAGGTCAGCGCCATGGTCGGTGCCAGTGGCGACGCGCTGCTCGGCGAGGCGAAGAACCAGGCGGCGGCTGCGGCCACGCGGGTCAGCCTGAATGCCGAGCGCCAGCCGCCGCTGGTGCAGGGCATGGTCAAGTCGGTGGTCAATTCCACCACCAACAGCATGATGGGCGGGGTGCGTAACCAGCTGAATGCGGCCTGGGTGAGTGAAGTGGTCAATGTATACCGTCAGTCCCTGGCGGGTCGTTACCCCCTGTCACCGGGCAGTGCGCGGGATGCCACCCTGGATGACTTCGGCCAGTTCTTCGGCGTGGGCGGGGTGATGGATAACTACTTCCGCAAGTACCTGCAGCCCTATGTGGATACCTCCGCGCAGACCTGGCGCTGGCAGCCGGGTGCGGCGCAGAAGCTGGGGATTGCGCCGGGCGTGCTGCAAACCTTCCAGCGTGCTGCGGCTATCCGTGATGCGTTCTTCAGGTCGGGGGGCACCCAGCCAATCGTGCGTTTCGAGCTAAAACCGGTGTCGATGGACCCGAGCATCACCCAGTTCCTGCTCGACCTCGACGGCCAGCAACTGAGCTACGACCACGGCCCGAGCCGCCCGGTGGCGATGCAATGGCCGAACCCCGGCAGCATTGGCGTGGTGCGGATTTCGATCATGCCGCCGTCGGCCAGCGGCCGCTCGGGCGTGACCCTGGACGGGCCGTGGGCCTGGTTCCGCCTGCTGGAGCAATCGGACCTGAGTGCCGGCAACTCGCCGGACCGCTTCAACCTGCGCCTGCGGGTCGACGGTGCGAGCATTGCCTACGAATTGCGCGCCAACAGCGCCTTCAACCCATTCAAGAGCCGCGTGCTCAGTGGCTTCAGCCTGCCGGAGCGGCTATGACCACGTTGGGTTTCTACGGCAAATTGGCCAGCCGCGGTGACTTTGTCAGCCGCGCCTTGCCCCAGAGTTTTATCGGCCCGTGGGACAGTTGGCTGGCCGCAGGTTTGCTCGCGAGCCAGCACAGCCTGGGCGCCGAGTGGCTCAACGTGTACCTGGTGAGCCCGCTGTGGCGCTTTGTGCTGGCGCCAGGTGTGTGCGGGCCGGAAGCGGCGGCGGGCGTGGTGATGCCGAGCATTGATCGGGTCGGGCGGTATTTTCCGTTGGCAGTGGTGGCGTTACTGGATCACGACACCAACCCGGCGTCGCTGGTCGGCGGCCCGGACACGTGGTTCGAGCAAGCCGAAGAGCTATTGCTCAGCACCCTGGATGCTGGCGCCACCTTTGAACGCTTCAACGATGGCCTCGACACCCTGGGTATTCCATTGAGTGAGCTGCGGGCGGTGGACAGCCGTTTCGCCGGCCTGCAACGGGTCGCGGCGACTGAACCGCAGAGTCGAATGGCGGCACTGGCCGAACAGGCTTGCGACGGCGTGAGCCTGTGGTGGGGGCGTGGTTCGCAGACGATTTCCCCCGGTTTGTTGCGGTGTCAGGGCCTGCCTGCCACCGACGATTTTGCGCAGTTTTTGCTCGGACAAGAAGGTGTGGTGTAGATGGGGTCGACGTATAAATCCGCGAGCAAAAGCCACGTGGGCATGGTGCGCCAGGTCAATGAAGATGCCTTCCTGGACCTGTCGGAGAACCGCCTGTGGGTGGTGGCCGACGGCATGGGCGGGCATGCTGCGGGCGATTACGTGAGCAGCCTGATCGTCGACAGCCTGCGCAGTGTGCCGGTGGGGCGCTCCCTGGATGAATACTCGGCGGCCCTGCGCAATGACCTGATCCGCATCAACGCCGCCGTGCGTGAAGAAACCGCCAACCGTGGTGTGACCATGATGGGCAGCACCGTGGTGCTGCTGGCGGCTCGCGGCTTGCGCGGGGTGTGTTTGTGGGCCGGCGACAGCCGCCTGTATCGCCTGCGCGATGGCGTGCTTGAGGGCATCTCTCGCGACCACAGCTACGTACAAGACCTGCAAGACAGCGGCTTGCTCAGCGCCGCCGATGCCCGCGTGCACCCACGCGCCAACATCGTGACCCGTGCGATTGGCGTGGAAGCCCAGCTTGAGCCGGCAGTGGTCGACCTGTTGATCGCTCCCGGCGACAGCTACCTGCTGTGCAGCGATGGCCTGAACAAAACCGTCGAAGACCATGAGATCCGCGAAGTGCTGAGCCACGACGCGCCGGATGAAATCGTGCGCAGCCTGGTGCACCTGGGCCTCAACCGGGGCGCACCGGACAACATTACCGCCATCGTCGTGAAGGTATCGGCATGAACATCCTGATTCCGGGCTATGACATTGAAGGCGAAATTGGCGAAGGCGCCATGGCCAGCGTGTACCTGGCGACCCAGCGTTCGCTGGAGCGCAAGGTGGCGCTCAAAGTGATGGCGGCCGCGCTGGCGGCCGACCCGAGCTTTTGCGAGCGCTTCCTGCGCGAGGGCAAGACCCTGGCGCGTTTGTCGCACCCGCACACGGTGACCATCCATGACATCGGCAATGTCGGTGAGCTGTATTACATGGCGATGGAATACCTGCCCAATGGCACGCTCAAGGAGCGCATCGCGGCTGGCCTGACGCCGGAGCAGGGCCTTACGCTGATCCGCCAGATCGCTTCAGCCCTGGGCTATGCGCATGCCCAGGGGCTGGTACACCGTGACGTCAAACCGGCGAACATTCTGTTTCGCGCCGATGGCACGGCGGTGCTGTCGGACTTCGGCATCGCCAAGTCACTGGATGATCGTACCCAGTTCACCCAGGCCGGTTTTGCCGTGGGCACCCCGAGCTATATGAGCCCGGAACAAGCGCGAGGCCAGGAGATTGATGGCCGCGCCGACCTCTATGCGCTGGGCGTGGTGCTGTATGAAATTCTCGTCGGCAAGCTGCCGTATAACGGCACCGATGCGCTCTCCACGGCGCTGGCGCACCTGACCGAACCGTTGCCGGAGCTGCCGGTGCACCACGGGCGTTATCAGGCGGTGCTGCGCAAGTTGTTGGCCAAGGACCCGGCGGAGCGTTTCCCGGATGCGGCGGCATTGCTGCTGGCGTTGGATAACCTGCCGACGGAATCGCTGGAGGCTGCATCGCTGGAGGCTACGCTGGTGCGGCCGTTGCCGCTTGCGGTGAGTTTTGATCTGGCAGGCATCACCCCGCAATCCATCGAGATTCCCACCGACAAGCCACAACCGGTGCGTCAACCGGTGGTGACGCCGACGCAACATAATGCTGTGTCCGAGCAGCGCCGTGGGCCGGTGTTGGCGTTGGCCGCTGTGGCGGTGGCTGTCGCATTGGCCATCGGCGGTGCCAGTTATTGGTGGTTGAGCGGCAGCGATGAGCCCGTCGCCAAGCCGCCCGCTGCGGTGGTGCCTACGGTGGTGGCGCCTGTGCCCGAAGTCGATGGCGGCCAGCGTCCGTTGCTGATGGCGGGTAAGAAGACCTTGTTCCAGCGCGTCCTCAGCAAGCCAGGCGCCAAGCTTTCAGCCGAAGCGGGCAGTGCGCCGGGCAAGGTCCTGCCGGCGTTTTCGGTGCTGTACGTTTACCAGCGCAAGGATGTCGACGGCAGCCCGTGGGTGCGCGTCGGTGCGGCCACCGATGGCCGTAGCGATGGCTGGTTGCCAGCCGCTCAAGTCAGTGACTGGAAGCAAAGCCTTGTATTGAAGTTCACCGAACGCTCGGGCCGCGCGCCGGTGATGTTCCTGCGCCAATCCTCTGAGGTGGAAAAGCTGCTGGCCGACCCGGCCGCCGCCAAAGGTGTGTTGACCAAGGCGCAGAAAAACCGTGACGACAACGGCCAGGTTCTGGCCCTGGAGCCGACGGCCAGCGCGGTGCCGCAGAACCAGTTCTATCTGTTGCCGATCTTCGATTCCAAAGAGAGCTTCGACGAAAACGGCCAGCCGGTGCAGTTGCTCAATGTCGCGTCCATCGACCCTGGCACTGCGGCCGCCAAACCGGCCACGCCGGTGATCAATGCCAACGCCGATGCCTTCCGGACCGCCGTGGTGCTGGTGGTGGATACCACCGTGTCCATGCAGCCGTATATCGACCAGATCCGCGACGTGGTGCATGAGCTGCAAACCCGTATCGCCGAGCGCGGCGAGCTGGACAGTGTCAGCTTCGGCATGGTCGGTTTTCGCAGCAGCATCAACAAAACCCCCGGCCTGGAATACGTGGCCAAGACCCTGATCACCCTCGACCAGGGCCGCGACCCGCAACGCTTTCTCGACATGGCGCGCCAGGTCAGGGCGTCCACGGTGTCCAGCCACTCGTTCAACGAAGACGCGTTTGCCGGGGTGATGCAGGCCGTGGATGGCATGGACTGGTCTGGTTATGGCGGGCGTATCATCCTGCTGGTGACCGACGCCGGCGCGCTGCGCAAGAACGACCCGTTCGCCGCTACCCAGATGAACGAAGCCGAAGTGCGCCAGGCAGCGCTGGGCAAGCAGATCAAGATCTACGCCCTGCACCTGCGCACCGATGCCGGCAAGAAAACCCATGCCGGTGCCGAAAGCCAATACCGCATCCTCACCGCCGACGCCAATCCGCAGATCGGCGACCTGTACACGCCGGTGCCCGGCGGCGACGTGCGCAAGCTGGGTGAGCGTGTGGATGAGATCGGCACGGTGTTCGCCAACCTCGTGCACCAAGTGCGCAGCGACACGCCGCAACCGGTGCCGCTGCTGAGCAGCGCGCCGACGCTTGCCGACAAATCCGCCGCCGTCGGCTACGCCATGCACATGGATTTCCTCGGCCGCAAAACCGCGAGCCAGGCACCGCAGCTGGTGAGTGCCTGGACCGCCGACCGCGACCTGACCAACCCGGCACTGCCGGCGTTTCAGGTGTGCGTGATGCTCACCAAGTTGCAGCTCAACGACCTGCAGCAGTCGTTGAAACTGATCGTGGATGCGGCGCGCAAGACCCAGACTTCACCCAAGGATTTCTTCCAGGAAATCGCCAGCGCCTCGGCCTATATGAGCCGCGACCCGCAAGCCCTGCGCAAGGGCGGCAACCTGGCCGATGGCGGCATTCTCGGCGAGTACCTGGAGGGCCTGCCGTACCGCAGCAAGTCGCTGAACATGACCCAGGACTTGTGGTTGTCGTTGAGCGTGGCCGAGCAGGAAGACTTTATCGACGAGCTGGATTCGAAAATCCGCCTCTATGAAACCTTCCACAATGACGTGGCCAACTGGGTCCGTTTCGGCGATGCCGAGCCGGGTGATGCGTTGTACCGCGTGCCGTTGTCGACATTGCCGTAATGCTGAATTTGAGCGCGGTGCACAAGAGCCGGGGCCTCGGTAGCCAGCGTTACAGCCTGGTGATCCCGGCATTGCAGCTGCGTGCGGGTGAGCAATTGGCGATTGTGGGCCCTAGTGGCTGCGGCAAAAGCACCTTGCTGGATGTGCTGGCGTTGGTACTCGCACCGGATCAGGTGGGGCAATTCGAGTTCAATCAACAGGACATTGGCGGGCTGTGGCGTGCTGACCAGCAATCGACCCTGGCCGCGTTGCGCAGCCGCCATCTGGGCTATGTGCTGCAAACCGGTGGGCTGTTGGGCTTTCTCGATGTGCGCAGCAATATCGCCTTGTCGCGGCAGCTGCTGGGTTTGAAGGATGACGGCAGCGTGGCGCGCCTGGCTGCGCAGCTGGAAATCAGCGACCAGTTGGCGAAGAAGCCCGCCGCACTCTCGGTCGGCCAACGCCAGCGCGTGAGCTGCGCACGTGCCCTGGCCCATGCACCGCAATTGGTGTTGGCGGATGAGCCGACCGCATCCCTTGACCCACTGAACGCCGAGCGCGTGATGCAGGCGCTGCTGGCCCAGGCTCGAGAACACCGTGCCGCCTGCGTGATCGCCACCCATGACGAACCGTTGGTTCGCGCCAGTGGCTTGCAGGTGCGGCGCATCAGTTGTCGGCGCGACACCGACGGCGGCGTCACCGCGACCCTCGGGGAGGCGTGCTGATGCGTCTTCCTCTGGTGGCCTCCCTGGCCTGGCAGGATTACCGCAATGACGCGTGGCTGTCGGCCTGTTCGGTGCTGGCGCTGGTGGCGGTGATCGCGCCGTTGCTGGTGTTATTTGGCCTGAAATTTGGACTGGTTAGCAGTTTGACCGAACGTTTGGAGACCGACCCCGCCACCCGTGAAATTATTCCGTTGGGCGGTGGTCGATTCAGCAGCGCATTTATCGAGCAGCTTGGCATGCGCAGTGATGTGGCCTTTGCCTTGCCGCGCACGCGGCAGATTGCGGCCACGGCGCAGGTCGGCACGCTGACTCTGGAGATGCTGCCGACCGCGCCGGGCGATCCGCTGCTGGCCGGTTTGCCGATGCCTCGGGGCCTGGAGCAGATTGTATTGAGTCATACCGCCGCCGAGAAGCTCGCGGCGCGGCCGGGGGATTGGCTGGAGACCAGTTTTGCACGGCAGGTGGCGGGGCGCGTTGAGGCCCAGCGCACGCGGTTGCAAGTGCAGGCGGTAGTGCCGTTGGAAGCCTTCGCGCGCGACGGGTTGTTTGCTGATTTGGGCTTGCTGGAAGCGGCGGAAGATTACCGCGATGGCCGCGCCGTACCGGGGTTGGGTTGGCAGGGAGACGCCGTGGGCGTGAGCGAGCAGCGGGTGTATCCGGCGTTTCGCTTGTATGCGCGCAGCCTCACCGATGTGGAACCGTTGCGCGTATTTTTCGCCGGGCAGAATCTGCTGGTCTCGACCCAGGCACAGACCATCGCCCAGGTGCAGTCATTGAGCCGCAACCTGTCGATCGTGTTCTGGATCATTGCCGGGTTGGCATTGGCCGGGGCGTTTGCGGCGATCTTCGCCGGGGCCTTGGCGGCGGTGGCGCGCAAGCGTCGGGAATTGTCGGTGTTGCGCCTGTTGGGGTTTTCCACCGGGGCACTGTTGGTGTTTGTGGTGCTGCAGGCGCTGTACAGCGCGGGTGTTGCCGCCGTGCTCAGCGCCGGGCTGTATGGCCTGGCCGAGGCGGGGTTGAATCAACTATTTGTGCAGGTGCCGGGCGAACACGCCAGCCACCTGCTGGCGCGTCATTACGCCCTGGCCCTGGTTGCGATCCTCGGCGTCAGCGCCGTGGCGGCGGCCTGTGGCGGTTGGCGAGTGGCGCGTATCCAGGCTTCTGAAGGAATCAGAGATGTATAAGTTACTGGGCGCCTGTGTGGCGCTGAGCCTGGCCTCGATGGCCTGGGCCGATGAGGCAAGCGACAAGCTCGACAACCCTAAGCCGTTGGAAGGCGATGTGAGCCTGCCGCTGCCGTGCGAAGGCAATATGCTGTTTCGCTACGCCTACGTGCTGGCCCAGGGCACGCTGGATGATCGCGAGATCAGCCTCGGCTACCCCTTCGCCGAAGGTGAGGCGGGCTATAAGCAGTCGTTTATTTCCGGCTACCGCCGCGACTTCATCAACGGCCAGTTCACCCTCAAGGATTTGCCCAAGGACTGGAACAAAGTCATCGCGCCGTTGATGCCCAAGACCGACGCCAAGACCCCACTCAAACCCATGCTGTACTTCATCGGCAAGTACGAAGTGACCGCACGCCAGTACGCCCAGGTGATGTCCCAGGCGCAGTCGCTGGCCAGTGGCGAACCTCCGCCTGCGTGCGATGCGCCCACCGGCATGGCCGGGCGTTTGCCCAAGGTGAAGCTGTCGCGCTTTGAGGCCGAGCGCTTCTCGGCGGTGTACAGCGCCTGGCTGATGAAATATCACCGCGATTTGCTGCCAGTCAGCGGCCGTGGTGCTTCGGCCGACGACGGCGGCCTGGGCTTTGTGCGCCTGCCGACCGAAGTGGAGTGGGAGTTCGCCGCACGCGGTGGCCACGCGGTGAGCCGTCAGGACCTGGAAGGGCGCCTGTTCCCACGCCGCGTCGAGGGCAGTGACAGCGACGGCCCGCTCGGCGACTACGCGGTGTTCAATCAGGTGGCCGGTGGCACCGGTCAGGCTGCACGGCTGATGCCCATCGGCACCAGGTTGCCCAACCCGATCGGTCTGTTCGATGTGATCGGCAACGCCGCGGAAATGGTCCAGGAGTCCTTCCAACTCGTGCACGCCGGGCGCCGTCAGGGCACCTATGGCGGCTTTGTAGTCAAGGGCGGCAACTACCTCGAAGGCGAGGGCACGCTGTTTACCGGGATGCGCCGCGAGTACCCGCTGTTCGCTGCCGACGGCACCGAGCAAAGTAACGAGACCACCGGTTTTCGCGTGGCGATTGGTGCGCTGTCGGCACCGCGTTCGCGCTACAAGGAGTTGTTCGCGCAGTGGCAGAAAGAAGGCCGCCTGGCGTCGCTGACCGACGCCATCGACGACGCTCAGGACCCGACCAAGCGCCTGGACAGCATCATCGCCGCCAGCGTCGACCCCAAGCTGCAAGCCGAGCTGGGGCTGGTCAATGAAGAACTCAAACGCAATGTGTCGCTGATCGCCCAGCAACGCGAAGAAGCGGCGGGCAACCTGATTCAGTCCGCCGCCTTGGTGGCCGAGACCATCGCCAACTACAACATCCGCCTGGCCAACCTGCAGAAGAGTCGCCAGCAGTCCCTGGATAACAAGGATGAGGCCAGCGCGAAGCTGTTTGACATGGCTATCACCAATGGCCGCAGCGCGCTTGATGGTGCGGTGGCGATCTATATCGACAACCTGGCCACCGGCACGCGTTACACCGATGCGGTGATCCAGGCGCAGTTTCAACGTATCAAGGAAGAGTTGGATCGCAAGCCGGTGCTCGGCAAGAGCCTGGTGACGCGCGCAACACTGTTCGTTCGCCATGTTGGCAACTACCGCAAGCAACAGCGGGCCGACCCGGCGACGATCTTGAAGGAATTGCTCGCAGCGAGCGGTCAGCGATGAGCGCTGGCTGTATAGCGAGCTTGGAAGGGACTCAGGCGGCGGTGGGCCGTGCTGGGCAAGTCAAACTTAAACGAGAACACACCTATGCTTTTTTCCCGTAAGGCGGTTTCCAAGCGTCACTTGCTGTTGATCGCGGCTGGTTTCAGCACCGTGCTCACCGGTTGCGCCACGTCGCCGGCCTCCAAGGTCGCGTCCAGCACCAAGGTCGAGTACTACCCCAACTGCTACGAGCCGGTGCAGCACCTGCGCACTACCGATTCGGACATGACCAAGTCGGTGGTCACCGGTGCCGCCCTCGGCGCGGCCGGCGGTGCACTGCTGGGCGCCCTGACCGGCGACTCCGACAAGCGTGGCCGTAACGCGGCCATCGGTGCAGCGGGCGGCGCCCTGGCTGGCGGCGCGGCGGGTTACTACACCGAGCGTCAGAAGCAGATCAGCGATGACAACCAGCGCATCGCGTCCTACTCCACCGACTTCAACAAAAGCGCTTCCGACATCGACCGCAGCACCGCGTACGCCAAGGCGTCCCAGCAGTGCTACCAGAGCGCGTTCACCAAGCTGGTGGCTGACCGCAAGGCCAAGACCGTCAACGACACCGAAGGCCGCAAGCGCCTGGCCGAAATCGTCGCGGGCCTGAAGGAGTCCAATGACCTGATCGTCGCGGTCAACGGCAAAGCCAGCGAAGACCTGAACAACTACACCCAGGCTTACGAGAAAGACCTGCAGCAAGTCGGTGTACAGCGTACCGACGTGGTCACCGTGGCCACGGCCGATACCACTCCGGTGACGCCGCCGGCCAAAGGCAAGAAAGTCGTCAAGCCGGCGAAAAAGAAAGTGCTGCCAGTGGTGCCACAAGAAGCTGTGACCACCGAGAAGAGCATTCAGACCGTGCAGGCCAAACAGGCTGAAAGCAAGCAGGTCGCCAGCGCCGGTAAAGCGCAGATCGAAGGCACTTGCCGCGATCCGAACCTGGCCGACTGGGCGCCGGTTCCTTGCCCAAACGTTTAAGTAACATGCTGCTATAAGTGTCAAACGCCAGCCGATCTTCCGCTAATGCGCAAGATCGGTAGCGTTCTTTTTGCAAATCGTTAAACTGCTGCGGCCACTCAATAATTACACCGAGGCCGTGTGCATGAAATTTCGTCTTCTGCTGTGGGTGCTTGGCCTGATGATGGGCAAAGCCAGCCGCACCAATCCTGCCTTCCAGCAACAGTTGGGTGACAAAGACCTGGCGTTCCAGTTGCAGACCCTCGACGGCAAGGTTGCCCGTCACTTCATCGTCAAAGACCAGCGCATCACCAGCCGTTCGGGTGTTCACCCGTCTCCGGCATTTGCCATTGCCTTTAAGGATGCCGCCTATGGCTTCGCCACGATGCAGGCGAAGAACAAGCAACTGGCGTTTATGACGGGGATTCAGGACAAGTCGATCCAGATCAAGGGCAACCCGGCGCTGGTGATCTGGTTCCAGGGGTTGACCAAGTATTTGAAGCCGAAGAAAAAGAAGTAGGGTTGCAGGCAGGCCGAGTTCGATTCATCGCAGGCAAGCCAGCTCCCACACTTGATCGAGTTCCAACTGTGGATGCAACCAACTGTGGGAGCTGGCTTGCCTGCGATAGCGGTCTGACAGGCTATCTATTCAGCCCTGGCTGAACTGCGACGCCAGCTCACGCAACAGCACCTCGGCATCCAGCACTTTGCCCACTACTTCGTCAGCCTTTTCACGCGTCAAACCCAGGCGCTCCAGCAGCGCATCCGGAATCGTCTCATCCGGGCCCGAGCCGATGCCTCGGCTGCGCAGCAGGCGCACGGCCAGGCATACCAGGTTCGGGTATTCGGCGTATTGGCCGTCGTAGGTCGGGTCGTGTTGGAAGCGCAGGGCGGTGGACAGTTCGTCCGGCATGTCCCAGTAGCGCATCAGCCAGGCGCCGATCTGCTCGCGGCTGATGCCCAGCAGATGTTGCTCAACGTAGCTGTGGCACAGGTGCGGGTTGACCTCCAGGTGACGGCAGATCAGCGAGAAGTGCGGCGGGAACACATGGGCCAGCAGCAGATAACCGAAGTTATGCAGCAGGCCGGCCAGGTAGGTCAGGCCGGCTTCCGGGCGCTGGGCGCGGGGCATGGCGCGGGTCAGCCCCTCGATCACGGCGGCGGTATAGATCGACTGGTGCCAGTACGGCGTGGCCTGGTGCGGGTGGTCTTTGGGCAGGCTCAAAGTCTTGCCCAGGGCCAGGCCGAGCGCCAGGTTGATCACCAGGTCAAAGCCCAATACGCGCACGATGGCGTCTTCTACCGAGCGGATCTTGCCCGGCGACGCGTAGTACGGTGACGCGGCCCAGCTCACTACCTGAGCGGCCAGGGCCGGGTCGGTTTCGACCACGCCGGTGATGTCATCAATGGTGGCGTTGGGGTCCACGCGCAGCTTGATGATTTTTTGCGCGGTGTCGGCCAGCGGCGGAATCTCGATGGTCGCTTCCAGGCGCTGCTGGATACGGCGGGCGGTAAACGCCTGCATCGCCTGGGTGATTTCCTCGCGGTCATCGTTCGGGCGGTCGAGGTTGGGGCGGATATTGCTCAGCGGCTCGCCGAAGTGGGCGGCGCTGGCCTTGGTGAGCATGGTCTTGAAATCGGCGCTGGTGATTTCCAGCAGCAACCCGGCTTCGCCCGAATGCACCAGCAGGCTCGGCTCGTTGAGCAGGCTGCCTTCGTACAGGCAAGGCGAGCTGGTGAGCGGCGGCAGGCCCGGCAGCAGGCTCAGGTCATGCTTGCCCAGCATGCGCTCGATGCGCTCCGGCGACACGGCCGTGAGGCGGCGGCCGGTGAGTTCTGCGAGGCGGTTGAGGTCGAGCAACTGATTCTGCGGGAACAGCACCATCAGTGCACCCACCGCATCTTCCAGCAGCACGGCCTGGATCTTTCGCGCAGGATTCAGGCCCGGTTGGTCGGCGACTTCCGTGTAGTTGACGGCGAGCTTTGCGAGCAGAGCCCGAATGACCGGCGGGGCGGTCAGTGGGGCTGTGGCGAGGGCGACTTCTGACATGGCCTGATCCAATTTCTTACAGTCAACGAAGTATAACCAGCTTGATACAACTGTTGGTCGGTTAAGTGCTGATTGTGATGGTGTTGGCTATCAGGGGTGAACTTTCGGGCGCCATCGCCGGCAAGCCGGCTGCTGCGCGGTCTTTCAGACCTGGCCGTATTGCTGCCCATGTCGCAGCCAGCGATCCAGCAACGGGCTGACATGCCCAGGCCAGCGCTCCAGCAGCGCTTGCGCGGCGTCGCGCACGGCGGGCAGCAGGTCGGCGTCGCGCATCAGGTCGGCGACCTTGAATTGCAGCAGGCCGGTCTGGCGCGTGCCGAGCATCTCGCCGGGGCCGCGCAGTTCGAGGTCTTTTTCGGCGATGACAAACCCATCGTTGGTTTCGCGCATGATCCCCAGGCGCTGGCGACCGATCTGCGACAACGGCGGGTGATACAGCAGCACGCAGTGGCTGGCCGCGCTGCCCCGGCCGACGCGGCCGCGCAATTGGTGCAGTTGGGCCAGGCCCAGGCGTTCTGGGTTTTCGATGATCATCAGGCTGGCGTTCGGCACGTCCACACCCACCTCAATCACGGTGGTGGCCACCAGCAGTTGCAGGTTGCCGGCCTTGAACTCGGCCATCACCGCAGCTTTTTCCACCGGTTTCATGCGCCCGTGGATCAGCCCGACCTTGAGCTCACCCAGCGCACTGGTGAGGTCTTCGTAAGTGGTTTCGGCGGCCTGGCAGGTCAGCTCTTCGGACTCCTCGATCAGCGTGCACACCCAGTACGCCTGACGGCCTTCGGCACAGGCGCCGCGCACGCGCTCGATCACTTCCACGCGGCGGGTGTCGGTGACCAGTACGGTGTTGACCGGGGTGCGGCCGGGGGGCAGTTCGTCGAGGATCGAGGTGTCGAGGTCGGCGTAGGCGCTCATGGCCAAGGTGCGCGGGATCGGCGTGGCGGTCATGATCAACTGGTGCGGGCTCATGCGCCCGCCCACGCCTTTCTGGCGCAGGGCCAGGCGTTGTTGCACGCCGAACCGGTGCTGTTCGTCGATGATCACCAAGGCCAGGTTCTTGAACTTCACTTCGTCCTGAAACAACGCGTGGGTGCCCACCACCATCGGTGCGCCGGCGGCGATCTGTTCCAGCGCCGCTGCGCGGTTCTTGCCCTTGAGCTTGCCGGCCAGCCACGCCACTTCCAGGCCCAGCGGTTCGAGCCAGCGCTTGAAGGTGATGAAGTGCTGCTCGGCAAGGATCTCGGTGGGCGCCATCAGCGCCACCTGGTAACCGGCTTCCAGGGCTTGCAGCGCGGCGAGGGCAGCAACCACGGTTTTGCCCGCGCCTACATCGCCCTGAATCAGGCGTAGCATCGGCTCTTTCTGGCTGAGGTCATAGGCTATTTCATTGCCGACGCGCTGCTGCGCCCCGGTCGGCGCAAAGCCCAGGTTGGCCAGGTATTGCGCAGGCAGTCGCGTGGCCTTGGGCATCGCCGGTGCACGCAGCGAGCGCATGCTCTCGCGCAGGCGTTGCTGGGACAGTTGGTGGGTCAGCAACTCTTCAAAGGCCAGGCGGTGCTGGGCCCAGTGATGACCCAGCGCCAGTTCGTCGACATCGGCGTCGGCCGGTGGGTGATGCAGGTAGCGAATCGCATCGGCCAGCGGCGCCAGCTGATAGTCGCGGGCCAGTTCCAGGGGCAGCCAGTCGGGCAGGCTTGTGGGGCCGAGCATTGTCAGCGTTTGCATGCACAGCTGGCGCAGGCGCTGCTGGGTCAGACCTTCGGTGAGCGGGTAGATCGGTGTAAGGGTGGTGTCGACCGGTGGCGGTTCGTCGCCGGTAATGGCGCGGTACTCCGGGTGGTAGATTTCCAGGCCGGAGGCGCCGGGGCGCGCTTCGCCATAGCAGCGCACGCGGGTGCCACGCTTGAGACCTTCCTTCTGCGCGTTGCTGAAGTGGTAGAAGCGCAGGCTCAGGCCACCGGTGCCGTCCTGCAGGCGCACGACTAAACTGCGGCGCTTACCCATGACCACGTCGGCGCCGCTGACAGTGCCTTCCACCACCGCGTCCTGCCCAGGGCGCAAATGCCCGATGGGTACAACGCGGGTGCGATCCTGATAGCGCAGCGGCAGGTGGAACAGCACGTCCTGAAGGTTTTCCAGGCCGACCTTGGCCAGCTTTTCGGCCATGGCTTCACCGACACCCTTGAGTGCCGTCACCGACACCTGCGACAGCTCTGTCATACGGTTGGTCAGCTCGCAGCAGGCGGCTTGGCCACCGAGCACAGGCGGATCGAGTCAGCGAGGATCTCAATCGCTTTCGGGCGTGGGAAGCTGGCGCGCCAGGCGATCGCCACGGTACGGAAGGGCACCGGTGGCGTGAGTGGGCGCACGGCGATCACGCCGGGGGCGTAGTGATGGCTGTCCACCGCCGACAGCGGCAGGATCGAAATGCCCAGACCGGAAGCGACCATGTGGCGAATGGTTTCCAGGGAACTGGATTCCACGGTGGTGTGTTTAGCGCCGTCGTTGCCTTTGGTCAGGGTCGGGCAGGCTTCCAGCACCTGGTCGCGGAAGCAGTGGCCCTCGCCGAGCAGCAGCAGGCTCTTGTCGTTGAGCAGGCCGGCGTCGATGGTGTCTTTTTGCGTCCACGGGTGGGAGGCGGGCA
This sequence comes from Pseudomonas viridiflava, assembly GCF_900591205.1. Lineage (GTDB taxonomy): Bacteria > Pseudomonadota > Gammaproteobacteria > Pseudomonadales > Pseudomonadaceae > Aquipseudomonas. The sequence continues at coordinate 302,512 of NZ_UUPU01000001.1, forward strand.
TCAGCACGTAGAACGGCTCGTCGTAGAGCGGCAGGGTGAGCACGTCCGCTTCGTTGAAGGGCAGGGCGATGATGATCGCGTCCAGCTCGCCGTTGCGCAGTTTGTCGCGCAGTACGTGGGTGAAGTTTTCTTCGATATACAGCGGCATCTGCGGCGCTACGCGGTGCAGTTGCGGGATCAGGTGCGGGAACAGGTACGGGCCGACGGTGTAGATGGCGCCGACTTTCAGCGGGGCGGTCAACTGGTTCTTTCCGGCCTGGGCCAGTTCGCGAATGCTTTGCGCTTGTTCCAGGACCTTTTGGGCCTGGGCAACGATGCCTTCGCCCACTGGGGTGAGGCGCACGGCGCTTTTGCTGCGCTCGAAAATCAGCACACCGAGTTCGTCTTCAAGCTTCTTCACGCCTACCGACAGCGTCGGCTGGCTGACGTGGCAGCGCTCTGCCGCGTGGCCGAAGTGCTGTTCTTGGGCGAGAGTAACGATGTAGCGTAATTCTGTAAGAGTCATAGCGGGCGTCCATGAGGTTGCGAGCCAAGCATACCGGCTGCAATTGATAGACGCACGTTATCAGAACTTTGGTGTGGATTGAGCGCGCAGTAGTCGGGATTTTTCTGGTGCGATGAAACCAAATGTGGGAGGGGGCTTGCCCCCGATAGCGGTAGATCAGTCGACTTTCCTTGACTGACACACCGCCATCGGGGGCAAGTCCCCTCCCACATTGGTTCCTATGTGCCTTTACCGGCGACGCTTCTCGATGTTGTACACGAACGGTGCAACGATCTCGATGCTGCCGCCTTTGAGCATATCGGCCGGCGGCTTGGGCAGCGGCTGGGCACGACGGATCATGTCCAGCGTGGCGCGGTCCAGGTCGGCGTTGCCGGAGCGGCCCACCAACTCGTAGGACAGCACGTTGCCGTCTGCATCGACCACGAAGCGCAGGCGGTTCAGGCCCTCCTTGCCACGGGCCTGGGCAGCTGGCGGGTACTTCTTGTACTTCTGCAAGTGGGCCAGCAGTGTGCCTTCCCAGGACGCTTTGGCAGCGATCTGTTGCGGCGACGGGCCTGGAACCGGCTGGGCCGATTTTTCAGCTGGCGCGTTGGTCGGTGGAGCGTCGCTCGGCGGCTCTTCGGAAGGTTTCTCCTTGGGCGGCTCGATCTTTTTCTCCACAGGCTTGGGCGGCTGAGGCTTGGGCTTGGGTTTGACCGGCTTGGGCACCTGGATCGTCGGCTTCGGCGCCTCGGCGAGTTTCGGCAGCGGCAACTCTTCCACCGGTGCCGGCGGTTGCGGCGGCGTTATGACTTTTGGCGGCGCCGGTGGCGGTGGTGCAGGCATCGGTGCCAGGTCGATGACCATGGCTGCCGGTGGCAACTGCACCGTGTGCGGCGCCGACCAATGGAGCGCGATGGCGATCGCGACGGCATGCACGCCCAGCACGACGGCGAGGCTGGTGCCATAACGCGTCAGTTTGTGGCGCGTCGTGATCATTTTTTGGCTGCCGTCTCGAGTCCGACCAGGCCCACCTTGAGGTAGCCGGCTGCCCGCAGGGCATCCATCACGCTCATCAGGTCGCCGTAGTCCACGCCCTTGTCAGCCTGGAAGAAGATCGTCGTGTCTTTCTTGCCTTGGGTCTTGGCATCGAGCACCGGCCCCAGGGTTTCAGCTTTGACTTCTTCTTCGCCCAGGAACAGGCGTTGGTCCGCCTTGACGCTGAGGAAGATCGGTTTCTCTGGCCGTGGCGCCGGTTTGGCGCTGGAGGCGGGCAGGTCAACCTTGATGTCCACGGTGGCCAGTGGTGCGGCCACCATGAAGATGATCAGCAGCACCAGCATCACGTCGATAAACGGTGTGACGTTGATTTCGTGGTTCTCGACGAGTTCGTCGTCGCCTTGATTCAAATGCAGGCCCATGGCCGATTACCCCACTTTCACCATGTGCGGTTGCGAGCTGCGCTCGGTAGGCAGGTGATCGAGGTCGCGGCTGACCAACAGCAGGACTTCCGCCGACGCATCCGATACCTGGGCTTTGTAGCCGGCAATCGAACGGGCGAAGACGTTGTAGATCACCACCGCAGGAATCGCCGCAACCAGGCCCAGTGCGGTTGCCAGCAGGGCTTCGGCGATGCCTGGGGCAACGACGGCGAGGTTGGTGGTCTGGGTTTTGGCGATACCGATGAAGCTGTTCATGATGCCCCACACAGTACCGAACAGGCCGACGAACGGCGCGGTCGAACCGATGGTCGCCAGCACGCCGGTGCCGCTGCTCATGTTACGACCGCAGGCCGCCACCAGACGCTCCAGGCGGAAGGCAACCCGTTCCTTGATACCTTCTTTTTCGCGAGTGTTGGCCGACAGGCGCATTTCTTCCAGCGCGTCGTGCACCAGGGTATTGGCCAGGGTGCCCTTCTTGGTCGCGGTTTCGCTGGCTTCCTTGAGGGTGGTGGCCTTTTTCAGGTGGACGATTTCGGTGCGCAGGCGACGCTTGGCGCCCAGCAGCTCGAAGCCCTTGGCGATCCAGATGGTCCAGGTGATGATCGAGGCGATGGCCAGGCCGATCATCACAGCTTTCACTACAACGTCAGCGTTCTGATACATGCCCCATGGCGACAGGTCGTGGGCCATGCCCAGGGTGTTGTCTTCTTCCAGAACTACACCGCTGTCGTCGGCGGAGGCGGCAGGGTCTGCAACCTGGGCCGGGTCGGTGGCCGCCGGCGCAGCGGCTGGAGCCGCCGTGCTTTGCTGGGCAGCTGCCGGCGTGGCGGGTGCGGTGGCGTCAGCGAAAGCGGCGGTCGGCGCCAGCAGTACGCTGAACAGCAGCGCAGCAATCGCGCGCCAGGCGCGGGATGGGCTGTGAGGCGTGGTTGGCGAAGCGGGGTTTGTATTACGTGTCATGCTGGCCGGACCTGAGAGAAAAAATGAGTGATCGTCCTTCCAGACCCTGGGGGTCGAGGACAAATGGGCGGTTATTATTGCAAGTAATTCTTGTTAACAGAAGTAATACAGTAACTTTATTTGTCCTTTTTGTGGCCGTCTGTCATCTGCGAAGGCTAACCTAGACCTTTCTGTACGGAGTTTTCTGATGTCTGCGCCTTCTGTTGTAATTGCCGGTTGTGGCGATGTGGGGAGTCGGCTGGCCAGCCAATTGCTCGCCTCGGAATGGGAGGTTCATGGCCTGCGACGGGATATTTCACGCCTGCCCGACGGCGTGATCGGCATAGCCGGGGACCTGTTCAAAAAGGATTGCCCCGACACCTGGCCGATCGGCGGGGTGGATTACTTGGTGTACTGCGCTGCCGCGACGGATCACGACGAAGCCGGCTACCGCGCTGCGTATGTGCAAGGGCTCAAGCATGTGCTGGAGTGGCTGGGCGACTATGGCCAGGAGCCGAAACACCTGCTGTTTGTATCCAGCAGCAGTGTGTATGGGCAGCAGAACGGCGAGTGGGTCGACGAAACTTCCGAGACCCAGGCCAACGGCTATTCCGGTCAAGTGATGCTGGAAGCCGAGCAAGTGGCCCTTAACAGCGGCATCCCGGCAAGCATTGTGCGGTTGACCGGGATCTACGGCCCCGGTCGTGAATGGCTGTTGACCCAGGTGCGCCAAGGTTATCGCGTGGCAGTTGATCCACCTTTATATGGCAACCGGATTCACGCGGACGATGCGGCGGGTTTGCTGGCTTTTTTGCTGCGCCATGTGGAGCAGGGCGGCACGTTGGACAAGGTCTACATCGGCGTTGACGATGCCCCCGCGCCACTGGCCGAAGTGGTGGGCTGGTTGCGCGAGTACCTGGGTGTGACCGAGTGGGCTGATGACGCCAGTGTGCGTCGCGCCGGTAGCAAGCAATGCAGCAATGCCCGTATCAAGGCGCTGGGTTGGGTGCCTACGTATCCGACCTATCGTGAAGGGTATGCGGCGATCCTCAAAGGCTGAAACGCAGCCTAAAAATGTGGGAGCTGGCTTGCCTGCGATATCGGTTTATCAGTCACCATCTCGGCTGGATGTGACACCGTCATCGCAGGCAAGCCAGCTCCCACATTTGGATTCGGGTGAGGGCGGTTATTGCTTTTCAAGCAGCCATTGGCGAGGGCCCGGTGTAAATGAGGGCACTTCATCCGCTTGCGCGGTATTGATCGCCTGGAAGATTTCCAGCTGTTTGCCTTTGCGAGTAAAGATCCACGGGTTGCCCTGGCCATTCAATTGCAACCAGATGCTGTCATAGCCGCCGCTCATCGAGGCGCAGTCGCCCGCCAGGCACAGCGAGTACTGATCAACATTAGGCAGGCCTGCGACCTTGCCGTTAGCCTGGAACTGCACCGTGGCGCCGCTACCGAAGCCGTCAGTGATCTTCCAATCGCCGCCCATATAGGCCGCATACAGCGCGCGCTCAAAATTGGCGCCGATGGGCGCACCTTCCGGGGCCGGGTCTTTGGCGCGGGCAAACAGCTGTTCAGGCTCGTTGTCATTGGCCACTTGCTGCAGTTGTTTGCCTTTACGCTTGAGTTCGGTAGCGGAGCTGCCGTAAAAATCCACGCTCCAGGCGCCGGATTTTTCGCCGAGCAACTTGCCTTCAGCTACTTCGAAACCGTTGTAGTAGCGTGCCTGCGAAGCCTTGGTGTTGACCTCCCATTCGAGGGTCGGACCATAGGATTGCAGGGCTTCACGCAAAGGGCCGCCCTTCGCCGCCGCATTGATGGCGACCTGGTTGATCCAGGTGCCGCTCACATCCACGTCGGCAGGGTTGCTGGCGCAGCCGCCGAGCAACAGGGCAAGCGTTGATAAGGCTACAAGCGCTTTGCGCATCACGAAATCCTTCTGAAACGAAGTCGGCGCAGCCTGTGGGGGCTGCGCCGGGTGTTTTACTCGATGACCAGAATCGCGTCCATCTCAACCTGCGCACCCTTAGGCAGGGCGGCGACGCCGATGGCGGCGCGGGCTGGGTACGGCTGCTCGAAGTACTTGCCCATAATCTCGTTGACCTTGGCGAAGTGGCTCAGGTCGGTGAGGAAGATGTTCAGCTTGACGATGTCTTTGAACGAGCCGCCGGCGGCTTCAGCGACGGACTTGAGGTTCTCGAAAACCTGTACGGTTTGTGCTTCGAAGCCTTCAACCAGTTCCATGGTCTTTGGGTCCAGTGGGATCTGGCCGGACATGTAGACGGTGTTACCGGCCTTGATCGCCTGGGAGTAAGTGCCGATGGCAGCTGGGGCCTTGTCGCTGGTGATAACGGTCTTGGTCATGTATGACTCCTTGTAATGGATGGGTTATGCACGCATACGGGTGATGCGGATCACCCCGGTCAAGGCGCGCAGTTTCTTGATCACGCGGGCCAGGTGCACGCGGTCGTGCACGCTGACCACCAGCTGGACCACGCTGATGCGGCCATCGCGCTCATCCATGCTGATTTTCTCGATATTGCCGTCGGCCGCGTTGACGCTGCTGGCCAGCAGAGCGATCAGGCCGCGCTGGTGTTCCAGCTCCACGCGCAGCTCGACGTTGAATTCGCCGGTGACATCTTTGGCCCACGAGAGCTGGATGCATTTTTCCGGGTTGTGGCGGATTTCGGTGATATTGCGGCAGTTGTCCAGGTGCACCACCATGCCTTTGCCCGCCGACAGGTGGCCGACAATCGGGTCGCCCGGGATCGGCGTACAGCACTTGGCGTAGCTGAGCACCAGGCCCTCGGTGCCGCGAATCGCCAGCGGGCCTTCCGGGCTTGGCAGTTGTTCGCCTTCGCCGAGCAGACGGCGGGCGACCACATAGGCCATGCGGTTGCCCAGGCCGATATCTTCCAGCAGGTCTTCGATGGTTTCCTGGCGATACTCGTGGAGCATCGCTTGCACGCGCTCGGTCGGGATCTTGTCCAGGGCGCTGTCGAAACCATTGAGCACCTTGTTTAGCAAGCGTTCGCCGAGGCTGATGGATTCGGAGCGGCGTTGCAACTTCAGTGCATGGCGGATGTGTGTCCGCGCTTTGCCGGTGACCACGAAGTTAAGCCAGGCCGGGTTCGGGCGTGCGCCGGGTGCACTGACGATCTCGACCGTGGAGCCGCTTTGCAGCGGTTCGGACAGCGGCGCGAGGCGACGATTGATCCGGCAGGCAATACAGCTGTTGCCGACGTCGGTGTGCACCGCGTAGGCAAAGTCGACCGCCGTGGAGCCTTTGGGTAGCTCCATGATCCGGCCCTTGGGCGTGAACACGTAGACCTCGTCCGGGAACAGGTCGATCTTTACGCTTTCGATAAATTCCAGGGAGTTGCCGGCACGTTGCTGCATTTCCAGCACGCCTTTGACCCACTGGCGGGCGCGGGCATGGGTGCCCTTGGGCTGCTCATCGCCGCTGGACTTGTACAGCCAATGGGCGGCGATGCCGTTGTTGGCCATCTCCTCCATTTCTCGCGTGCGGATCTGAATCTCGATCGGCACCCCGTGCATACCGAACAGCGTGGTATGCAGCGACTGATAGCCGTTGGCCTTGGGGATCGCGATATAGTCCTTGAAGCGCCCCGGCAGTGGTTTGTACAAATTATGTACAGCGCCCAGCACGCGGTAGCAGGTGTCGACCTTGTCGACGATGATCCGGAACGCATAGACGTCCATGATCTCGTTGAAGGCTCGGCGCTTGCCGCGCATCTTCTTGTAGATGCCGTAGATGTGTTTCTGCCGGCCGCTGACTTCGCCCTCAATCTCGTCGATCGCCAGGCAATGGCTCAGCGACTCTTCGATCTTGTTGACGATTTCCTTGCGATTGCCCCGAGCACGCTTGACCGCCTGGTAGATGCGCGCCGAGCGCATCGGGTGCATCGCCTTGAAGCCGAGGTCTTCGAACTCGATACGAATGGCGTGCATGCCCAGCCGATTGGCGATGGGCGCGTAGATTTCCAGGGTTTCCTTGGCGATGCGCCGGCGTTTTTCGCCGGACAGCACTTCCAGCGTGCGCATGTTATGCAGCCGGTCGGCCAGCTTGACCAGGATCACCCGAATGTCTCGGGCCATGGCCATGGCCATCTTCTGGAAGTTTTCCGCCTGGGCTTCGGCCTTGGTCTCGAAGTTCATCTGGGTCAGTTTGCTGACCCCGTCGACCAGTTCGGCCACGGTTTCGCCAAATTGCGCACTGAGCGCTTCCTTGGCGATACCTGTGTCTTCGATCACGTCATGCAGCATCGCGGCCATCAGGCTCTGATGGTCCATGTGCATGTCGGCCAGAATATTTGCCACTGCAAGGGGATGCGTGACATACGCCTCGCCGCTGCGGCGGCGTTGGCCGTCGTGGGCTTGTTCGGCGTAGAAATACGCTCGGCGGACCAGGTTGACCTGGTCTGGGCCGAGGTAGGTCGATAAGCGATCGGCGAGGGCGTCTATGCTCGGCAAAGGAATGACTCCTGCCGTTGGCTGTGACCCCGCGCCGTGCTACGTCGACCAGGCATAGGCTTAGACGGCCTCGTTGGACTCGTCCTCGAACGCTGCAAACAGCGGTTCGTCTTCAACGATTTCGGCGTTGGCGATGAACTCGTAGCTCATCAGACCTTCAGCGATTTCACGCAGGGCTACAACGGTAGGCTTGTCGTTTTCCCACTGGACCAGAGGCTCTTTGCCGCCAGTGGCCAGTTGACGGGCACGCTTGGTAGAGAGCATGACCAGCTCAAAGCGGTTATCCACGTGTTCTAGGCAGTCTTCAACGGTTACGCGGGCCATGGTATTCCTCGGAGCGAATGCAAGATGCGCGCTGCCCGGTTGGGCGAGCGGACTAAACAGTTTAAAAAATCACCAGCGTTTAGGGAAGCGCTGATTTTTCCCGCGTCCTCGCAAAACCGCTACAAGTGCCAATGTAAAGCCCTTGCAGCGGTTTTGGGAAGAGCCAATCAGCCGAGCAGTTCAGCCAGTAATTTGCCAAAACGTTGCTGTTGGCGCTTTTGCTGAAGCTGATTGGTGCGGAAAATCGCTTTCAAATCGTCCAGTGCGTGGGCGAAATCGTCGTTGATGATCAGGTAGTCGTAGTCGACGTAGTGGCTCATTTCGCTGACGGCCTCACGCATGCGGCCCTCGATGATCTCGTCGCTGTCCTGGCCACGGTTGGTCAGGCGCTGGTGCAAGGCTTCCAGCGACGGCGGCAGGATGAAGATCGAGCGCGCCTTGGGCATCAGCTGGCGTACTTGCTCGGCGCCTTGCCAGTCGATTTCCAGGATCAGGTCGTGGCCTTCGTCCAGGGTCTGCTGCAAGTGGCTTTGCGACGTGCCGTAGAGGTTGCCGAACACTTCGGCGCGCTCGAGGAAGTCGCCGTGTTCGATCATCTTGACGAACTCGGTGCGCTCGACGAAGTGATAGTGCACGCCGTTCACCTCGCCCGGGCGCATGGCGCGGGTGGTGTGCGAGACCGAGATGCGGATCTGCTCGTCAGCGTCGGTCAGGGCCTTGACCAGGCTGCTCTTGCCCGCGCCCGAAGGGGCGGAAATGATGTAAAGGGTGCCGGTGCTGTGGGTCATGGAAGTTGCCTTACTCAATATTCTGTACTTGTTCGCGCATCTGCTCGATCAACACTTTGAGGTTGACCGCCGCCGTGGTGCTGCGCGGGTCAAACGCCTTGGAGCCCAGTGTATTGGCTTCGCGGTTGAGTTCCTGCATCAGGAAGTCCAGGCGCCGACCGGCGGCACCGCCCGACTTGAGCACACGGCGCACTTCGAGGATGTGGGTGCTCAGGCGGTCGAGTTCTTCGGCGACGTCGCTTTTTTGTGCCAGCAGCACCATTTCCTGTTCCAGGCGCACGGGGTCGAGGTCGGCCTTCATGTCGGTGAAACGGTCGAGGACCTTCTGGCGCTGGGTCGCGAGCATCTGTGGCACCAGCTCGCGCAGGGTCACCACATCCTCTTCGATTGATGTCAGGCGCTCGTTGATCAGGCGCGCCAGCTCGGCGCCTTCGCGCTCGCGGCCGGCCTTGAGCTCCTTCAGGCCCTGGGTGAACAGGGCGAGGGCTTCGGCGTTCAGGGCCTGCGGGTCGGTGGCGTCGGCCACCAGCACGCCGGGCCAGGCCAGCACTTCCAGTGGGTTCAGCGCGGCAGGCTGCTTGATCAGGCCGGCGATGGTTTCGGCGGCGGCCACCAGTTGCGCGGCGCGCTCGCGGTCGACCTGCAACGGCTTGCCGGTAGTTTCCTCGGTAAAGCGCAGGGTGCATTCCAGCTTGCCGCGGGAGATGCCCTGACGCAACGCTTCACGCACGGCACCTTCGAGGTCGCGAAAGGACTCCGGCAGGCGCAGGTGCGGCTCCAGGTAGCGGCTGTTGACCGAGCGCAGTTCCCAGCTCAGGGTGCCTTGGGCGCCGGCTTTTTCGACGCGGGCGAAGGCGGTCATGCTGTGCACCATGGAGGTTCCTCGCGTTGCAGTCCCGCAAATACGGGCTGATGGTTAAGAAGGCGCAGGATTGTAGCGCAGTGGGGCGGGCGCGCCCAAACTGGACCATTCGTAACCGAATTTTTTAGAAGTGCCCCGAATCGGTTCGCGGCTCTATAATGCTCGGCAGTTTTTCGTCCTCCGTACAGGTATCCCCTATGAAACGTCCAAGTGGTCGCGCTGCCGATCAGCTCCGCTCGATCCGCATCACCCGCAACTACACCAAACACGCCGAGGGTTCTGTACTGGTCGAGTTTGGCGATACCAAGGTTATCTGCACCGTCAGCGTCGAGAACGGCGTGCCGCGTTTCCTTAAAGGCCAGGGCCAAGGCTGGTTGACTGCCGAATACGGCATGTTGCCGCGTGCCACTGGCGAGCGTAACCAGCGTGAAGCCAGCCGTGGCAAGCAAGGCGGGCGCACCCTGGAAATCCAGCGCCTTATCGGCCGCTCGCTGCGCGCTGCGCTGGACATGTCCAAGCTGGGCGACGTGACCCTGTACGTCGACTGCGACGTGATCCAGGCCGACGGCGGCACCCGCACCGCATCCATCACCGGCGCCATGGTGGCGTTGGTGGATGCATTGAAAGTGATCAAGAAGCGCGGCGGCCTGAAAGGCGGCGACCCGCTCAAGCAGATGATCGCCGCGGTGTCGGTCGGTATGTACCAGGGCGAGCCTGTGCTGGACCTGGATTACCTGGAAGACTCGGCTGCCGAGACTGACCTGAACGTGGTCATGACCAGCACCGGTGGTTTCATTGAAGTGCAGGGCACCGCCGAAGGCGCGCCATTCCAGCCTGCCGACCTGAATGCCATGCTGGCCCTGGCTCAGAAGGGCATGACTGAAATCTTCGAACTGCAGAACGCCGCATTGGCTGACTGACCCTGCCTCAAGGAGAAGCGCCATGAATGACAGCCAAGTGCCGGTGCCTACGCCTTCCTATGAGGTGCGTCAGGGAGCGATGTTGTGTCATTTGGCGGCGTTTCTGGGTTTTGTGTTCCCCTTCGGCAGCGTCGTGGGACCACTGATCCTGTGGCAGATGAAGAAGGAAATGGACCCATTCATTGATGATCAGGGCAAGGAAGCCCTGAACTTCCAGATCACCGTGGCCATCGCATGGATAGCCTGCATCGTGCTGGCCTTCGCGGTGATCGGCTTTTTCCTGATGATTGCCCTGGCAATCGCCACCGTGGTGCTGACCATCATCGGCAGTATCAAGGCCAACAAGGGGATCGCCTACCGCTACCCCTTGACTTGGCGTGTGATCAAATAATGAGCGGCCACAAAAAAACCGACAGCGATGTCGGTTTTTTTGTGGCTGGGCAAAGACCTCAGATGGTCAGCGTCCAGTCGTAGTCCACGATCAGCGGCGCGTGCTGCGAGAAGCGCGGCTGGCGCGGCAGGCGTGCGCTGCGTACGAAGCGGCGCAGACCCGGGGTCAGCAACTGGTAGTCGAAACGCCAGCCCAGGTTGAGCATCTCAGCCTGTTCATTGTCGGGCCACCAGCTGTACTGGTCGCCTTCACGGCTGACTTCGCGCAGGGCATCCACATAACCCATGTTGCCGACAATCTCGTCCATCCAGGCCCGTTCTGGCGCCAGGAAGCCCGGGGATTGCTGGCTGTCGCGCCAGTTCTTGATATCCAGCTTCTGTTGCGCCACGTAGAGCGAGCCACAATAAATGTACTCGCGACGTTTGCGCCGCTGTTTATCCAGGTAACGGGCGAAATCGTCCATTAGCTTGAACTTCTGGTTCAAGTCTTCATCGCCATTCTGCCCCGAAGGGAGCAGCAAGGTCGCGATGCTGACCTTATCGAAATCGGCTTGCAGGTAGCGCCCGTAGCGGTCGGCTGTCTCGAAGCCGAGGCCGCTGATGACCGCCTTGGGTTGCAACCGCGAGTACAAAGCCACGCCACCTTGGGTGGGCACTTCGGCATCGCAGGCATAAAGGAAGTAGCCATCCAGTTGGAAGGCTGGGTCGTCCAGTTCAAAGGCGGAGGCGCGGGTATCCTGCAGGCAGATGACGTCGGCATTCTGGGCTTGCAGCCAACTGAGCAAACCACGCTCGACTGCAGCCTGAATACCATTAACGTTCACACTGATGATCCGCATAAATGGCCCCAAAAATCGCGTGCGTGTATGATACACGCCGTCTACCTAATTAGCTAAATCCGTGGTATCTGAGGCTTTTTTCATGCAGGCGTATCAACGCGATTTCATTCGTTTTGCCATCGATCGCGGCGTTTTGCGCTTCGGTGAGTTCACCCTCAAGTCCGGGCGCACCAGCCCGTACTTCTTCAATGCGGGTTTGTTCAACTCGGGTTCGGCCCTGGCTCAATTGGGTCGTTTCTACGCGGCAGCCATCGTTGAAAGCGGTATTTCCTTCGACGTGCTGTTCGGTCCAGCCTACAAGGGTATTCCCCTGGCCGCCGCAACCGCCGTGGCTTTGGCCGAACATCACGGGCAGGATCTGCCATGGTGCTTCAACCGCAAAGAGGCCAAGGCTCACGGCGAAGGCGGCAGCCTGGTCGGCGCGCCGCTCACTGGCGATGTGCTGATCATCGACGACGTGATCACTGCCGGCACGGCTATCCGTGAAGTGATGCAGATCATCGCTTCCCAGGACGGCGCCAAGGCGGCCGGCGTGTTGATCGCGCTTAACCGTCAGGAGCGCGGCAACGGCGAATTGTCGGCGATCCAGGAAGTGGAGCGAGATTTCGGCATCCCGGTGGTGAGCATTGTGTCGTTGAACCAGGTGTTGCAGTTCCTGGAAGATGACCCGCAGCTCAAGCAGCATTTGCCGGCGGTACGTGCGTACCGTGAGCAATTTGGCGTTTAACACAGAGCCCCTTGTGTGTGAGGGCTAGTGTGGGAGGGGGCAAGCCCCCTCCCACATTTGATCTCCATCGTTTTCAAGATCTGTATAAAAAAGCCCCGCTCAATCAGATTGAGCGGGGCTTTTTTGTTTGCAGCGCTTAAGGACGCTTGCGGTTGCTGATCAGCGTGCCCACACCGGTGTCGGTGAAGATTTCCAGCAGGATCGCATTCGGCACCCGGCCATCCAGGATCAGCGAGCTACCGACGCCGCCTTGCACCGCTTCCAGTGCGCAACGGATCTTTGGCAGCATGCCGCCGTAGATAGTGCCGTCGGCGATCAGCTCGTCCACCTGTTGGGTCGTCAAGCCGGTCAACACCTTGCCTTCCTTGTCCATCAGGCCGGCGATGTTGGTCAGCAGCATCAGCTTTTCAGCCTTCAGCGCTTCTGCCACCTTGCCGGCCACCAGGTCGGCGTTGATGTTGTAGGACTCGCCATTGGCACCAACGCCAATCGGCGCGATCACCGGAATGAAGTCGCCCTTGACCAGCAGGTTCAGCAAGTCGGTGTTGATACCGATCACTTCGCCTACCTGGCCGATGTCGATGATTTCCGGCTGGGTCATTTCCGGCGTCTGACGGGTAACCGTCAGTTTTTTCGCACGGATCAGCTCCGCGTCCTTGCCGGTCAGGCCGATGGCGCTGCCGCCGTGGCGGTTGATCAGGTTGACGATGTCTTTGTTGACCTGGCCGCCGAGGACCATCTCCACCACGTCCATGGTCTGTGCGTCAGTGACGCGCATGCCATCAATGAAGTGACTCTCGATCGACAAGCGCTTGAGCAGGTCGCCGATTTGCGGGCCGCCGCCGTGCACCACCACCGGGTTGATCCCGACGGCTTTCATCAACACGATGTCGCGGGCAAAGCCGGTTTTCAGCTCGTCGCTTTCCATGGCATTGCCGCCGTACTTGATCACCAGCGTCTTGCCGACGTAGCGTCGAATGTAAGGCAACGCTTCGGACAGGACCTTGGCGGTGTTGGCAGCGGCTTCGCGTTCGAGGGTCATTCAGGGCTCCGGTAAAAAATCAGAACGGTAATTGGAGATCAGGGGCAACACGTTTCAGCTGGGCGTGGAACACGTCCTTGATGCGCTGCAACTCAGCCTCGGTATCCGCCTCGAAACGCAGGACCAGCACCGGTGTGGTGTTGGACGCGCGAACCAGGCCCCAGCCTTTGGCGTAATCGACTCGCACACCATCAATAGTGGTCAGGTTGGCGCCTTCGCCCCATTGCGCATCGTGCAGTGCGTCAATGATGCTGAATTTGCTCTCCTCGGTCACATGGATATTGATCTCTGGCGTAGAAATATCATTCGGGAAGGTCTGAAACAGCTCTTCTGCCGTGGATTTTTCTTTGCTGAGGATCTCCAGCAGACGAGCGGCGCTGTAAATGCCATCGTCAAAGCCGAACCAGCGCTCTTTGAAAAAAACGTGACCGCTCATTTCACCGGCCAACAGCGCGCCGGTTTCCTTCATTTTCTTTTTGATCAACGAGTGGCCGGTCTTCCACATTAGTGGGCGACCGCCGTATTCCTTGATCAGTGGGGTGAGGCGGCGGGTGCACTTCACGTCAAAAATGATCTCGGCGCCTGGGTTGCGCGCTACCACGTCGCGGGCAAACAGCATCAGCAGGCGGTCCGGGAAGACGATCTCGCCGGTTTCGGTCACTACACCCACGCGGTCGCCGTCGCCATCGAAAGCCAGGCCGACATCGGCGCCCGTTTCCTTGACCTTGGCGATCAGGTCCACCAGGTTTTCAGGCTTGCCCGGATCCGGATGGTGGTTAGGAAAGTGGCCGTCAACGTCGCAGAACAACGGGATAACTTCGCAGTTCAGGGCTTCAAGCAGTTGCGGGGCGATGACGCCGGCCGCGCCGTTGCCGCAATCCACCACCACTTTGAGGCGGCGGGCGAGTTTGACGTCGCCGGTAATTTCATCAGAGTAGCGCTGCAAGATGTCGACTTTGGTGATGCTGCCTTCGCCGCTGGTCAGATCGTTGGTCTTCAGGCGGTTGTGCAGGGCCTGGATCTGTTCGTTGGCCAGGGTGTCACCGGCGATGACGATTTTGAAGCCGTTGTAGTCCGACGGGTTATGGCTGCCGGTGAGCATCACCCCGGATTTGCCGGCCAGCACGTTGGCGGCGTAGTACAGCGCAGGCGTGGGCACCAGGCCCACGTCGCTGACATGGCAGCCGCTGTCGGCCAGGCCCTGGATCAGTTGCTCCACCAGCTCCGGGCCGGACAGGCGACCGTCGCGGCCCACCGACACGTTCGGCTCGCCCTGGGCGATGCTCTGGGAGCCAATGGCGCGGCCAATCCAGTAGGCGGTTTCGGCGGTCAGGGTCTTGGGCACCACGCCACGGATGTCATAGGCGCGAAAGATGCTGTCGGGGAATGTCGGGGCTACTCGGGCTGCGTTACTCATCGCGGGGGGAAACTCCATCTGAAGGGGGCAAGGCTGGCCTTAAAGTGGCTGACCGGCAGGCTCAAACTGAAGGGTATGACGGTGTTTTCGGCAGAGAGTTCGTGGTGCAAAAATGCCATCGGAGCTCGGGCTCCGTCTTTTTGTCTGCGTAATGCGTTGATTTCGCTGGGGAAATCTCGCTGATTTAATCCGCGCATTCTTCGTCCTGAAAAGCCTTGCGGTGGCGTCGAGCCGGGCAAAACTGCCCGGCCAGATTCAGCTTAGTCAGTGGCTGCCGGAATGCCCAAAACCACCTGCGCCGCGTTGGGTTTCGTCAAATTCCTCGACCAGTTCGAAGTGCGCCTGCACTACCGGCACCAGTACCAACTGGGCAATACGCTCGCCGACGGCGATATTGAATGCGGTCTGGCCACGGTTCCAGCACGACACCATCAGTTCGCCCTGGTAGTCCGAGTCGATCAGGCCCACCAGGTTGCCCAGCACGATCCCGTGTTTGTGGCCAAGGCCCGAGCGCGGCAGGATCAGCGCCGCCAGGCCAGGGTCGCCGACGTAGATCGACAGGCCGGTGGGGATCAGGAGGGTCTGGCCCGGCTCAAGGATGGTGTCTTGCTTGAGCATGGCACGCAGGTCGAGGCCGGCGGAACCCGGGGTGGCGTAGGCCGGCAGTGGGAATTCGGTGCCGATGCGTGGGTCGAGGATCTTGGCTTGCAAAGCGTGCATGGAAATTAAACCTGGTTCAGCCGTTGGGCGATAAAAGAGATCAGTTGGCGGGCAATTTTGCCCTTGCTGGTCTGGGCGAAAACGGTGGCGTGCAACTCGCGGTCGATCACGCTGATGGCGTTTTCCTCGCTGTTGAAGCCGATGCTCGGGTTGGCGACATCATTGGCAACGATCAAGTCGAGGTTTTTGTCTTTCAATTTGCGTGCGGCGTAGTCCAGCAAGTGTTCGGTCTCGGCGGCAAAGCCGACGCTGAACGGGCGGTCCGCACGCGTGGCAATCGTGGCCAGGATGTCCGGGTTGCGCACCATTTGCAGGAGCAGGCCGTCACCGCTTGTAGGGTCTTTCTTGAGCTTTTGCGGGGCGACGACTTCCGGGCGGTAGTCTGCAACCGCTGCCGAGGCGATAAACAGGTCGCAGGGAATGGCCGCCTCACAGGCCGCCAGCATGTCCCGGGCGCTGACTACGTCGATTCGCGTGACGCGATCGGGGGTCGGCAAATGCACCGGCCCGGTGATCAGGGTGACGCGTGCGCCTGCCTCGACCGCCGCTTCGGCCAGCGCAAAGCCCATTTTCCCTGAGCTATGGTTGGTGATGTAGCGCACCGGGTCGATGTTTTCCTGGGTCGGGCCGGCGGTGATCAGCACGTGCTTGCCGGTCAGTGCCAGGTGCTGGAAGCACTCGGCGGCGCACAGCGCCAAGTCGGTGGCTTCAAGCATGCGGCCCATGCCCACGTCGCCGCAGGCCTGGCTGCCGGACGCCGGGCCGAACACCTTGAGGCCACGGCTTTGCAGCAGTTGAGTGTTGGCTTGGGTAGCCGGGTCGCGCCACATGGCCTGGTTCATGGCCGGGGCGATGGCCACGGTGGCGTCGGTGGCCAGTACCAGGGTGGTCAGCAGGTCATCGGCGATGCCTTGGGCCAGGCGGGCGATCAGGTCGGCGGTGGCGGGCGCGATCAGTACCAGGTCGGCCCATTTGGCCAGCTCGATATGGCCCATGGCGGCTTCGGCCGCAGGGTCCAGCAGGTCCAGGTGAACCGGGTGGCCGGACAAAGCCTGCATGGTCAGCGGGGTAATGAACTCACTGCCGCCACGGGTCATGACCACGCGCACTTCGGCGCCCTGGTCCAGGAGCCTGCGGACCAGCTCTGCGCTCTTGTAGGCGGCAATGCCGCCGCCGACGCCGAGAACGATGCGTTTCCGATACAGACGCTGCATTGGTTTGCCTTTCCAGTTCAGTGATGCCAGTTCAGTGGCGCGTGCGATGACCCCTCCCCAGGTGAAATCGCATGCAAAAAAGAGGGCCTACGATAACACAGCGCCTGCCGCGCAACAGCGGCGCACACGGCCTATATGGAGAGGGACCAGGGATGAGTATTCGCGATTGGCCGGCAGCAGAGCGGCCACGGGAGAAGCTTTTGGAGTGGGGCGCGGCGAGTCTGTCCGATGCCGAATTACTGGCAATCTTCCTGCGTACTGGGGTTTCCGGCTGGAGCGCCGTGGACCTGGCGCGTCATTTGTTGGCGCAGTTTGGCGGCCTGCGGCCGTTGCTGGAGGCCAGCCAGGCGCTGTTCAATCAGCAATTGGGCTTGGGGCCGGCAAAGTTTGCCCAGTTGCAGGCGGTGTTGGAAATGTCTCGGCGCCATATGGCCGAGCGCTTGCGCAACGACTCGGTATTGGAAAGCCCGGTGGCTGTGCGTGATTACCTCAAGGCGCTGTTGCGCCATGAGCCCCACGAGGTTTTCGGCTGTCTGTTCCTTGACTCAAGGCACCGGGTGCTGGGCTTCGAGGCTCTATCGGAGGGCACCATCGACGCGGCCATGGTGTACCCGCGGCAAGTGGTCAAGCGTGCACTGGCCTACAACGCAGCGGCATTGATCCTCTGCCACAACCATCCTTCGGGAAGCCTGGAGCCGAGCGCAGCTGATCGAAAATTGACCAGGACCCTGCAAAAGGCCCTGGAAATGGTGGATGTGCGGGTGCTGGATCACATCATCGTGGGTGATGGCGACCCGCTGTCGATGGCGGAGCATGGATGGATGTAGCCCCGCGCCAAAAGGGCGGGGCTGGTGCTCAGGGCTTGACGCTGACCTTGGAGAAATCCTGGCGCCCGAACGGGCTTACCTGATATCCCTCGACATTCTTGCGCGCCAGGGCGAATGCCGTCGGGTGCGCCAGCGGCAGCCAGAGCGCCTGCTGCTGGATCTGCGCCTGGGCCTGTTGGTACAGCTTGCTGCGCACGCCTTGCTCGCTGGTGGTCTTGCCGGCGCTGATCAGCTTGTCCAGCGCCGGGTCGCAGTAGCGGGCGAAGTTGGTGCCGGACTTCACCGCCGCGCAGGAAAACTGCGGGGTCAGGAAGTTATCCGGGTCACCGTTGTCGCCGGCCCAGCCCATGAACAGCAGGTCATGCTCGCCGGCTTTGGCGCGACGAATCAGTTCGCCCCATTCGATCACGCGGATCTCGGCCTGGATGCCGACTTTAGCCAGGTCCGCCTGCAACAGTTGCGCGCCGAGGTTCGGGTTGGGGTTCAGCAGGCTGCCGGTAGGGCGTGTCCAGAGGGTGGTCTTGAACCCGTCCTTGAGCCCGGCGCGGGCCAGCAGGGCCTTGGCTTTGGCGAGGTCCTGTGGATAACCCGGCAGGTCTTTGGCGTAGCTCCAGGTATTGGGCGGGTAAGGGCCGTTGGCGGCTTCGGCGGTGCCTTCAAACACGGCCTTGAGGTAGCTGGCCTTGTCGAAGGCCAGGTTGATTGCCTGGCGCACTTCGGGCTTGTCCAGCGGAGGGTGCTGGCTGTTGATGGCCACGAAAGCCGTCATGAAAGCTGCGGTTTTTTCCACTTTGAGTGCGGAGTCTTTTTGCGCCTCACCGACGTCCAGAGGCTTGGGCGACAGGGCAATCTGGCATTCATCGCGCTTGAGTTTCTGCAGGCGCACGTTGGGGTCGGTGGTAATGGCGAAGATCAAGTTATCCACAGCTGGTTTGCCGGCGAAGTAGTCCGGGTTGGCTTTGTAGCGCACCACGGCGTCCTTCTGAAAACGGCTGAAGATGAACGGTCCGGTGCCGATCGGCTGGCTGTTGAGTTTCTCCGGGGTGCCTGCCTTGAGCAGCTTGTCGGCGTATTCGGCCGGGTAGATCGAGGCGAAACCCATGCTCAGGGCGGCGAGGAAGGTTGAGTCGGCGTGGTCCAGGGTGAAGCGCACGGTCAGGGGGTCGAGGGCGTCGATCTTCTTGACCAGTGTGGGTAATTGCAGCGACTGCGCATGCGGGAAACCGCTCTGGGCGATCTTGTGCCAAGGGTTAGCCGGGTCGAGCATGCGTTCGAAGCTGAAGCGTACGTCTTCGGCCGTCAGAGTGCGGCTTGGAGTGAAATACTCGGTGCGGTGGAATTTCACGTCCGGGTGCAGCTTGAAGGTGTAAGTCAGGCCGTCCGGCGAGACGTCCCAGCTGTCCGCCAGGCTTGGCACCAGTTTGCCGCTGGCCGCGTCGTAGTCCACCAGGCGGTTCATCAGCACGTCGGCGGAGGCGTTGGTGGTGGTCAGGGAATTGTATTGCACCACGTCGAACCCTTCGGGGCTGGCCTCGGTGCAGACGCTCAAGTTGCTGGCGGCGCAGGCCAGCGGGGCGATAAATAGAGGGGCTAGCAATAGCGGTAGGGCAGCGAGGCGCATGTTCGGTTTCCTTTGCAGATCGAAGGCCCATCTGCGAGTGCAGTCTGGAAAAGTCCTACCGTAGTGGTCTGATTGATAAATGACTAGCCCATTTTTGCCTGTGCTTTTGCCTCAAATGCTGTTTTGATGGCGCCTCAGCGCGTTTCGCTGTGCGCTTTACTGCGCGCGCCAGCGCTGTAAATCATTCTGTGCGACGAGCGGTCGGCTGTTACAGCGGCCCCTCCTGGCAACGGTTCGGGCGTCTGTTACCGAGTTTTACGCCGGTAAAAACACACGGGCTGTTGTTGCACTGGGGTCTTTCTGGTATAAAGCAGCGCTCTTTTCTAGGGGCCCGGTTCCTTCGCTTGTAGGTGTAGCCGGTAAGACCCTAAAGAAACGCGGCGCCTGGCGCCAAATGACTGAGAGATTAAGCGGCCAACCCATGCCGGGTTGGGCATGTGGTTTTAGAGGGCTGAGGCATGTCGAGAGTCTGTCAAGTTACCGGTAAGGGTCCGGTGACTGGGAATAACATTTCCCACGCAAATAACAAAACCCGTCGTCGTTTCCTGCCGAACCTGCAGCATCACCGCTTCTGGGTTGAAGAAGAGAAACGTTTTGTTCGCCTGCGTGTATCTGCTAAAGGCATGCGTATCATCGACAAGCGTGGCATCACTGTCGTGCTGGCCGAAATCCGTGCCGCTGGCAAGATCTAAGGAGCTCTATCATGCGTGAATTGATTCGAATGATCTCTAGCGCCGGTACTGGTCACTTCTACACTACCGACAAGAACAAGCGTACTACCCCGGACAAGCTCGAAAAGAAAATGTTCGACCCGCGCGTTCGCAAGCACGTGATCTACAAAGAAGGCAAAATCAAGTAATTGATTTTCCTCCTTGTGAAAAAAAGCCCGTCTCTCACGAGTCGGGCTTTTTTTTGCCGGCGATTTGCTGATCAGGCTTTCTGCTCGAACACCACGTAGATCTTGCGGCACGGCTCCAGCACTTCCCAGGTGCCGCTGAACCCGGCGGGAATCACGAAGCGGTCGCCGGCGCGCAAGGTCTTGGCGTTACCCTCGGCATCGCGCAGCACGGAAACACCCTGCACAATTTCGCAGTACTCGTGCTCGGTATAGTTGACCTTCCACTGCCCGACCTCACCTTCCCAGACCCCGGCACTCATCTGGCCGCAAGGGCTGTTGTAGTGGTTATAAATTGTCTGTTCAGGGTCGCCCTTGAGGATTTTTTCGGCGGCAGGCCGGTAGCGGTCGGGGGCGGTGCTGGCTTGGCTGAAGTCGACGATGTCCTGGATGCTCATGTGCGTGTCCCGTCTGGCCTGCGGTTGGAGAGCCCAAAGTCTATGTTTATTAAAATGAACATCGCAAGGGCGTTTACCGGGGTTATGTCAAATATATTGAAACTCCCCCAGTCGCTGGTTTAGGGTGGCAGCTGCCTTGAGCCGAACAGCAGGCTGGCCGGGCAAGAATTCTTTGAGGCTGCCGGGGGACATCGCCTGGCCCTTGTATTCAACAAGAGGAGGACACTCGCATGACCACCCTGACCCGTGCCGACTGGGAACAACGCGCCAAGGATCTGAAGATCGAAGGCCGCGCCTATATCAATGGCGAATACACCGCCGCCGTTTCCGGTGACACGTTCGAATGCATCAGCCCGGTCGATGGCCGTCTGTTGGCCACCGTTGCCAGCTGTGACGCCGCCGACGCCCAGCGCGCCGTAGAAAATGCCCGCGCTACCTTCAATTCCGGTGTCTGGTCGCGCCTCGCGCCGGCCAAACGCAAAGCAACCATGATCCGTTTCGCGGCGCTGCTCAAGGCCAATGCCGAAGAGCTGGCGTTGCTCGAAACCCTGGACATGGGCAAGCCGATCAGCGACTCCCTGGGCATCGACGTCCCCGGCGCAGCCAATGCGCTGAGCTGGAGCGGTGAGGCCATCGACAAGATTTATGACGAAGTTGCGGCCACCCCGCATGATCAACTGGGCTTGGTGACCCGCGAGCCGGTGGGCGTTGTCGGCGCGATCGTGCCGTGGAACTTCCCGCTGATGATGGCCTGCTGGAAGCTGGGGCCTGCGCTGTCGACCGGTAACTCGGTGATCCTCAAGCCGTCTGAAAAATCCCCGCTGACCGCCATCCGCATCGCAGCCCTGGCCGTTGAAGCCGGTATTCCAAAAGGCGTGTTCAACGTGCTGCCGGGCTACGGTCACACCGTGGGCAACGCGCTGGCGCTGCACATGGACGTCGACACCCTGGTATTCACCGGCTCCACCAAGATCGCCAAGCAACTGTTGATTCGCTCCGGCGAGTCGAACATGAAGCGCGTGTGGCTGGAAGCGGGTGGCAAGAGCCCGAACATCGTGTTCGCCGACGCGCCGGACCTGCAAGCCGCCGCCGAATCCGCCGCCGGTGCCATCGCCTTCAACCAGGGCGAAGTCTGCACCGCCGGTTCGCGCCTGCTGGTGGAGCGCTCCATCAAGGATAAATTCCTGCCGCTGGTGATCGAGGCCCTCAAAGGCTGGAAGCCAGGCAACCCGCTGGACCCGGCGACCAACGTCGGTGCGCTGGTGGACACCCAGCAGATGAACACCGTGCTGTCGTACATCGAAGCTGGCCACGCCGACGGCGCCAAACTGGTGGCGGGCGGCAAGCGCACCCTGGAAGAAACCGGTGGCACTTACGTTGAGCCGACGATTTTCGACGGCGTGACCAACGCGATGAAGATCGCCCAGGAAGAGATCTTCGGCCCAGTGCTGTCGGTGATCACTTTCGACAGCGCCGAAGAAGCCATCGCCATCGCCAACGACACCCAATACGGCCTGGCCGCAGCAGTGTGGACGGCGGACATCTCCAAGGCACACCTGACCGCCAAGGCTTTGCGCGCCGGTAGCGTGTGGGTCAACCAGTACGATGGCGGCGACATGACCGCGCCGTTTGGTGGCTTCAAGCAGTCGGGCAACGGCCGTGACAAGTCGCTGCACGCATTCGACAAGTACACCGAGCTGAAGGCGACCTGGATCAAGCTGTAAGCAACGCCGCCGGTCAAATGTGGGGGCTGGCTTGTGTGGGAGCTGGCTTGCCTGCGATGCATTCACCTCAGTGTGTCAGTCACACCTTGGTGATGCTATCGCAGGCAAGCCAGCTCCCACACTGTTTTGTGTCACCTTAAAAATTATCCGCAGGAGCGTGGAAATGCGTTGGGCGACTTATTTCGCCGTGCTGGCCTCGGTACTCAGCGTCGGGCTGGCCTTGGGCGTCAGCATGCCGCTGGTGTCACTGCGCCTGGAAGGCTGGGGCTATGGCAGTTTCGCCATCGGCGTGATGGCGGCAATGCCGGCCTTCGGCGTGCTGCTAGGCGCCAAGGTCTCCAGCCGCATGGCCTCCTGGCTCGGCACCGCCAACCTGATGCGCCTGTGCCTGTGGGCCGGGGCGGTGTCTATCGGCTTGCTCGCGATACTGCCCAGCTACCCGGTGTGGCTGGTGTTGCGGCTGATGATCGGGGTGATCCTGACCATCGTGTTTATCCTTGGCGAAAGCTGGATCAACCAGTTGGTGGTGGAGCAGTGGCGCGGCCGGCTGGTGGCGCTGTATGGCTGCAGTTACGCCTTGAGCCAGCTGTCGGGGCCACTGCTGTTGGGGCTGATCGGCACCGATCATGACTACGGTTTCTGGGTCGGCGTGGGCCTGCTGATAGTCGCGCCGCTGTTGCTGCTGGGACGCTCCGGCGCACCGAGCGCCGAGTCATTCAGTGTGACCTTCGCGCAACTCTGGCGTTTCTGCCTGAGCCTGCCGGCGATTGCCTGGGCAGTGGCGCTGTTCGCCGCGTTCGAGGCGATGATTCTGACGCTGTTGCCGGTGTATTGCCTGCAACAAGGCTTCACTGCCGAGGTGGCCTTGGCGATGGTCAGTACGGTGGTGGTCGGCGATGCATTGCTGCAACTGCCGATCGGCGCGCTGGCCGATTACCTGCCGCGGCGTACGCTGTTTCTGGGGTGTGCGGCGCTGTTGCTGGCGTCGAGCCTGGCGATTCCGCTGTTGATGCACACGCCGTTGATCTGGCCGGTGTGGGTGCTGTTCGGCGCCAGTGCCGGAGGCTTGTTTACCCTGTCGCTGATCCTGATCGGCGAGCGCTACCGCGACGATGCGCTGGTGCGCGCCAACGCCCATGTGGCGCAGCTATGGGGTATCGGTTGCCTGATCGGGCCGCTGGTGGCTGGCGCGGGCAGCCAGTGGATCAGCGGGCATGCACTGCCGTGGCTGATGGCGGCGGGGGCGTTGGGGTTGGTGGTGTTGTTGCTGCGCCAAGGTGCCTTCGGCGCAGCACAGCCCGCCTGACTGGAATGCGCTCAACTGTGGGAGCTGGCTTGCCTGCGATAGCGGTGGGTCAGCCAGGCATTCATTACCTGACAATCCGCTATCGCGGGCAAGCCCGGCTCCCACAGTAAAGTTGCGTTGCTCCTAGAGCATGCGCTCAAGGCCAACGCTGGTGGCGAACCAGGCATTGAAGCGCCGCCACCAACTGCCGGGTTCGCGGGTCAGGGTGTGCAGTTGCCCGTTATCTTCGGTTACCCACACCACCTGGCCGTCCTGCAATTTCGCTTCATAGCTCAAGGCCGGGGCCATGCCTTGCAGTGCCAGGTTGCGCACGTGTTCGGCCAGCTCGGGGCTGTCCACCAGCACCCCGACTTCGGTGTTCCACAGCACCGAACGTGGGTCGAAGTTGAATGAGCCGATAAACGATTTGGTCCGATCAAAGATCATCGCCTTGCTGTGCAGGCTGGAGTCCGAGCCACGGAAGGTGCCGCGCCGAAACAGGTGCGGCCCGCTGCCTGCGCTGGGGTCGCCGGGTTGGCGGCGCAATTCATAGAGTTTTACCCCGTGCTCCAGCAGCGCCTTGCGATAAGGCGCATAACCGCCATGCACGGCCGGTACGTCGGTGGCTTCCAGGGCGTTGGTCAGCAGGCTCACCGACACGCCGGCATCGGCGCGGCCGGTCAGGTACACCAGCCCCGGTTGCCCCGGTACGAAATACGCTGAAATCATCATCAGCTCATGGTTGACGCCTTCCAGCTCCGGCGCCAGCTGAGTGGTGAGCAGTAATCGAGGGTCCGGGTCGGCCTTGGCCAGTACCTTGCTCGGCGCGTCCCACAGGGCCTGGTTCCAGGCCCAGATCAGCTCGCGGCGCCAGGTGTCCATGCGCGGCTGGGTCTGGTAGGTGCGCAGGCGGTTGTAGAGCGCGTGGTTCTGCTGGCGCGACTCGGCCAGCGAGTCTTGCAGGCGCACGCGTGCGGCGGCCAGGTCGCCCCTGGATGGGCTGTTGGAGACGAAGTCATCAATGGGTTTGCTCAGCGCACTGTTCCAGTACTGATCAAAACTGTGTCCGAGCTGCTCGGCCACCGGGCCCACACTGAGCATGTCGATATCGGTGAAATTAAGGTTGGGCTCAGCGTCGAAATATTCATCGCCCAGGTTGCGCCCGCCGACGATCGCTACGCTGTTGTCCGCCAGCCACAGCTTGTTGTGCATGCGCCGGTGTTGCAACGACAGGTTGAACAACCGCCCCATGGCCCGCGTCACGCCGGTGCTGCGCCCCAGGTGCAGCGGGTTGAACAGGCGGATTTCGATCTGTGGGTGGGCGGCGAGGGTCGCGATGATCTGGTCGAGGCCGTCGCTGGTGGTGTCATCCAGCAGGATGCGCACGCGCACGCCGCGGTCGGCGGCCTTGAGCAGTTCATCCACCAGCATGCGCGTGCTGATACCGTCGTGGACAATGTAGTACTGCAAGTCGAGGCTGGTCTGGGCGTTGCGGATCAGCTCGGCACGGGCCATGAAGGCTTCGCTGCTGTTGGGCAGCAGGCGAAAGCCTGAGCGCCCCTGATACGGCGCCGCCTGGGCCTGGATCGAGCGGCCGAAGGAGGATTGCGCGGCGGGCAGGGCGTCGCTGGGGATGCGCGGTGTCGGCGCGGTGGCGCAGCCGCCCAGGGCCAGGGCGCCCAGCAGGAAAAACGGTAAAAGCCGTCGAATCATCAAGGGCGCTGCTTCCAGGTCAGGGCGGTTGTGGGCATATGACGGCTAATTCCCGCGAAAGGTCAGTCGGCAACCTCGGCGAGCATCTTGATCGCCGCTGCGCCGACCTTGCGCACCGCTTCTTCAATTTGTGGGGTTGGCTTGGCAGCGTAGTTCATGCGCAGGCAGTTTCGGTACTTGCCCGATGCAGAAAAGATGCTGCCTACGGCCACTTGTACGCCTTGTTCCACCAGTACCCGGTTGAGCTTGAGGGTGTCGAAGCCTTCCGGCAGCTCGACCCACAGCATGAAACTGCCTTGAGGCCGGCTGGCGCGTGTGCCCGCCGGGAAGTAACGGCTGACCCAATCGAGCATCAAGTCGCGATTGCGCTGGTATTGGGTGCGCATCCGCCG
The DNA here is from genome assembly GCF_900591205.1 of Pseudomonas viridiflava. Classification (GTDB taxonomy): domain Bacteria; phylum Pseudomonadota; class Gammaproteobacteria; order Pseudomonadales; family Pseudomonadaceae; genus Aquipseudomonas. The sequence goes on from NZ_UUPU01000001.1 coordinate 327,972, forward strand.
CAAATGCGGTTCGAAATGCCCGCCCTTGAGGAATTCGGCAATCGCGATCTGCGGCTGGGTGGCGGTCGAGCCGGTGCTGATGTACTTCATGTGCAACACCCGCTCAAGGTAACGCCCCGGTGCGACCCAGCCAATGCGCAGGCCCGGCGCCAGGGTTTTCGAGAACGAGCTGCACAGCAGCACGCGGCCGTCTTCGTCGAAGGATTTGATGGTGCGCGGGCGCGGGTAGCTGTAGGCCAATTCGCCATACACATCGTCTTCGATAATCGCCACGTCAAAGCGTTGGGCCAGGGTCAGCAAGGCGCGTTTGCGCGCCTCGGGCATGATGTAGCCCAGCGGGTTATTGCAGTTGGGGGTGAGCTGGATGACCTTGATCGGCCACTGTTCCAGCGCCAGTTCCAGGGCTTCGAGGCTGATGCCGGTGAGCGGGTCGGTGGGGATTTCCAGGGCCTTCATGCCCAGGCCCTTGAGGGTCTGCATGGCGCCGTGGAAGCTCGGCGAGTCCACGGCGACGATATCGCCCGGCTCGCAAATCGCGTGGATGCTGGCGGACAGCGCCTCATGGCACCCGGTGGTGATCACGATATCTTCAGCGGTCAGCTGACAGCCGGAATCCAGTGACAGTCGGGCGATTTGCTCACGCAGTTCCATACAGCCGAGGATGTTGTCGTAATACAGCCCCGGCAGATCCTGGCGCCGACTCACGCGAGCGAGGCTGCGCAGCAAGGGTTTGAGGGTTGGAGACAATACATCCGGCATGCCACGGCCCATCTGTATGACGTCTTTGCGCGGCACTGCGCGAATCAACTCCAGTACCTGGTCCCATTGCGAAATTTCCACCGGGCGTTGGGCCGGGCGACCTACCTCGGGCAGTGCCGGCAGCTCCCGGCCGACGGGCACAAAGTAGCCCGACTTGGGCTTGGGCATTGCCAGGCCGTTGTCTTCCAGCAACCGGTAAGCCTGCTGCACGGTGCTCAGGCTGACCCCGTGTTCCACGCTCAGTGCGCGTACCGAGGGCAGCCGGTCGCCGGGGCGATAGAAGCCCTGTTCGATACGCGTGCCTAATAATTCGGCGAGGTTGACGTAAAGCGTCATGGCGGTCGCTCCGGGATACCAGTACAGATAGGCGGAAAATACAGGATTCAGCCGCACATAGGCAGTCTCTGTATGGATTTAATAAAGGTTGGTTGAATCTGTAATGGTTTTGTCCGCTCGCCGATCCTAGTCACTCATGGCAACAGGCAAATGAGGGGCAACACAATGAACGGCATGAGCGATGTGCGGCTGATGTTACACAGTCAGGAATTGCAGGCGGGGCAGGAGCGGGCGACGTCGCCACGTGATATCAGCCGCTGGCGCCTGTTCTGGCACCGCCGTCACACGCGCAAGGCCCTGCTGCATTTGACCCGCGAGCAATTACGCGACGTCGGGTTGAGCGCCGAACAGGCGCGCCAGGAAGGCTTGAAACCGTTCTGGCGCGATTGATCAGAGCAGCTCTTTGAGGCGGTGCCAGAGCATCCCCAACGCCAGCAGCGGCGAGCGCAAATGTTTGCCGCCGGGGAAGGTGATGTGCGGCACCTGGGCAAACAGATCGAAACGCCCCTGTTGTTGGCCGCTGATGGCTTCGGCCAGCAGCTTGCCCGCCAGGTGGGTGGCGTTTAGGCCATGGCCCGCGTAAGCCTGGGCGTAATACACATTGGGTTGATCGGCCAACCGGCCGATCTGCGGCAGGCGGTTGGCACCGATGCCGATCATGCCGCCCCATTGGTAGTCGATTTTGACCTCGGCCAGCTGTGGGAACACCTGCAGCATTTTCGGTCGCATATAGGCGCCGATATCCTTGGGGTCGCGCCCGGAATAGTGGCAGGCGCCGCCGAACAGCAGGCGGCGGTCGGCAGACAAGCGGAAGTAGTCCACCGTCACCCGCTGATCACACACGGCCATATTCTGCGGCAGCAGGTTCGCGGCCTGGGCTGCGCTCAACGGCTCGGTGGCGATGATGTAGCTGCCGGCGGGCAGCACCTTGCCACTCAGATGAGGGTTCAGCCCGTTCAGATAGGCATTGCAGGCCAGCACCAGGGTGTTGGCGCGCACGGTGCCTTGGGCGGTGTGCACCTTGATCTCGGGGCCGTAGTCGATGCGCGTCACTTCGGACTGCTCGAACAGTTGAACGCCCAGCTGCTGCGCGGCGGCGGCTTCGCCGAGGGCCAGGTTCAGCGGGTGCAAATGGCCGGAGCCCATGTCGATCATGCCGCCCACGTAGCGGTCGGAGCCGATAACGCCGCCCATCTCGCCCGCTTGCAGCACGCGCACTTCATGGCGATAACCGAGGCTGCGCAGTTCCTCGGCGTCTGCGGCCAGGCCGTGCAGGTCGCGGGGTTTGTTGGCGAGGTCGCAGTAGCCCCAGGTCAGGTCGCAGGGGATCTGGTAGCGCTCGACGCGCTCGCGCACGATTTCCACGGCCTCCAGGCCCATCAGCTTCATCTGGCGCACGCCGTCGCTGCCGATCACGTTGGTGAACTGCTCCAGGCCGTGGCCGACGCCGCGAATCAACTGGCCGCCGTTACGCCCGCTGGCGCCCCAGGCGACCTTGCGCGCTTCCAGCAGCACCACGCTAAAGCCGCGTTCGGCCAGCTCCAGGGCAGTGTTGAGCCCGGAAAAACCAGCGCCGATCACGCACACATCGGCCACCACGTCGCCCGTCAACGCTGGGTAGTCGGGTTGTGGGACGCTGCTGGCGGCGTAGTAGGAAGCGGTGTGCCGGGCGCTGGCGGTCATGGGGAGCATCCCTGTTTGGAAAATTTGACGCAGGATACAGCGGTCGGACGAAGCTGTCTGCGCAGGGCGTTTTGCGTCAGAATCCACGCCTATTCGCCGTTCGGTACGTGTTTCGATGAGTTGCAACAGCCAAAAAATCAGCGCGCTGCGCAGGCAGATTCCATCGTTCGAGTGTGTCCCCGGTTGCCACGACTGCTGTGGGCCGGTGACCACCTCGCCCGAGGAAATGTCGCGCCTGCCACGCAAGACGGCTGCCGAGCAGGACGCGGCCATGGATGAGCTGAACTGCGTGCACCTGGGCCCCAACGGCTGCACGGTGTATGACGAGCGGCCGCTGATCTGTCGGCTGTTCGGCACGACCAAGACCCTGCCGTGCCCCAATGGGCGGCGGCCGGTAGAGCTGATTCACCCACGGGTTGAGAAGCAGATCCATGAGTACATGGCGAGCACCCGGCAGGTGCTGGTCTAGCGAATGCAAGCGGTCAAAATGTGGGGGCTGGCTTGCCTGCGATAGCGCTGTGCCAGGCTCGCCGCTATCGCAGGCAAGCCAGCTCCCACCTTTGATCGAGTTGTGTCACTTAGTCAGTCCGGGATCGGCAGGTTCAGGCTCTCTTTCACCTCTTCCATCACGATATAGCTCTTGGATTCGCGTACATGGGGCAGCTTGAGCAGGATGTCGCCCAGCAGTTTGCGGTATGACGCCATCTCGGAAATCCGCGCTTTCACCAGGTAGTCGAAGTCCCCGGACACCAGGTGGCACTCCAGCACATGGGGCAGTTTCAGCACGGCGCGGCGGAACTCCTCAAAGGTGTCGCCGGACTTGTAATCGAGGCTGATCTCGACAAATACCAGCAAACTCCCCTTTAAATGCTGAGGGTTGAGCCGCGCGTTGTAACCCATGATGATCCCTTCGCGCTCCAGCCGGCGTACCCGTTCGGTGCACGGCGTAGTCGACAGCCCGACCTTTTCCCCAAGCTCCGTGAACGAAATACGCCCGTCGGTTTGCAGGATGCGCAGGATGTTGCGGTCGATCTTGTCCAGCTCCCGCTTGGTCTGAGTGTTGGTACGCATAGGGGATACGCCTCTGTGAAAAGGGTTTTTGCCGAGAATTGTCGCCAAATATAGGTATTTATATAGTGAAATGCACTGGCGATTGCTTTTTATACTGCGCTCATCATTGCTCGAATAACACACGTCAGCGGCTAAGCCCGTGATGAGGATATAAAAATGCGCGTTCTGGTCTTGGGTAGCGGTGTCATTGGGGTAACCAGTGCCTACTATTTGGCGCGGGCCGGCTTTGAAGTGGTTGTGGTCGACCGTCAGCCAGCCGCTGCCATGGAAACCAGTTTCGCCAACGCCGGCCAAGTGTCCCCAGGCTACGCATCGCCATGGGCCGCGCCGGGCGTGCCGCTCAAGGCGATCAAATGGCTGCTGCAACGCCACGCGCCGCTGGCGATCAAGGCCACGGCCGATATCGACCAATACCTGTGGATGGCGCAGATGCTGCGCAACTGCACCGCCAGCCGCTATGCCGTGAACAAGGAGCGCATGGTGCGTCTGTCCGAGTACAGCCGCGACTGCCTCGATGAGTTGCGTGCCGAGACCGGGATTGCCTACGAAGGCCGTAGCCTGGGGACGACTCAGCTGTTCCGTACCCAAGCGCAACTCGATGGCGCCGCCAAAGACATCGCCGTGTTGAAAGAATCCGGCGTGCCCTTTGAATTGCTCGACCGTGCCGGTATCGCCCGGGTTGAACCGGCGCTGGCCAGCGTCACCGATATCCTTGCCGGCGCCTTGCGCCTGCCGAATGACCAGACCGGCGACTGCCAGATGTTCACCACGCGCCTGGCCGACATGTGCAAGCAGTTGGGCGTGGAGTTCCGCTTCGAACAGGATATCCAGCGCCTCGACTACGCCGGCGACCGCATCAACGGCGTGTGGATCGACGGCAAGCTGGAGACCGCCGACCGCTATGTGCTGGCCCTCGGCAGTTACTCGCCGAAACTGCTCAAGCCGCTGGGGATCAAGGCGCCGGTGTACCCGCTCAAGGGTTACTCGCTGACCGTGCCGATCACCAACCCGGCAATGGCCCCGACTTCGACCATCCTGGACGAGACCTACAAGGTCGCGATCACCCGTTTCGACAACCGCATCCGCGTTGGTGGCATGGCTGAAATAGCCGGTTTTGACCTGTCGCTTAACCCTCATCGGCGTGAAACCCTGGAGATGATCGTCAACGACCTTTATCCTCAGGGCGGCGATTTGGCCGAGGCCAGTTTCTGGACCGGCCTGCGCCCGACCACACCCGACGGCACGCCGATTGTCGGTGCCACCGCGTTCAAGAACCTGTTCCTGAATACCGGCCACGGCACCCTAGGTTGGACCATGGCCTGTGGCTCCGGCCGCTTGCTGGCTGACCTGATGGCAAAGAAAACCCCGCAGATCAGTGCCGAAGGTCTCGATATTTCCCGTTATGGCAACCACCAGGAGTCCGCAAAACATGTCAATCCAGCGCCAGCTCACCAATGAGCGCATGAGCCAGATCGTTGTCCACAGCGGTGCCGTGTATCTGGCCGGGCAAGTCGGCGACGACCTGAATGCGGGGATTGAGCAGCAGACCCGCGAAACCCTGACCAATATCGAGCGTTTGCTGGACCTGGCCGGCACCGACAAGACCAAGCTGCTGTCGGTGACGATCTACCTGAAAGACATTGATGCCGACTTCGCCGGCATGAACGCGGTGTGGGACAAGTGGCTGCCAAAAGGCGTGGCCCCGGCTCGCGCCACGGTTGAAGCCAAGCTGTGCGAACCGGAAATTCTGGTAGAGCTGTCCGTCGTGGCCGCGCTGCCTTAAACAACGATCCCTCTCCCGGTGCCGATGCGGTTGGTCGGTGCCGGTTTTTCTTCACTTTGCCGCCTAGAAGCCTGCCGCCATGCGTCCTGCCCGTGCCCTGATCGACCTCCAAGCCCTGCGCCACAACTACCAATTGGCCCGTGAAGTCACGGGGGCCAAGGCTCTTGCCGTGGTCAAGGCCGACGCCTACGGCCATGGTGCCGTGCGGGTGGCACAGGCGCTGGAAGCCGAGGCGGATGGGTTCGCCGTGGCGTGCATCGAGGAAGCACTGGAACTGCGCGCCGCCGGTATTCGTGCGCCGGTGCTGTTGCTGGAAGGTTTTTTCGAAGCCGACGAACTGCCGCTGATCATCGAGCATGATTTTTGGTGTGTGGTGCATTCGCTGTGGCAGTTGGAGGCCATCGAGCACGCCCGTTTGAGCCAGCCGCTGACGATCTGGCTCAAGCTCGATTCGGGTATGCACCGCGTCGGCCTGCATCCCAAGGATTACCACGAAGCCTACCAACGCCTGCTGGCCAGCGGCAAAGTGGCCAAGATCGTACTGATGAGCCACTTCGCCCGCGCCGATGAACTCGATTGCGTGCGCAGCAATGAACAAGTGGCGGTGTTCGACGCGGCGCGTCAGGGCCTGTCGGCCGAAGTGAGCTTGCGTAATTCACCGTCGGTGATGGGCTGGCCGAATGTGTCCAGCGACTGGGTGCGCCCGGGCATCATGCTCTACGGCGCAACGCCGTTTGGTGAAGACCAGGCTATCGCCGCACGGTTGCAGCCGGTGATGACCCTTGAGTCCAAAGTCATCTGTGTGCGTGAGTTGCCAGCCGGCGAGCCGGTGGGTTACGGCGCCAAGTTCATCACGCCTAAACCGATGCGTATCGGCGTGGTCGCCATGGGTTATGCCGATGGCTACCCGCGCCATGCGCCGACCGGCACGCCGGTGCTGGTGGCAGGCCAACGCAGCCAACTGCTGGGGCGCGTGTCGATGGACATGCTGTGTATCGACCTGACGGACGTGCCCCAGGCCGGCCTCGGTTCCACGGTGGAGCTGTGGGGTAAGAACATCCTCGCCAGTGATGTCGCGACCGCCGCCGAGACCATTCCTTACCAGATCTTCTGCAACCTGCGCCGCGTGCCAAGGCTCTATTGCGGCGCCTGAGCGCCACGTACGAAGGGCGCTGCCCGGGATTTAGGCCCAAGTGTTGTAAATACTGAACGCTGTCGCCATGATAACGCTCAATTACAACAAAGCCTGAATCCTAGGAGGCTCCTGCATTGGACGTCGGCGAACGACTGCAATCCATCCGTAAACTGAAGGGTCTTTCCCAGCGCGAGCTCGCCAAGCGTGCGGGTGTCACCAACAGCACCATTTCGATGATCGAAAAAAACAGTGTCAGCCCCTCGATCAGCTCCTTGCGCAAGGTGCTGGGCGGCATCCCCATGTCGATGGTCGAGTTCTTTTCCGAGGAGATCCTCCAGGAAAAACCGACCCAGATCGTCTATAAAGCCAATGAGCTTATCGACATCTCTGACGGCGCCGTCACCATGAAACTGGTAGGCCGGGCGCACCCAAGCCGGGCGATTGCGTTTCTTAACGAGATCTACCCGCCGGGCGCCGATACGGGCGAAGAAATGCTCACCCACGAAGGTGAGGAAACCGGGATTCTGGTGGAGGGCCGCCTGGAGTTGGTGGTCGGTCTTGAAACTTTTGTGCTCGAAGCTGGCGATAGCTACTACTTTGAAAGCACCAAGCCGCATCGTTTTCGCAACCCGTTCGACGTGCCGGCGCGACTAATCAGCGCAGCCACACCCGCGAACTTTTAACAGAAGAGGCGTCCTGCCAGCGTTGCAGAGACACCCGCAGCTGTATCCGCGAAGCCGAATCTCCCTTTATTTAATAGGGTTGTTTCGGCCGGACGGGCTAACCGTTATACTTTCGCCGCCTGCGAAACCGTGGCCGCAGGCGTGAATAGCCACCATTGAGGGTGAACGCGTGAACCTAATTATGAAAATGCTGGCTGCACCAGCAATAGTATTGGCCCTGTCAGGCTGTGGGCAAAAAGCTGAGCCACCTGTCAGTAAAGCCAGCAGCGACGCCGTTGCCGAGCGTCTGGACCCCGTGGGAAAAGTCTGCGTTCAGGGTGAAGAATGCAAGGGCATGGAAGTGGCAGTCGCCGCAGGTGGAGGCGCTGCTAAGACGCCGGATGAAATCATCGCCAAGCACTGCAACGCGTGTCACGGGACCGGCCTGTTGGGCGCGCCGAAAATCGGCGACACCGCCGCCTGGAAAGAACGTGCCGACCACCAGGGCGGCCTCGACGGCATCCTGGCCAAGGCGATCACCGGCATCAACGCCATGCCACCCAAAGGCACCTGCGCGGATTGCTCGGATGACGACCTGAAGGGTGCGATCAAGAAGATGTCCGGCCTGTAACCTGCCGATCTTCGCCAAAAATGCCGCTTACGAGCGGCTTTTTTGTGCCCAGGATTTGGCTTTCGAGGCTGTTCATTGCAGCAAAGACCCGGCAAGCTCGGTCCAACCCCTAATCATGGAATGTTCAGGAGGGTCGGATGGTGCAGTTGTGTTCAATCGAGCAAGCAGTTGACGACGTACTGGCGCGGTTGCCGGCGCATATCCACATGGGCATGCCTCTGGGCCTGGGCAAGCCGAACCTGTTCGCCAATGCGTTGTACCGGCGCATCGCCAAGCTGCCGCAGCGGTCGCTGACGATCTACACTGCACTCAGCCTCGGCCGCCCGCCCTTGGGTGACGGTTTGCAGAAGCGCTTCCTCGAGCCCTTTATCGAGCGGGTGTTTGGCGATTATCCCGAGCTGGATTTCCTCGTCGACCTGCACAAGGACAGCCTGCCGAAGAATATCCACGTGCAGCAGTTCTTCATGCAGCCCGGCAGCCTGCTCCACAGCACGTCGGCGCAGCAGGATTACGTGAGCAGCAACTACAGCCATGCCGCCCGCGATATCAATGCCGCCGGCCTTAACCTGGTGGCGCAGCTGGTGGCCAGCAGCGCTGAACATCCCGACCGTCTGAGCCTGAGCTGCAACCCCGATATCACCCTCGACCTGCTGCCGATGATCGCCAAGCGCCGGGAGGCGGGAGAAACCATCCTGGTGGTCGGCCAGGTCCACAGTGACTTGCCCTACATGCCCGGCGATGCCGAGTTGGGCATGGATGAATTCGACTACCTGCTCGACGCAAAGGACAACACCACGCTGTTCTCTACGCCGAATATGCCGGTGGGTTTCCAGGATCACTTTATTGGTTTGCATGCCAGCACCCTGGTGCGCGATGGCGGCACCTTGCAGATCGGTATCGGCTCGATGGGCGATGCACTGACGGCTGCGTTGCTGGCCCGCCAGGCGGATAACGAGGCTTATCGCCTGCTGCTGACGGATCTGGATGTGTACCAGTGGGCGCCGCTGATCAGCCGTGAAGGTGGCGTCGATCCTTTTGCCCGTGGCCTGTACGGTTGCAGCGAAATGTTCGTCAACGGTTTGCTGGTACTGGCGGACGCCGGGATTGTGCGGCGCAAGGTGTACCCCGACGTGGCGACCCAGGAGCAGGCCAACGCCGGGCTTATTGATGATGCCGCGCAGCCCGATGGCGTTTCGATCCACGGCGGTTTCTTCCTTGGGCCGCGTAGTTTTTACCAGCGCCTGCAGGAAATGACCCACGCCAAGCGGCTTGAATTCAACATGACGCGCATCAGCTACATCAACGAGCTGTACGGCCAGGAACAACTCAAACGCCTGCAGCGCCTGGATGCGCGGTTTATCAACAGCGCGATCATGGTGACGTTGCTCGGCGCCGGTGTGGCCGACCAGTTGGAAGATGGCCGGGTGCTCAGTGGTGTGGGCGGGCAGTACAACTTCGTGGCCCAGGGGCATGCACTGGAGGGCGCGCGTTCGATCCTGATCCTGCGAAGCTGGCGTGAGTCGGCGGGAGACGTCAGTTCCAATATCGTCTGGGAATATGGCCACTGCACGATTCCTCGGCACCTGCGGGACATCGTTATTACCGAATACGGCATTGCCGATTTGCGGGGCCAGACGGATGCCAAGGTGATTGAGGCATTGCTAAGAATCACCGATTCCAGGTTCCAGGACGACTTGATCGAGCAGGCGCAAAAGGCCGGCAAGTTGCCCAAGGATTTCGCGCTGGACCCGCGCTTTACCGACAACACGCCGGAGCGGCTCAAGGGTATTCAGGCACGGCATCGCCGTTTGTTCCCGGAATATCCGCTGGGCACGGACTTCACGGATGAAGAGCGGGATCTGTTGCGGGCGTTGAACTGGCTCAAGAGCAAATTCAAGCTCACGGAGATTCTGGAGTTGGGCAAGGCGGCGTTGGACGCACCGGAGCCGGAGGCGTTTGCCGAGCATCTGAAGCGGATGCGCCTGGATAAGCCGCAGGGGCTCAAAGAAGATCTCTATCAGCGGTTACTGCTCACCGGCCTGCAGGCCACCGCGCACTAAAAACACCACAAATCATTGTGGGAGCTGGCTTGCCTGCGATGAGGGCCTGACAGGCGACATCTCTGTCGCCTGCGCAGGCAAGCCAGCTCCCACATTTAGCGGTTACTCGACGAAGGTGACCACGCCACCGGCCAGCGACTTCACCCGTGCCAGGGATTCCACTCGGTAACCCTGCGCATCCAGCTCCGCACGGCCACCCTGGAACGACTTCTCGATCACAATCCCCAAACCGGCAACGGTCGCGCCGGCCTGCTTGATGATCGAAATCAGCGCCTGGGACGCCTTGCCGTTGGCCAGGAAATCGTCGATTACCAGCACACGGTCGCTGCTGGTCAGGTGGCGTGGGGAGATCGCCACCGTGCTTTCGGTTTTCTTGGTGAAGGAATACACCGTCGCCGACAACAGGTTTTCGGTCAGCGTCAGGGACTGCTGCTTGCGGGCAAAGATCACCGGCACGCCGAGGTTCAGACCGGTCATGATCGCCGGTGCGATGCCCGAGGCTTCAATGGTGACGATCTTGGTGATGCCCGAGTCCTTGAACAGCGCGGCGAATTCGTCGCCGATCAGTTTCATCAGCGCCGGGTCGATCTGGTGGTTCAAAAAGGCGTCGACCTTGAGTACCTGATCGGAAAGCACGATGCCTTCTTCGCGAATTTTCTTGTGCAGTGCTTCCACGGAAAGCTTCCTCTAATGGCGCGTTGTGCGCCGAAAGTAGATTAAAAAGTAGTCGATTCTAGCGCTTTAACATCGCGCGTATATCCGCCAGGGCGGTGTTGCCGCGAACGGCCTTCACCTCGGTCGGGGTGTCGTCATTGCCTTCCCAGGCCAGATCGTCCGGCGGCAGCTCATCCAGGAACCGGCTGGGGGCGCAATCTATGATCTCGCCGTATTGCTTGCGCTTGGCGGCAAAGGTGAAGGCCAGGGTCTGACGTGCGCGCGTAATACCCACGTAGGCCAGGCGCCGTTCTTCCTCGATGGTGTCGGCTTCGATACTGGAACGGTGTGGGAGGATTTCCTCTTCCATGCCCATGATGAACACGTAGGGGAATTCCAGGCCCTTGGACGCATGCAGGGTCATCATCTGCACACCCTCGGCGCCGTCTTCCTCTTCCTGCTGGCGCTCGAGCATGTCGCGCAGCACCAGCTTGCCGATGGCGTCTTCGACGGTCATTTCGCCGTCTTCGTCTTTTTCCAGGGTGTTCTTCAGCGCTTCGATCAGGAACCAGACGTTGCCCATGCGGTAATCCGCTGCCTTGTCGCTGGAGCTGTTGGTGCGCAGCCAGTTTTCATAGTCGATGTCCATGACCATGCTGCGCAGGGCGCTGATCGGGTCTTCACCGGCGCATTGCTCGCGCACCTTGTCCATAAAGCGCTTGAAACGCGACAGGCGATCGGTGAAACGCGTGTCCAGATGCTCACCCAGGCCGATTTCATCGGTGGCGGCGTACATCGAGATTTTGCGTTCGGTGGCGTAGTTACCGAGCTTTTCCAGCGTAGTCGAACCGATTTCCCGGCGTGGGACGTTGATCACACGCAGGAAGGCGTTGTCGTCATCCGGGTTCACGATCAACCGGAAGTAGGCCATCAGATCCTTGACTTCCTGGCGTCCGAAAAAGCTGTTGCCACCGGACAGGCGATAAGGAATCTGGTGGTGCTGCAGCTTCAGCTCGATCAGCTTGGCCTGATAGTTACCGCGATACAGGATCGCAAAGTCGCTGTAGGGGCGGTCGGTACGCAGGTGCAGCGTGAGCAACTCGACGGCCACGCGCTCGGCTTCGGCGTCTTCGTTGCGGCAGCGGATCACGCGGATCTCATCGCCATGGCCCATCTCACTCCACAGTTGTTTTTCAAACTCGTGGGGGTTGTTCGAAATCAGCACGTTGGCGCAACGCAGGATACGGCTGGTGGAGCGGTAGTTCTGCTCCAGCATCACCACTTTCAGGGACGGGTAGTCGTCCTTGAGCAACATCAGGTTTTCCGGGCGGGCGCCGCGCCAGGCGTAGATCGACTGGTCATCGTCGCCCACCACGGTGAACTGGTTGCGCTTGCCGATCAGCAGCTTCACCAGCAGGTACTGGCTGGCGTTGGTGTCCTGATATTCGTCCACCAGCAGGTAGCGGACTTTGTTCTGCCACTTTTCGAGGATGTCGGCGTGTTCCTGGAACAGCTTTACCGGCAGCAGGATCAGGTCGTCGAAGTCCACCGCGTTGAACGCCTTGAGCGTGCGCTGGTAGTGGGTATAGACGATGGCAGCGGTCTGTTCCTTGGGGTTGCGAGCGGCTTCGAGGGCTTCGGCGGGCAGGATCAGGTCGTTTTTCCACGAGCCGATCATGTTCTTGATCTCGTCGACGCCGTCGTCGCCCGCGTATTCCTTCTGCATGATATCGGTCATCAGCGCCTTGACGTCGGTCTCGTCAAAGATCGAGAAGCCTGGCTTGTAGCCCAGCCGAACATGCTCCTTGCGGATGATGTTCAGCCCCAGGTTGTGGAAGGTACACACGGTAAGGCCACGGCCTTCGCCACCCTTGAGCAGGGTGCCGACACGCTCTTTCATTTCCCGCGCCGCCTTGTTGGTAAAGGTCATGGCGACGATGTACTGGGCGCGGATGCCACAGCTCTGGATCAGGTGCGCGATCTTGCGGGTGATCACACTGGTCTTGCCGGAGCCTGCGCCGGCGAGCACCAATAGAGGGCCGCCGACGTAGTTCACGGCTTCTTGCTGCCGGGGATTGAGTCGGGACATACAGAGTTCAGGGAGTCATTGTTCAAAAGGGCGAGCATTTTAACAGGCTGGCGGGATTCTGTTCTGTCAGAACGACAGTGTGACGTACCGCTCGATCTAAATTTGCCGGTTTTGCTACTTTGCCGCAGGATGTCCGGGCTTTTCGTAATTTAAGCTGAGCTAAATGCTTACAGCCAGCGTATTTGATAACCCCTATCATTGGTGATTATCAGGCCGCACGTCATAATGCCCGCCGCCACCGATATTTTGCAGAGTCTAGGGAGCTAGCTTGTCTACGCCTGTCGAACCCTTGCGTTTGCTGCTGCTGGCCGATACGCCTGAGTGGGCAGCGTTGTTGCGCGAGTGCCTGGCGCCGATGGGCGATGGGGCTGTGCTGATCAGCGCACCAAACTGGGAATCCGTAAGTCGTCTGTTCGATGATGACCACAGCGCGGTGCTATTGACCACGCCCAGCCTGCAACCCGGGCCTGGCCGGTGCAGTTTGCCGTGCGTGTTGCTTTTGGAGCAGGAGCCGCTGGTTTCTCCGCTGGGCGTCAGCGATTGGTTGGTTCGTGATGCTCTGGACGCCGATACCCTGCGCCGCTGCCTGCGCCATGTACGCGAACGCGGCGTGTTGGAAAACACCCTGCAACGTCTGGCCGAGCAGGACCCTCTGACCGGTATTGCCAACCGCCAGGGCTTCCAGACCCTGCTGACAGCGCGGCTGGCCGAGAATGACGGGCGTGGCCTGGCCCTCGGCCATCTGGACCTCGACAATTTTCGTCACGCCAATGACGCCCTCGGCCACCAGGCCGGCGACCGGCTGATCCTGCAAGTGGTCTCGCGGCTCAAGAGCCAGCTTGAGGCCGGGGACCAGCTGGCGCGCCTGGGCAGCGATGAATTCGCCCTGCTGATTGACACCCGCCGTGCACCCCAGCGTGCCGAGTGGATCGCCGAGCGCATCACCGAAGTGATGGCCGAACCCTACTGGGTGGATGGCGAAAGCCTGCTGATCGGCTGCAGCCTGGGGGTGGCGCATGCCCGCGCCCGTGCCGGGGCCGACCCGCTGATGTGGCACGCGCATATCGCGATGCAACAAGCCAAAAGCACCCAGGGCTGCACCTTTCATATCTTCAACGAGCGCATCAACCGCAATGCACGCAGCTTGGCCGACCTGGAAAGTGAGCTGCGCCGCGCCTTGCGCCGTGACGAGCTGGAGCTGCATTACCAGCCGCGCCTTGACCTGAATGACGGGCATATCGTCGGCCTGGAAGCCCTGGTGCGCTGGCGCCATGGCGAGCGTGGCCTGCTGCCGCCCAGCGAGTTCGTGCCCCTGGCCGAACAGAGCGGGCTGATCGTGCCGCTGGGTTACTGGGTGATTTCCCGGGCCCTGCGCGATATGCAGGACCTGCGCGAGCGCGGCCTGCCGCCGCTGCATATGGCGGTCAATTTGTCGTTCCGTCAGTTCCAGGACAGCCAGTTACTTTCGACACTGAGCCGGCTGATTGCCGAGCGGGGTGTGGAAGCGCAATGGCTGGAGTTCGAACTCACCGAAACCGCCGTGATGCGCCGCAGTGACTTGGTCAAGCAGACCATGGACGCCCTTGGCCGCTTGGGTGTGCGGTTTTCTCTGGACGACTTCGGCACCGGTTTTTCATCGTTCGTGCACCTCAACAGCCTGCCGATCGCCTTGCTGAAGATCGACAAAAGCTTCGTCGGCGGCATGGAAGAACGTGAAGAGAACCGCAAGCTGGTGCACGCCATGATCAACCTGGCGCACAACCTCAACCTGGAAGTGGTGGCCGAAGGCGTAGAAACCCCTGAGCAGTTGGCGCTATTGCGCTTGTTCGGCTGCGACCAGGCCCAGGGTTACCTGATCAGCAAGCCGTTGCCGTTGCCGGAGTTGGTGGAGTACCTGACGTTCGGCAAAAGCCAGCAGGTGCTGCTGGGCTGAACTGCGAACCCAATCAACTGTGGGAGCTGGCTTGCCTGCGATAGCATCACCTCGCAGTGTTTGATGTACCGAGGCGCCTGCATCGCAGGCAAGCCAGCTCCCACATTGACCGGATACCATCTTCACTCCGGCTGGGCTGCCTGCAAATTGCTGTAGGTGTGCGGCTCCTGGCGAATCATCCGCTTCATTTTCGCCTCAAACGCCCAGGTAAGGCTGACCGCCGCACAGGCCAGGCCCAGCGCCAAACCCCACCACACACCGGTTGGCCCCCAGCCCAAGGTGAAGGCCATCAGCCAGGCGGACGGGGCACCGATCAGCCAATAACAACCGAGCCCCACCAGAAAAGTGGTCTTGGCATCCTTGAGCCCCCGAATACAGCCCATGGCGATGGTTTGCACGCCGTCGAACAGTTCGAACCAGGCTGCCACGGCCAGCAGGCTGACCGCCAGCACAATCACCTGGTGGAACGCCGGGTCGTTATGGTCGAGGAACAGTCCGATCAGCGGGTCGGAAAACAGCCACAGTACCGCGGCAAATCCCAACATCACCGCCGCGCCAAAGCCTATGCCGACGCGCCCAGCCAGGCGCGCCTGCAACAACTGCCCGCCGCCGTAATGCTGGCCGATGCGCATGGTCACCGCGTAGGACATCCCCGCAGGCACCATAAACGCCACCGACACGATTTGCAGCGCGATCTGATGCGCCGCCAATTGCGTGCTGCCCATGGTGCCCATGCACAGGGCCGCGAAGGCAAACAACCCGACTTCCACCGCATAGGTGCCGCCAATCGGCAGGCCCAGGCGCCACAACTCGCGCAAATACTGGGTGTTGAGGCGTAGCAGGCCGGTGCTCAGCGGGTAGGCGGCGTAGGCGCGGTTGCGGTGGATGTACCACATCAGCGCCAGGGCCATGCCATTGGCGACGACGGCCGTGACCAGGCCAATGCCCATCAGGCCGAGTTTCGGCAGGCCGAACATGCCTTCGATCAATGCATGGTTGAGCAGGTAGTTGGCCACCGCGCCGCCGAGGCTGATCACCATCACCGGCTGCGCCTTGCCAATCGCGCTGGTGAAGCCGCGCAGGGCCATGAAGCTCAGGAAGCCCGGCAGGGCAAACGGCAGGATCGTCAGGAATTGCCCCGCCGAATGCACATTGGTTTCGGTCTGGCCAAACAGTAGCAGCAGCGGCTTGAGGTTCCACAGCAGCAACCCGGCTACCAGCGCCATCAGCCAGGCAAGCCACAGCCCGGCCTGGGTCAGGCGGGTGGCACCTTCGATATCGCCCGCGCCATGACGGATGGCGACCAGAGTGCCCACCGCAGCAATCACGCCGATGCAAAAAATCGACACAAATGAATAGCTGGCCGCGCCCAGCCCGCCACCGGCCAGGGCTTCGGGGCTCAAGCGCGCCATCATCAGGGTGTCGGTCAACACCATCAGCATGTGCGCCAACTGTGAGGCAATCAACGGCCCTGACAGCCGCAGAATGGCCCAGAGTTCGGTACGTGCCGGATGCTGCATGATCATCACACTCAAAAAGTCAGAGGGTTGGGGGAGGGTTGATTCTCGGCGCTTTGAGTCCATTGCACAAAAGGATAAAAGCGATCGTTCGCATGATTAAAACTCATGCCTGTTGGATTCTGATAGGGTTTCAAAATTGCGCTGTCGGAGCTTTCCCAATGTCCCGTCGTCTTCCTCCTTTGTATGCCTTGCGCGCCTTTGAGGCGGCTTCCCGGCACAACTCGTTCACCCGTGCGGCAGAAGAGTTGTCGATTACCCAAAGTGCGGTCAGCCGACATATCCGCACGCTCGAAGAGCATTTCGCCTGCCGTCTGTTCCAGCGCAGCGGGCGCAACCTGCAACTCACTGAAGCGGCGCGCCTGCTGTTGCCCGGCGTGCGCGAGGGTTTTGCCGCGCTGGAGCGGGCGTGCCATACCCTGAACGCCGAAGATGACATCCTGCGTATGAAAGCGCCGTCGACCCTGACCATGCGTTGGTTGTTGGCGCGCCTCAGTCGCTTCCGGCATCTGCAGCCGGGCAATGAGGTGCAACTGACCAGCGCTTGGATGAGCGTGGATGAAGTGGACTTCAATCAGGAGCCTTTCGACTGCGCGGTGCTGCTGAGCTACGGGCATTTTCCGGCGGACTGGGAAGCCTGCTACCTGTTCCCCGAGCTATTGATTCCCGTCGGCGCGCCCAACCTGCTGGAGGACGGGCCTTGGGATGCCACGCGGCTGGCCACCGCCGAATTGCTGCACCCCACGCCTGACCGGCGGGACTGGCGCAATTGGCTGGAGCGCATGGGGCTGTCCTCCCAGGTATCGCTCAAGGGCGGGCAGGTCTTCGACACCCTTGAGCTGGGCATGATTGCCGCTGCGCGGGGGTACGGCGTGTCCATGGGCGACTTGCTGATGGTCGCCGAAGACGTGGCCCAGGGTCGGTTGAGCCTGCCGTGGCCTACTGCTGTGGCCAGCGGGGAAAATTATTACCTGGTGTGGCCGAAAACCCGTCCCGGTGGCGAGCGTCTGCGGCGATTGGCGGATTTCCTCCAGGGCGAGGTGCAAGCGATGGTGTTGCCTGCGGTAGAGCGCCTCGATTGATCGGTTGCTGGCACTAATTCGCAACCGTTTGCGTGAAGCCCCTGTGAATTGCTCAAGTATTACCGTTGCCCGCCGAAGTAGGGGTGTTGGGACCATCGTGCACCAACGTTTCCTACCAGATAATTTGCCGAGCAGCGCTATGAGATCAGGATGATCCTGGCCTCGGTCAGGAGCCTTCATGTCTCAACCTCGCGCCCGAATAGCCTCCCAGTTAGGCATCGCGTTAGCCGTGATACTGGCTGTCGTCATCAGCGGCAGTACGGTGTTTGCCTTGCGTTCCCTCGACTCCGCCAACCTCGACACCCGCGAGGAACACTTGGCCAGCGAGGCGCGCTTGCTCGCCGACCAACTCAATACCTTCCACAGCACCTTGCGCGAGAGCACTCAGCGCCTGACGGGGCTGTTTGAAAAGCGCTTCAGCGCCGGTTTGAGTGTGCAGGCCGATCAGCCCGTCACCGTGGCGGGGGTGCAGACACCAAGCCTGTTGTTGGGTGGCGAAGTGCTCAACAACAACTTCACCGAAGTTGACGAGTTCAAGCAGATGTCGGGCGGTGTGGCCACGGTGTTTGTGCGCAGCGGTGAGGATTTTATCCGTGTCAGCACTTCCCTGACCAAGCAGGACGGCAGCCGCGCCATCGGTACTGTGCTTGACCGCCAGGGGCCGGCCTACCAGCGTGTGCTCGGTGGCCAGGCTTACATCGGGCGCGCCGTGTTGTTCGATCGCTCCTACATGACTCAGTACAGCCCCGTACGGGACAGCAGCGGCAAAGTGATTGCCGTGCTGTTCATCGGTTTTGACTACACCGACGCGCAGGCCGCCCAGTTTGAAAACCTCAAGCGCTTCCGCATCGGCCAAACCGGCTCCCTGGCGTTGCTCGACGAGCAGAAGCGTTGGCTGGTGCCGCCGGCCGGTGTGCAGGCGTTGGATCAGTCGGTTCCAGTGATGCTGGACCTGGCCAAGACGCCCGGCAAAGGCCGTTTCTGGAGCGACAAGAACGAAGACTTCTACAGCGTTTCGGTGCCGTTCGACGGTGGCCCCTGGGCCGTGGTCGCGAGCATGCCGAAAGCCGAAATCCGCGCAGTCACCTGGTCGGTGGGTATTCGCCTGGTGATCGGCAGCATACTGGCGATGTTGCTGGCGGTCGGTGCCACGGTCTGGCTGCTGCGCAGCAAACTGCAGCCCCTGAGTGACCTGGTGCGTCAGGCCGAGGCGCTGGGCGCTGGCGATTTGAGCGCACGCCTGAATGTCTCCAGCCATGACGAAATCGGGCAGTTGGCGCGCAGTTTCAACCAGATGGGTGAGGCGCTGTCGACGATGGTCTCGCATATCCGCAAGGCAGCCGAAGAGGTCAACAGCCGTGCGCAGGCATTGTCCGGCCTGTCCGGCGGTGCTTATGAAGGCATGGAGCAGCAATCCGGCGAGATCACCAGCATGGCCGGCGCGGTGGAAGAATTCAGCGCCACCTCGCTGAACATTGCCGACAACATGGGCAATACCGAGCGCCTGGCCCAGGAAAACGCCCAGCAGACGCGTATTGGCCGCACCTCGATGCAAGAAGCGTCGTCGTCGCTGGAACATATCGCGGCTGCGCTTAACAGCACCGCCACCGTGATCAACACCCTGGGCCAGCGCTCCCAGGAGATCGGCGGGATCGTCGGCGTGATCACCTCGATTGCCGAGCAGACCAATTTGCTGGCGCTCAACGCCGCCATTGAAGCCGCACGCGCCGGTGAGCAAGGCCGTGGGTTTGCCGTGGTTGCCGACGAGGTACGCAACCTGGCGTCGCGTACCCGTGAGGCCACCGATGAAATTTCCGGGATGATCCAGAGCATCCAGAAGGAAACCGGCAACGCCATCAGCACCATGGAGCACGGCAACGTGCTGATGCAGGAAGGGCTGTCGCGCAACGCCGACGTGGCCTCGGCGCTGGCGCGGATCGACGAGCAAAGCCGCTCGGCAGGTCAGCAGTTCGCCGCAATCACCACGGCGACCCAGGAACAAAGCAGCACCGCGACCTTGCTCAGCAGCAACCTGCAAAGCATTGCGTTGGCCAACAGCGAGCAGCGTGAAGTGGTGTCGAACCTGGCGATCACCGCCAAGGAGCTGGAAACCTTGGCGGCAAGCTTGCGCCATGAAGTAGATCGGTTCCGCTGAGACCCGACCGACCCGTGTGAGGGGGCTTGCCCCCGATAGCGGCGTGTCAGTCGCCATATAGACTGGCTTGCCCCGCGCTATCGGGAGCCAGCCGCCTCCCGCATTTTGCTCTGCACAACGCTCAGGTGATCGCTGCGGGGCGGTATTGCAGGGCTTCTTGCAGATGGTGGCGAGCGATTGCGTCCAGCTGTTCCAGGTCCGCCAGCGTGCGTGCCACCTTGAGCAGCCGGTGGGCCGCCCGTAGCGACAGCGTCAGCCGTTCGCAGGCGGTCTCCAGCCAGCATTCATCGACTTTCGTCAGCTTGCAGTGCTTGCGCAGCCCCGGCAGATCCAGGAACGCATTCGCACAACCCTGACGCCGCTGCTGGCGTTCCCTGGCTTGGGCAACCTCGGCCGAGGCTTTTGCGGTGTTATCCCCAGCCTGTTGAGTCGGGTTCAGCGCAGTGGTTTCCCGCGCGACGGTGAGGTGCAAGTCGATCCTGTCCAGCAACGGCCCGGAGAGCTTGTTGCGATAGCGCTGGATCTGCTCCGGCGTGCAGCGACAACGCCCGCTGGGTTCGCCCAGGTAACC
Source organism: Pseudomonas viridiflava (assembly GCF_900591205.1). Taxonomy (GTDB): domain Bacteria; phylum Pseudomonadota; class Gammaproteobacteria; order Pseudomonadales; family Pseudomonadaceae; genus Aquipseudomonas. The sequence goes on from NZ_UUPU01000001.1 coordinate 348,093, forward strand.
GCAGGGGCAGGGGTTCATTGCCGCGACCAACTGAAAGCGTGCGGGGAAACTCACGCGGTCGCGCGCGCGGGAAATCACGATATGCCCCGACTCCAGCGGTTCTCGCAGCACCTCCAACACCTTGCGATCGAACTCCGGCAACTCATCCAGAAACAGCACGCCATGATGGGCCAGGGTGATTTCCCCCGGCTGCGGCTTCGAGCCGCCACCCACCAGCGCCGGGCCCGATGCCGAGTGATGCGGCTGGCGAAACGGTCGATGGGGCCAATGGCTCAAGGGCGCCAGGCTGACCACCGATTGAATCGCAGCGACTTCAAGGGCTTCCTGCTCGCTCAGTGGCGGCAATAACCCCGGCAGGCGGCTGGCGAGCAAGGTCTTGCCGGTGCCGGGTGGCCCGCTGAACAACAGGTTATGCGCGCCTGCTGCGGCAATCAGCAAGGCGCGCTTGGCTGCCAACTGGCCCTGTACTTCACTCAGGTCCGGGTACGGCTTGTTCAAGTACAGCAAGCCGTCGGATTTGTAAGGCTCAATCGGCACCAGCCCATTCAGGTGCGCCACTACCTGCAGCAAGTGATCCACCGCAATCACCTTCAAGCCCGATGCCAGGCAGGCTTCTTCGGCATTGGCCCTGGGCACTATCACGGTGCGCCCGGCCTTGCGTGCCGCCAGCGCGGCCGGCAGCACGCCTTTTACTGCCCGCACTGCGCCGGACAGCGCCAGTTCCCCCAGGCATTCCACGTCATCGAGCATCAACGCCGGCACTTGCACGCTTGCCGCCAGAATCCCCAGGGCAATCGCCAGATCAAAACGCCCGCCGTCCTTGGGCAGGTCGGCGGGCGCAAGGTTGAGGGTGATGCGGCGGGCCGGGTATTGCAGGGCCGAGTTGAGAATGGCGCTGCGCACGCGGTCCTTGCTCTCCTTGACCGCCGTTTCCGGCAAACCCACCAGCGTGAGAGACGGCAGACCATTGGCCATATGCACCTCGACGGTGACGGCTGGGGCTTCAACGCCGATCTGGGCGCGGCTGTGGACGATGGCGAGGGACATGCTCGTTCCTTGAAAGAGGGAGGCCGCTTCCTGCGGGTTTTTCAAGGGTAGACGAGGTGGGGAGGAGCGAGGCGGGGGAGGTTTTACAGAACGTATCCAGAGTAGCTCACAGCGCTTTATGTGGGAGCTGGCTTGCCTGCGATAGCATCGCCGCCGTGCGACTGATACACCGAGGCGCCTGCATCGCAGGCAAGCCAGCTCCTACACTGAGCGCGTTTATTCAGCAGAGGGTGGCGTCAACTTGGCTTCCAACTCCGCCACCTTCGCTTCCAGGCTCTCTAATCGTGCACGTGTGCGGGCCAGCACGACCATCTGGCTATCAAACTCTTCGCGGCTCACCAGATCAAGTTTGCTGAAACCGCTTTGCAGCAACGCCTTGAATTGGCTTTCGATTTCATTGCGGGGCAGTGGGGTGTCGCCGCTGAACAGGCGAGAGGCGTGGCCGCTCAGGGCATCGAGGAGGTCTTTGGGCGCGAGCATGGGAAACATTCCGGAAAAACTGTTGGCGGGCAGTGTATCACGCAGCGTCTATAGTCTTTTTCACGGCTCGGTGCGCACGCTTTTCGCGCATGGGGTTGGGCGGTGGCGCACTGTTTTCGTGCGCATTGCGGTCGCCAATCGGCCCCGCAGGTGGGCATAAGTGGGCAAAGAGCTGATTTCAGTGATTTTTACGGAGCTGGCAAGGTTTCTGCTTAGACGATCATGACCCATGCACTGATGCAGTCGCTGTGACGAATGCAGTGCGCCGACGGATCAGGGGTACAGGTTTCGTCACCAGTGGTTCGCTGGCGTCGCAAAGGCAACTGCCTGCGACGACGCGTTACAAAGCCAGGCACTGCGCTTAGACTTGAGACGGGTTTGTTTTCCTGGGGCAAGTCCACCAATTCGGGAGAGAGTTTTCATGAAGCTAGTCACTGCCATCATCAAGCCGTTCAAGTTGGACGATGTACGCGAGTCGTTGTCCGAGATCGGCGTGCAGGGCATTACCGTTACTGAGGTCAAAGGCTTCGGTCGGCAGAAGGGTCACACCGAGCTGTATCGCGGCGCGGAATACGTGGTCGATTTCCTGCCGAAGGTGAAGATTGATGTCGCCATTGACGACAAGGATCTTGACCGGGTTATCGAGGCGATAACCAAGGCCGCCAACACCGGCAAGATCGGTGACGGCAAGATCTTCGTGGTCAATCTGGAACAGGCTATTCGCATCCGTACCGGCGAAACCGATACCGACGCAATCTAAGCCGCCAAACCCCAACGCCCCAGGAGAAAACAATATGACTCTGCGTAAATTCGCAGGGCTCGGAGCCCTGTTGTCCATCGTAATGCCAAGCCTGGCCATGGCGGCAGACGAAGTGGCTGCTCCAGTCCTCAATTCCGGCGACACCGCATGGATGCTCACATCCACCGCGCTGGTGCTGTTCATGACTATTCCAGGCCTGGCGCTGTTCTACGGCGGCATGGTGCGCTCCAAAAACATTCTTTCCGTGATGATGCAGTGCTTCGCCATCACCGGCCTGATCACCATCTTGTGGTTCGTTTACGGCTACAGCATGGCGTTCGACACCACCGGGATGGAAGCAGGCGTCGTCAACTTCAACTCGTTCGTGGGCGGCTTGTCCAAGCTGTTCCTGTCGGGTGTAACCCCGGCGAGCATCACCGGCCCGGCGGCTCTGTTCCCTGAGGCGGTGTTCGTCACCTTCCAGATGACTTTCGCCATCATCACCCCGGCGCTGATCGTCGGTGCCTTCGCCGAGCGTATGAAGTTCTCCGCGATGCTGATCTTCATGGGCGTCTGGTTCACCCTGGTCTACGCGCCGATTGCCCACATGGTGTGGGGCGGTCCGGGTTCGTTGCTGGGCGACTGGGGCGTGCTGGATTTCGCTGGCGGCACCGTGGTGCACATCAACGCCGGTGTGGCTGGCCTGGTGGCGTGCATCGTGCTCGGTAAGCGTAAAGGCTTCCCAACCACCCCGATGGCACCTCACAACCTGGGTTACACCCTGGTCGGTGCGGCCATGCTGTGGGTCGGCTGGTTCGGCTTCAACGCCGGTTCCGCCGCTGCGGCCAACGGCACTGCCGGTATGGCGATGCTGGTTACCCAGATCGCTACCGCTGCTGCGGCACTGGGCTGGATGTTCGCCGAGTGGGTCACCCACGGTAAACCAAGCGCACTGGGCATTGCCTCGGGTGTGGTGGCCGGCCTGGTAGCCATCACCCCAGCCGCTGGCACCGTGGGCCCGATGGGCGCCCTGGTGATCGGCCTGGTTGCTGGTGTGATCTGCTTCTTCTGCGCCACCAGCCTCAAGCGCAAGCTGGGCTACGACGATTCCCTGGACGCGTTCGGCGTTCACGGTATCGGCGGTATCGTCGGCGCGATCCTCACCGGTGTGTTTGCGGCGCCTGCTCTGGGCGGCTTCGGCACCGTGACTGACGTGGCTGCACAGGTCTGGATCCAGGCCAAAGGCGTCGGTTTCACTGTGATCTACACGGCTATCGTGACCTTCATCATCCTCAAGGTGCTGGATATGGTCATGGGCCTGCGGGTTACCGAAGAAGAAGAGGCTGTGGGCCTCGACCTGGCGCAACACAACGAGCGCGGCTACAACTTGTAAGTATGCGAAAAAAAGATGCCCGGCTTGCCGGGCATTTTTTTGTCTGGTGTTTGTCTGTGGCTAAAGGTGTATGGGTTTTGCGTCGACTTTGTGATGGGATCCATGCGGCACTTTTAGGGGTGCGAATGTCTTACAGGCATGTAGGCGTATTCGGCACTTTGTTTTTTCCCAGAGCGCGCTAGAATGCGCGCCGATGGGCGGAGAACTGTATGTGGCAACAGACCCTGATTACCCTGCGGGCCAAGCCCCGGGGCTTTCACCTGGTAACGGACGAGTTGCTTGCCGGCCTGCCTGAATTGAAGGCGTGTCGCGTCGGCCTGTTGCATCTGTGGTTGCAGCACACCTCGGCCTCGTTGACCGTCAACGAGAATGCCGACCCGGCGGTTCGTCGTGACTTCGAGCGTTTCTTCAATTCGCTGGTGCCGCAAGGCCGGGCAGGATTCGAGCACAACGACGAAGGCCCGGATGATCTGCCGGCGCACTTCAAGGCCAGCCTTCTGGGCTGCCAGCTGAGTTTGCCGGTGAAGGCCGGCCGCTTGGCGATGGGAACATGGCAAGGTGTTTATCTGGGCGAGCACCGTGATCATGGCGGTGCTCGTAAAGTCCTCGCCACCTTGCACGGTGATGGGGCATAAGCCACTGGAAATCCGGTGGATGTGATTTTTTTCCGGCGACCTCGACAGAGGGTGAAGCTGGGCTATAACTAATCTGCTTTTCGCAAGTCATGAGGTAGAACATGAGCGACGATGATCTGGAAAACGACGAACTCGAAGTAGGTGACGAAGACGACACCGAAGAAGGTCTTGAAGCGGCGGCGGAAGACGTTGCTGAAGACGACGGTGGCGATGATGCGCCTGTTCCGGCTGCCAAAGGCAAGGCCAAGGCTGCTGTTTCGGTAGACGAACTGCCGAGCGTTGAAGCCAAGAACAAAGAGCGCGATGCCCTGGCCCGTGCGATGGAAGAGTTCCTCGCTAAAGGCGGCAAAGTGCAGGAAGTCGAGGCCAACGTGGTGGCAGATCCACCGAAGAAGCCGGACAACAAGTACGGCAGCCGACCTATCTGAGGTCAGCCACCTGCTTGCTGAGAGAGCCCGCCGTCGCTGCGGGCTTTTTCATGGGTGGAATAAATTCCTCCAAGCTACTGCGGATCAAATGTGGGAGGGGGCTTGCCCCCGATGGCAATGGGTCAGCCAGTACATCAGGTGACTGATACACCGCTATCGGGGGCAAGCCCCCTCCCACATTTTGATCTTCAGTGTTGCTGCAATAGCGTTACTGCCAACTACGCAGCAGCGGCGGCAACTCCTTCAGGGTGCGGATCTGTGCATCTGGATGTTTGTCTCCTTCCCACGCCTTGCCAGTCGGGTTGAACCACACCGCACGCAGCCCCGCCTGCTGGGCCCCGGCAATGTCATCCCCTGGGTGATCGCCGATATGCACCGCCGCATCGGCGTCCACGCCGCCACGCTGCAAGGCTTCCTGAAACAATCGTGCATCCGGCTTGGCGATACCGATATCTTCAGCGCGCAAGGCAAAGTGGAAGTAATCCGCCAGGCCCACGCGCTGCACGTCGGCATTGCCGTTGGTGATGACGCCCAGCAGGAAATGCTGGCGCAGCGCCTGCAGCATCGGTTCGGCTTCCGGAAATGGGGTGAGCTGGTGCCGTGCGTGGATGAACGCCTCAAAGCACACATCGGCCATTTGCGTGGCTTCAGGCTGTGGGTAACCCGCCTCTTCGAAGGCGTGCATCAGCACGCGATGGCGCAGCACACTGATGCGGTGTTTCAGCTCGGGATGGCGCTCCAGCACCTGCTGGCGAAGGCGGGCGAAATGCTCCAGCGGCAGGTCGCCGACCTTGGAGGCGTTAGCCGCCAGCCATTCGCGCATCGACGCTTCGGCGCTGATGATGACGGGTACGTTGTCCCAGAGTGTGTCGTCCAGGTCGAAGGTGATCAGCTTGATACTCATGAGTCGCCGCCCTTGATGCGTTTGGCCCGTGGATGGGCACTGTCGTACACCGTAGCCAGGTGCTGAAAGTCGAGGTGGGTGTAAATCTGCGTGGTCTTGATATCGGAGTGGCCGAGCAGCTCCTGTACCGCCCGCAGGTCCTGGGACGATTCCAGCATATGGCTGGCAAAGGAGTGCCGCAGCATATGCGGGTGCAGGTTCTGCCCCAGCTCGCGTTCGCCGGCGGCCTTGACCCGCACCTGAATGGCCCGTGGCCCGAGGCGTCGGCCTTGCTGGCTGACAAACACCGCATCGTCCGCCGGGTTGGTCAGAAGGCGCAGCGGTAGCCACAGCTGCAAGGCTTCGCGGGCCTTCCTGCCCACTGGTAGCACGCGGGTCTTGCTGCCCTTGCCGAGCACTTGCACCAGGCCGTCCGCCAAGTCGAGTTGATCCAGATTCAGGCCGGTCAGCTCTGACAGGCGCAGGCCCGATGAATAGAACAGTTCGAGGATCGCCTGATCGCGATGGGCCAGGAAGTCATCCTCTACCGCGCCATCGAGCAATTGCAGGGCGCGGTCGGTGTCCAGGGTCTTGGGCAGGCGCCGTTCGCCCTTGGGCGGGGCCAGGCCGTTGGCCGGGTCGTGGTCACACAGGCCCTCGCGGTTGAGGTAGTGATAAAGGCCGCGCACCGCCGACAGCAGGCGCGACAGGCTGCGCGAAGACTGGCCAGCCTGGTGCAGGCGCGCAACCAGGCTGCGCAGGCTCTGGATGTCCAGGGCCTTCCAGCTGCCAATCTGGTGTTTTTCGCAGTACGCCAGGACCTTGTTCAAGTCTCGTCGGTAGGCTTCCAGGGTATGGGGCGACACCTGGCGCTCATTGCGCAGGTGAGCGCAATAAGCGTCCAGTTGCCGTTCCATGGCTAGCGCACCGCGCGCAGGGCAGTGGTGAAGCGCGGCAGGACGCGGCCCAGTACTTCGGCGATATAGGTCAGGAACAAGGTGCCCACCGAGCTTTTGTAGTGCGCAGGGTCCCGGCTGGCGATGGCCAGTACGCCGTGCAGCCCTTGATGGCTGAGGGCGACCACGGCGGTAGAGCCGATCTGCTTGCGCTGTTCGGCACCGAACAGAAAGTCCAGCTCATGCTCGCGCAGGGTGCCGCTGATGGTCTTGCCCTCGCACAACAGGCCGCCAATCGCGGTTTGCGCGTCGCCACCGCTGACCCAGCGACCCACCGGCATCGGGTTGTCGCTGAACAGAATCAGGCTCACAAAGGGGACCTGGAAGTCCTGGCGCAGGCTGTCTTCCACGGCAATCACCGTTTCTTCCAGGCTGCTGGCGTCCATCAACGTAAGAATCAGGCGGCGGGTCTTGTCGAAAAGACGGTCGTTGTCGCGGGCCACGTCCATCAGGTGCGAGAGCTTGTGGCGCATTTCGATATTGCGCTCGCGCAGGATCTTCATCTGCCGCTCCACCAGCGACACGGTATCGCCGCGCTGGTGGGGGATGCGCAGGGCGGGCAGCAGTTCTTCGTGTTCGACGAAGAAGTCCGGATTAGCCTCAAGGTACGCCGCGACAGCAGCGGCCTCCAGACTTTCGCTCGGGGTAGCTTGTGCGGGTACTTGAGGCTTATCGGTCATTAGCTTTGCTCACTCATAGACGGACCTGTCCTTCGTATACGCGCGAGGCCGGCCCGGTCATCAGCACCGGGTGGCCAGGGCCTGCCCATTCGATGGACAGGCGTCCACCGGGCAGGTCGATCAACAGCGGCGAATCCATCCACCCCTGGCTGATCGCGGCCACGGCAGCGGCGCAAGCACCAGTGCCGCAAGCCTGGGTTTCGCCGGCGCCGCGTTCCCACACGCGCAATTGTGCGCGGGAACGGTCGATCACCTGCAGGAAACCCACATTGACCCGTGCCGGAAAGCGCGGGTGGTGTTCGATTTTCGGCCCCAATTCATGCACGGGCGCGTTATTGATGTCGTCGACGCGCAATACGGCATGGGGGTTGCCCATGGACACCGCGGCCAGGTTGACGGTCTTGCCGTCGACATCCACCGCATAGCTGGTCGCCTGCTCGGTGGCCTGGAACGGAATATCCGCCGGCACCAGGCGCGGCGCGCCCATGTTGACGCTGATCTGGCCGTCGCTGCGGATATCCAGCTCGATCACGCCGCTTTTGGTCTCGACACGGATCTGGCGCTTGGCGGTCAGCCGCTTGTCCAGCACAAAGCGTGCGAAGCAGCGCGCACCGTTGCCGCACTGTTCCACTTCGGAGCCGTCGGAGTTGAAGATCCGATAACGGAAATCCACCTCCGGGTTGCTTGGCGCCTCAACGAGCAGCAATTGGTCGAAGCCAATCCCGGTGTGGCGGTCGCCCCACTGTTTAGCGTGTTTGGGCAGGATGTGCGCGTGCTGGCTGACCAGGTCGAGGACCATGAAGTCATTGCCCAGCCCGTGCATTTTGGTAAAACGCAGCAGCATGGCTTACTCCGGCAGCAGGCTTTCGCCAGCATACAACTCGGCTACCGTCTCGCGGCGACGCACTTCAAACGCTTGATCACCGTCCACCAGCACCTCGGCGGTACGCCCGCGGGTGTTGTAGTTGGAACTCATGACAAACCCGTAGGCACCGGCCGAATGCACGGCCAGCAGGTCGCCTTCTTCCAGGGCCAACTGACGATCCTTGGCCAGGAAGTCGCCGGTTTCGCAGATCGGGCCGACGATGTCATAGGCGCGGGCTTCGCTGTCGCGAGGCGTCACGGCGGTGACATTCATCCATGCCTGGTACAGCGCCGGGCGGATCAGGTCGTTCATCGCCGCATCGACGATGGCAAAATCCTTGTGCTCGGTGTGCTTGAGGTATTCGACCTGGGTCAGCAGCACGCCGGCATTGGCGACGATATAGCGGCCTGGCTCGAACATCAGCGTCAGGTCGCGGCCTTCGATGCGCTCGCGCACGGCCTTGATGTAGTCGGCCACCAGCGGCGGCTCTTCATCGCGATAACGCACGCCCACGCCACCACCGAGGTCGATGTGGTGCAGGTAGATGCCGCATTCGCCGAGGCGGTCGATCAGCGCCAGCAGGCGGTCGAGGGCATCGAGGAACGGCGGCAGGCTGGTCAGTTGCGAGCCGATATGGCAGTCGACACCCAGCACTTCGAGGTTCGGCAACTGGGCGGCGCGGATGTACACGTCTTCGGCGTCGGCAATGGCGATGCCGAACTTGTTCTCTTTGAGACCGGTGGAAATGTACGGGTGTGTGCCGGCGTCGACGTCCGGGTTGACGCGCAGGGAGATCGGCGCACGCACGCCCATTTCGGCGGCCACAACCTGCAGGCGCTCCAGCTCATCGGTGGATTCGACGTTGAAGCAATGCACGCCGACTTCCAGGGCGCGGCGCATGTCTTCGCGGCTCTTGCCGACGCCGGAGAATACGATCTTGTCAGCCTTGCCGCCGGCGGCCAGTACACGCTCCAGCTCGCCACGCGACACGATGTCGAAACCGGCGCCCAGGCGTGCCAATACGTTCAGTACACCCAGGTTGGAGTTGGCCTTGACCGCGTAGCACACCAGGCTCGGGATGCCTTGCAGCGCGTCCGAAAAGCTGCGGTATTGAGCTTCGATATGGGCACGGGAGTACACGTAGGTCGGGGTGCCAAAGCGCTCGGCAATCGCAGACAGCGCCACGCCTTCCGCGAACAGCTCGCCGTCCCGGTAGTTAAAAGCGTCCATGGGGTTCCCTTAGTAGGTGTCGTGCTTATGCGCTTTGGCGGGCTTTTGCGATGATTGCGCCTGTTCATTCGGGTCTTTGCTGTCATCGGGCAGGTACAGCGGGCCTTTTTGACCACAGGCACTAACGAGGCAGGCAACCGCGACGAGCGCAGCAAGGGACGAGATCAGGCGCTTCATGGCGAAATCCTTGAATATGCATTAATTGCGCCCGAGTATACCGACCACCCGCCAGCTTGCCTATGCGCTGGAATACCCGTCTGGCGGGGGTTTGACGAGATGCTAGGGAAACGTCCTACGCTATTCGGGGATATTTCATTCCGTCAGTCGTGATGAAATCGGTATCCTTTGCAATCAGCGGGGCTCGTCCGTATCGTGCGGCGCTTGAGCAAAACCAGACACTTTTGAGGTTGCCACAATGAGTTTGACCGAAGCCCGTTTTCACGACCTGGTGGATTCGACCCAGCAGGCGCTGGAAGATATTTTCGACGACAGCGGCCTGGACGTGGACCTGGAAAACTCGGCCGGTGTGCTGACCGTCAAGTTCGAGAACGGCACTCAACTGATCTTCAGTCGTCAGGAACCTTTGCGTCAGCTGTGGTTAGCCGCACGTTCGGGTGGTTTTCACTTCGATTACAACGAAGAAGACAACAATTGGCAGTGCGATACCAGCGATGAGCTGCTGAGCGAAATGCTCGCACGCCTGGTCCAGGAACAAGCCGGCGTCGAGCTGGGCTTCGATGAGCTGAACCCCGACGAGAACTGATTGTGACCCAGCCTGCACCTGTACGCCCGCCCAAGCCGCTGTTCAGTAATGTCAGCCCGGCGGTGCCGTCACCTTGTATCAGTTTATGTCGCCTGGACGAGCAGAAAGTCTGTCTAGGCTGCTTCCGCCATGTGGAAGACATCCGGGAATGGCGCTCTGCCGATGATCAGCGGCGCCGAGTGATCGTGGCCCAGGCCGAGCAACGCAAGGCCGCGCCTTGAGCCCGTCTTGTTTATTTGCGGTGCTGTGGTAGTGTCCGGGTACGCCTCAACTCATCGAGGCCCGTGAGAACCCCGCCTTTTTCTGGCGGGGTTTTGCTTTTTTGTGCAGAAAAAAGGAGTCTGCCTGAATCATGACCACCGCACCGTCCATCATTCTCACCCGCCTTGACGTGCAGCGTCTGGAGCAACTGATCGACCGCTTGGGCGACGAGGCGCTTGGCGTCGAAGCATTGCAAGCTGAACTCGACCGCGCCGAACACTTGGTTGGCCACGATGAAGTACCTGCGGGCGTCGTGACCATGAACTCCAGCGTGCATTGCCGTGAGCAAGGCAGTGGCAAGGACTATCACCTGACCCTGGTTTACCCCAAGGATGCGAACGCGGACGAAGGCAAGATCTCGATCCTGGCGCCGGTGGGCAGCGCTTTGCTGGGCCTGCAGGTAGGCCAGCACATCGACTGGCCGGCCCCCGGCGGCAAGATCCTAAAGCTTGAATTGCTCAGCGTTGAAGGCCAGCCCAAAGACGGCGGCGCGTTCTCGCTATAAAAAACCGCGCTAAATCTGGCTCAGTGCCTCATTGAGCGACAGCTCCAGCTCGGCCTTGTAGCGCAGGTACAGATTGCTCGGGCTTTGCACATCACCGAGCAGGCCGGACAGGTCCAGGTCGGTGATGTAGCAGCGGTAGCGCTCGGTTTCCCGGCGCTGCCCGACGATTTCCTGGGCGACCACTGCAAACAGCTGGTCGCCGAATTCCAGTTCGCAAAACTCCCGCTGGTTGCAGTACAGGGTAATGCCCACCTGGCCCGGTGCGGCCTTGCCGATAATCGCCTGCACGTCATAAAACGGCTTGTTCGCCGGGTTCAGCGGCGCCGGTCGCGGCTCGACGCTGCGTGCGCGATTGCTGCCTGATGGCAACAATTGGTAATACAAGGTTTGCACTTCGCCCAGGGGTTGTTGTGCGTCCAGCGGCGACAGCGCATCCCGGCGATAAATGACCGATTGCAGAAAACGCTGCAACGGCGCCAACAGGCTCTGCTCATCATGAAACGGCAAGCGCTGTTGCCATAGCGCATTGAACTCATCCAGCACGTACAGCTCGGCGAAGCCTTCGTTGACCCGGTAGAACACCTGCACGCAATCGGCCAGGCCCATGGGCAGCAACAGTGCCAGGTCGTGGTCCTCCAGGGCCATGGCATCCAGGTGCAACGGGCTGTAGCTGGCGAGTTCTTCGCTGAGGTAGGCGATCAGCGCCTCCTGGGTTGCCAGCGACACATGGGTGGCCTGGCCCGGCACCAGCTCCATCACGTGATAGTGCTGCTGCACCTGGAGCAAGTAACGGTGATTGCCTTGGCCCAGCAGCAGGTTTTGCGCGGTGTCGAAGATTTCTTCCACGCGCTGGGCAATGAACTGCGCACGGTTGTGACAGAAGCAGCGCACCCGCAGCCGTGGCAGATGGTCCGGCGGCAGTTGGTTGAGGTAGTCGCGCAGGCAGTCGAGCAAGGCATGGGGGCCGTCATAGCGGCTGACCATCACCTCGTTCCAGCTGTTGAGCGTGACTTGGTCCAGGGTCAGCACCAGGTTGTCGCGCACACCGGCGTAGCTCAGGGAGTCGGTGCGCTCGGTGGTCATCAGGATATTCAGGTCGCGGTGGTGCTTGAGCGGGTCGACGCCGACGTTGATCAGCAACAACACCTCTTCGGGCACCGCCGAGCGCAGCAGGCGTTCTTCATCGACGCTGGTCAGGGGCAGGGCGATGCTCTGTTGCAGGCTGCCCAGCAGGTTGAACAGCTCGAACTCGGTCATGTCGCTGGTGCCCGGGTGCAGGGCCAGGCGGGTGCTGCTGTCGATTACGCCGTTGCGGTGGCACCAGGTGAGCATTTCGAGCAAATCGCGGCTGCGTTTGATCGGCGCAAAGTGCTCCCATTCCAAGGCCGTGAGGTTGCCGTTGTACAGGCCCCAATGGTGTTGGCCAGGCTCCTTGCGGTTAGGCGATTGCACCAGGGTCAGGGTGTCTTCGGCCAGGTCCGGGGCGATGCCGGGGTTGATGAACTCGACCTTGCCGGCCTTGCGCTCAAAGGCTGCATACAGGCGCCGGCCGAGCACATTGAGGTCACGCTTGTTGATCAGGCTGACCGTCTGTTCGTTACGGGCGAACTGGGTCAGGAAGCGATAACTGTAATTCAGCTCATTGACCAGGGCGCGGCGTTCGGAGGCCACTTGGCGCACTTTCCACTGGCTGCGGCTGTCCAGCAGCGCAAGCTGGCGTTGGTCCCAGCCCCACTCATGGGCCAGGCGCTCCAGCAACAGCCGCTGCCAGCCGGTGCCGCGTTGGCCGGCGGTGAGCTTGCGGTTGACCTTCAGGTACAGCGCACGCCGTACCAGCTCCAGGCGTTCCGGCTCGTTGCGCGCCTTGAGGTATTCCTCGATACGGCGGTACACCACGATGTACGGGTCCAGCTCGTCCAGGTCCATCTGGTTGGCGAATACTGCGCGCTTGAAGCGCAGGCTCAAGCAGTGCACGTTTGGATGCTCGCTGGCGTAGACCTCGGTCAGCAGCAGCTTGAGCACCGACTTGTAGGGCGACTCGATGCCCTTGAACAGTTGCCACAGCCCGGCCCCGATAAACTCGCCCGGGGGGATACGCGCCAGGTGGCCGAGGTCGAGGGTTTCATCGGCGCGGATAAACCGTTTGGAAATCAGCGTGTGGGTGAACTCTGCATAACGGGTTTCTTCATACACCGGCACCAGCCACCAGATCGGCGTGCGCCCTGCCAGCCAGATGGCGGTGCGGTAGAACTCATCCAGCAGCAGGTAGTGCTGGGTGGTGCCGCAGTCGTCGGAGCTGAGTTGTGTGTCCCGTTCGCCGAGCACAAAGCGCGTCGGTTCGATCAGGAAGAAGTGCGCTTCGGCGCCCATGCTCAGGGCCCAGGCTTCCAGCAGTTGGCATTTCTTGCGCAGTTCGGTCAGCTCGGCTTCGCCGAGGTCGGGGGCGTGGCACACCCACACGTCCATATCACTCTGGTCCGCCTGGGCCAGAGTGCCGAGGCTGCCCATCAGGAACAAGCCATGGATCGGCAAAGGCGGGTTGCCATGGCGTGGCTTGTAGGAAAACGAGCGGGTCAGGCGCTGTGCTTCGGTCAGGGCTTGGGCGTCGGGTTCGAAATTCGACAGGCCCGCCGGCGTGCTGCCCGAGACATAGCCTGGCAGCAGCGGGTGATTGACGTGAAAAAACAGCGGCAACAGGCTCAGCACGCTTTGCTGGCGTGGCGTCAGCCCCTCGACGGCCCGGGCCATGCGGCCTTCATTGAGGGCCATGAAACGCGCGCGCAACTGGGCCAATACCTTGCGGTCGATGCCTTCGTCCAGGTCGGGGCGGATTTCATGGGTGCGGGTCATGTCGAACTCGGTGGCTCGCAGGGCCCGACGTGGGCGGCCGTATCGGAGTTTACAGCCAGTAGCGTAGGAGGTTTAGAGGGAAATTGTTTTTGGCGTCAGAATTTTGTGCCGTCCACGGCAACGCCCTCGGAATCCGCGCTGGGCGGACTCCATGGGCGGTAACAGGTATCAGGCAGCTTCTTGGGTGGTGGCGGTGCTCAAAATGGTCAGCAGGGTTTGGGCTTGTTCTGCAGCGTCCCGGCCCAGGCTGGTCAGGTAGCCTCCGTCCGGCTGGTCGATCAGTTTTTTCTCGAACAGGCGTTTGGCCGCAGCGATGGCAGTGGGAGCGGCGGTCTGGTGGACTTTCAGACCTTCCTGGGAGCTGCCCAGGTTGAAGAGTGCAAGGATTTCCAGTTCGGCAACCAACTCAGGGGTATACGACATAAGGACTCCAGACTTTCTAAGAATTTATTAGAGGCTAGCAGGGCATAAGGTGAACGCACTTTGCCGGGCTGTCCAGTGAGAAACTCTTGGGTCTTGATATGGCGCAGTTTTGTGGCGAGGAAGCAGGCTCCCAGGCCACGCAGGTGCCCGATTCAGTCGTTTTCGGGCGGCAGCTCGGGCAGTGCTCGCAGCGCTGTTTCATACCATTGGGTATCGAATGCGCGGTCTTCTTCGAGCATTTTGTCGATTTCCACGGCCAGTACATGGGCCATGAGATTCAGAATGTCTTCACGCTCGTAGCCCACCAGGGTCAGCTTGTTGAAGGTGGCCTTGGCGGCAGGCGGGTTGTCGCTTTCGATCTGGTTTTCGATGGCCTGGGTCAGCGTACTTTCGGTGAACTCTTCTTCGTCGTCGTCGTTGATATGGGTCGGCTCGCTCATGGCAGGCTCCTCAAGGAAAGGGCGCCAGTCTAACCCCATTCAGGCAGCTGATGCTGCTGGCAAGGCCGGGTCCTGCGAGCTATAACGCTTGCAGCCAACCCCATACCCGGCCTGGAGGCAACGGTAATGCTCAAGCTCTACGGATTTTCGGTCAGCAACTACTACAACATGGTCAAGCTGGCGCTGCTGGAGAAAGGGCTGCCTTTCGAAGAGGTGCCTTTTTATGCCGGGCAAACCCCTGAAGCGCTGGCTGTAAGCCCGCGTGGCAAGGTGCCGGTGCTGGGCGTGAAGCAGGGTTTTATCAACGAGACCAGCGTGATTCTCGAATATATCGAGCACACCCAGGAGGGGCCTGCGCTGCTCCCGGCAGAGCCGTTTCAGCGTGCGCAAGTGCTGGCGCTGTGCCGGGAAATCGAGCTGTATATCGAGTTGCCCGCCCGTGCGTGTTTCGCCGAGGCGTTTTTCGGCATGCCGGTGCCGGACGCGATCAAGGAGAAGTCCAAGGCCGAGTTGCTGTTGGGGTTCGGTTCATTGGGCAGGCACGGCAAGTTCGCGCCTTATGTGGCCGGAGAGCATTTTACGATTGCCGACCTGTATTTCATGTACAGCGTGAACCTCGCCTGTGCGGTCGGCGAGAAGCTGTTTGGCCTGGACCTGTTGGCTGAAATGCCGGCGGCCAAGGCGTTGCTGGAGCGGTTGCATGCCATGCCCAACGCCCAGAGGGTGGCGGCGGACCGGGAGGCGGCGATGCCGGCCTTCATGGCGATGATTGCGGCCAAAAAATAAGCGAAAATCTTGAGGCGAGGGTGCCTTTGTGGCGAGCGGGCTTGCCCGCGCTGGGTTGCGAAGCGACCCCCAAATCATTCACCGCGTAATACCTGGGTAAACGCGGTGGCTGTATTGGGGCTGCTGCGCAACCCAGCGCGGGCAAGCCCGCTCGCCACAGAAGCCCTGTTGTCAAAGAAGCCTGCTGGCTAGCGGGTTAGCGGCTGGCGAGTAGTGCCTGGCCGCGCACCACGGCAGCCTTCACCTGCGCCGGCGCAGTACCGCCGACGTGGTTACGGGCATTCACCGAGCCTTCCAGGGTCAGCACGGCAAATACGTCCTGCTCGATCTGGTCGCTGAACTGGCGCAGTTCTTCCAGGCTCATTTCCGCCAGGTCCTTGCCGGTGTCCACGCCGTATTTCACGGCATGGCCGACGATTTCGTGGCAGTCACGGAACGGCAGGCCACGGCGCACCAGGTAGTCCGCCAGGTCGGTCGCGGTGGAGAACCCGCGCAGCGCCGCTTCACGCATGATCGCGTGCTTGGGCTTGATCGCCGGGATCATGTCGGCAAAGGCGCGCAATGAATCGCGCAGGGTGTCGGCGGCGTCGAACAGCGGCTCTTTGTCTTCCTGGTTGTCCTTGTTGTAGGCCAGCGGTTGGCCCTTCATCAAGGTCAGCAGGCCCATCAGGGCACCGAATACGCGGCCGCTTTTGCCACGCACCAGTTCCGGCACGTCGGGGTTTTTCTTTTGCGGCATGATCGAGCTGCCGGTGCAGAAGCGGTCCGGCAGGTCGATGAACTGGAATTGCGCGCTGGTCCACAGCACCAGCTCTTCGGAGAAGCGCGACAGGTGCATCATCGCGATGCTGGCGGCGGCGCAGAATTCGATGGCGAAGTCACGGTCCGACACGCCATCCAGGGAGTTGCCGCCCACGGCGTCAAAACCCAGCAACTGTGCGGTGTACTCGCGGTCGATCGGGTAGGTGGTGCCGGCCAGCGCGGCGCTGCCCAGCGGCATGCGGTTGGCGCGTTTGCGGCAGTCCACCAGGCGCTCGTAGTCGCGGCTGAGCATTTCGAACCAGGCCAGCAGGTGGTGGCCGAAGGTCACGGGCTGTGCGGTTTGCAGGTGGGTGAAACCGGGCATGATGGTGTCCGACTCACGCTCGGCTTGCTCCAGCAAACCTTTTTGCAGGCGGGTGATTTCGGCCAGGATCAGGTCGATTTCATCGCGCAGCCACAGGCGGATATCGGTGGCCACCTGGTCGTTACGGCTGCGACCGGTGTGCAGTTTCTTGCCGGTCACACCGATGCGATCGGTGAGGCGGGCCTCGATGTTCATGTGCACGTCTTCCAGGTCGACGCGCCAGTCGAACGTACCGGCTTCGATTTCACCGCGAATGGTGCTCAGGCCGTCGATGATGCTGTCGCGCTCGGCGTCGGTCAGCACGCCGACCTTGGCCAGCATCGTCGCGTGGGCGATGGAGCCCATGATGTCGTGGCGGTACAGGCGCTGGTCGAAGGTGACGGAGGCGGTGAAGCGGGCGACGAAGGCGTCGACGGGTTCACTGAAGCGGCCGCCCCAGGACTGGTTGGTCTTGTCGGTGCTCATGGGTTCGCTCGTGATCTGCTTAATAAAGAGGCATGGAAGTGTGCCGGC
The DNA here is from genome assembly GCF_900591205.1 of Pseudomonas viridiflava. Classification (GTDB taxonomy): domain Bacteria; phylum Pseudomonadota; class Gammaproteobacteria; order Pseudomonadales; family Pseudomonadaceae; genus Aquipseudomonas. The sequence goes on from NZ_UUPU01000001.1 coordinate 365,096, forward strand.
GATAATAACAGGGTTGCCCGTGGAGGCGGTGCTGTGGGTCGTCGGCATTTTTATTTGTGCAAAGGATGGCTAAGTGCCTTGCCGTCGCTCGCGTCCGGGAAGAGACTGGAGCCAGGGGCTTATTGAAACGATATTTGTCGATTGAGCAATGTCGTCTCAGCGAGCGTCTACAGTTGGACTGATAGTGTGTGAATGCACCAAAGTCGGGTGATGCGGTCATAGCCCAGACTATCCATTTTAAAAGGGGGGGATTCGGATTGTGTATCAGCAAACCCTACGACGATGCCCGCAGGCAGCAGGTCTTGGGCGCTATTGAACAAGTCCGGGTAAATATGGGTGCCGCCGTCGGGGCACTTTTTGCCGCTCGCGCTAGTCTTAGCGTGGATCGCTGTGACGCAAGTCACCGCACCTGTCTACGCTATCCTTGTGCGAGACTCACGCAGGAATCCAGCGCAATATGAATGTCCTGATCGTTGATGACGAACCCCAAGCCCGCGAGCGACTGAGCCGTTTGGTCAGTGAACTCGAGGGTTATACAGTCCTTGAACCGAGCGCCACCAACGGGGAGGAGGCGTTGACGCTGATCGAAAGCCTCAAGCCGGATGTGGTGTTGCTCGATATCCGCATGCCGGGCCTTGATGGCCTGCAAGTCGCCGCCCGCCTGAGTGAGCGCGAATCGCCGCCGGCGGTGGTGTTGTGTGCTGCCCAGGAAGAGTTTTCCGCAGACACGTTGGACGCCAGCGGTGTCAGCTTCCTCACCAAGCCGGTGGCGGGCGAGGCGCTGCTTAAAGCCCTGAAAAAGGCCGAGCGCCCTAACCGCGTCCAGCTCGCCGCCCTGACCCAGCCCGCCGCCCAAAGCGGCAACGGGCCACGCAGCCATATCAGTGCACGCACCCGCAAAGGCATCGAATTGATCCCCTTGGGCGAGGTGGTCTATTTTATTGCCGATCACAAGTACGTGACCCTGCGCCACGAGGCCGGCGAGGTCTTGCTCGATGAGCCGCTCAAAGCTCTTGAGGATGAATTCGGCGACCGTTTCGTGCGTATCCACCGCAACGCGCTGGTTGCCCGCGAGCGGATCGAGCGCCTGCAGCGTACGCCCCTGGGGCATTTTCAGTTATTCCTCAAAGGGCTTAACGGCGATGCGCTGATCGTCAGCCGACGCCATGTCGCCGGCGTGCGCAAGATGATGCAGCAGCTTTAGCCCAAGGGCTGTGGCGCGGCTGTATTCCTTATCCCGGTGCGACGTGGCCAGGGAGGCCCCGCACTTGCTGATTCAAATCAAAGCGTATTTGCTCGAGCTGTTATTATCTGCCGTATCTATTCAGTACGGATTGATCCATGTCCTCTCGCGAAATCCGCATCGCCACCCGTAAAAGCGCCCTGGCCTTGTGGCAGGCCGAATACGTCAAAGCCCGCCTTGAGCAGGCTCATCCTGGCCTCACGGTGACCCTGGTGCCCATGGTCAGTCGTGGCGACAAGCTGCTGGACTCGCCACTCTCGAAAATCGGCGGCAAGGGCCTGTTCGTCAAAGAGCTGGAAACCGCGCTGCTGGAAAACGAAGCCGACATCGCCGTGCATTCGATGAAGGACGTGCCCATGGACTTCCCCGAAGGGCTGGGCCTGTTTTGCATCTGCGAGCGTGAAGACCCGCGCGATGCCTTCGTTTCCAACAACTATGCCTCCCTGGATGAGCTGCCGCTGGGCAGCATCGTCGGTACGTCGAGCCTGCGTCGCCAGGCACAGCTGTTGACGCGCCGCCCGGACCTGCAAATCCGCTTTTTGCGCGGCAACGTCAATACCCGTCTGGCCAAGCTGGACGCCGGTGAATATGACGCAATCATCCTCGCTGCGGCCGGGTTGATCCGGCTGGGCTTCGAAGACCGTATCACCTCGGCCATCAGTGTCGAGGACAGCTTGCCGGCTGGCGGGCAGGGCGCCGTAGGCATTGAATGCCGCACCTTAGACAGTGAAATCCACGCGCTGCTCAAACCCCTGGACCACCACGATACCGAAGTACGGGTCACCGCCGAACGTGCCCTGAACAAGCACCTCAATGGTGGCTGTCAGGTGCCGATCGCCTGCTACGCCGTGCTCGAAGGCGAAAACCTGTGGCTGCGTGGCCTGGTGGGTGACCCGGAAGGTGGCACCTTGCTGACCGCCGAAGTGCGCGGCCCGCAGCGCGATGCTACGGCGCTGGGTATTCAGGTGGCTGAAGAGCTGCTGGACAAGGGCGCCGGCGCCATTTTGCAAAAAGTCTACGGCGAGGCCGGCCCGCAGTGACCGACTGGCGCGTGCTGTTGACGCGGCCCGCCGAGGAATCGGCGGCCGTGGCGGCGGTATTGTCCGACGCCGGCATTTTCAGCAGCAGCTTGCCGTTGCTGGACACCGCGCCGCTACCCGTCACCGCCGAACAACAAGCCATCTTCGGTGACCTTGGCCGCTATTGCGCGGTGATCGTGGTGAGCAAGCCGGCTGCGCGTCTTGCCGTGCAACAGCTGACTCAAGCCTGGCCGCAGTTGCCCTGGTTCAGTGTCGGCGCCGCCACCGCCCAGGTACTGGCTGAGCACGGGTTGAACGTCCACTACCCGCAAACGGGCGACGACAGCGAGGCATTGCTTCAATTGCCTGCGTTGCGCGAGGCTATCGCACGGCCCGATGCCCGGGTGCTGATCCTGCGGGGCGAGGGCGGTCGGGAGCTGCTGGCTGAGCGTTTGCGCGAGCAAGGTGCTAGTGTCGACTACATAGAGTTGTACCGCCGTTTCCTTCCGGCCTACGACGCCGGTGTTCTGATGCAACGCATCCAGTTGGAACGCCTGAACGGCGTGGTGGTCAGCAGTGGGCAGGGTTTTTTGCATCTGCAAGCCCTGGCGGGCGCCGATTGGCCCCAGGTGGCACGGCTGCCGTTGTTCGTGCCGAGCCCGCGAGTCTGTGAGATGGCGCGGGCTGGCGGCGCAGAAAAAGTTGTGGATTGTCGCGGCGCGAGTGCCGCGGCTTTGTTAGTGGCGATACGGAGCTATACCGTTCCCACTCTCTGATACGCAAAGGACGGATACGTGAGCGAAACAGCCTTGCCTAAAGATGAAACCCAACCCGCACTTGATGCGCCGGTTGAGTCACCGGTCACCGCGCCGCGCCGTGGCAATGGCCTGGCAATTGTCGCCCTGCTGCTGGGCGCCGCCGGTGCCGCCGCCGGTGGTTGGGGGATTTGGCAGGTCCGTGCCCTGCAAGCCAGCAGCCAGCAACAGTTGGGCCAGGTGCAGACCCTCGATGACCAGTCCCAGACCCTCAAGCAAACTCAGCAGCAATTGGCGGCGCGCCTGGCGCAGTTGCCGGGTGCGGACGAGCTTGAAGAGCGCCGCCGTCTGGTGGCCCAGTTGCAGGGTGATCAGCAGCGCTTGAGCCAGCGCCTGGAAACCGTGCTGGGCGCCAGTCGTCAAGATTGGCGTTTGGCCGAGGCCGAGCATCTGATTCGTCTGGCGAGCCTGCGGCTGTCCGCCTTGCAAGATATCAACAGCGCCCAGGCGCTGGTCCAGGGGGCCGACGAGATTCTGCGCGAGCAGAGCGACCCCGGCTCCTACGCCGCCCGCGAGCAACTGGCCAAGAGCCTGGCCGCGCTGCGCAGCACCGAGCAGCCGGATCGCACCGGGCTGTACCTGCAATTGGCGGCCTTGCGTGATCAGGTCGTGCAACTGGCGGCCATCGCCCCTGAATATCAACTCACCGAGCCGGCTTCCCAAGGCCGTCCAAGCACCGATACGGACAGCCGATGGAGCCAGTGGTGGGAGCAGATTTCGCGCTACTTCCGCATCGACTTCAACCCGGATGACAACATCCGTCCGCTGCTGGCCGGCCAAGGCTTGAACCAGGTGCGCCTGGCCCTGAGCCTGGCGCTGGAGCAGGCGCAGTGGGCGGCGCTCAATGGTGAAACGGCGGTGTACAGCCGCTCTCTGGGTGAGGCGCGCAGCGTGCTGCAGGACAACTTCAACCAGGACAACCCGCAAAGCAAGGCGATGCTGGCGCGTATCGCCGAGCTTGAGCCCAAGGCCGTTTCGGTGGTGACACCGGACCTGGCCGCGAGCCTGGCAGCCGTGCAGGCGTACCTTGAGCGTCGTCACTTGTCTGCCGACGAAGCCAAGGCGGCGGCGGGCACGTCGGCGGCTACCCCAGCGAAGCAGGAGTAGAGCCGATGAAGCGTTTCTATGTGATCCTGGTGCTGGCTATTGCGATCGCCCTGGCACTGGCCGTGGGCATTTCGAAACACACCGGTTACGTGCTGATTACCTACCCGCATGTGCTGCATTACGAGTCGAGCCTGTGGGCGACCGTGGTAGCGATCGCCGCCATCGGCCTGGCGATTTACTTGATCCGTGTGCTGCTGGGGCTGGTCTCGACCTCCGGTGGCGTGGTCAACCCGTGGTCACGGCGTAACCGCAGCCGCCGCGTGCAGGTCGCCATAGAGCAGGGCCAGATGGACCTCGCCGAGGGTCGTTGGGCCAGCGCCGAACGCCACCTGCACCGCGCCGCCGAAGCCGAGCGCCAGCCATTGCTCTACTACCTCGGCGCGGCGCGTGCCGCCAATGAACAGGGGCGCTATGAAGAATCTGATGGCCTGCTGGAACGGGCCCTTGAGCGACAACCCCAGGCTGAGCTGGCGGTTGCCCTAAGCCATGCGCAACTGCAACTGGACCGGGGCGATACTGACGGCGCGTTGACCACCTTGCAGGCGATGCACGAGCGTCACCCTCACAACGCCCAGGTGCTGCGCCAATTGCAGCGTCTGCACCAGCAGCGGGGCGACTGGTCGTCAGTGATCCGCCTGCTGCCGGAGCTGCGTAAAGACAAGGTGCTGCCTGCTGGCGAGCTGGCTGAGCTTGAGCGGCGCGCCTGGGGTGAGAACCTCAGCCTGGCTGCCCAGCGCGAAGAGCAGGGCGAAGCAGGCTTGCAGTCCCTGGAGCGGGCCTGGCAACAACTCACGTCCGCCCAGCGTCAGGAGCCGCAATTGGTCCTGGCGTATGCCGAGCAGTTGCGCCAACTGGGCGCCGATGCCAAGGCCGAAGAAGCGCTGCGGGGCGCGATCAAGCGCGGCTACGACAGCCACCTGATCCGCCTCTACGGCCTGTTGCGCGGCAGTGACCCGGCAAAGCAATTGAAGTTTGCCGAAGGGTGGCTCAAGGATCACCCCGGCGATGCCAGCCTGCTGCTGACTTTAGGCCGCCTGTGTCTGCAAAACAGCCTATGGGGCAAGGCGCGGGATTACCTGGAGGGTAGCCTGCAAGTACAGCGCAACCCCGAGGCGTGTGCCGAGTTGGCGCGCCTGCTGGCGCAGTTGGGGGATACCGAGCGCAGCAACCAGTTGTTCCAGGAAGGGCTGGGCCTACTGGATAACCGCTTGCTGGCGTCGCCGTTGCCTGTTCCTGCGCGGGTTTGATGTAGGAAAGGCCCAGGGGTTGGCTCGGATGTTTCTGAGAGCCACCCCTTCAAAGTCTCGCAAATAACCAGGCTAGAGCGCTTATAGGTGTGCTCCTACGTCTGGTGGTTCCAAGTCTTCCATATTCTGACGGCTTGTCCTTACGATCTCGCAGAATCGTCTGCTCTGGCGTGTATTGAAAGGGGTCAGTCCTTTCCTCTACCGTATTGATCTATATTTCGCGGTGCGGATAAAGCATGTATTTTGCCCCTTCACGTTCCTTGTTTTTCTTTGCGTTCCTGGCGGGTGCGCTGACGTTGGGCGCGTCCTTTTACCTGGAGTTCGGTGCGTCGCTAAGGCCGTGTTTCCTGTGCCAGATGCAGCGGGTCTTCCTGGCGGCCTTTATGTTGATCAATCTGGCCGCGGCTCTCCATAACCCCAAGCATTCCGTTACCTACTTGTACGGGCTGGCAAGCATGGGCTGTGCGTTGTTCGGGGCAATCACCGCCGTGCGTCAAGTGTTGCTACAAAATGCCGCACCAGACCAGGTCGATTGCTTGCCCAGCCTGCAGCACATGCTCGAACACCTGTCGCTGTTGCAGGCGCTGCAAGCGACCGTCAAAGGCACCGTTGATTGTGTGGAAATCAACTGGACGCTGTTTGATCTGAGCCTTCCCGAGTGGAGCCTGCTGTTTTTCGTCGGCATGTTGATGCTGGGCATCATGCAGTTTTCACGGCTGTTTTTTAGCCAGCGTCTGCACCCGGCAAGGCGCTGAAAATCAGGTGCGGTTGTAGGGCGGGATTAAACACTTGTATGAACTTTCTGTCCTGCGTACCTTGAAGCCATAGTCATGCGGGCATAATCTGGCCCGCACGCGTTATTAAAACCGTTTGTCAGATACGGCCTTGTCCGGCTGCCGCTTTAACCTTGAAGTGTTGTGCGGGCAAGGCGGCAGCGCCCCTATAGGGAAGAGAGATCATCATGCTGGAAAGTTGTCAGAATGCTCAGGAACGCTGGGGTGGGGTGCACAAGCTGATCGACAGATGGTTGAAGGCACGTCACGAACTGGTTCGGGCCTTTGATGCTCTCGGCGCCAAGCCTGAGGCACTGGCTGAGAATCGCGAGCAGTTGCAAGAATTCTGCGGAGTATTGGTGGACTACGTGTCGGCCGGCCATTTCGGTATCTACTTGCAGCTGAACAAAGAGGCGGAAGACTTCGACGATCAGCGTGGTCTGGACTTGGCCAAAACCCTCTCTCCGCGTATTGATGTGATCACTGAAAAGCTGCTTGCTTTCAACGATCTGTGTGACGCCGGAAACTGTGTTGCTGAAAAATTCAAAGAGTTGGGGGCATTGCTGCACGAGCGTTTCGAGCTGGAAGACTGCTTGATCGAAGTGCTGCACAACGCTCACAAGGAAGAGCCTGTGACCCAGGCTTGACCCTGCAATAGCCCTACAAAAAACGGTGCGCATGACGCACCGTTTTTTATTGGTTCAATGGCGGGTGCCGAGCAATTCGATCTCGAACACCAGCGGTGTATTCGGCGGGATCAACTCACCGGCACCGTCGGCGCCATAGGCTTGGGCCGATGGGATCACCAGGCGCCATTTTGCGCCCACCGGCATCTGTTGCAACGCACTGCTCCAGCCGCTGATCACACTGTCCAGCCGAAACCATTGAGGCTGCGTGCTCTGATCGAACACGGTGCCGTCGGGGAGACGCCCCACGTATTTCACTTGAACCTGGTCACTGGCCGCCGGTTTGTTGCCGGTGCCCGGCGTGAGTTCCGTGAGCAGGATTCCATCCGCCAGTTCGCGCACACCTTTTGCGGTTTTTTCTCTGCTCAGAAATTGCTGTTCCGCCGCGAGTGTTTTTTCGCTTTGTGGTGCCTGCGCATCGGCTTCGCTCTGCGCTTCGTGCTGCGCCAGAATTTGTTCGATACGTGCGTTATCCAGCGCCAGCGGTTTGCCTTGATAGGCTTGCTTGAGGCCATCAATCAGGGCCTGGATCTGCAGGTCGGGAACCTCCTGACGCAGTCGCTCACCGAGGCTCGCACCCAGGCTGTAGGCGAGGTCGTGCGGATCCTGGTCGGTAGTTTTGGGCGGCGACTGCTCGCTCGCATTGGCCACTGAAATCGCCAGGCCGAGCACAAGAAAAAGGTAACGCGACATGGGCATCCTCCCGCCGAAAGTGCGACGGATTATGCCAGTGTGAGGGCGTAAAAAGTGCCGCGTATTTTCGTTATAGCGATAAGAATTTTCGTACGGTGCAACGCAAGGCAAACGATACTGTCAACATGCCCTAGCGGCGGTAAGAGCAGAGGGCTAGTATGAGCCGCACCCACGTCAGCCAGGAGGTAAACCATGTCGGCCAAACAGAAGCCTGTTAATACCCCGTTGCATTTACTCCAACAACTTTCGGGCAGCTTGCTCGAACATCTGGAAAGCGCATGTTCCCAAGCGTTGGCCGATGCAGAAAAACTGCTCGCCAAGCTGGAAAAACAACGCGGTAAAGCGCAAGAAAAGCTGCACAAATCCCGCACCAAACTGCAGGACGCCGCCACTGCCGGCAAGGCCAAGGCACAAGCCAAAGCCAAAGACGCGGTCAAAGAACTTGAGGACCTGCTGGACGCTCTCAAGGATCGCCAGGCTGAAACCCGCGCCTACATTTCCCAACTCAAAAAAGATGCTCAAGAAAGCCTGAAACTGGCCCAGGGCGTTGGTCGTGTGAAGGAAGCTGTAGCTAAGGTGCTGGGCGCTCGTACGCCTGCAAAAGCCGTTGCAGCGAGCGCGGCGAAAAAGCCGGCCAGCAAAGCTGTTGCCGCCAAGCCAGCTGCCAAAGCTGCTGCTGCAAAACCAGCCGCCAAGCCAGCTGCCAAAACCGCAGCTGCAAAACCAGCCGCCAAGCCAGCGGCCAAAACCGCAGCTGCAAAACCAGCCGCCAAGCCAGCTGCTAAAACCGCAGCTGCAAAACCAGCGACCAAGCCAGCTGCTAAAACCGCTGCTGCAAAACCAGCCGCCAAGCCAGCTGCTAAAACCGTTGCTGCAAAACCAGCCGCCAAGCCAGTTGCTAAAACCGCAGCTGCAAAACCAGCCGCCAAGCCAGCCGCCAAGCCAGCTGCTAAAACCGTTGCTGCAAAACCAGCCGCCAAGCCAGTTGCTAAAACCGCTGCTGCGAAACCAGCTGCCAAGCCAGTTGCCAAAACCGCTGCTGCAAAACCAGCGGCCAAGCCAGTTGCCAAAACCGCTGCTGCAAAACCAGCCGCCAAGCCAGCAGCCAAACCTGCTGCTGCAAAGCCAGCCGTTAAGCCAGCTGCCGCAAAACCGGCCCCGGCCAAGCCAGCCGCCCCGGCTGCTGCGCCGGCAGCGTCCACCGCTCCAACCGCACCGGCCAGCAGCACGCCTGCACCGGTAGCGCCAAGCACCACGCCAACCAGCGCTTCCTAAGTGCCGGTGGCCACGACGCGCAGCTGTTGCAGCGCGTCGTGGTCAAGGTTGGCGGCATCCTCAGCCGCCAGTCCTTCCAGCCACGCGTGTTGATTTGCCACCTCACCTGTAGGCCATGCCTGCGCCAGTGCTTCCAGGCGCGCCAGTAATTCTCGCTCGGCTTCCAGCTCCAGGGCCTTGACTCGTTCGCGCAACGCTGCCAATGACGCATCCTGCTGCGCCATGGTTCGCCATCGCGTGCGTACCTGTCGCAATGGGTCGACGACCTGCGCCTGCCAGGGGCCGGCAGTTTGTTTCAGTGCCTGCATGCGTTCAGGTGTCGGCGCCACACCGCGCTGCTCCAGCCAGGCGCCGCAGAGCAACAGGCACACATCTGCGCCTTGTTCCTGCAAGCGCAGGCAAGCGGCTTCGCACCCTGAGCGGGCGTAAGTCGAGAGGGCAAAGCTCCACAGGTCAGCGCACATATTCACACCCAAGCCAGCGGGCAACGAAGCTGGTAGACTCCGCCGCCATTATGATCCGACTTCAAAGCCTAACATTACAGCGTGGCCCGCAACGTCTTCTTGAAGACGCCGAGCTGACCCTGCACGCCGGTCACAAAGCCGGCCTGATCGGTGCCAACGGCGCCGGCAAATCCACGTTGTTCGCCTTGTTGCTGGGTGAGCTGACCCCGGATTCCGGGGACTGTTTGCTGCCGGCCGACTGGCGCATCGCCCATATGCGCCAGGAGATCGACACCCTGGACCGCATCGCGATCGACTACGTGCTCGATGGCGACCTGCGCCTGCGCCAGGTGCAACACGACCTCGCCGAGGCAGAGAAAGCCCAGGACGGCGCCGCCCAGGCCCGCCTGCACTCGGAACTCGACAGTGCCGACGGTTACACCGCCGACGCTCGCGCCCGCAAGATGCTCGCCGGCCTTGGTTTTACCAACGAGCAGATGGATCGCCCGGTCGCCGACTTCTCCGGTGGCTGGCGCATGCGCCTGAACCTGGCCCAGGCGCTGATGTGCCCTTCGGACCTGTTGCTGCTCGACGAACCGACCAACCACTTGGACCTCGATGCGATCCTGTGGCTGGAGGACTTCCTCAAGAGCTACCCGGGCACCTTGCTGCTGATTTCCCACGACCGGGATTTCCTCGACGCCGTGGTCGACAACATTGCCCACGTCGAACAGAAGAAAATCACCCTCTACCGTGGCGGCTACACCGCGTTTGAGCGGGCGCGTGCCGAGCGTCTGGCCCAGCAACAGCAGGCGTTTGAGAAGCAACAGGCGCAACGTGCGCACATGGAAAGCTACATCGCCCGGTTCAAGGCCCAGGCCACCAAGGCCCGTCAGGCCCAAAGCCGGATCAAGGCCCTGGAGCGCATGGAGGAGTTGTCGGCGGCCCACGTCGATTCGCCGTTCGACTTTGTGTTCCGCGAGTCGGTGAAGATCTCCAGCCCATTGCTCGACCTCTCGGATGCGCGCCTGGGTTATGGCGATAAAACCATCCTGGAGAAGGTCAAGCTGCAGCTCACACCGGGTGCGCGCATTGGTTTGCTCGGCCCTAACGGCGCGGGCAAGTCGACGCTGATCAAGAACCTGTCGGGTGAACTGCAACCGCTGGCCGGCCGCCTGACCCGTGGCGAGAACCTGGTGGTGGGCTACTTCGCCCAGCACCAGTTGGACTCCCTGGACTCCAAGGCCAGCCCGTTGTTGCACCTGCAACGCCTGGCGCCGACCGAGCGCGAGCAGACCCTGCGCGATTTCCTCGGTGGTTTCGACTTCCGTGGCGCACGTATTGACGAGCCGGTGCTGAATTTCTCCGGCGGCGAAAAAGCCCGTCTGGCCCTGGCACTGATCGCCTGGGACCGCCCGAACCTGCTGCTGCTCGACGAACCAACCAACCACCTGGACCTCGAGATGCGCCTGGCGCTGACCATGGCCCTGCAAGAGTTCAGCGGTGCGGTACTGGTGGTGTCTCACGATCGTCACTTGCTCAAGAGCACCACTGACAACTTCCTGCTGGTGGCAGATGGCAAAGTCGAAGAGTTCGACGGCGACTTGGACGACTACGCCCGCTGGCTGACTGATTACCGCCTGCGCAACGCGCCGGTCAGCAACAGCCCGGTCAACCCGGACAAAACCGACAAGAAGGCCCAGCGCCAAGCCGCCGCCGCGCTTCGCCAGCAGTTGGCGCCGCACAAGCGTGAAGCTGACAAGCTGGAAGCCGAACTGGGCAAGGTGCACGAGCGCCTGGCCAAGATCGAAGCCAGCCTGGGCGACAGCGCCGTGTACGAGGCGGCGCGCAAGGACGAGCTGCGCGACCTGCTGGCCGAACAAGCCAAACTCAAGGTGCGTGAAGGGCAATTGGAGGAAACCTGGATGGAGGCCCTCGAATTGCTGGAAAGCCTGCAAGCGGAGCTGGAGGCACTGTCCTGATGGAAGCCTTGCAGCTGCCGATACCGACGCAATGGGTCGAACCCGTGTGGGTCGGCGTGCAAATCCTGTTGATCCTGCTGGCGGGTTACTTGGCGCAGCGGTTCGTCGCCAAGGGCCTGACCCGCCTGGGGGAGCGCTACCCGTTCCCGCCGCAACTGCTGATGCCGCTGCGTGGCGGCCTGCGTTGGCTGATCATGGGCAGTGCGCTGATTTTCGTGCTGGGCCGCTTGGGGGTGTCCGCTACGGTGCTGTGGACGGCGCTGTCGGGGTTTGTTGCAGTGGCTGCCGTGGCGTTTTTCGCCATGTGGTCGGTGTTGTCCAACCTGCTGTGCGCCATCTTGATCTTTACCGTAGGACCGTTCCGGCTCGGTGACATCGTTGAACTGGTGGATACGGTTGACAAGCCCGGCGTGAAGGGCCGCGTCGTGGCGATCAACCTGCTCTATACCACGCTGGTCGAGGTGGCAGAGGCCGGAACCGACAGCGCGATGGTGCAGGTGCCGAACAGCTTGTTCTTCCAGCGCTCGGTGCGCCGTTGGCCAGGGACCCACGTGTTTCCCGGCGACCGCTGAAAAAAATCTATAGCCAGCCTTTGGTCGGCGGAGTTAGCTTAACGGCACAACCGCAAACCTGAGGTGTGTAATGGCACTCGATACGTGGCTGGCCTTTTTCTTGGCCAGTTGGATCATCTCCCTTTCGCCTGGCGCCGGCGCCATCGCTTCGATGTCCAGCGGCCTGCAATACGGCTTCCTGCGCGGCTACTGGAACGCTATCGGCCTGCAACTGGGCCTGGCGATGCAGATTGCTGTGGTGGCGGGTGGCCTGGGTGCCATTCTGGCGGCGTCTTCCACCGCGTTCTATGCGATCAAATGGTTTGGCGTGGCGTACCTGGTGTACTTGGCCATCAAGCAATGGCGTGCCTTGCCCATGGACATGAGCGACGACGCGGCGATCCGCCCGATCGGCAAGCCGATGGCGATGATGTTCCGAGGTTTCCTGGTGAATGCCAGCAACCCCAAGGCTTTGGTGTTCATGCTGGCGGTGCTGCCGCAGTTCGTGAACCCGCAGGCGCCATTGCTGATCCAGTACGTGATCCTGGGTGCGACGATGATCAGCGTCGATATGGTCGTGATGGCGGGGTATACGGGGCTGGCGTCGAAGGTGCTGCGCTTGTTGCGTACGCCGAAACAGCAGAAGCGTATGAACCGTACGTTTGCCGGGTTGTTTGTAGGGGCGGCGGGTTTCCTGGCCAGTTTGCATCGCGCCACGGCCTGACCTGACGAAACCGTATCAAAAATGTGGGAGGGGGCTTGCCCCCGATGGCGGTGTGTCAGTCAGCTAACGTGTAGCTGACCCGCCGCTATCGGGGGCAAGCCCCCTCCCACATGGGTTTTGTGTTGACCGGAAAATGACCGCTCAGCGCAGGATTTTTGGCGCTTCATCCCTTGGCAGGTTGTTGCGCAACGCAGGTTGGCCAGGCTCTTGATAGCCACCGCCCAACTGTTCCGCCAACTGCCGCGCTACATCCTCACCCAAGGCTTTTGAAACTTCCTTGACCACCCGCGGCCGATTCAGGCTCACGCGTACATCGCGGCTGTTCACCAGTTTGGTGTCCTGGCCTTCGCCCATGGCGGTAAACGCCGAGGTGATCTCGAAGGTACGCGTATTGATCAGGCTGAAATCCGCCACCAGCGTCAGGCCCAGCACTGCCGAGTAGCTGTTGGTGTGGTCCAGGGCGTTGATGTCTTGAGTGAAGTCGATGTCCGACAGCGTGCCGAACAGCACGTAGTCCGCGCCCTTGAAGTTGCCGGCCTTGATGCGCTTGATCACGTCATACACGTCACCCTTGGCATCGGCGGTATAGGGCGTGCCCTGCACCAGCTGGAACTGGCGCGACTTGAGGATCTCACCCTTGATGTCACCGCTGAATTTGCGCAGCTCGGTCTGCTCGATGTAACTGGTACGGCTCTCATACTCGCTGTAGTTCGAGGCGCCGCTGGCGTGGTAAGCGCTTGCCTGGAAGTTGTTGCTCGCCGAGACCTGGTGGATGTACTCCTCGACCCGCGCCTCATAGGCCAGGTCGGTCACCGCGATCTTCGGGGCGGCCGAGGCGCCAAAGGCGCACAGCAGGCCGATCATGCCGATCCATGCACGCATTGCTTAGCGCTCCGTGGTCTTGCGGATTTCTTTTTCGTCCATCCATTCGGCCAGGCCGCTCTCGACGTCGATCAGCTGCAGGCTGAACTTGTAGAACACGTCCTTGTAGTCCGAGCTGCGTTTGACGATGGAGCTGATGGAGCCTTCCAGACGGTACTTGGCGGCGACCATATTGCCGGTCTTGCTCACGGTGGACTTTTTGTACAGCCCGCTCTGGTTCTGCAGCTTGAGCTGGTCGACCTGGCTCTGCATGTCGGTGTTGTCGCTGGCGAAGCGGGCGGTGCCGGTTTTCATCAGCTGGGTCTTGATCGAGGTGGTGATCTCGCGGGTATCAATGTACTCGCTGGTCTTGTTCTTCACGTCGTACACCTGCACCACCGGGCGGCCTTGCAGGATGCCGGACTGGGCCAGGGAGCGGGTCATGCTTTCGGCGATCATCTGCAGGTCGGTGGAGCCGAACTCGTTGGTTACCAGTTCCACGGCCTTGGTGTCGCCGTAGCTGATATTTTTACCGCCCAGTACCGGCGAGGTGTTGGCGCAACCGCTGGCCAGAAGGGCAACCACGGCGAGAATCGAGAAGCGTGCAAACATGATGATGTCTCTCTGCAACAGAATTAAGGAGTTTTAACTTCAAGGCGGAAGTCAGCGGCCTGGGGCAAATTGGCGATGGCCGGCAGGAAGGTCGCCTGGTTGGCGTACAGGTTCAGCACTTTCCAGGTTTCTTCATCGCCCACCGGGAAACCGTCCGCGCCCAGCCAGGCGAAGCGGTAATACATCATCTGGTTGCTGCTGGTGATGTTGCTCAACTGCACCTTGGCGGTGAGGAAGCCGTTCTCGCGAGCCACGCGGATGGCGCCGACGGCGATGCCCTTGAACTTGCCCATGACCACGATTTTGCTCGCGGCGCTGCCGGGTTCCGGCGGCGGCGGGGTGGCGCAGCCGGCGAGCAGGACCAGCGCCAGGGCGCCGAGGATGAAATGACGCATAGCGTGCTCCTTAAGGTTGTTTGAGGGCGATGGCTTGGGTGGCCGGGCTCGGCACTACATGGGCCGCGAGGCCGCCGGCGAACACCTGGTTACCGACCACGCGCAGGGTAATCACCTGGTAGCGCTGATCGGCCTTGACCGTCACCAGCGTGCCGCCCAAGGCGTTGGGCAGGCTGACCTGGTGTTCGCCGTGCTTGAGGCGCAGGCGGGTCACCTGGGTCATGTCCGGCAGGGTGCGCCAGGTGCGGGTGTCGGCGCCTTCGGTCACGGCCGAGGCGATACCCAGTACCAGGCCCGCCATGGGGTTGGTCTTGTTCAGGTTGTTTTGCGCCACGCCACGGCTGACCGCACGCACGGTGGTGCGCAGGATGATCCCCGGCATGTCATCGCGCAGGGCGCGGCGCGACATGGCGGCAGTGCTGTTGAGCGCGGTGAGGTTCTGTTGCTGGCCGTCCACGCCGATCTGGGCGAAGGTCGCAGTGGAGGTGTCGGCCTTGATCACCGGGAACGACAGCGGGGTGATCACCAGGTTGCCATTGATCGGGATCGGCAGCGGCAGGCGAATCGAGTCACGAGCCGGGGCCAGGCCACTCTGGACCACGATCAGCACGTCGGTTTCATCCGCGCCGACCTTGGATTTGTCCAGTTCCTTCAGGGCCTGTTCCAGCAGCGGGGTGTTGGGGCGTAACTCGGCAGCCTTGCGGTAGCCGGGGGCGGCCAGGTCTTTTTCACCCAGGGCTTCGTAGACGAAGCCGGCCAGGTAATGGCTGAACGCACTCTGGTAGCTGTTTTTCAGGCCGACCACTTCCGGCGCGTTCAGGGCTTCCACCGGGTAGCCGCTGAGGTCTTTCATCTGGGTGGTCACGCCTTCGCGCTGGGCTTCGTTCTCGCGCTTGAGGTATTCCTTGTCGCGCAGGTCGGCGATCACCGCTTCGCGCTCGTGGGTCTTCTTGATTTCGGTGCGGGCGCCGTCGAAATCATTCAGGGCCAGCAGGTTCAGGGCCATCTGCGTGGTCAGCATGACCTTTTCGTAGTCATAGCCTTCGTAGCGGCGCACCTTGTCGTTGACCAGGAAACTGCCGAACTGGGAAAGGTACTTTTCGCTGTCGAACTTGACCGACTCTTCCCACTTGTAGACTTGCAGGTCGGCGCTGCGCCAGGCGGTCTGGCTGCCGGTGAGGTCACCTTTGGCCCGCAGCAACTCGCCCTTTTCGAAGAAATAGAGCAGGTCCTTGTCGTCGCCGGTGTTGTTCTTTTCCAACAGCGTCAGTGCGCCGTCGACATTGCCGGAGGTCAATTGCTGGTTGGTGGCTTGCAGCTCGGTGTCGTAGCTGCGGAACATCGAACAACCGGACAGCAAGGTCACCGCCACGAGCGCGAGCGGAGGTAAGGCGCGAAATGCCATGCAACTTCTTCCCTGAAAGTATTGTGGTAATTCCTCATAAAAACGAGGAACGAAATTCCCTTTCGCACTAACAGGGCGCGGCATTATAAGCACCATTGCTGGCTAAACAATGGCTTTTTGATGTGAGGCAGTCGACAGAAACGCCACCATTCGCCGTAAAAATGCCCCACCGTCCCAAACACCAAATCACTTACGCCTTGAGTCAAACCCTTTATGCCTTAACAATGTGTTACTTCGTATTTCCCTTTGAGATTCATTCATGACTGCCCCCTTTCGTTTTCTCGCCTGGCTGCTGCTGCCGGCGCTGATGTCGTGCAGCTTCAACCTGTTGGCCGCAACTGCCGAGGGCGCCCCCCAAGCCCTGCATTTGCTGGACTACATCGGCGCTGACTACCCGCAGACGGTGGAGGCGGGTAAGGTCATTGATGAATCCGAATACCGCGAACAGCTGGAGTTTCTCGGCGTGCTGCAGGGCTTGGTCGCAGAACTGCCGCAAAGGCCGGAACGCGCTGAGTTGATCAAGGGCATCGCGCAATTGTCATCGGCTGTATCGGCGCGTCAGGACGGCGCGACCGTCGCCCGCCAGGCCCGCCAATTGGGCGCCAAGCTGGCCGTGGCGTATGAAGTGAGCCAGGCCCCGGCGATTACCCCCGACCCCACCCGTGGCGCACCGCTGTATGCCCAGCATTGTTCGGTGTGCCACGGCACTGCCGGCGCCGGTGATGGGCCGGCAGGCGTGGGCTTGACCCCGCCACCGGCCAACCTGCAGGACGCGGCGCGCCTGGACCGCCTGAGCCTCTACGCGATCTACAACACCCTTGGCCTGGGCGTTGAAGGCACCGATATGCCGTCCTTCGCCGACCAACTGGATGACCGCCAGCGCTGGGACCTGGCCACCTACATCGCCGGCTTCACCGCCGACCCGGCCGCCGCGAAGAGTGAGCAACCCTTCAACCTCGCCGACCTGGCCCGCCAGACCCCCAATGAAGTGCTCGCCGCAAGTGGCCCTGCCGCAGCCGCGACCTTCCGCGCCCAGCGTGCGCAACCGCCGCAGGTCAAGCGCGGCCCCGCGCAGTTGCTGGACTACACCGCGACCACGCTGGACAAGAGCCTCGCCGCATTCCGCAACGGTGACCACGAACAAGCCTACGATCTGTCGGTAGCCGCTTATCTGGAAGGCTTCGAGCTGGTGGAAAGCTCGCTGGATAACGTCGACGCCAACGTGCGCAAAGACACCGAGAAAGCCCTGATGGCTTACCGTCAGTCGTTGCAGGATGGCCTGCCGATCGAGCAGGTGCAGCAGCGTCTGGACGTGGCCAAGGGCAAGCTCAGCGAATCCGCCGGCTTGCTGGGCAGCGACGGCTTGAGCTGGTCGTTGAGTTACATCTCCGGCCTGTTGATTCTGTTGCGTGAAGGTCTGGAAGCCATCCTGGTGCTGGCGGCCATCCTGGCGTTCCTGCGTAACACCGGCCAGCAATCGGCGGTGCGCAGCGTGAATGTGGGCTGGGGCCTGGCGCTATTGGCCGGTTTGGCGACCTGGGCGTTGGCGGCTTACGTGATTGATGTCAGCGGTGCCCAGCGTGAACTGCTGGAAGGCTGCACCGCGTTGTTCGCCAGTGTGATGGTGCTGTGGCTGGGCGTGTGGATGCACGACCGCCGCCACGCGGCGGCCTGGCAGGACTACATCAAGAGCAGCCTGGTGGGCGGTGGTGGGCGCTTTGGTTTTGCGATGCTGGCGTTTTTCTCGGTGTACCGCGAGTTGTTCGAGGTGATCCTGTTCTACGAAACCCTGTGGCTGCAAGCCGGCCCGGCCGGGCACAACGCGGTGCTGGCCGGTGGCGCCACGGCGCTGGTGCTGCTGGTGGGCCTGGCCTGGGTGATCCTGCGCGGCTCGGCCAAGCTGCCGCTGGCGCTGTTCTTCGGGATCAACGCGGCGTTGCTGTGCGCGCTGTCGGTGGTGTTCGCCGGGCATGGCGTGAAAGCGTTACAGGAAGCCGGCATCTTCGGCACGCGGCCGGTGGCGTTCTTTGACTTCGACTGGCTGGGCATCCACGCCGATGCCTACTCGTTGAGCGCGCAGGCCGTGGCGATCCTGGCGATTGTGGTGCTGTACGGCCGCAGTCGCCTGGCCGAAAAACGCCGAGTGGCGGCATAAGCATGCGGGTCTGGATCGACGCCGATGCCTGCCCGCGGGCAGCCAAGGATCAAGTAGTGAAGTTCGCTCTCAAGCGCCAGTTCGAGGTGGTGCTGGTGGCCGGGCAGAGCCAGATCAAGCCGAGCTTCTCGTGCGTCAAGCTGATCGTGGTGCCCAGCGGTCCGGATGCGGCGGATGACTACCTGGTGGAGCACGCCGTGCCCGGCGAGCTGGTGATCTGCAGCGATGTGCCCCTTGCCGACCGCCTGGTGAAGAAGGGCGTGACGGCCCTCGACCCACGGGGCAAGGAGTTCAGCCCGGCGAACATGAGCGAGCGGCTGGCGGTGCGCAACCTGTTTACCGACCTGCGTGAGCAAGGCCAGATGGGCGGCGGGCCACCGCCCCATGGGGAAAAGGACAAGCAAGCGTTTGCCAACTCCCTGGACCGCATTCTCACTCGGCTGATGCGCCAAACCTGACCCTGTGGCGAGCGGGCTTGCTGTGGAGTGCAGGCTTGTTGTGGCGAGCGGGCTTGCCCGCGTTGGGTGGCGAAGCCGCCCTAATTCAGGCGACGGGCTGGTTCAGCCAACACACGGTTGCAGGGTTTGGGGCTGCTGCGCAGCCCAACGCGGGCAAGCCCGCTCGCCACAGCTAGCCGACACTCCACAACAAGCTGGCACTCCCCAACAAGCCGGCACTCCCCAACAAGCCGGCACTCCCCAGCAAGCCCAGCTCACCACTCCAGCTCAGTTATCAGCGTCAGTCATCCTCGTGGGTCAGCTCCAGCACCCGGTCCACCAGCTTGTTGATGCCTGACGCGACCTCGCTGATGTTCTTGCCCAGCATGTAGGCCGGGGTGCTCACCAGTTTGCGTGCCTTGTCTTCGACGATGTCTTCCACCGTGCACTCGTGATGGGTGGCGCCCATTTTGTCCAGGGCGGCGGCGGTGTCGGCGTCGTTGCCGATGGTGCAGGTCACGCCGGGGCCGTAGATCTTCGCGGCCAGCGCCGGCGAGATGCAGATCAGCCCCACTGGCTTACCCGCTTCGGCGAAGGCTTCAGCCAGCGCCAGCACCTGAGGGTTGACGCTGCAACCCGCGCCTTCCACGGCAAAGTTCGATAGGTTTTTCGCCGCGCCAAACCCACCGGGCACGATCAGCGCATCGAACTCGTCGGCGTTGGCTTCCTGAATATTCTTCACTTCACCCCGGGCAATGCGCGCCGATTCCACCAGCACGTTGCGCGACTCGGGCATTTCTTCCCCGGTGAGGTGGTTGATCACATGCAATTGCGCGATATCGGGTGCAAAGCATTGGACCTGAGCGCCGCGCTGATCCAGGCGCAGCAGCGTGATCACGCTTTCGTGGATCTCTGCGCCGTCGTACACGCCACAGCCTGAAAGGATCACTGCAATTTTTTTGCTCATGGGCATTTCTCCTGGGGTCTTGGCGTTAAATGTCTACTAATTTGTAAGCTGTTGCCAATGGGATCTCGCCTCGCTGCACCTAATCTTGATGTAACAAAAATAGACCGGACTAGCCCATGGACTTCGTGCCTTACGCGGTGCCGTTTTTCATTGCCTTGATTGTGCTGGAGCTGCTGGCCGACCGCTGGCGCGGCGAGCGCAATTATCGTGTGGCGGATGCCATCAACAGCCTCAGCACCGGTGTGCTTTCCACCACCACGGGCCTGTTGACCAAGGGCGTGGGGCTGCTGACCTATGCATTCGCCCTCAAGCACCTGGCCGTGCTCGAGCTGCCTGCCCACAGCGTCTGGACCTGGGTGTTCGCCTTCGTGTTCTACGACTTCTGCTACTACTGGCTGCATCGCTGCGGCCATGAGCGCAACATCCTGTGGGCCGCGCACTCGGTGCACCACCAGAGCGAGGACTACAACCTCACCACGGCCCTGCGCCAGACCAGCACCGGCTTTCTGCTGAGCTGGATTTTCTACCTGCCCCTGGCCGTGCTCGGCGTGCCGCTGGTGGTGTTTATCAGTGTGGCCTCGCTCAATCTGCTGTACCAGTTCTGGGTGCACACCCGGCATGTGCCCAAGCTCGGCTGGTTCGAATGGTTCTTCGTCACACCGTCCAATCATCGGGCCCACCATGCACAGAATGCTCTCTACATGGATCGCAACTACGGCGGGGTGTTCATTATTTGGGACCGCTTGTTCGGCAGCTTTCAGGAAGAAGACGAGAACGAGCCGGTGATTTTCGGCGTGACCACGCCCCTGGCCAGTTGGAACCCGTTGTGGGCCAACCTGCAGTTTTATGCGCAGTTATGGAGTGATGCGCGCCGCACCGAGCGCTGGTGGGACAAGTTGCGCATCTGGTTCATGCGCACCGGCTGGCGCCCGGCGGACGTGCAGGCCAAGTACCCGCTGGCCAAGCCGGATTTAAGCCAGTTCCGTAAATTCGAGGTGCCGCTGGACGCGCGCCAGCAGGTGTATGTCGCCCTGCAATTTGCGGCGTACGTGGGGTTTGGCAGTTATTTGATGAATTTCGGCGAGGGGCTGCCCACGGCGGCGCTGATCCTGGGCTGGAGTGCGATGGCGTGGGGGCTGTTTACGTTGGGCGTGGCCCTGGAGAACCGCCCATGGGCCTTTAAAGCCGAGCTGCTGCGCCTGGTGCTGAATCTACCGTTGGTATGGCTGGCGCCTTTGGTCGGGCTGTGGCCGGCCAGCAGTTTGGGCTGGCTGGGCCTGGTGTGTTACAGCCTGATCAGCGGCATCGGCCTCTACTGCTGTAGAAGCCGGCTTACTCGACTGGTGTCTTAGGCGTTTCGACCGGGGCCGGCTCGGCGGCGAGCCGGGCCTTGGCATCGGCACACGCCTGGCGGGCGATACGGGCGTTCTTGAAGCGGCGGCGCAGCCACAGGCCAAAGCCCAGCAACAACAAGGCGCCCAACACCCACAGCTCGTACTTCTTGACGCTGCCCAGCATGCCTTCCAGCACCGCGCCGAAGTGATACGCCGCAGCGCCCAGCGCGGCAGCCCAGACTGCGGCGCCGATCCCGTTGAGAATCAGGTAACGCACCGGCGGGTAGCCCGACAAGCCAATCGCCACCGGCATCACCGTGCGCAATCCGTAGACAAAGCGGAAGCTCAACACCCAGATGTCCGGATGCTTGCGGATATGTTCCAGGGCTTTGTCGCCCATCAATTGCCAGCGCGGTTTGCGCGCCAGCAATTTGCGGCCGTGCTTGCGCCCCAGGAAGTACCACAGCTGGTCGCCGGCGTAGCTGCCAAAAAAGGCAACGACCACCACCAGGTTGATATCCATGTATCCACGGAACGCCAGGAAGCCTGCGAGAACCAAGATGGTTTCGCCTTCGAAGAACGTGCCTAGGAAGAGGGCAAAGTAGCCGAAGTCATGCAGAAATTGTTGAAGCATGGTCTGGGTGCTGGCGAAATGAACGCGCAGCCTACGCCTTCGTGAACATTCATGAAAGTATCGAGATGTGTCACGAAGTGAACAATTCCTACATAAACGACGAATGCGACTACAGGTCGCGTCGATAAGCACAACTGTCATTCCTTCGTCATAATGGCCGCTTATAACTGCAACACTCGCCCGTAAACGCGGGCTCAGGAGTCTGTCGTGAGCTTTACCCCTGCCAATCGCCTGTTCCCCGCCACCCGTCTGCGTCGCAATCGTCGTGATGATTTTTCTCGCCGTCTGGTGCGTGAAAACGTGCTGACGACGAATGATTTGATCCTGCCGGTGTTTGTACTCGACGGTGAAAACCGTCGGGAAGCGGTGGCGTCGATGCCGGGTGTGGAACGTTTGAGCATAGATTTGCTGCTGGAAGAAGCCGCACATTGGGTCGAGCTGGGGATTCCGGCGCTGGCGTTGTTTCCGGTCACGCCGCCTGAACTCAAGTCCCTTGACGCTGCCCAAGCCTGGAACCCGCAAGGGATCGCCCAGCGTGCCACGCGTGCGTTGCGCGAGCGTTTCCCGCAGCTGGGGGTGATCACCGACGTGGCGTTGGACCCGTTCACCACCCACGGGCAGGATGGCATTCTTGACGAAGAAGGCTATGTTCAGAACGACATTACCGTCGATGCGCTGGTCAAACAGGCGTTGTCCCACGCGGCAGCAGGCGCCCAGGTGGTTGCGCCGTCAGACATGATGGACGGCCGCATCCAGGCGATTCGTGAAGCCCTGGAGCTGGCCGGTCACGTCAATGTGCGGATCATGGCCTACTCAGCCAAGTACGCCAGCGCCTACTACGGCCCGTTCCGCGATGCGGTGGGTTCGGCGCTGAACCTGGGCAAGGCCAACAAGGCTTCGTACCAGATGGACCCGGCCAATAGCCATGAGGCCCTGCACGAAGTGGCGGCTGACCTGGCCGAAGGCGCCGACATGGTGATGGTCAAGCCCGGCATGCCGTACCTCGACATCCTGTTCCGGGTCAAAGACGAATTCAAAGTGCCGACCTTTGTCTATCAGGTCAGTGGCGAATACGCCATGCACATGGCTGCAATACAGAATGGCTGGTTGAGTGAAGGGGTAATCCTCGAATCCCTGACCGCCTTTAAACGCGCCGGCGCCGATGGCATTCTGACCTACTTCGCCGTCCGCGCCGCCCAATTGCTTAGAGAGCAACAATAGCCCTCACAGGAACACTCGATGAATACCGAAGGACTCTCAGAAGTTGCCGTAAAAGACGCTCACCCGGTGGTGGAACAAGTCAGCGAGACTCCGCCGGAGCTGGAACCTGCGCCGCCTGCCGCAGTGGTCGAGGCGCCTGCGCCGGCCCCGGTAGCCGCCGTGACCAACCTGGATGACAGCAGCCTGTACATCCACCGCGAGCTGTCACAACTGCAATTCAACATCCGCGTGCTGGAACAGGCGCTGGATGAGTCCTACCCGCTGCTGGAACGGCTGAAGTTCCTGCTGATTTTCTCCAGCAACCTGGACGAGTTCTTCGAGATCCGCGTCGCCGGCCTCAAAAAGCAAATCACCTTCGCCCGTGAACAAGCCGGCGCCGACGGCTTGCAGCCGCATCAGGCGCTGGCGCGCATCAGCGAGCTGGTGCACGGTCATGTGGACCGCCAATACGCGATCCTCAACGACATCCTGCTGCCGGAACTGGAAAAACATCAGGTCCGCTTCATTCGTCGCCGTCACTGGACCACCAAAATCAAAACCTGGGTGCGCCGCTATTTCCGCGACGAAATCGCGCCGATCATCACCCCGATCGGTCTCGACCCGACGCACCCGTTCCCGTTGCTGGTGAACAAGAGCCTCAACTTTATCGTCGAGCTGGAAGGTATCGACGCCTTCGGTCGCGACTCGGGCCTGGCGATCATCCCGGCGCCGCGTCTGTTGCCGCGCATCATCAAGGTGCCGGAAGAGGTGGGCGGGCCTGGCGACAACTATGTATTCCTGTCGTCGATGATCCACGCGCACGCCGATGACCTGTTCCAGGGCATGAAGGTCAAGGGCTGCTACCAGTTCCGCCTGACCCGTAACGCCGACCTGGCACTGGACTCCGAAGACGTCGAAGACTTGGCCCGTGCCCTGCGCGGCGAGCTGTTCTCGCGGCGCTACGGTGACGCGGTGCGCCTGGAAGTGGCGGACACCTGCCCCAAACACCTGTCGGACTACCTGCTCAAGCAGTTCAACCTGGGCGAGACCGAGCTGTACCAGGTCAACGGCCCGGTGAACCTGACGCGCCTGTTCAGCATCACCGGCCTGGACAGCCACCCGGAGCTGCAATACAAGCCGTTCACCCCGCAGATCCCGAAACTGCTGCAAAACAGCGAGAACATTTTCAGCGTGATCAGCAAGCAGGACATCCTGCTGCTGCACCCGTTCGAGTCGTTCACCCCGGTGGTCGACCTGCTGCGCCAGGCCGCCAAGGACCCGCACGTATTGGCCGTGCGCCAGACCCTGTACCGCTCCGGCGCCAACTCGGAAATCGTCGATGCCCTGGTAGACGCTGCGCGTAACGGCAAGGAGGTCACCGCGGTGATCGAATTGCGTGCGCGTTTCGACGAGGAATCCAACCTGCAACTGGCCAGCCGCCTGCAAGCGGCCGGTGCGGTGGTGATCTATGGCGTGGTCGGCTTCAAGACCCACGCCAAGATGATGCTGATCCTGCGCCGTGAAGCCGGTGAGATCGTGCGTTACGCCCACTTGGGCACCGGCAACTACCACGCCGGCAACGCCAAGCTCTACACCGACTACAGCCTGCTGACCTCCGACGACGCCTTGTGCGAAGACGTCGGTAAGTTGTTCAGCCAGTTGATCGGCATGGGCAAGACCTTGCGCATGAAGAAGCTGCTGCACGCACCGTTCACGCTCAAGAAGGGCATGCTCGACATGATTGCCCGCGAGACCCAGTTCGCCCTCGACGGCAAACCGGCGCACATCATCGCCAAGTTCAACTCGCTGACCGATCCGAAAATCATCCGCGCGTTGTACAAGGCCAGCCAGTCCGGTGTCCGCATCGACCTGGTGGTGCGCGGCATGTGCTGCCTGCGTCCGGGCATTGTCGGCGTGTCGCATAACATCCATGTGCGTTCGATCATCGGGCGCTTCCTGGAGCACACGCGGGTGTTCTACTTCCTCAATGGCGGCGAAGAGCAGATGTTCCTCTCCAGTGCCGACTGGATGGAGCGCAACCTCGACAAGCGTGTGGAGACTTGCTTCCCGGTGGAAGGCAAGAAGTTGATCATGCGGGTCAAGAAGGAGCTGGAAAGCTACCTCACCGACAACACCCACAGCTGGAGCCTGCAGTCGGACGGCCGCTACGTACGCAACACGCCAACCGGCAACCAGAACCCGCGCAGCGCGCAGGCGACGCTGCTGGAGAAGTTGGGTAGCCCGATTCTGACGGTGAATTAAGGCCGCTGAAACACTAAACAGTGTGGGAGCGGGCTTGCCCGCGATGACGGAGTGTCAGTCAATGCATCGTTGACTGACCTACCGCCATCGCGGGCAAGCCCGCTCCCACATTTGTTTTTCGGTGTTGTTTAGACAGAGGCTCAGCGCAGGTTCAGGCTGAACCCCACCCGCGTCAGCCATTCCGCTTCCTGGGCGAAGTCTGCCTGGGTCAGCTGGTTTTCATCCAGCCAGCCTTTGGGAAACACCACGTCCAGGCTGTCGCCGTTGGCGCGCAGGGTCACCTGGGGCATTTCCTGGGTGCCACGGATGTGGTGGAACAGGATCGCAAAACGCAGCAGCACGCACAGGCGAATCAGCTTGATGCCTTCGTCGCCAAATTCGGCGAACTTGTCCCTGGGAATATTACGGCGATGGCCGCGCACCAGCAGGGCGAGCATTTGTTGGTCTTCGCGGGAGAAGCCGGCGAGGTCCGAGTGTTCGATCAAATAGGCGCCGTGCTTGTGGTAGTGGTAGTGGGCGATATCCAGGCCCACTTCATGCACCTTGGCCGCCCAGCCCAGCAGTTCGCGCCATACGCCGTCTTCCAGGTCCCAGTCATCGGCGACCTGGTCGAAGGCGTGCAGGGCTTTGCGCTCCACACGTGCCGCCTGTTCCAGGTCTACGTGGTAGCGCTCCATCAGCGACGTGAGCGTGCGCTCACGTACGTCTTCGTGGTGATGGCGACCCAGCAGGTCATACAGCACACCTTCGCGCAGGGCGCCGTCGCAATGGTCCATGCGTTGCAGTTCGAGGGCGTCGAAGATCGCCTCGAGAATCGCCAGGCCGGCCGGGAAGATGGCGCGGCGGTCGGGCTTGATGCCGTCGAAGTCGATTTTCTCGACATCGCCCAGCTTGAACAGCTTGCGCTTGAGCCACGCCAACCCTTCGGCGTTGACCTCTCCGGTGCCATGGCCGCCGGCCTTCAGGGCCAGGCCGATGGCGCGGATGGTGCCCGATGAGCCGATGGCTTCATCCCAGGTCAGGCGATGCAGGGCGTGCTCGATGCTCATGATCTCCAGCCGCGCCGCCGTGTAAGCCTGGGCGTAGCGAGCCGGGGTGATCTTGCCGTCCTTGAAATAACGTTGGGTGAAGCTGACGCAGCCCATTTGCAGGCTTTCGCGCAACAATGGCTCGAATCTTTGGCCGATGATGAATTCGGTACTGCCCCCGCCAATGTCCGCCACCAGGCGCTTGCCGGGGGTATCGGCCAAGGTGTGGGACACCCCCAGGTAAATCAGGCGTGCTTCTTCACGGCCGGAGATGACTTCTACCGGGTGCCCGAGAATTTCCTCGGCGCGGCGGATGAATTCGCCACGGTTGCGGGCTTCACGCAGGGCGTTGGTGCCGACAATTCGCACGGCGCCCAGGGGCATGCCGTTGATCAGTTGGGCAAAGCGCTTGAGGCAATCGAGCCCGCGCTGCATGGATTCTTCATTGAGCTGGCGCTCGTCGTCGATCCCGGCAGCCAGTTGCACTTTTTCGCCGAGCCGTTCGAGGATGCGGATTTCGCCGTTCTGGGCCTTGGCCACGACCATGTGAAAGCTGTTGGAGCCCAGGTCGATGGCGGCGATCAGGGACAGATTCTTGGCTTGGGATTGCGGCATGGTTTGGGGGTCTCGGTCGATAACCCGACCATCGTGCCACGATCGACCGCTGACGCCAACGCGTAGTGCTTCAGTAATTTCCCGGAGACTGTCTGTGGGGAATTCTTGTGGGAAATGTAGGGCTGTTTTGTAAGGTCTAGTGAATAGGCTCTCAATGCTGTAGGGCTTTGTAACTATAGTCTGTAGTAATAAGGCTCAGATATTTTCCTACAGTAATCGAGTAAATATCTGCTCAGTATTTTGTTCGGGACTACATTGCCTTGGAGTTATAGCGACAGTTTATTTTAACGACTCCCACAATTAATTGTGTTTTGTCTGATTCTTTAAAGGCTTGCCAAAGCGACAGACTGTCATCCGGCAATTCTGCCTGGGTGTTATTTATTTATTGTTATGTATGTCCCGGAAGATAAAGAGCAGGGCGACGGAATCGCCAAGGCACGAATAAAAACGCCTGATAACTTTTTAGTGACAGGAAAAGTATGAAAAAAATTGTTGGCTTGACCCTCGGTATCGCGTGCCTGGCTGCGGCCTTGAGTGCCCAAGCAACCACCAGCGCCCAACTGCTCGTCAGGGGCACCATTACTCCGGCCGCCTGTAACCTCAGCCTGGCTGGCAGCGGCATTATCGACTACGGCACCATTCGCTCCGGCGAATTGTCCCAGACGGCGTTCAACCCTCGCGAAGAACGCACCACTAACCTGGCTGTCAATTGCGGCACTTCGCACACCCGATTCGGCCTTACCTTTACCGATCTGCAAGCGGGCAGCAAGGTAACCGGCATCCTGGGTGCAGGTTTTACCGAAGCACAGAATTTCGGGTTGGGCCTGGTGGGAGCCCGGCGCACCGGTGGTTACTCGGTTACCCTCAGGGACCTGCGGGCTTCCGGTGTAGCGCTGAACCCCATCGTACGTATTGGCACCGGTGCCTGGCAGTCCAGCGATGGCCGAGTTGCTCAGACGCCAAGCCAGTATTCGTGGCGTAACGGCGTGACCATTACTCCAGCGGCTATTAACCAGCTGACGGGCACACTCGTGGTGAGGGCGGTTATCAACAGGGCTGCAGACTTGGACCTGACCCGCGATGTTGCGCTTGATGGGCGCGCCACGCTTGTATTGAGTTACATCTAAACAACTGAAAACAACCGATCAGAAAATTAACTCTTTCTGATCGGTTGTTTTTCTGTGGGCGCTTGACTGCCAATAGTCAACTTCATCGGTGGCGGGGAATATTGAGTGCGTGGGTTTTCAATAATAAGTCGTACGTTGTTATGCAGTGCAAGTGCCTGCCTCTTTTTTACCGCGATGGCCGCAGCAGATGGCATGCAACCGGAAACTACAGTGGTGGTGCTCTATGAAGAAGAGGGTGAAGCCACAATAAACATCAAGAATACCGATGCGGGCCCGGCGCTGTTGCATTCGGTTGTGGAAAACCTGCCCGAAGACCTGGAGCCGCTACTGATTGTCACACCGCCCATCTCGCGTGTAGAGGCGGGCGACACGCAACTGGTGCGTTTCATCAGCACCTTGAAGGAGCCGCTCAAAACGCAACGGCTCAAACGCGTGTCCTTTGAAGGTATTCCCCAGGCGCGTGATGCAAGCGGTGCGACCATCGGCATCACGCTACGACAGAATTTGCCGCTGATCCTGCATCCCCAGGGCCTGGCCCGGCACGACCGCCCGTGGGAGTTGTTGAAGTGGAAGCGGGCGGGGCAGCGTCTTACGGTCCATAACGACAGTGCCTACGTGGTGCGTCTGGCGCCAGAAGTGCAGTTGCGGCCGCAAGGTCTGCTGGCGATGTTACCGCGTACCTACATCCTGCCCGGTGAAGTGCTGACGGTGAAGGTCGACCCGCCGTGGGGCGATGTTGCCGAGGTCGAGATTGCACCGGCCACGGTCTATGGGTTTTCGGTAGAGAGCTACCGTGCGCCAATCAGTACCGATGAGGGTTGATCGGCGCATGGCAAACCCTTCGAGTGACCGCATTGCTGCGTCTTTCAGTCTTCGCAGACCCACGTTGCTTATCGGCTTCGCGACGCTCTGGGGGGTGCCTGGCCTTGCGTTTGCGCTGGAGCTTGGCGAGGGTTTCGACCTTGCAGCGCTGACGGCCCACGGCATTGACCCGAAGGTCTCCGACTACTTTCGTAGCGCAGCGCGCTTTCGCGAAGGCATGCAGGTGGTGGGGCTGCGGGTCAATGGCAACCCGCTCGGGCTGGTGGATGCACGCTTCGACCCGCAGGGCCGATTGTGTTTCACCCCCGGGTTGCTGGAGAAGGCCGGGTTGGTCAAACCCGCTGGCGTCATTCGTGAAGGCACCACGCCGGACCAAGCCTGTCATGACTTTTTGGGTGCATTCCCTGCGGCGCAAGTGAAGCTGCATCCCGGCACGGACGAAGTGGCGCTGGTGGTGCCGACCCAATCCTTGCGTGAGCCCGAGTGGGCTGCCGGGAATTTTTCCAGGGGCGGGACGGCGGCGCTGTTCAACTACGACGTGCTGGGTTTCGACAGCCGCTCGCGCAGTGGGCCGAGTCGATTTGTGTCGGCCTACACGGAAGCGGGCTTTAACCTTGAAGACTGGATTGTTCGCAGCCGCCAGTTCTATGTGTCCGACAACGGCAAGGCGCGCACCGAGCACCTGTACGCCTACGCCCAGCGGGATCTTGCCGCGTTGCGTTCGACGTTCCAGGTCGGCCAGCTTTCCAGTAACAACCCGTTGTTTGGCGGGATCCAGTTGTCCGGTGTGCAGTTTTCCCCCGACGGCCAATCACGCGCACCGGCGAGCGGCAACAATGCGGTAGTCGAGGGCCTGGCCCAGAGCCAGTCGCGGATTGAAGTTCGCCAGTCCGGCGTATTGATCCACAGCACGCTGGTGCCCGAGGGGCCTTTTCGGCTGACGGGTTTGCCGTTGCTCAATGGCACCAGTGACCTTGAAGTCAGCGTGATTGATGTACGTGGCGCCAGGCGCAGTTTTGTGGTGCCGGCAGCTTCCTTCGCGGGGGCTGTTCCGACGGCACCCGGTTACTATTTTTCGGTGGGCAGGTTGCGCGCAAGTGCGGGCGAAGACATCCCGTCATCGCCGGTTGCCATGGGTAGCGGCACTTGGGGCTGGGGCGCAATTCGTCGGCGGGCTTCGGTTTGTTGAGCACCGAGGACTATTGGTCGGCCGGCGGCACCCTGAGCAGCGTGTTTTTCCAGCGGGTTTCCGTGAGCACGCGTCATAACCTGTCTCGGGAGATTAAAAACGCCGTGTCCGGGGCGCGCAGCAGCGTGTCGGTGAGCAGCCCGGTGTCCGCCACTGTCGACGTGAATTTCAGCGCGACCACCCAGACACAGGGTTATCGCGAGGTCATTGAGGCGGGACGGTCGCTCAGTGCCGATGTACTGGGTTCACGGTTCAAAAATCTGTACACCGCGGGCGTGAGCTGGGCTGATCCTTTGCTGGGGGTGTTTTCCACGGGCTATACGCGCAGTTCGCAATTTGACCGGCGAACGACGGAACATGTGTTTGCCTCATGGAACAAGTCATTCAGCCACGCCGACGTCGCGTTGATTGCGGATTCCCAGGTGGGCGGCACTCGCACGGGCCCTGGCGCCACCCCGACTGGCGGTCGGCGTGACAGGTCGGTGGACAATGAGCTGTCCGTGCGGCTGCAGGTCAGCGTGCCCCTGGGCGGTGATCGGCGGCTGAACAGCTACACCAGCCGCCGTGGGGATCAGTTCACCGCCGGTACGGCGCTCAGCGAACGGGTCAACGATTATGTGAACTACGAAGTCGGGTTCGAGCGCGACCTCAGGGCCCGCGAGCAATCCGTTCGCGCGCAGGTGGACCTGCTGCCACGTTATGCCCGGGTCGGCCTGGGGGTCAGTCGCGACCCGCTGGGCAACAGCTATAACGGGCAGTTGCAAGGTGGCGTAGTGGCTCATGGAGGCGGGCTGACCTTCTCGCCTTATACCGTGCAGGACACGTTCGGCATCGTATCGGTGGGGGATATCGGCTCTGCAAAGGTCGAGACCCCGCAAGGCCCGGTGTGGACCGACTTCACCGGGCAAGCCGTGATCGCAGGCTTACCGGCCTACACCAACAGCCGGGTCGAAGTGCAGACCAGATCCCTGCCCAGGCGCGTCGACCTGAAAAACGGCACCCAGGTGCTTGCCGCTGGCCGTGGGTCCTTCACTACCGTGGAGTTCGGTGTGGTGAAAGTGCGCCGTGTGTTGCTCACCGCCCATGATGAACAAGGGCGACCATTGCCACAGGGCGCCGCGGTATTCGGCAAAAACGATCGCTTCCTGACCAGCGTGGTGGGTGACGGCATGATTTTCCTGAACGACGTCGATGAATCGCAAAGCTTGCGGGTTTCAATGCCGAACTCATCGACCTGCCAGTTGCGCATCAACCTCGAGCCCAAGGCTGACAATGACAAGTTTTATGAAACCACGTCGGCGGTGTGTCATGGCCGCCAAGCATAAAATCCTGCCTCTGGCATTGCTCGGCATGCTGGCGGCGGCGCCTCAGGTACGGGCTGACAACTGCCGGTTGTCGCTGAGCCAGCCGCACATCGACTATGGCGCCATGCGCAGGGAGGTGCTGGTGCAAGACACCAAAATGACCCTCGGTACGCGCACGTTGACCTTGAGCGTTATCTGCGCCGAGCCCGCTGCAATGGCGCTGCGTTTTATCGGAGTTAGCGCCGATGCACAGGGGTTTCGCTTTGGTCGCCAGGGGCGTTTTCGCCTGAGCCTCAAACACGCCCAGCTGGATGGTCGTGCGGTCAGCTGGGCGGCCGCGCAGTTGCCCGACGATTCCGCCAGCGGGCAGTTGCTGCCCGGCCAGACCCTGGTGGCGCGAGTCGCAGGGGGGCCGCTGACAGGCCGACGCCTGAGCGCCCAGGTCGATATAGACACCGAACTGCCCGCCGACGTGCTGGACGTACGCAGCGAGACGCATCTGGAGGGGCAGGGCAGTTTCGAACTGATCAGCCCGGCTGTTCCACCGAGCCGATGAAGTTGGCGAACTCGGGCGTCCTGGGGTTGGCGAACAGCTCCTTGGGGTCGCCCACCTCATGCACTTTGCCCTGGTGCATGAACACCAGCTTGTCGCCGACCTCCCGGGCAAAGCGCATTTCGTGGGTCACCATGATCAGGGTCATGCCGTCCTTGGCCAATTGACGCACCACGCTGAGCACTTCGTTGACCAGCTCCGGGTCCAGGGCCGAGGTGATTTCATCGCACAGCAGCACCTTGGGGGACATGGCCAGGGCACGGGCAATGGCGACCCGTTGCTGTTGGCCGCCGGATAAACGATCGGGGAAGGCGTCGAACTTTTCGCCCAGCCCGACGCGCTCCAGCATCTGTTTCGCCAACTGGGCCGCTTTGGCCTTGGGCACTTTTTGCACCACTTGCGGGGCGAGCATCACGTTTTCGCCCACCGTCAGGTGCGGGAACAGGTTGAACTGCTGGAACACCATGCCGACTTTCTGTCGCAGGCTGCGCAGGTCGGCGCGGGCGGCGTCGAGGTATTCGCCATCGACTTCAATCACGCCGTCGTTGATCGACTCCAGGCCATTGAGGGTCCGCAGCAAGGTGGATTTGCCCGAGCCGCTGCGGCCGACGATAGCCACCACCTGGCCTTCTTCCACCGTCAGGTCGATGCCCTTGAGTACGTGGTGATCGCCGTAATACTTATGCAGGGCGGAAATTCTAAGCAGAGGCATGCAGTCTCCTTTCCAGGTAGCGCGCACTGAGGGACAAGGGGTAGCAGAGCAGGAAATAACCGAGGGCCACCAGGCCATAGACCATAAAGGGTTCGAAGGTGGCATTGGCGAGCATGCCGCCGGTCTTGGTCAGTTCGGTGAAGCCGATAATCGAGGTCACGGCGGTGCCTTTGACCACCTGCACCGAGAAACCCACGGTGGGCGCCACGGCAATCCGCAGGGCCTGGGGCAGGATCACGTAGCGCAGTTGCTCAAGCGGGTTGAGCGCCAGGCTGGCCGAGGCTTCCCATTGCCCGTGGGCGATGGAATCGACGCAGCCGCGCCAGATCTCGGCCAGGTAGGCGCTGGTAAACAGGGTCAGCGCTATGGCCGCCGCCAGCCAGGGCGAGATATCCACCCCCAGCAGGGCGATGCCGAAAAACACCAGGAACAGTTGCATCAACAGCGGCGTGCCCTGGAACAGTTCGATATAGGTGCGGGCGACATTGCGTGCGAATGCCTTGCGGCTGATGCGCATCGTCATCACCAGCAAGCCGATCAGGCCACCGCCGACGAACGCCACCAACGACAGCAACAGCGTCCATTGCAGGCCAGTGAGCAGGTTGCGCACGATGTCCCAGAACGAAAAATCACTCATCGGCTGTTCCTCATCACAAACCGGCGGCCAATCCAGTTGAGCAACTGGCGAATCATCAACGCCATGCACAAGTACACCAGGGTGGTGAGTGCGTAGGTTTCGAATGCACGGAAATTGCGCGACTGGATAAAGTTGGCGGCGAAGCTCAGCTCTTCGGTGGCGATCTGCGAGCACACCGCCGAGCCGAGCATCACGATGATGATCTGGCTGCTCAGGGCCGGCCAGACCTTGCCCAGCGCCGGCAGCAGCACCACGTGACGAAACGCCTCGAAACGCGTCATCGCCAGTGCGGCTGCGGCTTCCAGCTGCCCACGAGGGATCGCCTGGATGCCGGCGCGGATGATCTCGGTGGAGTAGGCCCCCAGGTTGATCACCATCGCCAGCACGGCGGCTTGCCACTCGGTGATTTTCAGCCCCAGGGACGGCAGGCCGAAGAAAATGAAGAACAGCTGCACCAGGAACGGCGTGTTGCGGATCAACTCGACATACACCCCGAAGCACCACGCAAACGGCTGGATCTTCCACGCCCGTACCACGGCGCCGACAATGCCCAGGGCAACCCCCAGGATTGCGCCGATAGCTGTCAGCTCAAGGGTGAACAACGCGCCGCGCAACAGCAGGTCGGTATTGGCCAGCACCGGTACAAAGTCGAATTGATAGGCCATCAATCAGCTCCGCTTCAGAGGTCGGCAGGCAGTGGTTCTTTGAGCCACTGCATCGCGTTCTTTTCCAGGCTGCCGTCAGCCTTGGCTGCGATCAGGATCTGGTTGACCTTCTCCAGCAACGCCGGCTCGTTCTTGTTCACGCCCACATACACCGGCGAATCCTTGAGTTTCACTTTCAGGGCCGGTACGCGTTTCGGGTTGCGCTCGCTGATCGCGACCATCACCACGTTGCCGCTGGCAATCAGGTCGACTTGGCCGGCCAGGTAAGCGGCGATGGTCGAGTTGTTGTCTTCAAAGCGCTTGATCGTGGCTTCCTTGGGCGCCACGGCGGTCAGCTCGATGTCTTCGATGGCGCCACGGGTCACGCTGATGGTTTTACCCTTGAGGTCGTCAGTGGTGCTGATGGCCGCGTCAGGCGGGCCGAACACGGCCAGGTAGAACGGCGCGTAGGCTTTGGAGAAGTCGATGACCTTTTCGCGTTCGGGGTTCTTGCCCAGGCTGGAAATCACCAGGTCGACTTTGCCGGTGGTGAGGAACGGAATACGGTTGGTGCTGTTGACCGGGGTCAGCTCCAGCTTGACCTTGAGCTGGTCGGCCAGCAGTTTGGCGGTGTCGATGTCCAGGCCGCGTGGCTTCATGTCGGGGCCGACCGAGCCGAACGGCGGGAAGTCTTGCGGCACGGCGACCTTGAGGGTGCCACGGGCGACGATATCGTCCAGACCGTTGGCCTGGGCGGGTGCCTGGCTCAGCATCAGGCTGGCAAACAGGGCAGTGAGCAGGGCGCTGTAGCGCTTGGTCATGGCAACTCTCCGAGAAGGGCGAAGGAATTTTCTGAGTTTGCTCAGTGCACAGCCCATGCCAGCATCGCCAGGAACGTCTGCAACGCCGGGATTTGTTGAGGTGCAGTGGTCTTACTGGTCTGAACAGTGTCTGGGCTTTTCGCACCCTTTTCGGGCGTCGGTAAAACCCGGCGAGCCCCTTTGGGGCGTGGCTTGCCGCCGGCTGCGAATAGCTTTACAACTAGCCGCACAGTTGACTGGAACCTTGAGTTTTTTATGAATTCGATTGCCCAAGCCGTACCGGAAGCGGCCCTGCAGGCCATCCGCAAACTGATCAAGGAACAGGGCTTCGCAGCGGGCGATGCACTCCCGTCCCAGCGCGACCTGGCGGTGCAGCTGGGGGTGAGCCGGGCGTCTTTGCGCGAGGCGTTATCGTCCTTGAGTGCCCTGGGTGTGGTCAGCGTGCAGCCGGGCAAAGGCGTGTTCGTGCAGGCGGTGGATGAGGCGCCGGGCTTTGCCTGGCCCTTCGCAGCCCAGGCCACGCCGTTGGATATCTTCCAGTTGCGCTATGCCCTTGAAGGGTTTGCGGCAGGGTTGGCGGCCGTCACATTGACCATTGATGAGCTGGACCGCCTGGAAGACAACGTCGAGGCGATGCGCAAAGTGCTCAAGGCCGGTGACTTCGAAGCGGCCGCCCGGCTGGACTTCGAATTTCATCAGCGCATCCTGCTGGCCAGCGGTAATCAGGCGATGGTGAGCATCCTGAGCGCCAGCGCCGAGGTGTTCCTGGAGAGCCAGAAGCTACCGTTCATCCGGCCGGAGCGGGCCATGGAAACCTGGCAGGAGCACCGCAAGATCCTGCGCGCCCTGGCCCGTCGCGCCAGTGCGGCAGCGCAGAAAACCATGCAGGAGCACGTGCGCAACGCGGCGTTGCGCACCGGCATAGCCTTTGTGACTCCCGTAACGCCCTGAGTTGGGCTATACCCAAAGTCATGGGCCATCATAGGAAGACTCAATCATAGGCGGCTTCCTGAACGGGGGAAGGGCGGCTATGATGGGCCACGTTTTTTTTGCTTACAAACCTGGAGACTTCCATGAGCAGCGATCTTATCAAACACGTTAGCGACG
The DNA here is from genome assembly GCF_900591205.1 of Pseudomonas viridiflava. Lineage (GTDB taxonomy): Bacteria > Pseudomonadota > Gammaproteobacteria > Pseudomonadales > Pseudomonadaceae > Aquipseudomonas. The sequence continues at coordinate 400,475 of NZ_UUPU01000001.1, forward strand.
CTAGCTTCGACGCTGATGTACTCAAGGCTTCCGGCCCTGTCCTGGTTGATTACTGGGCCGAGTGGTGTGGTCCTTGCAAAATGATCGCCCCGGTCCTGGACGAAATTGCTGGCACCTATGAAGGCAAGCTGACCATTGCCAAGCTGAACATCGACGAGAACCAGGAAACCCCGGCCAAGCATGGCGTGCGCGGTATCCCTACGCTGATGCTGTTCAAGAACGGCGAAGTCGCAGCCACCAAAGTGGGTGCGTTGTCGAAGTCGCAGCTGTCTGCATTCCTCGACGCGAACATCTAAGCGTCGTCAAAAAAGCCCCGCAAATTGCGGGGCTTTTTCGTGAAACAGGGCTAGACGCTCCGAAACTCAGGTGGTACATTCGGCCCCGCACTGGTTTCTCCACTGCCCCCTGCAAGCCGTCGCCGACGCATTCCTTTTCGATTAGTACGCGATCCTGTCGCCTTCTCTGCGGCGCGGCCTCATTAAGCCAAAAGCTTAATTTCCCCCCTCCATAAATGATTACGTCATTCCTATATGAATCTGACTGAACTCAAGCAAAAGCCGATTACCGACCTGCTCCAATTGGCCGAAGAAATGGGCATAGAAAATATGGCCCGTTCGCGCAAGCAGGACGTGATTTTCTCCCTGCTCAAAAAGCACGCGAAAAGCGGCGAGGAAATCTCCGGTGATGGCGTGCTGGAGATTCTCCAGGACGGCTTCGGCTTCCTCCGCTCTGCAGACGCTTCCTATCTCGCCGGCCCAGACGATATCTACGTCTCGCCGAGCCAGATCCGTCGCTTCAACTTGCGCACTGGTGACACCATCGTTGGCAAGATCCGCCCTCCGAAGGAAGGCGAGCGTTATTTCGCCCTGCTCAAGGTCGACACGATCAACTTCGATCGCCCGGAAAACGCGAAAAACAAGATTCTCTTCGAGAACCTGACGCCGCTGTTCCCGACCGTGCGCATGAAGATGGAAGCCGGTAACGGTTCCACCGAAGACTTGACCGGTCGTGTGATCGACCTGTGCGCACCTATCGGTAAAGGCCAACGTGGCCTGATCGTCGCACCGCCGAAAGCCGGTAAGACCATCATGCTGCAGAACATTGCGGCGAATATTGCGCGTAACAATCCTGAAGTTCACCTGATCGTGCTGCTGATCGACGAGCGTCCGGAAGAAGTAACCGAAATGCAGCGCACCGTGCGCGGCGAAGTGGTTGCCTCCACGTTCGATGAGCCGCCAACCCGCCACGTGCAGGTTGCCGAAATGGTGATCGAGAAGGCCAAACGCCTGGTCGAGCACAAAAAGGACGTGGTGATCCTGCTTGACTCCATCACCCGTCTGGCCCGTGCCTACAACACCGTGATTCCAAGCTCCGGCAAGGTACTCACCGGTGGTGTCGATGCCCACGCCCTGGAGAAACCGAAGCGTTTCTTCGGTGCTGCGCGGAACATCGAAGAAGGCGGCTCGCTGACCATCATCGCCACCGCGCTGGTTGAAACCGGCTCGAAGATGGATGAAGTGATCTACGAAGAGTTCAAGGGGACCGGCAACATGGAACTGCCCCTGGACCGTCGTATCGCGGAAAAACGCGTGTTCCCGGCGATCAACATCAACCGTTCCGGCACCCGCCGCGAAGAGTTGCTGACTGCCGACGACGAACTGCAGCGCATGTGGATTTTGCGCAAGCTGCTGCACCCGATGGACGAAGTTGCCGCCATCGAGTTCCTGATCGACAAGCTGAAAACCACCAAGACCAACGACGAGTTCTTCTTGTCGATGAAGCGTAAGTAATACGACGTTTCAGGTCCGAAAAGAATGGCGCCCTGCGGGGCGCCATTTTTTTGCCCGCAATTTTTAACGACACCTGGCGCGCAATTGCGCCGCGATAAGGCTGCCAGCCGCGTTCAGAGCAGGTAGGATGTACGCCTATTTTACGGGTGGCATGGTTAATGAAATTCAAGGATCTTCGGGATTTCGTGCAGCAACTTGAGCAGCGCGGAGAGTTGAAACGTATCCAGATGCCGATTTCCCCGGTGCTGGAAATGACTGAGATTTGCGACCGTACCCTGCGCAACAAGGGCCCGGCGTTGCTGTTCGAGAAACCGACCGGCTTTGACATCCCAGTGCTCGGCAACCTGTTCGGCACCCCCGAGCGCGTAGCGTTTGGCATGGGCGCCGAGTCGGTCAGCGAGCTGCGCGAGATCGGCAAGCTGCTGGCCTTCCTCAAGGAACCCGAGCCGCCCAAGGGCTTGAAGGATGCCTGGTCGAAGCTGCCGATTTTCCGCAAGATCATTGCCATGGCGCCCAAAGTGGTCAAGGACGCGGTGTGTCAGGAAGTGGTCATCGAAGGTGATGACGTCGACCTCGGCATGCTCCCGGTGCAAACCTGCTGGCCAGGCGACGTTGGCCCGCTGATCACCTGGGGCCTGACCGTCACCAAAGGCCCGAACAAAGATCGCCAGAACCTCGGTATCTACCGCCAACAAGTGATCGGCCGTAACAAGGTGATCATGCGCTGGCTGAGCCACCGTGGCGGCGCGCTGGACTTCCGTGAGTGGTGCGAAAAGCACCCCGGCCAGCCATTCCCGGTGTCCGTGGCGCTTGGCGCCGACCCGGCGACCATCCTCGGCGCCGTCACCCCGGTGCCGGACAGCCTGTCCGAATACGCCTTCGCCGGCCTGTTGCGTGGCAACCGCACCGAGCTGGTGAAGTGCCGCGGCAACGACCTGCAAGTGCCGGCCACCGCTGAAATCATCCTCGAAGGCGTGATTCATCCTGGCGAAATGGCCGATGAAGGCCCTTACGGCGACCACACCGGTTACTACAACGAAGTCGACAGCTTCCCGGTGTTCACCGTCGAGCGCATCACCCACCGGATCAAGCCGATCTACCACAGCACCTACACCGGCCGCCCGCCGGATGAACCGGCGATTCTCGGGGTGGCGCTGAACGAAGTGTTCGTGCCGATCCTGCAAAAGCAGTTCCCGGAAATCACCGACTTCTACCTGCCGCCCGAAGGCTGCTCGTACCGCATGGCCATCGTGACCATGAAGAAGTCATACCCGGGCCATGCCAAGCGGGTAATGCTCGGTGTGTGGTCGTTTTTGCGACAGTTCATGTACACCAAGTTCGTTATCGTCACCGACGACGACATCAACGCTCGGGACTGGAACGACGTGATCTGGGCCATCACCACGCGCATGGACCCCAAGCGCGACACGGTGATGATCGACAACACGCCGATCGACTACCTCGACTTCGCCTCGCCGGTGTCCGGCCTGGGCTCGAAAATGGGCCTGGATGCCACCCACAAATGGCCGGGTGAAACCACCCGCGAGTGGGGCCGGGTAATCGTCAAGGATGAAGCCGTGACGGCACGTGTCGATGCGATCTGGAAAGAATTGGGAATAGATTGATGCGTGTAACCCTGCAACCTTCCGGCGCCATATTGGAGCTGGTCCCTGGCGAGCGAATCCTCGAAGGCGCACGCCGCCTGGGCTACGAATGCCCTCAGGCGTGTCGCAATGGCGTGTGCCATGTGTGTGCTGCATTGCTGGTGGAAGGCCGGGTGCAGCAGGCCGGTGAGGTGCGTGACCACGGTGAGTTCTACACCTGCATCGCCGAGCCGCTGGAAGATTGCATTGTGTTGTGGGATGGCGTGTTGGCGCCGGGAGAGTTGCCGTTGCGCAAGTTGTCGTGCCAATTGAGTGAATGTGTGGAAGTCGGTGGCGATGTGTGGCGCGTACGCCTGCGGGCTCCGGCCGGCAAGGCGGTGCGCTACCACGCCGGGCAATACCTGATGATTGAACGGGAAAACGGCGAGAAATCCGCGTTTTCCCTGGCCTCGGCGCCCCACGCCGGGCGCGAGCTGGAGTTGCACGTGCTGGCCCGCGAGGACAGTGCGCGCAGCCTGCTGGAGCAACTGCAGCGCAACCAGATGGCGCGTGTGGAGCTGCCGTTTGGCGACACCCACCTGGCCGAGCTGCCGGACGGCCCGCTGGTGTTGATCGCCGCCGGCACCGGCATGGCGCAGATGCACAGCCTGATCGAACACTGCCGCGCATCCGGCTTCAAGCACCCGGTGCATCTGTACTGGGGCGTGCGTCGCCCGGAAGACTTCTACGACATCGAGCACTGGGACCAATGGCTGCAACTGCCCAACCTGTTCCTGCACAAAGTGGTCAGCGACCTGTGCGGCTGGGAAGGGCGTTGTGGCTTGCTCCATGAAGCCGTGTGCGAAGACATCGCCGACCTCAAGACGGTGCACGTCTACGCCAGCGGTTCACCGGCGATGATCTACGGCACCCTGGATGCACTGGTGGACGCCGGCATGGACGCGCACCAGATGCGCGCCGACGTGTTCGCCTACGCGCCACGTCCCTGAATTTACTGTGGGAGCTGGCTTGCCTGCGATAGCGTTTTGTCTGCCAACACCGCTATCACTGGCAAGCCAGCTCCCACATTGGATTGTGCCGAGTCAGTGTCAGAAGCGTACGCCGGTCGTCACCATCGCCGCATTGAACCCCAGCAACACCAATTCCGCCGCCACCGGCCCGTAGTGGGCGCCCACGGACGGAATAATCACCGGCGCCACGCCGAAGCGGTTCAACGGGATCTTGTCGCGGTACTTGCCGCGATAGCCCTGGATCGCCCCGCCTGTCAGCTTCAGGTACACCGGGTAGTCCGTCATGTCATAGCGCTTGCCGACATAGGCGTAGTACGAGCGCTGGCTGAACGAGTTGCGAAACGTCGCCCCGCCATACACAAAGCCTGATGCCTCATTGCGTTCCAGGCCGATCAAGTCCTGGTTGTTGTTGTGGTCCGGGTCCGGCGCGAAGTGCCGCGTGTAGACGCTGGTCTGCGCGTACCAGAAGCCTTTGTCGTCCTCGACGGGCGCTGTTTCGCCCGCCAGTGCGGTGGTGGCCTGGGCCAGGAACAACAGGCCAGGCAGTCGGAATTTTTTCATGGGTGCGACCTCGATAGTCGATTTGATGGGCGGCTAAGTGGGTCGTGATGTGAGCGCCATTTTGACGGCTGGGCGCGTTCCCAGGCTGAACCGGGGCTGAAACTATCGGGATTGCCGTGCGCAATCCTGACGAAAGGCTCGCTGTGCTTATGCTTTTGCTTATTCTTTAAAGGTATTTAATTTGTTACATAAATATCTTTAAGCTATATCCCAACGGACTACCGATTTTCTTCCAACAACCAATAACTGACCGCCACCGCCTGCCAGCCGGATCGTTCTAACCAATTCAAGACATGACGTTCTGAGTTGAATCCAAGGGGAGCGGTATGGGGAGCTACAAGAAACACGCGCTGTACACAGCGATTTTGTCGGCTAATTTGCTGACCGCCGTGAGCTTTAATCCTGTCCTGGCGGCCGAAACGTCCGCCGTCGATGCACCTAAACTCGACACCGTGATCGTCACCGGCACCCGCGCCCAGGAGCGTACGGCCAGTGCCTCGCTGTCACCCATCGACGTGATTTCCGGCGACAGCCTGCGCAGCACCGGCTCCGATGAGCTGGGGGCCGTCCTGGCTCGGCTGATTCCGTCGATCAACTTCCCGCGCCCAAGCCTGGTGGACGGTGCCGAGTTGGTGCGCCCTGCGCAATTGCGCGGCCTGTCGCCGGATCAGGTACTGGTGCTGGTCAATGGCAAGCGCCGCCACACCAGTGCCTTCGTCAACCTCGGCGGGGCGGTGGGCCGTGGCTCGGCCCCGGCGGACCTGAATGCAATCCCGCTGTCGGCGGTGGACCATATCGAAGTGCTGCGCGACGGTGCTTCCGCGCGCTACGGCTCGGATGCCATCGCCGGTGTGATCAACGTCATCCTCAAGCACGCCGACCATGGCGGCTCGATCTCGACCAGGTTCGGCGAATACAAGAAGGGCGATGGTATCCAGCGCAACGTCAGTGGCAACACCGGCCTGGCCTTGGGCGATAACGGTTTTATCAACCTGTCGGCCGAAGGCGCCGACAACGATTACACCAACCGCGCCGGTAAAGATTTCCGACCCGCCAGCGCAGGTTCCACCACCTACGGCCAGCAGGTGTTTCGCCAGGGCGAGCCGGCGACTAACGAGGGCAAGCTGGCGTTCAACTCCGAATACGCCTTCAGCGATGGGTTGGAGTTCTACACCTTCGGCGGCTACAGCAAGCGACGCGGCGAGACGGCAGCGTTCTACCGTGCGAGTAATGCGTCCAACAACATCGCGGCGCTCAACCCCAATGGCTACTTGCCGCTGATCAAAGGCAACCTCGAAGACACTTCGTTGGTGGCGGGCCTGCGCGGTTTATTGGCCTACGACTGGCATTACGACCTGTCGGCCAACTACGGCAAGAACCAGTACCAGCTGAGCACCGAAACCATCAACACTTCGCTGGGCCTGGCCACGCCGCGCAAGTTCGACAACGGCACCCTGAGCAACGACCAGAAACAAGTCAGCCTGGACCTGTCCCGTGAGTTCGACGTGGGTTGGCTGCCGTACCCGGTTTCCGTGGCATTTGGCGGTGAATACCTGCACCAGGGCTATGAAATCGAAGCCGGGGACCCGGCCTCCTATTTCCAGACCGGCAGTTCCGGCCTCGGCGGCTTTCGTGATGCCGACGCCGGCAGCAGCTCGCGTCACAACTGGGCGCAGTACCTGGACCTGGAAACCAACTTCACCGAAAAACTCAGCGCGTCCGCCGCCGTGCGGCATGAGGACTACAGTGATTTTGGCTCCAACGTCAGCGGCTCGCTGTCGGCCCGCTACGACTTCACCCCACAGGTGGCCTTGCGCGGCAGTATTTCCAATGGCTTTCGCGCACCGTCCCTGGCCCAGCAGAACTTTGCGTTTACCTCATCCCAATTGATTGGCAGCGACATTCGCGAGGCCGGCACTTTCCCTGCCTCCAGCCAGGTCGCCCGCTTGCTCGGCGCGGACGACCTGAAGGCCGAAAAGTCGCGTAACTACAGCCTCGGCCTGGTACTGGAGCCCGCCGATGACCTGACCGTGACGGTGGACGTGTACCGCATCGACATTCGCGACCGTATCAGCCTGTCGTCCAACCTCAACCTGGACCCGGCAACCCAGGCTTATCTGCGTGCCAACGGTGTGGGCAATATCAATTACACCACTGCCCGCTACTTCACCAACGCCACTGACACCCGCACCGACGGCGTCGACCTCGTGGCCAACTATCGCTACCCGTTCGATAACGGCATCCGCTGGAGCAGCACCGTGGGCTACAACTACAACCACACCAAGGTGACGGATGTGAAGCCCAACCCGGCCATTCTCGACAGCCTGGGTGCAAACCTGGTGCGGGTGGACCGTCGTGAAAAGAGCGGCTTGCTGGGGGATACCACGCCTGAACACAAGTTGACCCTGGGTAACGACTTCACATTCGGCAATTGGGCACTGCACAGCAACCTGGTGCGCTATGGTGAATTCACTAGCTACCAAGCGGACAAGGCCAACGACCAGACTTTCAAGGCAGCCTGGGTGCTGGATTTATCGGCGGACTACAAGCTGAAGAACTGGACCTTCACCCTGGGCGGCGACAACGTCACCGATAAATACCCGGAGAAGGTCAACGCCTTCGCCAGCAGTGGTGGCAATTTGGCCTATAGCACTTTTTCGCCGTACGGTTACAGCGGCGCGTTTTATTACGGTAAAGTTGCTTACAACTGGTAACACACAGGAGGCGCACCGCTTTTCGCCATGACCGCCATTGAATCCGATCTTTTGCAATTGGCTTACCCTCCGCGGCTCGATCTGGGGCCGCAACTCACTCACGAACAGTTATTGAGCTCGATGCAGGCCACCATGGGCCGGCACAAGGGTGGGCCGGTCTGGCTATTTGCGTACGGTTCGCTGATCTGGCGCCCTGAATGCTCGTCGACCGAGCGGGTGCGGGCACGGGTGCACGGTTATCACCGCGGCCTGTACCTGTGGTCCCACGAGCATCGGGGTACGCCGGAACTGCCGGGGTTGGTGTTCGGGTTGGATCGCGGCGGCTCCTGCAGCGGGTTTGCCTACCGCCTGCCGGAAGATCAACTGGAAGCTTCGCTTTACGCGCTGTGGCGTCGCGAAATGCCGTACCCCTCCTACCGGCCACACTGGCTCAGCTGCCGTTTGGAAGATGGCAGTCAGGTGCAGGCGTTGGGGTTTGTATTGGAGCGGCACCTGCCCAGCTACGCCGGCAATTTGCCCGACGCGGTGCTCAATCATGTGCTGGAAAGCGCTTGCGGGCGTTACGGCACTACGCGCGATTATGTCGAGCAGACCGTCAACGCCCTGCGTAGCCACGCCATGCCAGACAAGAATCTGGAGGCGCGGCTCAAGCGTTGTGCCAAGGATTGCTCAGGCGATTAACGCGCCGAGCTGACGCTGTTGGTGTGCCACAGCGTTGGGATCAGGAAGGCGATGGCCAGCAGGCACGCACCAATCAGCAGTACGAAACCGCCGTCCCAGCCGAAGTGGTCGACGGTGTAGCCCATCGCCGCACTCGCGGCTACCGAACCGCCCAGGTAACCGAACAAGCCGGTGAAGCCCGCCGCAGTGCCGGCGGCTTTCTTCGGCGCCAATTCCAGGGCCTGCAGGCCGATCAGCATCACCGGGCCGTAGATCAGGAAGCCGATCGAGAACAGCGCGATCATATCGACCATCGGGTTGCCCGGCGGGTTGAGCCAGTAAACCAGGGTCGCCACCGTCACCAGTGCCATGAACACGATGCCGGTCAGGCCACGGTTGCCACGGAAGATCTTGTCCGACATCCAGCCGCATAACAGCGTGCCCGGAATACCCGCCCACTCGTAGAAGAAGTACGCCCAGGACGACTTGTCGACCGTGAAGTGCTTGGCTTCCTTGAGGTAGGTCGGCGCCCAGTCCAGTACGCCGTAGCGCAGCAGATAGACGAACACGTTGGCGAACGCGATGTACCACAGCATTTTGTTGCGCAGCACGTATTTGACGAAGATTTCCTTGGCGCTGAATTCATCTTCGTGGCTGGCGTCGTAGCCTTCCGGGTAGTCGTTCTTGTACTTCTCAATCGGCGGCAGGCCCACCGATTGCGGGGTGTCGCGCATGGTGATGAAGGCAAACGCCGCCACCAGCAAGGCCACGGTGGCCGGTACGTAGAACGCCGCGTGCCAGTCGTTGAACCAGGCCATGCCCAGCAGGAACAGCGGGCCGATCAGGCCGCCGCCGACGTTGTGCGCCACGTTCCATACCGACACCACGCCGCCGCGTTCTTTCTGCGACCACCAGTGCACCATGGTCCGCCCACTTGGCGGCCAGCCCATGCCCTGGGCCCAGCCGTTGATGAACAGCAAAATGAACATCATCGTCACGCTGGACGTGGCCCAAGGTGCGAAACCGAAAATGAACATCACCCCCGCCGACACCAGCAGGCCGAAGGGCAGGAAATAGCGTGGGTTGGAGCGGTCGGACACCAGCCCCATCAGAAACTTGGACAGGCCGTAGGCAATCGCAATCGCCGACATCGCCAGGCCCAGCTCGCCACGGGTGTAACCCTCGTCGATCAGGTAGGGCATGGCCAGCGAGAAGTTTTTGCGCAGCAGGTAATAACCGGCATAACCGAAGAAAATACCGGCGAAGATCTGCCAGCGCAGGCGTCGGTAGGTACTGTCTATTTTTTCTTCAGGCAGGGGCGCCTGGTGTGCGGCAGGACGAAAGAAAGCAAACATTCAAGAGCTCCAAATTTCTTGTTTTGACTGCGGATGCGAATGTTACAGTTTCGTTACCGAAAATAGCATCGCCTCTTATCCGCAAACACAGGAAATGGGAGCAATCGCATGTTCTCTTATGAACATGTCGCTAATAGATAAGTGATGGTCGTGAACAGTGCTTAGGGCCACTGAGGGTTCAATGTGGGAGCTGGCTTGCCTGCCATGGCGGTCTGTCTGCCAACACCGCTATCGCAGGCAAGCCAGCTCCCACATTCAATGCATTTCAAATCGGCTAGCGGGTTTGCACGACGATTTTGCCCACCGCCTTGCGCTGGCCCAAATCATTGATGGCCTGCGCCGCCTGTTCCAGCGGATACACCTGCGACACCAATGGTTTCAACTTGCCCTCGGCATACCAACTGAACAATTGTTGGAAATTCGCCGCGTTATCCTGCGGCTGGCGTTGGGCGAATGAGCCCCAGAACACCCCGACCACCGCCGCGCCCTTGAGCAGCGCCAGGTTCACCGGCAGCTCCGGAATGCGCCCGCTGGCAAAGCCGACCACCAGCAGGCGGCCGTTCCAGGCGATGGCGCGGATGGCCTGGTCGAACAGGTCACCGCCCACCGGGTCGTAGATCACATCGGCGCCGTTGCCATCGGTCAGGCGCTTGATCTCGTCTTTCAGGCTGGTTTCGCTGTAGTTGATCAGCTCATCGGCGCCGGCGGCCTTGGCCACGGCCAGCTTGTCGGCGCTGCTGGCGGCGGCAATTACGCGTGCGCCCATGGCCTTGCCGATTTCCACCGCCGCCAGGCCCACCCCACCGGAGGCGCCGAGGACCAACAAGGTTTCACCCGGTTGCAGGTTGGCCCGCTGTTTCAGCGCGTGCATCGAAGTGCCGTAGGTCATGCTGAAGGCGGCGGCGGTGTTGAAGTCCATGCTTGGCGGGATCGGCAGCACGTTGTAGCCCGGCACCGCGACCTGTTCGGCAAAGCTGCCCCAGCCGGTCAGGGCCATGACCCGGTCACCGACTTTCAAATGGCTGACCTTTTCCCCCACTTCACTGACCACGCCTGCCGCTTCGCCACCCGGCGAGAACGGGAAGGGCGGCTTGAACTGGTACTTGCCCTCGATGATCAAGGTGTCCGGGAAGTTGACCCCGGCGGCATGCACGTCCAGCAGGATTTCGTTCTTCTTGATCGCCGGGCTTGCGATCTCTTCCAGCACCAGGGTTTCGGCGGGGCCGAAGGCTTTGCACAGCACAGCTTTCATCGGACTATTCCTTTTGGCGTCGTGGCCGATAAGTGTAGGAGGGTACGCCCGTGGGTCAACGAGCATGCCCGGGCCTGATAAGTCGCCATAAGCTTGTGCTCAGCCTTGCTAGCGTTATGCTAGCTGGCAACCGAATGTGAGGAATGAACTGTGAAAGCGTGGATCCTGTTGATGCTGGCCCTGACCTTGCCGATGGCAGCCCAGGCCGAAGAGGCCAAAGAAGGCGAGGCGCCTAAAGTCAGCTATATCAGCCTGAGCCCGCCGTTCGTGGGTAACTACGGCCTGGACGGCACGGCGAAACTCAAGGTGTTCAAGGCCGACATCGCCCTGCGTGTCACTGGCACCGAAGCGGCAGCGGCGGTCAAAGCCAACGACGCCTTGATTCGTAACCAACTGGTGGCGTTGTTCACCCAGCAGACCAACGAAACCATGAGTACCGTCGACGGCAAGGAAAAACTGCGCCAGGAAGCCCTCAAGCAAACCCAGCAAGTGATGAGCGACGAGACCGGCAAGCCGGTGGTGGAAGACCTGCTGTTCAACAACCTGATCATCCAATAAGCCTGTTTCTGTGACGAGCAGGCTTATGTGGCGAGCGGGCTTGCCCGCGTTGGGCGGCGAAGCCGCCCCAAAACCAAACGCCGCGGTGCGCCTGAAAAAATGTGCTGGACCAGGGGTGGGGCTGCTGCGCAGCCCAACGCGGGCAAGCCCGCTCGCCACAACAGCCCCGCTAGGCACAGCAAGTCCACTCCCACAACACCCTCTTCCACCACAACGAGCCCCCCGCTCAGATTGATCAAGAGGCGAGGCTTTTGCGAAACCTGGCCAACGCCACTGCAAAAAACAGCAGCCCAATCCCCGCCAGCGCCAGCAAATCCGGCCACACCACGCTTACCCCGGCATCCCTGAACAAAATCGCCGCACTCAAGCTCACAAAGTGCGTCGACGGCGAGCCTTGCATCACCCACTGCAACCATTCGGGCATGCTGTCCAACGGCGTACTGCCGCCCGACAGCAATAGCATCGGGATGATTACCGGGATCGCCAGCAAGCCGAACTGCGGGGTCGAGCGGGCGAGGGTCGCGAGGAAGATCCCCAGCGCGGTGCTGGCAAACAGGTACAGCGCGGTGACCAACAGAAACAGGCTCAGCGACCCGGCCAGCGGCACGCCAAGCAGCCCTTTGACCACCACCTCCAGCGACAGCCAGGTACACAGCACCACCACCAGCATATTGCTCCAGATTTTTGCCAGCATGATTTCCAGCGCGGTCAACGGCAGCACCAGCAGGTGGTCGAGGGTGCCGTGCTCGCGTTCGCGCAGCAGCGCGGTGCCAGTCAGGACGATGGCGAGGATGGTGATGTTGTTGACGATCTGGATCACCGCCAGAAACCAGCCGCCCTCCAGGTTGGTGTTGAACAGTGCCCGGGTCGTGAGCAGGGCGGGTGCCTGGCTGGCCGCATCGGTTTGCCCGCTGTAGGTCAGCAGCTCGCGCTGGAAAATCCGTCCGATGTAGCCCGCGCCCATAAATGCCTGGCTCATCGCCGTGGCGTCGACGTTCACCTGCACAGCGGGCTGGCGTCCGGCCAACAGGTCGGCCTGGAAGTTCGCCGGCACGTTGATCACGAAGGTGTACTCGCCGCTGTCCATCACCTTGTCCAACTGGTCGTAGGCCAGCGGCGCGGCGGGCTGGAACTCGGGCGGCTGGAGCGCCTCGGCCATTTGCCGGGAGAGTGCGCTGTGGTCTTCATCGACAAACGCCACGCTGGCGTTGTGCACACCAATTACTGAGCCGGCGGCGGGCATGTAGATGGCCACGGTGAAGGCGTAGAACAGAAACAGCAGCAGCACGCTGTCGTGGCGCAGGCTGGTGAGTTCCTTGAGGCCCAGCCGGAAGATATGCGCGAGCTTGTGCATCAGCTCTCCTGCTTCTTGAGCATGATCAGGCTCAGCCCGGTAAACCCGACGAAAAACCCGAACAGCGCCAGGCACTGCGGCCACAACTGGCGCAGGTCCAGGGCCTTGGTGAAGGTGCCCACGGCGATATCCAGGAAGTGCCCGGCGGGAAACAGCGTGCCCATCAGCGCCGCTGCGCCTTCCAGGGACGAGCGCGGCACGATCAGCCCGGAGAACTGGATGGTCGGCAAGCTGGTGATGATCATGGTGCCGAGGATCGCCGCGATCTGGGTGCGGGTGAACGCGGAAATCAGCAGGCCCATGCTGGTGGTGGCCAGCACGTACAGCAGGCCGCCGAAGGCCAGGGTCAGGCCGCTGCCCTTGAATGGCACGCCGAACAGCCAGCGGTTCATCGCCACCAGCAGTGCCAGGTTGACCAGGCTCACGGCCAGGTACGGCGCCTGTTTGCCCAGCAGGAACTCCAGGCGGGTCAGCGGTGTGGCGTAGAAGTTGGTGATCGAGCCCAGCTCTTTTTCGCGCACGATGCCCAGCGCGGTGAGCATCGCCGGGATAAACGCCAGGATCAGTGCCATCACCCCCGGGCCGATGGCATTTACGCTGACCACGTCCTGGTTGTAGCGAAAGCGCGTTTCCAGCTTGGCGGCGGCCTGGTTGCTCTGCGGCAGGCTGCTCAATTCGGCCAATTGCGCAAGGTTGCCCTGGTGCACCGCCTCCACATAATTGCGGCTGGTTTCGGCGCGAAACGGCATGCCGCCATCGAGCCACGCGGCCACGGTGGGTTGGCGACCGGCGTAGAGGTCGCGGCCAAAACCTGGCGGGATCTCCAGGGCCAATTTGATTTCCGAACGTTGCAGGCGTCGGTGCAATTCATTCGCGTCGCGGATGGCCGGCTGCTCGGCGAAGTACCGCGAGCTGCGAAAGGCTTCCAGGTAGGCGCGGCTTTGTGGGGTCTGGTCCTGGTCGTAGACGGCGAAAGCGAGGTTTTCCACATCCAGGGAAATGCCGTAGCCGAAGATCACCATCATGAACATCGCGCCGAGCAGGGCGAAGGCCATGCGCACCTTGTCACGCAGCAGTTCCTTGCCTTCACGGCTGGCCACGGCCAACAGGCGGGCCAGGCTGAAACCGCGTTGGTTGATGGGCGGCGCGCTGGTTTCACTGACGGTTTTGGCGGTTGCGGCAGGCTCGGCTTCGCCCTGGGCCTGTTCCAGGCAGGTGACGAACGCCGCTTCCAGAGTATCGCCATGAAATTGCTGCTGCAGCGCCTGCGGGGTATCGCAGGCCAGCACCTTGCCTGCGTGCATCAAGGAGATGCGGTCGCAGCGCTGGGCTTCGTTCATAAAATGGGTGGACAGGAAAATCGTCACCCCTTGCTCGCGGGACAGTTCGATCAGCAGCCGCCAGAAGTCATCCCGCGCCGCCGGATCGACACCCGAGGTCGGCTCATCGAGGATCAGCACTTCCGGGCGATGCAGCACCGCCACGGCCAGGGACAAGCGCTGGCGCAGGCCCAGGGGCAGTTCGCCGGACGCTTGCTCGGCGACCTCGCCGAGGTCGAAGCGCTGGATCAACTCATCAATGCGTGCGCCACTCTCGGCCTTGGGAAGGTCGAACAGTTGCGCATGCAGTACCAGGTTCTGGCGCACGCTCAGCTCGCCATACAGCGAGAAACTTTGCGACATGAAACCCACGCGCTTGCGGGTGGCCAGGTCCTTGGCGTTAACCGGGTTGCCCAGCAGCGTGGCACTGCCTTCGGTGGCCGGCATCAGCCCGGTGAGGACTTTCATGGTGGTGGTCTTGCCGCAGCCGTTGGAGCCGAGGAAGCCGAAAATCTCGCCCCGGCCGATGGCAAAGCTGACCTTGTCTACGGCGGTGAAATGCCCGAAGCGCAATGTCAGGTCGTGGGCTTCGATGGCAATATCGGCCGTGGCGTTGGACCTGGACGGAATCACCAGCGGCTGGTTGTTGTGGGCGCTTTCGCCCTGGAAATGGGTGAACGCTTCATCCAGTTTGCCGCTGGGAGTGGCGGCCGCCAGTTCGCGGCTCAGGCCATCGGCGATCAGCTTGCCACGGTCGAGCATCAGGCAATGTTCGAATTGCTCGGCCTCTTCCATGTAGGCCGTGGCCACCAGCAGCGTCAGTTGTGGGCGCTCGCTGCGTACGGTTTCGACCAGTTCCCAGAAGCGCCGGCGTGACAGCGGGTCGACGCCGGTGGTGGGTTCGTCGAGGATCAGCAAGTCCGGGTCGTGGATCAGCGCGCAGCACAGGCCGAGTTTCTGCTTCATCCCACCGGACAGCTTGCCGGCCGCGCGGTCGGCGAAGCGTGCGAGATCGGTGGCCAGCAGCAAGTTATGCATACGCTGGTCGCAGTCGGCTTTCGACAGCCCGAACAGCGTGGCAAAGAAGCGGATGTTTTCGCTGATGGACAGCTCGGGGTACAGGTTGCCGCCCAAGCCTTGGGGCATAAAGGCGATTCGCGGGTACAGGCGGTTGCGGTGGCGGCGGTTGGCGATGGAGCCGCCGAGTACCTCCAGCTGACCGTCCTGCAGTTTTTTGACCCCGGCGATCAGCCCCAGCAGGCTCGATTTGCCCGCGCCGTCCGGGCCGATCAGCCCACAGCGGGTGCCGGCGGGCAGGCTGAAGGCGATGTCGACCAGTGCCTGCTGTTTGCCGTAGCGGTGGTGGATGCCCGTGGCGTGCAGCGCCAGACCGGTCATTGCAGGTTGGCCGGCCAGTTGATGTCAGCCGTGCGCACATAGCCGGCGCCGGGCATACCGGGTTTGGCCTGGGGCACGGCGCTGGGTTGGGTCAGGTGAAGTTTTACGCGAAACACCAACTTCTGGCGTTCGTCACGGGTCTCCACTTCCTTGGGGGTGAACTGGGATTTGGCCGCGACAAAGCTGATCTTGGCCGGCAGCGGCTGGTTGGGCAGGGCGTCGAGGAGCACCCGCGCTTCACCGCCGACGGTCAGGCGACCGGTGACGGACGCCGGCAGGTAGAGGTTCATGTACTGATCTTGTGGGTCGATCAGCAACAGCACGCGGCCACCGGCGCCGAGCACTTCGCCGGGTTCGGCCAGGCGCAGCTGGATAATCCCGTCGATGGGCGCGCGCAGGCTGCTGTCATCAATGTCGCTGGTGAGCTGTGCCACCTGGGCCTGGGCCGCGCCGATTGCGGCTTTCGCCGAGTTGACCTGGGCTTGCGCCGCGATCACCGCTGCATTGCCGGTGTTCTGGCGTGCCTGCTGCTGGTCGATCAACTGGCTACTGGCGAAGCCGCGCTTGTACAGCTCCTGGGTGCGCTTGAGTTCCTGGTTGGCCAGCAATTGCTCGCTCTGGCGCAGCTGCACATTGGCTTCGGCGTAGGCGAAATTTTCCTTGGCGCGCAGCACTTCGGCTTCGGCCTGGGCGCGCTGGGCTTCGAGGGTGCGGGTGTCCATGCGGGCCAGCAGTTGGCCCTTGAGCACTTTGTCGCCTTCATCCACGCGCACTTCGGCCAGGCGCCCGGGGATTTTGGCAGCGATCTGCACTTCGGTGGATTCCAGGCGGCCGTTGCCCATGCTCAAGCCTTCGGGCAGGCGGTCCTGTGTCGACCGCCAGTAACCGAAGCCACCGGCACCCAGCAACAGGGCGATCAGGGCGATGGCAAAAAGGCGGGACATATGATGGTTCGTAGACATGGCTGCATCCTGCGGCATTAGCGTCCCAGTTTGACCGATATAGCCCGCAGGCTCTTGATGCCGGTCAAATGAAGCGCAAGCCTAACCCGCTTGGCACGCAGATGCATGTGCCTAAAGTGTGACCGCAGGGTTCTGACTTTTCAGCGCAGGGCGAGTACCGCCGCCCATTGCTCGGCGGTGACCGGCATCACCGAGAGGCGGCTGCCTTTTTGTACCAGGGGCAGTTCGGCAAGTGCCGTCTGTTGTTTCAGATAGCCGAGGCCGAGTACTTTGGGGAAGGTCTGGACATGCGCCACATTGATCGCACTCCAGGGATTTTTTTCCGGGTTGGCCTTGGCGTCGAAATAGTGGCTGTCCGGCTCCAGTGCGGTGGGGTCCGGGTAGGCGGCCTCGACGATTTTACCAATGCCGGCAATGCCCGGCTCGGGGCAACTGGAGTGGTAGAAGAAAAATTGGTCACCCACGGCCATGGCGCGCAGAAAGTTGCGCGCCTGGTAGTTGCGTACCCCGTCCCAGCGGGCTTCGCCGAGCTTTTCCAGGCCCTTGATGGAGAGTTCGTCGGGCTCTGATTTCATCAGCCAGTAGGCCATTTTGGGGCTCCTGAAAAACGCATTGGGCAAGTTGTCCGGCAATTTTATGACAAACCGACAGTCGGTTGGCGTCAAGGTTTGCGTGTTGGTTCACGTTAACGCAGAATGCCGGGATTTTAAGCTTGACACAGCTGCAACGGGCTACTTTGGAACGTTGTTAACATCGTGTACGAGGTGCCTGAAGGGGGGCAGTCGATGCAACGTAAGCCGGATTTACTATGGATTTTGGTGATTTTATTTGGTCTGGGTGTCGTGACCACCGGGTATGCACAAAGCTTGTGGTCGAACAAAACTGATGCGCCTGTTGAGCTGGCTCAGCAACAGCAGCAACCGTTCAAGCGTTAACCCTTCTTCAGGGCGCCGCTGATTCCAGTGGCGTCTGTGCGATATACCATCTCTTGTCTGTGACGGTGCCCGCCAACGGCACATCCCAGCTGGCCTGTACCAGTCGTTCGACTTTCTGACATTCATGGGCCAGGCCCAACAGCGTCGGCTTGCGCCAGCTTTGGCGTCGAGCCAGGTAGGCGAGGCTGCGGTCATAGAAGCCGCCGCCCATGCCCAGGCGCCCACCGGCATCATCAAACCCCACCAGCGGCAGCAACACCAGGTCCAGTGCCCAGACCTTGCGTTGTCGGCTGATATTGACCCGTGGTTCCAGGATGCGAAAGCGGTTGGGCGAAAGCTTTTCCCCACGCTTTACGCGCTGGAACACCATCTTGGTCCTTGGCCAGGCGCTGAGCACCGGCAGGTAGGTGGCCTTGCCCCGGCGTTGAGCGGCGCGCAGCAGCAGACGCGGGTCGATTTCACCGTCCGTCGGTAAGTACAACGAGATATGTCTGGCCCGGCGAAACAGCGGGTGCTGTGCCAGTTGCCGATACAGGCCATGGGCCGCCTGGCGCTGCTCGCTCGCGGTGAGGGCGCGGCGGGCCTGGCGCAACATGCGTCGAAGGTGCGGACGGGAAAGCGGCGCAGGTTCGGTCATGGTTTTCGGCTCATAAAACAATGCCAGTCCGAGGACTGGCATTGAGTTTGGGAATTCAGGCTCCCCGACAGAACCGCTGTCGACTAAGCCCTTGAACCCGAAAGTTCAAGGTGGAAGAAGCAGTAGGCTTTAAGGCTTTCCGTCTAGCGGACATGCACACCAGCCCAACGTGCAACTTCCAGGGTAGTGCGAATCGGCTCCGGGACATCGCCGACTGGCAAGCACGCCAGGGAGTGGGGCGAGTATACCTTAAACAGTCTCGGCAATCAGCCCTTGGGTGCGTCGGAGTCGCTGGAAAGTACCAGATCAACGCGTTCCAGCAGGTCACGCACCTGCTCACGCGTTGAGCCGCTGGCCTGCACGTCAGGGCGTTCCTGCTTATGCAGCAGGTCGTGGGTGATATTCAGCGCGGCCATCACGGCGATGCGGTCGGCGCCGATGACTTTGCCGCTGCTGCGGATTTCACGCATCTTGCCATCCAGGTAACGGGCGGCGCTCACCAGGTTGTTGCGCTCTTCCTGGGGGCAGATGATCGAATATTCTTTGTCGAGGATCTGCACGGTGACGCTATTGCTTGAACTCATGAGTCTTGCTCCAGGGCCTTCAGGCGCGAAATCATCGATTCGACCTTACGCCGGGCGATTTCGTTTTTTTCAATGAGGTGAGCGCGTTCCTCGCGCCAGGTCTTTTCCTGAGCTAATAGGAGTCCGTTTTGACTCTTAAGTTGCTCGACCCGAGTAATTAGCAATTCGAGTCTGGCCATCAGCGCTTGCAGGTCGGTGTCTTCCATTGGGTTCCACTGGATTTGTCTGATGAATGGCAACTGCAGGATAAACGATCTGACGCCCTTGATAGTCTTGGTACGTCTGCCGGTGCTAGGATACAGCGCTCCATTCTAGACATTGCGCCGTCTGGCGCCTAGCTCACCATGCCCATTCAGAACTCCCCGTACGATGCTTTTTCCAAACTGCTGAGCACCAGCGGTCACCCATGCTCGCCTGCCGAACTGCACGGCGTGTTACTGGGCCGCAGTTGCACCGGTGTTGGCTTTGACGCCGACAACTGGCTGGCCGATGTGGCCGAGTTGCTGGAAAAGGAGCCAGAAGATAATGTGCGCGCCGCGCTGATCGGCCTGCAGGAAATGGTCAAGGGCGAGCTGACCGGTGATGACGTCACCGTGGTTCTGCTGCTGCCGACCGATGACGCGCCGCTCGCCGACCGCGCCGCCGCACTGGGCCAGTGGTGCCAGGGCTTCCTGCATGGCTTCGGCGTGAACGCCGGCGGCCTGGACCTGAGCACCGATGCCCAGGAAGTGTTGCAGGACTTGGCTGCCATCTCCCAGGTGCAAGACGCCCTGGAGGAATCCGAGGACGGCGAAAGCGACTACATGGAAGTCATGGAATACCTGCGCGTCGCGCCGCTGCTGCTGTTCACCGAGACCCGAAAGTCCGCTGAACCCGCCGCTCTCAAGCCGTCGTTGCACTAAGGCCGTCGCTGCACTAAGCAAGGAAACCCATCTGCCCATGATCCATATCCCCAAAGCGGAATACACCCGGCGCCGCAAGGCGCTCATGGCGCAGATGGAACCCAACAGCATCGCGATCCTGCCAGCCGCCGCCGTGGCCATCCGCAATCGCGATGTGGAGCACGTGTATCGCCAGGACAGCGACTTCCAGTACCTGAGCGGGTTCCCCGAGCCGGAGGCGGTGATCGTGCTGATGCCCGGTCGCCTGCACGGTGAATACGTGCTGTTCTGCCGCGAACGCAATGCCGAACGCGAACTGTGGGACGGCCTGCGCGCCGGCACCGAAGGCGCGATCCGTGACTTTGGCGCCGACGACGCGTTCCCCATCACCGATATCGACGACATCCTGCCCGGCCTGATCGAAGGCCGCGACCGGGTGTATTCGGCCATGGGCAGCAATGCCGAATTCGACCGGCATGTGATGGAGTGGATCAACGTGATCCGCTCTAAAGCGCACCTCGGCGCCCAGCCGCCGAACGAATTTGTTGCCCTGGATCATCTGCTTCACGACATGCGCCTGTATAAATCGGCGGCAGAAGTGAAGGTGATGCGCGAGGCTGCACGCATCTCCTGCGCGGCCCATGTGAAGGCGATGCAAGCCAGCCGCGCCGGTTTGCATGAGTTCAGCCTGGAAGCCGAGCTGGATTACGAATTCCGCAAGGGCGGCGCCAAGATGCCGGCCTATGGCTCCATCGTCGCTGCCGGGCGCAACAGCTGCATCCTGCATTACCAGCAGAATGACGCGGTGCTCAAGGATGGCGATCTGGTGCTGATCGACGCCGGTTGCGAGATCGACTGCTACGCCAGCGACATCACCCGTACCTGGCCGGTCAACGGCAAGTTTTCGCCGGAACAGAAGGCCATCTACGAGATTGTGCTGGCCTCCCAGGAAGCCGCCTTTGCCGAGATCGCGCCGAACAAACATTGGAACCAGGCCCATGAAGCGACGGTGCGAGTCATCACCGCCGGGCTGGTGAAGCTGGGGTTGCTGCAAGGCGATGTTGACGAACTCATCGCCAGCGAAGCCTATCGGGCCTTCTATATGCACCGCGCCGGCCACTGGCTGGGCATGGATGTGCACGACGTGGGCGAGTACAAGGTGGGCGGTGAGTGGCGTGTGCTGGAAGTCGGCATGGCGTTGACCGTGGAGCCGGGGATCTACATTTCGCCGGACAACCAGAGCGTGGCGAAGAAATGGCGCGGCATTGGCGTGCGCATCGAGGACGACGTGGTGGTGACCAAGCAAGGCTGTGAAATTCTGACCGGCGGCGTGCCCAAGAGCGTCGCCGAGATTGAAGCGCTGATGGCGGCTGCCCGATGAGCCGAGTCAACCTGGCGATTATCGGCGGCGGCCTGGTAGGCGCCAGCCTGGCGCTGGCCTTGCAGGCCGGGGCCAAGGCGCGGGGCTGGAAAATCGTGCTGATCGAACCCTTCGCGCCGGGTGACAGTTATCAGCCGAGCTACGATGCGCGCTCCTCGGCGCTGTCTTTCGGCGCCCGGCAGATTTACCAGCGCCTTGGCATCTGGCAGGACATCTCGCGCCGCGCCGAGCCGATCAAGCAGATTCATGTGTCGGACCGTGGGCGCTTCTCGACCGCACGCTTGTCCGCCATGGAAGAAGGCGTACCGGCGCTCGGTTATGTGGTGGAAAACGCCTGGCTGGGGCAGTGCCTGTGGCAAGGGTTGGATAAAGACGTCGTCAGTTGGCGCTGCCCGGCGGAAGTCTCGCGCATGGAGCCGCTGCCCGACGGCTATCGCCTGACGCTCAACGATGAAACCGTGCTGGAGTGCGACCTCGCGGTGCTGGCCGATGGCGGCCGTTCCGGCTTGCGTGAGCAACTGGGTATCGGGATAAAAACCCGCCCTTACAACCAGAGCGCGCTGATCGCCAACATCACCCCCAGCGAAGCCCACAACGGCGAAGCCTTCGAGCGTTTCACCGATGAAGGGCCGATGGCCCTGCTGCCGCTGCCGGACAACCGTTGCGCACTGGTCTGGACCCGCATCGGCATGGACGCCCAGCGCCTGGCCAACCTCGACGAGCGCAGTTTCCTGAGTGAGTTGCAGGGCGTGTTCGGCTACCGCCTGGGCACCCTGAAGCAAGTCGGCGCACGCCACCTGTATCCACTGACCCTGGTGGAAGCCGAAGAGCAAGTACGCTCACACCTGGCCGTGCTCGGCAATGCCGCCCATAGCCTGCACCCGATTGCCGGGCAGGGGTTCAACCTGTCCCTGCGCGATGCCAACGCCTTGGCCGAAGCCTTGCTGGCCGGGCCGCAAGTACCGGGTGACCTGGCGACGCTGCAACGCTATCGCGAGCGCCAGCGTCTTGATCAGACGTTGACCGTGGGCTTCTCCGATCAGGTCACGCGGCTGTTCGGCAGCGCCCAGCCGCTGGTCGCGCTGGGCCGCAATATGGGCCTGCTGGGTCTGGACCTGTTACCGCCGGCCAAGCGCTGGTTCGCCCGTCAGGCCATGGGCCTGGGCACGCGCCCCGATGCGTAAGTGGTTGATCGAGCGCCTGGGCAAGGCGCGGCTGTTGCGTTGGATCATGACCCTGTACCCGCCGTACCTGGGCGCAGGTGTCAGCGTGCAACACATGAGTGCCGATTTTCGGCATGTGAAAGTGCGCATGGGCCTGGGCTGGTACAACCGCAATTACGTCGGCACACAGTTTGGCGGCAGCCTGTATTCGATGGTCGACCCGTTCTACATGTTGATGCTCATGGAGAACCTGGGCCGCGACTACATCGTGTGGGACAAGGCTGCGAGCATCGACTTCGTGTCGCCGGGCAAGGGCCCGGTGTACGCCGAATTTTCCATCGACGAAGCTTTGCTGGACGAGATTCGTCAACAGACCGAAGGTGGCGAGAAATACCTGCCCCACCTCAAGGTCCAGATTCATGACGGCTCCGGCACCCTGGTGGCGCGGGTCGACAAAACCCTTTACGTGCGGCGCAAGCCGCCAGCAAAGCAGGCTTAAAGCATGGACATGCGCGCAGATGTGCTGATTGTCGGGGCCGGAATGGTCGGAAGCGCCCTGGCGCTGGCGTTGCAGGGCAGTGGCCTGCAGGTGCTGCTGCTCGATGGCAGCCCGCTCAGCGTCAAGCCGTTCGACCGCGAGGCGGCCTTCGAGCCCCGCGTGAGCGCCTTGTCGGCCGCCAGCCAGCGCATTCTTGAGCGCCTGGGCGTGTGGGACGGCATTGTGTCGCGGCGCGCCAGCCCTTACGGCGAGATGCAGGTGTGGGACGGCAGCGGCACTGGGCAGATCCACTTCTCGGCGGCCAGTGTGCATGCCGAAGTGCTCGGGCATATCGTCGAGAACCGTGTGGTGCAGGATGCCTTGCTCGACCGCTTGCACGACTGCGACCTCGGCCTTTTGGCCAATGCACGCCTGGAGCAGATGCGCCGCTCCAGCGATGACTGGCTGCTGACCCTGGCCGATGGCCGCAAACTGCGTGCGCCGCTGGTGGTGGCTGCCGATGGCGCGAACTCCGCCGTGCGCCGCCTGACCGGCACCGCGACCCGTGAATGGGACTACCTGCATAACGCCATCGTGACCAGCGTGCGCAGCAGCCAGCCGCACCAGCGCACGGCGTGGCAACGCTTCACCGACACTGGTCCGCTGGCGTTTTTGCCGCTGGTGCGCGACGGCCAGGAGGATTGGTGTTCGATCGTCTGGTCGACCACGCCGACTGAATCCGGACGCCTGATGGCGCTGGATGACGAAAGCTTCTGTCGTGAACTGGAACGCGCCTTTGAAGGACGCCTGGGTACGGTCGTCAGCGCCGACCCGCGTGTCTGTGTGCCTTTGCGTCAACGTCACGCCAAACGCTATGTGGCCGAGGGCCTGGCGCTGATCGGCGACGCGGCCCACGTGATCCACCCGTTGGCGGGGCAGGGGGTGAACCTGGGCTTTCTCGATGCCGCGGTGCTCGCCGAAGTGCTGCTGGCGGCCACCGAGCGCGGTGAACGCCTGGCGGATGTGAAAGTGCTGAGCCGCTACGAGCGCCGGCGCATGCCGCATAACCTGGCGTTGATGGCGGCGATGGAGGGCTTTGAACGCCTGTTCCAGGCCGATCAGCTGCCGTTGCGCTGGCTGCGCAATGCCGGGTTGAAGCTGGTTGACCAGATGCCGGAAGCCAAGGCGGTATTTGTGCGCCAGGCCCTCGGCCTCACCGGCGACCTTCCCGACCTCGCCAAACCCTGAATTGAAATACGCCCCCTGTGGGCAGATGGGCTTTTGTAGCTGTTGTGGCGAGCGGGCTTGCCCGCGTTGGGCTGCGCAGCAGCCCCAGTAAAGTCACTGAGTTTTTTCTGGAAAGACCGCAGCGCCTGGGTTTGGGGCTGCTGCGCAGCCCAGCGCGGGCAAGCCCGCTCGCCACAGGGGAATGTGTCTGCTTTTGAAGTGGACCAGCCCATCCCGAACAAATCCCAGCCATGCAACATCTGGTAACGCCTCCACCAAGCGCGACCAAATGTGAGTCCTTATCATTTGCCCTCTTTTTGCAAATGAGAGACCGCACCCATGTTGGCACCCAAGCGCCTCCTGACTGCCCTGGCACTCACCCTGATCGGCAGCACCACCGTGCAGGCAGCCGACGAGGTGGTGGTCTACTCCTCACGTATCGACGAACTGATCAAACCGGTATTCGACGCTTACACCAAGAAGACCGGCGTGCAGGTAAAGTTCATCACCGACAAGGAAGCCCCGCTGATGCAGCGCATCAAGGCCGAGGGCGAAAACGCCACCGCCGACCTGCTGCTGACCGTCGATGCCGGCAACCTGTGGCAGGCCGAGCAGATGGGCATCCTGCAGCCGTTCACCTCGGCAGTGATCGACAAGAATATTCCCCTGCAATACCGCTCATCGGCCCACGCCTGGACCGGCTTGAGCCTGCGTGCACGAACCATTGCCTACTCCACCGACCGGGTAAAGCCGGGTGACCTGACCACTTACGAGGCCCTGGCCGACAAGCAGTGGGAAGGCCGTTTGTGCCTGCGCACGGCGAAAAAGGTCTACAACCAGTCGCTGACCGCCACGTTGATCGAAACCCATGGCGCGGCCAAGACAGAAGAAATCGTCAAGGGTTGGGTGAACAACCTGTCCACCGACGTGTTCTCCGATGACATCGCGGTGCTGGAGGCGATCAACGCCGGGCAGTGCGACGTGGGCATCGTCAACACCTACTACTACGGCCGTCTGCACAAGCAGAAGCCGGACCTGGCGGTGAAGCTGTTCTGGCCGAACCAGGGCGACCGTGGCGTGCACGTGAACCTGTCGGGCATCGGCCTGACCAAGCACGCGCCGCACCCGGAAGCGGCCAAGGCGCTGGTAGAGTGGATGACCACGCCTGAGGCGCAGAAGATCTTTGCCGATGTGAACCAGGAATTCCCGGCCAACCCGGCCGTACCGCCGTCGGCCGAAGTGGCGACCTGGGGCAAGTTCGTGGCCGATACCTTGCCGGTGGAAGTCGCGGGCAAGCGCCAGGCTGAGGCGATTCGGTTGATGGATCGGGCGGGCTGGAACTAAGTACATTCATCAAAGCACCGCAAGACAGTGTGGGAGCTGGCTTGCCTGCGATAGCATCACCACGGTGTGATTGAAACACCGAGGTGCCTGCATCGCGGGCAAGCCAGCTCCCACACTGTTGTGTGGTGGGCTCAAAATATTATCCCCAGAGATCCGATCCTTGGCCCACCCCGCCCAACGCCGCTGGCACCTGCCGGTCTTCACCGTCGCCGCCCTGGTGCTGCTGCCGCTGAGCGTGCTGTTGCTGTCCTGGCAAAGCATCGACCCGCAAATCTGGTCCCACCTGTGGGAAACCCAGATGCCGCGTTTGTTGGGCAACACCCTGACTCTGGTGCTGGGTGTCGGTGTCGGCGTAACCCTGCTGGGCGTAAGCCTGGCCTGGCTGACCAGCCTCTGCGAATTTCCCGGCCGGCGTTGGCTGGATTGGGCGTTGATGCTGCCCTTTGCCATTCCGGCCTACGTGCTGGCCTTTGTGTTTGTGGGCCTGCTGGATTTCGCCGGCCCGGTGCAAACCCTGCTGCGTGAATGGTTCGGCAGCGGTTTGCGCCTGCCACGGGTGCGTTCCACCAGTGGCGTGATCATCGTGTTGGTGCTGGTGTTCTATCCCTATGTGTACCTGTTGGCGCGCACCGCTTTCCTGGCCCAGGGCAAAGGTTTGATGGAAGCTGCGCGTGTGCTCGGGCAATCGCCCTGGCAAGCCTTCTGGCGTGTGGCGCTGCCCATGGCGCGGCCGGCGATTGGTGCGGGGGTGGCGTTGGCGTTGATGGAAACGCTGGCGGATTTCGGCGCGGTCTCGGTCTTCAACTTCGATACCTTCACCACCGCCATCTACAAGACCTGGTACGGCTTCTTCAGCCTGTCCAGCGCAGCCCAACTGGCCAGCCTGTTGCTGCTGGTGGTGATGCTGGTGCTGTATGGCGAACGGCGTGCCCGGGGGGCGAGCCGCCCGGGCAACGAACGGCCGCGGGGCAAGGCGCTGTACCACCTGCGCGGCTTCAAGGCGGCGGCCGCCAGTAGCTGGTGTGGGCTGGTGTTTGCCTGTGCCTTTGTCATTCCGATGCTGCAATTGGTGGCCTGGTTCTGGCAGCGCGGCCGCTTTGACCTGGATGAGCGCTATTCGGGCCTGATCGTCCACACCCTCTACCTGGGTGGCATCGCGGCGCTGATCACCGTCAGCGTGGCGCTGCTATTGGCCTTCGCCAACCGGCTGGCGCCGACCCGCGCCATTCGCTCCGGCATCAGCCTGGCCAACGTCGGCTATGCCCTGCCGGGCTCGGTATTGGCGGTGTCGATCATGCTCGCGTTCAGTTACCTGGACCGCGAGCTGGTGGTGCCACTGTCGGGGTGGCTCGGCGGTGCCGGCAAACCCCTGCTGCTGGGCAGCCTGTCGGCGTTGGTGCTGGCCTATCTGGTGCGCTTCCTTGCGGTGGCCTATGGGCCGCTGGAAAACAGCCTGGCGCGAATTCGTCCCTCTTTGCCCGAAGCGGCGCGCAGTCTTGGGGTGAGCGGCCCACGACTGTTTTGCAAAGTGTATCTGCCACTTTTACTTCCCGGGACGCTGAGCGCGGCGCTGCTGGTGTTCGTCGATGTGCTCAAGGAAATGCCCGCGACCCTGCTGATGCGCCCGTTTGGCTGGGACACCCTGGCGGTGCGGATTTTCGAAATGACCAGCGAGGGCGAGTGGGCGCGGGCTTCATTGCCGGCCCTGACCCTGGTATTGGTGGGTCTGTTGCCGGTGATCGGGCTGATCCGGCGCTCTGCCCGTCAAATCGGTTAGGTGCCAGTCCTACGGCTTGAGGCTACAATGCGCGGCATTCGGTGCGGTCCGTCTTTCGGACCGGGTTACTGTGCGTGGCTGCAAGCCTTGTAATTCAAGGTGTTCAGCACGAACGGCAACGCTGCGCACCTTCGCCAAGCCCGGAAGGAGAAACCCATGGGACAGCGTACGCCTCTGTATGACCTGCATCTCGCCCTCGGCGCGAAAATGGTCGATTTTGGCGGTTGGGATATGCCTCTGCACTACGGCTCGCAAGTTGAAGAACACCATCAGGTGCGACGCGACTGCGGGGTGTTCGATGTATCTCATATGACCGTGATTGACGTCACCGGCCCTCAGGCCAAGGAATGGCTCCAGCACCTGCTGGCCAATGACGTCGATCGTTTGCATGGCTGCGGCCGTGCACTCTACAGCGCAATGCTCAACGAGCAGGGCGGCGTGGTGGACGACATGATCGTCTATCGCACCGAAGCCGGTTATCGGCTGGTGGTCAACGCCGCCACCCGTGACCAGGACATGGCCTGGATGCAGGCGCAGTTGGGCCACTTTCAGGTGCAACTGCATGAGCGTCCCGAGTTGGCCATGCTGGCGATTCAAGGCCCGCATGCCCGGCAGAAAATTGCCGAGCTGGTCACTCAGTCGCGTGCCACCCTGATCCACCAGCTCAAGCCCTTCGAGGGCCAGGCCGACGGCGACTGGTTTATCGCCCGTACCGGCTATACCGGTGAAGACGGCCTGGAAATCGTGCTGCCTGCCGACCAGGCGCCCGGTTTTTTCAACGACCTGGTGGGCGCGGGTATTTCGCCTATCGGCCTCGGCGCCCGCGACACCCTGCGGCTGGAAGCCGGCATGAACCTGTACGGCCAGGACATCCATCAGGATGTTTCGCCACTGGCCGCCAACATGGCCTGGAGCATCGCCTGGGCGCCTGCCGAGCGCGACTTCATCGGGCGGGCGGCGCTGGAGGCAGAGCTGGCGGCGGGTGTGCAGTTCAAACTGGTAGGGCTGGTGCTGGAAGAGCGCGGGGTTTTACGCGCTCACCAGGTGGTTCGTATCGCCAATGTTGGCGAAGGAGAGATCACCAGTGGTAGTTTCTCTCCTACGCTGAGCAAATCCATTGCCCTGGCGCGTGTGCCGACGGCGACTGCCGATCGGGCCGAAGTGGAGATCCGCGGCAAGTGGTACCCGGTTCGAGTGGTCAAACCGACCTTTGTGCGCCATGGCAAAACCTTGATCTAACTATTTCCGGCAGGCCAGAGGCCGCTGACAATTCTTGAGGACACAGACTATGAGCAATATCCCTGCCGACCTGCGTTTTGCCGAAAGTCACGAGTGGGCTCGTCTGGAAGCTGACGGCACCGTGACCGTCGGTATTTCCGACCATGCTCAGGAAGCTTTGGGTGATGTGGTGTTTGTTGAGTTGACCGAAGTCGGCAACGTGTTTGCTGCTGAAGATCAGGCGGGTGTGGTCGAGTCGGTGAAAGCCGCTTCGGACATCTACGCCCCGATTGCCGGCGAAGTGATTGCCGTCAACGAGGAGCTGAGTGCCAGCCCTGAACTGCTGAACACCGACCCGTATGGCGCGTGGATCTTCAAGCTCAAGCCAGGCAACCCGGCGGACTTGGACAAACTGCTGGATGCTGCGGGCTACAAAGCCGCCATCGGCGAATAAACAGCAGCACAAATCAGTGTGGGAGCTGGCTTGCCAGCGATGCAGACGCCTCGGTGTAATGAGTTACACCTCGGTGATGCCATCGCAGGCAAGCCAGCTCCCACATTTGATTGCGCTGAGCTGGATATTCAGCTCGCTCTCAATACCGCTTTAACCGCCGCCACCGACCGCTCCACATCCGCCTGCGTCATCGCCGTAAACATCGGCAACGACACGATCAAACGCCCGACCCGCTCCGCCACCGGGAACATGCCTTCCTTGAAGCCCTGTGCCCGATACAGGCTCAGCAGGTGGATCGGCGGATAGTGATAGCCAATGCCGACACCGTGGGCCTGCATCTGCTCCATGAACGTAGCGCGCGCCGGCAGGCCGTCCTGGCGCTCCGGCAGCACCAGTTGGAACAGGTGCCAGTTGCTGTTTTCGAAATCTGCCGGCGGTAGTTGTGCGCCGTATTTCTCCTCAAAGTCACTGCCAAAACACTTGAAGTAGTGGCGCGCCAGGTTTTGGCGATGCGCGGTGATCTTCTCGATATGCGCAAACTGCCCCAGGCCGATGGCGGCGGCGATATCGGTCATGTTGAACTTGCCGCCCAGCACGTCCACATCGAGGCCGTCGAAGCCGGTGCGTGTCACGCCCTGCAGACGGTATTTTTCCGCCAGGCGTGCTTCTTCGGCATTGTTCAGCACCAGGCAACCGCCCTCGGAGGAGGTGATGTTCTTGTTGGCCTGGAAGCTGAAGGAGACGAAATCACCGGTCGCGCCGATGCGCTCGCCATCCCAGCTGGACCCCAGCGCCTGGGCGGCGTCTTCGACAATGCGCAGGTTGTACTTGTTGGCCAACGCGTACAGCATCGGCATGTCCAGGGGCAGACCTGCCAGGTACACCGGAATGATCGCCTTGGTGCGCGGGGTGATTGCGGCTTCCACCTGGGCCAGGTCGATATTGCGCGTGACCGGGTCGATATCGGCAAACACCGGCGTGGCGCCCACTTCCAGGATCACGTTGGCCGTGGCGACCCAGGAAATCGGCGTGGTGATCACTTCATCGCCCGGCCCGATACCCGCGATGCGCAGGGCAATCTCCATGGTGCAGGTGCCCGAGTTGAACGTGCGCACCGGCCGGCCGCCGAAGTATTCCGATAACTGTGCCTCGAATGCCTGCACTTTCGGCCCGCTGGTGATCCAGCCCGAGCGCAGTACATCGCCGACTGCGCAGATGGTGGCTTCATCGATGGTAGGTTTGGAAAACGGCAGAAAGGGCTGTTGGCTCATAACGACGAAGGCATCCGTTTCAGATTGGCGATGAATAAGCGGGGTGTCATTGCAAGCATGCTTGCACGGTTCGACTGAATATAGCCTGTCACGCGTGAATGAAACGTCATGTTACGGGCAAAAAAATGCCGCTTTATCAGCGGCATTTTCTATTGGGTGTCAGAAGGACACGCGGGCCTCAAGAAACACATTCTGCTCCTTAAGCTTGCCTTTGAGCTGTTCATCGCGGGCGTTTATCCGATTGACGAAGGTGTTATAGCCGGTCGTGACATCGCCCATGTCCACATAGCGCCAACCGGCGCCCACCGTGACTTTTTCGCTGACCTTGGCATCCAGGCCCAGGCCCACGCTGTAGGCGAAATTGTTCTGGCGGTTGTTGGCGAAGCGGCGGGTGTTGTTGCTCTGATAGCCCTCGGCGTCGATTTGCGCCATGCCCACCCCGGCCATACCGTAGAACGACAGCCAATCATTGATCGGGATGTTTTTGTAACCGTTGAGCATCAAGCGTTGGCTTTTGGTTTCAAGGCGGTTGACGTTGGCATTGAACGGCGACCAATAGGAATCGAATGTGGAACTGTCGCGTGTGGTGTATTCCGCTTCCAGGCGCCAGCCATCGGTAAAGGCATAACCAGCGGCAAACGAGCCGGTGAATGATTTGTCGGCATCCGGCGCTTCTATTCGGTTGGTCACGCGTGGGCTGGTCAGCAGCGCGCTGGAGAGGTTCTGGCGGGCGCTGTTGAGCTTGGCCGAGCCGTACCAGCCCTCTGCTTGGGCATAAGGTGTGACGATAGAGGCAAGTAGCAGGAGGGCAGAATATTTGCGCATTGTTATCGATTCACTGAGTAAAAAGGAACCGATAGCTTGTTGTTGGACGAGTGAAGCGATCTAGAGGACTTTTCCTGTTTGGTCGCCAATTCTCGAGCCGACACTGTAGGAAAACAGCAAAAAAGCCGCTCTAAAAGAGCGGCTTTTCCAGGCGTTTTTACTCGGAAGCGATGGCGTTTTTCGCCAGGATGGCGTTAGCCAGTTCCATATCCGTGGCTTGCAGGCCAGGGTTATCGGCGCGCACTTTCTGCATCGCGGCTTCCAGATATGGGCCGCGGATGCCGCCGTTGCTGGCAACGAAGCTGCCTGCGTCGTCTTGTGCGGCGACCACCAGCTTGTGGTCCTTGAAGGTCAGGTACGTCGAGCCGGTCGTGGCGCCCGACGAGATGACATTGCGCCAGAAGCTGTCGGCCATCGCTGAACCGACAGGGAGGGAAAGCACAGCTAGGGTTGCGACAGCATATTTGAGACGCATGATGGGTGACTCCGGTGGGTTATCTGTACTTTATGATTGTAGATAGCCCGGCCGAGTTCCATCACTGACTAAACAGTTTCAACCTTTAACACCACTCCCTCCTGGCCAACCACCCGTACTTGAGCGCCTACAGCGCTATCCGGGCCGGTGACCATCCACACGCCATCGCCCACTTTCACCTTGCCTCGGCCGTCCACGATTGCTTGATGCACTACAAACGTGCGGCCGATCAACTCCGAGCCGCGCTCGTTCAGCCCCGGCTGGTCACTGGCTTTGGCACTGCTGCGCTGGCGTTTCCACCAATACACCGCAGTCAGTATCGACAACACCGCAAACAGCAGCAGCTGCCATTCCAACCCCAGGGGAGGAACCAAAAACTTGATCACGCCCACGGCGGCCGCAGCGATACCCATCCACAGCAGATAACCCCCGGCGCCGAATACCTCAAGTATCAACAGCACCGTGCCCAGCGCCAACCAATCCCAGAATGACAAATGCTGCAGGAAATCCCACATGGCGATGGCCTCAGCCTTTCTTGCTGTCGAACGTTGCCCGGACGATCTCGCCAATACCGCCGACCGCACCGATCACCTGGCTGGCTTCCAACGGCATCAGGATGACCTTGCTGTTGTTGGCCGAAGCCAGCTTGCCCAGGGCGTCGATGTATTTTTGTGCGACGAAGTAGTTAACCGCCTGCACGTTGCCCGACGCGATTGCTTCAGACACCACCTGCGTGGCGCGGGCTTCCGCTTCAGCCTGACGTTCGCGGGCTTCGGACTCCAGGAAGGCTGCCTGACGGCTACCTTCCGCTTCAAGGATCTGCGCCTGCTTCTTGCCTTCAGCCGTCAGGATCGCCGACGCCCGCAGGCCCTCGGCCTCGAGGATTTGTGCGCGCTTGATCCGCTCGGCCTTCATCTGGCCGGACATGGCAGCCATCAGGTCGGCGGGCGGGCTGATGTCCTTGATCTCGATACGGGTGATCTTGATCCCCCAGGGCGCCGTGGCTTCGTCCACGGTTTTCAGGAGTTTTTCGTTGATGCCGTCACGCTGGCTGAGCATGGCATCCAGCTCCATGGAGCCGAGTACGGTACGGATATTGGTTTGCAAAAGGTTGCGAATGGCGTGTTCGAGGTTGTTGACCTCGTAGGCGGCCTGGGCGGTATTGACCACCTGGAAGAAGCACACGGCGTCGATTTGCACAGTGGCGTTGTCGGCGGTGATGACTTCCTGCGGTGGGATATCCAGCACGCTTTCCATCACGTTGATCTTGCGGCCGATGCGGTCCATGACCGGGATAATGATGTTCAGGCCAGGCTTGAGGGTGTTGGTGTACCGGCCGAAGCGCTCGACGGTCCACTGGTAGCCTTGAGGCACCACCTTGAAGCCCATGAACAGGATGGCGATGGCCAAGCCCACGAAAAGAAGCAGTACGGTTCCGATCTGCATAGCGATTCCTTATCTGATGGTGTCAGTGAAAAGACATTGGCCCGATTGTAACGGTGTTGTCACCGATAAGAACGGTTTCAGCGCCTAACCAACAAAGGATTTGTTACCGAATCCCCAGGCGTTACCCGCAATACTTCCGCCATCGTGGTCAGCCCGGCTTTTACCTTGTGCAGGCCGGCCATGCGCAGGCTGCACATGCCCTGGCCAATGGCGCCCTGGCGCAGGGCCTGCACATCGGCCCCAGGGGTAATCAGCGCCTTGAGCTCTTCGTTCAATAGCATGATCTCGTAGACCCCGGCGCGCCCCCGGTAACCGCTGTTTCGACATTCCACGCAGCCAACGGCCTTATGGCTGTCACCGTCTGCGCGCTTGCAGTGAGGGCATAACAGGCGCACCAGGCGTTGCGCCATGACGCCCAGCAAGGTGGCTTTGATCAAATAATGCGCAATGCCCAGTTCCTGCAGGCGGCTGATGGCGCCGGGAGCATCGCTGGTATGCAGGGTCGACAGCACCAAGTGGCCGGTCAGTGCGGCCTGGATCGCCATGTCGGCGGTTTCCTGGTCGCGGATCTCGCCGATCATGATGATGTCCGGGTCCTGGCGCAGCAGGGCGCGGACGCCGGCCGCAAAGGTCAGGTCGATGTTGTGCTGCACCTGCATCTGGTTGAACGCCGGTTCGACCATCTCGATCGGGTCTTCCACCGTGCACAGGTTGACCTCGCGGGTCGCCAGTTGCTTGAGCGTGGTGTAGAGGGTACTGGTCTTGCCCGAGCCGGTGGGCCCGGTGACGAGGATGATGCCGTTGGTCTGGCTCGTCATGGATTGCCAGCGTTGTTGGTCGTCAACCGACAAACCCAGCTGATCAAAGCCCTTGAGCAGTACCTGGGGGTCGAAAATCCGCATCACCAGTTTTTCGCCAAACGCGGTGGGCAAGGTTGAAAGGCGCAGTTCCACTTCCGTACCCGCGGGGCTTTTGGTTTTGACCCGGCCGTCCTGGGGTTTGCGTTTTTCCGCGACGTTCATGCGGCCCAGGCTTTTCAGGCGGCTGATCACGGCCATCGTGACCTGGGGCGGAAACTGATAAACATCGTGCAGCAGCCCATCAATGCGAAAGCGTACGCGGCCCTGTTCGCGGCACGGCTCGATATGGATATCGCTGGCCCGTTGGCCGAAGGCGTACTGCAGCAACCAGTCGACGATGTTGACGATATGCGCGTCATTGGCATCCGGCGCCTGATCGCCGGCGCCGAGGTTAAGCAACTCGACGCTGCCGGGCGCGGCCACCTTTTGATCCGCCCCGCTGACGGACTTGGCCAACCGGTAGAACTCGCCGATACAGCGCTGGATGTCCTGCGGGTTGGCAACCACGCGTTTGATTGAACGCTTGAGCACCTGCGCCAGCCCGGCCTCCCAGCCGATGACATGGGGCTGGGCGCTGGCGACGGTAACGGTCTGCGCGTCCACGGCGACCGCCAGGATGGCGTGGCG
Source organism: Pseudomonas viridiflava (assembly GCF_900591205.1). GTDB lineage: Bacteria > Pseudomonadota > Gammaproteobacteria > Pseudomonadales > Pseudomonadaceae > Aquipseudomonas. The sequence continues at coordinate 434,595 of NZ_UUPU01000001.1, forward strand.
TTGGGCAAACGCGTAGGACATCAGCGGCACCAGCGCCGCCGCGTCGATCTTCAGCGGGTCGATACGCAGGTAAGGTTGCCCGGCATGGCGGGCCAGCCATTGGGTCAGGGTTTCCAGGCAAGGGCCTTCGGCAGCGATGCATTCCAGTGGATGGCGGCCGGGGTCGGCCGGCAGGGCAGACACGCGTTGCGCGACATCGGGGGTGATCAGCCCTTCGTCGACCAAAGCCGGTAACAGTTGATGCAGTTCCAATCGTTGATCAGCGGGCATAAACCTTTCCTGGATGGCTTCGGGCGTAAACCCCAGGCTAGCCAGGTCCTGGATATCCTCCTTCCCGCGTGTATTGCAGGCTTTTACTGCGCCGCCGCCAGCGCCTGAAGCCCCATGGAATCAACGGGTCGCAGCTCCAGCGTGCACACACTGATCAGGTTTCGAATCTTTTCACCGATCACTTGGGCGCGGTGCCAGCTCAGGCCATCCAGCACGATATCGAGGTACAGCAGGTCTTCCTGGCGGTTCGCCGAGACCTGCCGGGGTGTCAGGAACTGCAGGGCAAAAAAGTTAAGTACCCGGCAGAGCACGTCGGGTTCGGCTTCGGCGACGATCTGATAATGCGCCTGGCAATGGGCACTGTTGACGGCCCATGCATCGACGCGGGTCGCGGGGTGGGAGGTTTCGACGGCGTGCATGCTCATTCTCCAAATTTGGCTGGGGAAATTTTTACATGCGTCTCGGGAGATTTCTTATCTAAGATGGGCCAGTTTTGCGATTATTCGAATCATACAATTCAACATAGCCAATATTTCAGGTGATTCTATGCACAGCGAGTTGGACGCTTACGACCGCCGCATCCTGGCCCTGTTGCAAGAGGACGCATCGCTTTCCAGCGCGCAGATCGCTGAACAGGTCGGCCTGTCCCAGTCGCCGTGCTGGCGGCGCATCCAACGGCTCAAGGAAGAGGGTGTGATTCGCGGCCAGGTCACCTTGCTCGACCGCAAGAAAATCGGTCTGAACACGCAGATTTTCGCCGAGGTCAAACTCAACGCCCACGGCCGGTCCAACTTCACGCAGTTCACCGAAGCGATTCGCGGGTTTCCCGAGGTGCTGGAGTGTTATGTGCTGATGGGGGCGGTGGATTTTCTGCTGCGCATTGTCACCTCGGACATTGAGGCGTATGAGCGGTTTTTCTTCGAGAAGCTGTCGATGGTGCCGGGGATTCAGGAGGTGAATTCGATCGTGGCGTTATCCGAGATCAAGTCGACCACCAGCCTGCCAGTATTGCGCTGACTGGCCCGGCCCCATCGCGGGCAAGCCCGGCTCCCACATTGGAATGCATTCCCCTGTGGGAGCCGGGCTTGCCCGCGATGACGATATCACAGACGCAGAAGGGTCTTCCAGGCACGGTTCTGATACACCGCAATCGCCTGATGCATACGCGCATCCAGCGACTCATCGGTGATCGGCTGATTGGCCAGTTGCACCAGCTTGTTCAGCTCGCCGTACAGGCGGTCCAGTTCCGGAATGTCTACCACATGGCGCGCATGGTGCAGCCATGCCTGGATGCGCTCGATGCGCGGCAGTTGCTCGGCCAGGTCTTCCGGTTGCTGCTGGTAACGCGGCAGTTGCAGGGCGACTGCATCGTCGGCCAGCAGGCGCGGCAGCCAGTTGGTGATTTGCGCGGCGCCCTGGCGGTTGCCCCGCACGTTGCGGTCGGCGGTCCAGGTGCGGGCCAGCAGCCAGCGCGAGGTGTTCAGTGAGAACAGGCCCCAGCGCACGTCGTCCAATTCTTCGGCGAATTGCTCCGGCGCGGCTTTGCGGATGTCTTCATCGTCGTCACCGGCTTGCACCAGTGGGCGCCAGTCTTCCAGCAGGGCATCCAGTGCGCTGCGCAGTTCGCTGGTGGATTGACGTGGCGCGGCCTGGCCGAGGCTGCCGATCAGGGCACGCAGTTCGCCGAGGTTGTCGACCCAGTCTTGCAACAGGCGCCAGTGGCCATTGAAACGGTATTGCTCGGCCAGGCGCTGGCTGCTGCCCAGCAGGTGCCACATGATTGCGGCGAAGGCATCGTCCAGCGGCATTTCGGCTTGGATCTGCGGGGCCGGCAGGCTCAGGGAGTAGCTGCTGGCGTCGTACAGACGATAGCCGCGCTCGGCCTTGCTGATATCGCATGGCATCAGCGCCAGGGTCGCGGCCAGTTCGGCGGCCAGTTCCAGCAGGGCAGCCGGTTCACCTTCGCGCAGTTCCAGTTCCAGCTCGCAGATTTCTTCTTTCTGCTTGCCAACCACTACGTGGCCGAGGTCCAGAGCAGCTTCGATCACCACCTTGGCCTTGCCACGGCCCCAGGCGATTTCGGCGCGTTCACGCACGAAGTCGGTGGTGAATATCGGCTTGAGGGTCTTTTTGTCCAACTCGGCCAGTTGCTCGGGCCAGCACTCGCCGTCGAGTTTCTTCACATCGAGCTTGGCTTTGGGCAGGTCCCAGTTGTATTCGTTACGTTCCGACAAGCCGGCGACGCTTTGGCCACGGGTCTTGAGGGTCTGGATGATGTCGTCACCGTCCTTGCGCAAACGCAGAGCAACCTTGGCCTGGGCCAGGTCGCGTTCAGGGGTGTCGAAATACTGGTTCATCAACTCACGGCGTTCCCAGCCACTTTTGTTGCGTTTTTTCAGTAACGGGTGCTCACGCAGCGCGGCGAGGGTTTCGCGGCTGACGCGGAGCTTGATTTCGGTTTCTTTCTGCATGGCCGGAAAATCCAGGATCGGGAGCGCAGCCGGGGAAAAGAGTGGCTGCCAAGGTCGTGCAGTGTACAGGACTGAGCCCGGCAACGCGCCGCAACGGTTTATTGTGTCGTGCAGATGGCTCTATAGTGGGGCTCATCCGTGAAGTTGAGAGACCGCGCATGCCGTTACCGTCCATGAAAGAGCAGTTCGCCGCGCTGATTGCCGCGCCTTCGGTCAGTTGCACCCAAGCGTCTCTCGACCAGACCAACCGCCCGGTGATCGACCTGCTCGCCGGTTGGCTGGGCGACCTGGGTTTTGCCATCGACATCCAGCAAGTCAGCCCCGGCAAGTTCAACTTGCTGGCCAGCTTCGGCAGTGGCCCCGGTGGCCTGGTGCTGGCCGGGCATAGCGATACTGTCCCGTATGACGCCGCGTTGTGGAAGACCGACCCCCTCAAGCTGACGGAAGTCGACGGCCGCTGGGTGGGACTGGGCAGCTGCGACATGAAGGGCTTTTTCGCCTTGGCGATTGAGGCGGTGTTGCCGCTGCTGGACCAGCCGTTCAAGCAGCCCTTGCTGATCCTCGCCACCTGCGATGAAGAAAGCTCGATGTCCGGCGCCCGTGCGCTGGCCGAGGCGGGCCGGCCGCTGGGCCGTGCGGCGGTGATCGGTGAGCCAACCGGCCTCAAACCGATCCGCTTGCATAAAGGCGTGATGATGGAGCGCATCGACATCCTCGGCCAAAGTGGCCATTCGTCGGACCCAAGCCTGGGCCATAGCGCCCTTGAAGCCATGCATGACGCCATCGGCGAACTGCGCGGCCTGCGCCTGGCCTGGCAACGCGAGTACCGCAACCCGCAATTCAGCGTGCCGCAACCGACCCTGAACTTCGGCTGTATCCATGGCGGTGACAACCCCAACCGAATTTGCGGCCAGTGTTCCCTGGAGTTCGACCTGCGCCCGCTGCCGGGCATGGACCCGCAGGTGCTGCGCGCCGCCATCCGCCAGAAGCTCGAACCCTTGGCCGAGCGCCATCAGGTGAAAATCGACTATGCGCCGCTGTTCCCCGAAGTGCCGCCGTTCGAGCAAGCCGAAGATGCCGAGTTGGTGCGGGTAGCGGAACGATTGACCGGCCATCGTGCCGAAGCAGTAGCGTTCGGCACCGAAGCGCCTTATCTTCAGCGCCTTGGTTGTGAAACCCTGGTACTGGGCCCCGGCGATATCGCCTGCGCTCACCAGCCGGGCGAGTACCTCCAAATGTCACGCTTGACGCCTACAGTGCGTCTATTGCGGGAACTGATCGAGCATTACTGCCTGAAACCTGCATAAATTAACCCCTGCCCATTCGTACATAAGGAGAGCGAGCGTGTCGCCAAGCCTGTTCCGACGATAACCATCAGCCCGCTGTGCGTTTTCACGACCCATCCTTTTTCGGCTGCTTTTTATTACAGGCCCAGGTTCCATGCCCGAATACGTCAATTGGCTTCGTCATGCTTCGCCCTACATCAACGCCCACCGCGACTGCACCTTTGTGGTCATGCTGCCCGGCGATGGTGTGGAACACCCCAACTTCGGCAATATCGTCCACGACCTGGTGCTGCTCCACAGCCTAGGCGTGCGGCTGGTGCTGGTGCACGGTTCGCGCCCGCAGATCGAGGTACGCCTTGAAGCACGCGGCCTGACCCCGACTTACCACGAAGGCATGCGCATTACTGATGCCGCGACACTGGAGTGCGTGATCGACGCGGTCGGCCACTTGCGTATCGCCATCGAGGCGCGCCTGTCGATGGACATGGCGTCGTCGCCGATGCAGGGCTCGCGCCTGCGCGTGACCAGCGGTAATTTCGTGACTGCGCGTCCTATCGGTGTATTGGAAGGCGTGGACTACCACCACACCGGCGAAGTGCGCCGGGTCGACCGCAAGGGCATCAACCGCTTGCTCGATGAGCGCTCCATCGTGCTGCTGTCGCCGCTGGGCTATTCGCCCACCGGTGAGATCTTCAACCTGGCCTGCGAAGACGTCGCCACCCGCGCCGCCATCGACCTGGGCGCCGACAAGCTGCTGCTGTTCGGTGCCGACCTGGGCCTGATTGATGAAAACGGCCGCCTGGTGCGCGAACTGCGCCCACAGCAAGTGCCGGCGCATCTGCAGCGGTTGGGCAACAACTATCAAGCCGAGCTTTTGGATGCCGCCGCCGAGGCTTGCCGTGGCGGGGTAGGGCGCAGCCATATTGTCAGCTACGCCGAAGACGGCGCCTTGCTCACCGAACTGTTCACCCGCGATGGCGGCGGTACGCTGGTGGCCCAGGAACAATTCGAGCTGGTGCGCGAAGCGGCGATTGAAGACGTCGGCGGTTTGCTCGACCTGATCAGCCCGCTGGAAGAGCAGGGCATCCTGGTACGCCGCTCGCGGGAAGTGTTGGAGCGTGAGATCGAGCAGTTCAGCGTGGTGGAGCGCGAAGGCATGATCATCGCCTGTGCGGCGTTGTATCAGATCGCCGATTCGGATGCCGGCGAGCTGGCGTGCCTGGCGGTGAACCCGGAATACCGCCATGGCGGGCGCGGTGATGAGCTGCTGGAGCGCATCGAGACCCGTGCGCGGGCCCAGGGTTTGAAGACGCTGTTTGTGCTTACCACGCGGACTGCCCATTGGTTCCGTGAACGCGGGTTTGTGCCGAGTAGCGTGGATCGGCTGCCGTCGGCGCGGGCGTCGCTGTACAACTATCAGCGTAATTCGAAGATTTTCGAGAAGGCCCTCTAGTTCCAGAGTTGGCTGGTGTGGGAGCTGGCTTGCCTGCGATAGCTGCGCCTCGGGTTATCTTGCAATACCGAGTCGTCAGCATCGCAGGCAAGCCAGCTCCCACAGTTGATCGCTTTAATCTTTGATAAATTTGTCGGTCACAAACGCCGAATAGTCCGGCAACACCGTCTCAACCTTCCCCTGTTCCTTCAAGAATTTCGCGGTTTCCCCAATCGCCTTCGCCGTGCCGCCCTTCAGCAGCGCGTCGGTTTGCTGTGCCTGGGCATCCGGGAATGTGGTGCCGGCCAGCAGCTCAGGAACATCTACGGCATTTGCACCTGTCAGTTTGGCGATTTTCTGCACCGGCTCAGAATCCACCGTCCAGGCGTTTTTATGGGCGGCATAGTCGGCGAACGAGTCCAGAGTGACCTTGGCAAACTTGGCCACTACGTCAGGATGTTTTTGCGCAAAGTCCTTGCGTGCAACCCATACCTCAAAGGTCGGAGCGCCCCACTGACCCACCTGGGCCGCGTCCGTCAGGGTCTTGCCGGTCTTGCGGATCTCGCCCAATGCCGGTGACCACACAAAGGCGCCGTCGATATCCCCGCGTGTCCATGCGGCGGCAATTTCGGCGGGTTGCAGGTTCACCACTTTGACTTTCTTAGTGTCCAGACCCCAATGCTTCAGCGCGCCGAGCAGGCTGTAATGAGAGGTTGAGACGAAGGGCGTGGCGATGGTTTTACCCACCAGGTCTTGCGGTTTGTCGATACCGCTGCCATTGCGCACCACCAACGCTTCAGAAGTGTTGATCTGCGCCGATACGATAAACGCGACGATAGGTAAATTGCGCGAAGCGGCTGCGGCGAGGGGGCTGGAACCGAGGTTGCCGATCTGCACATCACCCGAGGCGATTGCGGTTACAACTTCCGGCCCACTGTTGAAGCGGCGCCAAGCAATTTTCTCGCCAATGGCTTTTTCATACAGGCCATCGGCTTGGGGGACTTTGCTGGGATCAATGCCGGTTTGGTAGCCGATGGTCAAATCGGCGGCTTTGACACCAAAAGAAAGTATTAGTGACACAAAAACTGTAACAAATTGACGGGAGGATGTGCCTTTAGCCATGATGGCGTCGCCTTTTTGATCGTGGGTGACGTATGAAGCGGTACGGCCACACTAGTCGATATAAAAAAGCGCTAACAAATACCCTTTAGGAATTAGCTTATGGAGCGTCTTGTCTATGCTGACGGGCTCGCATCATGAAAAGGCTTATTCCTGAATCGTATGAAAAAGAATGAAACAATTCTTTTTGGGTGTATGAAAAACTCATTACCCTGCAGGGACCAAATCAACTGTGGTTAGACGAAGGTAGTAGACACACAAGGTTACGATTGACTTGTCAGTCACTATCCGGCGCTAATCGCGCATCTGTGGATCGAGGGCGTCAGACCCGAGACCAAAGAAATACAAAAATTAGAAATGAGAGGAGCGGTACATGAAGAAGTCCACCTTGGCGCTGGCTGTAGCTGTCGCCGGAATTGCTCAACAGGTTAGCGCCGCTGGTTTCATTGAAGACAGCAAGGCCACACTGGGTCTGCGTAACTTTTACATCAACACCGATAACCGTGATGGCCACCCTAGCGCCACTTCCAACACCCGCAGCAAAAACGCTGAATGGGGCCAAGGCTTCGACCTGCGTTTTATCTCGGGCTACACCCAAGGTACCGTTCAGTTCGGTGTTGATGCGATCGGTCTGTACGGCGTGCGTTTGGATTCGAGCCGTGCTGATCACGGTAACTACACCGGTACTGCTTCCGGCGGCACCGTGTTCCCAAGCGACGGCAACAAGGCTGTCAACGATTACGCCAGCCTTGGTGTAACCGGCAAGGTCAAAATCTCCCAAACCGAACTGAAGCTGGGCACTCTGCAGCCTAAGCTGCCAGTTATCGTGACCAACGATGGTCGTCTGCTGCCGCAAACGTTCCAGGGTGGCCAGATCACCACCAACGACATCAAGGATTTGACTCTGGTTGCCGGCCAGGTGGAAAAGGCCAAGGGCCGTAACTCCAGCAACAACGAAAACCTGTCGATCGGCGGTGCCAACGGTAGCTCGAACTACAACGCTGGCAAGTTCACCAACAAGTTCTACTACGCTGGTGGTGACTACAAGCTGACCAAGGACCTGACTGCCCAGTACTACTACGGCAATCTGGAAGACTTCTACAAACAGCACTTCCTGGGTCTGACCCACAACTGGGCAATCGGCCCGGGCGTCTTGAAGTCTGACCTGCGTTATTTCAACAGCTCGGATGATGGTAAGAACGGCGATACCGCTGCCTACTTCTCCAGTGGTAACTACAACAACTTCAACGCCGGTAAAGGCAAGGTCGACAACAACCTGTACAGCGGCTTGTTCCTGTACACCGTTGCCGGTCACACCTTCGGTGGCGGTTACCAGGTCAGCAATGGCAGCAGCGACTTCCCTTGGTTGAACCAGGGTGACGGTTCGTCGGCTTACATCACTACCGACATGCAAATCCAGAAGTTCGCCCGCGCCGGCGAGCGTACCTGGCAAGCACGTTACGCTTACGATTTCGCCAAAGTGGGTGTACCAGGTCTGACGGCCGGTGTTGTATACCTCAAAGGTAGCGACATCGACACCATCGCCAACAACGCAGGTCGCGCTGAAACCACCGGCCAGTCCGAGTGGGAACGCGACATCACCGTTGCCTACGTGATCCCAGAAGGCCCACTGAAAAACCTCGGTGTTGCCTGGAAAAACGCGATGTGGCGTACCGACCTGGCGAACACCCGTTCCCAGGACGAAAACCGTCTGATCGTCAGCTACTCGCTGCCACTGTTCTAGTAGCGTGAAGCTGTTGTAAGACTGTAAACCTTGCCCGGCGCAATGCCGGGCAGGGTGTTTTACTTTCAAGTCGGGCTAAACCCCCGCAAGCCCTTCCTGAACCCCTCTTTGTACAGCGTCTCAAGGCCTTCTCGAACCTTGGAAACGATGGTGCTCCTCGCCCGTTCCCACGTCCAATGAACAGATTTTTAATATTCCTTTCTTGTCTAGATAAAGCGATATTTATTCTTTTTAAATAATCGGTAATCCATGCACAGTGGGCTCCATAAGTACTCACCAGGAGCCACACCATGAGCCTAAGACTGGGCGACATCGCCCCCGACTTTGAACAGGATTCCAGCGCCGGCAAGATTCGTTTCCACGAATGGCTGGGCGATAGCTGGGGTGTGTTGTTTTCCCACCCGGCAGACTTCACCCCGGTGTGCACCACCGAGTTGGGCTTTACCGCCAAGCTCAAGGACGAATTCGCCCAGCGCGGCGTCAAGGCCATCGCCCTGTCGGTGGACCCGGTGGACTCGCACCACAAGTGGATCGAAGACATCAACGAAACCCAGAACACTATCGTCAACTTTCCGATCCTGGCCGATGCCGACCGCAAGGTCTCCGACCTGTATGACCTGATCCACCCGAACGCCAGTGACACCCTCACCGTGCGTTCCTTGTTCGTGATCGACCCGAACAAAAAGATTCGCCTGACCATCACCTACCCGGCCAGCACCGGCCGCAACTTCCATGAAATCCTGCGGGTTATCGACTCGCTGCAGCTGACCGACAACCACAAGGTCGCCACCCCCGCCAACTGGCAGGACGGTGATGAGGTAGTAATTGTGCCGTCGCTCAAGGATGAGGAAGAGATCAAGAAACGCTTTCCGAAGGGCTACCGCGCGGTGAAGCCGTACCTGCGGCTCACCCCCCAGCCCAACCGCTGAGGCGCATACCGCCATCGCGGGCAAGCCCGGCTCCCACAGTTGACCGCATTCCCCTGTGGGAGCCGGGCTTGCCCGCGATGGCGTCGGTACAGGCCCCAAAGAATCTGAGTTGGCACTGAATCACATAGCAAGGGTTTTCAGGCCGTTTCGACGGCCTTTTTTTTCGCCTGGTGATTCTTGAATCGCATATGCATTTATAGAATAAACAAATGAAAAAATAAGATTTAAAGATATATAAATATGCTGATAGGGTCTGTTCCATCTTGGCGCCATCGCCACACAGCGAACCGCCGACACTTGCTCAAGGAATTTCCTACATGCTGGTCGTAACACTTGGAGGCAGTCCCAGCCAGCGTTCCCGCTCCGGGGTGTTGCTGGATAAAACCCGTCAGTGGTTGCAAGACAAAGGCGTAGAAGTGGTGAGTTACCAGATACGGGACTTCCCGGCTGAAGACCTGCTGCACGCCCGCTTCGACAGCCCCAAGGTCATTGACCTGCTGCAGCAAGTGGCTAACGCGGATGGTCTGGTGATCGCCACGCCGGTGTACAAGGCTTCGTTCTCGGGCGCGCTGAAAACCGTGCTCGACCTGCTGCCCGAACGCGCCCTGGCCCACAAGATCGTGTTGCCGATGGCCACCGGTGGCAGCATCGCCCACATGCTGGCGGTGGACTACGCGTTGAAGCCGGTGCTGTCGGCGCTCAAAGCCCAGGAATTGCTGCACGGCATCTTTGCCGAAGACAGCCAGATCGCTTATGGCGAAGGCAGTGCCCAGGCGCAACTGGTGCCGGTGCTTGAGCATCGTTTGCATGAGGCCCTGGAAACGCTTTACGGCGCCATGGCGCGTCGTCCGAAACCGCTGGACCCCCATGTATTGAATGAACGTTTGTTGAGTGCTCGCTGGAGCATTTAAGCCTCACCGTATTTTGTAGTACTCACCTTACTCAGCCGCCAACGGCCAAGCAGGTGCAGCCAACCCCCTAATCGCACTATTTGGAGAGAGCGCCATGCGCACTGTCATCTTGCGTCGTGGTCTGGTCGCACTGTTTGCTGCGGCTGTGTCCTTCGGCGCCATGGTTCAAGCCCAGGCTGCCGAAACCTTGCGTATCGGCTATCAGAAGTACGGCACCCTGGTGCTGCTCAAGGCCAAGGGCACCCTGGAAAAACGCCTCGCCGCCCAGGGCGTGCAGGTGCAATGGACCGAGTTTCCCGGCGGCCCGCAACTGCTTGAGGGCTTGAACGTCGGCTCCATCGACTTCGGCGTCACCGGCGAGACCCCACCGGTGTTCGCCCAGGCGGCGGGTGCCGATCTGCTCTACGTGGCTTACGAGCCACCGGCGCCGACCAGTGAAGCGATCCTGGTGCCGAAAGACTCGCCGATCAAATCCGTGGCTGAGCTCAAGGGCAAGAAAGTGGTGCTCAACAAAGGCTCCAACGTGCACTACCTGCTGGTGCGTGCCCTGGAAGATGCCGGCCTGAAATACACCGACGTACACACCGTATTCCTGCCGCCCGCCGATGCCCGCGCCGCGTTCGAACGTGGCAGCGTGGATGCGTGGGTGATCTGGGACCCGTACCAGGCCGCCGCCGAGAAACAACTGCAAGCGCGCACCCTGCGTGATGGCACCGGCATCGCCGACAACCACCAGTTCTACCTGGCCACCAAGCCGTACGCCGAACAGCATCCGGAAGTGGTCAAGGCGCTGATCGAAGAAGTGCGCGCCGTGGGCGAGTGGTCCAAGGCCAACCCGCAGGAAGTCACCGAACAAGTGGCACCGCTGCTCGGCCTGCCGGCTGATATCACCCTGACCTCGGTGAAACGCCAAGGCTACGGCGCGCTGTTCCTGACCCCGGAAGTGGTCGCCGCGCAGCAAAAAATCGCTGACAGCTTCTACCAACTCAAATTGATCCCCAAACCCTTGAACATCAAGGACGTGATCTGGACGCCGCCCGCCGCCGTAGCCAAAGCGCCGTAATCCGCCTTCTTCAGGAGACAACTCCATGAGTCTCAATATTTTCTGGTTCCTGCCTACCCACGGCGACGGCCATTACCTTGGCACCGCCGAAGGCGCTCGCGCCGTTGATCACGGTTATCTGCAACAAGTGGCCCAGGCCGCAGACCGCCTGGGTTTTGGCGGGGTGCTGATCCCCACCGGACGCTCTTGCGAGGACTCGTGGCTGGTGGCTGCCTCGTTGATCCCGGTGACCCAGCGTTTGAAATTCCTTGTCGCGCTGCGCCCCGGGATCATTTCCCCGACGGTGGCTGCGCGTCAGGCTGCGACCCTGGACCGACTGTCCGGCGGTCGTGCGCTGTTCAATCTGGTGACCGGTGGTGACCCGGAAGAGCTGGCCGGCGACGGCTTGTTCCTCACTCACGAAGAGCGCTACCAGGCGTCGGTGGAGTTCACCCGCATCTGGCGCCGTGTGCTGGAAGGCGAAACCGTGGATTACGACGGCGAGCACATCAGCGTCAAAGGCGCCAAATTGCTTTACCCGCCGATCCAGCAGCCACGTCCGCCGCTGTACTTCGGCGGCTCCTCCGAAGCGGCCCAGGACCTGGCAGCGGAGCAAGTTGAAATGGTCCTGACCTGGGGCGAGCCACCGGCAGCCGTCGCGGAAAAAATCGCGCAGGTGCGGGCCAAAGCCGCGAAACTCGGGCGCACCGTGCGTTTCGGCATTCGCCTGCATGTGATCGTGCGTGAAACCAACGATGAAGCGTGGAAAGCCGCCGACAAACTGATCTCCCACCTGGACGACGACACCATCGCCCGTGCCCAGGCATCCCTGGCGCGCTTCGATTCCGTCGGCCAGCAACGCATGGCCGCCTTGCACGGCGGTAACCGCGACAACCTCGAAGTCAGCCCCAACCTGTGGGCTGGCGTCGGCCTGGTGCGCGGTGGTGCGGGCACCGCGCTGGTGGGCGATGGCCCAACCGTTGCGGCGCGGGTCAAGGAATACGCGGACCTGGGCATCGACACCTTTATTTTCTCCGGTTACCCGCATTTGGAAGAGTCGTATCGCGTGGCGGAACTGCTGTTCCCGCACCTGGATATCGAACGCCCCGAGGCGCCGAAAAGCGCCGGGTACGTCAGCCCGTTTGGCGAAATGGTCGCCAACGACATCCTTCCCAAAGCTGCATCACAGAGCTGAGGCGGCGCCATGAACTTCGAAAAATTAAGCCACCGTGTGGCGCCCTGGGTGCTGCCGGTTTTATTGCTGGCGGTGTGGCAGCTGTCGGTGTCGGCAGGCTGGTTGTCGACGCGCATCCTGCCGGCACCGAGTGCGGTGATTGAGGCCGGGATTAATCTGGTGGCCAGCGGCGAAATCTGGACGCACCTGGCCATCAGCGGCTGGCGTGCCGGCCTGGGTTTCGTGATCGGCGGCAGCATCGGCCTGGCGCTGGGTTTTACCACCGGCCTGTCGAAATGGGGCGAGCGCCTGCTGGACAGTTCGGTGCAGATGATCCGCAACGTGCCGCACCTGGCGCTGATTCCGCTGGTGATCCTGTGGTTCGGCATTGACGAGACCGCGAAGATTTTCCTGGTCGCCCTTGGCACGCTGTTCCCGATCTACCTGAACACTTATCACGGCATCCGCAACGTCGACCCGGCGCTGGTGGAGATGTCGCGCAGCTACGGTTTGTCCGGGTTCAGCCTGTTCCGTCAGGTAATCCTGCCGGGCGCGCTGCCTTCGATCCTGGTGGGCGTGCGTTTTGCCCTGGGCTTTATGTGGCTGACGCTGATCGTGGCGGAAACTATCTCTGCCAGTTCCGGTATTGGTTACCTGGCGATGAACGCCCGTGAATTCCTGCAAACCGACGTAGTGGTGCTGGCCATCGTCATGTACGCCATCCTCGGCAAGCTGGCCGACCTGGCCGCTCGTGGCCTGGAGCGTGTATGGCTGCGCTGGCACCCGGCCTACCAACTGAATAAAGGAGGTGCGGCATGACCGCTCAACAACCTCCGCGCCTGCTCAAGGGGATCCCGTTGGCGGTGCGCAAGCTGCGCAAAGCGTTCGGTGCGCGGGAAGTGCTCAAGGAAATTGATCTGCATATTCCGGCAGGTCAGTTCGTGGCCGTAGTCGGTCGTAGCGGTTGCGGCAAAAGTACCTTGCTGCGCCTGCTGGCGGGCCTCGACAAAGCCAGCGGCGGCGAGCTGCTGGCCGGCTCCGCACCCTTGAGCGAAGCGATTGAAGACACGCGTTTGATGTTCCAGGAAGCGCGCCTGCTGCCGTGGAAAAAGATCATCGACAATGTGGGCCTGGGCCTCAAAGGCAACTGGCGCCCCAAAGCGCTGGAAGCCCTGGAAGCGGTCGGCCTGGCCGAGCGCGCCAATGAGTGGCCGGCGGCCCTGTCCGGTGGCCAGAAGCAACGCGTGGCCCTGGCCCGTGCGCTGATCCATCAACCGCGCCTGTTGCTGCTGGATGAGCCGTTGGGCGCACTGGATGCCCTGACCCGCATCGAAATGCAGCAACTGATCGAGAACCTCTGGCAGAAGCACGGTTTTACCGTGTTGCTGGTCACTCACGATGTCAGCGAAGCCGTGGCGATTGCCGACCGCGTGATCCTGATCGAAGACGGCGAAATCGGCCTCGACCTGATCGTCGACCTGCCGCGCCCACGTGCTCGGGGCTCACATCGCCTGGCCGCGCTGGAAGCCGAAGTGCTTAACCGTGTGTTGTCGTTGCCCGGCACGCCGCCGGACCCCGAACCTGTTTCACCGCTGCCTACGCAATTGCGTTGGGCGCAATAAAGCAGCGGCAAGCTTGCAGCTTGAAGCTAACAACTTGCAGCTATTTCGACCCCAGGAGAAATCGTATGACTATTAAAGCCATCAACGTGCGTAACCAGTTCAAAGGCACCATCAAGGAAATCGTCGAAGGCGACGTGCTGTCGGAAATCGACGTACAGACCGCGTCCGGCATTGTGACGTCCGTGATCACCACCCGCTCGGTCAAGGAGCTGGAGTTGGTGATTGGCAGCGAAGTGATTGCCTTCGTTAAATCCACCGAGGTGTCGATCGCCAAGTTGTGATCACTTGGGACCGCTATCGGGGGCAAGCCCCCTCCCACATTTTGAATGTGTCCACAGATTAAACTGTGGGAGGGGGCTTGCCCCCGATGAGGCCGGTCCGGCCAGCACAACACTCAGCGCTTGGGCAGGTACGCCGGCAAATACAGCCCCACATACGCATCAAACACCCGCATCCCTTCCTCCGCCATGCGCGGCGTAATCTGCCCATGCTGATGCACCGAGCGTGCATACACGCGGTCGCTCAGTTCCAGGGCCAATGCAAAAACGTCCACATCGTCGGGTAGCCTCGGCACTTCGAAGTGGCGGTTGAACACTTCCAGCATCAAATCCCCCAACTCCAGATCATGCTGGCGGTCGGCCTGAGTCACCTCGGTGAGCCCATGCTGGGCCAGGATCAACTGGCGTGCGGCGGCGTCCTGGTCATAGATGGTGAGCATGCGTTGCTCGACGATGCAGGACAGGTCGCGCCAGTGCTTGAGTGAGGCGTGCTCGATAGGCGCCTGGATGGCTGCGCGGAATGCCGCGTGGACGTCAGCGGTCAACGCCTCGAGCAGCGCCGGCACACTGGCGAAAAAGTGATACACCGACGACGGTGGAATCTGCGCCCGTTCGGCCACGCTGTAGATCGACAAACCGGCCACGCCTTCGGCGGCCAGCAAGGTGCGGGCGGCGTCGAGAATCGCGTCAATCCGGACCTGGCTGCGGGCGCGGGGTTTGCGAGGGGCGGCGGGGCGGGTGGTCATGGAAGTCTCCTACAAGGCAGAGCGCATTGTACGCAGAGCCTGAGGATGGTCCATAGGGTGTAGCTGGCGGGGCTTTTGTGGCGAGCCGGATTGTTGTGGCGAGCGGGCTTGCCCGCGTTGGGCTGCGAAGCGGCCCTATTAAGGCCGCCGCGTTTTTTCAGATACAACTAGGGTGTAGGTTTTTTTGGGCTGCTCCGCAGCCCAACGCGGGCAAGCCCGCTCGCCACAATAAGCCCGCTCGCCACAACAACCCAGCTCGGCACGACGAGCCTGGCCCCTGCTATACGGTATGCAGATACCAGTTGTACTCAAGGTCGGAGATGGAGTGTTCGAACTCTTCCAGCTCACTTTCCTTACAGGCGACGAAGATGTCGATGTATTTAGGATCTATGTACTTGGCCATCACCTCGCTGTCGTCCAACTCACGCAGGGCATCACGCAGGTTGTTCGGCAGGCTCTGTTCGTTCTGCTCGTAGCTGTTGCCCTCGACCGGAGCGCCCGGCTCGATCTTGTTGGTCAGACCGTGGTGCACGCCTGCCAAAACCGAAGCCATCAGCAGATAAGGGTTGGCGTCGGCGCCGGCCACGCGATGTTCGATACGCACGGCATCGGACGAGCCGGTGGGTACGCGAATCGCTACGGTGCGGTTATCCAGGCCCCAGCACGGCGAGTTCGGCACGTAGAACTGTGCGCCGAAACGGCGGTAGGAGTTGACGTTAGGGCACAGGAACGCCATTTGGGCGGGTAGGGTCTCGAGCACACCGCCGATCGCGTGACGCAATGCGGCGTTCTGCTCGGGATCCTCGCTGGCAAAGATGTTCTTGCCGTCCTTGTCCAGGATCGAAATGTGTACGTGCAAACCGTTGCCTGCCTGGCCTGGGTAAGGCTTGGCCATGAAAGTGGTGTCCATTTCATGGTCGTAGGCGATGTTCTTGATCAGGCGCTTGAGCAGTACGGCGTAGTCGCAAGCCTTGATCGGGTCGGCCACGTGGTGCAGGTTCACTTCGAACTGCGCCGGGGCGCTTTCCTTGACGATGGCGTCAGCGGGGATGCCTTGCTCTTTGGCACCTTCCAGAATGTCCTGGAGGCAGTCGACGTATTCGTCGAGGTCGTCGATCAGGTAAACCTGTGTCGAGTGCGGGCGTTTGCCGGAGATCGGCGAGCGGGGCGGTTGCGGGCGGCCATTCACGTTCTCCTGGTCGATCAGGTAGAACTCAAGTTCGAAGGCAGCGCAGATGGTCAGACCGAGGTCGTCAAATTTGCTTACAACTTGGCGGAGCACTTCGCGAGGATCGGCGAAGAACGGTTCACCTTCAAGTTCGTGCATGGTCATCAGCAGTTGCGCGGTAGGGCGCTTTTGCCAGGGTTCATTGCACAGGGTGTCGGGGATCGGATAACAGATTCGGTCAGCATCACCGATGTCCAGACCCAGGCCGGTGCTTTCCACCGTTGAGCCGTTGATATCCAGGGCAAATAAAGAGGCAGGCAGGTTAATGCCCTTCTCGTAAACCTTGTGGAGGCTGGTGCGTTCGATGCGCTTGCCGCGCACCACACCATTCATATCCGCAATTAGAAGGTCTACGTACAGAACCTCAGGATGATCCTTAAGGAACGCGTTCGCTTCGTTAAGCTGAACGGCACGCGGGGGTACCGACATGATGCAACACCTTTGTTGTTAAAAATATCAATCATTGATCTTTTCTGGTTTCAGTCAACCCGAACGGCATGCCGAAGTCAAGCGAGGCATTTTTTGCCCTAAAAAAGCGCTGCAACGGCTTTTTTGGGGCTTTTTGGGGCGGTTTTTTGGGTTTGATGCGCTTGGGACTCGCAGGCTTGAGCGGGCCGTGTTGTATTTTTTACGGGGGTGTTGTGTAAAAAAATGAACAAGGCTAAGCTCGATTCAAACCCATAACAGCAATAATACCGGGGTGCTTCATGTGTCTCCTGCCGCCGCTTGGCGTCTTGGCCTGCTCCAGACAGGCTGTGTCATCCGTTCACTCGTCCTGCGTGAACGCCTGTGCCCCGGCCAATATTCTTGACGCCCAGGCCGATCCCTTCTTTGCCTCTGCACTGCCCTCCAATTTGCCGCTGAACAGTTCCCGCGCCAGGAGCTGCTCATGATTCTGCACGACTTTGGCGTGAGGAATGCAACGCTGCAGCAAATGGCAGGTAAGCTCCTACCCTGAACGACAAAACGACGCGGATGCTGCGTCAACCAACGCCTGGCCTTTAATGGATGCCAGGAAACCCAGCCCAGAGGCATTTATGAGTAACAACCTCGACCAGCTCACCGATTGGTTGAAAGACCACAAGATCACAGAAGTCGAATGCATGATTGGCGACCTCACCGGCATCACCCGGGGCAAGATCTCGCCGACCAACAAGTTCATCGCCGAAAAAGGCATGCGCCTGCCCGAGAGCGTTCTGTTGCAGACCGTGACCGGCGACTATGTCGAAGACGACATCTATTACGAATTGCTCGACCCGGCCGACATTGACATGATCTGCCGCCCCGACCAGAACGCGGTGTTCCTGGTGCCCTGGGCCATCGAGCCCACCGCGCAGGTGATCCACGACACCTACGACAAGCAAGGCAACCCGATCGAGCTGTCGCCGCGCAACGTGCTCAAGAAAGTCCTCAAGCTCTACGCCGACAAAGGCTGGCAGCCCATCGTGGCGCCGGAGATGGAGTTCTACCTGACCAAGCGCTGCGAAGACCCGGACTTCCCGCTGCAACCGCCCATCGGCCGTTCCGGTCGCCCGGAGACCGGTCGCCAGTCCTTCTCTATAGAAGCGGCCAACGAATTCGACCCGCTGTTCGAAGACGTCTACGACTGGTGCGAACTGCAGGAGCTGGACCTCGACACCCTGATCCACGAAGACGGCACGGCGCAGATGGAAATCAACTTCCGTCACGGTGATGCGCTGTCGCTGGCCGACCAGATCCTGGTGTTCAAGCGCACCATGCGTGAAGCCGCGCTCAAGCACAACGTGGCCGCGACCTTTATGGCCAAGCCGATGACCGGCGAGCCTGGCAGCGCGATGCACTTGCACCAGAGCATCATCGACATTGCCACCGGCAAGAACGTCTTCTCCAACGAAGACGGGACCATGAGCCAGCTGTTCCTCAATCACATCGGCGGGCTGCAGAAATTCATCCCTGAGTTGCTGCCGCTGTTTGCCCCCAACGTGAACTCGTTCCGCCGCTTCCTGCCCGACACCTCGGCGCCGGTAAACGTGGAGTGGGGCGAAGAAAACCGCACCGTCGGCCTGCGCGTACCGGATGCCGGCCCGCAGAATCGTCGTGTGGAAAACCGCCTGCCGGGCGCCGACGCCAACCCGTACCTGGCGATTGCCGCCAGTTTGCTGTGCGGCTACATCGGCATGGTCGAAGGCCATAACCCGAGCGCGCCGGTGGTGGGCCGTGGTTACGAGCGACGCAACCTGCGCCTGCCGTTGACCATCGAAGACGCCCTGGAGCGCATGGAAAACAGCAAGACCATCGAGAAATACCTGGGTCAGAAATTCATCACAGGCTACGTCGCGGTCAAGCGGGCCGAGCATGAAAACTTCAAGCGCGTGATCAGTTCGTGGGAGCGGGAATTCCTGCTCTTCGCCGTCTGATGCGCCGGGCGCGCCGGGTGAAACGGCGCGCCCTTCACTGAAAAGTCTAGGAGATTGGTATGTCCAGCAACAACCCGCAAACCCGTGAATGGCAAGCCTTGAGCAGCGATCACCACCTGGCGCCGTTCAGCGACTTCAAGCAATTGAAAGAGAAAGGCCCACGGATCATCACCAAAGCCCACGGCGTTTACCTGTGGGACAGCGAAGGCAACAAGATCCTCGACGGCATGGCCGGCCTGTGGTGCGTGGCGATTGGTTACGGTCGCGATGAACTGGCTGACGCCGCCGCCAAGCAGATGAAAGAACTGCCGTACTACAACCTGTTCTTCCAGACCGCTCATCCGCCGGTGCTGGAATTGGCCAAGGCCATTTCCGACATCGCGCCCGCCGGCATGAACCACGTGTTCTTCACCGGTTCCGGCTCCGAAGGCAACGACACCATGTTGCGCATGGTCCGCCACTACTGGGCGATCAAGGGCCAGCCGAACAAAAAAACCATTATTGCCCGCAAGAACGGCTACCACGGTTCCACCGTGGCCGGTGCCAGCCTGGGCGGCATGACCTATATGCATGAACAAGGTGACTTGCCGATCCCGGGCATCACCCATATCGCCCAGCCGTACTGGTTTGGCGAAGGCGGCGACATGAGCCCCGAAGAGTTCGGCGTGTGGGCCGCCAACCAGTTGGAAGAGAAGATTCTGGAGCTGGGCGTGGACACCGTCGGTGCCTTTATTGCCGAGCCGATCCAGGGGGCCGGTGGCGTGATTGTGCCGCCTGCCACTTACTGGCCGCGCGTCAAGGAAATCCTCGCCAAGTACGACATCCTGTTCATCGCCGACGAAGTGATCTGCGGTTTCGGCCGTACCGGCGAGTGGTTCGGCAGCGATTTCTACGACCTCAAGCCGCACATGATGACCATCGCCAAGGGCCTGACCTCGGGTTACATCCCCATGGGCGGCCTGATCGTGCGTGACGACGTGGTCGACGTGCTGAATGAAGGCGGCGATTTCAACCACGGCTTCACCTACTCCGGCCACCCGGTGGCGGCTGCGGTCGCCCTGGAAAACATCCGCATCCTGCGCGATGAAAAAATCGTTAACCGCGTGCACGACGAAACGGCACCGTATTTGCAGAAACGTCTGAGGGAGCTGGCCGATCACCCGCTGGTGGGTGAAGTGCGCGGTGTGGGCATGCTCGGTGCAATTGAGCTGGTTCAGGACAAGGCGACGCGCAAGCGTTATGAAGGTAAAGGCGCGGGCATGATCTGCCGCACTTTCTGCTTTGAGAATGGCCTGATCATGCGCGCCGTGGGCGACACCATGATCATTTCGCCGCCGCTGGTGATCAGCAAGGCTGAAATCGACGAGCTGGTGGCCAAGGCTCGGCAGTGCCTGGACCTGACTTTGGCGGCATTGCAGGGCTAAGTGCTAGGCTCAGTACGCAGTGGCTTCGGGTGCTGCGTGCTGAGCGGTTATAAATGAGGCTTTGGTTGAAAGCCGGCCTCAGAACTTGCCAGACTGTCGCCCTGTTTTGTTGCCCTTTGTGGGCCGCGAAACATAAAAAGCTTGTGGCCCAAAAAAGAAAAAATTGGAGCATCACCAAATGAAGGCATTAGGTTTGAAGAACGCTGGCAAGACCCTCCTCGCCTTGTCCCTGATGGGCGCAATGGCGGGCGCGGCCCAGGCCGACGATAAAGTGCTGCACGTCTATAACTGGTCCGACTACATTGCACCGGACACCATCGCCAACTTTGAAAAAGAGTCGGGCATTAAAGTGGTGTACGACGTATTCGACAGCAACGAGACGCTGGAAGCCAAGTTGCTGGCAGGCAAGTCCGGTTACGACATTGTCGTGCCGTCGAACAACTTCCTCGCCAAGCAGATCAAGGCCGGTGTCTACCAGGAGCTGGACAAGTCCAAGCTGTCCAACTACGACAACCTGAATAAATCCCTGCTTAAAGCCGTGTCGGTCAGCGACCCGGACAACAAGCACGCCTTCCCGTACATGTGGGGCTCGATCGGCATCGGTTACAACCCGGAGAAGGTCAAGGCCGCGCTGGGCGTGGACAAGATCGACTCCTGGGACGTGCTGCTCAAGCCGGAAAACATCGCCAAGCTGAAAAGCTGCGGCGTGAGCTTCCTCGATTCGCCAACCGAAATGCTGCCGGTGGCGCTGCACTACCTGGGCCTGCCGACCGACACCCAGAAGAAAGAAGACCTCAAGCAAGCCGAGGCCCTGTTCCTCAAGCTGCGCCCTTCGATCGGCTACTTCCACTCGTCCAAGTACATCTCGGACCTGGCCAACGGCAACATCTGCGTGGCCGTGGGTTACTCGGGTGACATTGAACAGGCCAAATCCCGCGCTGCTGAAGCCGGTGGCAAGGTCAAAGTTGCCTACGACATTCCGAAAGAAGGTGCTGGCAGCTTCTTCGACATGGTCGCCATCCCTAAAGATGCCGAAAACGTCGACGCCGCCTACAAGTTCATGAACTACCTGCTCAAGCCGCAAGTGATGGCCGAGATCACCAACAGCGTGCATTTCCCGAACGGTAACGAGAAAGCCACCGCACTGGTCGACAAAGACATCACCAGCGATCCGGGCATCTACCCGCCAGCCGATGTGCAGGCCAAGCTGTACGCCATTGCGGACTTGCCGGCTGCGACCCAGCGTGAAATGACACGCAGCTGGACCAAGATCAAATCGGGCAAATAAGCCTTGCAACCTGTGGGAGGAAGCTTGCTTGCGATGGCGCTGCATCAGCCAACCTGTTCTTTGACTGACCCAGTGCCATCGGGAGCAAGCCCCCTCCCACAAATTAAATGACAGAAAGTTTTGCCGGATCGGTTTATCGAGGGTAAGTTGCGCGCCGGTTTTGTTGCCGGGCAACAACTTTGGGCCCAACTATTTAAGAGGACCTCCACTTGCCATTTTCTTTATTTCGCAAAGCCTTGCTGGTGGGTGCAGGCATCACGCTGGCTGTCAGCGTGCAGGCCGCATCGACTGTGCATGTTTATAACTGGTCGGACTACATTGGCCCCGAAACCCTGGCCGACTTCGAAAAGGCCACCGGCATCAAGCCCGTGTATGACGTGTTTGATTCCAATGAAACCCTGGAAGGCAAGTTGCTCGCCGGGCGTACCGGCTACGACGTGGTGGTGCCGTCCAACCATTTTCTCGGCAAGCAGATCAAGGCCGGGGCGTTCCAGAAGCTCGACAAGTCATTGCTGAGCAACTACGCCAACCTTGACCCTGCGTTGCTCAAGCGCCTGGAAAAGAACGACCCCGGTAACCAGTACGCCGTGCCGTACCTGTGGGGCACCAATGGCATCGGTTACAACGTCGATAAAGTGAAGGAAGTGCTGGGTGTCGACCATATCGACTCCTGGGCCGTGCTGTTCGAGCCGGAAAACATGAAGAAGCTGGCGACTTGCGGCGTGTCGTTCATGGACTCGGCGGATGAAATGCTGCCGGCGGTGCTCAACTACATGGGCCTGAACCCCAACAGCACCAACCCTGAAGACTATAAGAAGGCCGAAGAAAAACTGCTGAAAGTGCGGCCCTACGTGACCTACTTCCATTCTTCCAAATACATCTCCGACCTGGCCAACGGCAACATCTGCGTGGCCGCCGGGTTCTCCGGTGATGTGTTCCAGGCCAAGGCCCGTGCGGCTGAGGCGGGCAAGGGTGTGAACATCGCCTACGCGATTCCGAAAGAAGGCGGCAACTTGTGGTTTGACGTGCTGGCGATCCCCAAGGATGCGACCAACGTCAAAGAAGCCCACGCCTTCATCAACTATTTGCTGCAACCTGAGGTGATCGCCCAGGTCAGTGATTACGTCGGTTACGCCAACCCTAACCCAGGGGCGGACAAACTGATGGAGCAATCTATACGCACCGACGAAGCGGTTTACCCACCGCAGGCGGTTCTCGACCGGACATTCGTCAACTTCGAGCTACCCCCGAAAGTGCAACGTCTAATGACCCGTAGCTGGACCAAGGTCAAGACGGGCAAGTAAGGCTCAAACTATCCAAGGCTGGCCCGTATTGGGTGAGCTGCACTCTTTTTTTGGGAGTTTCGTAAATGGCAGTTGCCTCCGGCGCCTATAAGAAAGCCCTCGAGGGCGACCAGACACCGAAAAAGGTGCTGGTCAAAATCGACCGGGTCACGAAGAAGTTCGACGAGACGATTGCCGTGGACGATGTGTCCCTGGAAATCAAGAAAGGCGAAATCTTCGCCTTGCTCGGCGGTTCGGGTTCGGGCAAATCCACCTTGCTGCGCATGCTCGCGGGCTTTGAGCGGCCGACCGAAGGCCGCATCTACCTCGACGGCGTGGACATCACCGATATGCCGCCCTACGAGCGGCCGATCAACATGATGTTCCAGTCCTACGCCCTGTTCCCACACATGACCGTGGCGCAGAACATCGCATTCGGCCTGCAGCAGGACAAGATCCCCAAGGCTGAAGTCGACGCTCGTGTGGCCGAGATGCTCAAGCTGGTACAGATGAGCCAGTACGCCAAGCGCAAGCCGCACCAACTGTCCGGTGGCCAGCGCCAGCGTGTGGCCTTGGCGCGCTCCCTGGCCAAGCGTCCGAAACTGCTGCTGCTCGATGAGCCGATGGGCGCCCTCGACAAGAAACTGCGTTCGCAGATGCAGCTGGAACTGGTGGAGATCATCGAGCGCGTGGGTGTGACCTGCGTGATGGTGACCCACGACCAGGAAGAGGCCATGACCATGGCCGAGCGCATCGCCATCATGCACCTGGGCTGGATTGCCCAGATCGGCAGCCCGATCGACATCTACGAAACCCCTACCAGCCGTCTGGTGTGCGAGTTCATCGGCAACGTCAACATCTTCGACACGCTGGTAGTGGACGACGCCGAAGGCCATGCCGTGCTCAAGTGCGCCGACCTCGACCGTGACATCTACGTGGGCTACGGCATTGCTACGTCGGTGGAAGACAAGTCGGTGACTTACGCGATCCGCCCGGAAAAACTGCTGGTGACCACCGAGATGCCGACCTGCGAGCACAACTGGTCGAGCGGCAAGGTGCATGACATCGCCTACCTCGGCGGGCACTCGGTGTTCTACGTGGAGTTGCCGAGCGGCAAGCTGGTGCAGTCCTTCGTGGCCAACGCCGAACGCCGTGGCCAGCGACCTACCTGGGGTGACCAGGTTTACGTGTGGTGGGAAGACGACAGCGGCGTGGTACTTCGCTCATGAATATGAAGAAGCTCAAGCGCCGCCTGCAACGAATAACCCCCAGTGGCCGTCACGCGGTCATTGGTATTCCCTTCCTGTGGCTGTTCCTATTCTTTGCGCTGCCGTTCTTCATCGTCTTGAAGATCAGCTTTGCCGAGGCCGACGTGGCGATCCCGCCTTACACCGAGATCTACACCTTCGTTGAGCAGAAACTCCAGCTGGTGCTGAACCTGGGCAACTACGCGATGCTCGGCGACGACGAGTTGTACATCGCCGCGTACCTGGGCTCGCTGAAGATGGCGTTTTTCAGCACGATTTTGTGCCTGCTGATCGGCTACCCGATGGCCTACGCCATTGCCAGTGCGCGCAAAGAGATGCAGACCGTGCTGGTGCTGCTGATCATGATGCCGACCTGGACCGCGATCCTGATCCGCGTGTATGCCTGGATGGGCATCCTCAGCAACAACGGCCTGCTCAATGGTTTCCTGATGTCCATCGGGTTGATCAACGAACCGCTGCAGATCCTCAACACCAACATTGCGGTGTATATCGGCGTGGTCTATTCGTACCTGCCGTTCATGATCCTGCCGCTGTACGCCAACCTGGTGAAGCATGACCAGAGCCTGCTGGAAGCCGCGTCGGATCTGGGTTCGAGCACCTTCAACAGCTTCTGGAAGATCACCGTGCCGCTGTCCAAGAACGGCATCATCGCCGGCTGCATGCTGGTGTTTATCCCGGTGGTGGGCGAGTTCGTGATCCCGGAACTGCTGGGCGGCCCGGAAACCCTGATGATCGGTAAAGTGTTGTGGCAAGAATTCTTCAACAACCGTGACTGGCCGGTGGCTTCTGCCCTGGCGGTGGTGATGCTGGCGATCCTGATCGTGCCGATCATCCTGTTCAACCGCAGCCAAGCCAAAGAGATGGAGGGCAAAATATGAAGCGCTTCAGTTTCTCCAGCTTCATGCTGGTGGCGGGGTTGTTGTTTATCTACCTGCCGATGCTGATCCTGGTGATCTACTCGTTCAACGAATCCAAGCTGGTGACGGTGTGGGGCGGGTGGTCGATCAAGTGGTACGTGGGCCTGCTGGACAACACCCAGCTGATGGGCTCGGTGGCGCGCTCCCTGGAAATCGCCTGCTACACGGCGGTGGCCGCAGTGGCGCTGGGTACATTGGCGGCGTTCGTGCTGACCCGCATCAGTCAGTTCAAGGGTCGCACGCTGTTCGGCGGCCTGGTGACCGCGCCGTTGGTGATGCCGGAAGTGATCACCGGTCTGTCGCTGTTGCTGCTGTTTGTGGCGATGGCGCAGATGATCGGCTGGCCCCAGGAGCGTGGCATCGTCACCATCTGGATCGCCCACACCACCTTCTGCGCGGCGTATGTGGCGGTGGTGGTGTCGGCGCGCTTGCGTGAGCTGGACCTGTCGATCGAAGAGGCGGCCATGGACCTGGGCGCACGGCCGTGGAAGGTGTTCTTCCTGATCACCATTCCGATGATCGCGCCCTCGCTGGCGGCGGGCGGCATGATGTCGTTCGCGCTGTCGCTGGATGACCTGGTACTGGCGAGTTTCGTGTCGGGCCCAGGCTCGACCACCCTGCCGATGGAAGTGTTCTCGGCGGTGCGCCTTGGGGTTAAACCCGAGATCAACGCCGTGGCCAGCCTGATTCTGTTGGCGGTGTCGCTGGTGACCTTCCTGGTGTGGTTCTTCAGCCGGCGTGCTGAAGAGCATCGCAAGAAAGCTATCCAGCAAGCGATTGAAGAAGCGGCGGCGGACGGCTGGCAGCCGCCGGACAAGCGCCGGGCGCCTGCACCGGTCTAATCCGCGCAGCCTGGCGGAACCGGATCAAAAATGTGGGAGCGGGCTTGCTCGCGAATGCGGTGGATCAGTCAGTGCATCTGGTGACTGACACTCCGCATTCGCGAGCAAGCCCGCTCCCACATTTGATTGTATTTCAGGCTGATTAAGCCGCCCACGGCGA
This sequence comes from Pseudomonas viridiflava, assembly GCF_900591205.1. Taxonomy (GTDB): domain Bacteria; phylum Pseudomonadota; class Gammaproteobacteria; order Pseudomonadales; family Pseudomonadaceae; genus Aquipseudomonas. The sequence continues at coordinate 460,425 of NZ_UUPU01000001.1, forward strand.
CTTGCGAATCACCTCCACAAAATTCATCGGCTTGAACCCCGGCTCCTGATCCACCAGCACATCGGTCTTCACGTTGCCAAACGTGGTCTGCGGACGATGGCGCAAGCCGTCGGCAAATGCGCAGATGATGCATTCCTTGAACCCTTCACCGCGTGGATGCGCATGCACCACGGCTTCGCGCTGCACGCTGGAAAACGCGGCGTAGTCCATGCCCAACACGTCCATCTCGACCCCCGCAGTCACCAGCGCCACCGTCGGACGCAGATGTTGCGGCACGCCCGGCGTGGTGTGCAGGGCGATGGACAGCCACACTTGTTCGATATCGTCGTCGGTCAGCCCGTAAGGCTTGAGGAAGGCCGCCGCCGCGTTCGCACCGTCCACTTCGAAACGCTCGTTGTCACTGCGATAGCCTTCCACCAGGCCCAGGTCATGGAACATGGCGCCGACGTAGAGCAGCTCCGGGTTGTAGGCCAGTTGCTTGCGTTCACCGCTCAACGCGCCGAACAGGAACACCCGGCGGGAGTGGTGGTAGAGCAGGTCGGATTCGACGTCGCGGATGTATTCGGTGGTGGCCTTGGCCAGGGCGCTGTCCGGGATCTGGATGCCGGCGATAGTGGTGGTCATGGTCGTTCTCCTCAAGAAAGCGCCGGGGGTGGCGCCGATGAGTCCAGTCTGGTCGCGCGCCTGCGGCGGGGCCATCGACGTGAGGGTGCGATCCCGGCCAATGTGCCGCGATATCACGCCAGATGCAGTCAAATGTGGGAGCTGGCTTGCCTGCGATGCTGGCGACTCGGTCTGTCAGTTAGACTGGGGTGATGCCATCGCAGGCAAGCCGGCTCCCACCGGGGTTTATGTTCTTCCAGTTGAAGGTGAGTTGTTCATGGGCAAAACCGTCGCCATCCTGATCTTCCCCGGCGTCCAGTCACTGGACGTGACCGGGCCCATGGATGTGTTCTGCGAAGCCAACCGTTTTTTGCCGCCGCAGGATCACTACCAGCTGGAAGTCATTGGTTTGGCCCACGGCACCCTGGCGGCTTCCAACGGCCTGTCATTGCAGGCCCACCGGCATTACAGCGACGCCCTGCAAGCCTATGACCTGCTGCTGGTAGCGGGCGGGCCGCAGTTGCCGTTCGAGGATTTCGGCGCGCCGTTCGATGACTGGCTGCGTGGGGCGACAGCGCGGGCGCAACGCTTTGGCTCGATCTGCAATGGCGCCTTCATGTTGGCTCGCGCCGGTTTGCTGGAAGGGAAAACCGTCACCACCCATTGGAATGATGCTGCCGATTTGGCGCGCCTGTGCCCCTCGGCCCAGGTCGAGGCTGACCGCCTCTACGTGCAGGACGGCAACCTCTACACCTCGGCGGGGGTCACGGCGGGGATCGACTTGTCGCTGTACCTGCTGGCCCAGGATCATGGCCCGGAAGTGGCGCTGAGCGTGGCCAAGCGCCTGGTGGTGTTCACCCAGCGGTCGGGCGGGCAGTCGCAGTTCAGCCCGTTCCTTACGCCCCACGCCGAAACCACCTCGGCGGTGGCCTTGGTGCAGCTGTACGTGTTGGCGAACCTGACGGGGGACCTGACCATCGCCGATCTGGCCAAGGCGGCCAATATGAGTGCGCGGAATTTCTCCCGCGTGTTTGCCCGTGAAGCGCAGATAACACCTGCCGAGTTTGTCGAGCGGGCGCGGGTGGACGCGGCGCGGGTGCTGCTCGAAAGCAGCCAGGCGCCGCTGAAGACCGTGGCCTATCAATGCGGGTTTCGCGATGCCCAACACATGCGCAGCGTGTTCAACCGCCGGCTGGGCGTGACGCCGCAACAGTTCCGGCTCAACTTTGCGGCGCCGATATAAAGCAGTGCTCGGTGCAAATGTGAGAGGGGGCTTGCCCCCTCCCACATGTTTATCCTGTTTTGTCAGGGGGTACGGGCGGGCAATAGTTTGAGCGTGCCACGCGTATTGGCGGTCACTTCCTCATCACTGAAATGCGCCTGCTCGTAACCGCCTTCGATGTAGGTTTGCGCCTGGTCGCCATAGTGCTTGTCGAACGGCACGCCGCTTTGCCCGACCGGGTTGATGGTCAGGGCGTGCGCCGCATCGGCGAAGTCGATCAGGCGGCGGGTCGACGGGCCGTACGTCACCGGCCACGGCGCGGGGCCGATATTCGCCGACTGGTTGTTCGGCACTTCGTGGGTGCCCGGGGCCGGGAACGGGCCGACGTTGACGATCAGGTCCAGCGGCTTCTGCGAGCCCAGCGGGTGGCCGTGAGTCAGGGTGTGGGCCTTGCCCCACTGCCATTGCGTTGGGTCATCGCCGAAGGTGGCCTTGAGGTGAGCGAGGCTGTTGTCCCAGGCGAGCTTCACCCGCTCGGCGCGCTTGCCGTCCCACCACGGCGAGTCCGCAGCGGCGGCCAGGCGAGGCAGGGCGGCGTCGATGACGCGGGTGCTGAGCAGGGTCTTGAACATCGCGTCACCCAGTTTCGGGTGGAAGGTGGCATCGGCCAGGTTGAACAGGAACTGGTTGAACAACGTGGCGCTGGTGGAGTCCAGCGGGTAGTCACCCTTCCAGCTTGCAAGCTGTTCCACCAGTTTCAGCTGCGCCGGGTCCTTGACCACCTCACGCAGCACCGGCAACAGCGGCGCCAGCAGGCGCGGGCCGAAGGCGGTGGTGGTGCCCAGTTGCAGGGCCTGGCTGTTGTTCACGTCCCACTTCACGCTTTTGTCGCTCAACTGCGCGTTCAACTGCTGGCCACGGTCGGCCAGGTTGTAATAGCCGGGGATCTCCATGCCGGTGGGCGACACGGGCTGGGCATTGGCCGACACCACATAGCCTCGCGCCGGGTTTTCTTCCTGGGGGTTGGCGCTGAAGGGGTAGAAGCCGAGTTTGTCGGCCTGGGCGGTGCTGCCATCGAGGATAAAACCGGGGTTGGCGCCAGCCGGGCGAATCGGCAGCTGCGCCGCCGCCCACCAGCCGATATCCCCCTTGGCATTTGCCCACACGATATTCAGCCCCGGCGCCGACACCTTGGCGGCCGCAGCGCGGGCCTTGGCCAGGGTGTCGGCGCGGTTGAGCTGGTAGAAACCTTCTAGGATCGGGTTCTGGGTGTCGAGGAACGCCCACCACATGGCGATCGGCGTGCTGCCGGCGTTTTCGCCGAGCACGTCATTGATGATCGGGCCGTGGGGCGATCGGCGCAGCGTTAGAGTGACCGGCGCCTGGCCCTTCACGACGATCTGTTGTTCGCTGCTGGTCATGTCGACCCACTGGCCGTGATACCAGACCTGGTTGGGGTTGTCCGGGTTGACCTTCTCAGCGATCAGGTCGAGGTCATCGTTCTGGAACATAGTCAGGCTCCAGCCGAAATCCAGGTTGTGCCCCAGGAATGCCACCGGCACCAGTGCGTTGTGATACCCGTACAGCTCGAAGCCCGGCGCCGAGAGTTGCGCCTCGTACCACACCGACGGCACCGAGAAGCGGATATGCGGGTCTCCCGCCAGCAGCGGCTTGCCGCTTTTGGTGCGGCTGCCGCTGATGGCCCAGGCGTTGCTGCCTTCGAACTGCGGTAAACCGTTGTCGGCCAGGGCCTGTTCGCTGAGGGAGGCGATGGCGCCAAGGGTTTGCCAGTCACTGGCGGCGAGGTTGAGCGCGCCTTTGGGTTGCCAGTCCAGGTCGAAGACTTTCAAGTAGTCGCTGCCCAACTGGTCGCGTACGTAAGTCAGCAGTGGCTCTGTACGAAACGCAGCGGCAAAGCTGTAGGCCATGTAGCCGGCGACGCTGATGGTGTCTTCAGCGGTAAACCGCCGCTTGGGGATGCCCAGCACGTCGAACTCCAGCGGGCTGGCGTGGCTGTCCTGGTATTGGTTGATCCCGTCCAGATAGGCTTGCAGGGCCTTCCATGCCGGTGAGTCATGGTCGATCTGTTCCACGTAACTCAAGGCGCGTTCACGAATGCGCAGGCTGCGGAACAACTTGTCGGTGTCGAGCAGCTTGGGGCCGAGCACCTCGGCCAGCTCGCCACGGGCCAGGCGCCGCATGATTTCCATCTGGAACAGCCGGTCTTGGGCATGCACATAGCCCAGGGCGCGATACAGGTCGGTGTCGTTGTCGGCGCGGATGTGCGGCACACCACGGTCGTCGTAACGCACGGTGACCGAGCCTTGCAGGTTCGCCAGTTCTACCGTGCCCTGGCGAGTGGGTTGTTTGCTGTAGACATACCAGCCGGCGCCTAGGGCGACCAGTACCACCAGAACCGCGAGAACCTGCAAGACGCGCTTCATGAACATTCCTTAAGAGGGGGGAGCAAGCTACTTATCTGTCGACCACGAACAATAGCAGCCCACCGCCAGCGTGTGCGTGGCATTCACCTCGCGCCCAGCCTCGAGGGCCTGCAAGATCGGCTCGATAAAACTGTTACCGGAATTGCACGTCAGCCCTTCGCTGTAGGGGCCGAAGTATGCAAGCTTGCCCGAGCGATCCCAGATTCCCACGGCTGGGCTGGCCGGCACCTGGTCGGCGCCGGGCAGGGCGGCGAGGGTTTTCAGGGTGCGCAGGTTGTCGGGCAGCCGGCCGTGGCTGCCGGATTTTTGCAGGGCGTAGAACTCGATGCCTTGGGGCGCGTAGTGTTCGATCAGTTCGCCCAGGTGTTGCTGGTTGCCGACGTTGCACGGGCAGGCCGGGTCCCAGAAGTGCACCAGACGGATCGGGCCGGGGCCCGAGAGTTCGGCGGGCAGGCGCAGGGCGTCGCCGGAAAATACTGCGGTGTGTTCGCTGAAGGCGCGCAGGTAGCGGCCCTGGAACCAGTCATACGCCGCCCACAGCACGCCGGCGCAGATGATCAGGATCAGGCTCGCGAACAGGGCGGTACGGTAGGGCTGTCGCATTCAGAGGTATCCTCGCAGGTCGCGTAGCTTGCCATGCTTGTCCTGACAGATGAATATCGCAGCTCGATATTCATCTTCGCCGTAAGTCTGGAACCCTTTATGCCCGTTACCTTTGACCCCGATCATCTGCGCGAAAGCTTGCGGCCTCTGGTGGACGCGCAGCCGCTGAGCGCCGAGGCGCGGGTCTACCAGCGTTTCTACGGATTGGACCTGGCCGCACGCACAGTGCCGGCGGTGAGCCGCCTGGGGCGTTTTGAGGTGGATGGGTTCGAGGTGGTCGCCCAGGTGTGGTTGCCGCCTGAACCGGTGGCGACGATGTTCATGTTTCACGGCTTCTACGATCATATGGGCTTGTATCGCCACGTGGTGAACTGGGCGCTTGACCAGGGCTTTGTGGTGATCGCCTGCGACCTTCCGGGCCATGGCTTATCCAGTGGCGAGCGCGCCAGTATTGATGATTTTGCGGTGTATCAGGACGTGGTGCAGGCGCTGTTTGCCCAGGCCGAGGCACTGCACTTGCCGCAGCCCTGGCACCTGTTCGGACAAAGCACCGGCGGCGCGGTGGTGGTGGACCACGTGCTCAACCATGGCACCGACAGTCCGGCCCAGGGTAGGACTTTTCTGCTTTCACCGTTGGTGCGCCCGCGTGCCTGGGGTTGGTCGCAGGTCAGCTATTACCTGCTGCGGCCGTTCGTCAAAGGCATCGCACGGCGGTTCAGCGAGAACACCCATGACCCGGCATTCAAGCCGTTCCTGGAGGCCGACCCGCTGCAGCCGCGCCAGCTGCCCACCGCCTGGGTAGGTGCGCTGGCGCGCTGGATCCAGCGCATCGAAGCCGCACCGCGCAGTACACGGCGCCCGGTGATCGTGCAGGGTGAGGAGGATATGACGGTGGACTGGCAGCACAACTTGCGAGTGCTGCGGGGCAAGTTCGATCAGCCCGAGGTGTTGATGGTGCCGCGTGGCAGGCATCACCTGGCGAATGAGATTCCCGAGATTCGTGAAGAGTATTTCAACTTTCTCACGGATCAACTGAAGTAACGCAGTCCTAATGTGGGAGCGAGCAAGCCCGCTCCCACATTTTGTTACTGCGCCAGGCTGGAAGTGCTTTGGCCGACCGCCAAGCCTGCGCGAATGGCGGCAAGGGCTGCCTGGTAATACGCCTTACCCTCCGGTGACTCCGCAAACGTAGCGAATTCTTCCAGCTCCGGGTCAGACAAATCCCGATAGACGTACAGCAGCGTGTTGCTCAGATCCTTATCAATCTGCTGCATCAGCCGCTCGCGCTGGCCATTCAACATACCTTGGGCCTGACCGCCGCCCAGCAAGCCGGGGATCATCTGGCTCAAGCTGTCGGCCGCCACGCCAGCGATGGCCAGGCTGACTTCCGCACCGGCTTCGCGGGCGGGCAGGGCCTGCGCCAGGTGCCCGATGATCAGGCTGCGGGTGGCGTCGGCCTCGATATGCGGCAGGCCCTGGGCGTTTTTTGCCAGTTGGTCGCGGCGCGTGGCCAGCAACTCGGCGGCGACAATCTTGCGGCCCAGGGGCGATTGGAAAAACGCCAGGGCTGGTTTTGGGTCCGCCAGGTTCTTGCGCAATTGCGCTTCGGCACGCTGGTCCATGGCCTGGGCGGCAAAGCGTTTATTGCTGTTGTCCACCAGCGCCTGATACACCGCCGGCGGCAGGCTGTTGCGGTAGCGTTGTTGGGCGGCACTGAGGGCGTCATTGAAATGTGCGCGTTGTTCGGCCCAGCCGGCGACCTTGTACAACTGGTCATGGCTGTCTGCCCAGGCGGGCAAAACGCAGAACATCAGCAAGAAAAAAAACAAACGACGCATATGGACTCCTGTCAGTCGGCCACTATTGTCCGTGTCGGGCGTAGGATTTGTCGAGAAATCCTATCAGTCGTCTGACTAAAGTTAATTCAGACGCTCGGCGGCTCTGTCGGATTCACAGGCGTATGGATACTATGCGCGCCATGCAAATACCCCTTGATCACCCCCTGCTGCAACGCATCGTCGACGACCTGGCCGAAAAAGGCTGGTCGCAGCAGAACGGCTTCCTGCCCCAGGCTCTGACCCTGGAACTGGCGGCTGAGTGCCGTAAACGTGCGGCTGAAGGGGAATTGGCGCCGGCAGCGGTGGGGCGCGGGCCGTCCCAGGAGATCCGCGAGGGCATTCGCGGTGACCATATCCAATGGTTGGAAGAGGGCGACGCGGCGGTCTGCGACGCCTATATGGCGTTGATGGACAGCTTGCGTCTGGCGATGAACCGCAGCCTGTTCCTCGGCCTGGAAGACTTCGAAAGTCATTTTGCGATGTACCCGCCAGGGGCGTTCTACCTCAAGCACCTCGACCGCTTTCGTGATGATGACCGGCGCATGGTCTCGGCGGTGATTTACTTGAACGACGCCTGGTTGCCCGAGCACGGCGGGCAGTTGCGCATGTACCTCAAGGGCGGCGTCGAATACGATGTGGTGCCCACCGGCGGCTGCCTGGTGGTATTCCTGTCGGGCGAGGTGCCCCACGAAGTCATGCCCGCCACGCGCGAACGCCTGTCCCTCACCGGCTGGTTTCGGCGGCGCGGCAACGAGCCGTTTTAACCATGCAAAAGATTCTGATCAGCCGCTGCCTGCTCGGGCACAAGGTGCGCTACGACGGTGGAGCCAGCGGGCCGTTCGACCCATTGGCAGCGTGGCAGGCCGAAGGCCGTGTGGTTGCGATCTGCCCGGAAGTGGCGGGTGGCTTGCCGACGCCGCGCCCCGCTGCGGAGATTCCGGGCGGGCAGGGCGTGGATGTGTGGGAAGGCCGCGCCAAGGTGCTGACCGCCGAGGGCGAGGACTTCAGCGCCGCGTTCCTTGACGGCGCCCGCCAGGCGTTGGCGTTGGTGCAGCGCCATGACATCCGCATCGCCATCCTCAAGGCCAATAGCCCGTCCTGCGGCAACTTGCTGACCTATGACGGCACGTTCAGCGGCGTAAAAGTGAGCGGCGAGGGGGTGACGGCGGCGTTGCTCAGGCAGCATGGCGTGCTGGTGTTCAGTGAGCTGGAGCTACCTGAGGCGGCGCAAGCCCTGGCCCGACTCTCAAACCCTGTGTAAGTCAAAATGTGGGAGGGGGCAAGCCCCCTCCCACCGTTGATCTACTGCGCCTGGGCTGCCGGTGTTTCACCTTGAAGCCATTTTTGCGCCAACGCTTTCAGGCGGCCATCGGCCTTCACCTGCTGCAACGCCTTGTCCAAACTGCTCTTGAACGCCGGATTGCCCTTCTGGAACGGAATCGCTAGCTCCGGATTCTCGTTATAAGCCTCACTGAAATCGAACCGATCCTGCAGCTCGGCAGTCATAGCGATATGGTTGATGGCCACGTCGTACTTGCCGCTTTCCACCCCCGGCAGCATGTCATTGTCATCGGTGGTGATAAATGAGGGGCGCACGTCCATCTCTTTGGCCAGTTGCTCGCCTAGTTCCACTTCGAAACCGGTGAGTTTGTCGCCTTCCTTGAAGTTGAACGGCGGGGTGTTGGCTTCGAGGGCGATGCGCAGTTCGCCACGGTCGAAGACATCATCGACCAGTTCGGCGTGAGCCAAGGGGCTCAGAAGGGGAAGTAGCAGTAACAGGCCAGGCGAAAAGCGCATGGTCACTCCTAAAGAATTCGAATGTGCGAGGCGCCGTTCAGCATCGCTTTGCTAGGGTGTTGAGTGGCTTGGACAGCAATTTGCCGCGAAGTTGTCATGAACCTACAGATTTCCTGGAAAAACTGGAGAAGCGAATGAAAGCCTTTTTGTCCCGTGCCACCCTGGCCTCCCTGATGCTGGGTGCTTCGATGTTGGCCACCGCCGCCGACGGCATCCCACGCAGTGCTCCACCTGAAGGTGCCAAGGTGTTTATCGTGTCGCCCAAAGATGGCGCTACCGTCGACAAGACCTTCACCGTCAAATTCGGCATGGAGGGCTTGAAACTCGCCCCGGCCACCGACCAGGAGCCTGGCACCGGTCACCACCACCTGCTGGTCGACCAGAAAGAACTGCCTGACGCCAGCATGCCGATCCCGGCGACTGACACCGTGATCCACTACGGCAAGGCGCAGACCGAAACCGAACTGACCCTCTCCCCGGGCAAACATACCTTGCAACTGGTGGCCGGCGACAAACTGCACATGCAGTTCAACCCGACTGTAGCCTCGAAAGTCATCACGGTTAATGTGAAATAAAAAAACGGGAGTCCCTTGCGGGGCTCCCGTTTTTTATTGCTGCAAGCTTCAAGCTATAAGCTGCAAGGTAAAGCTCTTAGCTTGCCGCTTGAAACTTGTGGCTTGCAGCGGACCACAACCACCGCTCTAGAAAAGCACGCGGCTACGGATGGTCCCATTAATGTGCTGCAGCTTCTCTTGCGCCAGGTCCGAGTACTCGGCGTCGACGTCGATGACCACGTAGCCGACCTTCTCGTTGGTCTGCAGGAACTGACCGGAGATGTTGATGCCGTTTTCCGCGAACACCTTGTTGATCTCCATCATCACGCCAGGGATGTTCTGGTGGATGTGCAGCAGGCGGTGCTTGCCAGGGTGAGCCGGCAGGGCCACTTCCGGGAAGTTGACGGACGATACCGAGGTGCCATTGTCGCTGTACTTGACCAGCTTCTCCGACACTTCCAGGCCGATGTTGGCTTGGGCTTCAGCGGTGGAGCCGCCGATGTGCGGGGTCAGGATCACGTTGTCGAGGCCACGCAGCGGGCTTTCGAAGATGTCATCGTTGGAGCGTGGCTCCACCGGGAACACGTCGATTGCGGCGCCGATCAGGTGCTTGTCCTTGATCGCGTCGGCCAGGGCGTCCAGCTCAACCACAGTGCCGCGTGCAGCGTTGATCAGGATGCCGCCTTTCTTGATGGCACGGATTTCCTTCTCGCCGATCATCCACTGGGTTTCAGCGGTTTCCGGAACGTGCAGGGTCACGATATCGGACATGCCCAGCAGTTCGGTCAGGCTCGACACCTGGGTGGCGTTGCCCAATGGCAGCTTGGTCAGGGTGTCGTAGAAGAACACCTGCATGCCCAAGCCTTCAGCCAGAACCGACAACTGAGTACCAATCGAGCCGTAACCAACGATACCCAGCTTCTTGCCGCGGATTTCGAAGGAGTTGGCCGCGCTTTTGATCCAGCCGCCACGGTGGCAGGAAGCGTTCTTCTCAGGGATGCCGCGCAGCAGCAGGATGGCCTCGGCCAGCACCAGCTCCGCAACGGAACGGGTGTTGGAGTACGGTGCGTTGAACACCGCGATGCCGCGCTCGCGCGCTGCGTTGAGGTCGACCTGGTTAGTGCCGATGCAGAAACAGCCGACAGCCACCAACTTCTTGGCGTGGTCGAAGATCTCTTCGGTCAGCTGAGTGCGGGAGCGAATGCCGATAAAGTGCGCGTCGGCGATCTTTTCCTTTAACTGGGCTTCCGGCAGAGAACTGGTGATGTACTCAATGCTGGAGTACCCAGCGGCTTTCAGAACGTCGACAGCCGATGGGTGGACGCCTTCCAGAAGAAGGAACTTGATCTTGCTCTTATCGAGAGAAGTCTTGCTCATCTGCGTAAACCTGTATCCCGGAGAAAAATGGCAGGGAATCGGATCACATAAGCTGACCCGGACGGCAGGAAAGCCGTCACCGCAGATACGCCCTTGGGCTCTGTCCTGCGGGGGCGATATGCTAGCATACGCGCCCCGCTAAACACTCATTCCTGCGACGTGAAGCGTTCTCAGGATGACCATGAATTGTTCGAGAGTTCTGTCGATGACCCATCCTGCCCTGATTGATGAGCTAAAGACCCTGGTTGAGCCCGGCAAAGTGCTGACCGATGCAGACTCCCTGGAGGCTTACGGCAAGGATTGGACCAAGCACTTCGCACCTGCGCCGACCGCCATCGTGTTCCCGAAGACCACCGAACAGGTGCAGGCCATTGTCCGTTGGGCCAATGAACACAAGGTGGCACTGGTGCCGTCCGGGGGTCGTACCGGCCTGTCGGCTGCCGCCGTTGCGGCCAATGGCGAAGTGGTAGTGTCGTTCGACTATATGAACCAGATCCTCGAGGTGAACCTCACCGACCGCACCGCCGTGTGCCAGCCGGGCGTGGTCACCAAGCAATTGCAGAACGTCGCCGAAGAGCAGGGCCTGTACTACCCGGTGGACTTCGCCTCGTCCGGTTCGAGCCAGATTGGCGGCAATATCGGCACCAATGCCGGCGGAATCAAGGTTATTCGCTACGGCATGACCCGTAACTGGGTGGCGGGCATGAAAGTCGTCACTGGCAAGGGCGACCTGCTGGAACTGAACAAAGACCTGATCAAAAACGCCACCGGCTACGACATGCGCCAGCTGTTTATCGGCGCTGAAGGCACCCTGGGCTTTGTAGTGGAAGCCACCATGCGCCTGGACCGTGCGCCGAAAAACCTCACCGCCATGGTGCTCGGCACTACCGATTTCGACTCGATCATGCCGGTGCTGCACGCCTTCCAGAGCAAGCTCGACCTGACCGCCTTCGAATTCTTCTCCGACAAGGCCCTGGCCAAAGTCATGGGGCGCGGCGATGTGCCGGCGCCGTTCGAGACCAATTGCCCGTTCTACGCGCTGCTGGAATTTGAAGCCACCACCGAAGAAGTCGCCAACCATGCGCTGGAAACGTTCGAGCACTGCGTGGAGCAGGGCTGGGTGCTGGACGGCGTGATGAGCCAGAGCGAGACCCAACTGCACAACCTGTGGAAGCTGCGCGAATACATCTCCGAGACCATTTCCCACTGGACACCGTACAAGAACGATATCTCGGTCACTGTCTCCAAAGTGCCGGCGTTCTTGAAGGAAATTGATGCGATCGTCGGCGAACACTACCCGGACTTTGAAATTGTGTGGTTCGGCCATATTGGCGACGGCAACCTGCACCTGAACATCCTCAAGCCGGAAAACCTGAGCAAGGATGAGTTCTTCGCCAAGTGCGCCACCGTGAACAAGTGGGTGTTTGAGACCGTGCAGAAGTACAACGGCTCAATCTCCGCCGAACACGGCGTGGGCATGACCAAACGCGATTACCTGACCTACAGCCGCTCCCCGGTTGAAATCGAATACATGAAGGCAGTGAAGGCGGTGTTTGACCCTAACGGGATCATGAACCCCGGCAAGATCTTCGCTGTTTAACCGCCCTGAAGGAGTCGTTCCATGAGCTACCAGCACAAGTATGTCGACGGCACCAACATCCACTTCCCCGTCGGTAAAGTGGTGTGCATTGGGCGTAACTACGCCGAACATGCCAAGGAGCTGGACAACCCGGTGCCGACCGAACCGTTGCTGTTCATCAAACCGGGCAGTTGCGTGGTGCCGCTGGAAGGCGGTTTCAGCATTCCGACCGAGCGCGGTTCGGTGCATTACGAGGCGGAAATCGCGGTATTGATCGGCAAACCCCTGTCGACCAAGCCCAGCCGTGAAGAAGTACTGGACGCGATCTCCGGCTTCGCCCCGGCCCTGGACTTGACCCTGCGCGACAAGCAGGCCGAGCTGAAAGCCAAGGGCCTGCCGTGGGAAATCGCCAAGTCCTTCGACGGCGCGGCGGTGATTGCACCGTTCGTCGTGGGCAGCACCTTTGCCGACGTCACCGACATCGGCATTCGCCTGACCATCAATGGCGAAGTGCGCCAGGACGGCAACAGCGCGCAAATGCTTAACCCTATCATCCCGATGATCCAGCACATGGCCGGCTGCTTTTCGCTGCAGGCCGGTGACGTCATCCTCACCGGCACCCCGGCCGGCGTGGGCCCGCTGAATGTGGGCGATGAGCTGGTGCTGGAACTCAGTGGCGTGAACCGCTTCGACAGCAGCGTTCGCTAACGGCTGAGAACAATTCAAATGTGGGAGCTGGCTTGCCTGCGATAGCGGAGTGTCAGCCACTGGGAATATTGACTGAGCCACTGCAATCGGGGGCAAGCCCCCTCCCACATTTGTTTGTGTGCAGCCTAGAAAGCCAATTTTTTGCATTTTTTTCACACACCATCCGGATAATCTTTGGCCTCCAGCACACGAGCCCATTGTTCCTGTGCTATCACCTAACGCTGACTTTCCGGAAAAAGCGCTCAATGGCCGTGCCTCTGCCCTCCGCTACATCCAAACCGCGTTCGCGTTTCTCCCTGCGTTGGTATTCCTGGTTGTTTCTGTCCGGAGCCATTGTGTATGGCGTGGCCTGGGTCATGCATTGGGACGATCGCGGCCTGCTGTGGGTGCTGGAGCGCTTTGAAACCCCGGCCGAACGCCAGGAAAGCGTGTGGCTGCCGGACTATCATGCGGTTATCGACGCCAAAGTGCTGCCGGGCATGGAGAAGGATGAAGCCTCTGACGTCTCCTACAACCCGCAGACCAAAACCCTGTTTTCCGTGATGGGCAAAAACCCGTTCCTCGTCGAGCTGAGCCTGCAAGGCGATGTGCTGCGCAAGATGGCGCTTAACGGCTGGGATAACCCGGAAGGCGTGACGGTGATGGAAAACGGCCTGATCGCGGTGGTTGATGAGCGCCAGCACACGGTCAGCCTCGTCAAGGTTGACGCCACGACCCAGCAACTGAACAAGGCCGACTTCCCGAGTTACGACCTGGGCCCGTCCAAGGACCAAAACAAAGCGTTTGAAGCCGTGGCCTGGGACAAGCGCAACCAGCAACTGGTGTTCGGCGAAGAGCGCCCGCCCGCGCTGTTTACCTGGAAAAGCGACGGTGGCCAGACCCTGGCTGGCGACAAACAAAAGCTGGCCAGCAAAGCGTTGGACATGCGTAACCTTTCGGCCTTGGCCGTAGACCCGCGCACCGGGCACTTGCTGGTGCTCTCGGCTGACTCCCACCTGCTGCTGGAGCTGGATGAAAAGGGTGAGCAGGTCAGTTTCATGACCCTGCTCGGCGGTTTCAACGGCCTCAACAAAACCATTCCGCGCGCGGAAGGGGTGACCATGGACGAGGAGGGCAACCTGTACGTGGTCAGTGAGCCCAACCTGTTCTATCGGTTCGAAAAGCAGAAATAGCACACCGATTACGTCGGTGATGTCGCTGTGAGCGGCATTCGCCAGACTTCAGGGCGCGTTTAAGTTTAAATTCAGATAGGCGTGATATTCATTCGCCACTTTTGACTTTGAGCCCGCCCGATGCGACGACTAACCCGCCCCAAACCCGTTTTCTTAATGCTTGTGCTGATCGCCCTGGTCAGCGCTGGGGCCGTTGCGCAGCACTTTCGCCTGTTCGAGCGCGCCTGGTTCAACTGGCAGGCGTGGCGCCAGCCGGCGGATGAGCGCTCTATCGGCCTGGCGGATTACCGGGTGGCCCTGGAGGCCCAGGTGATCGAGGGGCTGGACGACGACGTCTCGGCCCTCACCTACGACCCGGTGCGCAAAAGCCTGTTTACCGTCACCAACAAAAACGCCGAACTGATCGAGCTGTCGCTGGAGGGCAAGATCCTGCGGCGCATCCCCTTGGTGGGGTTTGGTGATGCCGAGGCGGTGGAATTTATCAGCGACAATATTTATGTCATCAGCGATGAGCGCCAGCAGCGGCTGATCAAGGTGCATGTGGACGACGACACGCAATTTCTCGACGCCGCCGATGCGGAGCAGATGACCCTGGGCTTGCACGTGGGCGGCAACAAGGGCTTCGAGGGCCTGGCCTATGACTCGGTGGGCAAGCGCCTGTTTGTGGCCAAGGAGCGCGACCCGATGCTGATCTACGAGGTCCACGGGTTTCCGCATTTCAAGCCGGAAAAAACCTATTCGGTGCATGTGATCAACAACCCCAAGCGTGATGCCGGGCTGTTTGTGCGCGACCTGTCGAGCCTGCAATACGACGAGCGCAGCGGCCATTTGCTGGCGCTGTCGGATGAGTCGTTTCTGGTGTTGGAGCTGGATATCGACGGTCGCCCGTTGAGCAGTTTGTCGCTGCTCAACGGGCGCCATGGCCTGACGAAGCGGGTGCCGCAGGCCGAAGGGATCGCCATGGATGACCAGGGCACGTTGTACCTGGTCAGCGAGCCGAACCTGTTTTACGTGTTCAAGAAACCAACTCTCTGAAGCAATGCCGGGCCCCTGTGGGAGCCGGGCTTGCCCGCGATGCAGGCGCCCCGGTTTGGCAGCTATATCGAGTGGATGCCATCGCAGGCAAGCCAGCTCCCACAGAACGCCGAGCGGTGAGCTTTAGGCTTTTAGGGTTTTGACGCCTTCGGCAGTGCCCAGCAGCAACACGTCCGCCGGGCGCGCCGCGAACAGGCCGTTGGTGACCACGCCGACGATCGCATTGATCTGTGTCTCCAGCTCGACCGGGTTGGTGATCTGCAGGTTGAACACATCAAGGATGATGTTGCCGTTGTCGGTCAACACGCCTTCGCGGTACACCGGGTCGCCGCCCAGTTTCACCAGCTCGCGGGCCACGTGGCTGCGGGCCATCGGGATCACTTCGACCGGCAGCGGGAAGGCGCCAAGCACCGGCACCAGCTTGCTGGCGTCGGCGATGCAGATAAAGGTCTTGGCCACGGCCGCGACGATCTTCTCGCGAGTCAGGGCTGCGCCGCCGCCTTTGATCAGGTTCAGGTGTTCGTCGCTTTCATCGGCGCCGTCTACATAGAACTCCAGGTCGCTGACGGTGTTGAGCTCGTATACCGGAATGCCATGGCCTTTGAGACGTGCGGCGGTGGCTTCGGAACTGGCCACGGCGCCGTCGAACGCGCCCTTGTGCTGGGCCAGCGCGTCGATAAAGCAGTTGGCGGTGGAGCCGGTGCCGACACCGACGATGCTTTTGTCGTCGAGTTTGGGAAGGATTAAATCGACGGCGGCCTGAGCCACTGCCTGTTTGAGTTGATCCTGGGTCATGCGGGCTCCGGAACGGGCGGGGAGTTATTGAGGCGCGCGAGTATACCCCAACAAACCTTGGGATTCGTGTGGTCTCCCGGCCAAACGCTGGGTTAGACTCCTTGGCCCTGCCCAACCCGCCCAGTGATACCTGCCGATGCTTGAACAGTACGTCAAAAAGATCCTCACCTCGCGCGTTTACGACGTTGCCGTAGAAACCCCGCTGCAGACCGCCCGCCAGCTCTCCGAGCGACTGGGCAACACGGTCTGGCTCAAGCGTGAAGACTTGCAGCCGGTGTTCTCGTTCAAGATTCGCGGCGCCTATAACAAGCTGACGCAGTTGACGGCGCAGGAGCGTGCGCGCGGCGTCGTCACCGCTTCGGCGGGCAACCACGCTCAGGGCCTGGCCCTGGCGGCCAAGGTGCTGGGGGTCAAGGCCACGATCGTGATGCCCAAGACCACCCCGGAGATCAAGGTCGAAGGCGTGCGCTCGCGTGGCGGCAAAGTGGTGCTGCACGGCGACTCTTTCCCGGAAGCCCTGGCCTATTCGCTGAAACTGGTCGACGAAAAAGGCTACGTCTACATTCACCCCTACGATGATCCGCACACTATTGCCGGGCAGGGCACCGTGGCGATGGAAATCCTGCGCCAGCATCCAGGGCCGCTGGACGCGATTTTCGTACCGGTGGGCGGCGGCGGGCTGATTGCCGGTATCGCGGCCTACGTTAAATACCTGCGCCCGGAAATCAAGATCATCGGCGTCGAGCCGGACGACTCCAACTGCCTGCAAGCCGCCATGGCTGCTGGGGAGCGCGTGGTGCTGCCGACCGTGGGGATTTTTGCCGACGGGGTGGCGGTGGCGCAGATCGGCCAGCACACCTTCGACATCTGCAAAGACTATGTGGATGAAGTGATCACCGTGAGCACCGATGAAATCTGTGCGGCGATCAAGGACATCTACGACGACACCCGCTCCATCACCGAGCCGGCCGGCGCGTTAGGCGTGGCGGGGATCAAGAAATACGTGGAGACCCGTGGCGTCACCGGGCAAACCCTGGTGGCCATCGACTCCGGCGCCAACGTCAACTTCGACCGCCTGCGCCATGTGGCCGAGCGCGCCGAGCTGGGTGAAGGCCGCGAAGCCATCATCGCCGTGACCATCCCCGAGAAACCGGGCAGCTTCAAGGCGTTCTGCGAAGCCGTGGGCAAGCGCCAGATTACCGAATTCAACTACCGCTACCACTCCGGCAGCGAGGCGCACATCTTTGTTGGCGTGCAGACCCACCCGGAAAACGACCCGCGCAGTGCACTGATCGCCAGCCTTACCGGTCAGGGGTTCCCGGTGCTGGACCTGACCGAGAACGAGCTGGCCAAGTTGCACATTCGCCATATGGTCGGCGGGCATGCGGCCAAGGTCAGCGATGAGCTGGTGTTGCGTTTTGAATTCCCCGAGCGTCCCGGTGCGCTGTTCAACTTTCTCAATAAGTTGGGCGGGCGCTGGAATATCTCGATGTTCCACTACCGCAACCACGGCGCCGCCGATGGCCGAGTGGTCGCGGGCCTGCAAGTGCCGGCGGATGAGCGCCACTTGGTGCCGGCAGCCTTGGCCGAGATTGGCTACCCGTATTGGGATGAGAGCGAAAACCCGGCCTACCAGCTGTTCCTCGGTTGACCGACTACGCTGACTGGGCGGCCACTAAGGAATTGAAACCATGGAAACGCTGACCACCCTCAAGGTTATCCACATTGCAGCCACCGTGTTGCTGCTGCTCAGTGGTCTTGGCCTGGCGCTACTGGCCTGGCGCAAACGCAGCGCCGGCCCGGCGGTGACCGTGCAGCGGCCATGGGTGTTCGTGTGGTTGCTGATGGGGGTTTGCGTGGTGAGCATGCCGTTTACCGGCTGGTGGCTGGCGCACCTGATCGGCTGGCCCCTGGGGCAGACCTGGATTCTGGGTTCCAGCATTATCTACACCGTGGCGGCGCTGGCCTGGTTCTGGCTGGTGGCGCGGCTTAATCGCCTGCGTAAAGGCGAGGGCGGCAGCCTGAATTTCACCTTGGTGCTGGCGGTGGTCAGCCTGGTGGGGTTTGTGGCGATTGCGGGGTTGATGGGCGCCAAACCCGTCTAAAGGAGCTGCATGAACATTCTTCTGGTGGGTGCCACAGGATTCGTCGGCAGCCACTTGTTGCGCGCCTTGCAGCAAGCCGGGCACTGCGTGATAGCTACCTGTCGCGAGCCTCGACGCCAGGGTTGGCCCGGGTTGGAGTGGCGTGCGCTGGATTTGAGCCTGCTCGCTGCCGATCCCGGTAGCTTTACCTTTCCTGAGTCTGTTGATTTATTGATCAATGCCGCCGGGCTATTGAGTGTGGATGCCGCCGAGTTGAGCCGGGTGCAGGATCAGGGAGCTTGCGCCTTGTTTGATCTGGCGACTCGGCGCGGTGTTCGGGTGCTGCAGGTTTCTGCGCTCGGCGCCTGCGCGCAATCCGACGTGCCGTTTCTGGCCAGCAAAGGCGCGGCAGATGACTATCTGCTCGGCCTGGGTATGAACTCGGTGGTGCTGCGGCCTTCACTGGTGGTAGGCGAGGGCGGTGCCAGCAGTGCCTGGCTCGCCGGGCTTTCGCCCTGGCCGCTGATCCCGTTGCTGGACCTCAAGGCCACTCTGCAACCCGTGCATATTGATGACTTGGTCGGCGCTGTGCTGGCGCTGCTGCGTCGGTGGCCGGAAGAATCAATGGTCTTGCCATTGGTGGGGCCGGAGCCGATGCGGCTGTCTCAGGTCATTGACCGCCTGCGCAGTGCCCAGGGCTGGGGACCGGGCCGATACGTGCAAGCGCCACTTCTGAGGTTGGGCGGTTGGTTGGGGGATCGCCTGGGCTGGCGAGCGTTGAACCGACAAAGCATCGCCCTTTCGCAACAGGACAACGTGGCCGACCCCGAGGTGCTGGCATCGGTCTGCGGTTATTCGGCGGCGCCGTTTTTCTCGCGTTTGCAGAATTGGCCGACAGCGGCCATGAGCAGTCAGCGTACGATCCGCCCGTTGATGCTGGCAGTACTGGTGCTGATCTGGCTGGGCACCGCAGCAGTATGCCTGGGCCCGGGTTACGACTGGGGCCTGCGCATCCTCGCCGAAGCGGGGGTGCAGGGCGCATGGGCGACTCTGGCGGTGATCGCCGGAGCCGTTTGCGATGGGTTGCTGGGCCTTGGGTTGCTGGTCAGGCGTTGGCGCAGGCCGACCCTGATCCTGCAACTGTTGCTCATGGCCGGCTACACCGTCTGCATCAGCCTGGTCCTGCCACACTACTGGTTTGACCCGTATGCCGCCGTCGCCAAGAACCTGGTGTTGATGGTGGCCACTCTCTGGCTATTTTGGACTGAACCTCGGCGATGAGCGCATACCTGCTGCTGAAAACCCTGCATATCCTGTCGTCGACCATCCTGTTCGGGCTTGGCGCGGGCTCGGCTTACTACGCGCTGCGCGCCTGGCGCAGCGGCAAGGTGGAAGTGATCGCCGTGACGTTCAAGCACCTGGTGTTTGCCGATTGGGCGTTTACCGCGACCACCGCGGTTTTCCAGCCGTTGAGCGGGATTGGCCTGATGCATCTGGCGGGATGGTCCTTGCAGCAGAGTTGGTTGCAATGGACATTCGGATTGTATGTGCTGGCGGGTATCTGCTGGCTGCCGGTGGTGTGGTTGCAGATTCGCGTGCACAAAATGGCGGAGCAGGCGTTGAGGGAAGGTACGGCGATGCCGATCAAGGCCGCGACCTACATGCGCTGGTGGTTTGCCCTGGGATGGCCGGCGTTCCTGGCGTTTATGGCGATTTTCTACCTGATGGTAGCCAAGCCGATGTAGCGCTTGCGGCCGAGCCGGCTTCATCGCAGGCAAGCCAGCTCCCACAGGGGAATGCTTTCCAAATGTGGGAGCTGGCTTGGCTGCGATAGCGTTATCAATTGCGCAGAGTAATTACCGGCCAGCCACGTTTCTCGGCCTCAGCCCGCAGATTCGGGTCCGGATCCACCGCCACCGGGTGGGTGACCTGCTCCAGCAACGGCAAATCATTCAGCGAATCGCTATAGAAGTAACTGTCTTCCAGGCTATACCCGGTCTCTTCCAGCCAGCGGTTCAGGCGTGTCACCTTGCCTTCACGGAAGCACGGCACATCGGTGCTGCGCCCGGTGTAGCGGCCGTTTTCCATCTCGCACTCGGTGGCGATCAAGGTTTCCACGCCCAGGCGTGCGGCAATCGGCGCGGTGACGAAACGGTTGGTGGCGGTGATGATCACCAACTTGTCGCCGGCGGCGCGGTGTTTGGCCAGCAGTTCTACGGCCAGCGGCAGCATGATCGGCTCGATGCAGTCGCGCATGTAGTCGTTGTGCCACTCGTCCAACTGGGCCATCTCGGTGCGGCCGAGGATCTCCAGGCAGAAATTCAAGTAGGCGGCGTTGTCCAGCTTGCCGGCCAGGTAGTCCTGGTAAAATTCATCGTTGCGGGCTTTGTAGGCCACCGGGTCGAGAATCCCGCGTTCGCAGAGGTAATCGCCCCAGGCGTGGTCGCTGTCACCGCCGAGAAGGGTGTTGTCCAAGTCGAATAAAGCCAGGCGCATTGCAGTTACTCGCTGAAAAGTCTGTAAAAAGGCGTCCAGAATACGGTCTTTTCACAAGAGTGCACATAAGGTAAGAAGCCTCGTTGCCGCTGGAACAACCTTTGTGGAACAATGCGGCGACATGCGTTTGCGAGGTTGTTGCCGTGATCGACCCCGATGGTTTCCGTCCTAATGTCGGGATTATTCTTACGAATGATGCCGGACAGGTGCTATGGGCTCGCCGAATCAACCAAGATGCCTGGCAGTTTCCTCAAGGCGGAATCAACCCCGATGAAACCCCTGAAGACGCCTTGTACCGTGAGTTGAATGAAGAAGTCGGCCTTGAGCGCGAAGATGTGCAAATTCTGGCCTGTACCCGCGGCTGGTTGCGCTATCGTTTGCCGCAACGCCTGGTGCGTACCCACAGCCAACCGCTGTGCATCGGCCAGAAGCAGAAATGGTTTCTCCTGCGCCTGATCTCCAACGAGCAGCGGGTGCGGATGGATTTGACCGGTAAACCGGAGTTCGATGGCTGGCGTTGGGTCAGTTATTGGTATCCGTTGGGCCAGGTGGTGACATTCAAGCGCGAGGTTTATCGTCGCGCTCTCAAAGAGCTTGCCCCGCGCCTTTTAGCGCGCGACTGACGACGGAGTTCGACCCCGAGCCATGCTCAATACGCTGCGCAAGATCGTCCAGGAAGTTAACTCCGCCAAGGATCTCAAGGCGGCGTTGGGGATTATTGTGTTGCGCGTCAAGGAAGCCATGGGCAGCCAGGTCTGCTCGGTTTACCTGCTGGACCCCGAGACCAACCGTTTTGTGCTGATGGCCACGGAGGGCTTGAACAAGCGCTCCATCGGCAAGGTCAGCATGGCGCCCAATGAAGGTCTGGTGGGCCTGGTGGGGACGCGTGAAGAACCCCTGAATCTTGAAAACGCGGCCGATCACCCGCGTTACCGCTACTTTGCCGAAACCGGCGAGGAGCGTTACGCCTCGTTCCTCGGCGCACCGATCATTCACCACCGCCGCGTTGTCGGCGTGTTGGTCATCCAGCAAAAAGAACGCCGCCAGTTCGACGAGGGTGAAGAAGCCTTCCTGGTGACCATGAGCGCGCAGCTTGCCGGGGTTATTGCCCACGCCGAAGCCACCGGCTCGATTCGCGGCCTGGGCCGCCAGGGCAAGGGCATCCAGGAAGCCAAGTTCGTCGGCGTGCCGGGTTCACCGGGCGCTGCCGTCGGTACGGCCGTGGTCATGCTGCCGCCGGCCGACCTCGATGTGGTGCCGGACAAGAGCGTCGATGACATCGACGCTGAAATCAAACTGTTCAAGACCGCCCTGGAAGGCGTGCGCGCCGACATGCGCAACCTGTCGACCAAGCTGGCCACTCAGCTGCGCCCTGAAGAGCGCGCGCTGTTTGACGTGTACCAGATGATGCTCGACGACGCGTCGCTGGGTAACGAAGTCAAAACCGTGATCAAGACCGGCCAGTGGGCCCAGGGCGCGCTGCGCCAGGTGGTCACCGATCACGTCAACCGTTTCGAATTGATGGACGACGCCTACCTGCGCGAACGTGCCTCGGATGTGCGTGACCTCGGTCGCCGTCTGCTGGCCTATCTGCAGGAAGACCGCACCACCAACCTGGTCTACCCCGACAACACCATCCTGATCAGTGAAGAGCTGACCGCCACCATGCTCGGCGAAGTGCCGGAAGGCAAACTGGTGGGCCTGGTCTCGGTATTGGGGTCGGGCAACTCCCACGTCGCGATTCTGGCCCGGGCCATGGGGATTCCGACGGTAATGGGCCTGGTGGACCTGCCGTATTCCAAGGTCGACGGCATCGACATGATCGTCGATGGCCATCGCGGCGAAGTCTTTACCAACCCCAGCGAATTGCTGCGCAAGCAGTACGCCGAGGTGGTGGAAGAAGAGAAACAACTGGCGCTGGGCCTCGATTCGTTGCGCGAGCTGCCCTGCGTGACCCTCGACGGCCACCGCGTGCCGCTGTTGGTGAACACCGGCCTGCTCGCCGATGTAGCCCGTGCGCAACAGCGCGGTGCCGAAGGGGTGGGGCTGTACCGCACCGAAGTGCCGTTCATGATCAACCAGCGCTTCCCGAGCGAGAAGGAGCAGTTGGCGATTTATCGCGAGCAACTGCAAGCCTTCCACCCGTTGCCGGTGACCATGCGCAGCCTGGATATCGGCGGTGACAAGTCACTGTCGTATTTCCCGATCAAGGAAGACAACCCCTTCCTTGGCTGGCGCGGTATTCGCGTCACCCTCGACCACCCGGAAATTTTCCTGGTGCAGACCCGCGCCATGCTCAAGGCCAGCGAGGGCCTGAACAACCTGCGTATTCTGCTGCCGATGATCTCCGGCACCCATGAGCTGGAAGAGGCGCTGCACCTGATCCACCGCGCCTGGGGCGAAGTGCGTGACGAAGGCGCCGACGTGCCGATGCCGCCGATTGGCGTGATGATCGAAATTCCGGCGGCGGTGTACCAGGCCAAGGAATTGGCACGGCAGGTGGACTTCCTGTCGGTGGGCTCCAACGACCTGACCCAATACCTGCTGGCCGTGGACCGTAACAACCCACGGGTGGCCGACCTCTACGACTACCTGCACCCGGCGGTGCTGCAAGCCCTGCAACACGTGGTGCGCGACGCCCATGCCGAAGGCAAGCCGGTGAGCATCTGCGGTGAAATGGCTGGCGACCCGGCGGCGGCGGTGCTGTTGATGGCGATGGGCTTTGACAGCCTGTCGATGAACGCTACCAACTTGCCGAAGGTGAAGTGGATGCTGCGCCAGGTCGAGCTGAGCATGGCCAAGGACCTGTTGGCCGAGCTGATGACGATCGACAACCCGCAAGTTATCCACAGCTCGTTGCAATTGGCCCTGAAAAACCTGGGACTGACGCGGATGATCAACCCGGCTTCAGCAAAAACCCTCTAGATCGAGGTGTGGCCATCGCAGGCAAGCCAGCTCCCACATTTGAAATGCATTCCAATGTGGGAGCTGGCTTGCCTGCGATGGCGCCGGTTCAAACCCCGCTAAATCCTGAGTTCTACCTCGCCCAACCGCCCACCGTGCGGCCCAAAACTGCGCTCCAGCATCCGCCGCGTGCCGTCGGCATTCACGATCAGCACCGTGCTCGCCCGCGTCCCGTAACTCGGGCTGGCGATAAACACGCTGGATAAAAGGCTCTCCGTCGCCAACCCCACGCCGGTATCCGGCAGGTCCGCAAACGGCGCCGTCTGCGGATCGCTCAAGATCTCCAGCAAGGCTTGTGGCTGTGGATCACCAAGCAATTCGCTCAACGCCGCCTTGGCCTTGAGCAACTTGGGCCAGGGCGTATCCAGCCCAGCGTTGGATAGCCCATACACCCCGGCCTTCAACTGAGTGGGTTCGGTGTGGTTGGCGTTGTAATGCCACAGCTCATCCCGCGTGCCGACCAACAGGTTAAACCCGGCATATTCAATCGAACGGCCGTTAACGTCGGCCAAATACTGATCAATCGGCAGTGAACCGCTGAGAAACCGCGCCACCAGTTCCCCGCGCGATTTGCGTGCCGGCGGCTGGTGCGGGTCGCGAATATTGGTCAGGGCGGCAAAGCGCCCATCGGCGTTCACCCCCATCCAGGTGCCGCCGGCTTCCTGGTCGCGACCGGCGTAGATGTTGGGCGCGTCCGGCCACTGGGCCAGCGGCAGGCTGGGGCGGGCGTAGAACTCATCACGGTTGGCCGCGACGATCAGCGGTTGGGCATGGCCCGGCCGCCAGGCGAAAACAATCAGGCACATCAGGCGATTCCCTTTTGTGTTTCTTGCCACTCTACCCACTCAGGCAGGGGCGTTCCATCGTATCCAGTTGGGTCGCATGCCTTCCATCCGTTAACATGCCGGACTTGGTTTGGGGGCTCCCATGGAATTTCTGCTGTATTTGCTGCTGGGCGCCTGCGCGGGCGTGCTCGCCGGGCTGTTTGGCGTGGGTGGCGGGATCATCATCGTGCCGGTGCTGGTGTTCAGCTTCACCTTGCAGGGTTTCGACCCGCAGGTGCTGACCCACCTGGCTGTGGGCACCTCGCTTGCGACCATCATTTTTACCTCGGTCAATGCCGTGCGTGAGCACCACCGGCGTGGCGCGGTGCGTTGGCCGATTTTCATGTGGATGACCCTGGGCATCCTGATCGGCGCAGGTTTTGGGGCGCTGACCGCCGAGGCAATCTCCGGCCCGCATCTGCAGAAAATCATCGGTGTATTTGCCCTGCTGGTGGCCGTGCAGTTGGCCCTGGAGGTCAAGCCGAAAGCCAGTCGCACGGTGCCGGGCAAGGTCGGGCTGACCCTGGCGGGCACGGTGATCGGCTGGGCTTCGGCGATTTTCGGGATTGGCGGCGGCTCGCTGACCGTGCCGTTTTTGACCTGGCGCAGCGTGCCGATGCAGCAGGCGGTGGCCACTTCATCGGCCTGTGGCCTGCCGATTGCCGTGGCCAGTGCCTTAAGTTTCATGATTCTGGGCTGGCATGACCCGTTGTTGCCCGCTCATAGTCTAGGGTTCGTGTATTTGCCGGCACTGTTGGGCATTGCCCTGACCAGCATGGTGTTTGCCCGCTTCGGTGCACGCCTGGCACACCGGTTGTCGCCGCGTTTGCTCAAGCGGTTGTTCGCCGGGCTGCTGTTCTGTGTCGGTTTAAACTTTTTGTTGTAATGCAGGCTTAATCGCGCCCGGGCAAGGTCCGGTCGCTATAACGAATGATTAACGAGGAGTCGCAATGCTGCCTTACCCGCAGATCGACCCGGTGGCTCTGGCCATCGGTCCGCTGAAAATCCACTGGTACGGGTTGATGTACCTGATCGGCATCGGCGGTGCCTGGCTGCTGGCTTCCCGGCGCCTCAACCGTTTCGACCCGACCTGGACCAAGGAGAAACTCTCCGACATGGTGTTCTGGCTGTCGATGGGGGTGATCGTCGGCGGGCGCCTGGGGTATGTGCTGTTTTACGACCTGTCCGCGTATATCGCCAACCCGACGCTGATCTTCGAAGTGTGGAAGGGCGGCATGGCCTTCCACGGTGGCTTTATCGGCGTAATGATCGCCGCCTGGTGGTTTGGCCGGCGTAACGGCAAGTCGTTCTTCCAGTTGATGGACTTCGTCGCGCCGATGGTGCCGATCGGCCTGGGCGCCGGGCGTATCGGTAACTTCATCAACGCCGAGTTGTGGGGCAAGCCGACCGACGTGCCGTGGGCCATGGTGTTCCCGCCGTTCAGCGACCCGGCGCAACTGCCGCGCCATCCGTCGCAGCTGTATCAGTTCGCCCTGGAAGGGGTGGCACTGTTCCTGATTCTGTATATCTTCTCGCGCAAGCCGCGCCCCACCATGGCCGTGTCGGGGATGTTCGCGTTGTTCTACGGGATCTTCCGCTTCATCGTCGAGTTCGTGCGGGTGCCGGATGCACAGCTGGGCTACCTGGCGTTTGGTTGGGTGACCATGGGCCAGATTCTCAGCCTGCCGATGATCCTTGGCGGCCTGGGCTTGCTGTGGTGGGCTTACAATCGCCCGCAAGGCATCAAGAACACCGCGCTTTAAATTCGAACGCCAGGGCCCTCTGTGAAGGGCCCGGGCTTCAACGATACGGGTACTCACATGAAGCAATATCTCGAACTACTGAACGACGTCATCACCAATGGATTGACCAAGGGCGATCGCACCGGCACCGGCACCAAAGCCGTATTCGCCCGTCAGTATCGGCATAACTTGGCCGACGGCTTCCCGCTGCTGACCACCAAGAAGCTTCACTTCAAAAGCATCGCCAACGAGCTGATCTGGATGTTGAGTGGCAACACCAACATCAAGTGGCTCAACGAAAACGGCGTAAAAATCTGGGACGAATGGGCTACCGAAGACGGCGACCTGGGCCCGGTGTACGGCGAGCAGTGGACCGCCTGGCCGACCAAGGACGGCGGCACGATCAACCAGATCGACTACATGGTTCACACGCTCAAGACCAACCCCAACAGCCGTCGCATCCTGTTCCACGGCTGGAACGTCGAGTACCTGCCGGACGAGACCAAAAGCCCGCAGCAAAACGCCCGCGACGGCAAGCAGGCCCTGCCGCCGTGCCACCTGCTGTACCAGGCGTTCGTGCACGACGGCCATCTGTCGATGCAGCTGTACATCCGCAGCTCCGACGTATTCCTTTTATGCCCCCGAGAAGAAACTGCACAGTACGTAATGACTGCGTAACCCAGTAAGCCTTCCAAGCCTGTTTATTGTGCCCCCTATCAAAATGCACATTGTGTATAGTACGGGCCGCTTTGAAAAGGAAGGAAGAAGTGAAGGTAATCGCGGTACGGGGCAACCCCCTAGATCTCAGTGAGTCCCCGACCAGGCGGGACGACACCCTTGATGAGCATCAAGCTCAAGAAACCTTGAAGGTCACAGGAGCAGCCGTCTTTGATGACGATGAGCGCCTGATGCCTCTAATGTCCGGCTTCCTCTCCCAGCAACTCCAAGCTGCGCTGATAGCTGAGCAGACCGCCATGACCTTTGGCCGGAACCTTGGTTATGTCCATGAGTACCTGAGCAGCCGCCGTGAGTTCGCTAGCTGTGAGCGGGATTCCGCTTACCTGGAGATCCGTACCCACGTTATCCAAGAATACTTTGCGCACCTGCGCGAGGTTGAGGGGATCTCGAAGAAGACTGTCCGCAATCGAGATTCATCGCTCATGGCCTTCTTCAACAAGTCGCTTTGTAATTGGGTGGACGATGTCCCTCCTCCTCGAAAAGAAGCTAACCCGTATGCGGGTGGGCTGCTGTCTCCGCGTCCAAACAAGAATCTGGTGGTGGCCTGTTCCCTGGACGACCTCTTACAGCTAATCCTTGCCACCGAGAGCGAGCGTGAGCGGTGCCTCCTTCAGTTCATGTATGACGCAGGCATTCGCCGCTCGGAAGTCCCTCGCGTGACCCTGAGGGCGATTGATGACGCTCTTCGCTTCCAAGACACCATGTTCATTTCACCCGGTGCCTCTGTCGCGGTGAATGCCGACTATTGTCCCCTTCGTATCGATGGGAGTAAGGGGCCCGCTGATTCCTTCAAGCCTCGCGATACCTTGGTGAGCAGGGCAACGTTGCTTCGCATAAAGAAGTACCACGCCTCTCCGCTGTACAAGATGCACAAGCGCCAGTTCGGCAGCTCCGAGACCACTCCTGCATTCCTGAATGCTGAGGGTGGCGAGTTCACAGCGCGCTCCGTCTCCAAGCTCCTTGAGCGCACCTCGAAGCGTGCCTTGAATCTTATGAAGATCAACAGAATGATCTCCCCGCATAAGCTGCGTCATGGGAATGCTTATGCCCTGCTCCGCACGCCGGATATTGGCACGAGCTACCTTGACCGGCTGGTAGCCGTACAAAAAACGTTGGGGCATTCCCGGCTCAAGACAGCCGAAACTTACACACAGATTCCTCACGACATCTATCAGAAGCTTGTTCGCCCTGGGACTGAGACCAAAACAAAGGCCGGCGAGATGGCTGAGCTCGCCGACCGGACGCGCCTGAGAATTGATGCGGGAGATATGAAATGAGTAGTCGGTTAACGGGCTCGCAGGTAGACGCGACCATTGAGTCCTTTGTTGCCCTAGCTACTGATGATCGAGAGTCGTTGCTTCAGATCTGCTTGAGCAAAAATGCCGAATTGGCGGTGTCTGCTGGGTATGTGATCGAACAAACCGGCTTGAGTGCCTCGACGGTCAAGAATAAAGCTTCGCTTTTTCAGCCCATCCTGGATGCGATGGCAGATGAGGGGATCATTGTCTCAGGTCATCCTTCGGGCGCTTGCGAATGGCGCCGCAGGCTTCTTGCCTGGTATGAGGGCATGCCTAAAGAACAGAAGCTAGCGATTCCGGTGGCGGCGAACACCATTCGATATCGAGGTTATTTGAGTGATGTTCCTGAATTGGTAGGCTTCCCCTCTGCCAGGGCGAAATATGAGTTGGTGCGGTCTACGTTCGAGGAGATCCTTGAAGACCTCAGAGCGCTGGGAGTTCTAGATAGGGAGTATCAAACAGTCGTCGAGCGCGTCGCGTCGAAAAAGCCCGTCGAGCTAACGGAAGCGGGGAAGCTGAAGGCAGCCTTCAAGTCACTTCGTTCGGTCTCCATTTATGGGCTATCTGATGTCATGTCAGTAGAGCCGGAGCGCCCATTTATTCACCTGCTCCATGTGTTCAGCGCTGCGTCGATGAACGCCAGCAGTGAATCGGGTCAGGCAAACTTTATCGAAGCGTTTAAGTACTTTCGAGACTATCTGAAGGTGGCGGAATTCACAGGGCTGGAAGATCTTCGTGAGCTGGTAAGCGTCTATGCTTTGCCCAAGTTTCGGGTATATCTTCAAGAAAAAATTATTGAGCGCGTGTTGTCGACAAACCATTGCAACACGCTGATGAGCTCGGCCCGGAAAATGATGGAGCGTGCACTTCAGATTAATGGGCTAGGGCTGACGACCTTCATGGCTGCCCAAGGCTTCGACCCAGAGCGAGAAACTGATCAATACAAGCCTTACTCTGCTCCAGTACGTGCTCGCATTGCCGAAGCCATCCTTGAAGAGATTGCGGAGACTAACCGTCTGGCACAGCCGTATGTTCTGAGCCATGTAGGGGAGGATCCCGTTGCGCCTAATGGCAAGATTCGGCGTGGGTGTGCCACTATTGAAAACGCCCGCTGGATCTTTGAGAACAAACTCAATTGCAAGCCTTTGGGTTTCAAGTCGGCCAATCGTGAAGATGCTTATGAAAAGGCTTTCATTACAATTATCCAAAGTTCCGAATTGTCGATCTTTGATATCTATAAAGAATGGGGTGTTCTCTATCAGATTGACAGCCGGGTGCTAGCACCCTATGTGATCCGGCTCGCCCAGGTTACTGGCATGAACGCTGATTCGTTGTTGGGTCTCGATCTCGATGACTTTATCGAACGTCACGATCTAACCGATCGGCCTTGCTTGCTGTATTGGAAAGAGCGATCAGATGGCGAGAAGATGTACCATCTTGATTTGTTTCATGCCGAGATTTCGTGGCTTACAACTTCTCAGGGGCGCGCAGTAAAACAGGTGTTTGATGACATTAAATTCTTGACCCGTAATCTTCGCGCTGAAGCTCAGCCTGAAGTTGAGAATAAGTTATTCATCTATCGCTCAAGCTCTCCCAGAAAGTTCGGGGTGGTTGACTCCATTGAGAATTCTTCCGGCAATATGATTAATAAGATCATGAAGGGTTTCTCTGAAGATCGGGGGTTGCTTGATGAAGAGGGCAACCCATTGCCATTGTCGGCCTCTCGGTTTCGACCAAGTTTTGTGAGTGAGTTGATTGAGCGCGGTGTGTCTCCTCGGGAGATTCAAGTGATGTTAGGGCATAAGAACATTAGCACCACTATGGCGTACCTTGATCAAATGGATTTTAACCCGATGGCGCGGAAGATGTTGAATAAAGTGCTCCGTGAGATGCACCAAGAAACGATGGACGAGTCGGTGACGATCATCCCAACGAAAACCATCGAGTCGACCCCAAAAGGCATGCCCATGGAAACTGGTACGGTCACATGCATGAACGTGTACGACCCGCCAGACTTCATCAAAAATCTGAAGGACTACGACCCCAGCAAGCCGTGCACGCTGTTCAACAAGTGCCTCTCGTGCAGTAACAGCATAATCACGGTTTCGCACCTGCCGGAGCTCTTTGCTCGCCGTCGCGATTACCAGCGGATGATTGAGGTAAACCGGGTGCTCGATACGCCCTACGGCACCGTCATCCTGGATAACCTTGACGTGCTCAACAGCATCCTTGACCCGGAGACATCTGATTTTTCAGCAAATGAGCTGGCTAAAGCCGAGCGCCTTTCTGAAAACCTGCAGGTCGATATCCTGACAGAGGGGGTAACTCTGTGAGCGAATCCACCATTCCTGAATTTGCAGCCTTCAAAAAATGGCGTATGGCCGCTCATGGTCTGCTGCTGGGCCTGCAGAAAGATGTTGGCGAGTCTAGCGCTGTGCCAGTTGAGGCGCTGTCTTGGTACAACGCGCTCTTGGCGCTACCGGTCAGCAAAACGTCAGATTTGGGTGATCCCATTTGGGACTTCAACGAGGACTACCCGAACGCAGCCAGGAACATCCAGGGTGCCAAGCTGAGGCTTGATTTCGGGAGTTTCCCATTGGTCAACCAGTCAGCAGTCCTTGAGGTAAAGGTGGCGATGTACTGCTGGCTGAAGATGCCGGCCAGCCTGCAATCGCTGACAAGCTCCGCAAGGAACATCAAGGCCAATACTGCCATCTCCTGCTTCAAGGCGGGGCTCAGCTTTGTTAACACAATGTCAGGACAGGCGCGGGAAATCCTGACGGGTGAGTTTTTCGAGGTCGGTTACCATGGCCTCTCGTACTTTGATGCAGGGATGTATCGTACCGCCGCTCTCGTACACCCCCACGCTTTCGGCCCTGAGCTTCAGAGATTTTTCACAGCGATTAGGTCGCCATTCCTCTTGGAACAGATTTTTGATAAGCCTCTGCCCTACGTTGAGCTTGACTCGTTGCCTTGGGCGAAGGTGCTTAAGCGGGTAGACGAGTCTCAAAAAACGTATCGGATTCTTCCCAACGATGTATTCGAGAAGGCCTCTCGCGAAGCCTCATTTGCCGTCGTCGACTTCCTGAGCGTACTGGGCGAGCCGGTGAACGATCTGATCGCTCTAACGCGTCAGAACGCTAAAGGTTACTCATCGGCCAAGAGCCAGAGATTGACGCCTTACAATTACGACCTTTACGTGGCCCTACGGCTTCGACGCAAGGGTTATGATTCCAGCGCCATGGGGGCGGCGATTGGTGCTGTTCGCCCAGACTTTCTATCGGGAAACAGGCAGCACGACTTCAAAGCGCCAGAGACCTTGCTTAAGCTTACCAAAGTGCCCCTGGATGATGAGTTTCGTCGGTACATCAACTTTATTTCTTACAGTGCGTGCTATCTCGTGGCGCAGTACACGGGAATGCGACCCTCCGAGCTCTCTGAGATCTTGGTGGAGTCCTGCATGGAAAAAGAGAATGACTACTGGCTGCTCATCAGCAACGTGGTGAAACACCGTCAAGGACTTGCCAAGTTGTTTGATGACAAATGGGTCGCAATTCCTATCGTGCGCGACGCCATTCGTGCGGCCTGCCTGATCGCCAAGGTCAAACAGAACCCGTATCTGTTTTCAAATGTGGACACGGTCGCTCAGGGAGCGGAGCCGGCCTCTATGAGCTCAGTTGGGATCTCAGTTCAGTTCAGTTCCTTCTTTAAGGAGATCCTGACGGACGAAGAGTTTGAGTCTCTTGAGTTTTCGCCCTACACCTTACGGCACACATTGGCTTACCAAATGGCAAGGGCTGAGCTTGGCCTCCCGTTCATTTCACACCAGTTGAAGCATTTTGGTGACCTTATCGGTGGAGCAGGACAAAACCAATCGTTCAGCGCCGTTTCGCTCGGGTACGGCGCAATTGCGGAGATCCTTTCAAAGGGTGGCCGATCTGGTGGCAAGACTCCTAGTCAGGTAGCTGAGGAAGAGTACATCACAAGCTACTGCGATCCTGATGGCAACTACGCCGGGCCTAATGCCGAGAGCCATAAAGCTCGGATGAAAAAGGTATTCGACGGCTACATGGCCGCTGGGTACACGAAAGAACAGGTCATTGCTCAGATGGCAAAGAAACGCTTGGCGATCATCAACGTTGGGCAAGGGTTTTGCTATGGCGGTCAGCGGGAGGCTCACGACGACTCCCTGCCTTGCATCGGGACTTTGCGCTGCAACCCTAATCGCTGTAAGAACGCTGTCGTCACCAAAGTGCATGCGCCTAAGTGGCGAGAAATTTATGTCTCGAACAGCCTTGCGTTGAGCTCCCCGTCGTCCGCAAGCACGGAAGAGGAGCTTCGTGCTGCGATGGAGGAAGCTAGAGGAGTCCTGGAGTATCTGGGAGAAGAGGTTGAGCTATGACCACCCAAGCTTTTGATTCTCGGAATAAGCTCGACTTCGAGAAAAATACCGAGCAGCTAGCCGAAGGCATCCTCCAGATTGCCTCCGATAAATCGCTGAAGCCTACGGTTGCTGAGCTCAGTCGCATCACAGGGATCCATCGCAATACCATCAGGATGCGGGGGTGGCCGATGGAGAAGCTTGAGGCCATCAAGGAAAGCCGCATCGTTGAGGCGATGGTTCAGAAGGTCAAAGCTGAGAAGAAGCAAGATCCCAAGACCATTCTGATGCAACGGCTTGAAAAGAGCCGACTGGAAGTGCTTTATTGGTTCAATAGGTATCAGGATGTTGAGAGCTCGTATGCGACTCTTGATAAGCGGCTGACCGGTGTCATTGAGTCCAGGGCCTACTACGTGGATCAAAATGCCGAGCTCACGGCCAAGCTCAAGCAGCGGGATACTGAAATTCAGAAATTGCGTGATGCGCTGCATATGGTCAGCGTAAATCTAGAGGATCCGAAATGAAGATGTACCACGATTTGCTGGCCGACGTGCTGGGGAACGGCGTCGAGAAAGGCGATCGCACAGGGACAGGCACGCTGAGCGTGTTTGGTCGTCAATTCCGCCACAACCTGGAAGATGGCTTCCCACTGCTGACCACGAAGAAACTGCATTTCAAGAGCATCATCAATGAGATGATCTGGTTCTTGAATGGTGATACCAACACCAAATGGCTCAAGGAGAATGGTGTCAAAATCTGGGATGAGTGGGCAACCGAGGATGGCGATCTTGGGCCGGTTTATGGTAAGCAGTGGACTGCGTGGCCGACTAAGGATGGCAAAACCATCAACCAGATCGACTACGTTGTTAACACGCTTAAAACGAACCCGAACAGCCGTCGCATTCTGTTCCATGGATGGAATGTCGAGTACCTGCCAGATGAGTCTGTCAGCCCTCAAGAAAATGCGCGTAACGGAAAGATGGCATTACCGCCGTGCCATCTGCTTTATCAGTTTTATGTGGCTAACAATAAGTTGTCGACACACCTATATATCCGGTCGAGTGATCTGCTGCTTGGGAATCCGTACAACTTAGCCGGGGCGAGTTTTCTAACTCATATGCTCGCACAACAGTGCGATTTGGGCGTTGGCGAAGTCGTAGTTACCATGGGTGATGCGCATATTTACTTGAATCATATCGAGCAAGTTAAGCTGCAACTGACTCGTGATCCGCGCCCTCTGCCTAAGTTGCAGTTCAAGCGTAAGCCAGACAGCATCTACGATTACAAGTTTGAAGACTTTGAGATTGTGGGCTATGACCCACATCCTCATATCCCTGCTCCCGTATCGATCTAACTGAGTCGATGCCTGGCTAGCCAAATTTTGGTTGGCCAGGATGGGGATGTTGAATGGCAAGTCTAGGCCTCGCCTCATCGCTTTAGGCTTCGGGTTTTGCAGGACGCAATCAGGCAGCCGCCAAGGAGTTCACATGTACCTCACGATCATGAAGCCACAAGCGCTTCAGCAAATAGCTGTCTTAGCCCGTGGATTATGGATCGTTGAAGGCCCTGAAGGCTCCGTGCTGGTAATCAAGGCAGGGAAAGAGCTGATCCTGGCCGCTCAGCAAAGGCGTGAATTGAAGCTTTACCTCGCGCCATACAAGGCAGACGAGACGACGGGCCTTACGCTTCTCACAGCCTGCTTTGATGACCCACAAAGCCCGCTATTGATCAAAACCCCACTCATCCCTGGTGACCCTCTCACCGAGGCACTGCAGAGCCTCCCTGACGAGTTCAGTGTGTGCTTTTTCGACGAGCACAACCGTGAGCTGTTCAGTTGTAAGGCCCAGGCGAAGCTTGGTCAGCTCCGCAAGGAGCTCGGTACACTCAGCCCCATTGGTGCAGATCACTGGCCCAAGATGTATGAGCAGGCGGACAGATGGTTCAGCCTCACGACCTATGAGGACGACGCTCGTGCCATAACGGTGTTCCTACAAGAGGATCTGTTCCCTTCGGACTATTTGATCACCGACCTTACCCGCCAGGACTTTCGAGGCTCCAAAGGCTTTTCCAATACACAGTTGGAGCGCACTGAGCCGGGTACGTTTCAGGAACTGGATATCATCTATCTGCTCCAGCGGGCATATACCTCCGAGCGGATCATCCATGGCCCCTTGAAGGTCTCCGATGGCGAGGAGCTGGCTGACGTAGTGGTAATGGGCGATGAAGTGACTTTACTGCTGCAGGCGAAGGACAGTCCCAATACCCCAGCGACGTTGAACACAACGCTTGAGAGAAAGCGAAAGAAGGCTACAAGTCAGTTGAAGAACGGTCTTCAGCAACTACGTGGCGCTATTTCAACGATCAAGCGAGAAGGCAATCCAGCCTTGGCGCTTGTGGACGGCACGCCCTTGGACATTGATCTTGCTGCACGCCCCCTATTGGGAGTTGTCGTAGTCAGAGAGTTTTTTATCGACAACTACGATGAATACAGCACCATGATTTTGAAGTTCATGGATGAGGTTGGTGTCCGCGTCCTAGCCTTCGATTACAACGAGTTCGAGGTGATGACCCGTCACTGCCCTTCGGAAGATGCACTGCTGTCAGCGTTCTTCCAGATTTCCAAATGCGCTGAGGAAAGGCGGATCTATCCCAGGCTGCGCTTCACGGATCTGCCGCCGCGCTAAATCGAATCGGACAAGTGGAGAGCTTCTCTGCTCTTACCCCACAACTCCCTTTCTAGCCAGGCAGTTCTTTGAGCCAGTAACGCCTGACAGTGGCTTCAGGCAAACCCAGCGCTCGGCTCACCTCCGCCTTCGACATGCCACTGGCCTTGAGCTCTAGCACAGCTCGGATTCGGTCTGGACTGCTGGGTTTGCCTCGCGTGCGCTTTACCAGCCCTTCACCAGCGTCCCAGTGCCTCTTCAGGCCCTGCAAGCCTCCCTCGGCTATGAAGCCCTCCAAATCCTTCGAAGCCTTCGCCATGACATCGATAGGTGATGACCCATCTTGGAGGGCCTGACACAGTGCGACCAGAGCCACGAGGTCGAAATCTAGGGTCAGCGCGATCTTGCTCAGCTTGACCAAAGAGACCTGCGTTTTCCCTTGCTCCAATCGCGACAGATTGGCTTGGGAACTGATCTCGGCGAGCTCCTCCTGGGCCGATCCTCTAAGGTCGCGCAGAGCTCGGACTATTGCTGCTATCTCGTTCTGCATGCTGAGCGCTCAAAACGAAGAATAGGGCCACAGCGCCATGCGTCGATAAATATCGAAAGC
This sequence comes from Pseudomonas viridiflava, assembly GCF_900591205.1. Lineage (GTDB taxonomy): Bacteria > Pseudomonadota > Gammaproteobacteria > Pseudomonadales > Pseudomonadaceae > Aquipseudomonas. The sequence goes on from NZ_UUPU01000001.1 coordinate 495,952, forward strand.
TGGTAATAATGGCTGTCATCGTTTATCGTGGGCCGACAGATGACAGCCTCGCCGCGTCCGGGCGACCGGCCAGGGAGTGATCAATTTATTAGAAAGTCGACGTCAGCAGGCTAGGGATGAAGCTTCACATACTGTCTGATTTACATTGTGAGTTCGCCGATTTCGTCCCCCCTGTGGTGGACTGTGACGTGGTCGTATTAGCCGGCGACATCCACGTGAAGTCCAGGGGGGCCAGATGGGCCAGCCTGGCCTTCAGCACGCATGTCGTCTACACCATGGGCAATCATGAGCACTACAGCGGGAATATAGATCGAACTCACAGCAAGCTGCTTGACGCTGCTGAGGCGCACGTCCACGTCTTGGAAAATCAGGTTTTAGAGTACGGTGATGTGCAGTTTCTCTGTGCTACGGCTTGGACAAGCCTGGCCGCGACCGGAGACCCAGTAGCTGCTTCTTGGTGTGCTCGTGACTCACTGAATGACTTTCGCGCTATCCGTGTTGGTGAACAGTACCGGCGTTTGCGCCCTGACGACCTGATCGCGAGAAATCGAGAGACGAAGGAGTGGTTAGAGGCTCAGCTGTCGCTGCCATTCAACGGTAAGCGTGTAGTTGTGACTCACCATCCGCCTCTTATGAAGTTCGTGAGTGACCAAGGAGCCGATCCTCACTTGCGAGCAGCCTATGGAAACAATTGGGATGGCCTGATGGATTTTAAGATCGATCTATGGATCTTTGGCCATACCCACGAAGCTGTGGATGAGGTTGTTAATGGCGTCCGGTTTGTGAGTAATCCTCGTGGTTATCCCACTGAAGAAACTGGCTTTCGGCCAGATCTAGTTGTCAGTGTATGAAGACTGACAGGGCTGCCGGCGTTTAGCTTTTTTCAGTAAGTGAGTAGGTTTCAAATTCGAACGTGATGGAGAATCCATGAGTTGTCTGAATTCCCAGGACTGGACGGCTGAGGGCGGAATACGACTGCCCATTCTGGTGTCAGCTAAGTTGGCTATTGCGCAGGCCCATGATTGGGGTGCACTAGTGGACGCGTACCTGGTAGATGCAGCTGAAGTTGGCGATCGTTTCGTTGCGTACGTGTATGGCGATCTTTCAGGGCAACTGGTTGATGGGATGACAATTGTCACACCACCTAGTGAGGTGATAGCGGAGGTTGAAGGCATGGCGTTATTGCGGACAGTGTCAGGCAACGATCATTACGTCATGGTCAGCCGATTGCCTGCCGCCGCTTGAGTGCCCCCGCGTCGTCGAGGCCGCTGTCTCAGCCTGCTTCATTAGGCCCCGCCGTCATCTAATCCATTAATAGTTAATGTGTGTTTAAGGGAAGAAGCATGTCCGAGTTAAAGAAACTGACATTGACTGTTAAGAACTATGATGCTCAAGCGAGCGGTGATCTAGACGCTCTCTATCGACGTGTTAGATATGAAGATGAGCACGGCACTACGCTCTATTTCAAAGAGGTTGTGATGCTGAAGTATCTTGCGAAGCATGGTGCTTTGGCGACTGATGCTCCGCGAACTTGGTACTATAAGCATGCCTCAAAGAAATCGATAATTGTTGTCGCTTTTGAGAAGCCTGGCGGGAAAGTTGAGTGCGACTTGGATGATCTGCGAATTATTGCAAGGTCGACTTTGATAAAGGGTGTGGTTATTTCGCTAGCAGCGGTTCCAGCTGGGATTATTGCCGCAACTGCCACCTTTGGAATTGGGCTTGTCATTATTCCTATGTTTCTGTGGTATGGGTACAGGAACGTATTCAAGCTTCCGAAAATGCTGGGTCGAAAAACGCTGTTGGATGAATTTTCAAAATTTGGCGTTACTCTTCGGTAGCTTGGTTTTTTGGTTGTTGAACTTGATTCTCGTTAGAGTGACTGGCTGTCTTGCGGACGCTGACCAGCGAAGGAAACTCAGATGAAGACCAATGCCGTTATCTTTGACGCCTTCGGAACGCTGGTCGAGATACAGCAGCCGACACATCCGTTTCTACAGTTACTGCGAGAAGGGCGACGCCAAGGCCGCTTGCCTCGCGCTGATGACATTCGAACGATCATGACCCGTTGCCTTTCTCTAAGCGAGGCTGCGCTGGCCTTTGGTATCAAGATCTCGCCCTCCCAACTCGCATTTCTTGATCAATGCTTGGAGGAAGAGCTGGCAAGCATTCAGCCTTATCCAGACGCGGTTGAGGCCGTTGGGCTACTGCAAGCTGCAGGGGTGAGACTGGCCGTATGTTCAAACCTGGCAATGGCCTACGGCCCCGTAGTGGAAAGGATTTTCCCGCACCTTGGGGCCTATGGTTTCAGCTATCGAATTGGTGTTATGAAACCGCAAGCCGCCATCTACCAGCACACCTGCGATCTGCTTAATGTCCGGCCAGAAAATGAGCTCAGCGGTCAGAGGCGGATCGTCATGATTGGCGACTCAGAAAGGTGTGATCGGGATGGGCCTGGCCAGGTTGGTATCAAGGGTTACCTGTTGCGCAGGAATGGAGGCGGGGCTTCCAATCTTTCCCATTTTGCACAATCAGTGCTGAGTGATAGGTAGCTGCTAGCAGATCCTCAATTCGATGGTAAGCGTTGCGTCTGAGCTAAAGGGCCGCGCCACGAGGTGGCCCTGTCCATGCGTACGAACGGTCAGTGGGTGGGGAGGCTTATGCCTAGAACGAGGTTTGAAAGCGCGCTGGTAGCCCCAGATGTGTATCAGGGTCGCTCCGATGCACACCACTATGGCTTCAATCAACAGCCAAGCCAGGACAATGAGTGTGTCTAGACCGCATGCGTGCAGATCTTGGCTGTCCGGCACAATCGCTGAAGTGTTGAAGCCGTTGTACAGGGGCCGGGATGCCCCTGCACAGAGTACGAGGGGCGACCAGACCAGTATCACAAGAGGGTAAAGCATGAATGAGCTTAAGATTTTCGGGCAATGCGTTCGCTCCCCAATCGGCTGCTGGAGTGCTAGACATCGTTGCTGTCGGGCGCGTTACGAGCAGGTCTTCTCAATCGCGTTTGAAGTGTTTGGAAGCCGAAAGAAGGCGCAGCGATGGCTTGTAAGATCTGTGGTAGGTGCAGGCCGTCAGGCACCCTGCTGGGTGCTGTACACACCTATGGGATTCACAATTATCCATGACGAACTTATGCGGCTTGATCACGGCATACGAGCCTAATCCCATTTAACCTGTCGTTGCTCTGTATGCGTCTGGCCAAGTCATCTACCCAGCTCCGCCTAGCATCTTATCCCTGATAACGACGGTTTTGTTGGGTGAAGAAAACGACCATATAGCCTTTCATTTCTATCTCCTCAGCGAGTACCAATCATTTGGTAGGACAGAAGCCCGGCAGCGGTCATCGCTAACGAGCCTGCAACGTGCAACGAAATTGAGCCAAGCGCCCAGACCAGTCTGCCCTCCTGAATCAAGGCAACCGTTTCGGCTGAAAATGTAGAGAAGGTGGTAAGCCCACCACAGAAACCCGTGATGATCAGGAGACGCCACTCTGGGCTGAGGGTAGGAGAAGCGGCCAAGAAGGCGATGGCCAGGCCGATGATGTAGCCCCCAACCATGTTCGCGACCACAGTACCTGGAGGAATCGTAGGAAACAGAGCATTCAGTTTCATGCCCAATATCCAGCGCAACCAGGCTCCAAGTGAAGCGCCAACGGCGATGACCATTAATGGCTTCAGCATGGCGAGCCCACCTCATCAGACCTGAGTGGATTAACTGGCAAGCGGCTCGCGCCGAAAGAAAAAGGAAACTCGGAGGGTAAGATCATAGCCTGTCCTAAAATGGGGGACAGGGAGACGCACCTACGCACCCTGTCCAGGGTTCACGTAGGCATCATCAGCACGAAGGCGGTTAAAGGAGGAATGCCATCTCCTTTCTTCATCCTATAGCAGCGACCAGCAATGCTTCAAGCGGTTCTAAGCAATCCAGGCACGTGGTACGCATCAGGCATGTTTGAGGTAAATGCACGCAGCCGGCTGCTGCATTTGAATCACTGCAAGATCAGACGGTCATCTGCTAGCAAGGTTGATTTCACAAGAGAGTTAACTGGATGAAGTTTGAGTAAAAGACTGCCTTGGTTCGGACGGATAACTTTCTTAGCCAACCATGCTCTAGGCCCAATGGCTCTAGAACGAAAATGGCGTTAGCATTCCGTCCACTCGGCTTAAACAGCCTGTTTTTCAGATCAGGGTCGCATTGTGGAAAAGCTAAAACGCCTCGAAAGTGGAATCGAAGGGCTCGACGCTCTGCTCAAGGGCGGACTGGTAGCAGGCTCTTCATACATAATCCAAGGGCGCCCAGGGTCTGGAAAAACGATCCTAGCGAACCAGCTTGGGTTCCATCATGCGAGCAATGGAGGCCGGGTTCTGGTCGCCACGCTGCTGGCCGAATCGCATGACCGTCTCTTTCAGTTCCTTTCTACGCTGAGCTTTTTCGACTCTTCCAAAGTAGGCGCCGAAATTCAGTTTGTCAGCGCGTTTGACACTCTGGAAAACGAAGGTTTGGATGAAGTTGTGAAACTGCTTCGACGCGAGATAAGCCGTCAGAAAGCCACAGTGATGGTGGTAGACGGTTTGCTCAATGCGCGCTCAAAAGCTGATTCACACATCGACACCAAGAAATTCATTTCTGAACTGCAAGGGCATGCCGCTTTTGCTGGTTGCACGGTGCTGTTTCTTACCAGCTCCCGCCTTGACGACTGCAGTCCTGAGCACACCATGGTTGATGGCGTCATAGAGATGGGCGAAGAGCTATATGGCACTCGCTCAGTGCGTCGAATTCAGCTGCGCAAAACTCGCGGCAGCGGAGCCATGACCGGTCTTCACGAGTGTGAAATTACCGACAAGGGCTTGGTGGTTTACCCGCGACTCGAAAGTCTCTACAGCCACCCGTCTTCTCCCGACAGCGCTGACATGACGCGTATCGCCAGTGGCATCAAATCACTGGACGACATATTAGGCGGAGGTCTGCACAGCTCCAGTGTATCTCTGGTCATAGGCCCTTCTGGGATCGGAAAGACGACTCTGGGCCTTAAGTTCCTGGCCGAGTCGACTGTGGAAGCGCCGGGCCTTCATTTTGGTTTCTACGAAAGCCCACAACGGCTGCGGCTCAAAGGCCAATCACTGGGTATCGATATCAAAGGCATGGAAGATAGCGGCGCGTTGAGCATTGCCTGGCAGCCCACCACAGAGGGTCTCCTAGATGGGCTTGGCGCCCGACTGCTGAGCATCGTTGAAGAAAAGGGCATCAAACGTCTATTCATCGATAGCCTGAGCGGCATGACGCGAGTCACGACAAATCCAGCGCGGATTACTGACTTCTTCAGTGCTCTGATGAACGAACTACGATCCAGAGGCGTTACGGTATTTGCATCCTGGGAAATGCGCGATCTGTTTGGCTCAGAGGTCAGCGCACCGAACTCTGACCTCTCCAGCATCGTCGACAATTTGGTTCTGATGCGGTTCTCTGAGAATCACTCTGAACTAAGCAGGACGCTTTCCATTCTTAAAGTACGAGACAGCTCTTACGACCCTGCGCGTTTTGAGGTCGTCATCCGTGATCAAGATGTTTTCCTGAAAAAGGCCTCAAGACATGAACCTTCAGTCCCGACTGAGACATTGCCCGGTTCAAAATCTTAAGCCTTCGTGCGGGTTGAATTTAACATGACCACCATCTTGGTCGTCGACGACGAGTATTTGATCGCTGATATTCTCAGTTTCGCGCTGGAGGATGAGGGGTTCATGGTGGTGACGGCCAGCAACGGTCAGAAAGGGCTTGAAGTGCTCGATAGAGAGCGGCCTGCTTTGATCATTACCGACTTTATGATGCCGGTCATGGACGGCCTGGAATTCGCCACTGCCGTTCGAGCTTTGCCTTCGGCTAGTCAATTGCCGATCATCCTGATGAGCGGTGCTCAGGCACACATCGGTATGCAGAGATCGGATCTGTTTGATGCTGTGTTGGAGAAGCCATTCAACATTGACTCCATCATTGCCGAAGTTAAAAAACTTTTGGCTACTGATTAGCGGGTTGTCGAACTACATACCCCGACCAACCTCAAGCCGGGCTACAGTCAAGTCCGGCGACAGCCTCTCGACGGGGATGAGTAGTAAAAGGTCATCCACAGGATACTCAGCGCTATCGGGATGGATGTGACAGTCCAAACAAGTAATCTACCCGCAGCGCTGAGGGCACTCATAAATGCCCTGACTGATTAGCGAGCTCGGGAGCGACTACATCGGTTTGACCGAAACCACGTCCACGTACTTGTACTTTTTCCTAGCCGCCTTCACTGCATCATGTTCGGCAAGTAGAGAGCTCAAGATATCGGCCTCGTGAATCAACTCGTGCACTTCCCCCTCAAATTCGTTTCCCACTCGTAGCGTGACCCTCAGCCTGGGCGTGAACGATTTGGCCGCTTTCTTCTTGGCTGCTGGAGCAACCACCGGTTTTGTGAACACAACCTCTGGCACTGACTCCAGAACTGGAGGAGCAGAAATCTGCACTTCAGGCGGAACCTCACCAAACAAGGCACGACGCATTTCTTCTTCAGTTAAATCAGCGCTCATAAAACATCTCGATGGAGAAGCAATTAACTCAAACAATTCTACAAGGATGTGAGCTTATGCGACTTGACCACGGCATACGAGCCTAATCCCATCTAGCCTGTCGTTGCGTTCTATCGAGTGGGGGCGCCATACCAGAAGCTGTGCGATTCGTGGTCTTGTGCGCTGAGCCTCACTGCCACATTTTTCCGATCTGGCCTCTCAGGCTATCGTTGGGCAGACTATCAGCCATTGACGAATGGTAACGCCTTACACATGTAGCAAGCCGAGCCAGGGCAAAGCCCCCTGAACTGCTCCGTCTGTGAGATCAGAGGCGGCGCAGAGCCTCGCTGGTGTAGCGCGTAGCCCTGCTGCTCAAAAAATCTTTGTGCTGTTGTTGTCAGCAAATGGAATCGAGATATTCCCTGCTCGACAGCTATTGCTTCAATGATCCGAAGCACCGCGACACCGACCCCTTTCGATCTGTATGTCGGCACTACGACCAGAGAACGCAGCAACCCGTCCGTACCATGCGTTTCGAATCCTCCCCATGCGACCGTCTCACAGTCCAGCGTGAACTCAAAAAAGGTTCGGCCAGGAAGATCAATATCGTCTGATGGAAGGTCAGCATATTCCAGGGCGTCGCGAAAGCGCTGCCATTCCCTCCGGCTATTTCCATTGCCTGGATCATCATCTCCGCCTCCATCCTTTCATCTCCTTTGTGTGTTGGCACGCCCATATGCAATGCGAATATAAATACTTTGCAAAGTGTTTTCTGCATTACAAGTAACTTGACCAGCGTTCACTAGGCATCTCCATAACCCCACAAAAACCATTACCTGAATCTTATTTCACTCTAGACTTCGGAACAAAGCCTCATCAGTCACATTTAGCAACACAATATATAAGATAAAACGCCAGCCTTTTCTGGCTACATTAAATTACTCGACGAACGGTACTTAAGCGCGCGTGGCGAGTGACGACATAGCTGACAATTCAAACGAGGCTCTCATTATGATACTACGCAAGCTAAACCTTGCTCCACGCTCAGCTCTGTGCTTTGGCTTCTTTTGCCTGATGATTATTGCGCTAGGGATCATCGCCTTAAAGCAGGCGTCAAGCTTGAAGGACTCTGAAAGCTTCGTTGAAACGAATGTGGTACCCAGCATATCTATACTTGGCGTAATTGACAGAGAGTTCGTAAGCATCAGGGGTAGCAACGCAAGATTGCGCAATCCTGTAGAGCCCGAAAGCCGAAAGACCCAAGCTTTAGAAGAATTGAAGAAGGCCAGAGTTAATATCCAGAATTCGCTGTCGAATTTGCATCCGCTAATCGTAACCCCGATGGGCAAGCAGAAAATTGATGAGCTTTCAAAAAGCCTTGCAAAATATCAAGTGGTACAAGATCAATACTTGTCTCTAATTTCTTCGGGCAATTTAGATGAGGCAGTCAAGCTCTCCAACGAGTCAATGAAACAATCTGCTGACGCTGTTGAGAGCGATATCAAAGGAATAATAGATGTTAATAACAACAAAGCTAAACGTGCCGGGGAGGAGGCGAGTCAAACCTATGAACAAGCTAAGTTGATCGTTGGTAGTTTTATATTGGCCAGTACATTTGCCGCTATTGCACTAGCTCTGATGTACACCCGAAGTATTACCAACCCAATCAGTCAATCACTAGCCATTGCCGAGCGCATTGCTAAAAACGATCTCACTGGAGTTATTGAAGCTCAAGGGCACGATGAGGTGGCCAGGCTTATGCGGGCTTTAAGCGTAATGCAGCACGGTCTACGAAATACCCTTTCTTTGATATCTGATTCCTCCAACCAGTTGGCGTCGACTTCTGAAGAAATGCACGCTGTCACCGAAGACGCAAATAAAGGCATGCTGCGTCAAAATAACGAAGTCGAAATGGCAGCGACTGCCGTCACTGAGATGAGTGCAGCTGTAGAAGAAGTAGCTAGAAATGCCTCACAAGCCTCTGAAGCAGCTAATCGATCCAACTCCGCCGCGTTGGCTGGTCGTGCACGTGTTGACGAAACCGTGCAGGCCATAAGCATAATGGTTGCAAATGTTGAAGATGCCTCCCAAGAGGTACAAGGGCTCGCAGTAATGGCCACCGACATCAGCAAAGTTTTGGATGTGATACGCGCTATCGCCGAACAGACCAATCTTCTTGCGTTGAATGCGGCTATCGAAGCCGCTCGTGCCGGTGAGGCGGGTCGAGGCTTCGCAGTAGTCGCTGATGAAGTCCGAGCTTTAGCTCATCGTACTCAGCAATCAACCAGTGAAATTGAGCAGATGATCAGCTCAATTCAAAAAGGCACTGGATCTGCCGTATCTGCAATGACTCACACGAACACCCAGGCCCAGAAAACGCTAGACACTGCTCATGGCGCGGGTTCCGCGTTGGTGGAGATTACCGAATCTATCGACAATATTACTGAGCGCAACGTCCTGATTGCGACCGCATCGGAAGAGCAGGCTCAGGTTGCAAGGGAGGTAGATCGCAGCCTGGTGAGTATCCGTGATCTTTCAAATCAAGCGGCAGAAGGGTCAAGTCAGACAGCTATTGCGACGTCCGAACTCACAAAACTAGCGGTCGAATTGAACAGGCTGGTCAAGCAATTTCAAATGTAGTGCTAGCCCTCCTTACTGGATGGTTGCATGTATAAACTATCAATTTTTATCAGGCAGTTCGCAACTCTCAAGTGGGATTTAAGTGCTCCGGGCCTGCGGAGCACCGGTAGCTCGACTCTTTGATATCCGCCAGGGGATTGCCATTCTGGTGTAGTAGAACGTATCTAGGATTGATGAGCAGGCTGAGTTGGAGGATCGCTGGAATCACTCACGCAGAGAGCTACTGTGTGTCGCAATCGGCGTCTTATTGAACGCGGTCGTACAAATTGCGTGCACAGCGATTTCTGAGAATCAGAGGCCCGCGCATTCCAGATATCTGTTAGCCGACCTCAAAATACACTGCCAAGTAACCATCCGAGGAGACCACCACCCAAGACGACCAACCATGGAGGAACCTTCCAGAACATCAAGGCCACAAGAGCTATCAGCGCCAAGCCAAAGTCTGTAGGAGTCAATATGGCGCTCGTCCAGACAGGGTTATACAAGGCAGCCAGGAGAAGACCCACAACTGCTGCGTTTACGCCTGAAAGCGCAGCTTGGGCGCGTAAGCTTTTCCGCAGTTGCTCCCAGAATGGCAACACGCCGATTACGAGCAGGAAAGAAGGAGCAAAAATTGCCAGGACGCACGCGGTAGCCCCGAGCCAACCAGAAGGTTGGGCATTCATGGACGCGCCAAGAAATGCTGCGAAGGTAAAAAGCGGGCCTGGTACGGCCTGTGCTAAGCCATATCCGGCAAGAAACATGTCATTGGCTACCCATCCGTTCGGTACGGTAGCTGACTGAAGCAACGGCAGCACAACGTGTCCACCTCCGAAAACTAATGACCCAGTACGGAAAAAGACGTTTACCACAGCTAACGCTTGAGAGGGCCACACCTGAACCAGCAATGGCAGGCCAGCTAAAAGGCCGAAGAACAGCAACAACAACACCACGCCGACTTTCCTGCTCACCGATATGGGCAAAGACACCGTAGTTTGGCTTTCATCGGTTTTGAAGAGCATCATTCCTATGACAGCGCCGAAGAAAATCACGCCGATCTGCCCCCAGGCATGCGGCCAAAGCAGTGCAGCATAGGCAGCAAACACTGCGACGGTTATTCGAGGGGCATCAGTGCAAAGACTACGGCCCATTCCCCAGACGGCTTGAGCAACGACAGCCACCGCGACAATTTTAAGACCATGTAAAAGACCGCTCGGAAGCGCCCCTCCCCACGAGGACATACCCTGAGCGAATAAAACCAGGATTATTGCCGAAGGCAATGTGAAGCCTGCCCACGCAGCTACTGCTCCAGGAACCCCAGCACGAGATAGTCCTAAACCTATTCCAACTTGGCTACTGGCGGGCCCCGGCAAGAACTGGCACAGAGCAATCAAATCCCCATAGCTACGCTCGCTCAGCCATTGGCGTCGAGCGACAAATTCTTCGCGAAAGTAAGCTAGATGTGCAATCGGGCCTCCGAAGGAGGTGAGCCCTAGGCGCAGAAATACCAGAAAAACCGCCCAAGGGGAGTCAGTCGTGACGGCCTTTACACTACCTTCGGCTGACAATATTCATCACTCCCAAAATGATTGCTGCACAAAACCAAATACTTTGGAGCAAACGGTATATAGGCTCAACGATGGCCTTCCTTAGGCATACGCGGCTAGCCCTGCGAGTGGATCAGAACTTGGTTTCATAATGATGTACCAACCTCAGCGAAAACCAGTTCAAGCTCTAAGCGGGTCTCGCGAGATGCTTACGGCTTTCACCATTGTCACTCGTAACGGAGCCGTACCTGCAAATTAGACTTTGCTCAGAAACCTACTCTTCAGCTACCTCTCTTTCAGCATCAAATGTTCTTGGAACTTGACACTGAGTCGCGATCAAGGGTGGATTTTCTGTATACTGCAAGCGCTGCATACCCTTGAGCTACAGGAACACCAGCATGACTGTACTCCAAACGATCTACTGGCAGCCTACGCCGCCTTAGCGCTACGCCCCCTCGCAACAACCTGCTTGCGCTAGCCTCGTTCGCGGATGTGCATCGCTGTACGCCTGGTTTTACACCTTAAGCACACAGCTAAAAATCCTCAAAATTTGAATATGTATCGATTCGCTCGCCGTTCCTTTGGCGTGCGCGATGCTTTGCCTTGGATATTTTCTATGCTGCAAAAACTTAGACAAACGTGGTGTTCCAACGTCCGTGGCGACGTGCTCGCGGGGGTGGTGGTCGCACTCGCGCTTAGGAAGGTGAGTTGGCCAGACGGTTACAAATGATCGACATGGCCAATGTATCTGCTACTGGGTGCAGTTGTAGGCGATCAAAATTCGCATTTGGTGAATCGAAACTCATAAATGTTAGCGTTTTCGCCTGCTTTAAAGCATTTTTTATAGGTTTTCGAGGATTTTTGAGTGAAAACTCAGATTGACAAATAGGCAATTTATTTACCGTTCGTCGGCAATGTCCATTTTATTTTCACCCCCCCCTCTTGAAAATTTTTAAGCGAGACGGAGTTCTTATATTTGAGAGCAAGAAAAAAGCTGCAGTGGCCCAGGCACCGCTTTTCTCACAGGATTTTGCCGGCTTTTACATCTGATATTTACGGCTTCTAGGTCACACAGTTTTGAGGACTGAAGGTGAATTTGAGGTTGGAATGGTGGGTATGGGGGCGGAGGAGAAATCGCTTTACTTTGCAGCCGCAGGCTGCTGCTTACGCTTTGAGGTCAAACCAATAAGGCTTTTTTGCTGGGATCAGTCCGTCTGAAATTCCACCCGTCTCGTACAACTGGCGTCTGCAAGCGTCCGTCGCCTTCAATGTTCTAGCAAGACGCACCTGGTGACCTACTGCGCGCTTCGAAAATTCGGATCTGTAAACTAAATTTTTGATCTGTAAACCTCGGCGGTTAACACGTTAAAAAATTGGTTTACAGGGTGCACCTGAATTCTGGCCGCGCTTGGGGCTATGTTGCCAATTTATGGATGATGCGAGCCCGACATAGGATCCTATGACCCCACTGTCTGATAGCCCGCTCTGGTCTCTTGTCCGTCTAACTCAGAATTCTTGCTATCGAGGATTGGCCAATGAAAGGCATAGAAGATTTGGTTGAAATTAATGACCCAGCCATGATCTACATACGGGAGATGCTGGAGCAGGCCGACCGCCCCTACGACTTGCTTCCCCCCTCACCTAAAAACACCAGTGTCCTCGTACAGCTACAGGTAACGACCAAGTCGACTTTGGGCGCTATAGCATTTGAGACTGGCGGGATACTGATTGATCATGGCTGGCTTCGTATTCTTGGTTCAGGTCATCAAAAACTCACAAGAACCCTGACGGGGTGGAGCGAGGGACGGGCGCAAGGGCATTTGCTGGTGGCAGATGACGCGGCAGGTGGATGCTTTTCCATCAACGGCGGCGGCTTGGGTGATGATGTGGGAGCGGTGTACTACTGGGCGCCCGACAATCTGCTTTGGGAACCATTGGGCATCGGTTATACAGCCTTCTTGGAATGGGCTGTGAGCAATCGTACGGCGGCCTTCTATGAGGGCCTGCGTTGGGAATCCTGGCACGACGACATTCAGTGTGTGAGCGGTGATCAGTGCGTGTCTTTCTACCCATTCCTATGGACAAAAGAGGGCTCAGTGGCAACAAGCACGCGCAGGGTTGTCAGCATGGCTGAACAGTATGATTTGAACTGCACATTAGCCGGCCAGTTGTAGCCACCCGGAGTCAACGTGTGCTGGTAGCGCACAGGCATTTCAAAGTTGATATGTGTAATTAGCGAACGCTTAGTGCGCCAGTTAAAGCTGGCGGAGGATAGTCGATGAAAGTTCGATACTGGTAAGAAATGGCGAATCAACCAGGCCCCGAGTCATGCATGTTGCACCGTGAGGTGCAGGGTGAAGCGTTGACAGGGGAAACCGATGGGCCAGCCATTGAGCCGCGTAATCAGGAATTCGGGATGCCGATGCTGTTAAGCGAAGCAGAAGGCAATACGGAGCATGGCGTTATACGCCAGTCATGCTCTGATCCCGCGCGGTCGGAGACCCTGTGCACGTCGGGAAGTCCTTCGCACGGAAACTGGGAGATCTCAGCCGCGCCCGGTGCGCAAGCACCGGGCGGAGTAGGAAAGGCCAAAAGCCGTAACCCTGCTGCCTACGTCGCTGAGAAGTCGGATACGTCCGTAGTACCTGAGAAGCCATCGAACAAGGGGCCAAGCCCTGCGGAGATGGTGGAGGAAAGGGACGTAGCCAAGGGAAACACCGACACGCCCCCCGCGCCCCGGACACAGAGCCGGATCAGTTGCGCGTCGATGGGGCTTGAAGGTGTACGTGAAGCAGCCCGAAGGAACAAGGGTATGCAGTTCACGGCTTTGCTGCACCACATCACACCGCAGTTATTGGCGCAGAGTTTCTATGCCCTGCGCCGCGATGCAGCGGTAGGCGTGGACGGCATGTCGTGGCGGGAATACGAGGAAGGTCTTCTCCAGCGGGTAACCGATTTGCACGCAAGGCTCCACGGTGGAGCCTATCGAGCAACGCCATCGCGGCGGGTCTACATTCCCAAAGCCGATGGCAGGCAACGCCCGTTGGGCATTGCCTCTCTGGAGGACAAGATCGTACAGCAGGCAGTCGTTACCGTTCTGAATGCGATCTATGAAGAGGACTTTCTGGGATTCTCGTATGGGTTTCGGCCGGGACGTAGCCAGCACGATGCGCTGGATGCGTTGACGGTCGCTCTGAAGGGCCAGAAGGTGAACTGGATATTGGATGCGGATATCACGTCGTTCTTTGATGAGATCGACCATGAATGGATGCTGATGTTTCTGGGACACCGAATTGCAGACCGGCGCCTGCTCGGGCTTATCTGCAAATGGCTTCAGGCGGGTGTTATGGAAGATGGCCGTAGGGTGGCTGCGACCAAGGGGACTCCCCAAGGTGCAGTGATATCGCCGTTGCTGGCAAATATCTATCTTCACTACGTGCTGGATCTGTGGGCAGGGCAGTGGCGTGAGCGCCACGCCCGTGGTGATGTGATTGTTGTGCGTTACGCGGACGACAGTGTGGTGGGTTTCAGGTTGAAGTCGCAGGCCCAGAGATTCTTGGAGCAATTACGAGAACGACTGGCCCGGTTCGGTCTATCGCTCAATGCTTCTAAGACACGGCTGATTGAGTTTGGTCGTTTCGCTGCGAGAAATCGTAGAGATCGAGGCTTGGGTAGGCCGGAGACGTTTGATTTCCTGGGCTTCACACACTGTTGTAGTTCCAACAGAAACGGTGGGTTTCAAATACTGCGTCTGACGGTCAAGAAGCGAATGCGTGCAACGCTGCTGGCTATTCGGGATGAGCTGAAGCGCCGACGTCATGAACCCATCCGGGTTCAAGGGCAATGGCTGACTCGGGTGGTGAGTGGTTACTTCAATTACCACGCGGTGCCAGGAAATCTGATACGTCTGGGTGGTTTTCGTTCGGCGGTATGTCGTCTATGGCGGCAAGCCCTCAAACGTCGCAGCCAGCGTAACCGGCTTCAGTGGTCACGCTACGGACGTCTTGCCGACCTCTACATACCTAGACCCAGAAATGCACATCCGTACCCTGAGGATCGCTTCGCGTCACATACCCGAGGCAGGAGCCGTATGCGGTAGTTCCGCACGTACGGATCTGTGCGGGGGGTGGCAGGTAACTGCCATCCCTACCGCGACCGATACACCCGCTTCGCTGAAGTCTTGCATCATCTCCGCGAACTCCATGGGTGTCAGGGGGGGGGCTTTCTTGTACTGCAAATGACCTCCGATAGCTCAAGCTGTGGAACGCATTGCCATGGGTTAATCTTCCACTGATCTCAAAACGGAATCGAGCTCGTGACTAGAAATCCAGTTGAACGGGCCCTCATGGCACGAGGGGTAGACAGTGCGTTGGCCAGGGGGCTGAGGGAAGAGAAATGGACACTCGCGAAGCTTCAATTACAACGTCCGGAGAATCTGCTGGAGCTGGGGCTCAGTGAATCGGTCGTGCCCAAGATCCTCGGGAAAGGCAGGCCGCCGATACCACTGAATGTCCTCATCAATACCCTTTACGACAATCGCTGGGTTTGCTGTGTCTGTCGAGATCCTGCGCGCCCCGTCATCGTTCACCACATCAAGCCATGGGCGGAAAGTCGTGATCACTCTCCGGCCAACCTCGCAGTCCTTTGCTCTATCCATCACGGGGAGGCGCACTCCACGCATGCTCTGGAGCTTACGCTCACCGCTGACCGGCTCAATGCAGAAAAGGCGATGTGGGAACAGGAAGTGAGTCGGCTCGATCCGCTGGCCATATTCAAAGCCACTCAACTGATGAGTTGCCAGTGGTGGTACTTCAATCACCTCAGGGTTTTTGAAATCGCTCGGCATGTTGGAGTGGATGTCACTCAGCTCCAGGGATTTCAAGCGGCTATTCGCAATGGGGTCTGTGACGAGGACGGCTACCTTTGCGCCAGAGAGGGTCTTCTGTACGTCGGTCAGGCTCCCTCGCACAGCCTGTACCGTTACATGAGCGACATGCTGCGGGCCGCCGTGGATCATTGCTGCGTCAGAAACATTTCGGATGATCTGGATCGGGGCACACTCGATATTCTGGTCACCCCTGGTGACTTGGTGTTCGTACAGGGCTCCTATCATTTCATGGATGTGCCTCCTGACGGCTCCGGCGCGGACATGGTTCGGGGGCGACGACGCGTCAACAAAGTCGAAATCACGTTTGTCTTCGATAGGAATGAAGGAACGTCCGGCTCAGCACGAGCCGAGTGGCTTCTTGGCGTGCACACCTTGGGTTGTCTGTTGCGCGTGAACAAGCTACAGCGAGATCTCAGCGGTGTGCTGCATGTCGGGGCTACCGTCTTGGCGATTCGCAGCGCTCACGAAGAGTTGAAGACGAGAATGTATGAGATTGGTCTTTATCAAAGCGGCCTAATAGGTCATGAGGATGAGGAATTGGAAGATTTCGATCCTGGGTACGATGAGGCCGATGATAAAAACGATGATTTACTTCACTCATAGTTCGGGCATGAGTTGAGTCCACGCTTTCGTTGCTTGCGTCCACGTTTTCGTGGCTTGAGTCGATCCGCTGCGCGTTGAACGTATCGGCTCTGGATCACGCCAGGTGTCGAAACCTCTGTCCTATCCTAGGCCCGGAATGTCAGGCATTATCGAGCTAGCTCGCTATGGCGATGTGCCAGTGGACTAGGTCAGGCGGAGGTTCAGGATGAAGGACTCATTTTCAAGGCGTCACGGTTTCTCGCAGGCCGATGAGGCCGAAATCACCGTACGAGAAGATGCGCCGCAAGCGCTTCAGGAATACCTGATTCAGCTGAGCTACGAATGTGGTCTCAAGCCCTCAGGCCTACGCCAAATCATCTGCCAGACCTTGAAGGTGTTGCCAGACAAGCGAAACTGGAGCGAGACGCCCAATATCCATGAGGAGAACGTCCAGCGGCTTGAGCAGTGCAAGTGGTTCAAGGTGTATGACGTAATCGAGCGACTCGATGACCACTTCGGCAACCACAATTACGATGGTGGCGTGTATGAGCACTTCACTACTGAGCTGAATGAGTATTTCATCGAGCATGGCATTGGCTGGAAGCTGCTAGATGGCCGCATCGAAATACGTGGTTCTGAATCCTTTGAACAGGTTTTGACCTCGGCTAAAGAAACTGAGAGTCAACACGGGCACGTCACGGCTAGCAAGGAATTGCACCAGGCGATTGCTGATCTTTCACGCCGGCCTTCGCCAGACCCAACGGGAGCCATACAGCACGCTATGGCCTCTCTGGAGTGCGTCGCTCGGCAGGTCACTGGTGACCAACAAGCGACTCTTGGAAAGATCATGAATGACTCGCGAACGCTGATTCCAGCACCCTTGGATCAGGCTGTTATCAAAACCTGGGCTTATGCCTCGGAGTTCGGGCGGCACATACAGGAAGGGCGTGAGCCGTCTTTCGAAGACGCAGAGCTCGTAGTTGGTCTGTGCGCCTCGGTCAGCAGCTACCTGATCAAGAAGTCGAAGTGACGGAAATGTTGTTGGGCCCTCGGGCAGGAGCTGGCGAGTATGCCGTGGGGCGTGTTGGATGACGGTGGCCGCGATTTTTTGCCGTCGCCGCAAGGCTAGCATCGGTTGCAAAGGCGATGGCAAGGGCCCCAGGCGCCTCACTTGTTCGACGCCATAGCGTGCTAGCCGCCAAGCTGGCCCGGCATTATGATGGCGAGCTTTGCCGCCACCATCTGTTCATTTGTTCGGGGTAGACTTTTGGGACTTGTCGTCACGCAGAACCTGGTCACGGTTGACCACGCCGTCAGGGAGCATTTGATCACCACTGTGGATGGCAACCCCAAGACGGACATCCGGGATTGCGGGTTAAAGGTCACGTCTCTCTTCACACGGATCAAGTCCTCTGCAAAGAGGAGCCGGGATCGGAAGGCCAGCGTGATTGGCGATAACTGCCCGCTCCTGTACGCCCTAAAAGGCAAAGACGGCCTCACGACCAATATCACCTCCATCAAACGCCTGGCACACAGCGGTAGCGAGATCCTGGCGGTGATTGCCGCACAAACCCAAGCCGACACGGTGGTATACATGCCGTCGAGCTACAGTTTGAGCCGCATCGTGGCGTCGCGATGCGCCTCCGTGCTCAATGCCGGATTGGCCCATGATGTCTTCGTAAAGTCGACCAAAATGGAAGCCTTCGACATGATCCGAAGAGCCGAGGACAACGGCGATATCAGTGTGGAAGAACGCAAAAAGCTTCAGTTCAGGCTGAAGACGGCTGACGGCTTTCCTCTCAAGGTGATCCCGGTGGAGTATCGGCATCTGTTCACGCCGCTCCAGCTCAACCCAGCTTTTCGTGGTAATGTTACCGGACGGGTCGTGCTGGTTGACGACCTTCTGGCCACGGGGCGAACGCTCACGGTGGCCAAAGAAATCGTTCAGACGATGAATGGCGTTACTTCGGTGGAAGCCGTGTGTCTGTTCAGCGACGTGTAATGCTTTACAAGGGATAGCCCCTTCGCTACTATGAACTACGAGTGTGCATGAGCCTCCCCGCTCGCTAAATCCAGATGAGGCCCGCGTAGCACCTCCCAGGGTCAGTCCGTAAAGGGCAAATAATGGGATGGTTAGGCAGCGGCTAACCCCTCAACCTTCTAGGTTGTTGAAGCGTCATAGGGCTCCGGCCCTACCTCTTTCAAAGCCGAGCGTATGCTCGGCTTTTTCTTTGGCGCTGAATGCGTATCTTCAAACCCGCATCACATCCGCGATGTGCATTCGCTGGCTGCTCGCTCGCGGACAATCGCCCCCAGCCTTTTCGCTTTCAAGCGTTCACTCCA
The DNA here is from genome assembly GCF_900591205.1 of Pseudomonas viridiflava. GTDB lineage: Bacteria > Pseudomonadota > Gammaproteobacteria > Pseudomonadales > Pseudomonadaceae > Aquipseudomonas. The sequence goes on from NZ_UUPU01000001.1 coordinate 514,485, forward strand.
AAAATGCTCGGCTGCGCTTGCGCGCTGAATCGCCTGGCATGGTGGCTATGTGGCTATGCCTGTATGATTCCCATCTAACAACCGAGCCGAACGGACGAGTCAATGAAAATGGACAAAATGAGCCGGGATATCAGATCCATCCCACTCGATCTTATCAAGCTTGACCAGGAAAATGTTCGGTTCGGCAACGACGTCGCGCAAAACCAGCGGGAGGCAATTGATCTCCTCATGGCTGACCCTGACGATGCCAGGAAGCTGTTAAAGCTTGCTCAGCACATCGCGGAAAATGGGTTCGACCCAACTGAGCTTCAATTAGTTACGCCAGACGGTGCTGGGAGCTTTATCGTTCTCGAAGGCAATCGGCGTCTTACCGCTGTGAAGCTGTTGCAAAAGCCAGATTTGTGTCCCGTTGAAAAGCTCTTCAAGGGCTTCATGGCAGCACACAACCAGCTCGGATTCGATTTGCCCCAGGAGCTTCAGTGCAGTGTCGTGAACACACGTGCTGAAGGCGATATGTGGATCGAGCTGAAACACACCGGTCAGAATAATGGTGTGGGCCGTGTTGGCTGGGACAGCGACATCCGAGACGAGCGGCGTGCGAGACAAACGGGTGTGGAATCGATTGGCCGGCAAGTAAGAAATTTGGTCAAAGATAATCCCCAAGTGTTCAGCTCGAAATCAATCACTGATGTCTACCTGATTCCGGTCACCACTTTAACTCGTTTGTTTTCCTCCGCGCCGGCACAGAAAACGTTCCAACTTCGGGTTGAAAACAAAGAGCTTACGCCGCTCCTTCCTCTGGAATACATTGCTCCTTCGGTCGAGTTTGCTCTCGATATGTTCGTGAGCGAGGGGTACAACGTCAACGATATCCGTAGCGATGATAATCGCATGAGGTTCGTGACCCACATACCGCCAGAAATCTTGCCTCAAAAGCTCTTCAGTGGAAGCTTAAGGCCGCCTGCTGCAGGGGCCCCACCATCTCCAAGCGCGCCACTCGCTCCTACAGATCCAGAGGCGGGTTTGTCTCCAGGCCTTCCTCAGTCTCCTGTATCACCAGCCGGCGGCGTAGCGGCGCCAAATTCTGCGGGCGGAGTTTCAGGCGCTCCGGGGTCTCCAGCTCAAACAGCGGTTCCAGTGAAACCAGGCATTCGCGCAAAGCCTCTGTCGCGAGCTCGGAAGTTTCTTGTGCCCTGGTCGCTTGATATCCCAAACAACCGGATCAATGCCATTTACCGTGACCTCCGAAAGACTTTGGTGGTCGACGATTGCCCTAACGCTGTGGCGGTGACGTTTCGAGTGTTCCTGGAGGTGAGCTGTGATGACTTCATCCTCCGGCAGACTCAGCTCAACGACCCTGTGTTGAGGATCGACACCCAAAGGTCTGTCAAGGACGGGATGGGTGGTGATAAGCTCTCAATGAAGATTCAGTCTATTGCTAAGCACCTCGAATCGAGCGGTAGCCTAGCGACTCCCGCTTCCAAAGCTATTTTCAAACGCGCTACATCGTTTGACTCCGTAGGCTCTGTTGACCATTTCAACCTCTTTGTCCACAGCTCAGCTAGCGCTCCGGTGCCGTCCGAGCTCAAAGACATTGCAGATGAATACAGGCCTCTACTTGAAGCGATTTGGAACTGAGCGTGCTGAGACTTCAGATGTCGGCGCTGGCCTTGCGCCATAAGCCAACCTGGTAGGTATTGTTTAGATGGGCGTATCAAAAATTTTTTCCACCCCTTTGCGTTACCCAGGAGGTAAGGGAAAATTTTGCCATTTCATCAAGCAGGTATTCGAGTCGAACGACCTGCTTGATGGGCACTATGCTGAGCCCTACGCAGGTGGAGCGGGCGTAGCTCTAGAGCTGCTTTTCCACGAGTACGCGTCAACGATTCATATCAATGACTTCGATCCAGCTGTGCACGCTTTTTGGGATGCTGCCGTCAATCATACGGACGAACTCTGTAAGATAATCGCCGACACCGATGTAAATATGGAGAACTGGCATCGGTATAAGCAAGTCATGACAAACCCTAATGAGTTCTCTAGCCTGGAATTAGCCATGGCTACCTTTTTCCTTAATCGAACCAACCGTTCGGGAATACTGAAGGCTGGTGTCATCGGCGGTAAGGATCAAGCGGGGAAGTGGAAACTGGACGTTAGGTTTAACAAAACTGACTTGATCCGACGCATAGACCTAATTGGCAGGTTTAAGAATAGAATTAAAGTTTACAACAAGGACGCTAATCTTTTTTTGGAAGAGGTTCTACCAAGCCTCCCCTTGAAATCACTGGTCTACCTTGATCCGCCGTACTATGTGAAAGGTTCGGGTCTGTACCGAAACTTTTATAATCACCAAGATCACGTTCAAATCGCTGGTGCGCTCAGCGCAGTAAAGCATCCATGGATTGTTTCATACGATAACGTACCTGAAATTAAGGAAATATACTCCGCCTATCGGCAAGATGAGTATTTTCTAAGCTACACCGCTCAGCTTAAGAAGAAAGGCTCTGAGGTTATGATTTATGGCCCATCTATTGTTCCGCCTGCAAATGCGTTTGCTCGTGATGCAGGCTGACGGGTACCTGTCTTAGAGGATCTGGTATGGGCAGGTTCTGCACCTGCCCATGCAACCGTCGTTTAGGCTTCGAATGCTTCGGGTACCCCCAGGCTCATATTTATCTTGTTGATCGACTCAATGAAACTCGACCTGAATTCATCTCTCCCTTCAAGGTGTTCGCAGTAGTAAGTCACATACTGATTAAATTTAGCACCTTGCTTTGTTGCCCAAGCTTTGCATTTCTTAATGTCTATGAGTTTTTCGTCAAGCACTGTGGCGGGGTTGAGCGTGATTCCAAAAGCTTTAAATGAGTCCAGATAAACAGTTCGTTCTGTCTTGAATTTTTTGAAGAATTTGTCGGAGTTCTTAAGGCCCATTATAAAGGCGATAATTCTTCGCTCAAGGGCGACATTGTTTGGGTCGGGCAGGGTTAAGTACAGATCAGGCTGTTTGATTTTCTTTAAAGCGGAATCTGTGATGTCGGCGTCGAACACGACAATACAGTCTTTCAGCAAGAGCGGAAACTTAGAGCATACTGAAGCAAGGGCTGTAAAAGAAGTTCCGGGATTGTCAGATGAAGGATCCAGTGAGCAGTGGAATTCTACGGCACGTAAGACTTCTTGGGTGCGGATGATTTTTTTTATGAAATGAACTGCAACCTTATCTTCACAGAAAACTTTTATCTTTCTCGCGGCAGCTGCTTCTATAGGATCTTCAAATGTGAGCTCTTTGTATGCGACGCTGAACGGTGGGTTATGCAAGATTGGATAGTTGCCGTCATCAGCGCTTGAGCTGCTCACAAAGTTGACGACAACATTCTCATTTTTTTGATCTTTTAGGTGCGTCAGATAGACATGGGAGATCAAGTGTAGGGAGTGTGTTGTGATAACTATTTGGATCTTATTCCTCTTTGCCCATTTATAGAGGTATTCGAACAGGCGCAGCTGCGCCACAGGGTGCAGAGTGCTTTCGAACTCATCGATGCAGAGTACGCCATTCCCTTCTTTGCTTTTTGAGTCGTGGAGCGACCGCTCAAATCCGATCAGTCTATTGTAGATAGAGCCAAGGTTATCCTCGCCTGAGGATATAGCTGACCAGTCATATTTAATGCTGCTGGTGGTTGGCCCGAAGGTGGTTTTTGTCGTCTTATTGTTTGCCGTGGCGACGATAGGAGTAAAGTCTTCATACTCAGTGCTCGGAAACACTGTTTCATAAAAGTCCTTTAGTCCAGCCGCCTCTGTCGCTGAGAGAGTCACTTTTCGAGAAGAGGACTCCTTTGCATCGGTATCGGCGAGTGGATAAAGCCGCTGCAGGTTAAGGAAGCTGGTATTGTAGTTAAACGTTCCGTCTCCTTTTGCAGAGCCCGATACCACCACACGATGTCGGTTCGTATCCTGGGCGACGTAATAAAAATTCACTGGCTCCCGCATGATGGATTCATCGTCTAGTTTTAGGACGATATCGTAGCGGTATTTTTCATTGTCATACTTGGGAGAAAGTTTGAAAACTTCGCTCAAGGTTGTTTTCAATGGTCGATCAAAAACGTCTTTGGCTTGGCTGTCAAATAGTTGGGCGACTAGACCCATCATAGAAGTTTTCATTGTTCCATTTCTTCCAGCGAGCAATGTCATGACATTACCAAGCTGAAGGGACTGCTCTTTTATTGAGCGGAAATGCTGGATGGATATGCCGAGTATGGAACTGATTTTGGTTTGTTTGTTGTCTAGAAGCTTCAGCGTTTTTTTGCTATTCCCTGCTGGCAAGATGTCCATAGGTGACCGCTATTTTTTAGGAGGAAAGATGTGTGTAATGTACCAAAGTTCGCCCATGGTGCGCCATCGTTGAGCCACTATGCTGTTGCGTGATTCTGTCGCTGGCTCAGACAGCTTAGTGGTCAGTCGAAGAGATATGTGCCTGCCTGGCGCTAGGTAAGTTTCTGGTGGGAATTTATGATTGGGATGACATCGCAGGGTCACGGCTCCAGAGGATGTCAGGACGCCCGGGTAGCCCCTGGATATGTCAATGCTAGCTGGCCGGTTATTCGGTTCTTTACTCATAGTGGAGTTCGCCAAACAGTCCGATCATGAGGTCACCATCCAAGATCTCGAAAGGGAGTGTGACGTACTGGTCAGGATGCCGAGGCATTGCCTTACCATCGTGTGGTGCATTTTTCGTGTGGCCTTGAACTTTGTCCCCGCTCTCCTTGATATAGGGAAGCACGACGATCCTGCCATGGTTTTTCGATAGGATCGTTCCCTCGTGCCACAAGGTGCTGCCTTCTTCGCTACTGGACTCGCCACCCGTGTTTTTCAGCACCCACCGTGGCACCCCGTCGTCCTCATACCAGAACACGAAGCCACCGCAGACGAGTACCCTCTGGCCGCGCATCCTTGCCTCGGCAAGCATTTGTTTGACGCTCGCCAACTGCAGCAGCTGGTTGGCTCTGGGAAGAAGCAGTGCCCGAATCTGTGCTTTCGTTCTCCCCCAGTGATCTGCTCCCGAAAGACCGAATCCTTTGGCTGTCACCTCTCGCAGGCAAATCTGTGAGCGTTTGGGAGACAAGGCTCCGATCTGTTCCCACGTCTGGTCTTCGGTACGACGAAGGCACATGTTGAATCTCGGGATGGCAACTATCTCCAGGTAAGGAGCGCGCTCAAGCTCCTGGTAGAGGGGTTGTCGCAAGCTTTCCATCGTATTGTGCAGTTCCAGCTCCTGCATGTTGGGACGGGGCAAATGGGCGTTTCGCTTGATTGCTTCGCGCTCCATGAGCTCTTCTTCTGCGTGGATGCGACGCGCTGCCGTCAGTGCTTTCTCGACTTTCAGGGTGGTCGAGCCCTGAAGCACAGGATCCGGTACCGCCTGAGCCACCAGTTCATTGGTGCGGCTGTTGAATTCGTCTGCAGCTTCCATGGCCTCCTCGTAGGAGGTGAAAACAGCCGCCCTCGCATGGCCGCTGCCGTTATCGTAGGAGTAGCGCTTCCAAGACAATTGGGAGTCGGGGAAGAGCTTGAGTGCCCGCAACTGCCATGTCCATCCGATGCTGAATTGCCGGAACGGAAGGACGGCCAGGGTGGGCATTGAGTGGTATGGCATCTGATCTAGGCGCATCGATTCTCCCTGCTGGTTGCGTCTTAGCGGCTGCGGAAGCGCTGGAGTTGTTCCTAGGGTGATTGATTCCCCCGACACCATGGATAGCACATTGCCAGGATGAGTCAATTTTTTGGCTGAAGGCCTGGTATTTCGGGGGTTTCAGGAGAGGATGAGATTTGGGAAGGACTTCAGAAAACTGGTGGTTTATCCAGTATTAGGGGTTGCTCAGGTAATGTGCAAAAGCTATAATGCACATATACCAAGTTGCTTGGAAGGCGTTACAAATCAGCGTAATGTGCAGTAGAAGTGGGGGGTGAAGCTATTCGGCCTGCCTTACAACACCGCCGCGCTGGCCCTGCTGACGCATATGCTGGCCCAGCAATGCGACCTGATCCCTCACGAGATCATCGTCACCACTGGCGACACCCATGCCTACAGCAACCATATGGAACAGATCCGGACCCAGCTGGCGCGCACGCCGAAGAAGCTGCCGGAGCTGGTGATCAAGCGCAAGCCTGCGTCGATCTACGATTACACGTTCGAAGACTTCGAGATTGTCGGCTACGACGCCGACCCAAGCATCAAGGCTGACGTGGCGATCTAAAGCCGGTCTCATGACTAAAGGTGTGGGCTTGTGTGGGAGGGGGCTTGCCCCTCCCACATTTTGATTCGGTTACCAGGCCAAATTAATGTCCGTGGCTGCGACCTACGTGGGAGTGTTCGGCTTCGCTGGCCGCCACACTGCCGCTGACCTCCAGCCGCTGCAAAATCCCGCACTGATCCAGATCCGGCCCGCCGCCGCAGCGTTGGCGCAGGTCCAGCAACTGTTCCTGCAAGGCCAATAGCCCGTCGATCCGCGCTTTTACGTGGTGGATATGTTCGTCGATCAACGCATTCACGCTTTCGCACTGGTCCTGAGGGCTGTCGCGCAGCCCCAGCAGGCTGCGGATCTCCTCCAGGGTCATGTCCAGGCTGCGGCAGTTGCGGATAAAGATCAGCCGCTCGGTGTGCGCCTGGGTGTATACGCGGTAGTTGGCATCGGTGCGCGCCGGGGGTGGCAGCAGGCCCTCTTTCTCGTAATAACGGATGGTTTCCACCTGACAGTCGGTCAGTTTGGCCAGTTCGCCGATCTTCATCGCAGCAATCTCCAAATGGGTGCTTGACCCTATAGTGGCTACAGGGTCTTTACTTGGCAACAGGCACCTTACGGACGCGACCTGATGAGCGACTCCATTCACACCCCGCACAAGCACGACCACGATCACGATCATGGCCCCACGAAACTCACGCCCGTGCACAACCACGGCCACGGCGGCTCCTGCTGTTCCGGCACGCCCGCGCCTGCGTTGGTGCAACTGAGCGAAGCGCCGACCGCGGGCTCGCGCCTGAGCACCTTTCGCATCGAAGCCATGGACTGCCCCACCGAGCAGACGCTGATCCAGAACAAACTGGGCAAGCTGGCCGGCGTGCAGCAGCTGGAATTCAACCTGATCAACCGCGTGCTGGGCGTCACCCATGACCTGCCGAGCACGGCGCCGATCATCGACGCGATCAAATCCATCGGCATGCAGGCCGACCCCATCGAAGAGGGCGCTCCCGCCGCTGCGCCGCCCGCCAAGAAGCACTGGTGGCCGCTGGCGGTGTCCGGTGTGGGCGCGTTGGGCGCCGAGGTGCTGCACTTCACCAGTGCCGCGCCGACCTGGGTGATTGCCGTGGTCGCGCTGATTTCGATCTTCAGCGGCGGCCTCACCACCTATAAAAAGGGCTGGATCGCCCTGAAAAACCTCAACCTGAACATCAACGCGCTGATGAGCATCGCGGTCACCGGCGCTGTGCTGATTGGCCAATGGCCGGAAGCGGCAATGGTGATGTTCCTGTTCACCGTGGCCGAGTTGATCGAAGCCAAGTCCCTGGACCGTGCGCGCAATGCGATCAGTGGCTTGATGCAGATGACCCCGGAACAGGCCACGGTGCGGCAGGCCGATGGCAGTTGGCTTGAGCAGGAAGTGAAAAGCGTCGAACTGGGGGCGATCGTGCGGGTAAAACCCGGCGAGCGTATCGGCCTGGACGGTGAAGTCACCGGCGGCCAATCCACCATCGACCAGGCGCCGATCACCGGTGAAAGCCTGCCGATTGAAAAAACGGTGGGCGATAAAGTCTTCGCCGGCACCATCAATCAGTCCGGTTCCCTGGAGTACAAGGTCATTGCCGCCGCGAACAATTCCACGCTGGCGCGGATCATTCACGCCGTGGAGCAGGCCCAGGGCGCACGGGCGCCGACCCAGCGTTTTGTCGACAGTTTCTCGAAAATCTACACCCCGGCCGTGTTCCTGTTTGCCCTGGGCGTGGCGCTGATTCCACCGCTGTTTATGGCTGGCGCCTGGTTCGACTGGATCTACCGCGCCCTGGTGCTGCTGGTGGTTGCGTGCCCCTGCGCGCTGGTGATTTCCACTCCGGTGACCATCGTCAGCGGTCTGGCGGCGGCGGCGCGCAAAGGCATCCTGATCAAGGGCGGCGTGTACCTGGAGGGCGGTTACAAGCTCGACTACCTGGCCCTCGACAAGACTGGCACCATCACCCACGGCAAACCGGTGCAAACCGATTACCTGGCGCTGTTTCCCAACGTTGAGGACAGCGCACCGGCCTTGGCCGCCAGCCTGGCAGGTCGCTCCGACCACCCGGTGTCACTGGCGATTGCCAACGCGGCTGTGGATAAAAACCTGCCGACCCACGTTGTGGATAACTTCGAAGCGCTGGCCGGCCGTGGTGTGCGTGGCGATATTAATGGCCAAACCTACCACCTGGGCAACCACCGCCTGGTGGAAGACCTGGGCCTGTGCTCGCCGGAGCTGGAAGAAAAACTCTTCGCCCTGGAAAAACAAGGCAAGTCCGTGGTGCTGCTGCTCGACCAGTCCGGCCCGCTGGCGCTGTTCGCCGTGGCCGACACGGTCAAGGACAGCAGCCGTGAAGCCATCGCGCAATTGCACGAGCTGGGCATCAAGACCCTGATGCTCACCGGCGACAACACCCACACCGCCCAGGCGATTGCGGCCCAGGTCGGCATCGACCAGGCCCAAGGCGACCTGTTGCCCACCGATAAACTGCATGCCATCGAAACCCTCTACGGCCAGGGCCACCGCGTGGGCATGGTCGGCGACGGCATCAACGACGCCCCGGCCCTGGCCCGCGCTGAAATCGGTTTTGCGATGGCCGCAGCGGGCACCGACACGGCCATCGAGACCGCCGACGTGGCGCTGATGGACGATGATTTGCGCAAGATCCCGGCTTTCATTCGGCTCTCCAGGCAAACGTCGAGTATCCTCAAGCAGAACATAGCCCTGGCATTGGTGATCAAGGCGATCTTCCTGGTGGTCACCTTCCTGGGCTTGGCCACCATGTGGATGGCGGTGTTCGCCGACATGGGCGTGGCCCTGCTGGTGGTGTTCAATGGCCTGCGCCTGTTGCGCAAATAGACGATGAGAGGGTGGTGTGCTGAGTGCTGAGCTGAAGGCGTTTTTTATGGTCGCCCGCCTGGGCAGCATTACCCAGGCGGCAAAGAAACTCGGCCTGAGCCAGCCCACGGTCACCACCCAGATTCGCAACCTGGAAAGCCACTACGGAGTGGAGCTGTTCTACCGTGGCGGGCGCCGCCTCACCGTCAGCGACGAGGGTGCGCGCCTGCTGCCGATGGTCAAGACGCTGCTGCAGCAGGAAGCGGATATCGAGTTTTTCCTGCGCAACAGCGGCCAGGTCCAAGGCGCGCTGAGGATTGCCGCCACGGCGCCGTACTACATCCTCGACCTGGTCAAAGCCTTTCGCGAACGCCTGCCCCAGGTGGAAGTGTCGGTGGAAATCGGCAACTCCCAGCAGGTGCTCGAAGCGCTGGATGACTACCGTGTGGATGTCGCCGCCTCCTCGCAATTGCTCGAAGACCCGCGCTTGATCCGCCGCGTGCTGGGCACCGACCCCCTGGTGTTGGCCGTGCATCGCAATCATCCCCTGGCCAAGCTCGATCACGTGCCGTTGAGCGCGCTCGCCGGGCATACCCTGTTGATGCGTGAGGCGGGCTCTACCACGCGGCGCCTGACTGAAGAAATGTTGCAGGGCGCCAGTGTGAATTACGGCCCGCTGCTGGAAATCGGTAGCCGCGAATCCATTCGCGAAGCGGTGCTGCGCAATATCGGCATCAGCATCATCGCCCGCCAGGAAGTACCGCATGACCCGCAACTGCGCGTGCTGACGATCGAGAATGCGCCGCAGATTCCGGAGTATCTGTACTGCCTCAAGGAAAGAAAAAACGCCCGGCTGCCGGCGGCGTTTCTGGGGTTGGCGCAGGAAATGTCGCCGCTCTGAGGTTTTGTGGTGGCTTTTGGGGCCTCATCGGGGGTAAGCCCCCTCCCACAGTTAACCGAGTTCGAACATGAGAATGCGGTCAAAATGTGGGAGGGGGCTTGCCCCCGATAGCAGTAGTCCAGACACCACACCTCTATGACCCCTACCCAAATCCACCAATACCACTATCGCCGCGTTTTGCCTTTCTGCCACAACAGGGACGCATTGGCTGCCTAGCATGGCCTTCATCAGTTTGATGAGGTGCCTGCATGAACACAGCCATGACCCAACCCGGCGCGCCAATGAAGGTGCGCGGTATCCAGAAACGCTTCGGTGCCTTTACCGCGCTGGATAACGTGTCTTTGGACGTCGCCGCTGGCGAGCTGGTGTGCCTGCTGGGCCCGTCCGGCTGCGGCAAGACCACCCTGCTGCGCTGCATTGCCGGCCTGGAGCGTCAGGACAGTGGTGAACTTTACCTGGGCAGCCGCGACGTTTCCCTGCTGCCACCCCAGGCGAGGGACTACGGGATTCTGTTCCAGTCCTACGCGCTGTTTCCCAACCTGACCGTTGAAGCGAACATCGGCTACGGCCTCACCGGCAGCGGTCGTGATGAAGTGCGCCAGCGCGTCGGCCAGATGCTCGAACTGGTGGGTCTTGTCGGCAGTGAAAAGAAATACCCCGGCCAACTCTCCGGCGGCCAACAGCAACGCGTGGCCCTGGCCCGTGCCCTGGCGCCGGCGCCTTCGCTGTTACTGCTGGACGAGCCGATGTCGGCCCTCGACGCCCGTGTGCGCGAACACCTGTGCACCGAGCTGCGCCAACTGCAACGGCGCCTGGGCATCACCACGCTGATGGTTACGCACAACCAGGACGAGGCCATGCTGATGGCCGACCGCATCGCCGTGATGAACAACGGCAAGGTCGAGCAATACGCCACGCCTCAGGAGATTTACGACCGCCCGGCCACACCGTTTGTGGCCGAGTTTGTCGGTCAGGGCAACTGGCTGCCGTTCAGCCGCAACAGTGCCAGCCATGCCCAGGTGGGTGGGATGAATCTGCGCCTGGCCGACGACGCCGGCGTGGCCAGCTCCGGCCGCCTGTTCTGCCGCCCGGAAGCGATCAGCGTCAACCCGCCGGTGCATGAAGAAAACCTGTTCCCGGCCAAAGTCCGCGAGATCACCTTTCTCGGCAACCGCTGCCGCATGAGCTTTGAACTGGAACAGCTGCCCGGCCATCCGCTGTTGGCCGAACTTGCCCCGGAGGCGATGCCGCGTTTGGGCGCCCAGAACATCTGGGTCGCTTTGCCGCCGCGCAGCCTGCAGGTGTTTGCCTGAGATGGCCGCCGTGATGAGCCTGCCGCGTCAGGTGTCCCGCGCCGAAATGGGCGACCGGATTTTCGTGGTCGGCGGCAAACTGTTGTGGTTGTTGCTGCTGGGTATCGCCGTGTTGCTGCCCTTGCTGGCGATCTTCTGGCGCGGCTTCAGCAGTGAAGCCGGGCAGGGCGGCGGTTTGGTCGCGGCGCGGGAGTTGGTCACCAGCGCCAACTTTCATTGGCTGCTGGGCAATAGCCTGAAAGTTTCTCTCAGCGTGGCGGCCATCGTCGTACCGCTGGCCTACCTGTTTGCTTACGCTCTGCAACGCACCTTGATCCCCGGCAAGGCCGTCTGGCGCGGTCTGTCACTGTTGCCCTTGATGGCGCCGTCGATGTTGCCGGGGATTGCGCTGGTCTATCTGTTCGGCAACCAGGGCATGCTGCGCGGGTTGCTCTCGGACAATATCTACGGCTTCTGGGGGATTGTGCTGGGTGAGGTGATCTACACCTTCCCACACGCCTTGATGATTCTGCTGTCGGCGCTTTCGCTGGCGGATGCCCGGCTATTTGATGCCGCGTCGAGCATGGGCGCGAGCCCGGCCCGGGCGTTTCGCAGCATCACCTGGCCAGCCACGCGCCAGGCAGTATTCGCCGCGTTTTGCCTGGTGTTCACCCTGACCATTACCGACTTCGGCGTACCCGTGGTGGTGGGCGGCGACTATCAGGTGCTGGCGCTGGAAGCCTACAAGGCGGTGGTCGGTCAGCAACAGTTCGGGCGTGGCGCGTTGATCGGCATGGTGTTGCTGCTGCCTGCGCTGTTCAGCTTTGGCGTGGATGCCTGGTTGCGCCGCCGGCATGGCGACGCCATGAGCGGCCGCGCCCAGGTGTTCCAGCCGGCACCATCGCGCTCAAGAGACGGCTGCTATCTGGCCATCGTATTGCTGATCTGCGCGGTGTTGCTGCTGGTGTTCGGCATGGCGGTGTATTCGTCACTGGTGAAATTCTGGCCGTATAACCTGTCGCTGTCGCTTAACCACTATCAGTTTGAAGACACGGCCGGCGGCGGCTGGCTGGCCTATCGCAACAGCCTGACCATGGCCCTGTGCACAGCGCTGGTCGGCAGCGTGCTGATCTTCACCGGCGCCTACCTGATGGAAAAAACCAAGGGCCAGAAGGGCCTGAACCTGGCGCTGCGCATGCTCAGCTTTGTACCGATGGCTGTGCCGGGTTTGGTGCTGGGCCTGGGATACGTGTTCTTTTTCAACCTTAACGGCAACCCGCTGCATGTGTTCTACGGGACCATGACCCTGCTGGTGGTGTGCACCATTGCGCACTATCTGACCACCGCACAGATGACCGCCACCACCGCGCTGCGCCAGCTGGACAGTGAGTTTGAGGCCGCCGCGCTGTCGCTCAAGGCGCCGCTGTACCGCCACTATTTGCGCGTGACCGTGCCGATTTGCCTGCCGGCGCTGCTGGATATCGTGCGCTACCTGTTTGTGTCGGCGATGACCACCGTGTCGGCCGCCATCTTCCTCTACAGCCCCGACACCATCCTCGCCGCCGTCGCCGTGTTGAACATGGACGACGCCGGCAATGTGGGCGGCGCGGCGGCCATGTCGACCCTGATCCTGTTCACCTCAGGCGGCGTCTCGCTGCTGCTGGCGTGGGCTTCACGTGGCGCGCTGCGCCGTTCCCAAGCCTGGCGCCAGACCGCGCCCGGCCAATAACATCCTGAAGGAGGTGCTCCATGTTCAAGCCCCTGGCGCTGGTCGCTGCCGTACTCACTGCATTCAGCCTGAATGCCTTCGCCAAGACCGAACTGACCGTGTACACGGCCCTTGAAGCCGAACAGCTGAAAACCTATAAACAGGCGTTCGAGAAGGCCAACCCCGACGTCGAGATCAAATGGGTGCGCGACTCCACCGGCATCATCACCGCCAAGCTGCTGGCCGAAAAAGCCCGCCCGCAAGCCGACGTGGTGTGGGGGCTGGCCGCCTCAAGCCTGGCGATCCTCGATCAGCAGGGCATGTTGGAGAGCTACGCACCGAAGGATTTGGACAAGATCGGCAAAAACTACCGCGACGCCGCCAACCCACCGGCCTGGGTCGGCATGGACGTATGGGCCGCCACGATCTGCTTCAACACCGTCGAAGCCGAGAAACAGGGCCTGACCAAGCCGGTCAGCTGGCAAGACCTGACCAAGCCCGAGTACAAGGGCAAGATCGTGATGCCTAACCCGGCGTCGTCCGGCACCGGCTTCCTGGATGTCAGTGCCTGGTTGCAGACCTTCGGTGAGAAGCAAGGCTGGCAGTACATGGACGACTTGCACCAGAACATCGGCCAGTACGTTCACTCCGGTTCCAAGCCGTGCAAGCTGGCGGCTTCGGGTGAATTCCCGATTGGGATTTCCTTTGAATACCCGGCCGTGCAGCTCAAACGCCAGGGCGCGCCGCTGGACATCATCCTGCCCAAAGAGGGCCTGGGCTGGGACATCGAAGCCACGGCTGTGATCAAGGGCACGGCCCACGCCGATGCGGCTAAAAAGCTCGCCGACTTCTCCGCCAGCGCAGCAGCGATGGATTTGTACAAAGACAACTTCGCCGTGCTCGCCCAACCCGGCATCGCCAAGCCGCAGACCGAGTTGCCGGCTGACTACGAGCAACGCCTGATCAAGAACGACTTTGCCTGGGCCTCGAAAAACCGCGACAACATTCTGACCGAGTGGCGTAAGCGCTATGACGGCAAGTCGGAGAAGGTGGCGGGTCAGTAAGATCTTCGTTAGGGCTGATGGCCTCATCGGGGGCAAGCCCCCTCCCACACTTGAAGGTATTCACACATCAAAAGGTGGGAGGGGGCTTGCCCCCGATGGCGGCCTCAAATTCAGGACATCACTCCATGACACAACTGCTGATCATCGGCGCCGGCATCCTCGGCCTGTCCCACGCTTACGCTGGCGCCAAACGCGGCCTCAAGGTCAAGGTGTTCGAGCGCAGCGTCACACCGCTCGGTGCCTCGGTGCGCAACTTCGGCCAGGCCCTGGTCACCGGCCAACCACCGGGGCAGATGCTTGATCTGGCTAGGGAAAGCCGCGCTATCTGGGGGCAATGGGCACAAGTGGCTGGTATCCAGCTCAAACGCAATGGCTCCTATCTGTTCGCCCGCACCGAAGCCGAAGAGCATCTGCTGGAAGCTTTCTGCGCAGATCGCGCCCAGGAGCACGGCTACAACGTCGAGCTGCTGCAAGGCGCGGCGCTGAAGGACTTATACGGCGGCCAGTTCCGCCATCACCGCGCCGCGCTGCATGGCAAGGACGATCAGCAGTTGTATTCCCGCGAGGCGATCCCGGCGCTGATCAACTACCTTCGCCGTGAACTGAACGTGGAGTTCCACTTCTCCACCCTGGTGCGCGACGTTGAACCTGGCCAAGTGCACACCACCGCGGGCAGCTTTCGTGGCGAACAAATCATCGTGTGCTCCGGCCATGACTACCAAACCTTGCTGGCGCAATCTATCGCCGAGCTCAACCCGAGCATCTGCCGCCTGCAAATGCTGCGCGCCCGGCCTGCGGTCAACCTGAACCTGCAACACGCCTTGCTCACGGGGCTGAGCTGCGTGCATTACGGCGCCTTCGCGGATTTGCCGGAAGCCGCGCCGGTGCAGGCGCAAATCCTGCGCGAGGCGCCGCACCTGCATGCGCACGGGATTCACCTGCTGATCAGCCCAACGCCGTATGGCGAGCTGATTATTGGGGATTCTCATGACTACGGCAGTGACGCGTCGCCCTTCAACGCTGAGCAGGTCGATGACTGGATGATCGAGCTGGCCGAGCAGACCCTGGGCTGCAAGGTCCAGGTGGTCGAGCGCTGGCAGGGTGTCTACGGTTCACGCGGGCCGGGGCCGTTTTCATTCCTGCGGGCGGCGCCGGGCGTAAGTGCGGCCTTGATGCACACCGGCGTCGGCATGAGCGTGGGGCCAGCGCTGGCCGAGCGAAATATCAGCACCTTGTGGGGAGAGGCGTGATGAACCCGGAACAGGCGATTGCCGAGGTGTTCGGCTTGTACGAACAGCACGGCACGGCGGATTACATCGGCGAGCCGGTGTCGCAGATCGAGCACATGTCCCAGGCCGCGCAGTGGGCCATGGCCGAAGGCTACGACGATGAGGTGGTGCTGGCGGCGTTTTTCCACGATATCGGGCATCTGTGCGGTCACGGCGGCGAGAACATGGGCGGGTATGGCGCGGTCAGCCACGAGCGATTGGGCGCAGATTATCTGCGGCGTGCAGGCTTCAGCGAGCGTATGGCCAAGCTGGTGGAGTATCACGTGCAAGCCAAGCGCTACCTGACCTTCAGCCAACCGCACTACTACGCCCGCTTGAGTGAAGCCAGCCGCCGTACCCTGGCGTATCAAGGCGGCGTGATGACGGCCGAGGAGGCCCGGGCTTTTGAGCAGGACCCACTGTGTGCGGTCAGCCTGCGCATGCGCCACTGGGATGAACAGGCCAAGGAAATGCATGTGCCGGTACTCGACCTTGAAGTGCTCAAGGCCAAGGCCCGGCAGGTGCTGGCGGCTTAGGTTTCGTCGAGGCGCTGGGCCAGGGCTTCAACCTGTTCCTGGCGCTCGGCCTGGCTCAGTTTGGCGTGGGGGTTGAGCGATGACCATTGCGGATGGGCGCGGGCCTTGTGCAGCGCGTCCGGCAATTTGCCTTCGCGCCAGGTCTTGTCCTGGGGCGTGTCGACCTTGATGCTGTGCAACGCCGCATGGCCGCGCAGGTTCAGGGCCTTGAGCAATTGGCGTTGGCGCAGGGCGAGCAGGCGCAGCACGCTGTCGTCCACCGTCAGCTCGCGCTGGCCCTTGATCTTGCCCAGCAGGCGGCTGCCGTAGCTGCGTGCGGTTTGCAGCGCGCCACCGGCAATCGCGCCGGCAAGGGCAGCGGCGCCGAGGGTCAGCCCGCCGACCAATAAATCCACACCGGCCCCGGCGGCCGCACCGGCAGCGATCCCGCCGCCGACCCGCACACCGAGTTGCTTGAGGGTTTCGGGGTTGAACAGGTCATCGCCCCAGCGCCCGTCCAGCAGCGGCAAATCACTGGCGGCGGCGTCCTGCGGGCGAAAGCCGAACAGCTTGAGCAATGCCTCTACGCATTTTTGTTCACGTTGGCGCACCGCCTTGCGCAGATCGCCGATGGCTTGCTGCTCATCTTCGGTGACCACACTGCGCCGGCACGCGGCGCAGTCAATCAGCAGCTCGGCGATCAAGCGGGCGGCACTTTGCTGGCGGGCCTGGCGTTGGGCGTGCTGGTCGAGAATCAAGCGTTCCAGTTGCGGCCGAGCGTTCTCCAGCAGCAACGCCAGGCTTTCATACAGGCGGCGTTCGCCGTCTTCCGGTGGCGCCACGCTGTCGAAGCGCACCAGCGCATGCAGGCCGAGGCGGGCCAGGGCTTCGCGCCAGTCCGGCTCGCGATGGTCGCTGCTGCTGACAAAGTTGAGCACTGGCAGCAACGGTTTGCCGCAACTGGCCAGCACTTGCAGCTCGTCGCGGTACTTGGCCAGCACCGGCTCGCGGGCGTCGATTACATACAGCCCGGCGTCCGAGGCCAGCAGTTGGCGCAGCACTTTGGCTTCCTGTTCGAAACGCTGGCGGGCTTCGCTGCCGTCCAGAAAGCGCGCCAGGCGGGCCGGGCCGTCGAGGCGTTCGCCGGGACGATCCAGGCGTTCCAGGTAGTCGAGCAGGGCGATGGCATCTTCCAGGCCGGGCGTGTCGTACAGCTCCAGCAAGGCTTCGCCGTCGACCGACAACCGTGCACCTTCCACATGCCGCGTGGTGCTGGGGCGATGGGAGACTTCGCCGAAGCCGACGTCACGGGTCAGGGTGCGCAGCAGTGAGGTTTTGCCGACATTGGTGTGGCCGACCACGGCGAGTTTCAGCGGTTTAGTCATGACCGGTCTCCAACCAATTCAGCGGCGCGCAATCGGCGAACGGCAGCTCCAGCTGTTGCAGCGCCGCGTGCCAATCGCCCAGCCGCTCGGCATCCAGCGCCTGGCCGGGCGGGGCTTGCAGCAGCCACACGCGGGTAGCCGTGGCGCTGCGTGCCAGCTCGGCGATCAGCGCCAGGCTGCCACGGTCGGGCGAGCGGCGTGGGTCGCAGGCGATGGCCAGCCGGGCGGGTGGGAAGCGCGTGAGTTGCTCCAGCAGCTTGTTGCGTGACTCGCGGCTGTCGAGGATGCCGGCGTTTTTCACCTGCGTCGGCAGCTTGGGCGGCCACGGGTGTTGCTCGTCCAACTCAATGGCGACCAGCAGGGCACCGTCGCTTTCCAGCTCACTGACGCCGCCGCTGACCTGGTGCAAGTGCTGCGGCGCGGCATCGTTGACCCCAAGCCGTTCGCTGCTGGGCATCAGGCGCTCACGCAGTTGGCTGTAGCCGGGCAGGTTGAGGTCCAGGCGCAAGGCGGCGCGCCCGCTTTTCCAGCGCCACAGGCACAGCAGGGCGAGGATCAAGCGGGGCAGCAGGCCGTACACCAACAGCACGCCGACCAGCCAGGCGGCCCACGCCTGGCGGGCGCTTTCGATATTCAGCGCGGAGTCGCCGCTGGCGCGGATCATCTCGACGCTCGGCACGCTGAAGCCGAGCAAGGCGGGCAGGCTGCCGAGGGCCTGGGTCACGGCGACAAAGGTGTCGGCGCCGAGAATGGTGGTTTCCCACACAAAGCCGTAGCGCCGGGTGGCGAGCAGTGTCAGCAGAATCACCAAGGCGCTGAGCAAGGCCAGCAGCCACAGGCTATTGACCAGCACGCCCACGGCCCAGCGATTGAGTTTCTGGCGCTGCAACAACAGCAGCAACGCGGGGGCCAACTGCGCGGCCTTGGCGTCACGCGCGAATTTTTCACTGAGCCACAACCACAGGCGGCCGAGGCTGGCACCGTGCTCACCGGCAAACAGCAGGCCCAGTGCCCAACTGATCAACAGGATCAGGTTCAAGCCGAGCAGGCTGCCCAGGGCCCAGAACACATTCACCGGCGTCAGGCCATTGCCGAGTGCCGCAAAGGCCAGGCCGGCGCCGCTGACAACGGCGACTATCGCCAGCAGCACCAGTGCCAGACGGGCACCTTGCAGCCAGCGGGTGAGGGCGCCGGTCAGGCCATCGCGCTCGGCCAGGTGCAGGGCGCGCTGCTGGATGCGTGTCGGCAGATCGCCACCGGCCGTGCGGGCCAGGCGGTTGGCTTCTTGGTCTTCCAGGGGGCCGGCGTGTTCTTCACGCAGGCGCACGGTTTCCGTCAGCCAGAGTTTTTGCAGGGGGGTTAGTGCAGTCACGCGCCGTCCTGTTGAGCCAGTGAGCTTGGAGCATAACCGCTGCGCAGCCTGTTGGGGAAAGCTGCGCGGGGCTCTGGTATTCTCGTCGTCATGAAAAAAACTCTCCCTTTAAGCCTGATCGCAGCCCTCGGTGAAAACCGTGTGATCGGCGTCGACAACAGCATGCCCTGGCATTTGCCGGGGGATTTCAAATATTTCAAGGCCACCACCTTGGGCAAGCCGATCATCATGGGGCGCAAGACCTGGGATTCCCTGGGCCGACCGCTGCCGGGCCGCTTGAACCTGGTGGTTAGCCGTCAGACCGACTTGGCGTTGGAAGGTGCGGAAGTTTTTCCGTCACTCGACGCGGCGGTTGAGCGGGCTGAGGCATGGGCCAAGGCGCAAGGCGTGGATGAGCTGATGCTGATCGGCGGCGCGCAATTGTATGCGCAGGGGCTGGAGCAGGCGGATCGGCTTTATCTGACGCGCGTTGCGTTGAGCCCGGAAGGGGATGCGTGGTTTCCGGCGTTTGATACGAACCAGTGGAAGTTGGTGTCGAACGTCGAGAATCCGGCTGAGGGTGATAAGCCGGCGTACGCCTTCGAAGTCTGGGAAAAAGCCTAAAAGCATCGCGGGCAAGCCCGGCTCCCACATTTGATCTCGGCCTAATGTGGGAGCCGGGCTTGCCCGCGATAGCGGTCTATCAAACCTGCGCTAGTTCAGCATGCTCATCGGCATCCAACAGCGCCTGGTCCGTTTGCCCCATGATCTGGCTGGTAATCGCGCCCGCCGTCATCGAACCGTTCACGTTCAACGCCGTACGGCCCATGTCGATCAGCGGCTCCACGGAAATCAGCAGCGCCACCAGTGACACCGGCAAGCCCATCGCCGGCAGCACGATCAGCGCGGCGAAGGTCGCCCCACCGCCCACGCCGGCCACACCGGCCGAACTCAGGGTCACAATCGCCACCAGGGTCGCGATCCACAGCGGGTCCAGCGGGTTGATGCCCACGGTTGGCGCAACCATCACGGCCAACATCGCCGGGTAAAGCCCCGCGCAACCGTTCTGGCCGATCGTCGCGCCAAACGAGGCGGCAAACCCGGCGATGGATTGCGGAATCCCCAAACGACGGGTCTGCGCTTCAATGCTCAGCGGGATCGTCGCCGCGCTGGAGCGGCTGGTGAAGGCAAACGTCAGCACCGGCCACACCTTGCGGAAGAACCGCAGCGGGTTGACCCCCGCCAGGGACAGCAGCAGGCCGTGCACCACAAACATCAGGCCCAGGGCCAGGTACGACACCACCACAAAACTGCCGAGCTTGATGATGTCTTGCAGGTTGGAACCGGCGACCACCTTGGTCATCAGCGCCAGCACGCCGTAGGGGGTCAGCTTCATCACCAGGCGCACCAGGCGCATCACCCAGGCTTGCAGGGTGTCGATGGCGTTCAGGACTTTCTGGCCTTTTTCCACGTCGTCCTTGAGCAGTTGCAGCGCGGCAACCCCCAGGAATGCGGCAAAAATCACCACACTGATGATCGACGTCGGCTTGGCCCGCGCCAGGTCGGCAAACGGGTTGGCCGGCACGAAGGACAGCAGCAACTGCGGGATATTCAGGTCGGCCACCTTGCCCGCGTAATCACTCTGGATCACTTGCAGGCGCGCCATCTCCTGAGTGCCGGCCACCAGCCCTTCCGCGGTGAGGCCGAACAGGTTGGTCAGGCCGATACCGATCAGCGCCGCGATTGCGGTGGTGAACAGCAGCGTGCCGATGGTCAGGAAGCTGATCTTGCCCAGGGACGAGGCGTTATGCAGACGCGCCACGGCGCTGAGGATCGAGGCGAATACCAGCGGGATCACGATCATTTGCAGCAATTGCACATAACCGTTACCGACCAGGTCGAACCAGCCGATGGAGGCTTTGAGCACCGGGTTGCCGTCGCCATAAATCGTGTGCAACGCCGTGCCAAACAGCACGCCCAGCACCAGGGCAAACAGCACCTTCTTGGCGAGGCTCCAGTTTGTGCGGCGGGTTTGTGCCAGGCCCAGCAACAGGGCCACGAACACCAGTAAGTTGAGAATCAGGGGCAGATTCATTGAAGCTCCGTTGAGAAGGCAGCCAATCGCGTGAGCCTGCGATTGCGAACCGCGAAGCGTAACAGCTTGAAATATAATGATTTAATACCGATATGGAATGGCGACTGTCGTTTTTGGAATAAGTGTTTGACGCTCAGGCGCATGCCCGTGGCGGGATCAGGACGCACGCGGTCGTGCTCAATGTGGGAACTGTCACAGGGATTTGTTAGCGTCGATGTCTTTAACTCAGGGAGAAAACGCTTATGAAGCTCGCGCCAACACTACTTGCCGCCGCCTTCTGCCTCGGCCTCGGCGGCCAGGCATTTGCCGCTACCGAGTTGAAACACTGGCCGGCGCCTGCCGCCGAGCAACTGAACAAAATGATCGCCGCCAATGCCAACAAGGGTAATTTCGCGGTGTTCGACATGGACAACACCAGCTACCGCTACGACCTCGAAGAGTCCCTGCTGCCGTACATGGAAAACAAGGGCCTGATCACCCGGGACAGCATGGACCCGTCCCTCAAGCTGATCCCGTTCAAAGACACCGCCGACCACAAGGAAAGCCTGTTCAGCTACTACTATCGCCTGTGCGAAGTGGATGACATGGTCTGCTACCCGTGGGTCGCGCAGATTTTTTCAGGCTTCACCCTCAAGGAACTGAAGGTCCAGGTTGACGAGTTGATGGCCTCCGGCAAACCGGTGCCGGTCACCTATTTTGAAGGCGACGTGGTGAAGAAATCCGAGGTGCAGCCGCCCAAGGTCTTCACCGGTCAGGCTGAGCTGTACAACAAGCTGATGGAAAACGGCATCGAGGTCTACGTGATGACCGCGGCCTCGGAAGAGCTGGTGCGCATGGTCGCCGCCGATCCGAAATATGGCTACAACGTCAAACCTGAAAACGTCATTGGCGTGACCACCCTGCTCAAGGATCGCAAGACCGGCGAGCTGACCACCGCACGCAAACAGATCGCCGCCGGCAAATATGACCAGAAAGCCAATCTCGGCCTCGAGCTGACCCCCTACCTGTGGACCCCTGCTACCTGGATGGCCGGCAAGCACGCGGCGATCCTGACCTACATCGACGAATGGAAAAAACCAGTGATCGTCGGCGGTGACACTCCGACCAGCGACGGTTACATGCTGTTCCACGATGTGGACGTGGCCAAGGGCGGGATCCACCTGTGGATCAACCGCAAGGACAAATACATGACCCAGCTCAACGGCATGATGGCCAAGCATGCGGCGGCGCAGGCCAAGGAAGGGTTGCCGGTAACGGCGGACAAGAACTGGGTGATTGTGAAGCCGGAGGAGATTCAGTAAGACCGAGTTGCCTGCTTCGCGAGCAAGCCCGCTCCCACACTTGACCGAGTTCCAACATGCGAATGCGGTCGAATGTGGGAGCGGGCTTGCTCGCGAAAGCGGCCTGAAGAACACTGCATAAACCCCAGCAAAAATAGATATCAATTGCGAACCAATCTCATCCTCTGCTAGCGTGCGCACTCCTTCCTCTCAAGGTAGTGCTGTGCTCTCCTGGAATTCGCAGATCGCGCGCCTGTTCGCGGAGCAGAAGAAAGCTCTCGAAGCTTTCGTCACTCGCCGCACCGGCAGCGCCCAGGTGGCCGCCGACCTGACCCAGGAATCCTTTCTGCGCCTGGCGCGCCTGGACTCCGGCGAGAAAATTGATAACCTCCCGGCCTTTCTCTTCACGATCGCCAGCAACCTGGTGCGCGATCACCAGCGCCAGGCCATTCGCCGTGAGCGCCTGGATGCGGGCGAGCCCAGCGAAGAACTGCCCTGCACCAACCCGGGGGCCGACGAACAGTTGGCCGCCTACCAGCAGGAACAACTGATGCAGGACGCGATCCTGGCGCTGCCCGAAGCGACTCGGCAGATCTTCCTGCTTTATCATGTCGACGAACTTTCCTACCGCGAGATTGGCGAACGCCTGTCGATCACTGCGCGCAGTGTGGAATACCAATTGCGTCGCGCCTTGATTGAATGCCGCGCCTACATCAAGACGCGGCTTGCCTGCGATGAACAAGGACGTCGGTCATGACAGCCACACCCACTGCCGACGCATTGTTCGAAGAGGCGTCCGGCTGGTATTTCCGCCTGCAGGCCGAGGACGTCAGCGCGGCCGAAATGGACGCCTTCGCCGCCTGGCTGGGGCAGGGCCAGGCCCAGGATGAAGCGTGGCAGGAAGTGCAGGCGATGCTCGGCGGCCTGCGCGAACCGGCACGGCAGGTGCGCCGTGCCGAACAGGCCGCCTGGCGCAAACCGGCCTTGCGCTGGCGGCGTTGGGCGTGCGCGGCCGCCGTATTGCTGGCGGTGGGCCTCACGGTACAAAACACCCCCTGGCTGGACCGTCTGCGTGCGGACTACGCCACCGGCACCGGCGAATCGCGCACCATCGAACTGGCCGACGGCTCCCACGTGCAACTCAATACCGACAGCGCGGTGCAAATCCGTATGAGCGCGGGTGAGCGGCAGGTTCGCTTGCTGCGTGGCGAAGGCTTTTTCGAGGTGACCAAGGACCCGGCGCGGCCCTTTGTGGTGCAGTCCGGCGAGGGCTGGGTGAAGGTGGTCGGTACGCAATTCAGCGTGGCGCGGCGCGATGCCCAGACGCGGGTGCAAGTGGCACAGGGCAAGGTGCAGGTCAGCGCCGGCAGCGGCGCGCCGGTGTACCTGGAGCCGGGGCGAGCCGTGGAGTATCAGGGTCGGCAATTGGCCGAGGCCCACGGTTTCGACCCGGCCAGCGGCTTTGCCTGGCGGCAGCGCCAACTGGTGTTTCGTCAGCAGCCGTTGTCGGAAGTGGTCAGCGAGTTGAACCGCTACTGGCCCGGCAAGACCTTGGTGCTGGGCGATGCGCTGCGCAATCGCGTGGTGTCCGGCGTCTTCGAAATCGACAAGCCCGACGCGGTGATCAAGGCGCTGGAATACACCCTCAACCTGCGCGCCGTGCATTACACCCCGTATTTGCTGGTGCTGCGTGAAGGTAAGGCGTCGTAGTCGCACATTTTTGAAAAAACTTTCAGGGTTTCTCCGCAAGCGGTCGTCCTTGATCACTGAGGCGTAAATAGTAAGCACTCTCAAGTAGTGCGGCGCCGATCACAGACTTTTGCACCGGGGAGTACCATCCATGGCACACCGATTCGCCGCACAGCCCTTGCTGGCACTGGCCATTTCCATGGCCTGCGGCACTGCGCCGCTGTACTTGCAGGCCGCCGAGACCACCCAGGCCCAGACGTACCGTTTTGATATCCCGGGGCAAAGCCTCGACGGCGCGCTGGCGGCGTTTTCGGCGGTGACGCGGGTGCAGGTGCTGGTCAATGGTGAGTTGACCCAAGGGGTGGTGTCGCCGGGAGTGAGCGGTAACCTGGGCCAGCATGAAGCCTTGGGGCAACTGCTCGGCGGGACCGGGTTGAGCGCAGCGTTCATCAATGCCGACACGGTCACCCTGGAAAAGCGCGCGGCAACCGGCGCGGCGCTGGAGGTCGGCGCCACCACCATCAGCGCCGAACGCCTGGGGGCGACCACCGAGGGCAGCGGCTCCTACACCACGGGGGCGGTGACGATCGGCAAGGGCGAACAGAAACTCAAGGACATCCCGCAATCGGTCAGCGTCATGACTCGCAAGCAGATGGACGACCAGAACACTACCAAGCTGTCTGAAGTGGTCAAGCGCACGCCTGGCCTGACTGCGACCAAATCCCCTGGCCCCGGCATGTTCATCTTCTCCCGTGGTTTCGAGATCGGCACCCTGCAATACGACGGGGTCGGCCTGCCGCGTAATACTTACGCGTTGGGCAGCTACCTCACCGAAAACATGGCGATCTACGACCGCGTCGAGACCCTGCGTGGCCCGGCCGCGTTGCTGCAAGGCGCCAACAGCCCTGGTGGCACCATGAACCTGGTGCGCAAACGCGGCCAGCAGACGCCGACCGTGGCCATCACCGCCAAGGCCGGCTCCTGGGACCACTACGGCACTCAGGTCGACGCCGGTGGCCCGCTCAACGCCGAAGGCACCCTGCGCGGCCGCTTTGTGGCGGATTACGACACCACTAACTCCTTCATCGACTATGTCGGCGGCTGGAACCAGACGGTGTATGCCGCCGTCGACTATGACTTCACCCCGGACACCACCGTGGGCGTGGGCATCAGCAATCAGAAAGGCCATACCCGCCCCAACTTCATGTCCCTGCCCCGGTATGCCAATGGCAATGATATCGGCCTGCCTCGCTCGACCTTCGTGGGCGCCAGCTGGAACCGCAGCGTCAACAACCAGACCCAGGTATTTGCCGACATCGAGCACCGTTTCAACGATGACTGGAAGTTGAAAGCCGCCGTGGTTGCCATGGACGAGCACAACGACGCGACCTACCAGGCAACGTGGGACGAGATCCCGAACCCGGGGACCACAGGCAACGTTCGCTACGTGGACTGGGTCACCGACTTCAATACCAAGAGTCGCGGCGTTGATGTTTACGTCGACGGCAAGTTCGAAAGCCTGGGTTTGCGGCAGGAGATGGTATTGGGCGCCAACTATTCCAAACTCACCACGGATGATTTTTGGGCGCGTGCGGCCACGGCGGGTGCGGATATCTTCAACATCGACCATAACCGTGTGCAGCGCGACAGGAACCAGTTATTCCAGGCGGGGAATGCTACGAAGAGCTGGTATGACATTCGTCAGAAGGGGATTTATGGCACCTGGCGCGTCCAGCTAGTGGACCCGCTGACGTTGATCCTGGGGGCGCGCACCAGCTGGTATGACTACTCCTACAAGGACGAGAGCGGTTTCCAGGGTGTGTACGGCGACCCTACCAGCAGCACCACGCAAAGCAATGGCCACGTCACGCCCTACGCTGGCCTGGTCTATGCGCTCAACGAGCAATGGTCAGCCTATGCCAGCTATACCGACGCCTTTGAACCACAAACCAGCCTGACCACTGCATTGACCGTGCTCAAGCCGATTGAGGGCCAGAACTATGAGCTGGGCCTGAAGGGCGAACTGGCTGACGGTCGCCTCAATACCTCGTTCGCGGTGTTCCGCTATGACCAGGAAAATCGTGCAGCCCAAGACTTGCAGGGCGGCAAAGTCTGTGGTGGCTGGTACTGCTCGCTCGCATCCGGCAAGGTTCGCAGCCAGGGCTTCGAGGCCACGTTGAGCGGCGAAGTGTTGCCGGGCCTGCAACTGGTCTCCAGCTACACCTACAACACCACCAAATTCCTCAAGGACGACACCTACGAAGGCAAGATCTTCAGCACCTGGACCCCCAAGCACCTGCTCAAGGTCTGGGGTGATTACCAGCTGCCGGGGGATTGGCACAACGTCAGCGTCGGCGCCGGCGTGACCGCGCAAAGCAGCACCGAAGCCTATGACCGCAACTTCAGCGTGCCGGGTAATGCGCTATGGGACTCGCGGGTGGCCTACAAGATCAACCAGGAGTTCACCGTGGCGGCGAACCTGAACAACCTGTTCGACAAGAAGTACTACATCCCGGCGTATAACGCGACGTGGGGCAGTAACTACTATGGCGATCCGCGCAATGTGCTGTTCAGCATGACCTACACGCCGCAGTTCTAGGCACTACACAATCTCCGTAGGAGCGGGCTTGCCCGCGATGGCGGTGTGCCAGGCAATGATTTGCTGAAAGGTCCATCGTCATCGCAGGCAAGCCAGCTCCCACATTTTGACCGTACTCGTTGTTCTCATGCCTTTCTCCAGGCAAAAAAAGCCCCGCACTTGGCGGGGCTTTGTCGTGGCGCAAGCCTCAGCCGTACCTCACTTCACCGACTTCAGATGCCAGTTCCACAGTGCCACGATCGCGTCCTCGCGCACCTTGATGAACAGGCCGTAGTCAGCCAGGTACACCGACTGCACGCTCCAGGTCGGTTTGCGGGTGCTCAGCATAAGGCAGTCGAGCACCTTGGCCTGGCCCTGCAAGTCCGGGAGCAGGCTACTGGCCGCGAGTTCCTTGGTTACTTTGCAGGTCACGTTCCTGGGCTCGTTGGTGTCGGTGGACGGGCTGCCATCCGGGTTGACCGACTTTGACCAGGTCTCGGTGTAGCTGACTTCACTGCCTGGCGGCAAGCTGTGCCAGTCACCTTGAAAGCTCAACGCTGTGAGCACGCGTGTCTGCGTTTTTTCATTGCCGGTCTTGCGGTCGATACCCTGGCTGGCGAGGTCGAACAGGCCCCTGAATGTCAGGTCGAGGCTGTAGCCAAGTGCCGAGTCCTGGGTTTGCACCAGCGTTTGGCCAGACGCGCCGTCGATACTGATAGCGGTCTTTTTGGTCTGGTCGCCGACGCGGGTTTTGTTGAAAAGCAACGCGTCATAGTCGTAGTTCAGTTGGCTCAGGGCACGCGCCGGCTTGGGCAGGCCAAGTGCCTGGATCGCGGCCACCACCGCCGGCTGGACACTCGGTGTACGGATCACCGGCGCGAGTGCCTGGCGGGCCTTGAATGCAGGCAGCTGGACCAGTGCCTCTGGCGACGGGCAGACCGCATTGAAGATGCGCACATGGTCGGCCGACGCCTGATTCAGCGTTTGTGGCTTGAGTTGCCGCTGGATTTCGCCGTTGATTGCCTGGCGGGCCTCGTCGATGTTGAATTGGCTCAGCAGCGTGACGCTGCGCTGTGCGCAATCGAGGGCCAGCCGCTGCTGCTCCTGAGCGACCAGTGAACCGCCTTTGCTGATGTGGTAGTGCCGAAAATCTGTGGCGGCCCACACATACACCTGGCCGGCGCGTTGTTCCAGGCTGTTGCGATCAATCAGCAACCAGTCCTGGTCTGCGGGCGCTGCCAGTGTCCGCCAGTCCGGCGCAGGGCGTGCTTTGCAGATACTTTGCAGCTGGGCGCTTTGCTGTAACTGCTGGGCTTGCAGCGCCGGCAGGTCGGAACCCGTGCCCTGTGGGTCGGTAAAGGGCCTGAGGCTGGTTGAGGTGGGATAGAACATCCTCGCCGGGCCTTGTGCGCACGAAGCGTCGAATCGAAGGGTAACGGGCTTTTGCTTCAATTCCACGGCGTACATGACCCTATCGCCTTCGCGCACGATGGAGTGCTCGAGTGCCGGCAGTGTCAGGGCCTCGTTGAAAAGTTCCGGGCCGGGGTTGGCCTGAGGCTTTGGCGTGGAGCTGCACGCCGCGAGGGCCAGCAGCGAAAAAACCAGGGCAGTCGAGCGAAGAAAGGTCGAGCGGGCGTCCATGCGGGTACGGTCCTTGATAATTCAGTCGCGGACTGTATCGGCCTGTGGATAAAACACAATAGCGTGCACACCCAAAAAAAAGCCCCGCACAGGGCGGGGCATTTTTAATGCGCGAGGCTTAGAGGCCGTCGAGCATCGCCTTGTTTCGCACAGCACCCTTGTCGGCGCTGGTGGCCAGCAGGGCATAGGCTTTCAACGCGGTAGTGACCTTGCGCGGACGCTTCTCAACCGGCTTCCAACCCTTCTTGTCCTGCTCGACCCGGCGCGCAGCCAGCTCTTCATCGCTGATCAACAGGTTGATCGAGCGGTTCGGAATGTCGATCAGCACCTTGTCGCCGTCCTGCACCAGGCCGATTGCGCCACCGGCAGCGGCTTCAGGCGAGGCGTGGCCGATGGACAGGCCCGAGGTGCCGCCGGAGAAACGGCCGTCGGTCAGCAGGGCGCAGGCTTTGCCCAGGCCCTTGGACTTGAGGTAGGACGTGGGGTAGAGCATCTCCTGCATACCCGGGCCGCCTTTCGGGCCTTCGTAGCGGATGATCACGATGTCGCCTTCTTTCACCTCATCGGCGAGGATGCCGCGAACCGAGCTGTCCTGGCTTTCGTAGATTTTGGCGCGACCTTCGAAGACGTGGATGGACTCATCCACACCGGCGGTTTTCACCACGCAGCCGTCGAGGGCGATGTTGCCGTACAGCACGGCCAGGCCGCCTTCTTGCGAGTAGGCGTGCTCGACACTGCGGATGCAGCCGTTTTCACGGTCGTCGTCGAGGGTCTCCCAGCGGGTCGACTGGCTGAACGCGGTCTGGGTCGGGATGCCGGCCGGGCCGGCCTTGAAGAAGGTGTGCACGGCCTCGTCGTCAGTCTGGGTGATGTCCCACTTGGCGATGCCTTCGGCGATGGACTTGCTGTGCACGGTCGGCAAGTCGGTGTGCAGCAGGCCGCCACGGGCCAGCGAGCCGAGGATCGAGAAGATCCCGCCGGCGCGGTGCACGTCTTCCATGTGGTACTTCTGGATATTCGGCGCGACTTTGCACAGCTGCGGCACATGGCGGGACAGGCGGTCGATGTCGCGCAGGTCGAAATCAATCTCGGCTTCCTGGGCGGCGGCCAGCAAGTGCAGGATGGTGTTGGTGGAACCGCCCATGGCGATATCAAGGGTCATGGCGTTTTCGAATGCCTTGAAGTTGGCGATATTGCGCGGCAACACCGACTCATCGTTCTCGGTGTAGTAACGCTTGCACAGCTCGACGATGGTGCGGCCGGCCTGTAGGAACAGCTGTTCGCGGTCGCTGTGGGTGGCCAGTGTCGAGCCGTTGCCCGGCAAGGCCAGGCCCAGGGCTTCGACCAGGCAGTTCATCGAGTTGGCGGTGAACATGCCGGAGCAAGAACCGCAGGTCGGGCAGGCGCTGCGCTCGTATTCCGCGACCTTCTCGTCAGAAGCGCTGGAATCGGCGGCGATCACCATGGCGTCGACCAGGTCGAGGCCGTGGGAGGCGAGTTTGGTCTTGCCGGCTTCCATCGGGCCGCCGGACACGAAGATCACCGGAATGTTCAGGCGCAGGGCAGCCATCAGCATGCCGGGGGTGATCTTGTCGCAGTTCGAGATGCACACGATGGCGTCGGCGCAGTGGGCGTTGACCATGTACTCCACGGAGTCGGCGATGATCTCGCGGCTCGGCAGGGAATACAGCATGCCGTCATGGCCCATGGCGATGCCGTCATCCACGGCGATGGTGTTGAATTCCTTGGCCACGCCACCGGCGCGTTCGATTTCGCGGGCGACCAGCTGGCCCAGGTCCTTGAGGTGGACGTGGCCCGGTACGAATTGGGTGAACGAGTTGGCAATCGCGATGATCGGCTTCTTGAAGTCGTCATCTTTCATCCCCGTGGCACGCCACAGTGCGCGCGCGCCGGCCATATTGCGGCCGTGGGTGGATGTTTTCGAGCGGTAATCTGGCATGGAGCACTCCGGGCGGCTAATCGGTATCAAAAGGGAGTGAGCTTCTATTGACGTCTGGAACACCCGAAAAATGGCCGTGGTGTCCGGAAGTTGCCGCAAACGTTACGGGATCGCCGTGCGCAGTGGCCTTGAGCTCATAAACCCGCCGGGGGATGACTGGCGATGAATAGGGCCGATTCTACACCGCTGGAGGCTGGAGGGAATGGCCGTAAGTGTGGAGATACCGCTTACGGGATGTGTGGTGGTTTGTGGCGGTAGGGAAAATCTTTCTGACACAACACAAAAAAGGTGGGAGCTGGCTTGCCTGCGATAGCGGTGTAACAGGTTAAAAACCTGTCACTGATACACCGCTATCGCGGGCAAGCCCGCTCCCACCTTTGATCGGCGTGTTACTTAGCTATTGGGCAACAACCGGCAAGTAATGCTCTTGATGTAGCGCGTCTCGGCAATCGCCGGGTGCACCGGGTGGTCCGGGCCCTGGCCGCCGCGTTCGAGCATCTGGATGTTGCGGTCCAGGTGGCGGGCGCTGGTCAGCAGGATGTTTTGCAGGTCGTCTTCCGGCAAGTGCATGGAGCACGAGGCGCTGACCAGGATGCCGTCCTTGCTGAGCAGGCGCATGGCTTGCTCGTTCAGGCGGCGGTAGGCGCCTTCGCCGTTTTTCATGTCTTTTTTGCGTTTGATGAAGGCCGGAGGGTCGGCGACGATCACGTCGAAGCGTTCTTCGCTGGCTTTCAGCTCTTTGAGGGCTTCAAACACGTCGCCTTCGATGCAGGTCATCTTCTCTGCAAAACCGTTCAGCGCAGCGTTGCGCTCCACGCCGTCGAGGGCGAAGGCCGAGGCGTCGACGCAGAACACTTCACTGGCACCGAAGGCCGCAGCCTGCACGCCCCAGCCGCCGATGTAGCTGTACAGGTCCAGCACGCGCTTGCCTTTGGCATACGGGGCCAGGCGCGCACGATTCATACGGTGGTCGTAGAACCAGCCGGTTTTCTGGCCCTGGATCACCGGGGCTTCGAATTTCACGCCGTTTTCTTCCAGCGCGACCCACTCCGGCACCAGGCCGAATACGGTTTCGACGTAGCGGTTGAGTCCCTCGGCGTCACGTGCGGCGGAGTCGTTCTTGAACAGAATGCCACTCGGCTTGAGCACTTGGGTCAGCGCGGAAATCACGTCTTCTTTATGGGCTTCCATGGTCGCCGAAGCGATCTGCACCACCAGGATGTCGCCGAAACGGTCGACCACCAGGCCCGGCAACAGGTCGGAGTCGCCGTAGACCAGGCGGTAGAACGGCTTGTCGAACAGGCGGTCACGCAGCGACAGCGCGACGTTGAGGCGGTGCACCAGCAGCGACTTGTCCAACGGCAACTTGATGTCGCGCGACAGCAGGCGCGCGCAGATCAGGTTGTTCGGGCTCATGGCCACGATGCCCAGGGTCTTGCCGCCGGCCGCTTCCAGGATGGCCTGGTCGCCTGCCTGGAAGCCGTGAAGTGGGGTGGCGGCCACGTCGATTTCGTTGCTGTAGACCCACAGGTGGCCGTTGCGCAAACGACGATCGGCGTTGGCTTTGAGACGCAGGCTTGGCAGGGACATGACGTCGCTCCGGAAAAAAGAGCGGGAGTATACCGTGTTGTGTAGGACTTGGCGGCGCCGCCGGACATGTGGGAGCTGGCTTGCCTGCGATGCAGTCGGCGCGGTGTATCTGACGTACGGCGGTGATGCTATCGCAGGCAAGCCAGCTCCCACATTTAGTCCGATTTCAATCGGGCATTTGGGTGTCGGTCGGGTTTGCTTAGAGGTTAGAATCCCCGCCTAGCCCAGAGTATGTACTTATGTCCCAAGAGCTTTCCGCCGAACAGATCCAACAGGCCCTGCAGGGCATCAGCGTGCCGCCCCAGCCGCAAATCATGGTGGATTTGCAGATGGAGCAATACATGCCCGACCCGGACCTGGAAGTGATCGCACGGCTGATCTCCCAGGACCCGGGCCTGTCCGGCGCATTGCTGAAGATCGTCAACTCGTCGTATTACGGCCTGAGCAACAAGATCGCCTCGATCCAGCGCGCGGTTAACCTGCTGGGCAGCCGCTCGATCATCAATCTGATCAACGCCCTGTCGATCAAAGGCGAGATGAGCGATGACACCATCGTCACTCTCAACCGTTTCTGGGACACCGCCCAGGACGTGGCCATGACCTGCCTCACCCTGGCCAAGCGCACCGGCGCCCAGGCGGTGGACGAAGCCTATGCACTGGGGCTGTTCCACGATTGCGGCGTGCCGCTGATGCTCAAGCGTTTCCCCAATTACATGGCCGTGCTGGAGCAAGCCTACGCCAACGCCGGCCCCGACTGCCGGGTGGTCGACACTGAAAACAACGCGTTCAATACCAACCATGCGGTGGTCGGCTACTACACCGCCAAGTCCTGGCGCCTGCCCGAGCATGTGACCGACGCCATCGCCAACCACCACAATGCCCTGGCGATTTTCAGCGATGAGACATCGCGCAATTCCCAGCTGAAAAACTTGCTGGCGATCCTGAAAATGGCCGAGCACATCTGCTCGTCCTACCGGGTGCTGGGCAACCAGGCGGTCGACCATGAGTGGAATGCGATCGGCCATCTGGTGCTGGACTACGTGGGCCTGTCGGACTACGACTTTGAAAGCCTGAAGTTGTCGATCCGCGAGCTGGGCGCGAACTGAGAGGTACACATGCCTGAGTTACCGGAAGTCGAAACCACCCGGCGTGGCATCGCGCCGCATTTGGAAGGCCAGCGCGTCAGCCGCGTGGTGGTGCGTGAGCGGCGCCTGCGCTGGCCGATCCCGGAAGACCTGGATGTGCGCCTGTCGGGGCAGCGCATTGTGCTGGTGGAGCGGCGGGCCAAGTACCTGTTGATCAATGCCGAAGTGGGCACGTTGATCAGCCACTTGGGCATGTCGGGTAACCTGCGGCTGGTGGAAGTCGGCATGCCTGCGGCCAAGCATGAGCATGTGGATATCGAGCTCGAATCCGGCCTGGCCCTGCGTTATACCGACCCGCGACGTTTCGGCGCGATGCTCTGGAGCCAGGACCCGCACAACCACGAGCTGCTGCTTCGCCTGGGGCCGGAGCCGTTGACCGACCTGTTTGATGGCGAGCGTTTGTTCCAACTGTCCCGTGGCCGTTCGATGGCGGTGAAGCCGTTCATCATGGACAACGCGGTGGTGGTGGGGGTGGGCAATATCTATGCGACGGAAGCGCTGTTTGCGGCGGGGATTGATCCGCGTCGGGAAGCCAAGGGAATTTCCCGCGGGCGTTACCTGAAGCTGGCGATCGAGATCAAGCGCATTCTGGCGGCTGCCATCGAGCGCGGCGGTACTACGTTGCGTGACTTTATCGGTGGCGATGGGCAGCCGGGGTATTTCCAGCAGGAACTGTTCGTCTATGGCCGAGGCGGCGAGGCGTGCAAGGTCTGTGGGAGCGAGTTGCGCAATGTGGTGCTGGGGCAGCGGGCGAGTGTGTTTTGCCCCAAGTGCCAGAGCTGATTGCTGTGTGATGGCTGATATTGCCATCGCAGGCAAGCCAGCTCCCACATTTGGATTTGTGAATACAGTCAAGTGTGGGAGCTGGCTTGCCTGCGATGAGCCCCTTACAGGCGCCGCGAAACCTCAAGCCTTGCCGGTAATCTTCCGGTATTTATCCATCAACTGCTCTTCAGTCTCCGGATGGGCTTCATCCAGCGGAATGCAATCCACCGGGCAGACTTGCTGGCACTGAGGCTCGTCGTAGTGACCGACACATTGGGTGCACAGGTTGGGGTCGATCACGTAGATCTCTTCGCCCTGGGAAATCGCAGCGTTCGGGCACTCGGGTTCGCAGACGTCGCAGTTGATGCAATCGTCGGTGATGATCAGGGACATGGAAACTCCTGCCAGGGCTGTCAGCCAGGGCATCTGAAAACTAATGCGCGCAATTGTGCCGCATTGGC
Source organism: Pseudomonas viridiflava (assembly GCF_900591205.1). Lineage (GTDB taxonomy): Bacteria > Pseudomonadota > Gammaproteobacteria > Pseudomonadales > Pseudomonadaceae > Aquipseudomonas. Next base: position 548,269 of record NZ_UUPU01000001.1, read on the forward strand.
GCTCGCAGTGCGAGCAGGTCTGACCTGTGGCGAGCGGGCTTGTTGTGGTTGTGGTTGTGGAGAGCGGGCTTGTGTGGCGAGCGGGCTTGCCCGCGTTGGGCTGCGAAGCAGCCCCAATAGAGCCGCCGCGTAGTTTCAGTTAAAAAGCGGTGGCCTTGGTTCGGGGCCGCTGCGCGCCCCAGCGCGGGCAAGCCCGCTCGCCACACAAGTCCGCTGGCCACACCAGCTCACTTGTCACAACATCCCGCTTGTCACAACAGCCTGCTCGCTACTGAGCGTTACTTTTTGAAGCGCAGCGTCAGCGCGTCCGCTACGGCCGGGTGCACGAACTTGGTGATATCTCCGCCCAGAGCGGCGATTTCACGGACCAACGTCGAGGAAATGAACGAATAACGTTCCGAAGGCGTGAGGAACAGGCTTTCCACATCCGGCGCCAGTTGGCGGTTCATGTTGGCCAGCTGGAATTCATATTCGAAGTCCGACACCGCACGCAGGCCACGCAGGAACACATTGGCGTTCTGCTCTTTGGCGAAGTGCGCCAGCAGTGTCGAAAAGCCCACCACTTCCACGTTGGGCAGGTGCTTGGTGACCTCACGCGCCAGCTCCACGCGCTGTTCCAGGGGAAACAGCGGGTTTTTCTTGGGGCTGGCCGCGACCGCGATGATCACATGGTCGAACAAGCGTGAGGCACGTTCGACCAGATCGCCATGGCCTTTGGTAATCGGGTCGAAGGTTCCTGGGTACAACACTCGGTTCATCGCGTCGTCCTGGCGGAGTCCGTTGGGGAACCGGATGGTATCGCAGCCATCCCGGTCGGCCAAGTCAACTTATGCAGAAGAAAGCACTATAGACAGCACCAATAGCGTGTTTTTTCACGCCGTTTTCAGACGTTCGGCCAATGCCGTCGCCAGTTGCGCAGTTAAACCGTACACCGACAATTGCGGGTTAGCCCCAATGCTGGTGGGGAATAACGAGCCATCGTGAATCGACAAGTTACGCAGCTGGTGGTGGCGACCGAGACTGTCGGCCACCGCATTTTTCGGCTCTTCACCCATGGCACAACCGCCCATCACATGGGCGCTGCCCAGCGTGGTGCGATGCAGTTCCAGGCTCAGACCGTCAATCAGGCTGCGTGCCTCGGCCAGGCTGTTCACGAACCGCGCATCGTGATGCAGCGGCTTGACCGACTTGGCGCCCGCCGCGAACTGGATCTCGGCCATGCTGTGGAAGGCACGGCGCAGGCCGTCCCAGGCGTAGGGCGACACTGGGTAGTCGAGCACCGGCGTGCCGTCCCCGCGTAAGTTCACCGTACCGCCCGGACTGTCGGGGTGGAAGCCGTCCCGCAGCAGGGCCAGCATCGCGTGGGTGTTAGGCAAACGGCTCATGTCCAGAGCGTTTTGCGTGCCGTAACCGCCGAATAAGGTGCTGGCCAATCCTGGGTGTAAGGGCGGTGCTTCGAGCTTGTAGGACATTTTGCCGGTGGTGCCGTCCTGCCATTGGAAGTGGTCGGAGTAAATCGACTGCGGCGCGCCGTAGAACGGGTTGATCACCTCGTCGAACAGCCCTGCGGAGAAATTCACCAGGTGCAAAAAGGTGCGCTTGCCCAGCCGCGAGTGCGGGTCGGGAGCGTCCGAGCGCATCAGCAGCGCGGGGCTGTTGATACCGCCGCCTGCCAGCACGTAATGCCTGGCCTTGACGGTGACCTTGCGCCCCGTCGGTGCCACACAGCGTTCATCCATGGCCACGCATTCCAGGCTGCTGATATGGTCGCCGCTGTAGACCAGGCGTTCGGCACGGGCCAGGTACAGCAGCTCGCCGCCTTGCTCCAGGGTGGAAGGGATGGTGGTCACCAGCATCGACTGCTTGGCGTTGACCGGGCAACCCATGCCGCAATACCCCAGGTTGAAGCAGCCGCGCACATTGCGTGGGATCACATGCCAGCTGTAGCCGAGCTTTTCGCAGCCTTTACGGATCACATCATTGTTGGCGTTGGGCGGCAGGGCCCAGGGCGCGATGCCCAGGCGTTGCTCCATTTTCTCGAACCACGGCGCCATTTCGGCGCTGCTGTGGCCCTTCACCGCATATTCGCTGGCCCAGTGGGAAAGGGTTGCGTCGGGCGTGCGAAAACTCGAGGTCCAGTTGATCAACGTGGTGCCGCCTACCGCCCGACCTTGCAGGATGGTGATCGCGCCGTCCTTGCTCATGCGGCCGATGCCTTCCTGGTACAGGCTGGCGTAGGCTTCGTCTTCGAGCAGCTTGAAGTCGCTGCTGGTCTTGAGCGGACCTTCTTCGATCAACAACACCTTGTAGCCAGCGGCGCTGAGGATCTCGGCGGTGGTGCCGCCACCGGCGCCGCTGCCGATGATCGCTACGTCGGCTTCCAGGGTCAGGTCATGGTCGAGGGCGGCGCCGTTGTGGGTTTTCCAGCCACGGGCCAGGCCATCGCGGAACAGATCGGGTACGGGCATAGAAATGCACTCTTATTTTTGTATGAGGTTGCAATCAATGTGGGAGGGTTACCAATGCCTAGATCTTCGGCGGCCCGGGATAGCCGCAATGGGCCCAGGACTGCGGCCGGAAGTACCAGGCCATGATCACCAGTTTGAGCAGCGAGCCCTGGCCCATGCGTAGCAGGTTCAGGTAGCTGTTTTCCCAGCGCTGCAGGAAGCTGCGGATCTGCTCCGCGCTGGCGTTTTCCCAACTGCCCCAGATCCCGGTCAACGGGCCGCGGGTGATGCCCATGCCCAATACGTCGAACAGTTGCTGGGTGAGCTTGAACATCTCCGGCGACAGATGCTGCAGGCTGTAGTCGAGTTTTTTCAGTGTGTCTTCAATCCCGCTGACGACCTCCTGGGTACTGGCTACACCTTCCAGCAACACCGGAATGACGGCGCGCAGGAACGGCAAATCACTGCTGCGCAGCATGGCAAAGCCGCTGGCCGGGCTGCTGCTGGAGCAACCGCTGAGGCTGGCGCCGAGCCCGGCCGTGGCCAGGAAGGCGCTGGCGCACAGGCCGATTTTCAACACGCCGCGCCGCGACAGCGCAGGTGAATCCGTAAGGCTGGGGTTCATTGTTTTTGTTATCCCGTGGGTGGCGGTATCAGCGGACGAACAGCTTCTGGATCAGTTTCTGGATGGCTTTGCCGTAGGGCGGGTAGATCAACTTCGCCGCGTTCAGGCGCTGTTTCACCAGCACACCCTTGGCTTTGCTGAACGTGAGAAACCCTTCGTGACCGTGGTAGTGGCCCATGCCGGACGGGCCGATGCCGCCAAAGGGCATGTCGTCCTGGGCTACGTGCAGCAGGGTGTCGTTCAGGCACACGCCGCCTGAGTGGGTCTCGTGGAGTACTCGATTCTGTTCGCCCTTGTTGTAGCCGAAGTAATACAGGGCCAGTGGGCGAGGGCGCTGATTGATGTAGGCAAACGCCTGATCGAGACCTCGATACGGCACGATCGGCAGCACCGGGCCGAAGATTTCATCCTGCATCACGGTCATCTCGTCGCTGACATTCAGCAGCAGGCTGTGGGGCATGCGCCGTGCCTGGCCCTGGTCGTACAGCGGGATCAGGGTCGCGCCTTTTTCGGTGGCGTCCTTGACGTAGGCATTCAGCCTGGCCAGCTGCCGCTCGTTGATGATAGCGGTGTAGTCCGGGTTGTCATTTAAGGTCGGATAGAACCCGCGAATCGCCTGAGTGTAGGCGTCGACGAAACCCTCGACGCGGTCTTCCGGCACCAGCACGTAGTCCGGTGCCACGCAGGTCTGCCCGGCATTCAAGGCTTTGCCGAACGCGATGCGTTCGGCGGCGTCCTTGAGCGGCACGTCGGCAGACACGATGGCCGGCGACTTGCCGCCCAACTCCAGGGTCACCGGTGTGAGGTGTTCGGCGGCGGCGCGCATCACGTGCTTGCCGATGCTGGTGGCGCCGGTAAACAGCAGGTGATCGAAGCGCAGCCTGGAAAACGCCATGCCCACTTCGGCCTCACCGAGCACCACGCACACCAGGTCCTCGGGGAAAATCTTCGCCAGCAGCGTCTTGAGCAGTTCACCCGTGGCGGGCGTGGATTCACTGAGCTTGAGCATCACCCGGTTCCCGGCGGCCAACGCCCCGACCAGCGGGCCGATAGCCAGGTACAGCGGGTAGTTCCAGGGCACGATCACTCCGACCACGCCCAGCGGTTGGTAAATCACTTTGGCCGAGGCGGGTTGGAAGGCAATGCCTACAGCGCGGCGGGAAGGTTTCATCCAGCCCTTGAGGTGTTTGCTGGCGTAGTGAATGCCGTGCAGGCTGGGCATCAGCTCGGCGAACAGGGTTTCGTCGGCGCTGCGGTGGCTGAAGTCCTGGCTGATGGCGTCGATCAGGGCCTGGCGTTCGTCGCTGAGCACCTCCCGCAGGGCCTTGAGCCATTGCTGGCGTTGCGCGGCCGGCGGCATCGGGTTGGCGGCGTAGGCGCGGCGTTGGGCGTCGAACAGGTCCTGGAGTTGATCCAGCGCCTGGGAATCTTGCAGGTAGGCAACGTTGGCAGACATGGCGCAGTTCCCGATTGTTATAGGTCTGCGTGAATTTTTAGAGTCATTGCTCTAAATTGTCAAATGTCATTGCGCCAACAACCAGATTTATCCTGGCAAGGATAGGTCGTAAGATGCCCCATCACGTGTTTAGAAGCTGATCCCCTATGGCACCACGAGTAAAGACCAGCGAGCGCATTGTGCAAACCAGCCTGGAGCTTTTTAACCAGCAGGGCGAGCGCAGTGTGAGCACCAACCATATCGCCGCCCACATGGAAATTTCGCCGGGCAACCTGTACTACCACTTCCCGAACAAGCAGGCGATCATCGCCGTGCTGTTTCGCGAATACGAAGTGCTGGTGGACAGTTTTCTGCGCCCGCCCCAAGACCGTGCCGTGACCGTCGAAGACAAGCGTTTTTACCTGCAGGCCGTGCTGGCCGGCATGTGGCGCTACCGTTTCCTGCACCGTGACCTTGAACACCTGCTGGAAAGCGACCCGGAGCTGGCCACCGGCTATCGGCGGTTTTCCCAGCGCTGCCTGATCCAGGGCAATGCCATTTACCAGGGGTTTGTCGATGCCGGCATTCTCAATATGGACCCGGTGCAAACCGAAGCGCTGACCCTCAATGCCTGGATCATCCTCACCTCCTGGGTGCGCTTCTTGTGCACCACCAATGAAAACTCCGCGCATTTGAGCGCCGAAGCCATCAAGCGCGGGGTGTACCAGGTGCTGGTGCTGGAGGCGGGATTTGTCACGCCCCAGGCGAAAGACGCGGTGGACGCGTTGTTCAAAGAGTTTTATGTGCCGTTGAATCAGGCACTGGAAGAAGTGAAGTAGGACCTTTCCCGAAACTGTTTACAGGAGTCCGTCATGCCGCTTGCCCAACTGATCAGCCCCCAGCAATTGGCCGAGCGCCAGACGTCGGCGAGGCTGGTGATCCTGGATTGCCGTTTTGCCCTGGAAGACCCGGATTACGGGCTTTGCAGTTACGCCGAAGGGCATATCGAAGGCGCGCAATATGCCGACCTGGAGCGCCATCTCAGTGGCCCGGTGACCAAAGGCGTGACCGGTCGTCACCCGTTGCCGGCGGCGCCTGCTTTTGCCGAGCAGCTGCGGGCTTGGGGCGTGAGCGCCGACACCGATGTTGTGCTGTATGACGACGGCCCCGGTGCCTATGCGGCCCGTGCCTGGTGGTTGCTGGCCTGGCTGGGCAAGCGCGATGGTGTGTTTATTCTGGACGGTGGCCTCAAAGCCTGGCACTCGGCCGGCTTCCCGCTGAGCCTGGATGCGCCGGTGATTGAGCCCGGCACCTTTGCCGGTATGCCCGACAATCGCCTGGTACTGGACGCCGAACACCTGCAAAGACGCCTGGGTCAGCCTGGCCTGACCCTGATCGACGCGCGTGCCCAAGCGCGGTTTCGCGGCGAAGTGGAGCCGATTGACCCGGTCGCCGGGCACATCCCCGGTGCCCAGTGTGCGGCGTTTAATGAAAACCTCGGCAGTGACGGCCGCTTCCTGCCGGCCGACCAGCTCAAGCAGCGTTTCGCCGCCCAATTGCAGGGGCGCTCGCCGGATGAGCTGGTGGCGTATTGCGGTTCGGGCGTGACGGCCTGCCATAACCTGTTCGCCCTGAGCCTGGCCGGTTACCCGTTGGGCAAGCTGTATGCGGGGTCGTGGAGCGAGTGGATTACCGATCCGGCGCGGGCAATTGCTACCGGCGACTGATTTATCGGCCGTGTAAACCCGATCAAGATGTGGGAGCTGGCTTGCCTGCGATAGCGGTGGCACATTCAACACCGCTATCGCAGGCAAGCCAGCTCCCACCTGTTTAACCGCGTTGTGCCAACAGCCATTGTGGGATTCGACGCTCCAGGTAGTAACCCGGGCGCTTCAGCGACCCGTCAACAAACCCCACATGCCCGCCCTTGGCCAGCAACTCGAATTCGGTGCACGCCGACAGTTCACTCGCCTCGGGCAGGCTGTGGGCGAACACGAACGGGTCATCGGCGGCCTGGATGATCAGCGTCGGTGTACGGATTTCACCCAAGTAATAACGGCTTGAGGCGCGACGGTAATAGTCTTCGGCACTGAGAAATCCGTGCAGCGGCGCGGTCACCCGCCCGTCGAAGTCCCAGAACGTGCGCATTTTTTCCAGAGAGCCCAGTGATTCCAGGGTTTTCAGCCCTTCAGCTCGACCGTCCTGCACAAAGCGACTTTGTTTGACGCGGATGTACGCCACCATCTCGCGCATAAAGTGCTTCTGATAAACCCGCGAAAAACCCAGCCCGATACGATCAGCGCATTGATCCAGCCGAAATGGCACCGAGACTGCGGCCGCGCCTTGCAGCCCCGATGCTTCGCCGGTTTCGCCCAGGTGCTTGAGCAGCACATTGCCGCCCAGCGAATAACCCACTGCGTATAACGGCGCCAACGGTCGTTTGGCTTTCAGATGGGCAATCGCTGCGGCTAAGTCTTCGCTGGCCCCCGAGTGATAACTGCGCGCCAGCAGGTTCGGCTCGCCTGAGCAACCGCGCCAGTTCAACGCTGCACTGGCCCAGCCTTGGGCGGCGAGGGCTTTTTGCAGGCCGGCCACGTAGGGTGAGTTGGATGACCCGGTCAGCCCGTGCAGCACCAGCACCAACGGGGCTTGCGCGTCATGCGGGCCATGCCAGTCGAGGTCGAGAAAGTCGCCGTCTTCCAGCCACAGCCGTTCGCGTTGGCGTTCGATATGCGTAGTGGGACGCCACAGCGGGCCCCACAGCGTTTGCAGATGGGGGTTGCCGAGGCCCAGGGCGGGGGTGAACAGGTCGGAGGAAGGGATCATGAAGATCTCGATGATGAGTTACCTGACTGTGGCGAGCGGGCTTGTAGTGGCGAGCGGGCTGTGGCGAGCGGGCTTGCCCGCGTTGGGGTGCGAAGCAGCCCCATCAACACTGCCTCGGTGTGTCAGGCATACCGAGTCGCCTGGTTTTGGGGCTGCTACGCAGCCCAACGCGGGCAAGCCCGCTCGCCACAACAAGCCCGTTCGCCACAACAAGCCTGTTTGCCACAGCAAGCCCGCTCGCCACAAAAGCTCGATTGCCACAGAGGCCCAGCGAGCAGAAGTTTAGGCAGCGCTTTCGACCAAACGGTGCCACAACGCGTAATACACCCGACCGGACTTCTGTTCCCGATGCAGGCGCCAGGCGCCCGGCAGGCCGAGGGTGGACGGTGCGGTCTCGCTTTCAGTGTAGATCCATGCGTCCGGTGCCAGCCACTGGCGCTCTTCGAGCAAGGTGCATACGGTCGGCAACAGGTTCTGGTTGAACGGCGGGTCGAGGAACACGACGTCGTATTCGCTGGCCGGCTGGGTTTCCAGGTAGCGCAACGCGTCGGCGGTTTGTACCTGGCCGTTGGTGCAGCGCAGGGTGCCCAGGTGTTCCTTGAGGCTGGAAACCGCCACATTGCTGGCATCCAGTGCCTGGGCCTGGGCCGCGCCACGGGACAGCGACTCGAGGAATAACGCGCCGCTGCCGGCAAACGGGTCCAGTACCTTGGCCCCGCCGATATACGGCGCAAGCCAGTTGAACAGGGTTTCACGCACGCGATCCGGCGTGGGGCGCAGGCCGACGACGTCGGGGAAGCTCAGCTTGCGGCTGCCCCATTCGCCACCAATGATGCGCAGTTGGCCCACACCATTGTGTACGTTGTGGACAGGTTTTTTCGGGCGAGATGAACTGGCCATTAATGCTCCGGAACCCCGAGCGGCTGCTCGGCGGGTTTATCAGTGGGGGGCGGTAGTGGCTTTTGCGCAATCGTTGGGCCGGCGGTCACGATGACCATCTTGTCGGCGCTCAAGTGTTTGTTCAAGGCTGCCTTGACCTGCTCTACGGTCAGGGCCTGGGATTGTTTCATGAAATCTTCCAGATAGCTCAGCGGCAGGTTATAGAAACCCATGGCGCCCAGTTGCCCGGCAATATCGGCGTTGCTCGCGGTGGACAGCGGGAAGCTGCCGGCCAACTCACGCTTGGCGTCGTCCAGCTCCTTTTGCGTCGGGCCGGTCTTGAGGTAGTCAGCCAGCACGTCCTCGACCAGGCGCAAAGTGCCGCCACTCATTTCGGCGCGGGTCTGCAGGTTGATCATGAATGGGCCGCGTACCTGCATCGGCGAGAAACCGGAGTACACGCCGTAGGTCAGGCCGCGCTTCTCGCGCACTTCGCTCATCAAGCGGGTGCCGAAACCACCGCCGCCGAGGATCTGGTTGCCCAGGGACAAGGCTGCGTAGTCCGGGTCGGCGCGGTCAATGCCCAGTTGGGCGAACAGCAAGTGCGTCTGCTTGGACGGAAACTCGATATGGCTCAGGCCGGCCTTGGGTTCGGTCGGCTGGGCGATTTTCGCCAGTGCCGGGCCCTTGGGCAGCGACGCCGACACCTTGGCCGTCATGGCTTCAGCCTCGGCGCGGGTCAAATCGCCGACCACCGCAATCACCGCATTGCCGGCTGCGTAAGCCTTGGCGTGGAATGCCTGCAACTGCGCGAGCGTGATCTTCGGAACGCTTTCTGGCGTGCCTTCGCTTGGGTGAGCATAAGGGTGGTCGCCGTACAGGCGCTTGAACAGCTCAAGGCTCGCCAGTTTGCCGGGGTTCTGTTTCTGGTACTCAAAGCCCGCGAGGATCTGGTTCTTGATCCGCGCCAGGGAGTCGGCGGGGAAGGTCGGCTTGCCGATCACGTCATCGAACAGCGCCAGGGCCGCGTCGCGTTTATCGCTGTCGCTGAGGCTGCGCAGGGACACCAGCGCCATGTCGCGGTAAGCGCCATTGCCGAAATCGGCGCCCAGGCCCTCAAAACCGCTGGCGATCTGGCTGACATCCTTGCCCGGCACACCTTCGTTGAGCATGGCGTTGGTCATCAGCGCCAGGCCCGGCACGTTGCCGTCCTGGCTGCTGCCGGCGGCGAACAGGATGCGCACGTCGAACATCGGCAGTTCATGGGCTTCGACGAACAGCACCTTGGCGCCTTCGGCGGTAGTCCAGGTTTGCACATCGAGCTTGCGGTTGCTCGGCGCCTTGCCGTCCAGCTCGGCCAGCGATTGCAGCTTGTTGGCCGATTGCGCCTTGTCCAGCGCCTGGCTGGCCACGGAGTCGCTTGGGCGCAGGAGGTATACGGCACTCGCCGCAATCAGGGTAACGACGACCAAACCGGGGAAGATCAGGCGGCTGTTTTTGCGATCACTCATGAGCGGTCTCCTCAGGCAAAACATGGGCGACGCTCAGACGTTCGCGGGTGAAATAGGTGCGTGCGGCCTTCTGGATATCTTCCGGGGTCACGCTTTGCAGGTCGGCCAATTCGCTGTCCATGAGTTTCCAGGACAGGCCCACGGTCTCCAGCGAGCCGATGGCCGTGGCCTGGCTGGTGATGGAGTCGCGCTGGTAGACCAGGCCGGCAATGACCTGGGCGCGGATACGCTCCAGTTCTTCGGCGCTCGGCGGTTTGGCCTTCAGCTCTTCCAGCAGGCGCCACAGGCCGGCTTCGGCTTGGGCGATGGTCTTTTTCTTCTGCTGGTTGGGTGTGGCCGTCAGCATGAACAGCGTGTCGCCGCGGGTGTAGGCGTCGTAATTGGTGGAAGCGGCGGAAACCAGCTCTTCGCCACGCTCCAGCTGCTCCGAAATCCGCGCACTGTAGCCGCCATCCAGCAGCGCCGAGATCAGGCGCAGGGCTTGTACCGAGCGTTTGTCTTCGGCGGTGGCCAGGCCGGGCACGTTGAAGCCCAGGATCACGCTCGGCAATTGAGTCTGCACATGCATCGTCAGCAAGCGTTCGCCGGGTTCGGCCAGCTCCATCGGGATCTTGGCCGGTGGCACGTCACGCTTGGGGATCGGGCCGAAGTAGCGCTGGGCCAGGGTTTTTACCTCGTCCGGGGTCACATCGCCGACCACCACCAGCGTGGCGTTGTTCGGCACGTACCAGGACTGATACCAGTGGCGCAGCTCTTCGACCTTCATGCGCTCCAGGTCGGCCATCCAGCCGATGGTCGGCGTGTGGTAGCCGCTGGCCGGGTAGGCCATGGCCTTGAAGCGTTCGTAAGCCTTGGACATCGGGTTGTCGTCGGTACGCAGGCGGCGCTCTTCCTTGATGACCTCGATTTCGCGGCTGAACTCATCGGCCGGCAGGCGCAGGCTGGCCATGCGGTCGGCCTCCAGCTCGAAAGCCACGCCCAGGCGGTCGCGGGCCAGCACCTGGTAATAGGCGGTGTAGTCGTCGCTGGTGAAGGCGTTTTCTTCGGCGCCGAGGTCACGCAGGATCAGCGAGGCTTCGCCGGGGCCGACCTTGGCACTGCCCTTGAACATCATGTGCTCCAAGGCATGCGACAAACCGGTCTGGCCCGGGGTTTCGTAGCTCGAACCGACCTTGTACCAGACCTGGGAAACCACCACCGGCGCGCGATGGTCTTCGCGCACAACCACCTTGAGGCCGTTATCCAGGGTGAATTCATGGGTGGGTTGTGGATCGGCAGCCAAGGCTGAAAGAGGCAGACAAACTGTGCTGAACAGCAGGCCTGCGGCGCGGCGGGCTAGAGCATTCATTCGTTTTTAAACCTGTTGGGCTGCCCGCTTGGTCTTAGCGTCGGCGGGCGAGGAGGTGCTAGGATACTGATCGGATTTACGGACGGCCACTGCGGCAGTCGTGTTAAGGCCCTATTTTGGCCTTACAAAATGTTGCGCATGAACGAGCTGGCTAAAAAACAGTCTGTTACGCATCGAATTTTATTTACCGACGCGCCCCTTGGCGCGTCGCTACCTTGAGATAGCCGTCTCCATGTTTGGTTCCAACGACGACAAGAAGACCCCAGCTGAGGCTGGCGAGAAGAAAGGCCTGTTCGGATGGCTGCGCAAAAAACCGCAGGAAACCGTCGTCGAACAGCCGCAGGTTCAAGCTGAACCGATCCCCGAACCCCTGGTAGAAGCCGAACCGGTTGCCGAAACACCGGCACCGGTGGTGTTGCCGATGGCGGAGCCGGTGTTGCAGCCGGTCGTCGAGGCCGCGCCGCAACCTGAGCCCGAGCCCGAGCCCGAGCATAAGCCGTGGCCGCAATTGCCGGTGGCCGAAGAACCCGTGGCGTTGGTGGAAGATGTGCAGGCCGAGCACGTGGCGCCGCCGATTCCGGTGGTTGTCGACGCGCCGGCGCCGGTGGCGATCGAGCCCGTAACGGTTGCCGTCGAGATTAGCGCCCCCGCTGTTATCGAAGAGCCTGCAGAAACCGGTAAAACCGGTTTCTTCGCCCGCCTCAAGCAGGGCCTGAGCAAGACCAGCGCCAGTATCGGCGAGGGCATGGCCAGCCTGTTCCTCGGCAAGAAGGTCATTGATGACGAACTGCTGGAAGACATCGAAACCCGCCTGTTGACCGCCGACGTGGGCGTTGAAGCCACCGCCGTGATCATTCAGAGCCTGACCCAGAAGGTTGCGCGCAAGCAGCTGACCGACGCCGACGCGCTGTACAAATCCTTGCAGGCTGAGCTTGCCGCCATGCTGAAACCGGTGGAAGCGCCGCTGGTAATCACCCCGAACAAGCCGTTCGTGATCCTGGTGGTCGGCGTCAATGGCGCCGGCAAAACCACCACCATCGGCAAGTTGGCGAAGAAGCTGCAATCGGAAGGCAAGAAAGTCATGCTCGCTGCCGGCGACACCTTCCGCGCCGCTGCCGTGGAACAGCTGCAAGTGTGGGGCGAGCGCAACAAGATCCCGGTGATCGCCCAGCACACCGGTGCCGATTCCGCCTCGGTGATCTTCGACGCCGTGCAAGCCGCCAAGGCTCGTAACATTGATGTGCTGATCGCCGACACCGCCGGTCGCCTGCACACCAAAGACAACTTGATGGAAGAGCTGAAGAAAGTCCGCCGCGTGATCGGCAAGCTCGACGCAGACGCCCCGCACGAAGTGCTGCTGGTGCTGGATGCCGGTACTGGGCAGAACGCCATCAGCCAGGCCAAACAATTCAACCAGACGGTGCAACTGACCGGCCTGGCATTGACTAAGCTCGACGGCACGGCCAAGGGCGGTGTGATTTTCGCCCTGGCCAAACAGTTCGGGTTGCCGATTCGTTATATCGGCGTCGGTGAAGGCATCGACGACCTGCGCACTTTTGAAGCCGAACCCTTTGTACAGGCACTGTTTGCCGAGCGGGAGCGTTCATGATTCGATTCGAACAGGTCGGTAAACGCTACGCCAACGGGCATGTGGGCTTGCATGAGCTGAGCTTTCGAGTGCGTCGCGGCGAGTTCTTGTTTGTAACCGGGCACTCCGGCGCCGGCAAAAGTACGTTGTTGCGCCTATTGCTGGCCATGGAACGCCCGACCACCGGCAAGCTTTTGCTGGCGGGCCAGGACCTGGCCACCATCAGCAATGCGCAGATTCCGTTCCTGCGCCGCCAGATCGGCGTGGTGTTCCAGAACCACCAGCTGCTGTTCGATCGCACGGTGTTCAACAATATTGCCCTGCCATTGCAGATTCTCGGGCTGTCCAAGGCCGAGATCGTCAAGCGTGTGGATTCGGCCCTGGAGCGCGTGGCGCTGTCAGATAAAACCGATCTCTACCCCGGTGACCTGTCCACCGGCCAGCAACAGCGCGTCGGCATCGCCCGCGCCATCGTCCACCGCCCGGCCCTGCTGCTGGCGGACGAGCCCACCGGTAACCTCGACCCGCGCCTGGCGGCCGAGATCATGGGTGTGTTCGAAGACATCAATCGCCTGGGCACCAGCGTGTTGATCGCCAGCCACGACCTGGCGCTGATCGCCCGTATGCGCCATCGCATGCTGACCCTGCAACGCGGCCGCCTGATCGGCGACGGGGAGGCCGGCGTATGAGTGCGACCCGCAGCCCGAAAGTCTCCGAGCGCGTGGCGCCGAAACCGGCCGACCCGCAACCGCAGAAGAAAAAACACGATCACGATGACGACGGCCCGGACTTCAGCACCCTGCTGCGCGCCTGGATCGAAAGCCATCGCGCCAGCCTGCTCGACAGCCTGCGTCGCCTGGGCAAGCAGCCGATCGGCAGCTTTTTTACCTGCCTGGTGATGGCCGTAGCCTTGAGCCTGCCGATGGGCTTGTCGCTGCTGCTCAATAATGTGGAGCGCCTGGGCGGCTCCTGGCAGCGCGCGGCGCAGATTTCCCTGTACCTGAACCTCGACGCCAGTGCCAAAGACGGCGAGACCCTGCGCGAAGACATCAAGAACCTGCCGGGCGTGGCGGATGCCGAGTACATCAGCCGCGATCAGGCCCTTGAAGAGTTCCAGCAGCAGTCCGGCCTGGGCGAGGCGCTTAAAGAGCTGCCAGAGAACCCGCTGCCGGGCGTCGTGCTGGTCACTCCTAACGAAGTCGACAAGCCGGCGCTTGAGGCCCTGCGACAAAAACTCGCAGAGATGCCCAAGGTGCAGCAGGCACAGCTTGATCTGGTCTGGGTAGAGCGCCTGGCCGCGATCCTCAAGCTGGGCGACCGCTTTGTGTTCGGCCTGACGGTGTTGTTGGTGTCTGCATTACTTTTGGTGATAGGTAATACCATTCGTCTTCATATTGAAAACCGTCGCACCGAGATAGAAGTGATTAAACTGGTCGGCGGCACGGACAGCTATGTGCGTCGTCCTTTTCTGTATATGGGCGCGCTGTATGGCTTTGGTGCCGGGATTTTGTCCTGGGGCGTGCTGGCTTTTGGCCTGGACTGGCTGAACGACGCGGTTGTGGGGCTTGCCGGGTTGTATGGCAGCGATTTCGCCCTGGCCGGCGTGCCGGTGGCCGATGGTCTGTCACTCTTGCTTGGCGCAGTCCTGTTGGGGTATATCGGTGCTTGGATTGCGGTCGCACGGCATTTACGCGAGCTGGCACCGAAGTAGTTAATGTCACGGTAATGTGGTTTCGTTTGTATTGACCGTATTGGTGGTTTAGGGAACTTGTCCTACGGTTCCCGGTCAATTTTCGCAGTGCTGAACTGCACGAGTTATGTGAGTCGGAGGTTTTTTCGTATGACCACTTCTTTGCAACCTGCTTATGCCTTGGTCCCGGGTGCGAACCTGGAAGCCTATGTGCACACGGTCAACAGCATTCCATTGCTGACGCCCGAGCAGGAGCGTGAACTGGCCGAGAGTCTCTACTATGAGCAGGATTTGGGGGCGGCTCGGCAGATGGTGCTCGCCCACCTGCGTTTTGTCGTACATATCGCCCGTAGCTATAGCGGCTACGGCCTGGCCCAGGCTGACCTGATTCAGGAAGGCAACGTCGGCCTGATGAAGGCTGTAAAGCGCTTCAACCCTGAGATGGGTGTGCGTTTGGTGTCGTTTGCCGTGCACTGGATCAAGGCGGAAATCCACGAGTTCATCCTGCGCAACTGGCGCATCGTGAAAGTCGCGACCACCAAGGCCCAGCGCAAGCTGTTCTTCAACCTGCGCAGCCAGAAAAAACGCCTGGCGTGGTTGAACAACGAGGAAGTCCACCGCGTGGCCGAAAGCCTTGGCGTTGAGCCGCGTGAAGTGCGCGAGATGGAAAGCCGCCTGACCGGCCATGACATGGCCTTCGACCCGGCCGCTGAAGCGGACGACGACAGTGCTTTCCAGTCGCCGGCCAACTACCTGGAAGACCACCGGTACGACCCGGCGCGTCAACTGGAGGACGCCGACTGGAGTGACAACTCCAACCACAACCTGCACGAAGCGCTGGAAGTGCTGGACGACCGCAGCCGTGACATCCTCTACCAGCGCTGGCTGGCGGAAGAAAAAGCCACGCTGCACGACCTGGCGCAGAAGTACAACGTGTCGGCCGAGCGGATTCGTCAGCTTGAGAAAAGCGCGATGAACAAGCTGAAGTTGTCGATCGCCGCCTAAAACACGGCGATAAGACACAAAATGCCCCGGTCGAAAGATCGGGGCATTTTTGTGTGCAGTCGAAAATCTAAGTCTGGCTCGGTCTGCTGTGGGAGCTGGCTTGCCTGCGATGAGGCAGTATCAGCCAACACATGTGTTGATTGACCCGCCGCTATCGCAGGCAAGCCAGCTCCCACATTGGTAGTGCAGTGTGTCAGTCGGACCAGGGTGCTTTTCGGGAATTGTTCAACTCCACCAGATACCCATCCCCGCCCAACTGGCTCATCTGTTGGCGAATCCACGCTGCCCGCCGCGCCACATAGGCGGTCGGGCGGCTGGCACTCCACACCCGTGGGTTAGGCAACACCGCCGCCAGGTAACTGGCCTGCTGCCGGGACAGCCCCTTGGCACTCACCCCAAAGTGATGCCGCGCTGCAGCCTCTGCGCCAAACACGCCTTCATCCCATTCCACGCTGTTGAGGTACACCTCAAGAATCCGCTGCTTGGGCCACAACACCTCGATCAACCCGGTGAACCAGGCTTCCAGGCCCTTGCGCAAATAACTGCGGCCGGCCCACAGGAACAGGTTTTTCGACACCTGCTGGCTCAATGTACTGGCGCCGCGAATCGAACCGCCGCGCTCGTTGTGCAGTATCGCCGCCTGGATCGCACCGAAATCAAACCCCCAATGCTGCGGGAAGCGCTGGTCTTCGCCGGCCATCACGGCCACTTTAAGGTCGTCAGAGATTTCATCCCAAGGCACCCAGGTGCGTTGCAGGTCAATCGGCTCGCCGTCGAACCAGGATTCGACCTTGCGCTCCACCATCAGCGCGGTGAACGGCGGCGGCACGACACGAAACAGCAGCACCAGCAGCACACTGCCGATGGCAAACCATTTCACGACCTTGAGAAAGCGTTTGAAGAGGAGACGCAGCATAGAGATGGCTTGGCCGAACCCGTTGAGCGGGCCATTATACAGACCCTGCCCGATGAGTCTGACTGGAGTTCCTCATGCTGCGTAGCTTTCTGATGCTGGCCGCGTTTTTCGGCTTTACCGGTGTCGCCCTTGGCGCCTTCGCCGCCCACGGCCTGAAGAACCGCCTGAGCGCCGACTACCTGGCAATCTTCCATACCGGCGTGACCTACCAGTTGGTGCACGCCCTGGCGCTGTTCTGCGTGGCGTTGCTGGCGGCGCACATTCCTGGTCGGTTGATCACCTGGGCGGGCATCTCGTTTGCCGTCGGCATTTTGCTGTTCTCCGGCAGCCTGTATGTGCTGACCCTCACCGGCATCAGCAAACTCGGCATCATCACGCCGTTTGGTGGGCTTGCCTTCCTGCTCGGCTGGTTCTTCCTCGGCCTCGCTGCCTGGCGTTTGCAGCTGACCGCTTGACGCTTGGAGCTGACCTTCAGGTCCCAATCGCGCTAGAATGCGTGCCCCTAAAAACGATGGCGGCCCGTGGCATGCGCATTCAGTTGAACGGCGAATCCTTTGAACTGCCCGACGGTGAAACCGTTGCGGCCCTGCTGACCCGTCTGGACTTGACCGGGCGTCGCGTCGCAGTGGAACTCAACCTGGATATCGTCCCGCGTAGCCTGCACGCAGAGACCGCGCTCACTGAAGGTGATCAGGTCGAAGTGGTCCACGCCATCGGCGGCGGCTAGCCGTCCGGCGCTCACGGGCGCCAACCGCATTCTGCAGAACCTCACCCCAACTCGAGGATTTCCCATGAGCATCGTTCGTAGCGACAAGCCCTTCGTCCTGGCCGGTCGTACCTACCAGTCCCGTCTGCTGGTGGGCACCGGCAAGTACCGCGACATGGAAGAAACCCGCCTGGCCATCGAAGCCTCGGGTGCCGAGATCGTGACCTTCGCCGTGCGTCGCACCAACCTCGGCCAGATCGAGGGCGAGCCGAACCTGCTCGAAGTGCTGTCGCCGGACCGTTACACCTTTTTGCCGAACACTGCCGGTTGCTACGACGCCATCGAAGCCGTGCGCACCTGCCGCCTGGCCCGTGAGCTGCTCGACGGCCACAACCTGGTGAAGCTGGAAGTGCTGGCCGATCAGAAAACCCTGTTCCCCAACGTGATCGAAACCCTCAAGGCCGCCGAGACACTGGTCAAGGAAGGCTTCGACGTGATGGTCTACACCAGCGATGACCCGATCATCGCCCGCCAGCTGGCCGAAATCGGCTGTATCGCGGTGATGCCCCTGGCCGGCCTGATCGGCAGTGGCCTGGGGATCTGCAACCCGTACAACCTGCAAATCATCCTCGAAGAAGCCAGGATTCCGGTGCTGGTGGATGCGGGCGTGGGCACTGCCTCCGACGCCACCATCGCCATGGAGCTGGGGTGCGACGCGGTGCTGATGAATTCGGCCATCGCCCATGCCCAGCAGCCGATCATGATGGCCGAAGCCATGAACCACGCCATCGTTGCGGGCCGCCTGGCCTACCTCGCCGGGCGCATGCCGAAAAAACTATACGCCAGCGCCTCCTCGCCGCTGGATGGTCTGATCAAGTAAGAGCTATTGATGACTGAATCAAACGAAACGCCGAACACCGTGGAAGAAGGCGACGAGTCCAAGCACCGCCGCATCAAGAGTTTTGTGATGCGCGCCGGTCGCATGACCGAAGGCCAGCAAAAGGGTCTGGAGCAGGGCACGCCGCTGTTCGTCCTGCCCCTGGCCGATGCGCCGGTGGATTATGACCAGGTGTTCGGCCGTTCGGCCCCGCGCTCCCTGGAAATCGGTTTCGGTATGGGCCACTCCCTGCTGGAAATGGCTGCCGCCTCGCCGGAACAGGATTTCATCGGAGTAGAAGTGCACCGCCCAGGTGTCGGCGCGCTGCTCAATGGCGTGCTGACGCAGGGCCTGACCAACCTGCGGGTCTACGACTGTGACGCGATCGAAGTGCTCAACCGCTGCATCGCCGACAACAGCCTCGACCGCCTGATGCTGTTCTTCCCCGACCCATGGCACAAAGCCCGCCACCACAAGCGCCGCATCGTCCAAGCCTCCTTCGCGGAGCTGGTGCGCAGCAAGCTCAAAGTCGGCGGTATCCTGCACATGGCCACCGACTGGGAACCCTACGCGCAATACATGCTGGAAGTGATGAATGTCGCTCCCGGCTACCGCAACCTGGCCGAAGACGGCCAATGCGTACCGCGCCCGGCGGAGCGCCCGATCACCAAGTTCGAACGCCGCGGTGAGCGGCTGGGGCACGGGGTGTGGGATCTGAAGTTCGAGAAGCTGGCTTAAACGGCCAGGTATCGGAGGCGGTGAAGCAGGTCTGTTTCGCCGCCGTTTTCGTTTCTACTTGTAAAGGACTACAAGGGTTGAAATTTACGCTCCCCTGCTTGTTGTTGCTGAGCCTGCTGTCTCCAGCAGTGTTCGCTACCACGACCTCCTCCCTTCCAGTGACCTCTCCTGACGACTACTTTGAGAGTGCCCAGAAGAAGGCGGAACAGCTCAAGGTGCTGTTCGACGAATACGTGACGCTGGAGGCCAGCGGTCAGTTGGACACCAAGACCTTGCCTGAGTCACTCAAAGGCGTGGAGGTCGACATGGCGGCAGTGCAGCGCGACTTGAAGATGGCCGCCGAAGGAGGGCACGTCGTCGCGACGTACATGCTGGCTAATACGCAAAGCCGATTCGGGATGAGTCACGAAGAGCGCAAGCAGGTTTGCGAGCCGATGCACAAAGCGATGGATCAAGGTCTTCTGGCGGCTGCGGTGGGTTATTACTATCAATGCGACCAGACTTATATGCGCCTTGATCTTCTTGATCCAGGCCACGTGAAGTATCTGGAGGATCTTAAGCGGATGCTCTTGCGTGTTGATGGGTTCAAGGACTTTTACCCGCTGTACACACAGCGTTCGTTGTGTTTCGAGAGTGATCGGCTGGCGCAGATCAAAGAGCAAAGAACCTTGGGCAACATGCAGGCTCGGGCCAGTGTGCGAATGCTGACCTATGACCAGTACCGAGCGGAGGCTTACTACATACTGGCCGCAACTCGAATGAACGAAAAAGGCATGCCGGACAGCCTCAACCTGACCTACCTGAATCAGGCGCTGGCGTTGGGCTGCAAAGACCCGATGACGCTTAAAGAGTATTACGAGAAAGCTTTTGGAGGGCGGGCGTCCAAATAGCGTTGTTTCGTTCAACGCGGGTCAACGACCCGCGCCGAGCGACTGGGGCATGGGATTTTTAAATTCGAAAAATCAGCCTGCCCGAAACGCGCGCCCGGCAGGAGCTGGCTTGCCAGCGAGCGCGGTTGATCAGCGGCCATTGAGCTACTTGACGCACCGCCATCGCCGGCAAGCCGGCTCCTGCAGGGGTTTGTGTTGGGTTTGCGATCAGCGGCGGTCTGCGACCACACCAATTAACACCAGCACCACCACCAGCACCGGCGCCAAACTGTAGTTATTGAACTGGCTCAACCCCCGCACAATCCACGGTGTGGCGTAGATCAACGCCGCGCCGCTACCGATCATGCACACCAACGCCATCAGCGGGACGCGCAACGCGCCGGCGATGCTGCCCAGGCGTGCCTCGATCCAGCCTTTGATGTCGGCGCCGAACAGCACCAGCAAACAGCCGACAAGGGCCAGGGAGATCTCCGACAGGTTGCTACGGCTCCAGCGGGATACGGTGGCGAGCAGGTCGAGTACCAAATCCATTCGATTTCCTTAAGAGCTTCAGCTCAAAAACTTCTGCAACAGGTCATTGAGAAAGAGTTGCCCACGGTCGGTGGCCGCCAGGCGTGACGGTTCGACCTGCATTAAGCCACTTTGTTCTGCCTCGCGCCGCGCCTCATCGAGGCTCGCCAGGTCAAGGCCGGTACGTTCGGCGTAGAGCTTGGCGTCGACGCCATCGGTGAGGCGCAGGGCGTTCATCAGGAATTCGAACGGCAGTTCCTCGTTGGTCAGCTCTTTCGCGCCTGCCTGGTAGCTTTTGGCCGGGTTGAGGTAGTCCTTGGGGGCGCGGGTCTTCCAGGTGCGCATAATGCGCCCGTCCGGATGGCTGAGCTTGCCGTGGGCGCCGGCGCCGATGCCGATAAAGTCGCCGAAGCTCCAGTAGTTCAGGTTATGCCGCGCCGGGCGACCCGGTTGGGCATAGGCCGACACCTCATATTGCGCGTAACCGTGTTCAGCCAGCAGGGCCTGGCCGGCTTCCTGGATATCCCACAACGTGTCGTCTTCCGGCAGCGTGGGCGGCTGGTTCCAGAACACCGTGTTGGGCTCGAGGGTCAGCTGATACCACGACAAATGTGTCGGCTTGAGGGCGATAGCCTGGCGCAGGTCGCTCAGGGCGTCGTCCAGCGACTGATCGGGCAAGCCGTGCATCAGGTCCAGGTTGAAGTTGTCGAACCCGGCCTGGCGCGCCATGTCGGCGGCACGCACAGCTTCATCGCCATTGTGGATGCGGCCCAGGGCCTCCAGCTTTTGCTGCTGGAAGCTCTGGATGCCGATCGACAGGCGGTTGATCCCCAGCTTGCGGTACGCCACGAACTTCTCTTGCTCGAAGGTGCCGGGGTTGGCTTCCAGGGTGATCTCGATGTCAGTGGCAAACGCGATGCGCGCTTCCACGCCCTTGAGCAAGCGGCCCAGCGCCTGTGCGCTGAACAGGCTCGGCGTACCGCCACCAAAAAAGATCGAACTCAGCTTGCGACCATACACGGCGTGCAGGTCCTGCTCGAGGTCGGCCAGCAGTGCGTCCACGTACTCTTCTTCCGGCAGCACTTGGCTGGCGGTGTGGGAGTTGAAGTCGCAATAAGGGCATTTGCGCACGCACCACGGAATGTGGATATACAGCGCCAGGGGCGGCAGCACAGGCAGCGCCGCCCGAGGTGTTTGCGCGCCGCCGTGGATCAGCGGCTGCGCAGAGGTGTTCTGGGTCATTTCAAGCCCAGACGTTGGCGCAGCAAATCCATTGCGCGGGCGCGGTGGCTGATCTGGTTCTTGTCGGCCGGGCTCAGTTCGGCGCTCGAGACATTGCGCTCCGGCACCCAGAACAGCGGGTCGTAGCCAAAACCATGGTCGCCGCTGGCCGCATGCAGGATGCGCCCGTGCCACAAGCCTTCGCAGAGGATCGGCAGCGGGTCATCGGCATGCCGCACCAGGGCCAGCACGCAGACGAACTGCGCGCCGCGCATCGCATCCGGCACGTCCTTGAGGGCATCCAGCAGCTTGGCGTTGTTGGCCGCGTCGCCCTTGCCGTCGGCATACCGCGCCGAGTAGATGCCGGGCGCGCCGCCAAGAAAGTCGACCGCCAGCCCCGAGTCATCCGCCAGTGCCGGCAGGCCCGAGATGCGTGCGGCGTTGCGCGCCTTGAGGATGGCGTTCTCGACGAACGACAGGCCAGTCTCTTCCGGCTCCACCTGGCTGAACTCGCCGATCGAGCGCAGTTGCACGGACTCGCCGAGCATTGCCTGCAGTTCTTTGAGTTTGCCGGCGTTATGGCTGGCCAGTACGAGTTGGGTCAGGTTCATTTGGTGCCCGGAAAGAGTTCTTGGCTGAATTGGAAGCTGTGGGCTTTGCCGCCGGATTCAACGTTGATGGTAAATGTCCGGTATTCCTGCTGTGTGACCGAGTAGGGGGCCAGGTAGGAAATCCCGACCTTTTCAGTGATCTGCTTGAACGTCAGCATTTCGCTCTTGCCGCTCAAGTCCTTGATCGTGCCGGTGACTTGCGCGGTCACTGGCGTCACGCCCTTGATCACGGACACATTGATCAGGCCCTTTTCATTGCTGCGCACGATACCGGCAGCCTGGGCGGTTTCCGGCTGCAGGAAGCTGGAGGTGAAGGTGTTGTAGTGCACGGTGATATCGCCAAATTCTTTCTTGCGGTTACCGTCTACGGCGTCTGCTGCCATGGCGCTGGTGCCCAGGCAGGCGGTGAGTAGAAAAACAGCCAGGCGACTCATGATCGTCCCTCTTGAAGATGATTAGACGGCAATCTTGTGGTCAATCAGGCCAGGGCTGCTGACCCGGTAAATACCGATTTCGCCCAACAGGTTGGGCCATAGTTTACTCGCCCAACCGTGGCGGTGCTGCTGATCGACGGCAAGGCGGTTGATTACCTTGGCTTCACGCTCGCCACACAGCGCCTCGAAGTCTTCGAAGGTGCAGAAGTGGATGTTCGGCGTGTTGTACCAGGTGTAGGGCAGGAAGTCCGAGACCGGCATCCGGCCCTTGGTGGCCAAGTACCAGCGGCAGCGCCAGTGGCCGAAGTTGGGGAAGGTGATGATGCACTGGCGGCCTACGCGCAGCATTTCGTCGAGGATGCGGTCCGGGTAGTGCACGGCTTGCAGGGCCTGGGTCATCACCACGATATCGAAGCTGTTGCTCGCGAAGTTGCCCAGGCCCTTGTCCAGGTCCTGCTCGATTACGTTGATGCCCTTGGCCACGCACTGGGCGATGTTGTCCGGGTCGTTTTCCAGGCCATAACCGGTGACTTGCTTGTTGTCGCGTAGCCAGCTCAGCAGTTCGCCATCGCCGCAGCCAAGGTCGAGCACGCGGCTGCCGGCGGGGATCCAGTCTTGGATGATGTCCAGGTCGGCTCTCATGGCGTTCTCACAAAGTTATGCGGTTCATGTAGTTGCTGAAAGCCTGCAGATAACGCGGGATCGGGATCAGGAAGGCGTCGTGGCCTTGCGGTGCGTCGATCTCCAGGTAGCAGACGTCTTTGCGCGCGGCCATCAAGGCGTCCACCAGCTCACGGGACCGTGCCGGCGAGAAGCGCCAGTCGGTGGTGAACGACATCACACAGAACTTGGCGGTGGCGCCTTCGAAGGTTTTCGCCAGGTCGTCGTCAAAGTTGGCGGCCGGGTCGAAGTAGTCCAAAGCCTTGGTCATCAGCAGGTAGGTGTTGGCATCGAAACGCCCGGAGAACTCCTCACCCTGATAGCGCAGGTAGCTTTCGACCTGGAACTCGACGCTGTGGAAGTCGTAGTTGAGCTTTTCGCTCTTGAGCCCACGGCCGAATTTCTCGCCCATGGAGTCATCGGACAGGTAAGTGATATGCCCGACCATCCGCGCCAGCATCAAGCCGCGCTTGGGGATCACGCCCGCTTCCTGAAACGAACCGCCGTGGAACTCGGGGTCGGTGAGGATCGCCTGGCGCGCCACTTCGTTGAAGGCGATGTTCTGCGCCGACAGCTTGGGGGCCGAGGCGATGGCCAGGCAGTGGCGTACGCGATCCGGGTAGGTGATGGTCCATTGCAGGGCCTGCATGCCGCCCAGGCTGCCGCCGATCACGGCGGCCCATTGGTCAATACCCAGCACGTCGGCGAGGCGCGCCTGGCTGTGCACCCAGTCCTCCACGGTGAGCACCGGAAAGTCGGCGCCGAACGGCTTGCCGGTTTCCGGGTTGAGACTACTGGGGCCGGTGGAGCCGTTGCAGCCGCCGAGGTTGTTCAGGCTCACCACAAAGAACTGGTTGGTGTCGATGGGTTTGCCGGGGCCGATGCAACTGTCCCACCAACCGGGCTTGCGCTCGTCAACGCTGTGGAAGCCGGCGGCGTGATGATGGCCGGACAGGGCGTGGCAGATCAGCACAGCGTTGCTCGCCGTGGCGTTCAGTTGGCCGTAAGTTTCATAGACCAGGTCGTAGGCGGGCAGCGAACGGCCGCAAGCCAGAGCCAGCGGTTCGCTGAAGTGCGCCACTTGGGGCACGACCAGTCCAACAGAATCGGGGGGAAAGGCAGCTGGCATCGACCCTGCTCTCGTTTAAATGAGGCGTAAGTCTAAAGACCGCTGCCCCTAGCGGCAAGCAAAGGCATGCACGGATTCAATTCAATACACAGATATAAAATGTGGGAGGGAAGGCGCGACGATTCGACTTGCCCCTCCCACATTTTTTACCGTATCTCAGATCAGGCCGAACAACAGCGGGGGCATGGCCACGTAGTCTGCCAGGTACGGAATCGCCCAGCTTTGCAGCAGCTGGATCGCGATGAACGCGAAGATCGGCGAGATATCCAGGCCACCCAGGTTGGGGATCAAGCGGCGAAACGGCGCCAGCACCGGCTCCGTGATCTGGGCCACCAGTTCTGCGCCCGGGCTACGGCTACCCGGTGCCACCCACGACAGGATCACGCTGATGATCATCGACCAGAACAGGATCTTCAAAAACAGCGAGAACACGCCAATCAATGCCCATGGCAGCAACAGCAGCGTGGCGGGCACGTAGCCCTTGAGCATCAGGATCACGGCGAACAGCAGGATCTGCAGCAGCAGTGCCAGCACCAGCGAGGACATGTCCAGGCCGAACATGCTCGGGATCACCCGGCGCAGCGGCTTGAGCAGCGGTTGCGTGGCTTTCACCACGAATTGGCACAGTGGGTTGTAGAAGTTCGCCCGCACCAGTTGCAGGATAAAACGCATCAGCACAATCAGCAGGTAGAGGCTGCCCAGGGTCTGGATGATGAAAATGACAGCGTCATTGAGTCCAAGCATCATTTATTCCTTCGTAAGGGTCGACTATTGGCCCAGTTGTTCGGCCATTTCGGCCGAGCGGTGCGCAGCGGCGCCGAGCGCTTTTTCCACCAGGGCTTCGAAACCCCCGGCCTGGAACGATTCGATGGCGGCCTGCGTGGTGCCGCCCGGTGAGGTCACGCGGCGGCGCAGCTCAGCAGCATCCACCTCGCTGCCCACCGCCATCTTTGCGGCGCCCAGCGCGGTTTGCTCGGCCAGTTGCTCGGCGACCGCGTGTGGCAGGCCCAGCTTCACGCCGGCGGCGGTCATGGCCTCGATCAACAGGAAGAAGTACGCCGGGCCGCTGCCGGACACGGCGGTGACCGCGTCCAGTTGCTGCTCCTGTTCCAGCCACAGGGCGATGCCCACGGCAGACAGCAGCTGCTGGGCCTGGTCGCGCTGTTCGGCGCTGACCTCGGCGGTGGCATACAGGCCGCTCACGCCCTGGCGCAGCAGCGCCGGGGTGTTGGGCATGCAGCGTACGATCGGCTGGGCGCCGAGCCAGTTGTTCATGCTCGCGCAGGTGATGCCGGCGGCGATCGACACCACCAGTTGATGCGGCTGCAGGCTCGGGCGCAGGCTTTCGCACACCGCTTTCATGGCCTGTGGCTTGACCGCCAGCACGATCACGTCAACGCCTTGGATGGCGTCGGCGTTATCGGCAAAGGTTTCAATCCCGTGCTCGGCGCTGACGCGGGCGCGGGTGTCGGCGCCCGGGTCACTGGCGCGGATCTGCGCGGCTTCCAGGCCCTTGGCCCGCAGGCCACCGATCAGGCTGGCCGCCATGTTACCGGCGCCGATAAAGGCAATACGCGTGTTGCTCATGACAGGTCCTTACTCAGATGGAAGTCAGCCATTTCACGGCTGGCCGTAGTCGCGGGCGCCAAACAGGGCGGTGCCGATCCGCACCCAGGTGGCACCTTGGGCGATGGCCGACTCAAGGTCGTGGCTCATCCCCATGGAAAGTGTGTCGAGCGCCAGGTTCAAGCTGTTTTGCAGCTCGCGCACCGTGGCGAACGCCGCGTCTTGTGCGCTGCGATCTTCAGTCGGCTCGGGGATTGCCATCAGGCCACGCAGCTGCAAGCGCGGCAGGGCGCTGATCGCATTGGCCAGCGCCGGCAGGTCGGCTGGCGTACAGCCGGACTTGCTGGCTTCGCCGCTGACATTGACCTGGATGCAGATATTCAGCGGTGGCAGGTCAGCCGGGCGTTGTTCGGACAGGCGTTGTGCAATTTTCAGACGGTCCACGGAATGCACCCAAGCGAAATTCTCGGCAATCGCACGAGTCTTGTTCGATTGAATGGGGCCGATGAAGTGCCAACTCAAGGGCAGGTCGGTTAATTCGGCCTGTTTTCCGAGGGCTTCCTGCAGATAGTTTTCGCCAAAATCGCGCATCCCGGCGGCATAGGCGTCGCGCACGGCCTGTGCCGGTTTGGTCTTGCTCACGGCCAGCAGGTGGATGCTGCTTGCGTCACGCTGCACGGCGTCGGCTGCGGCGCGGATGCGCTGGCTAACCTGGCCGATGTTGTCTGCTATCGTCGACATTCAAGATGCACCCGTGGATATGGAGTCCGCGGCATTCTACTGGAAATGGAAAGCCCTATGGATATCACTGAACTGCTGACGGTCAGCGTGCGCCGTGGCGCCTCCGACCTGCATCTGTCCGCCGGCCTGGCACCGATGCTGCGCGTCGATGGCGAGGTCTGGCCGTTGGATTGGCCGGTGCTTTCACCCCCGCAAGTTGCGGACTTATTGAGCCCGCTGCTGAATCAGCACCAACAAAAGGATTTCGAAACATCTCTTGAAACGGATTTTGCCTTCGAGCTGCCCGGCGTGGCGCGGTTCCGGGCCAATGTGTTCCGCCAGGATCGCGGCATGGGCGCGGTGTTTCGCAGTATTCCTGCCCAGATACAAAGCCTTGAAAGCCTCGGACTGGGCGAGGTGTTCCAGCGTATCGCGCAATTACCGAGGGGCCTGGTGCTGGTGACCGGGCCCACTGGCTCCGGCAAGTCCACCACCCTGGCGGCGATGATCGACTTCCTCAATCGCACTCGGCGCCAGCACATCCTCACCCTTGAAGACCCGATCGAATTTATCCACACGCCAAAAATGGCGCTGATCAACCAGCGTCAGATCCATCGCGATACCCATGGTTTTTCCACCGCCCTGCGTTCAGCCCTGCGCGAAGACCCGGATGTAATTCTGATCGGGGAGTTGCGCGACCTGGAGACTATCCGCCTGGCGCTGACGGCGGCGGAGACCGGGCACCTGGTGTTCGGCACACTGCACACCACGTCGGCCGCAAAGACCGTGGACCGGCTGGTGGATGTGTTTCCGGCAGGGGAAAAGGCCATGGTGCGCTCCCAGCTATCGGAGTCATTGCAGGCGGTTGTTTCGCAGGTGCTGATAAAGAAAATCGGCGGCGGGCGCGTGGCGGCCCATGAAATCATGCTGGGTACACCGGCCATCCGTAATCTGATTCGCGAGGACAAGGCGGCGCAGATGGTCTCGACGATTCAGACCGGCGGGGCGTTGGGGATGAAGACGCTGGATATGAGCTTGAAGGTGTTGGTCGCGCAGGGGCTGATCAGCCGGGAGGATGCACGGGGGCAGGCGAGGGTGCCGACAGATATTTGAGGTCTTGCGGGTAATGCAAATCAAATGTGGGAGCAGGCAAGCCAGCTCCCACATTGTGTAACGCATTTCAGCCTGAAATCAGCGCTGCACAACCCGCAGGTTGCTGTTCTGCTCTTTCGGCAGAACGCGCTTGGCAATCACGTAGTTCTTGTCCCAGAACGGCTTTTTAAGCGTGTCGATGCTCACCGACTTGCCACGACGCGGTGCGTGGATAAAGCGGTCATTGCCCAGGTAGATGGCAACGTGGTTGACCTGGCGGCTCTTCAGTTTGAAGAACAGCAGGTCGCCCGGTTTCAAATCCTTGCGCTCAACTTTCTGCCCGTGGCCTGCGGCCATGGCGTTGGAGGTGCGCGGTAAATCCACGGCGGCTACGTCGTTAAACGCATATTTCACCAAACCACTGCAGTCGAACCCTTTACTTGGGCTGCTGCCGCCCCAACGATAAGGAGTACCGAGCACGTTGACGGCGCGGCTGAGGACGTTGCTGCTTTGCTTGGTGTTGACTGCCATCAGGCCGGGAGTTGCTTTACCGTGGGCCTTGCTCAGTTGAGTTGGGCGGTTGACGGTCAGCTTTACCGATTTGGCGGTGCTTGGTGTGCTGTGAACTTTAGGGGTGAAACCGTTAACGTTAGGAAGACGTTGCTCACGATTGGTGGCGTGGGCGGCCAGTGGCATTAATAGGCAGATGGTTAGCCATGTCTTGAAAAATGGTCGCATTAGGCGTGGCTCTTTTTGGTTTGCGCGCAACTTTATAACAGCTTTTTGTGTCGTTCTAAGGCCGTTTGTCGACTGAACCCTGGGGTCAAATACAGGAAAAACGCGACGAATTGTCGCTATTGTCCTACAGAAGTCAGGTGGCATAAGGCTTTGCGGGAGGGAAGATACCATTTGCCGTGCGTCGGGCGCCCGTAAAAAAGTCACAAAGAAAATGAAAAAATTTATCTATCGAGGCAAAAGAGGTACTCCATGAACACCTATCGACAGGATGTTACGCAGCAAGACACCCACAGCAAGGTGATCGGTTACCTGCTCTGGATTTTCGGTTTTACCGGGGCGCATCGCTTCTATTACGGCAAACCCGTGACCGGTACGATCTGGTTCTTCACCCTGGGCCTGCTGGGCATCGGCTGGCTGATCGACTTCTTCCTGATCCCGGCCATGGACCGTGAAGCGGACTTGCGTTTTACCGCAGGGCCGATCGAATACAACGTGGCCTGGATTCTATTGGCGTTCCTGGGGGTTTTCGGCGTGCACCGCATGTACCAGGGCAAATGGATCACCGGCCTGATCTACCTGCTGACCGGCGGCTTGTTCCTGGTGGGCGTGCTGTATGACTTCTGGACGTTGAATACGCAGATTTCGATCCGCAATGCCGAGCGCAATTCGGGGCGCTGATCTCTCAAACTTGAAATAGAGAACCAATGTGGGAGGGGGCTTGCCCCCGATTGCAGTGGGTCAGCTTCAAATAAGCTGCCTGATCCACCGCTATCGGGGGCAAGCCCCCTCCCACATTTTTTACCGTGCCTGCTTTAGGCCTGGTAGCTGATGCGGCCGTCTACCAAGGTGTACCGCACCGTCGCCGGCAGGCTATGGCCGAAGAACGGGCAGTTCTCACCCTTGGACAACCAGCGCTCCCCGGCAACCGTGGAGCTGGCCGGGTCAAACAGCACCAGATCCGCCGCCGAACCCACCGCCAGCTTGCCTGCCGGCAGGCGCAGGGCCTCGGCCGGCCCGGCGCTCAGGCGTTTGAGCAAGGTCGGCAAGTCCAGCAAGCCATCCTCAACCAACGTCATCGCCAACGGCAGCAACAGCTCGACGCTGCTGATGCCCGGCTCGGTCGCGCCAAACGGCGCCAGCTTGGCATCCCGCTCGTGGGGCTGGTGATGGCTGGAAATCGCCGAAACCACACCCGATTGCACGGCCGCCCGCAGGCCGTCACGGTCGGCGCGAGTGCGCAGCGGCGGCTGCACGTGGTACAGGCTGGAGAAGTCGATCAGTGCCTCATCGGTCAGGATCAGTTGGTACAGCGCCACATCCGCCGTCACCGGCAGGCCACGGGCCTGGGCCTGGGCGATCAGGGCCACACCGCGGGCGCTGGTCAATTGGCTGAAGTGCGCACGCACGCCGCTTTGTTCCACCAGCAGCAGATCACGGGCCAGGGCCACGGTCTCGGCAGTTTCCGGAATGCCCGGCAGGCCAAGGAAGCTGGCAACCGCCCCTTCATGCGCCAGGCCACCTTCGGCCAGGTCGCGGTCCTGGGAGTGGAAGATCACTGTCAGGTCGAAAGTGGCCGCATATTCCAGCGCACGGCACAGGGTGCGGGTGCTGCGAAAGCTCTCCAGGCCATTGCCGAAGGCCACGCAACCGGCGTCGCGCAAGGCGATCAGCTCGGCGAGTTGTTCGCCTTCCAGGCCCTTGCTCAGGGCACCGATGGGAAACACTTTGCAATTGCCGGCTTCGCGGGCGCGGTCGAGGATCAGCTCGGTCACGGCCGAGGTGTCCAGCACCGGCTTGGTGTGCGGCGGGCAGCACAGGCTGGTCACGCCACCGGCGGCGGCGGCGCGGGTTTCGCTGGTGATGTTGCCTTTGCGGCTGTAACCCGGCTCGCGCAGGGCGACGTTCAGGTCCACCAGACCGGGCGCGGCCACCAGGCCCTTGGCGTCGATGCTCTCACTGGCGTTGAAGCCGGCAGGCGCCGCGCCGATGGCGATGATCTTGCCGGCTTCCAGATGCAGATCGGTAACGTGATCCAGGCCACTGGCCGGATCAATGACTCGGGCGCCGAGAATGCTGAGCTTCACTGGGCGTTCTCCTGCTCGAATTGACGTTGTGCGGTTTGCCCGCTCATGGCCATGGACAGCACGGCCATGCGGACGGCGATGCCGTAGGTCACCTGGTTCAGGATCACCGATTGCGGGCCGTCGGCCACTGCCGACTCAATCTCCACCCCCCGGTTGATCGGGCCTGGGTGCATCACAATGGCATCCGGCTTGGCGCCGGCCAGGCGCGCAGTGGTCAGGCCGAACAGGCGGTAGAACTCGCCCTCGCTCGGCAGCAGGCCACCGGCCATGCGCTCGCGCTGCAGGCGCAACATGATCACCACGTCCACATCTTTAAGGCCCTGGGCCATGTCGGTGTAGACCTTTACGCCGTATTGCTCGATGCCGATCGGCAGCAAGGTTTTCGGCGCGATCACGCGGATGTCCGGGCAACCCAGGGCCTTCAGGGCCAGCATGTTCGAGCGCGCTACCCGCGAGTGCAGGATGTCGCCGACGATGGCCACCGAAAGGTTTTCAAAGCTGCCCTTGTGCCGACGGATGGTGAGCATGTCGAGCATGCCCTGGGTCGGGTGGGCGTGGCGGCCGTCGCCGCCGTTGATGATTGCCACCTGCGGGCACACGTGCTCGGCGATGAAATGCGCGGCGCCGGAGTCGCCATGGCGTACCACGAACATGTCGGCGGCCATGGCTTCCAGGTTGCGCAGGGTGTCGAGCAGGGTCTCGCCCTTGCTCGCCGACGAGGTGGACACGTTCAGCGTGATCACGTCGGCCGACAGCCGCTGGGCGGCCAGCTCAAAGGTGGTACGGGTGCGCGTGGAGTTCTCGAAGAACACGTTGCAGATGGTTTTACCGC
Organism: Pseudomonas viridiflava; assembly: GCF_900591205.1. Classification (GTDB taxonomy): domain Bacteria; phylum Pseudomonadota; class Gammaproteobacteria; order Pseudomonadales; family Pseudomonadaceae; genus Aquipseudomonas. The sequence continues at coordinate 579,347 of NZ_UUPU01000001.1, forward strand.
GCAGCAGCGGAACCTTCTTCACCGCCCGGCCGCCGACTTCGAGGAACGAATCGGCAGTGTCGAGGATTTCGGTGAGCAGTTCGCGGGGCAAACCGTCGAGGGACAAGAAATGTTGCAACTGGCCCTGAGCATTGAGCTGCAGCGGGCGCTTGGCATCTAGAGGCGTCATCGCGGGGACTCTTTACAAGGCGGTTTAAAGGGCAAGGTCTTGCAGTTCGAGTTCGAGCGGCGTGGGACCGGACAATTTTACCCGCTGCCGGGCTGAAAGCGACAGGGTGGCGCCGACCACATCCGGGCTGATCGGCAATTCACCGGCGTCCAGGTCCAGCAGGCACACCAGGGTCACGCTGGCTGGGCGGCCGTAGTCGAACAACTCGTTCATGGCGGCGCGGATGGTGCGGCCGCTCATCAGCACGTCGTCGATCAGCACCAGGTGCTGGCCTTCGATTTCAAACGGCAGCGCCGAGGGGCGCACTTGCGGGTGCAGGCCGTTCTGGCTGAAGTCGTCACGGTAGAAGGACACGTCCAGGGTGCCCAGGGGCGAGTCGCTGCCCAGTTCCTCCAGCAACGCCTGGGCCACCCACACACCGCCGGTACGAATGCCGATAAAGCGCGGCTCGTTGATGGCGCGGTGTTGCAGATGGGCCGTGAGGCTCTTTGCCATCTGGCTGATCAGTTCGGCGGGATTGGGCAGGCTCATGGTGGCTCCTTCAAGGTCTCGCGCAGGCAAGGTCCGGGCTCAAACGTAAAAAGACGCGGCACGCCGCGTCAGTCAGGATTCAAATAAAGCGGTGTTTTCGTCCAGCCAACCCTGCAACAGCAAGGCGGCGGCGATGGCGTCCACCGGGTTGTCGCGGTAGCTGCCTTTTTGCCCGCCACGGTCGCGGCGCTCACCCTTGGCTTCGAAGGTGGTCAGGCGTTCGTCGTGGGTATAGAAGGGCAGGTTGTAGCGGCCATTGAGGCGGCGGGCGAACTTTTCGGCGCGCAGGCACATGTCGCTGGGGGTGCCGTCCATGTTCAGGGGTAGGCCGACCACCACGGCGTCGGGCTTCCATTCCTTGATCAGGGCTTCGACCTGGTTCCAGTCCGGCACGCCGTTCTGGGCTTTCAAGGTGCACAGCTCGCGAGCCTGGCCGGTAATCACCTGGCCCACCGCTACGCCGATCTGTTTGGTGCCGTAGTCAAAGCCGAGGATCAAACGCAAGGCCATCAGGCGTGCCCCGCCTGGCTGGTCAACAGGCTGAGGTTGACCCGCAACTTGGCGGCTGCCGCTTCCAGGCGCAGTTCGCTGGCGGTGTTGAACAGGATGTCGGCGTCGAACGGGCAGGTAAGCCAGGCGTTGCTGGCGAGTTCGGCCTCCAGTTGCCCGGCTTCCCAACCGGCGTAGCCGAGGGTGATCACACTTTGCTCAGGGCCGACGCCGTCGGCGATGGCGAACAACACGTCCTGGGAAGTGGACAGCGACACACCTTCCAGGTCTACCGTGGCCTGGAACGTCGGCCCGGTCGGGTGCAGCACAAAGCCGCGATCGGTCTGCACCGGCCCGCCGATGTAGATCGGCACGTGCCGGCAACGCGCCGGCGGCTCGATTTCGGGGCGCAATTGCTCAAGGATATCCGCCAGGTTCAGCTCTTGCGGGCGGTTGACCACCAACCCCATGGCACCATTGGCCGTGTGCTCGACGATGTAGGTCAAGGTCTGCGCAAAGTTCGGGTCGGCCATGTGGGGCATGGCGATCAGGAATTGGTGCTTGAGGTAGGTCGGGCTGACATTTTTCATGTCCGCTAGTGTGGCGTTGGAGGGGCGAACTGACAAGCTGCGCTACACCCTAATTATGGCCTGTGGGCTCTTGTGGCGAGCGGGCTTGCCCGCGTTGGGGCGCGTAGCGGCCCCTAACTGGCACCGAGATTGATTTGACTGGGGCTGCTGCGCAGCCCAACGCGGGCAAGCCCGCTCGCCACACAAGCCCGCTCGCCACACAAGCCTGCTAGCCACACAATCCTGCTCGCCACGCACGCTGGCTCATCACACAGGGCGCTTGTTACAAAGGGGGTCAGTTGCTGGACAGGCGGTCGCCCCTGGCGAACTTCCAGGTGCGAATGATTTCCAGGCGGTCGACGTCGTTCAGGTCGCCGGTGAACGGCGCAAAAGGCGCGGCCAGGCGCACGATGCGCTGGGCGGCCTGGTCCAGCAGCGGCTGGCCGGAGGACTCCAGCACCTGCACTTCATATAACGTGCCGTCGCGGTTGATCGACACCAGTAAGCGCAAATTGCCATAGATCTGCTGGCGCCGTGCTTCATCCGGGTAGTTGAGGTTGCCGATGCGCTCGACCTTCTTGCGCCACTCGTCCTTATACCAGGCGCCTTTGTCGCGCATGGTCGAGGCCGCGTTCAGCCGGTAGATGCGCGGGCGCTTGGCGTACAGCTGTTGTTCGTTGGCCAGTTCCGCTTCGAGGCTCGAGATCTGGTCGGAGAGCTGTGAGCTGTCGAAGGTCGGCGCCGGCTTCACCGGCTCGGGTTGCGGCTCGGTCTTGGTTTTTTCGCGCTGGGTCGGGGCTTTTTGCGGTTTGGGTGCAACGGTGGCCACCGCAGCCTTGGGCGCGGCCTGCTTGACCTCAGGCTTGGGCGCCGGCGGCGGGGTGACTTTATTCACCTTATTGTCCTGGAACGGTGCTACTTCGGTGGTCTTGGGCACCGCTTTTTTGTCCAGGGTGCCGCTGCCCTGCTGGTTGTCCTGGGCGAGAAAGTCGGCCTTTTCGGGCGGCTTTTCGCTTTTGAATGTGGCCAGGGTGATTTCCAGGGTCTTGGTGATCTGCTTGGGTTCGACGAAGGTGAAGCCCAGGCCGAGGATCAAGGCAAGGTGGATCAGGGCCGCCAGGAACAGGGTAAATCCGAGCCGATCAGCCGGGCGCACGCCGCTATGGGAGAGTTCGGTGGGCAGATCGGACGGGAGTGTCATGACAAGAAAACCAACATCGCGCGTTTCACAGGTGGCGCATGATAACGCAATGTTGGTGCGTGTCCGGCTGTTCTATGTCACTTGGCTTGTAGCTTACGTTCAATGGCCGCCATCAGCATTTCGCCGATGTTCGTGCCAAATGCATTGTCAATCTCGCGAATACAGGTCGGGCTGGTGACGTTGATTTCGGTGAGGTTCTCACCAATAACGTCAAGTCCTACAAAAAGCAGACCCTTTTCCCGCAGGGTTGGCCCGACTTGGGAGGCGATCCAGCGGTCTTTGTCCGACAAAGGTCGTGCTTCACCCCGACCACCGGCCGCCAGGTTGCCCCGAGTTTCGCCGGCTGCCGGGATACGCGCCAGGCAGTAATCCACCGGCTCGCCGTCGATCATCAGGATGCGCTTGTCACCGTCCTTGATCGCCGGAATATAAGCCTGGCCCATGATCTGCTGGGTGCCCAGCGCGGTCAGGGTTTCCAGGATCACCGACAGGTTCGGATCACCGGCGCGGTGACGGAAGATCGAGGTGCCACCCATGCCGTCCAGCGGCTTGAGGATCACGTCGCCGTGCTTGGCGGCGAATTCACGCAGCACATCGGCGCGGCGGCTGACCACGGTGGGCGGCGTGCATTGTGGGAAAAGGGTGGCGAACAGTTTTTCATTGCAGTCGCGCAGGCTCTGCGGTTTGTTGACGATCAGCACGCCGGCGCGCTCGGCCTGCTCCAGCAGGTAGGTGGAGTAGACGAATTCCATGTCGAACGGCGGGTCCTTGCGCATCAGGATCACGTCCAGATCGCTCAAGGGGCTGTCGATTTCATCCGCCAGCTCGAACCACTTCTCGGGGTTGGCGAACACCTGCAGCGGGCGCATGCGTGCGCGGGCTTCGCCGTCACCCTGGTAAAGATCCGGCTGTTCCATATAGAACAACGTCCAGCCGCGGGCCTGGGCGGCCAGGAGCATGGCCAGCGAGCTGTCCTTTTTATAGGAAATGCTGGCGATAGGGTCCATGACAATGCCGACGCGAACGCTCATGGGGGATTTCCTCTAGCAAATTAGGGCGCATAAAAGTGGCGTCAGAGTGGCGCTGCCGCTGTTGTGGGTCAAGGAAAAACCACCTGGCGGGCCGCTCGATAGATTGCTCCCCGAGACTGTGCTAAAAAGACTCCCACGGCGCAGCAGCCCTTGAATTCCAAGGCTTGCGGGGCTCATCCTGTGCAACATCAGGCAGTACACACCGAAAACCGATTCGCTGTGGCGATGGTAGAGCAGATATGGAACAGCATTCCAACGCCTTGAGAGTGATGGTGATCGACGATTCGAAAACGATCCGCCGCACCGCCGAAACCCTGTTGAAGAACGTGGGCTGCGATGTGATCACGGCCATCGACGGTTTCGATGCGCTGGCCCGGATCGTTGATCATCACCCGCACATTATCTTTGTCGACATCATGATGCCGCGCCTGGATGGCTATCAGACCTGCGCCCTGGTGAAGAACAACCCGGCGTTCAAGTCGATCCCGGTGATCATGCTGTCCTCCAAGGACGGCCTGTTCGACAAGGCCAAGGGGCGCATCGTTGGTGTCGATCAGTTTTTGACCAAGCCTTTCAGCAAGGACGAACTGCTGAGCGCGATCAAGGCCTACGTGCCCGGCTTCGCTGCAGTAGAACAAGCACACTGACGCCGCCTCACAAGGGCCGGCGCCGACCAATGTAGTGGGGAAAACCATGGCACGCGTTCTGATCGTCGACGATTCGCCGACTGAAATGTACAAACTGACCGGCATGCTGGAAAAGCACGGCCACGAGGTCCTCAAGGCCGAAAACGGCGCGGACGGCGTGGCCCTGGCCCGCCAGGAAAAACCCGACGCGGTGCTGATGGACATCGTGATGCCGGGCCTCAATGGCTTCCAGGCCACGCGCCAGCTCACCAAAGAGCCGGATACCAACGGCATCCCGATCATCATCATCACCACCAAGGATCAGGAGACCGACAAGGTCTGGGGCACGCGCCAGGGCGCCAGGGATTACCTGACCAAACCGGTGGATGAAGAAACCCTGATCGCCACCCTGAACAAGGTGCTGGCCGGCTGACGGTTCGCGATCATGACCGAGTCGCAAACCGCCTTCGAGCTGCTGCTGGACATCGACCGCCGCTGCCGCCTGCTGGCCGCCGACCTGCCGTCCCAGGAAGCCCGCCTGCAGCGTTGGAGCGGGATCGGCTTTCGCCTTGGGCCGCATTGGTATGTGGCGCCGATGGGCGAAGTTGCCGAGGTGTTGCATGAGCCGCGCTGCACCTTGATGCCGGGGGTCAAACCCTGGGTCAAGGGCGTGGCCAACCTGCGTGGGCGGCTGCTGCCGGTGATGGACCTGGGCGGGTTCCTTGGCCTTGAGCTGTCCCGGGCGCGCAAGCAGCGGCGGGTGCTGGTGGTGGAATACAACGACCTGTTTGTCGGGCTGCTGGTAGACGAGGTAGTGGGCATGCAGCATTTCGCACAAGACGCACTGCTGGCGAGCGATGCTCCCGGCGCGTCGTTTATTCAGGGGCGGTTCGACGGCGACCAGCATTGGCAGGTCTTCAGCCCCTTCGCCCTGGCCCAGGCCCCAGGTTTCATGGATGTTGCCGCATGACCACCGCAACTACCCCCAAGCCTCAGGCCGGTTCACGCAGCCGTTCACAGATCATCGTGCTGTTTATCGCGTTGATCGTGTTCATCATGCTGTTGTTCGCCAACTTTGCGTACCTCAACACCCAGTCCACCTACGACAAGCAGTACATCGGCCATGCCGGTGAGCTGCGCGTGTTGTCCCAGCGCATCGCCAAGAACGCCACAGAAGCCGCCGCCGGCAAGGCGGCGGCGTTCAAATTGCTCAGCGACGCACGCAACGACTTTGCCCAGCGCTGGGGCTACCTGAAAAAGGGCGACCCGGAAACCGGCCTGCCCGCCGCGCCCAACGCGGTACGCGCAGAAATGCGTGCGGTGCAGACCGACTGGGAAGCGCTGTTGAAAAACACTGACGCGATCCTCGCCAGCGAACAGACCGTGCTGTCCCTGCACCAAGTGGCCGCGACTCTTGCCGAAACCGTGCCGCAGTTGCAGATGGAGTCGGAAAAGGTCGTCGACATCCTGCTGCAACGCGGCGCCCCGGCCAGCCAAGTGGTGTTGGCCCAGCGCCAATCGCTGCTGGCGGAACGTATCCTCGGCGCGGTGAATACGGTGCTGGCTGGCGACGAAACCTCGGTGCAGGCCGCCGATACCTTTGGCCGCGACGCCAACCGCTTCGGCCAGGTGCTCAATGGCATGCTCCAAGGCAACGCCGGGCTGCGCATCAGCCAGGTCGAAGACCGCGACGCCCGCGCACGGCTGGCGGAAATCGCCGAGCTGTTCGAGTTTGTCTCCGGCTCCGTGGATGAAATCCTCGAGACCTCGCCGCAACTGTTCCAGGTACGCGCTTCGGCGAGCAATATTTTCAACCTGTCGCAAACCCTGCTCGATGAAGCCTCGCACCTGGCCACCGGTTTTGAAAACCTCGCCAGCGGGCGCAGCTTCGACACCATCGGCGGCTATGTACTGGGCCTGTTGGCGCTGACCTCGATCATTCTGATCGGCCTGGTGATGGTGCGCGAAACCAACCGCCAGTTGCATGAAACCGCCGAGAAGAACGAACGCAATCAGAACGCGATCATGCGCTTGCTGGATGAAATCGAAGACCTGGCCGACGGCGACCTCACCGTGACCGCCTCGGTCACCGAAGACTTCACCGGCACCATCGCCGACTCCATCAACTATTCCGTGGACCAGTTGCGCGATCTGGTCGCCACCATCAACCTCACCGCCGGCCAAGTCGCCGGCGCGGTGCAGGACACCCAGGCCACGGCCATGCACCTGGCCCAGGCTTCGGAGCATCAGGCCCAGCAGATCGCCGAAGCCTCCACCGCGATCAACCAGATGGCCCAGTCGATCGACCAGGTGTCAGCCAACGCCGCCGAATCCTCGGCCGTGGCGGAGCGCTCGGTAGAGATCGCCAACAAAGGCAACGAGGTGGTGCACAACACCATCCACGGCATGGACAACATTCGCGAACAGATTCAGGACACTGCCAAGCGCATCAAGCGCCTGGGTGAGTCGTCCCAGGAAATTGGCGATATTGTCAGCCTGATCGACGACATTGCCGAGCAAACTAACATTCTCGCGCTCAATGCCGCGATCCAGGCGAGCATGGCAGGGGATGCCGGGCGCGGTTTTGCGGTGGTGGCCGATGAAGTGCAGCGGCTGGCCGAGCGCTCCTCCGCCGCCACCCGGCAAATCGAAACCCTGGTGCGGGCGATCCAGGCCGACACCAACGAAGCCGTGATCTCCATGGAGCAGACCACCACCGAAGTGGTGCGCGGCGCGCGGCTGGCCCAGGATGCCGGGGTGGCGCTGGAAGAGATTGAAGGCGTATCGAAAACTTTGGCGGCGTTGATTCAGAGCATTTCCAACGCGGCGCAGCAACAGACCTCGTCGGCGGGGCAGATCTCCCTGACCATGAACGTGATCCAGCAGATCACCACGCAGACGTCCTCGGGCTCGACCGCCACGGCTGAAAGCATCGGTAACCTGGCGAAAATGGCCAGCCAGTTGCGCAGGTCGGTATCAGGTTTCACCTTGCCGCCGCCCAAGCAGCTCGAGGATTGAAATGCTATCTAAAGAACACCACCGTCCAACTGTGGGAGCTGGCTTGCCTGCGATAGCGGTCTGTCAGATTCAGATGTATTGCTGACCCGCCGCCATCGCAGGCAAGCCAGCTCCCACAGTTGATCTCGATTGTTCTTGGCTACACCAGCAACCCACGAATTCTAAGCGGAGCAGTTATGGTTGATCGGCACGACTACGTGGCCCTCGAATGGGTCAAGGGCGACATTGCCGAAACCCTGAAACAGGCCCGTTCGGCGCTGGACACGTTTGTCGAAACCCACGACGGCGATGCCATCGGCGAGTGCCTGGCCTGTATCCACCAGGTACACGGTGCGCTGCAAATGGTCGAGTTCTACGGCGCGGCCCTGCTGGCTGAAGAGATCGAAGAACTGGTACTGGCCCTGCAAGCCGAGCGTGTCAGCCAGCGCGATGAGAGCATTCGCCTGCTGCAACAAGCCCTCAGCCAATTGCCGTTGTACCTGGACCGCGTGCACAGCGCCCGGCGCGACCTGCCGCTGGTGGTGTTGCCGCTGCTCAACGACCTGCGCAGCGCCCGCGGCGAAAGCCTGCTGTCGGAAACCAGCCTGTTCAGCCCGCAACTGCTGTCGATTGCACCCTTGCCCGACGAAGCCCTGGCCCAACGAGCGGCGCCGGACCTGGCGGAGCAACTGCGCCAGTGGCACCAACTGCTGCAACAAGCCCTGGCCGGGCTGCTGCGCGAAGATCACGGGCCGAGCAACCTCGAAGACATGGCGCGGGTCTTCGCCCGCCTCGAAGCGCTGTGCCAAGGCGCGCCGCTGTTGCCGTTGTGGCAAGTCACCTCGGCGCTGGTCGAAGGCATGCTCACCGGCGTGATCGCCAATAGCCCGGCGCTGCGCAGCCTGCTCAAGGCCAGTGACAAGCAACTCAAGCGTCTGTTGGCCCAAGGCATCGGCGGCATCAACCAGGCTGCGCCGGATGAATTGCTCAAGAGTTTGCTGTTCTACGTCGCCAAGGTCACCCGGCCGACGCCACGCATGCAAAGCCTCAAGGAACGCTACGGGCTGGATGAAGCGTTACCCGACAGTGCCGTGGTTGATGCCGAACGGGCGCGCCTGGCCGGGCCGGATCGCAATGCCATGGGCTCGGTGCTCGGCGCCCTGTGTGAGGAACTGGTGCGGGTAAAAGAGCGCCTTGACCTGTTCGTGCGCAGCGACCGGCAACACACCAGCGACCTTGATGCATTGCTCGCGCCTTTGCGGCAGATCGCCGATACCCTGGCCGTGCTGGGCTTCGGCCAGCCGCGCAAAGTGATCATCGACCAGCTCGCCGTGGTGCTGAGCCTGGCCCAGGGCCAACGCGAACCGAATGACGCGGTGTTGATGGATGTCGCCGGCGCCTTGCTCTACGTCGAAGCGACCTTGGCCGGGATGGTCGGCACCGTCGAACCGGAAAGCCGCGAAGAAAGCCGCCTGCCCACCACCGACCTGACGCAGATTCACCAATTGGTGATCCGCGAATCCTGCCAATGCCTGCGCCAGGCCAAAGAGCTGGTGATTGACTGCCTCGAAGCCCACTGGGACCGCCAGCGCCTGGAGTCCCTGCCGGAGCTGCTGAGCCAGGTGCGCGGCGCACTCGCGATGATCCCCTTGCCCCGTGCAGCGAGCCTGATGCGCGGCTGTACCGATTACGTCGACGAACAGTTGATGAGCCACGACAGCCCGCCCTCCGAGGTGCAGTTGGCGCACTTTGCCGATGTGATCAGCAGCCTGGAGTATTATCTGGAGCGCATGCTCCAGGACCCCGATGCCGCCGGCGAGCGCGTGCTGGAGCTGGCCACCCGGGGCCTGGCCGCGCTGGGTTACCTGCCGGCCGAAAAACCCTGGCGCCAGGCGCTGATTGCACCTGATGGCGCGCTCTCGGCCGAGGTCGCACCAAGCCAATCCCAGTTCGATGCACTGGCCAGCCCCACCTCGCGCCTGAACCCGCCCGCCTTGCACCGCCCCGGTAGCCTGCTGCCGCCGCCGCCGGGTGAAGAGCCGATCGACGATGAGCTGCGCGAAGTCTTCCTCGAAGAAACCGACGAAGTCCTCGAGGTGCTGCACCGCTACCTGCCGAGCAGCGCGGAAAAAACCGCCCAGGGCGAAATGCGTCGGGCCTTTCATACCTTGAAGGGCAGCGGCCGCATGGTGCGCGCCCTGGTACTGGCCGAGCTGGCCTGGGCCGTGGAAAACCTGTTGAACCGCGTGCTGGAGCACAGCGTGGCCCTCGGCCCCGAGGTGCAGCAAGTGCTGGATGAGGCCGTGGCCCTGCTGCCGGAACTGATCGCTGACTTTGCCATCGACGACCAACGCCAGCGCGACGAAGTCGACACCCTGGCCGCCCGCGCCCACGCCCTGGCCAGCGGCACGCAAGTCGCGGCCGCCGAACCCCATGACCCGATGCTGTTGGAGATCTTCCGCAACGAAGCCCAGAGCCACCTGGACAGCCTCAACCACTTCCTGCAACAAGCCGCCGAACATGTGCCGCTGCAAGTCAGCGATGAACTGCAACGCGCCCTGCACACCCTCAAGGGCAGTGCCTATATGGCCGGCGTGTTGCCCATCGCCGAGCTGGCGCGCCCGCTCGACCACCTGACCCGCGAGTACAAGGCCCATCGCCTGCCGCTGGACCTGGATGAAGTGGAGTTGCTGCTCGAAGCCGAAGCGTTATTCCAGCGCGGGCTGCGCCAACTGGGCAGCGACCCGTTGGTGCCGATCAAGGGCGCGCCGGACCTGATCAGCCGTACCCAAAGCCTGCTCGACCAGCAGCTCCAAGCCCTGCTCGATGCACCTGGCACCGGCCTGCGGATCAAGCGCGACCCGCAACTGATCGCCAGCTTCCTGGCTCAGGGCATGGACATTCTGCTGGACGCCGAAAGCCTGCTGCGCCGCTGGCAGCAACACCCCGGCGAGCGTCAGGAACTCACCGCGTTGCTCGACGAACTGACCACCCTGGGGGAGGGCGCGCACGTCGCCGACCTGCACGCCATCGACGCACTCTGCGAAGCCTTGCTCGACCTGTATGGCGCGGTGGAGGAGAGCAGCCTGGCGGTCAGTGAGCGGTTTTTCCATGAGGCCGAACAGGCCCATGAAGCACTGATCAACATGCTCGACCAATTGGCCGCCGGGCAGGAAATCAACGCAGCACCGGCACGGGTCCAGGCCCTGCGCGAACTGTTGGACGAAGCCCTTGACCCGTCCGCCACCGGCCTGATCAAAAGTGACGGCAGCCGCGCTCTGAGCATCTGCGAGCTGGGTGCCGCCACGGCGCGGTTGGATCATGAATCGGCAATGGACGACGAGATCGTCGAGATCTTCCTCGAGGAGGCGGTGGATATCCTCGACAGCGCCGGGCAGTCCCTCAAACGCTGGTTGCTGGAGCCCGACAGCACGGCGCCGTTGTCCTCATTGCAGCGGGATTTGCACACCCTCAAAGGCGGCGCCCGCATGGCCGAAATCGGTCCGGTCGGCGAGCTGGCCCATGAGTTGGAATGCCTTTACGAAGGCTTGGTGGACCGGCGCTACAGCTATTCCCCCGAGCTGTCCCAGGTGTTGATGGCCAGCCATGAACGGCTGGCGTTGCAGCTTGAAGAACTGCAACAGCATCAGCCTTTGAGCGACAGCGCCGAGTGGGTGGCCAAGGTGCGGGCGCTGCGCCACAGCGCCGCCCCCGCTGCACCGGCCCCTGCTGCACCGGCGTCGAGTGCCGACCCGGAACTGCTGGATATCTTCCTTGAAGAAGCCGCCGATATTCTCGACAGCTCAGGCAGCGCCTTGCTGCGTTGGCAGGCTGAGCCGAACAATCGCCAGGAAGTCGAAACCCTGCTGCGCGACCTGCACACCCTCAAGGGTGGCGCACGCATGGTCGAGATCGGGCCGATCGGCGACCTGGCCCATGAGCTTGAGTTTTTGTACGAAGGGCTGTCTGCCGGTTTACTGGCGCCGTCCGCGGAACTGTTTTCACTGCTGCAAGGCTGCCACGATCGCCTGGCGCAGATGATCGACGCGGTGGCGGATGGTTTGCCGGTGGGCTCGGTGGACAAGCTGATCGAACGGATCAAAAGCCTGGTGCACCCAAGCGATGAACCGGTGGTGTCGGTGGCATTGCCGGCGGGCAAGGCCGAAGCGGTGGTTGATCCGGCTGCCGACATGGTGAAAATCTCCGCCGACTTGTTGGATGATCTGGTCAATCTGGCGGGCGAAACCTCGATCTTTCGTGGGCGGATCGAGCAGCAGGTCAATGATGCGCGGGTCGCGTTGAGCGAAGTCGAAACCACCATCGAGCGCATGCGCGATCAACTGCGCCGCCTCGACACCGAAACCCAGGGCCGTATCCTCAGCCGCCAGCAGGCCGAGGCCGAGCGCCTGGGTTATGAAGAATTCGACCCGCTGGAAATGGATCGCCATTCGCAGTTGCAGCAGCTGTCGCGTGCGTTGTCCGAATCAGCCTCCGACCTGCTGGACCTCAAGGACACCCTCGATCGCCGCAACCAGGACGCCCACGACCTGTTGCAGCAGCAGGCGCGCATCAACACGGAGTTGCAGGAGGGCCTGATGCGCACGCGCATGGTGCCGTTCGAACGCATGCTGCCGCGCCTCAAACGCATCGTGCGCCAGGTGGCGGGCGAGCTGGGTAAAGATGTGGAATTCATCGTCGGCAATGCCGAGGGCGAGATGGACCGCAACGTGCTGGAACGCATGGCGGCGCCACTGGAGCATATGCTGCGCAACGCCGTCGACCACGGCCTGGAGTCCCGCGATGCGCGGCTGCTGGCCGGCAAGCCGCAGAAGGGCCGCATCACTCTGGACCTGACCCACGAAGGCGGCGATATCGTCTTCGACATGCGCGACGACGGCGCCGGCGTGCCGCTGGAAGCGGTGCGGCGCAAGGCGATCAAGCGTGGCCTGCTCGCCCCTCACCAAGAGATCAGCGACCGCGATGTGCTGCAGTTCATCCTGCAGCCGGGCTTTTCCACGGCGGAAAAAATCACCCAGATTTCCGGGCGCGGCGTGGGCATGGACGTGGTGCATGAGGAAGTGCGCCAGCTGGGCGGTTCGATGTTCATCGACTCGACGCCGGGTGAGGGCGTGCACTTTCGCATTCGTCTGCCCTTTACCGTGTCGGTCAATCGGGCGCTGATGGTGCAATGCGCGGACGACCAATACGCGATCCCGCTCAACACCATCGAAGGGCTGGTGCGCGTGATGCCCCATGAGCTGGCCGGGCATTATCAGCAAGACCCGCCGCGCTATGAATACGCCGGCCAACGCTACGAGTTGTTCTACCTGGGTGACCTGCTGCACACCGTCGCCCGCCCAAAACTGCTCGGTCAATACCAGCCGGTGCCGGTGCTGCTGGTGCAAAGCAACGAGCGGCGCGTGGCGGTACACGTGGATGCCATGGCCGGTACGCGGGAGATCGTGGTAAAGGGCCTGGGGCCGCAGTTTGCCGGGGTGCAGGGCGTGTCCGGCGCGACCATCCTGGGCGATGGGCGCGTGGTGCTGATCATCGACTTGCTGGCGCATATCCGTGCCCGGCAACCGGCCTTGCCGGCCCAGGCCGTCGACGCGCCGCTGATCCTCAACGACCCGCTGAAAAAGCGCCCGCTGCTGGTGCTGGTGGTGGACGACTCGGTCACCGTGCGTAAAGTCACCAGCCGCCTGCTGGAGCGCAATGGCATGAACGTGCTCACCGCCAAAGACGGCATCGACGCCATCGCCGTGCTCGAAGAACACACCCCGGACCTGATGCTGCTCGACATCGAAATGCCGCGCATGGACGGCTTCGAAGTCGCGATCCAGGTGCGCAACGACCCCCGGCTGATGCGCCTGCCGATCATCATGATCACCTCGCGCACCGGCCAGAAACACCGCGACCGCGCAATGGCCATCGGCGTCAACGACTACCTCGGCAAGCCGTACCAGGAGTCGGTGCTGCTGGAAAGCATCGCCTACTGGAGCAAGTCCCATGCTTGACCACCGCACCAGCCAACTCACCGGCCTGCTGCTGCCGCTGGCCGACCGTCATCTGGTGCTGCCCAACGTCGCCATCGCCGAACTCATCGACTTCCAGCGCGGCGAACCGGCCAGCGATGCGCCGCCGTGGTATCTGCGGCAAGTGACCTGGCGGGATCGGCAAATACCCTTGATCAGTTTTGAAGCGGCTTGCGGCGAGGCCAGTGTGACCGGCGAACGCTCACGGATCGTGGTGCTGAATGCGCTGGGCGGGCGGCCGACGCTGAAGTTTATTGCGCTGGTGATCCAGGGGATTCCCCGGTCGTACAAGCTCGATAGCGAGTTGAGTTATGTGGACGTGCCGCTGTGCCCGTTGGAGTTGGCAGCGGTGCAGGTGGGGGAGCAGGTGGCGAGGGTGCCGGATTTGATGGGGTTGGAAGCGTTGTTGGTGGAGGCGGGCCTGGCCTGACCATAAGCCCCTGCAAAAACCCAATGTGGGAGGGGGCTTGCCCCCGATGGCGGTGGGTCAGCCATAGATATATCAACTGACAGTCTGCTATCGGGGGCAAGCCCCCTCCCACACTGAATCGCGTTCGGCTCCCGACCTCAATCAATCCGCGCAAACCGCTCAATCACCGGTTGCTCCCGATGCTCGGCCTGCCGCTCCAGCCTCACGGCACGGAGGAAAAAAGACTAGAGGGGCGGGTTCCAAGCAACAACCTGAATATCTTGTCGGAATATTCTCTGTGGCGAGCGGGCTCGCCCGCTCGCCACAGGAAGCTCTTTTTCCGTGAGGGCCGTGCCTAGCCTTCGGATTTTTCCTGCAAGATTTTGGGCCGTGCATGAACTTGTCGGGTGCTTCCATCACCGAACAAATGTGGGAGCGGGCTTGCCCGCGAATGCAGGGTGTCAGTCAGCTCATCTATAACTGACCCACCGCATTCGCGAGCAAGCCCGCACACATTTTGAACTTCATTCGGCTCTAATCCAGTATTTGCTGATTGAGCGTTTCCTATATTTCAACCGCTTAAAACTTGATCGTTCCCAAAAAGGGACCTATCGTTCCCTTTTTGGGACTCTTTGGTCGCTGCCATGCAAACCTTGCCGCTCAGCACTGCGCTCTTCACCAACACCCAGCAAAAAGTGCTGGGCCTGCTTTTCGGCAAGCCCGATCAGAGTTTCTTCACCAATGAAATCGCGCGCTGGGCCCAGGTGGGTAAGGGCAGCCTTACCCGCGAGCTTGAGCGTTTGCAGCTGGCGGGCATCTTGAGCATGACGCGCCAAGGCAATCAGACCCATTACCAGGCCAACCCCCAATGCCCGATTTACTCGGAGTTGTTGGCCATCGTGCGCAAGACCCTGAGCCTGGACGAACCCCTGCGCAATGCATTGGCACCGTTCGCCGAGCAGATAGCCTGGGCCTTTATCTACGGCTCCATCGCCAAGGGTGAGGCGCACTCATCCAGTGACATAGATCTGATGCTGATCGGCGAAAGCCTCAACTACAGTGAAGTCATGGAGCAGCTCATACCGCTGGAAGAGCAACTGGGCCGCACTATCAACCCAACGCTTTACACCCCTGAAGACTGGATCGGCAAATGGAATGCCGGGAACAGTTTTGTGCAGCGGGTCGTGCAGCAAGCCAAGATCAATCTGATGGGGGGCAACCCCCTGGAATCCATGGATGGACAGCAAGGCAAATCTGGAGAACCTGCAACGTAGCGGTGGCTTGAAGGCTGAGCCGCCGGATCGCAAGGAGTGTGACGGGCTGATGCGCTGAACACCACCGAACAAATGTGGGAGCAGGCCAGCCAGCTTCCACACTGAATTGTGCTTGTGTCCAAGACTCAATCAATTCGCGCAAACCGTTGCTCCCGATGCTCGGCTCGCCACAGGGCATAGGCACTTTGCATCGACAACCATAGCTGCGCAGTACTCACGCCAGCCCGCTCCAACCTTACGGCTAGGTCTGGGCTGACAGGCGCGTGGCCATGCAAGATCCTTGAAAATGTCTCACGTACAAAGCCAAGGCGTCGTGCCATTTCGGGTCTGCATCATGATGCAGATTGATCGCACTAATGTCGGAATGGGATGGGTTTGCTGTAGGCGAGTTCTGCATTTGGGTTAAGCGGGTTTTCAGGCGTGATAGGAGTGGCTAGTTTCTGCGCTCCTCACTGCCAGCAAGGACCCGCAAATGGCCGTACCGTTAATGCCGCCTGGTGTTTCAATTCTGGAAAACATGGCGATATCCCAATGCAAACGCATTCATCTCAAGCCCGCTTCGGCATTTGCCTATTCCTGGTTTTACTCCCAGGTCCGTGCGGCCGGCCCTTGGAACTATAAGAAGCGGGGGCGTCAGTATGAAGCTTTTGGTAACTTCAATTACGGTGCCGTGGGAATGGTGCTGGGTATTCCAGAGCATGTGTTGTTGCGAGCCGCTGGTGTGGCTCAAACCGTCGCAAAAACTACTCGTCCAGATTTTGGATCATGGTGGGGCGCAGAGCCTTTCGGTGATGACCCACGCGACCAGTATTGGATAAGAAAAGGTATTGAATATGCAATTTCGCAAGGCCACTGAGCGCTTCATTCCTGTTCTGCGTAATTGCCTGCTTGTGGTCTGCCTGATCTATATCGGCGGCAGTTGGATCCTGTCACCCGGTACGCCGGACCTGGATGAAGTGGTGTTGAAGCATTCCCTGGGCAACGGCACGTCGATCTATGGTGCGCGAGACGGTCAAGGTGGCGCAACGGTGGGGTTTTCCTACAGGTACTACGTTCATAAGGACTTTGGGAGTGATCAGGAAGCACTCTCGGCCTTGGTATTGGCGCATCCCTTTTTGAAAACCAAAGAGCCTTTTGTTCAGGTGAGCAAGCATGAAGGTGTGCTTGTTTTGGATATTCAGGGGGAGGTGTATGAGTATCATAGCTATGCCCTTGAGGGCCTTGGAGCAGTCAAGGTAGAGATGGCGTTGTGACGGACCAGCCTTCGGATTTTTCCTGCAAGATTTTGGGCCGTGCATGAACTTGTGGGGTGCTTTCTGTGGGCCTAGTCTTCGCCCGGTCATCGAAAAACGGTGACACGGACGTGCAAGTCCGGTTACCTATCGGAACTGTAAATCATGACTAAACCTACCCCGAATCCGACCCTCTTCACCGTAAGCCTCCACCAAAACACCGAAGCGCGACTGAGCAAATGTGGGCGCTGGCTTGCCTGCGATGGCGGGCTGTCAGTCGATGTATTTACAGCTGACCCACCGCTATCGCAGGCAAGCCAGCTCCCACATTTTAATTTTGTTCGGCTCAATCCAGTATCCACTGATAGTCCGTTACTCCAACCGTAACGATCCGCCGCTGAGCTTGATTGATGGCCCACTCAATCACTCCTAAGGTAGGCCCCACGACAGCAAACCCGTGGAGCGACCATGACAACAACCATCACCCCCGACTCGCGCTGGACGCGGCGGCGCGACGAGAAGCAGCGGCGGCTCGGGCTGGTCAAGCAATACGCAGACGGGGCGGTGCTGCCCAGTGACAGAATCGTCGAGGCCCTGGAAGCGCTGATCCTCCCCGGCGACCGCGTGGTGCTGGAGGGCAACAACCAGAAGCAGGCCGACTTCCTCTCGCGCTCCCTAGCCAAAGCCGACCCCGCCAAGCTCCACGATTTGCACATGATCATGCCCAGTGTCGGGCGTTCCGAGCACCTGGACCTGTTTGAAAAGGGCATTGCCCGCAAGCTGGACTTCTCGTTCGCCGGCACCCAATCCCTGCGTATCAGCCAGTTGCTGGAAGATGGTCTGCTGGAAATCGGCGCGATTCACACCTATATCGAACTCTATGCACGGCTGGTGGTGGACCTGATCCCCAACGTGGTGCTCTCCGCGGGGTTCATGGCCGACCGCGCCGGCAATATCTACACCGGCGCCAGCACCGAAGACACCCCGGCGCTGATCGAGCCCGCCGCGTTCAGCGATGGCATCGTGATCGTGCAGGTCAATCAGTTGGTGGATGACGTTACCGACTTGCCTCGCGTCGACATCCCCGCGAGCTGGGTAGACTTTGTGGTGGTGGCCGACAAGCCGTTCTACATCGAGCCGCTGTTCACCCGCGACCCGCGCCACATCAAGCCGGTGCATGTGCTGATGGCGATGATGGCGATCCGTGGTATCTACGAAAAACACAACGTGCAGTCGCTGAACCACGGTATCGGTTTCAACACTGCTGCCATCGAATTGATCCTGCCCACCTACGGCGAATCGCTGGGCCTCAAAGGCAAAATCTGCCGCAACTGGACGCTCAACCCACACCCAACCCTGATCCCTGCGATTGAAAGCGGCTGGGTCGAAAGCGTGCATTGCTTCGGCACCGAGCTGGGCATGGAAAACTACATCGCCGCACGGCCGGACGTGTTCTTCACCGGTCGCGATGGCTCGATGCGTTCCAACCGGATGTTCTGCCAGCTCGCCGGCCAATACGCGGTGGACCTGTTTATCGGCGCTACCCTGCAGGTCGACGGCGACGGGCATTCAAGCACCGTAACTCGTGGCCGCCTCGCCGGTTTTGGCGGCGCGCCGAACATGGGTCACGACCCACGCGGCCGTCGCCATGGCACACCGGCCTGGCTCGATATGCGCCACGACGATGCCCCTGAAGCCTTGCTGGAACGCGGCAAAAAGCTCGTGGTGCAAATGGTCGAAACCTTCCAGGAAGGCGGCAAACCCACCTTCGTCAACACCCTCGATGCGGTGGAAGTGGCGCGCAAAAGCGGCATGCCGCTGGCGCCGATCATGATCTACGGCGACGACGTAACCCACCTGCTCACCGAAGAAGGCATTGCCTACCTGTACAAGGCGCGCTCCCTGGAGGAGCGCCAGGCGATGATCGCTGCCGTTGCCGGGGTGACCGCTATCGGCATGCGCCACAACCCCAAGGACACTGCGCGCATGCGCCGCGAAGGCTTGATCGCCTTGCCCGAAGATTTGGGCATCCGCCGCACCGACGCCACCCGCGAGCTGTTGGCCGCCAAGAGCGTGGCCGACCTGGTGGACTGGTCCGGTGGCTTGTACAACCCGCCCGCCAAGTTCAGGAGCTGGTAAATGCGCGCCCTTAAATTGCATGAACTGAGCCTCGCCGATCGCCTGGCGGATATGGCCGTCGACGCCTTGATTGATGAGGCTGACTTGTCGCCAAAACCTGCCCTGGTAGACCGTCGCGGCAACGGCGCCCACAGCGATTTGCACCTGGGCCTGATGCACGCTTCGGCGCTGTCGTTGTGGCCGATGTTCAAGGAAATGGCGGAAGCGGCGCTTGAAGTCGGTGAAGTCGGTTTGCCCCTGCGTGAAGCCCTCGGGCGTATTGGTCGCGAGGGTGAAGAGGCAATGCTCGCCACCACCAACGGCGTGAATACCCATCGCGGCGCAATCTGGGCGCTCGGTTTGCTCACCGCCGCCGCCGCTCTGGCACCACGTGCCATCACCCTGACGGCGGCCAGACTGGCCTTGCTCAACGACCGCTACGCCCCGCAGCCCATGAGCCACGGTGCCCAAGTCGCGCAACGCTACGGCGCCCGCGGTGCGCGTGAAGAAGCGCAACTGGGCTTCCCGTCCGTGGTGCAACGTGGCTTGCCGCAACTGCACAAAAGTCGTCGGCAAAACGCCGGTGAACAGAACGCCCGCCTGGATGCCCTGCTCGCGATCATGACCGACCTCGCCGACACCTGCGTGCTCTACCGCGCAGGCCCCGAAGGCTTGCAAGCCATGCAGTACGGCGCCCAAGCCGTGCTGGATGCGGGTGGCAGCGCGACCCTCGCCGGTCGCCGCCAGCTGCACGCGCTGGACCAGCAACTGCTGGCCCTGAATGCCTCCCCCGGCGGCGCCGCCGACCTGTTGGCGGCCTGCCTGTTTATCGACCGCCTCGACGGAGCGTTGTGATGGAAACCTTATCCTTTGAATTCCCCGCCGGGCAGCCGCCCAAAGGCCGTGCGCTGGTGGGCTGTGTCGGCTCCGGTGACCTGGAAGTGCTGCTGGAGCCAGGCACGCCGGGCACGCTGACCATTCAAGTACAGACCTCGGTGAATGGCGCCGAACAACGCTGGCAGCACCTGTTTGAGCGGATCTTCCAGGAGCACACGCCACCGGCGCTGAAGATTGATATCCACGATTTTGGCGCCACGCCCGGCGTGGTGCGTCTGCGCCTGGAGCAGGGTTTCGAGGAGATCGGCCATGACTGACTTGCTCAGCAAACACAGCTTTGTCGAACTCGGCGCACGGCAGCGGGCCAAGGCGTTGTTGGATGCGGGTTCTTACCGCGAACTGATCGACCCGTTTCAGCGGGTGATGTCGCCCTGGCTCAGCCGCCAAGGCGTGGTGCCGCAAGCCGATGACGGCGTAGTGATCGCCAAGGGCAGCATCGCCGGTTTGCCGGTGGTGATTGCGGCGATTGAAGGCAACTTCCAGGGCGGCAGCCTCGGAGAGGTCGGCGGTGCGAAAATCGCCGGCGCTCTGGAGCTGGCGGCCGAGGACAATCGCAACGGCATCCCGACTCGCGCCGTGCTGCTGCTGGAAACCGGCGGCGTGCGTTTGCAGGAAGCCAACCTGGGCCTGGCGGCGATTGCCGATATCCATGCGGCGATTGTCGACCTGCGCCAGTACCAGCCGGTGATCGGTGTGGTGGCGGGCAGTGTTGGTTGCTTCGGCGGTATGTCCATCGCCGCCGGGTTGTGCAGCTACTTGGTAGTGACTCGCGAAGCGCGGCTGGGCCTCAATGGCCCGCAAGTGATTGAGCAGGAAGCCGGGCTGGAAGAATACGACTCCCGCGACCGGCCGTTTATCTGGAGCCTCACTGGCGGCGAGCAGCGTTTCAACAGCGGCCTGGCCGACCGCTATGTGGCGGACGATGTGGTACAGATCCAGCAGACCGTCAGCGCGCTGTTGCAGCAAGGCGTGCCCGCGCAACAACGCAGTCGCCAAGCCGATTTGTACCTGGCGCGCCTGACGCAACTGGACGCTACGCCGCAAATCGACCCGGCGACGGTGCGCGCCCTGTATCAAGGAGAACGCTCATGAGAGGCTTGCAGTGGTTCAACGCATTGAGCGCCGGCGCTACACCTGTCGTCGGTTTGCCCGACTCGCTGAAAGTCGCCGACGGTGTATTGGGTGAACAGGCCGTGCGCTTTATTGCCGTGGTCACCGACCCACACAACCGCTTCCCGCGTGCACGCAACGGCGAGGTCGGCTTGCTCGAAGGCTGGGGCCTGGCCAAGGCGGTGGATGAAGCCATCGCCCGAGGCGACAAGCGCCCGATCATTGCCATCGTTGATGTGCCGAGCCAAGCCTACGGCCGTCGCGAAGAAGCCCTGGGCATTCACCAGGCGCTCGCCGCTGCCGCCGACAGCTACGCCCGCGCACGTTTGGCCGGGCACCCGGTGATCGCGCTGCTGGTGGGCAAGGCCATGTCCGGCGCATTTCTGGCCCACGGCTACCAGGCCAACCGCCTGATCGCCCTGCGTGACCCCGGTGTAATGGTGCACGCCATGGGCAAGGCGTCGGCGGCGCGGGTGACCTTGCGCAGTGTCGAAGAGCTGGAAGCCCTGGCCGCCAGCGTGCCGCCGATGGCCTATGACATCGACAGCTATGCCAGCCTCGGTTTGCTCTGGGAAACCTTGTCGGTCAGCCAGATTGAGCAGCCCACGGCGGACGATGTAGCACGGGTCGTCGATTGCCTGGTGCATGCGATCAAGGATATCGGTGGCACCGACCTGAGCGGACGCCTCGGTGCCACCAATCGCGCCGCTTCCAGCCACGTACGCCAACTGCTGCGGGAGCAATGGTGAACGCCCACGACTTGCTCTGGGGCATGACCCCGGCGCATCTGCCTGCCGAGGCTCCGGCCTGGGCGGTGGAGGCGATTGGCGCTGGCCACCCGGTGGTGGTGCGTCGCGCCCTCGCCGAGCCGGGCTATGTGGCGGTCGGGGTGCGCGGGCGTTTGCGCGAGCAGCGTTTGGCGGCGGTGATGCCCCTTGCGGCTGTGCAACGACGCGTGGCGCCGGAAGCCTTGCGCGGTGTGGTGACGTCACGGGACTTGCCGGCGTTGCGCGCCCTCGCCGCGCTGCGGCCGGTGCTGGCGCAGCAGACCTGGGGCGTCACGGGCAGCGCGGGTTTCGAGTTGGCCAGCGGGATCGAAGCCCTGCATGCCATGAGTGATCTGGATTTGATTCTGCGCACACCCGAGCCGTTGGCCCGAGGTGATGCGCAAGATCTGCTGGCGATTCTGGGCACGGCAGGGTGCGCCGTGGACCTGCAACTGCAAACCCCGTTTGGCGCTGTTGCCTTGCGTGAATGGGCCAGTGGGTCACGCCGCGTGCTGCTGAAAACCGCCAGCGGCGCGCACCTCGTCCTCGACCCTTGGCAGGCGGTGGCATGAGCAGCCTTCTGGTGTTTCCAGGGCAGGGCGCGCAACGGCCGGGCATGCTCCGGGCGTTGCCGGGCGCTGTGTTGGAGCATGCCAGTGAGGTGTTGGGTGAAGACGTTCGCGCATTGGATTCGGCTGAGGCCCTGGCGAGTACCCGCGCTGTTCAGCTGTGCCTGTTGATCACCGGCGTGGCCCATGCCCGCCAGTTGCAGCACACGCCCGATTACGTGGCGGGCCTGTCCATCGGCGCCTATCCGGCAGCGGTCATCGCCGGTGCCCTGGACTTTGCCGACGCGCTGAAGCTGGTCAGTCTGCGCGGCGAACTGATGCAAAACGCTTATCCACACGGCTACGGCATGACCGCGATCGTTGGCCCGGCGTTATCCACCGTCGAAACATTGCTGGCCGAAATCCACAGCCCCGACACCCCGGTGTACCTGGCCAATATCAATGCCGATAACCAGACCGTGATCGCCGGCAGCAACGCGGCGATGCAGCGGGTCGCAGAACGTATCAAGGGCAACGGCGTCGCCAAGCGCCTGGCCGTCAGTGTGCCGTCCCACTGCGCGTTGCTGGACGCTTCGGCCCAGGCCCTGGCCCAAGCTTTCGTACCGCTCAAGGCGCCGCGCATCAGCTACCTGAGCAGCACGCGTGCGCGGCCGATCCACAACCCCGAACAGCTGCGTGATGACCTGGCCTTCAACATGTGCCGCATCGTCGACTGGCGCGGCACCGTGCAAAGCGCCTATGAGCGCGGCGTGCGCCTGCAGATCGAACTGCCCCCGGGCAGCGTGCTCACCGGCCTGTCACGGCGGGTGTTTGAACAAGGCACCGTGATCGCCTGCGAGGGTGCGCGCCTGGACACCTTGCAGGCCCTGCTTCAAGAGGAGGAACGCCGCCACCGATAAAGCACCACCCAAGGCTTTCGAAGCACAAAAACAACAATTTCGATCGAGCACTTTGAGGACAACAACAATGATTATTTACGGTGTGGCGTTCCTGGCGTTTTGTACGCTCGTGGGGCTGTTTGTGGGCGAGTTGCTCGGTAAGTGGCTGGGCATTCCGGCCAACGTCGGCGGGGTGGGGATCGCCATGTTGCTGTTGATCGGCCTGGGCAGTTACTTGCAAAAACGCGGGTTGTTTGTGGGCAAGTCCGAGCAGGGCCTGACGTTCTGGGCGGCGATTTATATTCCGATTGTGGTGGCGATGGCGGCGCAGCAAAACGTCTATGGCGCGATCAAGGGTGGGCCGATGGCAATTTTGGCGGGCACGCTGGCGGTGGTGTTGGGTTTTGCTTTGGTGCCGGTGCTGGTGCGTATCGGCAACCGTGAGCCGAGCGCTGTTGTTCCTACCAAAGAAGCCGGGTGATCGCCATGTATGAATCAATGATGAAAGTAGTCACCGGCTACGGCTTGATCAGTGGGTTTGCAGTAATCGGCCTGACCATGTGGGTCTCCTACTGGATCTCCGACACCTTCACCAAGGGCCGCCTGCACGGCTCGGCCATCGCCATTTTGTTGGGGCTGGTGCTGTCGTATGTGGGCGGTGCGTTTACCGGAGGCGCCAAAGGTGTGGTGGATATTCCATTGCTGTCGGGTATCGGCTTGCTGGGCGGTGCCATGCTGCGGGACTTCGCGATTGTCGCGACCGCCTTTGGGGTGAGTGTCGATGAGCTTAAACGCGCCGGATACGTCGGCGTGCTCGCTTTGTTTGTTGGCGTGGGGTCATCGTTTGTCGCCGGGGTCGGCGTGGCGATGGCGTTCGGGTATACCGATGCGGTCAGCCTGACCACCATCGGTGCGGGCGCCGTGACCTATATTGTCGGCCCGGTCACCGGCGCGGCGATTGGCGCCAGCTCCGAGGTGATGGCGCTGTCGATCGCCGCCGGGTTGATCAAGGCGATTCTGGTGATGGTGATGACACCCTTCGTGGCACCGTTGATCGGCCTTAACACGCCGCGCAGCGCGGTGATCTTCGGCGGGCTGATGGGCACGTCCAGCGGCGTGGCCGGCGGGCTGGCGGCCACCGATCCGAAACTGGTGCCTTACGGTTGCCTGACGGCGGCGTTCTACACTGCGCTGGGCTGTTTGCTCGGGCCCTCGCTGCTCTACATCATTGTGCGCGGCTTGGTCGGCTAGGTTCGGGAGCTGTGTTGCCTGGTTGGGCCTCATCGGGGGCAAGTCGAATCGTCGCACCGCCCCTCCCACATTTTTAATTGTGAACACATTCAAGTGTGGGAGCAGGCTTGCCTGCGATGGCAGCCTCAAAGCTGCCGATTGGCATACATTCGGCACTCCGCCAGCAACGCCAGCAAGTTCGGGTCACGCTCCTTGGCCTTCAGAAACACCACACCAATATGCTGCTGCAACCTGTACCTGGGTTGCAGCGGTATCAGCTTCACGCGGTTTTCATACACCGCTGCAATTCTTCCCGGCAGCAGCGCATAACCCACCCCCGAACTGACCATGCTCAACAGCGTGAAAATGTCATTTACCTGCATCGCCACCTTCGGCTCGAACCCCGCCTGCTTGAACACCCGGTTGCCATCCTGGTGGGTGGCGAAGCCTTGGGTGAGGGTGATGAAAGTGGCGTCGCGCACGTCGGCCAGGTCGATTTGCTGCTCGCGGTCGAAGGGTGAGTCGGCTGGGGTGGCGAGGAAGATGTCGTCCGAGAACAGCGCGATCTGTTCGCAGTCGGGGTCGTTGGCGTGTTCATCGAGGGAGATCAGAATCGCGTCCACCTCCATGTTCTTGAGCTTGTAGAGCAGGTCGAAGTTGGAGCCCAGGATCAGGTCGATATTCAGTTCGCTGCGCCTGATCTTCAGGCCCATGATCAGTTGCGGCACGGTTTTTACCGTGAGCGAATACAGCGAGCCGAGCTTGAAACGTTCGGCGGAAAACCCGGCGGCTTCGCGGGTCAGGCGCACGCTGTCGACCACATCGGCGATGAGCTTTTGTGCGCGTTCTTCCAACACATAAGCGCTTTCCAGCGGCGTGAGGTTGCGCCCTTCGTGTTTGAACAGCGGGCAGCGCAGGGCGTTTTCCAGGGAGTGGATGGCGCGGTGCACGCTGACATTGCTGGTTTGCAGCTCGGCGGCGGCGCGGGCCAGGTTGCCGGTGCGCATGAACGCCAGGAAGATCTCCAGTTTCTTGAGGGTGAATTCTTCGTCGATCAGCATGGCCGTGGCTCTTGTTCGAATGCCGTCGATTGTGCCCCTAAAACCAGTTCACTCCCAGCCATGCACTGCACAGGCCCAGCACCACGCCGAGGATGATCAGCCAGATCGCGTTGAGCCGCGTGTAATACACCACGGCGGCGCTGGCCAGGGTCAGCACCAGGCTGGTGGCGTTGCTTTCCAGGCTGTTCATCAGAATGTAGGTCGAGGCCAGGATCAGCCCGATTGAGAGCGGCAGCAGGCTACGTTTGACGCGCTGCACCCAGGGCGTGCGGGTGTGGTGCTCCAGCCAGCCGGCGCCGACGTAGGTCAGCACCGAACACGGCACCAGTTTGGCGGCCAGCGCCACCAACGCGCCCGGCAGGCCCGCTGCCTGCTGGCCGATAAATACCAGGAACATGCCATTGGGCCCGGGCAGTGCCTGGGAAAGGGCAAAAAACGCGACAAATTGTGCGTCGCTGATCCAGCGCATATCAGTGACGGTATAGCGGTGGATATCGCTGATGGCCACGGTATTGCCGCCGATCGACATCAGCGACCACAGCGCGCATTGGATCATCAAGTGCAGCAGCACGGTCTGCATCAGCCGGCCACCTTGTTCGAACCGATAAAGCTCAGGGCCAGCGAGCTTGGGATGCAGACCAACAACACCATCCACAGCGGCAACACGAAAATCGCCATCAACACAAAGGTCAGCACGAATGCGCTGTAGTTGGCGAGCGTCCTGGGCATGGCCTTGAGCAGCCGCAGGGTGGTGCCGAGCATCAGCCCGGTGGCAATCGGCATCACGGCGCCGAAGATCTGCTGCACCACCTCATGGCTCCACCACTTGGCGAAGGCGAAACCGGCTAACACGGTGATCAGCGAGGGGAACAGGTACAGCCCGCAGACGGTCACAATCGCACCCGGCAGGCCATGCAGGCGCCGGCCGTAGATGATACCGACGTTGGCGATATTCGGGCCGGGGAAGAACTGGCCGGTGGTCAGCAGCTCATTGAAGCCTTGCTCGCTGACCCAGCGCCGGCGGTCGACCATCATCTGCCGTGCCCAGGGCATCACGCCGCCAAAGCCGAACAGGCCGACCATGGCGAAGTTGTAAAACAACTGCCATAGGCTGGGATGAGGCGGGGCGGGTTCAAGCTCGGGCATGGGAACTTCCGACAGGATGAAGCGCATGATCCATCGGGACAGGGTCGTTGGGCAAATGAAGAAAAGGTTGTTACCTGGCCAGCCGCTGTCGGCGTCAGAATGCAGGTAGCACAACCAAGTGGTAACGGTTATTCGAGGTGAGTGACACATGTATCACGGGGAACGATTCAACGCCTGGAGCCATTTGGCCGGGGCGGTTGCCGCTTTTATCGGCGCAGTATGGATGTTGGTGGTGGCGAGCCTGGACGGCAGCCCCTGGAAGATCGTCAGCGTGGCGATTTATGGCTTTACGTTGTTGGTGCTGTATAGCGCCTCCACCGTGTATCACAGCGTGCAGGGGCGGCGAAAAGAGATCATGCAGAAGGTTGATCACTTTTCGATCTACCTGCTGATCGCCGGCAGTTACACGCCGTTTTGCCTGGTGACCTTAAGAGGCCCGTGGGGCTGGACGCTGTTTGGAATTGTGTGGGGGCTGGCGGTGATCGGCATCCTGCAGGAGATCAAGCCGCGCTCCGAGGCGCGGATTTTGTCGATCGTGATCTACGCGGTGATGGGCTGGATTGTGCTGGTGGCGGTCAAGCCGCTGATGGCTGCGCTGGGTACGGCGGGGTTTGTGTGGCTGGCGTCGGGCGGGGTGTTGTACACCGTCGGCATTATCTTTTTTGCCCTGGAGGACCGCCTGCGGCATTCCCATGGCATCTGGCATTTGTTCGTGATCGGCGGGAGCTTGCTGCACTTTGTGGCGATCATGCACTACGTGCTCTGACCTGTGGGCGCTGGCTTGCCTGCGATAGCATCGCCTCGGCATAACTGATAGACCGGGCCGCCTGCATCGCAGGCAAGCCAGCTCCCACGTTGGAATGGGTTTGCAGTGCGAGGTTAGAAGTCGCCCCACAGTTGCTGGGCTACCGCCAACGCCACTACCGGCGCCGTCTCGGTACGCAGCACCCGCGGGCCGAGGCGGGCGGCGTGGTAGCCGGCGCCTTGAGCCGCTTCGACTTCGCCATCGGTCAGCCCACCCTCAGGCCCGATCAGAAACGCCAGGCTCGCAGGTTTGGCGTGGCTGACCATGGGCTCGGCCACCGGGTGCAGCACCAGCTTGAGGTCCGCCTTCGTCTGCTTCAACCAGTCCGCCAGCAACAGCGGCGGGTGAATCACCGGCACCGTCGAGCGCCCACATTGCTCGCACGCGCTGATCGCCACCTGGCGCCAGTGCAGCAGGCGTTTGTCGGCGCGTTCGTCTTTGAGGCGGACTTCGCAGCGCTCGCTGAAAATCGGCGTGATTGCATTCACGCCAAGCTCAGTGGCTTTCTGGATCGCCCAGTCCATGCGCTCGCCCCGGGACAGGCCCTGGCCAAGGTGGATGTGCAGCGGCGATTCGGGCTGGCCGGCGAGGCTTTGCGTCAGTTGCACGGTGACGCGTTTTTTACCGACTTCCAGCAAGCTGCCCAGAAACTCCTGGCCGGAGCCGTCGAACAGCTGCACGGCGTCGCCTTCAACCATGCGCAACACGCGGCTGATGTAGTGCGCCTGGGCTTCGGGCAATTCGTGATCGCCGATGCTCAGCGGGGTGTCGGTGAAGAAGCGGGACAGTCTCATTTCTGTTCTCTGGAAAAAGTTTTATGGCGAGCGTGCTACTTGTGGCGAGCCCGTTTGTTGTAGCGAGCGGGCTTGCCCGCGTTGGGCTGCGAAGCAGCCCCAAAACCGGCTATCGCGTTTTATCTAACGGATTGCGGTGCTCTTGCTGGGGCTGCTGCGCAGCCCAACGCGGGCAAGCCCGCTCGCCACAACCGCGTGTTTAGCCGGGATCGCGGAAGCCTGGGTGGAAATCGTTCGGCACCGCCACACTGACTTTGCTGTTGGTGGCGATGTCGATCCCTTCGCTGGCGACTTCGGCGAGGAAGTCGATCTGCTCCGGCGTAATCACATACGGCGGCAGGAAGTACACCACGCTGCCCAGCGGTCGCAACAGCGCGCCGCGTTCCAGAGCGTGCTCGAACACCTTCAGGCCGCGACGCTCCTGCCACGGGTAGGCGGTCTTGGTGGCTTTGTCCTGGACCATCTCAATGGCCAGTACCATGCCGGTCTGGCGCACTTCCGATACGTGCGGGTGGTCCACCAGATGTGCGGTGGCCGTGGCCATGCGCTGGGCCAGGGCCTTGTTGTTTTCGATGACGTTGTCTTCTTCGAAGATATCCAGGGTCGCCAGAGCTGCCGCGCAGGCCAGCGGGTTGCCGGTGTAGCTGTGGGAATGCAGGAAGGCGCGCAGGGTCGGGTAGTCGTCGTAGAAGGCGTCGTAGACGTCGTCGGTAGTGACCACGGCCGCCAACGGCAGGTAGCCGCCGGTCAGGGCCTTGGACAGGCACAGGAAGTCCGGGCGAATGCCTGCCTGCTCACAGGCGAACATCGTGCCGGTGCGGCCGAAGCCTACGGCGATTTCGTCATGGATCAGGTGCACGCCGTAGCGGTCGCAGGCTTCACGCAGCAGCTTGAGGTACACCGGGTGGTACATGCGCATGCCGCCGGCGCCCTGGATCAGCGGTTCGACGATTACGGCGGCGACGGTGTCGTGGTGCTCGGCCAGGGTCTGTTCCATGGCCAGGAACAGAGTGCGCGAGTGCTCTTCCCAGCTCATGCCTTCGGGGCGCAGGTAGCAATCCGGGCTCGGCACTTTGATAGTGTCGAGCAACAGCGCCTTGTAGGTTTCGGTAAACAGCGGCACGTCGCCTACCGACATCGCGGCGATGGTTTCGCCGTGGTAGCTGTTGGTCAGAGTGACGAAGCGTTTTTTGTTCGGCAGGCCGCGGTTGAGCCAGTAGTGGAAGCTCATCTTCAACGCGACTTCGATGCACGATGACCCGTTATCGGCGTAGAAGCAGCGGGTCAGCCCCTCGGGCGTCATCGCCACCAGGCGCTCGGACAGCTCAATCACCGGCTGGTGGCTGAAACCGGCGAGGATCACGTGTTCCAGTTGGTCGACCTGGTCCTTGATACGCTGGTTGATGCGCGGGTTGGCGTGGCCGAACACGTTGACCCACCAGGAGCTGACGGCGTCGAGGTAGCGCTTGCCTTCGAAGTCTTCCAGCCACACGCCTTCACCGCGTTTGATCGGGATCAGCGGTAGTTGCTGGTGGTCTTTCATCTGGGTGCAGGGATGCCACAGCACGGCGAGGTCGCGTTGCATCCACTGGTTGTTCAAGCCCATCGGTTATCTCCTCGAAGCGGTCCTGCGCCCGGCGCAGGCGAAACAATCGCGCAAGCCTATGCAATGGGCGGCTGTGCCACAACCCATTGCGGATGAATTGGAGGTAAAGACAGGACGGACTGTCACGTTTCCCAGGAATAGTCCTTAATCCATTGTTAACGTACTGTGCATACCCTCAAGATCATATTTTTCGATATTTCAAAGCGAAATTTTCGGCTTTAATTCGATAGGTAAATCGCTAGTCTTGGGCATAGTTCTTACAGGATCTTAGGAATGCAGCTACAGAACTCACCGACCCGCTATGGTTGGATAAGCGTTATTTTGCACTGGGGCGTGGCTTTGGCGGTGTTTGGTCTGTTCGGCCTCGGCCTGTGGATGGTCGGCCTCGACTATTACGACGGCTGGCGCAAACATGGCCCGGAATTGCACAAAAGCATTGGCATCACGCTCTTCGCCATCATGCTGGTACGTATCGTCTGGCGCCTGCTCAGCCCGCCGCCGCCACCGCTGGCCAGCTACAGCCGCATGACGCGTATTGGCGCTGCGTTTGGCCATGCGTTCCTTTATCTCGGGCTGTTTGCCGTGATGATTGCCGGTTACCTGATTTCCACCGCAGACGGTGTCGGTATCCCGGTGTTTGGCCTGTTTGAAATTCCTGCCGTGGTTTCCGGGCTACCGGACCAGGCAGACAACGCCGGCCTGGTGCACCTGTACCTCGCCTGGGTGTTGGTGGTCTTCGCCGGGTTGCACGGCGTAGCTGCGTTGAAACACCACTTTATAGATCGTGATGCGACCCTCACGCGAATGCTGGGGCGCAAAGCCTGATGTTCAACCTCGACTCACAAGGAATAGAAAGCATGTTGAAAAAGACGCTCGCCGCTCTGGCAATCGGTACTGCTCTGCTGTCTGCCGGTCAGGTGATGGCCGCTGACTACAAGATCGACAAAGAAGGCCAGCACGCCTTCATCGACTGGAAAATCAGCCACCTGGGCTATAGTTACATCCACGGCACCTTCAAGGACTGGGATGGTTCTTTCAGCTGGGATGCCGCCAAGCCTGAAGCCAGCAAAATCGCGGTCGATGTGAAAACCGCCAGCCTGTGGTCCAACCACGCAGAGCGTGACAAGCACATCGCCAGCAAGGACTTCCTGGATGTTGGCAAGTTTGCCGACGCCAAGTTCGTCTCCACCGCCGTTAAATCCACCGGCGAAAAAACCGCCGACGTGACCGGCGACCTGACTTTCCACGGCGTGACCAAGCCTGTGGTCTTCAAGGCTACTTTCAACGGTGAAGGCAAGGACCCATGGGGCGGCGAACGTGCTGGCTTCAATGCCACCACCACGCTGAACCTGAACGACTTCGGCATCAAAGGCCCGGGCCCGTCTTCCCAGACCGTGGACCTGGACATTTCGCTGGAAGGTGTCAAAGCGAAGTAATTTCGCTGGCGGCATAAAAAAACCGGATCGTGAGATCCGGTTTTTTTTGGCCTGCGCAAAACCCTGTGGCAAGGGCGCGTGTTGTGGCAAGAGGACTTGCTGTGGCAAGGGCGCCTTTTGTGGCAAGAGGGCTTGTGTGGCGAGCGAGCTTGCTCGCGTTGGGCTGCGAAGCGGCCCCAAAACCTGGCCACTCGGTGCGGCAGAAAAAACGCGGCCGCGCTAGAAGGGGCTGCTGCGCAGCCCAACGCGAGCAAGCTCGCTCGCCACAGCAAGCTCGCTTGCCACAACAAGGGCGCTCATTGCCGGGAAGGCCAAACAAAAATGCCCCGTATCTTTCGATACGGGGCATTTTCTATGGCGCTTTGAAACTCAGCGGTTGCGCGTCAGCAGCGCTGGTTTTTCACCACGAGGACGGCCTGGCAGTTGGTCCAACTGCTCGGGTGTCGGGAAGCGATCAGCTTTCGACTCCTTGTGGATGATTTTCGGCGCCGGGCCACCGCGAGGGTTCTGGACGGCTGGCTCGGACAAGCGCGGCTGGTCGTCACGGGATGGGCGACGGTTGTTGCTGCGCGAATCTTCACGACGCGCCTGACCGTCACGCGGAGCACCGTTGCGCGGTCCGCTGCGTTTGGCCGGTGGAGTGCCGGTGGTGCCGCCGCTGCTGTTGCGTGGGCCGTTCTGACGACCGCCCTGTGGCTGGCCGCCACGTGGCGCACCGCTGCCGGTGCCTGCGCCCTGGGCTGGAGCGCCTGGGCGGCGACCACGACCCTGGGCCGGTTTGGCCTGGGGCACGTAGTCGACGCGGTTACCGAAGTTATCCACATCGTCGTCGAGGAACTCGTCCGGGGCGCGGTCAGCTGCAGCGCGTGGTGGCTGGCTCGGCTGGCGCTGTTCGCGGGCCGGGGTGCCTTCACGCGGCTTCTGCTCGCGGGCCGGGCGTTCGCCACGGCCGTTGGTTGGCGCTTTTTCCTTGCCGCCCTTGTCTTTGCCCTTGTCGCGACGGCCACCGCCACCACCGCCGCCGTTCGGGCCATCGCCCTTCGGACCGCGTGGGTTGCGTGGGTTACGCACGTCCGGACGCTCGCGTGCTTCAGGCTTCTCGGCCTCTACAGCACTGGCATCGAAGCCCATCAGGTCGCCGTCGGCGATTTTCTGCTTGGTCATGCGCTCGATGCTTTTCAGCAGTTTTTCTTCGTCCGGTGCGACCAGCGAGATGGCCTCGCCCGAACGACCGGCACGGCCGGTACGGCCGATACGGTGCACGTAGTCTTCATCGACGTTCGGCAGCTCGAAGTTGACCACGTGTGGCAACTGGTCGATATCCAGGCCGCGGGCGGCGATATCGGTGGCGACCAGGATGCGCACGGAGCCGGCCTTGAAGTCGGCCAGGGCTTTGGTGCGCGCGTTCTGGCTCTTGTTGCCGTGGATGGCGACAGCGGTTAGGCCGTGCTTGTCCAGATACTCGGCCAGGCGGTTGGCGCCGTGCTTGGTGCGGGTGAACACCAGCACCTGTTCCCAGGCGCCGGCGGTGATCAGGTGCGCCAGCAGCGCACGCTTGTGGCTGGCGGCCAGGCGGAATACGCGTTGTTCGATACGCTCGACCGTGGTGTTCGGCGGCGTGACTTCGATGCGTTCCGGGTTGTGCAGCAGCTTGCCGGCCAGGGCGGTGATGTCCTGGGAGAACGTTGCCGAGAACAGCAGGTTCTGACGTTTGGCCGGCAGGCGGGCGAGGACCTTTTTCACGTCATGGACAAAGCCCATGTCGAGCATGCGGTCGGCTTCGTCCAGCACCAGGATTTCCACGTGGGACAAGTCGACGCTGCCTTGGCCGCACAGGTCGAGCAAACGACCCGGGCACGCCACCAGCACGTCAACGCCACGGGACATGGCCTGAACCTGTGGGTTCATGCCAACGCCGCCGAAGATGCAGGCACTGACGAACTTCAAGTCGCGGGCATACAGCTTGAAGCTGTCGTGCACCTGGGCTGCGAGTTCGCGGGTAGGGGTCAGGACCAGCACACGCGGTTGGCGCGGGCCGTGACGCTGGGATTTGTCCGGGTGACCGTTGGGGAACAACCGCTCCAGAATCGGGAGGGCGAAGCCACCGGTTTTACCAGTACCTGTCTGAGCCGCAACCATCAGGTCGCGACCTTGCAACACGGCGGGAATGGCCCGCTGTTGCACCGGAGTAGGCTCGGTATAGCCCGCTGCCTCGATGGCGCGGACTAAAGCCTCGGAGAGACCGAGGGAAGCAAAGGACATGAGTAATCCTGTTTTAGTTAGGGCTTGGCCCAAAGGGATAATCTTGCCGGGCGCGAATGGCGCTTAGGGGAGCGCAATCCCGTCCGGTCCTGCTGCGTCTGGCGGGCACTCCACCGGCTCGCGCGGGGCTGAAAGCTGCGCAGTAGCGGGGTTAGGTGCCTTTTTCAAGACCTCAGCGGCCGGGCGTAAGCCTGGCGGAAAGGCCGGAGTATAACAGAGCAATCACTGCGCGCTGCTTTCCTGCTGCTCAACGGTGCTTCCTGTGGCCGTAATGGCTTGAATTGCGCCGTATTTGGCGCTCAAGGCGGCATAGGCCGGTTCTTGTTTGAAACGCTTGAGCTCGGCGGCAAAGCGCTGCACCAGCAGGTCCATGCCCGCGCCACGGCGTACGGCAAGGAACTGCTGCTGGCGGCTGACCACCAGCGGCGTCTGGCTGACTTTGCCTGCCAGGCCCATCGCCTTGATCACATGCTGGCCCACTCGGCGGTCGGTGATCACCAGGTCGATGCGGCCGAGCATCAATTTGCCGAAATTCGCCTCGTGGCTGGGGGCCGCTTCGCGGTTGAACAGCGGCGAATCGCTGAAGGGCGCACCGTACAGGTAACCTGGTGAGGTGCCTACGGTCAGGCCGCGCAGGTCGTCCAGGGTTTGGGCGGGATGGGGCCGCTCGTTGGCGTAGAACAGCGTGAACTCGACTTCCGACAGCGGTTCGCTGGGGTAGAGCAGCAACGCGTCGCGCTCATGGCTGTGGAAAATATCCAGCGCGCCATCGGCCTGGCCCTGGTCGAGCATGGCCAGGCAGCGTTTCCAGGGCAGAAACTGCCATTGCACCTCGACGCCCAGGCGCTGGAACACGATCACCGTGGCCTCAAAGTCCAGGCCCTGCATGGCGCCGCGGTTCTCAAACACATAGGGCGCCCAGGGCTCGGTGACAATGCGCAATTTCTCGCCATAAGCGGCCAGGCTCAGGCAAGTGAAAAGGGCAGCGGTCGCAAGCTTCAGGATCACGGGCATACCCTGAGGTTACGACGCTACTGCGCTAAAGAGAAGCTCTGGCACGAGCCTCTGCGGGCGGTGCTATTTTGTTTGCGAGGTCATCAGGTGTTCATAGATGGCGGCGCGCCGCTCGCCGAGGATCAGGCGCACCAAGGGGTTGGCGAACCAATGCTCCAGTTGGTGGGCGTCCACCGGGCATTTCTGACGCTCTTCCTGATTCTGCCGTGCCTTGTCCCACCAAACCGGGCCACACGCCTGGTCGAATTCGTTTTCGTGCTCGTAGCAGCCGTAGAGAATCTCGCGGATAAATTGCTGCTTGCGCTTGGGCAGGGCCAGGGTGATCAGCTTGTACATCAGGCGTTGCAGGCGCGGCGGGCGCGGCAGGTGGGCGGAGACTTTGCGCGTGTCGGCCAGGGCCTGGGGGCAGAGGGGGGCGGCGGCGTGCTTGGCGATCCACGCCTTGACCTTGGCCCGGAACAGCTGCTTGCGGCTCCAGTAGTGGTGGATCAGGTCAGGGCACTGGCGCACGTTGACCGTGCGGTAGGTCGCCACCGACAGGCAGAACTCCTCCAGGGTGTAGGCGCCGTGGGCCATCGGGAACAGTTCGTCCATCAGCTCGATCGAGCGGTCCAGCAGGTGCGCGTCTTGCCGGGCCAGGCCCATGACGCCGGAGTTGAGCAGCCACATATTGTCGTCGGCCAGGCCGCGCTCGGCCAGGTGTTTGGCCAGGGATTCATACAGCACGCTTTCGCGGTTATCGCCGTACTTGGCATGGAAGGCATTGCACAGCACGGTGCCCGGCGCGACGCGTTCGAACAGCGCCATGGGCGAGTCGTGGAAAAACGTGTCGGTGTCGATCAGCAGCGCGCGTTCCGCGGTTTCCAGCACCTGGCGCAACAGCACATGTTTGGTGCGGAAATGGTAGCCGTGGGGTTCGCTCCAGCGTTTGCGCGTGGCGTCGTCCAGCGTGTGAACCTGCACCGGCAGGCCGTCGTAGGGCGCCGGGTTGTCGCTGAACACCTGGATGTCCAGCGGCATATTCTGCGGGCCTCCCAGATGGGCCAGGGCGCTCGCGATGCTGAATACCGCTTCCTGATGATAGGTCTCGGCGCCGAATACCAGGTAAACCAGCTGCGGGCGGGGAGTCGGGGACGCTGTATTCATTTACTGCTGGCTTCCATTCCGGGATATGTGAACAAAAAAAGCCCCCGTATAAACGAGGGCCTGGATGCTGCTTGGACAGACCTCAGCGCGGCAGCTTGAGGTTGTTCCAGATTGCAAGGCTCGGCTCAGCCTGGTTCAGGGTATAGAAGTGCAAGCCTGGCGCGCCACCTTGCAACAATTCTTCACACATTTTGCTGATGACCTGTTCGCCGAACGCCTGGATGCTTTTGACGTCGTCGCCGTAGGCTTCCAGTTGTTTGCGTACCCAGCGTGGGATCTCGGCACCACAGGCGTCGGAAAAGCGCGCCAGCTTGCTGTAGTTGGTAATCGGCATGATGCCCGGCACGATCGGGATGTTTACACCCATGGCCCGTACACGCTCGACGAAATAGAAGTAGCTGTCGGCGTTGAAGAAGTACTGGGTGATCGCGCTGTCGGCGCCGGCGTTGGCCTTGCGCACGAAATTTTGCAGATCGTCTTCGAAATTACGGGCCTGGGGGTGCATCTCCGGGTAAGCCGCTACTTCGATATGGAAGTGATCGCCGCTTTCTTCACGGATGAAGCTCACCAGGTCATTGGCGTAGCGCAGCTCACCGCTGGCCATGCCCATGCCGGATGGCAGGTCGCCACGCAGGGCGACGATGCGCTTGATGCCAGCTTGCTTGTACTGGGTCAGCAGGCCGCGCAGGTCGGCTTTGCTGTCACCCACGCACGACAGGTGCGGAGCGGCGGGAATTTTGACTTCGCTTTCCAGCTGCAACACGGTGTTGATCGTGCGATCACGGGTCGAACCGCCGGCACCGTAGGTGCAGGAGAAGAAGTCGGGATTGTAGCTGGCCAACTGCTTGGCAGTCGCCATCAGTTTTTCATGCCCAGCATCGGTCTTGGTCGGGAAGAACTCGAAGCTGTAGCGACGGTCTTGGGACATGGTAATACCCTTGGAAACTCAGAATACCGAAGTGTGTACACCGTCAATGTGGGAGCGGGCTTGCTCGCGAAAGCGGTGACTCAGTCAACATTTACGGTGACTGACACACCGCTTTCGCGAGCAAGCCCGCTCCCACACAGGAGCCCGCTCCACAATGAGAGCGGGCAACTGGCCGATCAGTAGCGGTAAGCGTGCGGCTTGAACGGACCTTCAACGGTCACGCCGATGTAGTCGGCCTGGGTCTTGGTCAGTTGAGTCACCACGCCGCCGAAGCCGCGGACCATTTCCAGGGCCACTTCTTCGTCGAGTTTCTTCGGCAGTACTTCCACGGTCAGGCGCTCGGCTTTCTGGGCAGGCGACAGGTCGGCGTACTTCTGGCCGAACAGGAAGATCTGCGCCAGCACCTGGTTGGCGAACGAGCCGTCCATGATGCGGCTTGGGTGGCCGGTGGCGTTGCCCAGGTTAACCAGGCGGCCTTCAGCCAGCAGGATCAGGTAGTCATCGTTCTGCGGGTCGAAAGCACCGGCGCCGGTACGGTGAACCTTGTGCACCTGTGGCTTCACTTCTTCCCATGCCCAGTTCTTGCGCATGAAAGCGGTGTCGATTTCGTTGTCGAAGTGGCCGATGTTGCACACTACAGCGCGCTTCTTCAGGGCCTTGAGCATGTTCGCGTCGCAAACATTCACGTTACCGGTGGTGGTGACGATCAGGTCGATCTTGCCCAGCAGGGCCTTGTCGATGCTTGCTTCGGTGCCGTCGTTCTGGCCGTTGATGAACGGCGAAACCACTTCGAAACCGTCCATGCAGGCTTGCATGGCGCAGATCGGGTCAACTTCAGAGACTTTAACGATCATGCCTTCCTGACGCAGGGACTGGGATGAACCCTTGCCCACGTCACCGTAGCCGATCACCAGGGCTTGCTTGCCCGACAGCAGGTGGTCGGTGCCGCGCTTGATGGCATCGTTCAGGCTGTGACGGCAGCCGTACTTGTTGTCGTTCTTGCTCTTGGTCACCGAGTCGTTGACGTTGATGGCCGGGATTTTCAGCTCGCCCTTGGCCAGCATGTCCAGCAGGCGGTGCACGCCGGTGGTGGTTTCTTCGGTCACGCCGTGGACGCGGTCCAGGATGGCCGGGTATTTCTTGTGCAGCAGCTCGGTCAGGTCACCGCCGTCGTCGAGGATCATGTTGGCATCCCAAGGCGCGCCATCTTTCAGGATGGTTTGCTCCAGGCACCACTCGTACTCTTCTTCGGTCTCGCCTTTCCAGGCGTAAACAGCGATACCGGCAGCGGCGATAGCAGCAGCGGCCTGGTCTTGAGTCGAGAAAATATTGCAGGACGACCAACGCACTTCGGCGCCCAGGGCAACCAGGGTTTCGATCAGCACGGCAGTCTGGATGGTCATGTGGATGCAGCCGAGGATCTTCGCGCCTTTGAGCGGCTGCTCAGCGGCGTACTTGCGACGCAAGCCCATCAAGGCTGGCATTTCGGATTCGGCGATAAAGGTTTCGCGACGGCCCCAGGCGGCGAGGGACATGTCGGCGACTTTGTAGTCGTTGAAATCTGCAGGCGTAATTACAGCGCTCATGAAGAGCCTCCATTCGTAGTGTGCGAATGGGCGCCGTTGTGCGTTTAGTATCCGGCCAGACTAACCAGGCCAGACAACGCCCCATCCGAGCCTGACAGGTTGAACCTGCTGCAGCGCCCCTCGGACAGGTGGCGGGAGAACGGTACCAATCGAAGATGACCGTTTTGAAGCGGGGGCGATTATAGCCGTGTGCGCCAGACTTCCCAAGCCTTTCTGTCGGCCGCATGAACATTGCTCATGGGCTTGATAGGTAATGGCGCATAGAGCTTGGGCCGATGCTCTGCCATGATGTTGCCCATCATTTCGCAAGACGCTTTGGAGTGACCATGAACTTCCACACCCGCAAATGGGTAAAACCCGAAGACCTCAACCCCAACGGCACCCTGTTCGGTGGCAGCCTGCTGCGCTGGATCGACGAAGAAGCGGCCATCTATGCGATTGTCCAACTGGGCAACCAGCGGGTGGTGACCAAGTACATCTCCGAAATCAACTTCGTCAGTGCCTCGCGCCAGGGCGACATCATCGAACTTGGCATCACCGCCACCGAGTTCGGCCGCACCTCCATCACGCTGACCTGTGAAGTGCGCAACAAGATCACCCGTAAAAGCATCCTTACTGTGGAAAAGATGGTGTTCGTCAACCTCGGTGAAGACGGCCTGCCGGCGCCACACGGGCGTACCGAGATCAAGTACGTGAAAGACCAGTTTCAGGAAGACGGCATCAGCGAATAACCCGGCGCCGGTGTAAATCTTTACCGGATCGTTCCGGACGGATTTTTTTCGGGCTCTCCCGTCACTCAGGACTACATCCTGTAGAGAGAGCCCATGTATGAAAGTATCCAGTTCGGTTGTACAGATTCAGCCTCCA
Source organism: Pseudomonas viridiflava (assembly GCF_900591205.1). Taxonomy (GTDB): domain Bacteria; phylum Pseudomonadota; class Gammaproteobacteria; order Pseudomonadales; family Pseudomonadaceae; genus Aquipseudomonas. Next base: position 618,130 of record NZ_UUPU01000001.1, read on the forward strand.
TTGCCTCAGAAAATCGACCAGGACCTCAAGACGCCTCTGGTCAAAGGCGTGGGCGAACGCAAGCTGAGCATCTACCGTCAAGGCGACGGGCAAGCGGAGGTGGTGCTTTCCCCGCCCCCTCCCGCCCATCTGGTGCTCAGCGGCGGCGGGGCCAAGGGCATTGCGTTTCCGGGGATGGTGCAGGCACTCGAAGACGCCAAACAACTGCCAGGCATCCAGGTGATTTCCGGCTCCTCCGCCGGTGCGATTTCCGCCGCGCTGCTCGCCAGTGGCTTGGGGGCCAAGGCCTTTGAAAAACTGTCGAACAGCCTCAAGCTGCCTGAATTGCTCAACAGCAAAAATCCCATGATTGCAAAGTTGCAGAATGCCAGTGCTGAAATCGGCAAACTGGCGGGGCGTTTGCCGGGGGCGGCCGGCAACATTGCGCAATTACTGTTCACCTTGGTGCCGCGCCTGCAAACCGAAGCGCAGCCTCTTGAAGACTTGATCGGCAATGAGGCGCGCAAGTCGCTACTGGCCCAGATCGCCGAGACCCCTCGGGGAAACCGACCTGCCGAAGTTATGAAGATTGCCGACCGTCTCAGTGCAGGCAAAGGGCCGACTTTTCGTGACCTTGAGCTGTTGAACCGTCACATTCCAGCGGTCAAGCAGCTCAACATCACCGGGACCGGTATGTTCGAGGGCCGACCGCAGCTGGTGGTGTTCAATGCCAGCACTACCCCGGACATGGACATTGCCCGGGCGGCCCATATATCCGGCTCATTGCCAGGGTTGTTCAAAAACCCGAAGGAGGAGGGTCATGCCTTTCAGGAGCATGCTGAGCACACGGCATTTCAGGACGGCGGGCTGCTGGTCAATACACCGTCCTCTGCGGTGATTGATCCGTCTTTTTCAGCCAGCCCCCTGAGCAAGACCGAGTCACTGGTCATCAAGTTCGAGTCCGAAAGCCCGGCGCCCGCAAAGGGTGGCGGCGTGAAGAGCAGCGTGGTCGATAAGCTCATTGGCGTTGCGCATGCGGCTGCCGATGGGTATCAGGAAGACAAGCTCAAGGCGCAAGCAGATCAAACCGTCTTGTTACCGCTGAAATCCGAAAAGGGCGATTTTCGCGGCCTGCTGGGCGGTACGGTTAATTTCACCATGACCGACGATCAGAAAAAGCATTTGCAGGCGTCGGCGCGTACGGCAGTCAGCGCGCACTTGGAAAAGCGTGCCGACTTGCGTGAGCGCTATCAATTTCGGTCATTGGACGAAGCCGTGTTAGCCATGGACGAAAAAATGCTGGCGAGCGTGGAGCATGATCTGAAGAAGGATCCCGCCGCCAGCGACGTGCTGATGTTCCGCAAGAACGCACAGCAAGCCTTGCAAACGCTGGAGGCCGCCATTACGCAAGCCAATCAGGCCAGTGACAAACTGACGGTGACACCGAAGATAGCGGCGGCATTGCGTAATCTGGATGCACTGGCACGTCGCCCCGAGCATGTCGAATGGCTGGGAGGGGCTCTCAACGCAGCCGGCAAAGCCAATTTTCAGCAGCTCCTGCAGGTGATGAGCAAGCAGTCATCTGGCAAGACCGCGGCAGTGTCCAAGGTCATCACCAGCGCGGTTACGCAGATGCAAAGGCGTGATATTGCGGTAAAAGCCGAAAATTTCACGCGGGAAGTCATTTATCCGTCGCTCTATCGGTCGGGCCAGCCGGCGGCCAACGTCGAGCTGTTGCGGCGTGCCGCTCGTGATTTGGCGGATGCCGAGACGCCACAGGTGTTCAACAACGTGCTCGATGGCATCGTCAAGTATTACAAGGCGCGCAATAAACCCTGGGATGCCCCGGTCAGTTCCACCACTGTCGAGGCGGCCAAGACCTGGCGCATTCCGGTTTAGTTGCGTGGCCACTGAACAGCCACTGCCGCGGCGTGTCGTAGCTACAGGCACCCCTCGGACTCTGGTACATCATGGCCACTCAAGCAGACGGCAAGACCCCCAACCTGTCGCAGGAAGAGCAACACGACGTCGACAAAAACCAGCCGCCCCGTGCGGCGGTATTGCATGAAATCATCCGCACCCAGGGTGACCAGGAGCTGGAGCGCAATGTGGCGGCCTTGTGGTGGTCGGCGCTGGCCGCCGGCCTGACCATGGGCCTGTCGCTGATGGGCATGGGCCTGCTTAATTCACGTCTGCCGGACGGCGAAGGGTTCAAGGTCATTGCCAGCTTCGGCTACTGCGCGGGCTTTCTGGCGGTGATCCTTGCGCGCCAGCAGTTGTTTACCGAAAACACCCTGACCGCCGTGCTGCCGGTAATGAGCAAGCCGACCCTGGGCAATGCCGGGCGCCTGCTGCGCCTGTGGACGGTGGTGCTGGTGGGTAACCTGTGCGGCACCTTACTGGTGGCCTACGTGATGCTGCACCTGCCGATATTCGATACCAAGACCGACATGGCCTTTCTTGAAATCGGCCGCAAGGTCATGGAAAACGACCCCGGCCAGATGTTTGCCAAGGGCATCATTTCCGGTTGGATGATTGCCACCATGGTGTGGATGATCCCGTCCATGGAAAGCGCGAAAATGTTCATCATCATTCTGATCACCTACCTGATGGCGCTGGGGGATTTCACCCACATCGTCGTCGGTTCGGCAGAGGTGTCTTACCTGGTGTTTGCCGGTGAATTGCCCTGGAAGGACTTTTGGCTGGTGTTCGCCGGCCCGACCTTGGCAGGCAATATCATTGGTGGCAGTTGTATCTTTGCCCTGATCAGCCATGCGCAGATCCGCAGTGAAAGCAGTTTGCCGGGCAAAGTCGCTGACCCGCGTCACCCGCCGCGCACCGACCGCAAGGGTTAGGCTGCCGGGCGGGTCAGGGTGGTGCTCGTGTGCCACCCTGGCTGGCGGGGTTGTCGCCAGGCTGTCGGGGCGAGCTGACTGGCGCAGCACCATTTCCCGCGCACAGGGCCGCGTCTAGACAAGGACGTGTTCATGACACTCAAAGGTTCCTCCCACAGCGGTCTCGCCTCTTTAAGGCGGACGGCCGTTGATATCCAAACACTTTTTTCTTCCCGAACCCCTCTGCCGGTCATAGCTGCGCGGGATCTGCAGCGGACCTTGCGCGTCAATTTTCCCGGCGCTGATATCACGCTCACGCAGCCTGTGCTGATGACGCAGCGCTACCAATACGCTGACCACAACGTCGCCCAGGCTGGCACGGACAGTTCAAGCCTGGTGGATGAGCTGATCAAACGCTTCACCGATGGCGCCTTGGTCGATTACACCCAGGGCCAAGTGCTGACGGATCAGCCGACGGTGGTGCCGATCAAGGCGTCCAGGATCAAGCTTGTTGATGCGCAAACCGCAGTCAACAGCCGTGGTGCACAGCTTCTGCAAACCTGTCGGCAGGCATTGATCGATGACTGGACGCAACTGCTGGACACCGCCACCAGCCGCTATGAACTCTTGTCCGGCCTGCTCAAGGACGGCCTCAGGCGCTACGGCGAACTCGGCACGGTGACGGCCGCGCAGCGTCGGGTGATCAATGATGTGGTGCAGGTGCCCGACAATAACCTGCGTACGACGGCGACCCGTGCCTACCTCGTGGACCAGTGGGGCGGACTCGGCGGGAGCCGGCTGGAGGTGTTGCGCGGCATGGTGCTTGCCAACCCGCAGGCCATAGGCGGGACGTTGCTGCTGTTCACGCTGGGTGCCGGTATAGAGGTATTCGATTCTCACGCAGCGCTGGGTATTGCCCTGCGCAGGCGCCTTACGGGCCTGGCGCCGGAGCAGGCTATGCAGTGGCGGTTGTATGAACCGCAATCGAATATTTTTGACAGTTTTGCCCTGACTTTCCTCGCCAAGCAATTGGCCGATCTGCCCGTAGGCGTCGAGCAGGGCCGTGCGAGGGCTTACTGGGGAGGCCCGATGCTGGAGTTTGTGTACTGGCTGGCGACCGGTGACTTCGACAGCTTGGCCCTGGACAGCGGCGGCGAGTTGAGCAAGCTGTATGGCGCGCTACCCAACTGGATGAAAAACGCCAGCCGCGAAACCCGTGTGCTCTACAGCCGGCACCTGCACGATATGGGCTCGCTGTTTGCACAGCCCAGCTGGAAATTCTATGACGACGGTGTGCCTTCGCTGCTGGCCTACACGCGGCAGAAGTTGATGGCGGCGTATCCCCAGGCCAGCAGCATCGAACCTGAGGATGTGATCATCACGGTGCGTACCGTACGCGGGGTGTCGGCGGCCGGCGGGTTCCCGGTGAAAGTCATCACGACGTTGCTCCGGGTTGCCTTGGAGAACCTTCAAGCGTTGCCCGGCGACAGTATCAACGTAACGTTGCGCGATGGCCGCGCCGCGCCTGCCTGGATGACGGGCACTGCCATCAAAGCGCTGGTCAGCCAAGTGGATATCGGCGAGAACTATCCCAAGCTTGCGGCCGTGCTCCTAAAGGACACGCCTGTGCAAGTAAAGTGGCGCAGCCGCCACTTCATCCAGCAACTGCGATTGGAGCTGCCGATGTTGGCCCTGGAGTATTACAGCCGCGGGCAACACGGTTTCAGCCGTTCGGCTTATGACATGGTGGCGGCGGTGTTGAAGGCAAGTGCTGCCGAACGCTTCTTGGGTCCTGAAGCCATCGTGCTGCGGCCCTTGGCGTTTAAATCCAGCGTCACGGCCACCGCAGACATTGTCACCAATATGTTTACCTTCGCCCCCAAAAACACCGACCTTGGCCCCGTGGTGCTGTACTGCCCGATGGGCAGCCCCAAGTTGCAAGCGTTTGCCAGCCATCAGGCGTTGTTGGCCGCCGTTGCCCAGGCCGGTGAATTGCAGCAGCAGGTTCTGGCCTGGATGACGCCTGACGCGCGCGCGACTTACCAGGGGCAAGGCTTCGAGGCGCCGCATTTCAATTCCCTTGATGGGTTAGCCCTGCTGATCGATGCCCTGACCAGCGCCCCGGCCGCCCTGGGGGTCGATGAGGTCAGCGGCGACTACGGCGAACACCTGTATCGAAGCCAGGTCCAGGCGGTACTTGAACAGGCGAAAAACCAATCGGTATCCGACCGGGAAAATCTCTGGGCGCGGCGCATGGAGGGGCTCTCCCTGGGGTTGAATAGCGTTATGCCATTTGTCACTGGGCCTTTGGCCGTGGCGGGGTGGTTGTTGGTTGCCTGGGGGGTGCATGAACAAATCAATGCATTGGCTGACGCACGCAGCGAGCGCGCACCGTTGCTCGCCGGGTTCTTCCTGAACATGGCGCTGGTACTTATGCATTACGCCGGCGACCCGCTCAGCGCGGTGAAGCATCCCGAGGATGACATTGAGGAGCAGCCTGCAGTGCGTGAAGACCCAGCTCTCCCGCCTGGTCCAGGTATTGCCGTGGTGCCGGATAATCCGATCGTTCAGTTGCCGGGCATGGACGCGGCGCGGGATGCCGGCGTTAGCGCTGGGCCTCTGGATTTTTCCTGGGTCGCTTCGTCCACGCGACTGAGCGCCTCTGCGCTCGCGGACCTTAAGACATTCATCGTAGCCCGGCCGTCAACGGCCACCCAAGTAAACGAAGGTTTTACCGCCGGACTGTTTCAGGTCAAGGACAACTGGTACGCCCAAGTGAACGGTGATTGGTTTGCCGTGCAGTTACAGCGGCAAGAGGTTCGGGTGGTTTCTGCCAGCGGCCGTCGCGGGCCGTGGCTCAGGCCTGATGGAAATGGCCGCTGGACACTGGACCTTAAATTGCGCCTGCGCGGTGGCCTGCCGGAGGAAACCGTCGCAGCCGAGGATGCGCAAGCGCTAAGGCAGCGCTTCGATGCTCTCCATGCAGAATTCCTCGGTATGAACCTCCCCGATCCGGCGGTGCTTGAACAGATCGCTAACGAGGGTCCCTTCGAACAGCGCCTGTCGGGCCTTGACCGCGAGAACCACAAAATTGCCGTGTATCGGCACCGCGTCAAAACGTTGTTGGACCTGCTGCAGCAGCGGCGGCGTGCTGAGGTGGTGTCGGATTACGCCGTGCTGCGCTGCAGCTTCTTGGCCAGCGTGGTGCGCTGTTTGCGATTGCAGCTCAGCGTGCTGTCGGCGCGACGTCGCACGACCTATCAAAAAGCGATGAGCGACCCGGAACGGGTTTATACGCTTTCGTTGCTTGATGTCGCCAAATTGAAGCCCACGAATGAGTACCGGTTTTTGCTGTACCAGGCTGCGGGTGTGCATATGCGGGCGATTGTGCTGTGCCGTGAGCAACTGGAGGCATTTGAGGCGCTGCTCAAGGCGGCTGTACCCGGCGATACCCAGGCGAGCGCCTTGGACTTGGCTGAGTGGGGTGGGCAGTCGAAGATCCTGGCGTGGAAGGAATCGGGCTTGCGTCCCATGGCGCTACGCTGTCTCAAAGACAAGGCCAGGGAGCCAGGTCTCGAGGCGCTGAATATCCTGGTGGATGTGAACCTGCGGTGTCGTTTGAAGTTGTCCAGCTATCGGCGGGTGTGCGAGGACGCGGCATTTCCCACGTCCGTCCACATCCGCCTGCTCAATGATGCGATCGATGAGTTTGCTGGGTTGGATGCGCGCTTGGAGCGCATGGCATCGATCTTGAATGAGTTCATCGATCTGCCTGCCCTTGAGGAGTATCGGGTTTACCTGCGCAAGCTGCGCGAAGACCTTGTGCAGATGGCTCTGGTGTATTACGGGAAGTCAGCGGGTCTATCGGGGGGGAGTGTTGGCAAGTCCCATGCCGACAGATCGGTGCAGGTGGTACAGAGCAGCCGTTTTGGTGCGTTGGTGGGGAGCCGAGGTGCGGACAGTGATGGAGTGAATTTTATCGACGCCTACACCGGGATGGTTTTTGCTAGGTTCAAACGGTCCCCGGTGGACGGAGACTGGCAGTATGTACCTGTATCGCCTAAGGCCGCTGAGGCGCACCATTACATCAACAGCCTGCAACTGATCCGTCGCGTCGATAGCACGCTGTTGCGCTTGCCTAAGCTGGAAGCCAATCCTTTGTTATCCACCCGTGCAGTGCGTGCGGAGCTTGAGCAACTGGCGCAAGCGATGTTTGAGGATGTTCAAATTACCACGGCGGCGCGGGAAAACGCCCAGGGCCATGACCCCCTTCACGAACGGTTGGTCGCGCAGTTGAACGAGAAGGCAAACACATTGATCCGCGTGGCGCGTGAGGTTCAGCAACGCATGATTCTGGCGCGTGAACCTGATACCCAGGGTTTGGAGGACCTGGTCACCGAAGGGGTTGTTGAGATCAAGGAGGTGTCCGGTACGCATCGTGCACCGGGTACTGGCACGCCGCCGTTGTTTCGCAGCTTCTATATTCAGAAAGTCAGGGCCAACTCCCTGCAGGCCCCGCACATTATCTGGTTCGCCCACTTTCACTACGCGCCGGGGCAAACCGATGCGCTGAACTTCACTTCGGCGCACCTCAAGCTTTACGACGCGCCCTATGAAAGTTTCGGCCACCAACTGCGCACGGCCCAGGGCAACAACGAGCGGATGCTCAATGTGTATCGCGCCAGCATTGACCGGGCGGCGGCGCAGAAGCTGTTTTTTACCGATGAGGTCGTGGTTGCTCAGTGAGTGGTTGGGTCGCCGGTGGGGGCGGGTTCGTCACGGGTCACATGCTTGACCAGCTTGCCGATGCTCAACCCCTGCAACAGGATCGACGACAGCACCACGATGTAGGTGATGCTCAGCAGCAGGTCACGTTCCGGGCCCAGCGGCAGGGCCAAGGCCAGCGCCACCGAGACGCCGCCACGTAAACCACCCCAGGTAAGAATGCGGATGGTACCCCGGGGCACTGTACGCCAGCGGCGCAGCAACAAGATCGCCGGAGCCACTGTCAACAGGCGTGACAGCAGGATCGCCACCGCCAGCAAACTGGCTGCAAACACATGCAGCCAGTTGAACGGCAACAGCAGCAGCTCCATGCCGATCAGTGCGAACAGCAGGGCGTTGAGCATGTCATCAAGCAATTCCCAGAAACCGTCCAGGTAGCGACGGGTCATGTCGTTCATTGCCAGCTTGCGCCCCAGGTTGCCGATGATCAGCCCGGCCACCACCATCGCAATCGGCGCGGAGACGTGCAGTTCGGTGGCCATTGCCGAGCCGCCGATGACCAGGGCGAGGGTCAGCATCACTTCGATCTGGTACTGCTCGATGCTCTTGATCATCAGGTACACCAGGTAGCCGATGAGGCCACCGAACACCACGCCGCCAATCGCCTCGTGGGCAAACAGCATGGCCGTGGCGCCCACGGTGGGTGTTTCACCCAGCTGCGCGATGCCCAGCAACACGGTAAACACCACCACCGCCGTGCCGTCGTTGAAAAGCGACTCGCCGACGATCGTGGTTTTCAGGGGCTTGGACGCGTTTGCGGTTCGCAGCACGCCCAATACCGCAATCGGGTCGGTGGGCGAGATCAGCGCGCCGAACAGCAGGCAGTAGAGGAAACTGACGTGCCAGCCAAACAAGGCAAAGATGTAGTAGGCCAGGCTGCCGATCACCACGGTGGCGATCAATACACCAAAGGTCGCCAGCAGGCCGATGGGCCAGCGATAGCTGCGCAAATCGTTGAGGTTGACGTGCAAGGCGCCGGCGAACAGCAGGAATGAGAGCATCCAGTTCATCAGCAAATCGCCGAAGTCGATCTGGCCGATCAGTTGCTGGATGCGCTCCTCCAGGCCTGGATAGCCGAGAAAGCTCAAGCCTTGCAGGATCAGCGAAAACACCAAGGCTGTGACCATCACGCCAATGGTGGGCGGCAGGCCGATAAAACGGAAGTTCACATAGGTGAGCAGGGTGGTAAGGCAAATGAAGGCGGCGACAAGTTCAAGCATCCGGGGTCCTTGGAGGTTGGGAAGGGGTTAATGGGGTGATGGACCGCACTGGCGACCCGATGTTGCGCGGCGCCATAGAACCTTTTGGTGTGCGGCGCGCTCATAGCCGTTAAGTGCGGCTTGGCGGGTTTAGTGCTAAAACTCTATTTTCTGCCTCGAACTAAAAAACAAACTACAAAAGGAATCAGTGATGACGGTGGCTTTCTGGTGTGTGTTGATCGCAATTTTTCTGCCTTACCTGTGCACGGGGGTGGCCAAATTCAGTGGCGGCAAATTCGGACCCCGGCACAACCATGACCCGCGTGCATTCCTGGAGACCCTCGACGGGTTCGCCAAGCGAGCCCACAGCGCACAGCTCAACGGCTTTGAAGTAACCCCGGCATTTGCGGCGGCGGTGATTATCGCGCACATCGCGGGTACGGCATCGTTGGTGACCATCAATGTGCTGGCCGTGTTGTTTATTACCAGCCGCCTGCTGTACATCATTTGCTACCTGGCGGATTGGGCGATGCTGCGCTCGCTGGTATGGGCGGTGGGCATGGCGTTGATTGCGAGTTTCTTCTTTGTTTCGATCTGAGGCATGAAGCGGACTTTTTGCTGTGGGGGTAATGTGGCGAGCGGGCTTGCCCGCGTTGGGCTGCGCAGCAGCCCTGAACCCTACGCTGCGGTTTCTGCTGAGTCACCGCGCTGACTGAGCCCGGGGGGCGGCTTCGCCACCCAACGCGGGCAAGCCCGCTCGCCACAACAGCCCGCTTGGCACAACAAGCCCGCTCGCCACACAAAGCCGGCTTGGCGCAACAAGCCGGCTTGGCACAACGAAGTTGCGCTTCAGGTGCCGGCGGGTGCATCCGGCACTTGTGGCAACGCCGCGCCTTTGGGCCACAGCATCCAGATTTGCCCCTGTTGTTTCATATTGCCCGCCAGTTCCCCGGCGGCATCACCGGTGCCCCAGAACAGATCCGCACGCACTTCGCCGGTAATTGCCCCGCCGGTGTCTTGCGCCGCGACCGGCCGGGCAATCGGCGAACCATCCGGTTTGGTGGTCGAGAGCCACAACAGGCTACCCAGCGGAATCACCTTGCGGTCCACCGCCACGCTATAACCGGCAGTCAATGGCACATTCAGCGAGCCACGCGGGCCTTCATTGCTGTCGGGACGGGCACTGAAGAATACGTAGCTGGGGTTGCTGGCCAGCAGTTGCGGGATACGTTGCGGGTTGGCCTTGGCCCAAGCGCTGATGGCGCCCATGGTCACGTCTTCCTTCTTCAACTCGCCTTGCTCCACCAGCCAGCGGCCGATAGGGCGGTAGGGGTAGCCGTTCTGGTCGCCATAGCCGACACGCAGCTGGCGCCCGCCTTTGAGCTGAATCCGGCCCGAGCCCTGAATCTGCAGGAACTGCAGGTCCATCGGGTCTGTCAGCCAGGCAATCGGCTTGGCGGTGGAGCCCTGGCCGTTGATGGTGCTGGCGTCGTCATACGGCTTGAGCACGCGCCCTTCCAGGCGACCGCGCAGGCGCTTGCCCTTGAGTTCGGGGTAGATGCTTTCCAGGTTGACGATGATCAGGTCATCCGGCACGCCGTACACCGGCACATGGGCGGTGGCGGTTTCGGTCAGGCTGCCGGGGTAGACCGGCTCGTAGTAGCCGGTGATCAGGCCGTTGGGCGTGTTGTCGGCCGAGCGCAGGCCGAACACATCCAGGCGCTCCTTGAGAAAACCGCGCACGGCCACGGCATCACCCGGCACCGTGGCCGCCGCCGCGCAGGTCGCGCCCCATACCGGGTCGGCCTTGAGGCGTTGGCAGGCGCTGCGCCAGGATTCAAACCCGGCCAGCAGGTCGCTGTCGGAAACCGTTGGCAGCGCTTCCCACGGTGCACTCACGTAGGTGGCAACCGCATGGGGTTTAGCAGGTTCATCTTTACCGGCGTCTTTGCCGCCATCGCAACCGGCCAGCAGCGCGATCATCGGCAGAGCCCACGCCAGGCGGCGGCTCCAGGGTTTCAAAGTGATATACATACAAACAATTCCTGAAACGAGTGCCCGTGACTTAGCGCTTTTGGGCAACCCTTATTATTAATAGGGCTATTGGTCTTTACGGGCGGGGCGAGGATACTGGCCGCCGTTTTCCGTGACCCTGAGCCATCATGACTTTTAAAAAACTGACGGTTGTATTGCTGGCCTGCCTGACCATGTCCGCCTGCGGCGGTGTCGATCCCAATTCCCCGCTGGGCCAGCGCAAGGCTATTTTCAAGCAGATGCTGAAGACCGGCGAAGACCTGGGCGGCATGCTGCGTGGACGCATTCCGTTCGACGGCGCGAAGTTCGCTGAAGGCGCCGTCAAACTGGATGCGTTGTCCCATGAGCCGTGGCAGCATTTTCCGAGCGTGCGCGAAGAAGATCACACCAGCGCCAAGGACGATGTCTGGCAACAACAGGCACGCTTCCAGGAACTGGCCCGCAACCTTGAAGCGGCCACCGGTGAATTGGTGATCGCCAGCAAAGTCCAGCCGTACCAGGCGAGCAACCTGGGGCCGGCCGTGCAGAAAGTCGAAGATGCCTGCAGCGCCTGCCATAAGCAGTTCCGGGACCACTGACCGGGTTTACTGGTCGAGTTCTTCAACGGCTTGCTGCAGGTCCTTGCGCGACTGGGCGAGCTTGTCCTTGCGCTTGTTGATCTTGTCCGCGTCGCCTTTTTTCATCGCCTTGTCGAGGTCGGCCTGACGGCGGCTGACTTCGTGCTTGGCGTCGAGCACCTTGTTTTCCCGCTCCTTGCGCAGCGAAGCGTCGGTGCAGTTGGCGGTGACTTCGCTGAGGGCTTTCTCCAGGCCGGCCTGTTGCGCGCTGTTGCCATGGGCCTTGGCCTGTTCAATTTGAGTGCTGATGGCCTGGCGTTTGGCCGCGCAGCCGGTGAGTGGCGGGGTTTCTTCGGCCGCCAGCAACGGCGTGGCCATAAAGCTTGCGACGGTCAGCAGGGCAAAGGGGGCTAGAAATTTCATAGGGAACTCCAGGGTCGCAATCGGATGGCAGGGTGAATTCTGCCGCAGTTCAAAGGGGGTGGAGCCGGGTTCAAAACCCATCTATGCCGGCCACATGTAGTGTTTCAGCCAACGCCTGTATTTGCGGGTCGCGAAAAAAAGCGCTCAGTCGCGCTGCACGGCCCGGGCCGATTCCATCAATGGCCAGCCAGGCTTGGGTGTCTTTGGCCGCCAGCGTCTGCCAGCCGCCTTCCAGGTCGTTGCGTGCCGCAGGCGGTATGCCCAGGGCCTTGAGCCATTGGGCAAAGGGCCGTTGCCGTGCGCTGCGAAGGCTGTCGAGTACCCGTGCACGGCTGCGTTCGCCGAAGCCGTCAATGTTAGCAAGCTCTGCCGCATCCAGGGTTAACCAATCGAGAAAGCCTGCGATTAGACCGGCCTGAATCAATATGTTCCAGGTCTCGCGCCCGATATGGGGCAAGGCCAGGCCCTGATTGCCGCTCAGCCAGGTGAGGCGCGCCAGCAGCTGCTCCTCGCAGCCTGGGTCCAGTTGCCAGCAACTCAAGGTGTGAAAGTCCAGCGGGTCGGGGACTTGCAGGTCGGCCCGGGTGCCGGCGCGCAGGATCACCTGATCCAGGTGGGGGATCACCTGACCCGCAAGGCTGATGGACACCTGGTCACCAGGTCGGATATCCAGCGTTTGCCAGCGCTGCAAGGAGCCGACGCTGACACGGCTGACTTGCCGGTCGTCCAGTCGCACCGGCTCCAGTTCCAACACGGGCGTGATGCGCCCGCTGCGACCGATTTTGAAATGCACATCGCGTACCAGCGCCAGGGCCTTGGCCGGCGGGTACTTCCAGGCCGCGGCCCAGTAGGGTGGGCTGGCCTGCCAGCGTTTGGCGGGAGCGCGCTGGGCCTGGTGCAACACCACGCCGTCACTGGCGAAGGGCAGTGGGTGGTTGTACCAGTAGGCGCGCCAGTGTATGGCCTGGGCAAGGTCCTGGATGGGTTGGCTGTAGCGCTGGCTATCGGCGAAGCCCCAGCGTGCGAGGCTGGCCAGGCGTTCGGTATACGACGCAGGGCCCTCGGGCCAGGCCCAGACGAACAGGCCGATGCCCGCCGCTTCGGTGTCGCTCAACTGTTTGCGGTTCATCAGCCCGGCCACCTTGCTGCGGGCATTGAGCCCGCCGCGTGCCGATTGCACATGGCCGTCGAGGCGCCAATAGAGTTCGCCTTGCAGCACCAGGTCGATAGGTTCCGGCAGCTGCTGGACAATGCCGGGGAGCTTGCGCGCAGAGCCTGACCAGTCCTGGCCCAGTACGCCATCGCCACGGCTGATGACTTGGCTCAACCGGCCCCGGCGATACTCCAGGGTTACCGCCACGCCGTCGACCTTGGGTTGAACCCAGATATCCTGCCGGCTGCTCAGCCAGGCGCCGACTGCCGGCTCATCCGGCAGCTTTTCCAGGCCGGTATGGGCAACGGGGTGCAGCAGCGTGCCACGCGCACTGGTCAGCGGGTTGTCGGGCGCGGCAGTGGGGTGGGGGAAACACTTGCGCCAGTGCGCAAGGCGCTGGCGGGCCTGGTCGTAGAGTTCATCGCTGACGGGGGACTGGCCGAGCCGGTGGTAGCTGTCATCCCATTGGCGGACCTGCCCGGCCAGGGCGTCGACCTGTGTACGGGCCGCTTCGGGGCAACTTTCGGCCGATGCCCAAAGGGGCAGGGCACTGAAGATGAGGGCAATCAGTAAGCGCATCATGAGCATCCTTGCTCGAAAAGGGAGCCCAGCCTAAGGGATTCCCTTGCCCACAAAAAAGCCCCGACGGTGCGGGGCTCTTTACGGGGTGTTTCAAATTACTTGAACAGGCCACCCAAGGCTTTCACGGCATCATTCTTATCGGCCTTGGCCTCCTGGGTTTGCTGCTTGGCGTCGACTTTGGCCTGGGTTTCGGCGAGTTTGTTACAGCCTTTGTTGATCTGCTCCTGCGCCGCTTTGAAAGCCTTCACTTTCAGGGCGTCCTTCTGGGCTTCGGCTACGTCGATCTTGGTTTGCAGGTCTGCCGATTGCTTCTGGCAGTCGCCGGAATTGCCGCCACCCAGTTGGGAACTCAGGGCGCCACTCAGTGCGCTCAGGTCGGCGGAGTGGGCCGGCAGGGCGAACAGGCTGAGCAGAAGGGCGGCGGGGGCGAGCGTGGAGATGCGCATGAAAAACCTCAATGTTCGATTACCTGCGCGCGTGTCTATCCCGGGCTGGCGCAAGGCAATATCCAAATAAGGTCGAGGGCCCGAGAGGGCGCGGATTCTAGTGGGCCATTATTTGGCCTGCAAGCTTTGGATCCAAAAAATGTGAAGGTCATCGCGTGGGCAATAAAAAGCCCCGCCGGGCGAACCCGGCGGGGCTTTGGGGGCAACGCGTGCTTACAGGCCGGCGGCGGTGCGCAGGTCGTTGGCGCGGTCGGTCTTTTCCCAGGTAAACGTGGTGAAGGTGTCGTCGCCGACAGTCTTCTGCGCAGGGGTGCGGCCGAAGTGGCCGTAGGCTGCGGTTTCCTGGTACATCGGGTGCAGCAGGTCGAGCATGGTGGTGATCGCGTACGGGCGCAGGTCGAAGATTTCGCGCACCAGTTTGACGATCTTGTCGTCGCTGATCTTGCCGGTTCCGAAGGTGTTCAGCGAGATCGACGTAGGCTGGGCCACGCCAATCGCGTAGGAAACCTGGATCTCGCAACGCTCGGCCAGGCCAGCCGCGACGATGTTCTTGGCCACGTAACGACCGGCGTAGGCGGCCGAACGGTCCACCTTGGACGGGTCTTTGCCGGAGAACGCACCACCGCCGTGACGCGCCATGCCGCCGTAGCTGTCGACGATGATCTTGCGACCCGTCAGGCCGCAGTCGCCCACCGGGCCACCGATGATGAACTGGCCGGTAGGGTTGATGTGGAACTGGGTGTCTTTGCTCAGCAGTTCGGCAGGCAACACGTGCTTGACGATCAGTTCCATCACGCCTTCGCGCAGGTCGGCGTAGGAAACGTCCGGGTTGTGCTGGGTCGACAGTACAACGGCGTCGATACCCACGACTTTGCCGCCTTCATAACGGCAGGTCACCTGGGACTTGGCGTCCGGGCGCAGCCATGGCAGCAGGCCGTCTTTGCGCGCTTGCGCCTGGCGCTGCACCAGTTGGTGCGAGAAGGTGATCGGCGCCGGCATCAGCACGTCGGTTTCGTTGCTGGCGTAGCCGAACATCAGGCCCTGGTCGCCGGCGCCCTGATCTTCAGGCTTGGCGCGGTCCACACCCTGGTTGATATCGGGCGATTGCTTGCCGATGATGTTCATCACGCCGCACGTGGCGCCGTCGAAGCCGACGTCGGAGCTGTTGTAGCCAATGTCAGTGATCACGTCACGAACGATCTGCTCCAGATCGACCCAGGCGGTGGTGGTCACTTCACCGGCGATGATCGCCACGCCCGTTTTCACCAGAGTCTCGCACGCCACACGGGCGAACTTGTCTTCAGCAATGATGGCGTCCAGCACCGCGTCAGAAATCTGGTCGGCGATTTTGTCCGGATGCCCTTCAGACACGGACTCGGAGGTGAAAAGGGAGTATTCGCTCATCTCGATGTTTTCCTGATATTTACCGATGGTGAGTGTCGCCAGCCGGTCGCTGAAAATGGCGGACCTGGATCTGGAAACCATTACGTAAACCTACATAGAGGCTTTCCCCGGGGACGAGCCCCGCAGCGGTGGCCCAACGGGCCAGATCGTCCTGTTCAAAACCCAACCAGAGATCACCGCAGGCCTCCTTGGCCCAACTCTGGTTGTGGCTGCATAAATCTGTGACCAGCAGGCTACCGCCGGGTTGCAGCAAATTCGCCATCTGCTTGAGGGCGTCGGCGGGGGCGGCAAAATGGTGCAGCACCATATTCAGCACCACGCAGTCGGCCTGCAGACTGTTGTGATTAAGCGCGTCCGCCAACTGCAGACGCACATTGCCCAGCGCTTCGCGCTCGCACAGCTGGCGGGCCAGTTCGAGCATCGCCGGGCTGTTGTCCAGCGCCGTAACCTGCTTGAAACGCCGTGCCAGGTCCGGCAGAAAACCACCGTCCCCCGGGCCGACTTCCAGCGCCGTCGCCTCATTACTGAAGCTCAGCTTGTCCAACAGCGCCAGTACGCTGTCGCGGTATTGGGGCAAGCCGGCGATCAGGTCCTGTTGGGCGCGAAACTTCTCGGCTACCCGTGCGAAAAAGTCTTGGCTCGCAGCGGCGCGTTGCCCGTGGACCTGGCCGATGCGCGACTGCACGTCGCCGGGCAGGCTCAGGTTGTCCACTTCGTCGAGCAGGGCGGCGTGCAGCTTGCCGCCGAGCAACTCGGTGTGGGGCAGGGCGCGGCGGTAAAAAATCGCATTGCCTTCACGGCGCGTCGCTACCAGGTCGGCCTGGGCCAGCACCTTGAGGTGGTGGCTCATGCCCGACTGGCCGATGGCGAAGATCTGCGCCAGCTCCAGTACGCCGAAAGAGTCGTTGGCCAGTGCGCGCAATACGTTCAGGCGCAGCGGATCACCAGCGGCCTTGCACAAGGCAGCCAGCTCATCGCCGTCGTCGGGACGCAGGGAGGGCACGGGTAAGTTCATAAGGCCAGCAGTCTAGAGACGGGTGGAAATCCCTGCAAGGCCAATATCAAAAAGTTTTGATATTGGTCGATAATCGGTGGTTATAAGCAGTCGCTATAACCTTTAGACGAGCGGGTAGGCGTTTTCTGCAAGCGATTGCCGGGCAAACCGCAGGAAAAACACCTGCAAGTGACTATCTGTCATTGCCCGCAGGCGGTGGCTGAGGGAAAATGCCGGTCCTTTTTTGCGTTTCTTTTATTCACTCTCTATTTCAGAATCCTCAGGAGAACAGCGATGCCCAGCCGTCGTGAGCGTGCCAACGCCATTCGTGCCCTCAGCATGGATGCCGTGCAAAAAGCCAACAGCGGCCATCCCGGTGCCCCGATGGGCATGGCGGATATCGCCGAGGTACTTTGGCGTGACTACCTGAAACACAACCCGAGCAACCCGTCGTTCGCCGACCGCGACCGCTTCGTGCTGTCCAACGGCCATGGCTCGATGCTGATCTATTCGCTGCTGCACCTGACCGGCTACGACGTCACCATTGATGACCTCAAAAGCTTCCGCCAGCTGCACAGCCGCACCCCGGGCCACCCGGAATTCGGCTATACCCCAGGCGTCGAGACCACCACCGGTCCCCTGGGTCAGGGCCTGGCCAACGCCGTAGGCTTCGCCCTGGCTGAAAAAGTCTTGGGCGCGCAGTTCAACCGCCCTGGCCATAACATCGTCGACCACCACACCTACGTGTTCCTGGGTGATGGCTGCATGATGGAAGGCATTTCCCACGAAGTCGCTTCCCTGGCCGGCACTCTGGGCCTGGGCAAGCTGATTGCCTTCTACGATGACAACGGCATCTCCATCGACGGCGAAGTCGAAGGCTGGTTCACCGATGACACGCCGAAGCGTTTCGAAGCCTATAACTGGCAGGTGATTCGCAATGTTGACGGCCACGATCCGGAAGAGATCAAGACCGCCATCGACACCGCCCGCAAGAGCGAGCAGCCGACCCTGATCTGCTGCAAGACCACCATCGGTTTCGGCTCGCCGAACAAGCAAGGTAAAGAAGACTGCCACGGCGCCCCACTGGGTGACGCGGAAATCGCCCTGACCCGTGCAGCGCTGAAGTGGAACCACGGCCCATTCGAAATCCCGGCTGACATCTACGCCGAGTGGAGCGCCAAGGAAAAAGGTCTGGCGACCGAAGCCGAGTGGGACCAGCGTTTCGCTGCCTACTCCGCCGAATTCCCGGAATTGGCCAACGAACTGGTACGCCGCCTGGCCGGTGACCTGCCTGCCGACTTCTCGGAAAAAGCCTCGGCCTATATCGCCGAAGTCGCGGCCAAGGGTGAGACCATCGCCAGCCGTAAAGCCAGCCAGAACACCCTGAACGCTTTCGGTCCGCTGCTGCCGGAGATCCTCGGCGGTTCGGCTGACCTGGCCGGTTCCAACCTGACCCTGTGGAAAGGCTGCAAAGGCGTGTCGGCTGAAGATGCCAGCGGCAACTACATGTACTACGGCGTGCGCGAGTTCGGCATGAGCGCCATCATGAACGGCGTGTCCCTGCACGGCGGCCTGGTGCCTTACGGCGCTACCTTCCTGATGTTCATGGAATACGCCCGTAACGCCGTACGTATGGCGGCGCTGATGAAGAAGCGCGTGATCCATGTGTACACCCACGACTCCATCGGCCTGGGCGAAGACGGCCCGACGCACCAACCGGTCGAGCAATTGACCAGCCTGCGTACCACGCCGAACCTGGATTGCTGGCGCCCAGCCGACGCGGTGGAGTCCGCCGTGGCCTGGAAGCACGCGATCGAGCGCAAGGACGGCCCTTCGGCGCTGATCTTCTCGCGTCAGAACCTGCAGCATCAGGTGCGTACCGACGCACAGATCGCCGACATCAGCCGTGGCGGTTACGTGCTGAAAGACTGCATCGGCGAGCCGGAGTTGATCCTGATCTCCACCGGTTCCGAAGTGGGCCTGACCGTTCAGGCTTACGACAAGCTGACCGAGCAAGGCCGCAACGTGCGCGTTGTGTCCATGCCGTGCACCAGCGTGTTCGAAGCTCAGGACGCCGGCTACAAGCAATCGGTGCTGCCGTTGCAGGTCAGCGCACGTATCGCCATCGAAGCGGCGCACGCCGACTATTGGTACAAGTACGTGGGCCTGGAAGGCCGCGTGATCGGCATGACCACCTACGGTGAGTCGGCGCCGGCGCCAGCATTGTTCGAAGAGTTCGGCTTCACCCTGGAAAACATCCTGGGTCAGGCTGAAGAGCTGCTGGAAGACTAAGTCAGTCTGCGTTGTCTGTACTGGCGCTATCGCGGGCAAGCCCGCTCCCACATTTGGATCGCGGTCTAATGTGGGAGCGGGCTTGCCCGCGATAGCGATAGTGCCTTCAACACCGAACTAACCTTGATCGAGAACCCCATGCCTCAACCGCGTCCCTACAAAGTTGCACTCAACGGCTACGGCCGTATTGGTCGTTGCGTCTTGCGTGCTCTGTTCGAGCGAGGGGCGGCGGCCGGTTTTGAGATTGTCGCGATCAACGATTTGGCCGACATGGCCAGCATCGAATACCTGACACGCTTTGACTCCACCCACGGCCGGTTCCCCGGCGAAGTGCGAGTGGAAGGCGATTGTCTGCATATCAATGGCGACTGCGTAAAAGTACTGCGCAGTGCCACCCCCGAGGGCATCGACTGGGCGGCGCTGGGCGTCGACCTGGTGTTGGAATGCTCCGGTGCCTATCACACCCGCGCCGATGGCCAGCGTTTTCTCGACGCCGGCGCACCGCGTGTGCTGTTTTCCCAGCCGATGGCCAGCGAGACGGATGTCGACGCCACCATTGTCTATGGCATCAACCAGGATTGCCTGACCGGCGACGAGCTGCTGGTCTCCAACGCTTCCTGTACCACCAACTGCAGCGTGCCGTTGTTGCGCCTGCTGGACCAGGCGATCGGCCTGGATTACGTGTCGATCACCACGATTCACTCGGCGATGAACGACCAGCCGGTTATCGACGCCTACCATCATGAAGACCTGCGTCGTACACGCTCGGCGTTTCAATCGGTGATTCCAGTGTCCACCGGCCTGGCTCGCGGCATCGAAAGATTGTTACCGGAACTTGCCGGGCGAATTCAGGCCAAAGCCGTACGGGTGCCGACGGTGAACGTGTCTTGCCTGGACATCACCATGCAAACCATCAGTGACACTGACGCGACGGAGGTCAACCGGATCCTGCGCGACGCCGCCACCAGTGGCCCGCTCAAAGGTTTGCTGGCCTACACCGAGTTGCCGCACGCCAGTTGTGATTTCAACCATGACCCGCATTCGGCGATTGTTGATGCCAGCCAGACCCGCGTTTCCGGCCCGAGGCTGGTGAATATCTTGGCTTGGTTCGACAACGAATGGGGGTTTGCCAACCGAATGCTGGATGTTGCGGAACATTATCTGCACATCGCCTCTGCTAAATCTGCCCTTTAAATCAGCTAACTCAGGAACTGCGACCCATGACCGTGTTGAAGATGACCGACCTCGATCTGCAAGGTAAGCGCGTACTGATTCGCGAAGACCTCAACGTCCCAGTCAAGGACGGTGTTGTCACCAGCGATGCGCGAATCCTGGCCTCGCTGCCGACCATCAAGCTGGCCCTGGAAAAAGGTGCGGCCGTGATGGTCTGCTCCCACCTGGGGCGCCCGACCGAAGGTGAGTTCTCCGCTGAAAACAGCCTCAAGCCGGTGGCCGAGTACCTGAGCAAGGCCCTGGGCCGCGACGTGCCGCTGGTGGCTGACTACCTGGGTGGTGTGGACGTGAAGGCCGGCGACATCGTGCTGTTTGAAAACGTGCGCTTCAACAAAGGCGAGAAAAAGAACAGCGACGAACTGGCCCAGCAATACGCGGCTCTGTGCGACGTGTTTGTGATGGACGCCTTCGGCACCGCGCACCGCGCCGAAGGGTCGACCCACGGCGTGGCCAAGTTTGCCAAAGTCGCCGCCGCCGGCCCGTTGCTGGCCGCTGAACTGGACGCACTGGGCAAGGCCCTGGGTGCTCCAGCGCAACCGATGGCGGCCATCGTTGCCGGCTCCAAGGTGTCGACCAAGCTGGACGTGCTTAACAGCCTCAGCCAGATCTGCAACCAACTGATTGTCGGCGGCGGCATTGCCAACACCTTCCTGGCCGCAGCCGGTCACCCGGTGGGCAAGTCGCTGTACGAGCCGGACCTGCTGGACACCGCCCGCGCCATCGCGGCAAAAGTAAGCGTGCCGTTGCCGGTGGACGTGGTGGTTGCCAAGGAATTCGCCGAAAGCGCGGAAGCCACCGTCAAGCTCATCGCTGACGTGGCCGCCGACGACATGATCCTGGATATCGGCCCGCAAACCGCGGCCAACTTCGCAGAACTGCTGAAAGCCTCGCAAACCATCCTGTGGAACGGCCCGGTCGGCGTGTTCGAGTTCGACCAGTTCGGCAATGGCACCAAAGTGCTGGCCAAGGCGATTGCCGAAAGCTCGGCATTCTCCATCGCTGGCGGCGGCGACACCCTGGCGGCCATAGATAAATATGGCGTTGCTGACCAGATCTCCTACATTTCTACCGGTGGCGGCGCGTTCCTTGAGTTCGTCGAAGGCAAAGTCCTGCCGGCCGTTGAAGTGCTGGAAACCCGAGCCAAAGGCTAAGGCTCGTGATCCGGAAAAGGAGTATTCCCATGATCAAGTCGTTGGCATTGGTAATCGCAGCGGGCGTGTTGGCCGGCTGCGGCAGCACGCCCAGCACGACGCCGGAGCCCGGGACGCCTCGGCCGGCGTCGAATAAAAGCTGCTACCAGGCCGATTGGCAAGCCGAAACCATGCCGGTGATCAACAAGCGCATCGGCAATGAGCGGCTGGAGAAATACGACTCCGCGCCCAACGGTCAGGAACAGGGTTGCCCTTGACGGGTCTGATCAACTAACCGACTGCAGTGGGGGCCCTTGGGGCCCTCGTTCGAGGATTGGCAATGAAAGGCGTTTTCGCCCTGGCAGCCCTGGCCCTGTTGGCCGGTTGCAGCAGCATGAACATGTTCAACAGCAAGGCAGAGCCTGCCGATAAATGGACCACCTGGACCTGCGACAGCAAGGCTGAGGTCAACTGGCGTTTTGCCAACCAGGCCCGTTCCGAAGTGGATGTACGCCTCGGTGGCTCGGACCAGGTTTATCGCCTTAAACAGGAGGTTGCCGCCTCTGGGGTGCTGTACAGCAACGACCAGTTGGCGTTTCACACAAAAGGTGAGGAGGGCCTGGTTTACTGGGTCGCCACCGATGATTTGATCGGGCGGGGCTGTAAAGCCCAATAGTGAGGTCAATGAAGATCAAATGTAGGAGCGGGCTTGCCCGCGATGGCGGTGGGTCAGCCACCGAAGATGTCGGCAGGCAAATCGCTATCGCAGGCAAGCCAGCTCCCACATTGATTCGGTTCCAAAATGGAATTCGCGTCGGGCCTCACGCAGCAATAACGATTCAGCACGTCAGATGCACAAACCCTGACCTGCAATAACTTGAATAGCAGCCGCCGCTACGGCAGGCTTGCACGATTAACGACCCTCGACCGGGAGAGACAACACAATGGCACTTATCAGCATGCGTCAAATGCTGGACCACGCAGCCGAGTTCGGCTACGGCGTCCCAGCCTTTAACGTCAACAACCTTGAGCAGATGCGCGCCATCATGGAAGCCGCTGACAAGACCGACTCCCCTGTGATCGTCCAGGCTTCGGCCGGTGCCCGCAAATACGCCGGCGCGCCGTTCCTGCGTCACCTGATCCTCGCCGCGATCGAAGAATTCCCACACATCCCGGTGTGCATGCACCAGGACCACGGCACCAGCCCGGACGTGTGCCAGCGCTCCATCCAACTGGGCTTCAGCTCGGTGATGATGGACGGCTCCCTCGGCGAAGACGGCAAGACCCCGACCGACTACGAGTACAACGTGCGCGTTACCCAACAAACCGTGGCCATGGCTCACGCCTGCGGCGTGTCGGTTGAGGGCGAGTTGGGCTGCCTGGGTTCGCTGGAAACCGGCATGGCCGGCGAAGAAGACGGCATCGGCGCCGAAGGCGTGCTGGATCACAGCCAGATGCTGACCGACCCGGAAGAAGCCGCCGACTTCGTCAAGAAGACCCAGGTTGATGCCCTGGCCATCGCCATCGGCACCAGCCACGGCGCCTACAAGTTCACCAAGCCGCCTACCGGCGACGTGCTGGCCATCGACCGCATCAAGGAAATCCACAAACGCATCCCGAACACCCACTTGGTGATGCACGGTTCTTCCTCGGTCCCGCAAGAGTGGTTGGCGATCATCAACCAGTACGGCGGCGACATCAAAGAAACCTACGGCGTGCCGGTTGAAGAAATCGTTGAAGGCATCAAGTACGGCGTGCGCAAGGTCAACATCGACACCGACCTGCGTCTGGCGTCCACCGGTGCGATGCGTCGCCTGATGGCCACCAACCCGAGTGAATTCGACCCGCGTAAATTCTTTGGCGCTACCGTGACCGCGATGCGTGATGTATGTATCGCGCGTTATGAAGCATTCGGTACTGCCGGTAATGCTTCGAAGATCAAGCCGGTCTCTCTGGAAGCGATGTACCAGCGTTACCTGAAAGGTGAGTTGAACGCCAAGGTCAACTAAGCCTCAGGTGTTAATAAAAAGCCCGCAGCGATGCGGGCTTTTTTGTGGGCGCCAGTAAAATCGACGGAAGGGAGTTGTAATGTCCATCATGGCGGACATAATTGAAATTAATTTGTAAAAAGTCCTATATAGGTGACAATTTTGCTTATCACCAATCCTCCTGCATTTGGCGAACGGCTAAGGCAACTGCGACGAGCAAAAAAATACAGTCAGCAGCAGCTCGCCGAAAAAGCTCGATGCAACCGCAAGACCATCATTGATCTTGAGGCGGGAGAAAACGTGGCCATGTACACCGTGTTCAGGGTCATTACGGCTTTGGGTATGGCATTGGAGGTGGTTGACCGGCGAGTCGACCTGAAATCCCTTGCTGAGCTGGTGGAGCATGGTGAGTAAAGTCAAGCGGCTAAACATTACCACTCCCCAAGGCAAGGCTGGCGAACTGTCCAAGGGTTCGCAATTTTCGTTCGCGTATGCTTCGGCCGATGCCTCATGCGAAGTGTCGCTGGTTATGCCCTATGACCCGACGCCTACCGTGAGCAACGTCCTGCCCCCGATTTTTGATATGAATGTGCCGGAGGGTTTTCTGGCCGATCAAATCAAGCGTCGTATGGCCAAACACATGCAGGTGGATGAAATGCGCTTGCTGTCGGTCATCGGTGGTAACCAGATTGGTCGCTTGAGTTACGAGAATCCCGTGGAAGCTTCTCTACCGGTAAGAGCGCAGGTCGGGTTGAAGGAAATTCTGTCTGCGGACACTTCACAGGGGGTATTTGATTTTCTGGTCGAGACGTACTTCGAGTCAGGCATTTCCGGGGTGCAGCCGAAGGTGTTGGTGCCTGACCTGGATAAGCTGACAGGCAGCGGCAAAACCATGCTCAGTTCCGACCTGATCGTAAAATCCGGCGCTGATGAATATGCCCACTTGGCCCAGAACGAATTCCTCTGTTTGGAAGCTGCTCGAATTGCCGGCCTGGAAACTCCACGTTTCTGGCTGTCCGACAGCGCGGACCTGTTTGTCATGGAGCGTTTTGACCTGGCTGAGTCCGGCAGTTTGGGATTCGAGGATATGGCGGTACTGCTTGGGCTGAACAAAGACCCGCACGACAACTACAAGTATTCCCAAAGTTACGAAACGCTCGCTGCGGTGATCAACCAGGTTTGCCGACACGGTGATGTGTTGCGTGAACTTGAACGTTTTTTCTCATACATTTGCTTGTCGGTCATGGTGCGCAATGGCGATGCACATCTGAAAAATTTCGGGGTGCTTTATACCCATCCTGGTGCCCCTGAGACCGTGCAGTTGGCCCCTGTATTCGATGTCACGACGACTACCGTGTATGAGAACTACAACCCAAGGTCTGGTCAGTCATTGGTCGACCGTACCTTGGCTATCAAGATGAACACGGTAAAAGCCTACCCTGATCGTCAGCAACTGATCGAGTTTGGTCGCAAGCACTGTGGTGTGGCAAACCCAGGGATGATTATCGAACGAGTGAGCGACGCCATGTCTGAGGCGCTAAGCGCTCATCAAGCACTCATTAATGCTCAGCTGTTTTCAATGATGCAGAGCGAGTGGGACGCGGGCCGCGCCATGGCGCTTCATGATTCCGTGGTGTCGGGCATGAGGCGAAAGCCCGTAACAAAGCGGGCGACATGAAGAGCCACAAAAAAACCGCAATGCTGCGGTTTTTTTGTGGCCTGGGTTTGATCAACTGAACGGTGGCGTATCGAACCCCCTGTGCTCAATAACCCGAAACACATCCTATCGCCATTCAATGCCGGCGACGGGGCGAACTATAAGCGTGGTATTGGCTCACCGCAACGGCCCTGTAGGACGCCGAGCCCCTGTGGGAGCCGGGCTTGCCCGCGATGGCGGTGGGTCAGCCAACTTATTCTGTGACTGATACACCGCCATCGCGGGCAAGCCCGGCTCCCACAGTTGATCGGTGGTGTTTAACAGGTTCTGTTTATCACCGAATGATCCGCAGTCCCTATAGGACGATACCTACGGCATAGGTGGCGATTTACCTGTCCACCAACACCTTCGGGTTCGAATTGCCCCACACCGTATACAGATCCGCCAGCAGCGCGCCGTTGATATCCTCGACTTCGGCTTGAGTGGTCTGCACATCGCCCTGCTTGCCGAACAACACCACTTCATCGCCGCTCTTCACGGTCGGTACGTCGGTGACATCCACCATCAGGGTATTCATCGACACCTTGCCCACCACCGGCACGCGATGCCCGTTGATCAGCACAATGCCCTTGTTGGTAAACGCACGGCGGTAGCCGTCGGAATAGCCCACGGTGATGTTCGCCAGCTTCGAATCCCGCGCCAGGGTGTAGGTGCGGTCGTAGCCCACGGTGTTGCCCTTCGGATAGCTGTTGACCGAGGCCACGTGGGATTTGAACTGCATCACGCGGTGGTACTCGGTAAACGACGGCACGGTGTCGCCAAACAGCAGGCCGCCGGGGCGAACCATATCCAGGCGCGATTCCGGTACTTGCAGGGTGGCAAACGAGTTGGCCGCGTGCAGGGTGATTTTGCTGCGGTCCAACTGCGCAACATTGATCAGCCACTGCGCCTGCTCGTTAAAGGCTTTGAGACCGACGCGTACATCGGCGGCGTCTTCCACGGCGAAGTGGGTCATGATCGCCTTCACTTGCAGGTTCGGCACCTTGGTGATGGCCACGGCATCGCGGCGGCCTTGGGCGGTGGTCATTTCCACACCGTTGCGGCTCATGCCGCTGGAGTTCAGGCCCAGGTGCACCACCAGCGGTCTGCCGTGATTTTCGGCGATCAGGCTGGCACGTACGGCGAAGTCGAGGTTACCCACCAGCTCTTCGACGTTATACGGCAGTGCGGCTTCCAGCTCGCTCAAGGTCGCGGTGCGTACGCGGATCAGTTGGCCTTTGAAGCCGCTTTCGCGCACCACGCGGAGTTCTTCATTACTGGCGACCCCGACGCAGGGCACGCCGAGTTGAATGACCGAGGGCATCAGCAAACCGATGCCATGGCCATAGGCGTCGGCCTTGAGCACAGCGCAGATTTTCGACGTGTCGGCGAGGGTGGCTTGCAGGGTGCGGATGTTGTGTTCGAACGCAGCTTTGCTGATTTCGACCCAGGCGTTGCTGTCCTGGGTGTGTACCTGCGCCACCCCGTCGCTCATCGACAGGGGCGGGGCGGCGAAGGTTGGGTTGTGCAGCAGAACCATGCCCATGGACAGGGCCAGCAGGGAACGAGAGAAGGGCATTTGAGCAGTCTCCATGACTTTTTTGTAGGGCAGTGCGCGTGCGCGGCGCCATACTCAGATTGCCCTACAAAAAAGTCGAGGCCCCGGGTCGCGGTTCTGTCCTAAAGCGTCGTGGGAGGGTTCGCTGAAGCGAATCAGCGTTCAGTCGTGATCAATGTCCAGCTTGGCAAACGTCACCCGGGCGCCTTCCTTGCTGTTGCCACTGTTGTCCTGCACATACGCGCCGGCCTTGAAGTAGAGCGGCTTGGCGCCCCATGCCGCGCCGATGCGTTCGTTCCACTCGCCGTCGGCGGCGTAGACACTCAGCAGCCCGGCCTTGTTGAGGTTGATCACATAGGTAAAGCTTTTATCCAGCGGCACATTGGAGGCGACGGTGATCACCCGCCCTTCGTCCTCATCCGGGCGCATGCGCACTTTTGCGACGATATTGCCGGTCTGGGTTTTTTCCTTGAATTGGTACTCCAGCTTGATCAGTGGCTTCTGGCTGTCATACGCGTGAATTTGCCCTATGACAATCTTGCCGCTGGAGGGCACCTGGTTGACGGCCAGGGTGGCGCGCAGGAAGTTGTCGGCGTCGGCGTAGGTCCAATTGCGCAGGCGGCCGTCGGCGTAGGTCTCGCGCAGCTCGCTGCGTGGGTAAACCGCGTTTTCGGTGCGGGTGCCGGTTACGGGTGTCCAGAATTGCACGTTGCTGCCTTCAGCCTGGAAATATTGGTCCTTGAAGCCGCTAAGCAGTTTCGGGGTGTCGATGGTCGCGGGGGGCGAGCCGACGGGAATGCTCAGGTTCCAGGTGGAAAGGTCGATCATGGCGTGGGCCTTTTTACAGAGGGGTGTAGGCTATGGCCCTTGGGCCAGACAGCTTCTTTATAGGCGGTCGTCGCGCACTTGTTAATTAATGCCTGGCAAATGTTTGGCGTCAAAATAATGCCAAAAAGCCATGTTCCCCATAGGGCGTGGCCTACAGGCACTGACCGTTAGTCGGCTTCCTGAACTTTGGCGCAATGATGGCAGTGAGGTTACTTCTGATTTTTCAGAACCGGGGCTAGAGTGAGCCCTCAGTGTTTGTCCGGATTTTCTGTCAGAAATGACCGGGATAGTCCTAAGGAAGAGACGTAGCATGGAATGCGCTCCACACCACGGCGATGGCAGCTCGGTTCTTCTGGTGGTCGATGACTACCCGGAAAACCTGATCAGCATGCGTGCGCTTTTGCAGCGTGAAGACTGGCACGTGGTGACGGCCGGCTCCGGCCTGGAAGCCCTGGAGTTGTTGTTGCTGCATGAGGTCGACCTGGTACTGCTCGACGTAATGATGCCCGGTATGGACGGCTTCGAAGTCGCCCGCCTGATGCGCGGTAGCCAGCGCACGCACATGACCCCGATCATTTTTCTGAGCGCCAATGCCCAGTCACCGGCCGCAGTGCTGGAAGGCTACGCCAGCGGCGCCATCGACTACCTGTTCAAACCCTTCGACCCGCATATCCTCAAGCCCAAAGTCCAGGCCCTGCTGGAGCATCAGCGCAATCGCCGAGCGTTGCAGCGCCTGAGCCATGACCTGGAATCCGCCCGGGCTTTCAACGCCTCGGTGCTGGATAACGCCGCCGAAGGCATTTTGGTGGTGAGTGAGGACGGCGTGATCGAATACGCCAACCCGGCGATCTCGCGCCTGCTCAATGCCACGATCCAGGAGTTGCGGGGCCAGGAGTTTCTCAGCTTTCTGCAAAAGCCCCACGTGCCTGCCTGGCTGGGCTCGCAGATGTACGAAGGGTTTCGCAAGGGCGAAACCTGGCGCTTGCACGACGCTATCTTGCGCACCGGCCGTGGCCAGCAGGTGCCGGTGGCCTTGTCATGCGCGCCGTTGCCGGCTGAGCAGAAGGCCATGGTGGTCACGGTGCTGGACATGTCCGAGGTGCGTCACCTGTATCAGCAACTGGAGTTCCAGGCCGTTACCGACCCGCTGACCGGGCTGCTGAACCGGCGCGGTTTCTATCAGGCGGTCGAGAACATCCTGCTGCGCAGCGAGCGCGGCGAGCCGTCTCTGGTGTTGCTTTACCTGGACCTGGATGGCTTCAAGCGGGTCAACGATTCCCTGGGCCATGATGCCGGCGACCGCGTGCTGCGCTGGGTCTCGGAGCAATTGCAGGGTTGCCTGACTTCCGGCGATATTCTGGGCCGCATGGGCGGGGATGAATTTACCGCGTTGCTGACGCTGGAGTTCCCGGAGCAGGCGGCGAAGGTCGCGGAAAAACTGATCGAGCGCGTGTCGATCTGCCAACAGGTAGATGGGCTGGATGTGATGCTCGGCGTCAGCATCGGCATCGCGACCTTTCCGGACTGTGGTTCGGACCTGAATGGCCTGCTGCGCGCCGCCGATATCGCCATGTACGAAGCCAAGCGTGCGGGCCGTCAGCAATATCGCTATTACGATCAGGAAATGAACGGCCGCGCCCGCTCGCGTCTGATGCTGGAAGACAGCGTGCGCACGGCGATTCAAAACAAGGACTTCACGCTGGTGTACCAGCCCCAGGTGTCCCTTGCGGACGGGCGTTTGCGCGGGGTCGAAGCGCTGTTGCGCTGGCAGCATCCCAGTGTCGGCGATGTGCCGCCAGGGCTGTTTTTGCCGCTGCTGGAAGAGGCGCGGCTGATCAGCCAATTGAGTGCCTGGATCTACCAGCAGGTCGCCGCCCAGCGCCAGGCATGGCAAGCCACCTTCGATGCGGAGCTGGTGTTGAGCGTGAGCTTGAGCAGCAGCCAGTTCAATATGCCCAACCTGGCCAACCAGTTGGCGCAGGTGCTCGAGCGACATGGGCTGCAGCCCCGGCAGTTGGAGGTGGAAATCAGCGAAGACTGCCTGATGAGCAACCTGGAAGAGGCGACCAAGCAGCTTAATCTACTGCGCCGGATCGGGGTGCGTATCGCGCTGGATGACTTTGGGATGGGCTCGTGTTCCCTGGCCCATTTGCGCGATCTGGCCTTCGATACCCTCAAGCTCGACCCACGATTGGTCGCGTGCCTGCCGGGCTCGGCGCGGGATGTGGCGATGGCGCGCAGCATCATCGAACTGTGCGGGCATTTTGATGTGCTGGTGGTGGCCGAGGGCGTGGAAACCGCTGAGCAGGCCCAGTGGCTCAAGGCCAATGGTTGCCCGTTTATCCAGGGTCCCTGGGCAGCGCAACCGTTGATGGCCGAGGAAATCGCCGATTGGTCGCGCGCCCGTCTGCGCTGAATTCGCTACACTGGCGCCCATTCGAACCCTGTTGCAGACCCCATGACCGCGCTGAAATACCTCCAGGCTTACCCCGCAGCCCTTCAGGAGCAAGTGCGCCAACTGATCGCCAAGGACCAGTTGGGCGCCTACCTGGAGCAGCGCTATCCCGAACGCCACGCCGTGCAGAGCGACAAGGCGCTGTATGCCTACGCATTGGCCTTGAAACAGGAACACCTGCGCAACGCGCCGGCCATCGACAAGGTGCTGTTCGATAACCGCCTGGACCTGACCCACCGCGCCCTGGGCCTGCACACCACGATTTCCCGGGTGCAGGGCGGTAATCTCAAAGCCAAGAAAGAAATCCGCATCGCCGCGCTGTTCAAGGAGGCTGCGCCGGAATTTCTGCGCATGATCGTGGTGCACGAGTTGGCGCACTTCAAGGAATCGGATCACAACAAGGCGTTCTATAAACTCTGCGACTACATGATGCCCGGCTACCATCAGGTTGAATTCGACCTGCGGGTTTACCTCACGTATCGCGATCTGCAGGGCAAGCCCTGACCGCACAAGGCGACCGACCATGGATGTGAGCAAGACCAAGAGCAGCTTCTATCGCCGCCTGTATGTGGCCTACCTGATCGACAGCGGCCAGGCCAATAGTGTGCCGGCGCTGACCGATGCCACCGGCATGCCCCGGCGCACGGCACAGGACACGATTGCGGCGTTGGCCGACCTGGATATCGTGTGTGAATTCGAGCAGCAAGACGGTGCCCGCAACCATGCGGGGCACTATCGGATTCGTGATTGGGGCGCGATTGATCGTCGCTGGATCGAGGCTAACCTGGCAGCGATCAAGCAGGTATTGGGTTATCCCTGAAGGCTTGCAGTGGCTGGGCTGACGCTATCGGGGGCAAGCCCCCTCCCACAGTTTGAACGCGGTCAACTGTGGGAGGGGGCTCGCCCCCGATGACGTCCTCAGATCCGGCGCATACCGATGTGTGGAATGTCATCCTCCAGGTATTCCTCTCCCGCCACTACAAAACCGTACCGGCCGTAGTAACCCTGCAGGTGCGCCTGGGCTGACAGAAAGATCGGCGTTTCGGGCCAGAGTTCTTCAATCTGCTTGAGTGTCTCGTTCATCATCTGATGCCCCAGCCCGGTGCCGCGTGCCACCGGCGCGACGATCACCCGGCCGATCACTACATCGCCGCCCTGGGATTGCGGGTCCAGCAGGCGCAGGTAGGCCACCAATTGGTTGTCTTGCCATGCCATCAGGTGGTGGGTGTCGTCGCACAGGTCCTGTCCGTCGAGGTCCTGATACAGGCATTTCTGTTCCACGACAAAGACCTCGTTGCGCAGGCGCAAAATGGCATAGAGCTGCTCCTTGCCCAGGTCATCGTGATGTTTGCAAACCCAATCGACTGCCATGATGTGCTCTCGCGTAAATGTCTGTTGCCGATAGTAAGCGTCGCGGGCAACGCTGTCTAAATCAGCTATTCTTGTGAGTGAAATCAATTTGCCATCATTGCGTGGGTTCACCCCCCTTTCTTTGTGTAATCTGAGCTACTGTTAACACCTCAGGCGCCGTCTGAGTTAAGGCCACCGCCTGCCTGCCAAGGACTTTGAGCATGCTGCGATTCTCTCGTGCCGTCGCTTTGATTGGAGTGTTATTGCTGGCCCAGCCTGCTGTCGCACAGCGTTTGCGCCTGGTAGCGGACGCGTGGCCACCCTTTACCGATTCCACCTTGATCAATGGCGGCCTGGCCACCGACATTGTCAGCACCGCCCTGGCCCGTGCCGGCTACGCCAGCGATTTCGAACAGGTGCCCTGGGCCCGGGCGCTGATGGGCGTTGGCGACGGGCGCTATGATGTGCTGGTCAACGCCTGGTACGACGATGCTCGCACGAAACTGGGCCAGTTTTCCGGCGAATACCTGCTTAACCGCGTGCGTTTCATCAAGCGGCGTGATGACCCCATCGAATTCCAGAACCTTGTGCAATTGCACGATGCCCCCATCGCGGTGGTGCGCGGGTATGCGTATTCGGCGGCGTTCGATGCGGATGCGCAGTTGCAGAAAATTCCTGTGCATAACTTCGCAATGGCCGTGCGCATGCTCGCGGCGCAGCGGGTGCGGCTGACGCTGGAGGATGAATATGTGGCGCGCTATTACCTGGCGCGTGAATCGGCGCGGGTGCGTAATGCGGTGGAGTTTTTACCCGCGCCGCTGAGCGAAAACAGCCTGCATATTCTGGTCAGCCTGAAGAACCCACAGCACGAACAGATCGTCGCCAGCTTCGATCGGGAGATTGCCAGGATGAAGGAGGACGGCAGTTATCAGCGGTTGATGAAGCAGCATGGGATGTAGGGTTTTTGCGGGCCTCGTCGCAACGGTGTGGCGACCCGACAAGCCCGCTCGCACATTTTGAATTGCAAATGCCTTCAACTGTGGGAGGGGGCTTGCCCCCGATAGCGATTTAAGCCGCGCTGGTATCTTTGATCAGGTGCGCGGCGAGCGTGCGCAACGGCCCCAACTGCCGACAAATCAATGCCAACTGCGTCTGCACCAACCGTTGCCCTTCATCAATCTCATCCGGCATCTGCTCCAGGT
This sequence comes from Pseudomonas viridiflava, assembly GCF_900591205.1. Lineage (GTDB taxonomy): Bacteria > Pseudomonadota > Gammaproteobacteria > Pseudomonadales > Pseudomonadaceae > Aquipseudomonas. Next base: position 650,252 of record NZ_UUPU01000001.1, read on the forward strand.
CCGCCGCCAGGGCTTCCTCGGCATCGCTCTGAATCGCAATCGGCTGTTTGTTCGCCAGCCCCGTGGCGATTTCATCAATGCTCGCGGCCAGGCTATTACCGGCGCCGTCGATCAGGTGCTCGCGCACCTCGGCCGGCAGTTGGGTTTCGCGATGCGCGCCCAGGCCGGACAAGTAGCTGAGCAAGGTGTGGGACAGCACCAGGAAGCGGAACCCCACGTCCGCTTCCTTACGGAAGTGCCCCGGCTCCATCAGCATATTCGCCAGGGTGGTGGACAGCGCCGCATCGGCGTTGTGCGCGTTGCGCCGGGCCAGTCGATACGCCAGGTCATCGCTCTTGCCGGCGGCGTACTGCTGCATGATTTGCCGCAGGTAGATGCTGTTGCAGGTCAGGGTGTTGGCCAGCACTTTGTTCAGGCGTCGGCCTTGCCAGTCCGGCAGGAACAGGAACACCGCCAGGCCGGCGATCAGGCTGCCGAGCAAGGTATCGAACAGGCGCGGCAGGAACAGCCCGTAGCCATCGCCCACCTGGTTGAAGCAGAACAGCACCATCAGGGTGATCGCGGCCGTGGCCAGGGTGTAGCGCGTGGTGCGGTTGATAAAGAACACCAGGCCGGCGGCGATGGCGAACATTGATTGCACCAGCGGGCTTGGGAACAGGTCGAACAGCGCCCAGGCCACCGTCAGGCCGATGGCGGTGCCGATAATCCGCTGGCCGAGCTTGCGCCGGGTCGCACCGTAGTTCGGTTGGCACACAAACAGCGTGGTGAGGATGATCCAGTAACCCTGCGACGCGTGGATCGCGTGCAGGGTGCCGTAACCCACGGTCAGGGCCAGGGCCAGGCGCAAGGCATGACGGAACAGCAGCGAGGTGGGCGTCAGCTGCGTACGCAGGCGGGTCCACATTTCCTTGAGGTTGCGCGGGGCACGGTCCAGCAGGTTGCTGTCGGTGGCGTCGGCCAGCGCGTCGGGGTTGCTGGCGTCGCCGAGCAGGCGGTCAAGGGTCGAGAGGTTGGCCGCCAGGGCGCGCAACGAGCGCAGCAGGCCACGCCAGGCCGGGTTGCTCTGGATGCGCAGGTGCTCCAGCGAGGCGTTCAGGTCGCCCAGGGCTTCGGCGAAGCTGTCGTCATAGATAAACGGCTGGCGCAGCTGGATCGACTCACCCAGGGTCTGGCACGCCTTGCCTTGCTGGCGCAGCAGGCGCTGGCAGCGGAACAGCACGTCGCTGTGGAAGAACGCGTCGGCCAGGGCGTTGTAAGGGTAGTGGGAGGAACTGGCGCGCTCGTGAATGTCCTGGGCCAGGAAGTACAACTTCAAATAGCGACTGACCTTCGAACCAGGGCGCCCATTACCTACGCGGTGCAGGATGATTTCCTTCGCCGCATTCAGCGCCGCTACCACGCGACCGTTCTGTTGGGCCAGTTCCAGGCGCCGTGCTTCCACGTCCAACTGGCGGATCGGCTCGAACAGCGACGACTTGAGCTTGAGGTAACGCCCCAATTCACGGAACAACCGCGCCAGGCTCTGCTGCACCGGCTGGTTGGAAAACAGCGCCTGCCACAGCACCGAGAGCACCCCATACCAGGCGGCGCCGGCCACCAGCAGCAGGGGTTCGTGCCAGAAATCCGAGACCGCGCCGCCGCGCTGGTCCACGCCGATCATGGTGTACACCGACAGAATCAGCGTCGCCGAGGCAATCGCTCCATAACGTTCGCCGAGGGCACCAAGCATGGTCAGGCAGAAGCTGGCCAGGGCCAGGGCGATTGCGAAGATCCAGGGGTAAGGGAACAGCAGCTCCACCGACAACGCGGCGATGCTGAAACACACCAGCGTCACCGCCAGGGCATTCACGCGGCCTTGCCAACTGTCATCGGTCTCGGCCAGGGCGCTGGCGATAATCCCCAGGAACAGCGGGATCAGCAGCGTCATTTCATCCTGATACCAGCACAGCGCCATGCTGCCGGTGAGGGCGATGAATACCCGTACGCTGTAACTGAATTTATCCAGCGCCCACAGGCGCCGCATGGACTGCTTGAACGAGGTCGATGACATGAAGTCTGGAGTCTTCCGGGACGATGCCGTTAAATTGAGCTATCAAGGACGTCACGGCAAGCGTGGCGATCACATCAATTCGCAAAATATCTCCCAGACCACACCCTAAACCAAATGTGGGAGGGGGCTTGCCCCCGATTGCGGTGTATCAGTAATAGAAGTACTGACTGACACACTGCTATCGGGGGCAAGCCCCCTCCCACATTTTGACTGAGTACATCCTTCAGTCAGGCGTACTGCGCGGCCGCGTAGCCGGAAGCCCAGGCCCACTGGAAATTGAACCCGCCCAGGTGACCGGTCACATCCAGCACCTCGCCGATAAAGTACAAGCCAGGGCTTTTCAGCGATTCCATGGTCTTGGACGAGACTTCCCGTGTGTCCACTCCGCCCAATGTCACCTCCGCCGTGCGGTAACCCTCGGTGCCCGCCGGCACCAGTTGCCAGTTGCCGAGTTTTTGCGCGATATCGGCCACTTCGGCGTGGGTGTACTGCTTCATCGGCTTGGACACGAACCAGGTTTCCGCCAGCAAATTAGCCATCTTCTTGGTGAAGATCTCGCCCAGCAGGGTTTTCAACTCGCTGTTAGGGCGCTCGACCTGTTGCTGTTGCAGCCAGGCGTGCGCGTCGTGGTCGGGCAGCAGGTTGATTTCAAGCGTGTCGCCGGGTTCCCAGTAGGAAGAAATCTGCAAAATCGCCGGGCCGCTGAGGCCGCGGTGGGTAAACAGGAGGTTTTCGCGAAAGCTCTGGTCGTTGCAACTGACCAGGCAATCGACCGAGGTGCCGGACAGCTCGCCGCACACGTCCTTGAGCTGATCGGTGATGGTGAACGGCACCAGCCCGGCACGGGTCGGCAGCAGTTCATGGCCGAACTGCTTGGCCACCTGGTAACCAAAACCGGTGGCGCCGAGCGTAGGAATTGACAGGCCACCGGTGGCGATCACCAGCGATTCGCAGCGCAGCTCTCCCAGGGTGGTCTGTAGCTGATAGCCGCCGTCGACTTTGGCGATTTCCTCGATCGAGGTGTCCAGGTGCAGGTTTACGCCGGTCTGGATGCACTCGTCCAGCAGCATGCCGAGGATGTCGCTGGATTTGTTATCGCAGAACAGCTGGCCGAGCTTCTTCTCGTGGTACGGCACGCCGTGCTTGGCCACCAGCCCAATGAAATCCCATTGGGTATAGCGCGCCAGGGCTGACTTGCAGAAGTGCGCATTGTGCGAGAGGAAGTTTGCCGGCTCGGTGTACATATTGGTGAAGTTGCAGCGGCCACCGCCCGACATCAGGATCTTTTTGCCGGCTTTGTTCGCATGGTCGATCAACATCACCTTGCGCCCCCGCCCAGCGGCGGTCAGCGCACACATCAAGCCTGCGGCGCCGGCGCCAATGATCACAACTTCGGTCGAGCGCAAAACGGTGTCCTCATACAAATTCTGAATTGAAATACAGTTAAATGTGGGAGCGGGCTTGCTCGCGAATGCGGTGTATCAGTCGACAGATTCGGTGACTGACACTCCGTATTCGCGAGCAAGCCCGCTCCCACATTTTTGATCTCTGTATAGCTTGAGATCTTTACAGGATCCGCACGCGCAACGAACGGCCTTTGATCTTGCCGTCATTCAAACGCTGCAACGCCTGCTTGGCGATGCCGCGTTCCACGGCCACAAACGCCTGGAAGTCAAAGATCGCGATCTTGCCGACCTGGGCACCCGGGATGCCGGCTTCACCGGTCAACGCGCCGAGGATGTCGCCCGGGCGAACCTTGTCTTTACGGCCGGCGGCGATGCACAGGGTGCTCATCTGCGGCAGCAGCGGGCCACCGCTTTGCGGCTTGAGGTTATCCAGTTGGTCCCAGTTCAGCGGCGATTTCTGCAACTGCTCGATGGCCTGGGCGCGGTGCGCTTCGGACGGCGCCACCAGGCTGATCGCGATACCGGTCTCACCGGCGCGACCGGTGCGGCCTACGCGGTGGATGTGGATTTCCGAATCGCGGGCCAGTTCGACGTTGATCACCATGTCCAGCGAGTCAATGTCCAGGCCACGAGCCGCAACGTCGGTGGCCACCAGCACGGAGGTGCTGCGGTTGGCGAACATCGCCAGCACCTGATCACGGTCGCGCTGTTCCAGGTCGCCGTGCAGGCCCACGGCGGAAATGCCCTTGGCGGTCAGGTGATCCACGGTTTCCTGCACTTGCTGCTTGGTAAAGCAGAAGGCCACGCAGGAAGCCGGACGGAAGTGCGCCAGGACCTTGGTTACCGCGTCCATGCGCTCTTCCGGGGAAATCTCGTAGAAACGCTGCTCGATCTGGTCGTCGGAGTGGAAGGCTTCGGCCTTGACTTGCTGCGGCGCACGCATGAACTTGGACGCCAGCTGCTTGATGCTCACCGGGTAGGTGGCCGAGAACAGCAGGGTCTGGCGACGGGCCGGGGTCTTGCTGATGATGTCTTCGATGGCGTCGTAGAAACCCATGTCGAGCATGCGGTCGGCTTCATCGAGGATCAGCGTGTTCAGGCCGTCCAGCACCAGCGAACCTTTGCGCAGGTGCTGCTGGATGCGGCCCGGGGTGCCGACGATGACGTGGGCGCCGTGTTCCAGCGAGGCGATCTGCGGGCCCAGGGACACGCCGCCGCACAGGGTCAGCACCTTGATATTGTCTTCGGCGCGGGCCAGGCGGCGGATTTCCTTGGCCACCTGGTCGGCCAGCTCGCGGGTCGGGCACATGACCAGTGCCTGGCAGCCGAAGTAGCGCGGGTTGATCGGGTTCAGCAGGCCGATGCCGAAGGCGGCGGTCTTGCCGCTGCCGGTCTTGGCCTGGGCAATCAGGTCCAGCCCCTTGAGGATCACCGGCAAGCTTTGCGCCTGGATCTGCGTCATCTCGACATAACCCAGCGAGTCGAGGTTAGCCAGCATGGCGGCGGAGAGCGGCAAAGTATTAAAAGCGGTGGCGATGGTAGTCACGGGACTGGCTCTGCAAAACAAAATGTCGCGCAGTGTAGCAGGCCCCCTCGGGTTTCTTTGTATGTTCTCGACGAGGAGTAGAGGGGCCGCCTCAGTTATCAGCTTCAAGCCGCAAGCCTGAGGCTAATAACTTGAGGCTTGCAGCTGCTTCAATGCTCGATATCGTGCTCGCGGCTGACCACGCGTTTGCCGTCTTTTGGCGACAATTGCAGGAAGATCGCCGCCGCCAGCATCGCCATGATGCCCACGGTGAGGAAGGTCAGTTGGAAGGCGCCGAGCACGCTCTCCACCCCGTCGTTGCCTGCTTCAGCGGTGAACCCGCCCAGCAGCGCACCGGCGCAGGCCACCCCCAGGCTCAGGGACAATTGCGCCACCACCGAGAGTAAACTGTTGCCGCTGCTGGCCTGGGCGTCGTCGAGGTCGATCAGGGTGACGGTGTTCATCGCGGTAAATTGCAGCGAGTTGATCGCCCCCAGCACCGCCAGCATTGCCAGCAGCAACGGGTAGGGCGTGTGCTCGCTGACCAGGCCCATGCTGGCGAGCATGATGCCCAGGGCCAGCGTGTTGCCGGTCAGCACAATGCGGTAGCCCAGGCGTTCGATCAGTGGCCGTGCAATGGACTTGGCAAACATCGCCGCCGCCGCCAGGGGCAGCATGCTCATGCCGGCTTCCGAGGGCGAATAACCCAGGGCCACCTGCAGCAGCAGCGGCACCAGAAACGGCAGCGCGCCACTGCCCAGGCGCGCAAACAGATTGCCGAGGATGCCCACGGCAAAGGTGCGAGTCTTGAACAGCACCGGCGAAAACAGCGGGTTTTCGATGTGCCCTGCACGCAGCCAATACGCCGCCAGGCACGCCAGCCCGCCGAACAGCAGCAACATCACCCGCAGGTGCGGCAGGTGCAGTTCGCCCAGGCCCTCCATGGCGATGGTGATCAGCACCATCGCCGCGCCGAACAGCACAAACCCCACACCGTCAAACCGCGTGCGTTCGCTGCCGCGCAGGTCGGGAATCAGTTTCCACACGGCGTAGCAGCCGATCATGCCCACGGGCAGGTTGATCAGGAAGATCCAGTGCCAGGTCAGGTATTGCACCATCCAGCCGCCCATGGTCGGGCCGAGCAATGGGCCGAGCAGCCCGGGGATGGTGATAAAGCCCATGATCCGCACCAGTTCGGAACGGGGGTAGGCGCGCAGTACCACGAGCCGGCCGACCGGCAGCATCAGTGCACCGCCCAGGCCCTGGATCACCCGTGCGCCGACCAGCATTGTGAGGCTGCTGGACAAGGCACACAGCAAGGAGCCGATGCTGAACAGCATGATCGCGCCGAAAAAGATTTTTTTGGTGCCGAAGCGGTCAGCCACCCAGCCCGACGCCGGGATCAGCAAGGCGACGGTGAGCATGTAGGCGATTACCACCCCTTGCATGCGCAGCGGGTTTTCCGCCAGGTCCCGAGCCATGGCGGGTAACGCCGTGTTGAGAATCGTCCCATCCAGCGACTGCATGAAGAAGGCAATCGCGACCACCCAGGGGAGCCAGCGGGCGGTCTTGGCATCGAGAGGGGCGCGATTAGGCATGGGTTACCTTTTTGTTAGCAGGCTATGTGTCGGCGATTATGCGCCATTCGTCGCTCCTTTTCCCACAGGCTGTTCGTCTAATTCCGACACCGTTACGTGCTCGCCCACCAGGAAATCCAACAACGCCCGGTGCACCGCCAGGGCCGCCTCGCGGGACTCCAGGTCGAGTAAATGCCCGGTGTGTTCGGCGACGCCAAAGCTGCTGCGGCCTACGTATTGTTTGAACAGCTGGGCATCGGCGGCGGGGGTGTATTCGTCCAGCGTGCCGTTGAGGAAGTGCACCGGGGTTTCAATCCGCGTGAGCGCCGGCAGGTAGTTGCCATCGCCCAGGGCCAGGACCTGGTGGATATGAAAGCGCGCCTGGCGGTACTCGGTGGTGGCCATGTTCGACAGGTGGCGATGGTTATTGCGTTTGAGGCGCGGCGACAAGTATTTGCCGACGGTCTCGTTGAGCAAGTGGCCGACGGCGGACTTGTCATCGGCCTCGATCAGCACGCGCACGCGCTCCACATAATCGAGCATGGCCTGGTTGAGGTTGGGGGCCAGGGCCATCACCACCGAGCTCTCGATGGACGGCGGGTTGTGCGCCAGGGTCAGTAACGTGGAGATGCCGCCCCAGGAGGCCGATACCAGATGGTTGACCTGAAAACGCTCCACCAGCGCTCGCAGGATCTGTACCTCATCGTCCTTGGTCACCAGGTCGAGGTCGGTATTGTGTTCGCGTGAATAGCCGGAGAACGGCAAATCGAACAGCAGCACATTGAAGTGCTCGGCCAGGCATTTGCTGGTACGGGCAAAGGAGCGTGTGGTGGACAGCGCGCCATTGACCATCAGCACGGTTTTCTTTTGCGGGTCTGTACCCAGTTGCTCAACATGAACGTTGTAGTGCTTGAACAGCTTTTGTAGGACGAAACTTCCATGGTTCATCGCAGGACTTCCTGTGCGGTGGCGGTATGCCACCAGCCTTTATAACGAGGTTTTTTGCGGGCGACAACAGGCTGCACGGGGAGAAATGTGAGATGGGATTTGGCGGTAGGAATAAGCGAAACGAGGAGTCTGAAACCACCGTTAAGCAATGTGGGAGGGGGCTTGCCCCCGATAGCGGTGTATCAGTCCCGAGGGTACTGACTGACACACTGCTATCGGGGGCAAGCCCCCTCCCACATTGGATCTTAGGTGTTTAGAGGGTGAGGGTAAGGCGTTTTACCAAGGCGCCCGGCAACAGGTTGGAGGCGGTGTTGCGCTGGCCGTACGTGCTGGCCGACAGCAGCAGTTCTCGATCAGCGGTCAATGCTTCCAGCTGCGAACCCAGCAACTGGTAGACGCTGTCATCGAAGCGCATGGTGCTGACCGGCGCCTTGATCTCGCCGTCTTCCACCCAGAACGTGGCGAAGCGCGTCATGCCGGTCAGGCGTGCGGCGGGCAGGTCGGAGTAGTTCAGATACCACAGGTTGCTGATGTACAGCCCGGTGCCCAACTGCTTGAGGATATCGGCCTGGGCGAGTTGGCCCGCCGCTATCTGCAAGGCGCTGGGGGCTTCGTCGCTGCTGGCGCCGTTGGCGCTCAGGCCGTATTCGGCGGCGCTGCGCGAGTTCACCAGTTGGCCGCAGGCAGTGCCGGCATTGATCAGCGTCACATCGTTGCGTGGGTAGCCTTCGCTGGAGAACGCCTGGCTCAGGGAACCGCTGATCTGTTCTTTCACCGTCACCAGCGGGCTGAGGTGTTGCTCACCGGCGTACAGCCGCTGCAAGGAGCTGCCTTTGCTGGCGATAGCCTGGGCGGAAAACCCACCCCAGGTGATGATGCTGATGATCTCTTCCAGCGCGGCCGGTGCAAGGTAGGCGCGGTACTCACCGGGCGCCAGTGAGTGCAACGGGCGGCCGAGAAATTCCAGCTGTTCGCGGACCAGCTGGAAGCGGCGGGCGAACTCGACGCTGTTCCATTCATCGCCGGCATAGCTGGCTTTCACCGCCTCGCCATTGGCGTGGAACAGGCTGAAATCGAAGTTGAAGCTATTGGCCTGGTGCCAACCAAACGCCCCGTTCGAGCTGGCAAAACCAAGGCTGATCGGGCCTGCGGCATAGAAGCCGACCAAGTCGACACCCTCCGCCGCCTGGCTGATTTCCTCGAGTACCCGGGCCAGCTCGGGCAGGGGCCGAGCCTGTTCGTTGTGGCTTTGCCAGGCGTTGTGATTGAGCAACAGGTACGGGTCATGGGGCAGCAGCGGCAAGGTTTCGCGCAGTTGCTGCAGGCCGTCGGCGAGGCGCTGGCGGTCCAGCTCGGGCTCGCCGGCCAGGGTGATGCCGAGGTCGGCATGGCGCCCGTCGTTGATCAGCTTGAGGGTGAGGCTGGCCTGCTGCACCTGGCCGGCCTGGCGTACCTTGGCGTGGTTGAAGCGCACGAATTCGGAGGATTCGTCCGCGTAGCCCAGGTGGAATTGTTCCTTGTCGGTGATGGCCTGCTTGAGCCACTCCACCAATGCCTTGAAATTATGCATCAGGCATCTCCCCCAAATACGTCAACGTTGCTGAATACGCAGGCCGGCGACGCATGGCCTACGCGGATCACCTGGTTGGGTTCGCCTTTGCCACAGTTCGGTGTGCCCAACACTTTGTAGGTGCTGGCGTCGCCCACGGCGCTGAGGTTGCGCCAGAACTGCGCGGAAATCGCCCGGTAGTTGGGGTTTTTCACCACGCCCTTCAGCTCGCCGTTTTCAATCAGTTGGCCCCATTCGCAGCCGAACTGGAATTTATTGCGCGCGTCATCAATGGACCACGAACGGTTGGTCGACATCAGAATGCCGTTTTCGATGCCGCCAATCAGTTGCGCCAGGCTCTGGTCGCCGGCCTCGATATTCAGGTTGGCCATGCGGTCGATCGGCGGGCGGTTCCAGCTGCTGGCGCGACTGTTGGCGACGCCGCTCATACCCGAGCGAAATTGTGACAACGCACCGCCCAACGGCTTGAGCAGCAGCCCTTCGCGGATCAGGAACTGCTTGCTGGCGTGGGTGCCATCGTCGTCATGGCTGTAGCTGGCAAGTTGTTCGGGGATGTCCGGGTCGAACGTCACGTTGAGCAGTTTGGAGCCATATTGCAGGTGGCCGAAGTCCTCGGCCTTGACGAAGCTGGTGCCGGCGTAATTGCGCTCATCGCCGAGGATGCGGTCTAGCTCCAACGGGTGGCCGATGGATTCGTGGATCTGCAGGATCATCTGGTCGGGCATCAGCAGCAGGTCGCGCGGGCCCTGGGGTGTATTGGGTGCGAGCAGCAGTTGCAGGGCTTCGTCAGCGATGCGCGGCGCCGCGCCGACCAGGCCGAAGCGGTTGATCACGTCAAACCCGCCTTGCTGGCCAAAGTTGCTGCCGCCCAGGGTGCGCGACTGGCTGTCGTTGCCGTCGTAGGCCGTGACATTCACGCCGGGGAACACAAAACGCTGGGCCTGGCGCAGTTCGGCGCCCGCACTGTTGAGGTAGATCTGTTCGACGTGGGTCAGGCCGAGGCTGACTTCCCAGTTCACCAGGCGCTCGTCCTGGGGCACGGCGGCTGATTCGTCGCCGAGCAATTGGTAGCAGTCGCTCAAGGACGGGAAGGCTTGCTCAAGGTTGGGTGACAGGTAGTCGGCGACGTCGCTGGACACCTGTTGATCGCGCAGGTCAAGCAGGGCATGAGGCTTGATCAGGCGCGCTTGCTGTTCGGCACGTTCGAGTGCGGCTTGCAGGCCGCGCAGGGAAATATCGTGGGTCGCGGCGTAGGCTTCGACACCGTTGACACGCACGGTGAGCATCGCACCTTCGTCGTGGTTCAGGTGTGGCGGTTCGGCGACGTTCTTGCGCACCGACAGGTACTGGCCGGATTCGCGCAGGTAACGCAGGGAGAAGAAATCGGCGGTGGTGCGCAGGGCACTGAAGTGTTTCTTGAGTAGGGCGTGGTAGTCGAACATGGGGCCTTCCTTGTGGGCGGCTCAGCGCGGGCAGGCAAACAGAGTAGGCCCGGGCTTGGAGCTGATCAAGGAGAGGCAACCATTTGTATTGAAGGGGCTTGCTGTCTGTGGCGAACGCGCTTGTGTGGCGAGCGGGCTTGCCCGCGTTGGAGTGCGAAGCGCTCCCAAGATTTTTGGGGCCGCTACGCAGCCCAACGCGGGCAAGCCCGCTCGCCACACAAGCCGCTGCTTGCCACAGGGTGTATCAGTTACTGCGCGGTCGGGCCCACTTCACGCATCGGTGTGCCACGCACTGGCGCATCGCCGGCCACGTAGTAGTCGGCGGTGCTGCGCGGCAGCGGCTGGCGGCCACGGATCTTGTCGGCGATTTTCTCGGCGATCATGATCGTCGGCGCGTTCAGGTTACCGGTGGTGATGATCGGCATGATCGACGCATCGACCACACGCAGCCCCTGCATGCCATGCACGCGGCCTTCGCCATCCACCACGGCCATCTCGTCGGTGCCCATTTTGCAGGAGCACGACGGGTGGAACGCGGTTTCGGCGTGTTCGCGAATGAACTTGTCCAGTTGCTCGTCGGTTTGCACGTCGATGCCCGGGCTGATTTCGCGGCCACGGTACTGGTCCAGTGCCGGCTGCTGCATGATTTCACGGGTCAGGCGGATGCCATCGCGGAACTCCTGCCAGTCCTGCTCGGTGGCCATGTAGTTGAAAAGGATGCTCGGGTAGTCCCGTGGGTTCTTCGACTTCAATTGCACGCGGCCACGGCTTGGCGAACGCATGGAACCCATGTGCGCCTGGAAACCGTGCTCTTTCACACCGTTGCTGCCGTTGTAGTTAATCGCGACCGGCAGGAAGTGGTACTGGATGTTCGGCCATTCGAATTCCGGGCGTGAACGGATAAAACCGCCCGCTTCGAACTGGTTGCTGGCGCCGATACCGGTGCCGTTGAACAGCCACTCGGCACCGATCGCCGGCTGGTTGTACCAGAGCAGCGACGGGTACAGCGACACCGGTTGGGTGCAGGCGTATTGCAGGTACAGCTCAAGGTGGTCCTGCAGGTTCTCGCCGACGCCCGGCAGGTCGTGGACCACCGGGATGTCGAGGCTTTCCAGCAGTTTGGCCGGGCCGACACCGGAGCGTTGCAACAGCTGCGGCGATGCGATGGCGCCGCTGCACACCAGTACTTCTTTACGGGCGCGGGCTTCAACGCGCTCTTCGGCGGCGCCGATCAGGTAACGCACGCCAACGGCACGCTTGCCTTCAAACAACACTTTGTCGGTGAGCGCGTGGGTGACGATGGTCAGGGTCGAACGCTTTTTAGCCGTGTCCAGGTAACCACGTGCGGTGCTGGCGCGACGGCCGTTCGGCGTGACGGTACGGTCCATCGGGCCGAAGCCTTCTTGCTGGTAGCCGTTCAGGTCTTCGGTGCGCGGGTAACCGGCCTGCACGCCGGCTTCGACCATGGCGTGGAACAGGGGGTTGTTGCCGGCTTTTGGTGTGGTCACGCTGACCGGGCCATCGCCGCCGTGCCAGTCGTTGGGGCCGATGTCACGGGTTTCGGCCTTGCGGAAATACGGCAGGCAGTCGAGGTAGGTCCAGTTTTCCAGGCCCGGCAATTTCGACCAGTTGTCGTAGTCCATGGCGTTGCCACGGATGTAGCACATGCCGTTGATCAGCGAAGAACCACCCAGGCCCTTGCCGCGACCGCATTCCATCCGGCGGCCGTCCATGTGTGGCTCAGGATCGGTTTCGTAGGCCCAGTTGTAGCGACGGCCTTGCAGTGGGAAGGCCAGGGCGGCGGGCATCTGGGTACGGAAATCGAGACGGTAGTCCGGGCCGCCGGCTTCGAGCAGCAAAACGGTGACGCCTTCGTCTTCGGTCAGACGGGTCGCCAGGGTGTTACCGGCGGAGCCGGCACCCACAATGATGTAATCGTATTCTTGGGACATGAATGCACCCTCTTTGATGTGTGGTCAGGTCGGGCCTCATCGGGGGCAAGCCCCCTCCCACATTTGATCGGGTTTACACAGTCAAAGGTGGGAGGAGGCTTGCCTGCGATGACGGCCTCGCAGGCAATGAAAGGCTCGGGTGTTAGAACACCGAGGCGTAATCGCCCAGCTCAACCTGTACCGATTTGATGCGGGTGAAGTTGTTCAGCGAGCTGATGCCGTTCTCACGGCCCACACCGGATTGCTTGTAGCCGCCCACCGGCATCTTCGCGTCGGACTCGCCCCAGGCGTTGATCCAGCAGATACCCGCTTCCAGCTGATGAATCACGCGGTGTGCGCGGTTCAGGTCTTTGGTCACAAGGCCGGCAGCCAGGCCGAAGTCGGTGTCGTTGGCGCGGCGGATCACTTCTTCCTCAGTCTCGTAAGTGAGGATGCTCATCACCGGGCCGAAGATTTCTTCACGGACGATGGTCATCTCGTCGGTGCAGTCAGTGAACACAGTCGGTGCCACGTAGGCGCCTTTGGCGAATTCGCCGTCGGTCAGACGGTCGCCGCCGCACAGCACGCGGGCGCCTTCTTCTTTGCCTTTGGCGATGTAGCCGAGCACGCTTTCCATGTGGGCGAAGCTGACCAGCGGGCCGAAGTTGGTGTTTTCGTCTTGCGGGTTGCCGACGCGAATGCGCGCAACACGCTCAACGATCTTGGCTTCGAAGGCCGCTTGCAGGTGCTTGGGTACGAACACGCGAGTGCCGTTGGTGCAGACCTGGCCGGAGCTGTAGAAGTTGGCCATCATCGCGATGTCGGCGGCACGATCCAGGTCGGCGTCTTCGAACACGATCAGCGGCGACTTGCCGCCCAGTTCCATGGTCACTTCCTTGAGCGACGAGCTGGAAGCGCTGGCCATGACTTTTTTGCCGGTGTCGGTGCCGCCGGTGAACGAGACTTTCTCGATGCGCGGGTGCTCGGTCAGCCAGGTGCCGACTTCACGGCCGCTGCCGGTCAGTACGTTGAACACACCTGCTGGAACGCCGGCTTCGGTGTAGATCTCGGCCAGTTTCAGGGTGGTCAGCGAGGTGACTTCGCTTGGCTTGAAGATCATCGCGTTACCGGCGGCCAGGGCCGGTGCGGATTTCCACAGGGCGATCTGGATCGGGTAGTTCCACGCGCCGATACCGGCCACTACGCCCAGCGGCTCGCGGCGGGTGTAGACGAACGAAGTGTCGCGCAACGGGATCTGCTCGCCTTCGATGGCTGGCACCAGGCCCGCGTAGTATTCCAGCACGTCGGCGCCGGTAACGATGTCGACGTATTGGGTTTCGGAGAAGGCTTTACCGGTGTCCAGGGTTTCCAGGGCGGCGAGCTCGTCGTTGCGCTCGCGCAGGATGTCGACGGCACGGCGCAGGATGCGCGAACGCTCCATGGCGGTCATCGCGGCCCAGATTTTCTGGCCTTTTTCGGCGCTGACCACGGCACGTTCAACGTCTTCCTTGGTAGCGCGTTGCACTTGGGCGAGAACTTCACCGTTAGCCGGGTTGATAGCGTCGAAGGTGGCATCGCTGCCAGCGTCGCTGTAGCCGCCGTCAATGTAGAGTTTTTGCAGGTCGAAACGGGCCATAAAGTCCTCGCAAGTGCATAAGTGGTTGGCGTTACCCGCCGAAAGTGGGCCATGGGGTTCTGGCAACACTGAGCGGCAGACGTTCAGGGGTTGAGCGGTTATAAGTGCTCTAACTCACCTGCTTGGCCAATTGGAAATCCATGTATTCGTAAGCGATCCGTTGCGCCTGCTCCGTGTCGAAAGCGTCTCCCGACAGGGCGCCGCGCAACCACAAACCGTCGATCAAAGCCGCCAGGCCCCGGGCTGCGCTGCGTGCTTCAGGCAGCGGCAGCACCCGGCGGAACTGGCAACACAGGTTGGAATACAGACGGTGATCGTTGATCCGCTGCAACCTGTGCAATGACGGGTGGTGCATGCTGGTGGCCCAGAAGGCCAACCAGGTTTTCATCGCCGGGCCGTTCACCTGGCTGGCGTCGAAGTTGCCGCCGATGATCACCTGCAGGTGGGCACGGGGGCTGTCTTCCTTCAGCGCAAGCCTGCGCTCGTGGACGTTCTCGATCAGCACATTCATCAAGTACCGCATCGTCGCGGCGATCAGGCCGTTCTTGTCCTGAAAGTAGTGACTGATGATGCCGTTCGAAACACCGGCCAAACGGGCGATCAGCGCAATGCTGGCATCCCCCATTCCGACCTGATCGATGGCCGTCAAGGTGGCTTCGATCAACTGCTGGCGGCGTATGGGTTGCATACCGACCTTGGGCATGTAGCACCTCTCCTTGGGCCTGCCGATGGGCGATAAACGTCCGTCGGCTTGATGGCCAGTCTATTTTGTTTTGATTGAACGTTCAATCAACAAAGAATAAGCTCTGCGACAAATGGTCGCTGCCTACAGATATTTCCTACCTGAGAGCAGTGACCTCTGACACCTGCAAAAACCCTTGAAACAGGCCGTATCAGGGCCTGGCCAGCGCTTCGGCGCGGCTCAAGAATTTTCGGGGTGTCTTTATAACACCCGTCCGTCGACTGCCGAAAAATCGATGTCCCGGGATAACCGTTGCCTTGTGTTTCTCTCTCGCACTGCCCGGAGCATCTGCGCCATGAGTTCTGCCTCTCTTATAAAGACCCCGCCGGAAAAGGTACGGGTTAACGGTTGGGTGTTTTACACCTCCACCGCACTGATTCTGTTGCTGACTGCCATTTTGATCATCGCCCCGCAGGAGGCCGGGCGCATGCTCGGTGTTGCACAAGCCTGGCTTTCGAAAAGCTTCGGCTGGTACTACATGGTGGTTATCGCCGCTTACCTCGTCTTCGTGGTCGGCCTGGCGTTTTCGTCCTACGGCAAATTGAAACTGGGCAGCAAGGACGACACCCCGGACTTCAGCTACGGCGCCTGGGCCGGCATGTTGTTCTCCTCGGGTATCGGCATTTCGCTGCTGTACTTCGGTGCTTCCGAGCCTTTGGACCACTACTTCAACCCGCCCGAAGGCGTAGCTGCCAGTAATGGCGCGGCACGCCAGGCGCTGCAACTGACCTTCCTGCACTGGGGCCTGCATGGCTGGGCGATCTACGCGCTGGTCGGCCTGGCGGTGGCGTACTTCGCGTACCGGCATAACCAGCCGCTGGCCTTGCGTTCGGCGCTGTACCCGCTGGTGGGCGAGCGTTGGGTGAAGGGGGCTGCCGGCCACGCGGTGGACGGCTTCGGCATGTTCGTGACCCTGCTGGGCCTGGTGACCAACCTCGGGATCGGCTCGATGCAGGTGTCGTCCGGGTTGGAAAACCTGTTCGGCATGCAGCACAGCAATACCAACCTGTTGATCGTGATCATCGTGATGAGCACCGTGGCGACCATCGCCGCTGTGTCGGGTGTGGAGAACGGCATTCGCCGGCTGTCCAACCTCAATATCGTGCTGTTCAGCGGTTTGTTGATTTTCGTACTGCTGTTTGGCCCGACCTTGCACCTGCTCAATGGCCTGGTGCAGAACACCGGTGACTACCTCAACGGCATCATCCTGAAAACCTTCGACCTCTATGTGTACGAAGGCGACGCCGACAAGACCGAGCGCTGGATGGGCCTGTGGACCCTGTTCTACTGGGCCTGGTGGATTTCCTGGGCGCCATTCGTGGGCATGTTCATTGCGCGTATTTCCCGTGGTCGTACCGTGCGTGAACTGGTGGCCGGCGTGCTGCTGATCCCGCTGGGCTTTACCCTTGCGTGGCTGTCGATCTTCGGTAACTCGGCGCTGGACCTGGTGCTCAACCACGGTGCGGTGGAGTTGGGCAAGACGGCGCTGGAACAACCGTCGATGGCCATCTACCAATTGCTGGAGCATTACCCGGCGTCGAAAATCGTGATTGGTGTGTCGATCTTCGTGGGCTTCGTGTTGTTCCTGACCCCGGCGGATTCCGGCGCGGTGATGATGGCCAACCTCTCCTGCAAAGGCGGCAATGTGGATGAAGATGCGCCGCACTGGTTGCGGATCTTCTGGTCGGCGGTGATCACCCTGGTGACCATCGGCCTGCTGTTTGCCGGTAACTTTGAAGCCATGCAAACCATGGTGGTGCTGGCGGGACTGCCGTTCTCGGTGGTGCTGATTTTCTTCATGTTCGGGTTGCACAAGGCGATGCGCCAGGACGTGGCGATCGAGCTTGAGCAGGCGCAATTGGCCGAGCGTGGTCGCCGTGGTTTCAGCGAGCGCCTGACCGCGCTCGACCTGCAACCGAGCCAGGGCACCGTGCAGCGCTTTATGGACAAGCACGTAACGCCGGCGTTGGAAGAGGCCGCCACTGCATTGCGTGATCAGGGGCTGGAAGTGCAGACGCTGCTCGGTAAATCCAAGCGCTGTATCGGCGTGCGGATCGAGAGGGAAGAGGGCAACCCGTTTGTTTACGAAGTGAGCCTGGATGCTTATTCGTCGGCACCGAGCGACCTGCCTGAAGAAGAGCGTACGCGGTATTACCGAGCCGAGGTGTACCTGCACAACGGGCCTCAAGAGTACGACCTGATGGGCTTCACCCAGGAGCAGATCACCCGGGACGTGCTCGATCAGTTTGAAAGCCATCGGCAGCTCCTTGGCCGTGTCTATAGCTGATAGGTGAGCGGAGCGGCGCCTTCAATGGCGCCGCTTATCCACTGTTGAAACAGAGATCAAATGTGGGAGCTGGCTTGCCTGCGATAGCTTTAGTGAATTCACCACCGCTATCGCAGGCAAGCCAGCTCCCACATTGACCTATTTCCTTCAGTTGGATCTGTGTAGTGCCTTAACCCAGGTTCTTGCCCAAGAGGGCATGGTAAAGCTCACTGTCCCCCAGAATCCCCACCACTTGGTTGTTGTCATGCAACACCAGCTTGTTCCCGGTGTGATAACGAATCTGCAGCGCATCGCGCATGCCGATATTGGAGTCCACCAGCGTCGGCACCCGACCCAGACCTTCCACTGATTGCCCCGGTGCCCAGTTCTGCAGGTTCATTACCACGCCATTCTGGCGGGCGCCCTGGATAGTGTTGCCTTCGGCGAGGTCCAGCCATGAATCGCCGCCCGGATCGAGGCACACCGAGCCGTTCACCCGGGTGCAGTTGTCCAGCGTGCGCATCAGGCTGCGGCCGCACAGTACGTTCAGTGGGTTGGTATGGGCGACGAAGGTGCGCACATAGTCGTCCGCCGGGTTCAGCACGATCTCTTCCGGCACGCTGTACTGGATGATCTTGCCGTCTTTCATGATCGCGATACGGCTGCCGAGCTTGAGGGCTTCGTCCAGGTCGTGACTCACAAACACAATGGTCTTGCTCAGCTTGCGTTGCAGCTCCAGCAACTCGTCCTGCAGGCCCTGGCGGATCAGTGGGTCGAGGGCGGAGAACGGTTCGTCCATCAGCAGGATATCGGCGTCCATCGCCAAGGCGCGGGCCAGGCCGACGCGCTGCTGCATGCCGCCGGACAGCTCGTCGGGCTTCTTGTTACGCCATTGGGTCAGGCCCACCAGCTCGAGTTTTTCATCCACCAGCTTGCGTCGGTCTTTCTCCGGGCGGCCCTGCATTTCCAGGCCGAAGCTGATGTTTTCGCGCACCGTCAGCCAGGGCATCAGGGCGAACTTCTGGAACACCATGGCGATGCGCTTGGTGCGCATCATTTTCAGCTCGGCAGGGGTGCAGGACGCGATGTCGATCTGGCGCCCTTCATGCTCCACAAACAGCTGGCCACGACTCACAGTGTTCAGCCCGTTGATGCAACGCAGCAGGCTCGATTTGCCGGAACCGGACAGGCCCATCAGCACGCAGATCTCGCCTTTCTCGACATCCAGGCTGGCTTTTTCAACGCCGACAATCTGCCCGGTCTTTTTCAGGATCTCGTTGCGGTGCATGCCCTGGTCGAGCAGCTTGAGTGCTTCGCGCGGGTCTTTGGAGAAGATCACATCGACATTGTCGAATCGGATAATGCTCATGCATCACCCCCTACTTTGGCGTCGGGTTGTTTGCAGATGCGGTCGAGCATGATGGCCAGCAACACGATCGCCAGGCCGGCTTCGAAGCCCAGGGCGATATCGGCGGTGTTCAGCGCGTTGACCACCGGCTTGCCGAGGCCGTCGGCGCCCACCAGGGCCGCGATCACCACCATCGACAACGACAGCATGATGCATTGGGTAATGCCGGCGGCAATGCTCGGCATGGCGTGGGGCAGTTCAATGCGTGAGAGCAATTGACGGCGCGAGCAGCCAAAGGCTTTACCGGCGTCCATCAACTCTTGCGGTACATCACGGATGCCCAGGTAGGTCAGGCGGATCGGCGCGGCAATCGCGAACACCACCGTGGAAATCAGCCCGGGCACCACACCCAGCCCGAAGAGGGTCAGGGTAGGGATGAGGTAGACGAAGGTCGGTACGGTCTGCATCAGATCGAGCACCGGCCGCATCAGGGTGTAGAACATCGGCTTGTGCGCGGCAACAATGCCCAGCGGCACACCGATGACCACGCAGACCAGGGTGGCAAACAACACCTGCGCGAGGGTTTCCATGGTTTCCTGCCAGTACCCCAGGTTGAGGATCAGCAGGAAGGAGGCGATGACAAAAACAGTCAGTCCCCATTTACGTTGAATAAAGTGAGCCAGCAGCGCAATCAGACCGATCAATGCCAGTGGATTGAACCAGGTCAGCGCAAACGTCACGCCGTGGATCATCGTTTCCAGCGTCGATGCGATTGCGTCGAAGTAGTTGGCGCCGTGTTGGGTCAACCATTCGACGAAGGCAGCGATGTACTGGCCTAGTGGGATTTTCTGTTCAGTCAGCATGGTAGTGAATGTCCACATGCGAAGGGAAAAACATCCCGGGCCAGCGCACCGGCCCGGGGTCAGCTCTTACTTGGCGAGGTATTCCTTGACGGCCTCCAGACCTGGTTTGCCATCGACGGTGGTGACACCGGCGAGCCAGGTGTCGAGTACTTGTGGGTTCTTCTTCAGCCAGGCTTTCGCCGCGGCATCGGGCTTCATCTTTTCATCCAGGACGTTACCCATCAGGGTGCTTTCCATGTTCAGCGTGAACGACAGGTTTTTCAGCAACTGGCCCACGTTGCTGCATTCCTGGGTGTAGCCCTTGCGAACGTTGGTGTAGATGGTGGCCTGACCGTAGTTGGGGCCGAACGAGTCGTCACCGCCGGTCAGGTACTTCATCTTGAAGCGGGTGTTCATCGGGTGCGGTTCCCAGCCGAGGAACACGATGGCCTGGTCGCGCTTGGAGGCGCGTTCCACTTGCGAAAGCATCCCGGCTTCGCTGGACTCGACCACTTTGAAGCCTGCGGTTTTCAGACCGAAAGCGTCTTTGTCGATCAGCGTCTGGATGGTGCGGTTGCCGTCGTTACCCGGCTCGATGCCGTAGATTTTTCCGCCCAGTTCATCCTTGAATTTCGCGATATCGGCGAAGTCTTTCAGGCCCTTGTTGTACAGCGCTTCCGGGACGGCCAGGGTGTACTTGGCGTTTTCCAGGTTAGCGCGCACGGTTTCCACGGTGCCGGCATCACGGTACTGCTTGATGTCGTTTTCCATGGTCGGCATCCAGTTGCCGAGGAAGATGTCCATGTTCTTGCCGTCGGCCAGTGACTTGTAGGTCACCGGCACCGAAATCATCGTGGTGCGCGGCTTGTAGCCCAGGCCCTTGAGGACTTCGCTGGTGGTCGCGGTGGTGACGGTGATGTCGGTCCAGCCGACATCGGAGAAGTTGACGGTCTTGCACTGTTCCGGTTCTGCAGCGTGTGCCAGGACTGGCAGACTCAGCATGGCGGCCAACAACAACGAGGGTGAACCTTTCATCTGGGTAGACTCCTGTGTCTTTTTCTGGCGGCATTCGCCGCGCTTTATAAGTGTTGCGGTTGGGGCGTGCGTTGGTGCTCTGGCGCGGTGCCTTGCAAACGAGTCGAGACTGATCATGTACCAGTGAAAATCTGACGCCTACAGGGGGCGTCGTATCCAGTACAGGGATGGTCGTATCCAGTGTCGGTGACGTCGCTTACAGATTTTTCCAAAGGCAAAACTGCAGTTTTTGCCCATCTGCACCGCTAAAAACGGCCAAAACAACTGATCGCACACCGGCGACGCTGGTGAGCATGGGTGCGTCGGTGTGAGACGCCGTGAGGGCAAGCAAAAGCTTGATGATGCCGCCATCTGGGCGATCTGAGCGTAGCACCTCGTTCAAGCCTGGCCGTGCTTATCGAGGAGTTCTACCGCAATGGCTATCAGTGTTTTCGACCTGTTCAAGATCGGCATCGGGCCTTCTAGTTCTCACACCGTCGGCCCCATGCGCGCCGCAGCGTTGTTCGTCCAGGCATTACGTGAACGTGAACTGTTGGAACAAGTCAGACGCGTTGAAGTTCAGCTCTACGGCTCATTGTCGGCCACCGGCATCGGTCACGGCAGCGACACCGCGACCATCATGGGCCTGATGGGCGAGTGGCCGGACGCGATTGATCCGTCGCAGATCGGCCTGCGTATCCACACCCTGCGCGAGACCGACACGCTATTGCTCGACGGCCATTTACCGGTGCCCTTTGTGTGGGCACGCGACATGCGCCTGCTCGACGAAAACCTGCCATTTCACCCCAACGCCATGACCCTGGTGGTGTTCGGTGATGACGGCGAACTGCATCGCGACACTTACTATTCGGTCGGTGGCGGTTTTGTAGTGGATGAAGCCCAGGCGCAGAGCGGTGTGGCGGATATGGACCGCACCGAGTTGCCGTATGATTTTTCCAGTGCGGTAGAGTTGTTGCAGCTGTGCAAGACCCACAACCTGCGTGTCGCCGAGCTGATGCTGGCGAATGAAAAGGTCTGGCGTTCCGAAGAGGAAATCCGCAGCGGCCTGATGAAGCTCTGGCGCGCCATGCAGGCGTGCGTAGAGCAGGGCCTCAAACACGAAGGCATCCTGCCCGGCGGCCTGAACGTGCGACGCCGCGCCGCCAAGTTGCACCGCAGCTTGCAGGAGCTTGGCAAACCGAATGTGATCGGCTCGACCTTGAGCGCGATGGAATGGGTCAACCTGTTCGCCCTGGCGGTCAATGAAGAAAACGCGGCGGGTGGGCGCATGGTCACCGCACCCACCAATGGCGCGGCGGGGATTATCCCAGCGGTGCTGCACTACTTCATGAAGTTCAGCGAAGAAGTCACCGAAGCCAACGTGGTCGACTACCTGCTGGGTGCGGCGGCGGTGGGGATTCTGTGTAAAAAGAACGCCTCGATCTCCGGCGCCGAAGTGGGTTGCCAGGGCGAGGTGGGTTCGGCCTGTGCCATGGCGGCGGCGGGGCTGGCGGAGATTCTCGGGGCCACGCCTGAGCAGCTGTGCAACGCCGCCGAAATCGGCCTGGAACACAACCTCGGCCTGACCTGCGACCCGGTGGGCGGACTGGTGCAAGTGCCGTGCATCGAGCGCAACGCGATTGCCGCGGTGAAGGCGATCAACGCGGCGCAGATGGCATTGCGCGGGGATGGTCAGCACTTTATCTCGCTGGACCGGGTGATCCGCACCATGCGCGATACCGGGGCGGATATGCATGACAAGTACAAAGAGACGTCGCGGGGTGGGTTGGCGGTGAGTGCCGTGGAGTGCTGAGCTGATCGCTCTACTGTGGCGAGCTTGCTTGATGTGGCGAGCGCGCTTGCCCGCGTTGGAGTACGCAGCGCTCCCAGGTTTTTGGGGCCGCTACGCGGCCCAACGCGGGCAAGCCCGCTCGCCACATCAAGCGCGCTCGCCACATCGAGTTGGAGGGCGACATTGCGCATAAAGTGAACACCCGAACCCAAAAGCGCCACCTTTTAGCGCGTCGCAAACAGATAAGTAGCTCGCAAACGATTTGCCCCTCGACCACCCGTCACCCGTGCGTGCGGTGACAGACTTTTCCCAAGCCCTCAAAGCGCCTTCCCACAAGTGCTACCGATCTGCTCACACCCCGTGAGCAGGCTCGCTCCCATGCCTTTTTCGGGGCATATCCCGCACTTCCTGCGCGGGCTTATATAGACGCGTCATCAGGTCGTTTTCAGGAGTTATTGAATGCCCATTCAAATTTAGGCATGGCATTTGCTCTATCAATTCAAAGCCTCGCTCTGCATCAGAGACGAACGCAATAACAAGAGCCTCGCCTGAGGCCATCACCCGCTTTGTGTGAGGAGATACCGCGATGACGTCGTTCAACTCAGGGGCCCAACCCCAGAACCGTGCGCCTCAATCCATCGGCTTTTTGCTGCTGGACAATTTCACGCTGATTTCCCTGGCTTCGGCAGTGGAACCGCTGCGCATGGCCAACCAGTTGTCCGGCCGCGAGCTGTATCGCTGGACCACCTTGAGCGTCGACGGCAACCAGGTGTGGGCCAGCGACGGTCTGCAAATCACCCCGGATGCCTCCATGCACAAAGCCCCGGCCCTGGACACGGTGATCGTGTGCGGCGGCGTCGGCATTCAGCGCACCGTTACCCGTGAACATGTGTCGTGGCTGCAAAGTCAGGCGCGTCAGTCCCGTCGCCTCGGCGCGGTGTGCACCGGCAGTTGGGCGCTGGCGTGCGCCGGCTTGCTCGACGGCTTTGATTGCAGCGTGCACTGGGAATGCCTGGCGTCGATGCAGGAAGCCTTCCCGCGTGTCTCGATGAGCACCCGTTTGTTCACCCTCGACCGCAACCGTTTCACCAGCTCTGGCGGCACCGCGCCGCTGGACATGATGCTGCACCTGATCAGCCGCGATCACGGCCGTGAACTGTCGGCGGCGATCTCCGAGATGTTCGTGTACGAGCGCATCCGCAACGAACAGGATCATCAGCGCGTACCGCTCAAGCACATGCTCGGCACCAACCAGCCGAAATTGCAGGAAATCGTCGCGCTGATGGAAGCCAACCTAGAAGAGCCGATCGACCTGGACGAGCTGGCGGTGTACGTCGCCGTGTCGCGGCGCCAGCTGGAGCGGCTGTTCCAGAAATACCTGCACTGCTCGCCGTCGCGTTATTACCTGAAGCTGCGCTTGATCCGTGCGCGGCAGCTGCTCAAGCAAACGCCGATGTCGATCATCGAAGTGGCGTCGGTGTGCGGGTTTGTCTCCACGCCGCACTTCTCCAAGTGCTACCGCGAATATTTCGGCATTCCGCCACGCGATGAGCGCGTAGGCTCCAACACCACCCAACAGGTGGCGATGATGCCGATTCCGCAGGCGCTGGTGTTGTCACCGTTGTCGGGGCCGATGTCGGCGTTGAGCCAGGCCAGGAATGAGTCGACGTTTGCGAGTGTAAGGCTCTAGACCGAGTTGGCTTCATCGCAGGCAAGCCAGCTCCCACATTTTGATTTGTGAATACAGTCAAATGTGGGAGCTGGCTTGCCTGCGAAAGCGATCTATCAGGCGCCAGAGTTCTGCTTGAACTGCACCAACGCCGGCAACAACTGCTTGTCGATCGCCTGCCGCACCGCCGGCAAAATCGTCGCGCTGCCGGTATACATCTGCTCAACCATGCCTTTGAGCGCCTTGGCCCGTGCGGCACTCAAGCCGCGTACCGCGCACTCGCAGGCTTGCTCGGCGGTGGCGCCGCTGGACACCTCGAAACCCAGCGAGCGCAGTTGGCTCAGCAGGTCATCCTGGTCAATCAAATCCGCGTGCATCATGACGTTTATCCTGGTGTAGGGAGCGGGGATTGACTTCGATTCTGGTAGGCCCCTGGTCGGTCGGCAAGGGCAGAATGCACGAATGGCTCAGATGGCTATGAGCATGTCGTTTTCGGGTCATTTAACGACAGAAGTAATAGGCACACTGAATGCCAGGCACGCAGCTTGAAGGTTTGGTCACCCTCGGGATGCACGGCTCACACAAAGCGCTCTGCCCCGATCCAGTCACGGCTGGATCGGGGCTTTTTTTGCGCTACTTTTTGGACGGCAATCCAATCACTCGGCCCAGAAGGGCGGGGCGTGGCAGGTCGATTTGCGCAGCGCTGATGGCGGCGAGCTTTTCCAGCGTGGCCTCGGTGAACGGCGCCGAGTGCGGCCCGGCGAGGTCGACGTGCAACAGCATCTGTTCGTTGCCGGCCAGTTCCTTCTCATCTCCCGCCAGATGCAGGCTGTGATAGAGGTGCAGGCGCTTGGCATCGTGGGCGATCAACTGGGTGCGCACCTGCACCTGGGCGCCGAGTTTCACTTCGTGCAGGTAGTTGAGGTGCAGCTCCAGGGTGAACAATGAGTGCCCGCTGGCCTCGCGGTTTTCACTGGTAAGGCCCAGCGTGTCCATCAGCGCGTCGGTGGCGTAGCTGAAGATCAGCAGGTAGAACGCGTCGCGCAGATGGCCGTTGTAGTCCACCCAGTCTGGTTGGACTTGGGTGGTGTAGGTCGTCAGTGCAGGCATGTCTGGATTCCGGATTATTACTCGGTCAATTGTGGGCGCTGGCTTGCCTGCGATGGCGATGCAAGATTCACCACCGCTATCGCAGGCGAGCCAGCTCCCACAGAGATCAACAGCCGTTATTCGGCGAAGGTCATGCCGTGCTTGGCTTTGGTGGTTTTGACCGCCTCCAGCACTGCCAGCAGGCAATCATCACGATAGCGCTCCAGCGCCGAAATGCTGTGTTTGCCCAATTGTTCACGGGTGCCGTCGACCACATCGTCGATCAATTTATCGGTCAACTCCGGCGCCGGCAGGTAGGTCCACGGCAACTGCAGCGCGGGGCCGAACTGCGCCATGAAGTGCCGCATCCCGGCATCACCGCCCGCGAGGGTATACGTGAGGAAGGTGCCCATAAAAGACCAGCGCAAGCCTGCGCCAAAACGGATCGCGTCGTCGATTTCGCCGGTGGTCGCCACGCCGTCATTCACCAGGTGCAGCGCCTCGCGCCAGAGTGCTTCGAGCAGGCGGTCGGCGATAAAACCAGGGACTTCCTTGCGCACATGCAGCGGGCGCATGCCGAGGGATTCATAGACTTTTATTGCGGCCTGAATCGCTTGCGGCGCGGTGTTTTTGCCCCCCACAACTTCCACCAGCGGCAGCAGGTAAACCGGGTTGAACGGGTGACCCACCACGCAGCGCTCCGGGTGAGTGGAACCTTCGTAGAACTCACTCGGCAACAGCCCTGAGGTGCTCGAACCAATCAGCGCGTTGGGCTTGGCTGCTGCGCTGATCTTGCTGTGCAATTGCAGCTTAAGCTCGAGGCGTTCCGGGGCACTTTCCTGGATGAAGTCAGCGTCTTTTACGCACTCTTCAATCGTGGCTACAAAGCGCAGGCGGTCTTGCGATGCGCCTGGCGCCAAGCCTTGCTGCTGCAGGGCGCCCCAGGCGTTGGCCACGCGTTTGCGCAGGGCGGCTTCGGCGCCGGGCGCCGGGTCCCAGGCGACCACATCCAGGCCATGGGCCAGGGCGCGGCACACCCAGCCGCTGCCGATAACGCCGCTGCCGAGGGCGGCGAAGGTTTTGATTTCGGTGATAAAGCTCATGGCAAATTCCTAAAGAGTTCGGTTATCTCTTGTGGGAGCGGGCTTGCTCGCGAAAGCGGTGTGTCAGTAGATGTATTCGGTGACTGATTCAGCGCTTTCGCGAGCAAGCCCGCTCCCACATTTTTGATCCGGTTGCGGCAGGGGATTAGTGGCGTTTGGTGAGGCCCATTTTGGCGCGGCCTTCGGCGGGGGTGAGGACCCGAGCGCCCAGGCGGCTGAGGATTTCACTCGCCCGCTCCACCAGTTGGCCATTGGTGGCGAGCACGCCTTTGTCCAGCCACAGGTTGTCTTCCAGCCCGACCCTCACGTTGCCGCCCAGCAGCACCGCTTGCGCCGCCATCGGCATTTGCATGCGGCCGATGCCGAAGCCGGCCCACACCGCGTCGGCGGGCAGGTTGTCGACCATGGCTTTCATGGTCGTGGTGTCAGCCGGCGCGCCCCATGGGATGCCCAGGCACAGTTGGAACAGTGGGTTATCGAGCAAGCCTTCCTTGATCATCTGCTTGGCGAACCACAGGTGGCCGGTGTCGAAGATTTCCAGCTCGGCTTTAACCCCCAGCGCCTGGATGCGCTTGGCGCCGGCACGCAACTGCGCCGGGGTGGACACGTAAATGGTGTCGCCATCGCCGAAGTTCAGCGTGCCGCAGTCCAGGGTGCAGATTTCCGGCAGCAATTCTTCGACGTGGGCCAGGCGTGTCAGCGGGCCGACCAGGTCAGTGTTGGGGCCGAATTCCATCGGGTGTTCGCCGCCGCCGATTTCCAGGTCGCCGCCCATGCCGGCGGTGAGGTTGACGATGATGTCGATATCCGCCTCACGAATGCGCTCCATCACTTCGCGGTACAGGGCCACGTCGCGGCTGAACTTGCCGGTTTGCGGGTCGCGCACATGGCAGTGCACCACGGTGGCGCCGGCCTTGGCGGCCTCCACCGCCGCTGCGGCGATTTGTTTGGGGGTGACCGGCACGTGCGGGCTTCTGCTGGTCGTGTCGCCAGCACCGGTGAGTGCGCAGGTGATGATGACGTCGTGGTTCATGAGGCGGTTCCTTACAGGCGTGGTGATGCCGTTCGCGGTCGAACGTGGCCGCGAAACGGTGATTGAATGGGGGTTTACTTGCTGGTCAATTGCAGGTTGCTCGCAGCCGGTTTGCCGTCGAAAGTGGTCACGCCTTCCAGCCAGCGAGCCTGGTCTTGCGGGTGATCCTTGAGCCACTGCCTGGCGGATTCGAGGGCGTCTTTGTGATCCAGCAACGGCTGCATCATCCGGCTCTCGTCGGCGGCGGTGAAGGTCAGGTTGGTCAGCAACTTGTGCACGTTGGGGCACTGCTCGGCGTAGGTCGGCGAGGTGACGCTCCACACCGTGGCCATGCCCTCGTTCGGGCCCAGGGCGTCGTCGCTGCCGGTGAGGTAAGTCATGGCGACATTGACGTTCATCGGGTGCGGCGCCCAGCCGAAGAACACCACGGCCTCCTTGCGGCGCACGGCGCGGTCGACGGCGGCGAGCATACCGGCTTCGCTGGACTCCACCAGCTGGAACTTGCCCAGGCCAAACTGGTTCTTGGCGATCATCGCCTTGATCTGCGTGTTGGCGCCCGAGCCCGGCTCGATCCCGTAGATCTTGCCACCCAGTTCCTTGTCGAACTTGGCGATATCGGCGAAGGTTTTCAGGCCCTTGTCGGCCAGGTAGGTCGGCACCGCCAGGGTAGCGCGGGCGTCTTCCAGGCTCGGCTTGTCGAGGACTTTGACTTGCTTGGCATCGACAAACGGGGTGATGGTCTGGGTCATCAGCGGGTTCCAGTAGCCGAGGAACAAGTCCAGGCGCTGGTCGCGGATGCCGGCGAAGATGATTTGCTGGGAGGCGCTGGTCTGTTTGGTCTTGTAGCCGAGGCCGTCGAGCAACACTTGGGTCATGGCGCTGGTGGCGATCACGTCGGTCCAGTTCACCACGCCCATGCGCACGTTCTGGCAGGATGCCGCGTCGGCAGCCAGTACGTTCGTGCTCAAGATGGCGCTGGCGCTGAGTGCGAGCACACAGCGGCTGATCAGTCGGTTCATGGTGGGTTCCTCGGCAGGTCGTTATTGTGGGGGCCGGCGTCTTTGTGCACCGTGGGATCAAGTTACGCAGCTTGTGGCCCGACAAAACGCACGGCGGCGACCAGCTCTTGCACTGCAGCGACCTGTGCTCTTGAATGGCCCGTTGAACTGGCGTATCACAGTGAGCACGCTGCCCGTCCTACGAGAGCGCCACCATGTCCCAGGATTTCTACTTTCTGCTGATGCCGGGTTTCTCGGCCATCGGCTTTATCTCCGCCCTTGAACCGCTGCGGGTGGCCAACCGCTTTCGCGGCGAGTTGTACCGCTGGCACATATTGAGCGCCGACGGCGGCGCAGTGCTGGCGAGCAATGGCATGTCGGTCAACGCCGATGCGGCGCTGGAGCCACTGAAAAAAGGCGCGACGCTGCTGGTGGTCGCAGGCTTCGAACCACTGCAGTTCGCCACTCCCGCCCTGGAACACTGGCTGCGCCGCCTCGACCACGAGGGCGTGACCCTCGGTGCAATCGACACCGGCGCCTGCGTGCTGGCCGAGGCGGGCCTGCTCGATGGCCACCGCCTGACCCTGCACTGGGAAGCCATCGACGCCTTCAAGGAGGCGTATCCGCACCTGAGCGTGACCCAGGAACTGTTTGAAATCGACCGCCGCCGCATCACCTGCGCCGGCGGCACCGCTTCCATCGACCTGATGCTCGACCTGATCGCCCAGGCCCACGGCCCGGACCTGGCGATCCAGGTGTCCGAACAATTCGTGCTGGGCCGCATCCGCCCGCGCAAAGACCACCAGCGCATGCAGATCGCCACGCGCTACGGCATCAACAACAAAAAACTGGTACAGGTGATCGGCGAGATGGAGCAACACACCGAGCCGCCCTTGAGCACGCTGGCGCTGGCCGAAGCGATCAAGGTCACGCGGCGCCAACTGGAGCGGCTGTTTCGTCTGCACCTGAACGACACCCCGAGCAACTTCTACCTCGGCCTGCGCCTGGAAAAAGCCCGGCAGCTGCTGCGCCAAAGCGATATGAGTGTGCTGGAAGTGAGTATCGCGTGCGGGTTTGAGTCGCCGTCGTATTTCACCAGGAGTTATCGAGCGCGGTTTGCGAAATGTCCGCGGGAGGATCGACGACGGGAGGTTGTGTGACGGGCAATTATAGTAAATTATACTCGTAGCTATAATTTATAGTCGTTTCCATAATTGAGTATAAAACCATGTCCAAGCCCAGCGGCTTTGTGTTCCGCCGCCCCGCCCTGGCGAGCAGCATTGCCGATGGTCTGGTGGGGGCCGGTATCCAGGATTTCACCTCCGGCCTGTTTCTCGCGGCGCCGCGACGCACCGGCAAAAGTACTTTTTTGCGTGAAGATCTGATCCCGCAATGTCAGCTTCGAGGTTGGCTTACCGTGTATGTCGACCTGTGGGCTGACAAAGAGAAAGATCCGGCAGAGTTGATTGCCGGCGCTATTGCCGCAGCGCTGGTTCCCTTTGAGAAGGGCATTCGCAAGCTGGCCAAGAACATTGGAATCGAAAAATTAAGCTTTCTGCGTACCCTGTCCTGGGACTTCAGCAAGCCTCAATTGCCTGTTGGCGCGACGTTGACCCAGGCCCTGGAGTTGCTCCACCACGCGGCCGACAAAGCGGTTGTCCTGGTGATTGACGAAGCACAACACGCCTTGACCAGCGATTCAGGTATCAATGCGATGTTCGCGCTGAAGGCTGCCCGCGATCAGCTCAACCAGGGGCGTGACGAGGACGGCAGTGGTTTGCATCTGGTGTTCACCGGTTCCAACCGCGACAAGCTTGCGCACCTGGTGCTCGGCAAAAGCCAGCCATTCTTCGGCTCCAGCATCACGCCGTTCCCCTTGCTCGGCAAAGAATTCACCCAGGCTTACACCCTGCACCTCAACGCGCACTTGGCCAACACCAATCAATTCAACGCTGTGGATATTGATGAAGCGTTTGAATTGGTCGGGCGTCGGCCCGAGATGCTGCGCACCATCATCGGTGAGGTGGCGCTGGAGCTGGGTGAGGCAAGCAACCTGGGCCAGTTGCTGCACAGCCGTGCCGAGTTGCTGCGTGCCGGCGTGTGGACCGAATTCGAAAGTGCCTGGAACAACCTCACCGTCCCGCAGCGCGCCGTGCTGGAAGTGATGGTGGCGCGCTCGCAACACAACGAACCCTTCGCGCCGTTTACCGACAGCACTCTCACGGCGGTCAGTAAAGCACTGGAAGACATGGGCAGCGACGTGGTGCCCGGCACCCAGACCATTCAAGCCTGCATTGATGCCCTGCGTGACAAGGAGCTGGTGTGGAAGTCGAGCCGGGGCGGTTATGCCCTGGAG
Source organism: Pseudomonas viridiflava (assembly GCF_900591205.1). Lineage (GTDB taxonomy): Bacteria > Pseudomonadota > Gammaproteobacteria > Pseudomonadales > Pseudomonadaceae > Aquipseudomonas. The sequence goes on from NZ_UUPU01000001.1 coordinate 680,589, forward strand.
GACAAAACCTTTGGCGATTGGCTGTTGCACAAGCGCCGTACACCGTAGTGAAGGCACTACAGATCAAATGTGGGAGCTGGCTTGCCTGCGATAGCGGTGGGTCAGCAACGTAGATGTCGACTGATACACCGCCATCGCAGGCAAGCCAGCTCCCACAGTGGAAGGGGGGGCTTACTTCTTTACCAGCGCCGAACAGGCTGCCTTGTAGGCTTCATGCTGATACTTGTTCAGCGAAGCCGGCAGATCGAAATTGTGCTTCTTGTTCTGCGCATTGATGGTCTGCGGCGACAGCAGCGTCACCTCAACCCCGTCCAGCAACTGAAACACCCCTTCAATCTTGAAGGTGGTCGGACCACCGGCGAACTCGCCTTTCTTGCTGCGTTTTTTGATCGCAATACGGGTGATCGCGTTTTCCTGCACGAACGCTTTCACCTGGGCCGCGAAGGCTTTGACGTTGGCCGCCTCATCGTCGTCTTCAAGGGCGATTTTCTTGGTGGTCAGGGCGACGTGGCTCAGCGCCGGGTTGCCCAGTGAGGCAACGGCGATGATGGCTTCGCTGCCTTTGATTTCGATGCCGCAGATAGTCATTCAATAGCCTATTGAGAAGGAGAGGGCGCAGTCGCGGGGATCAGTAATGCCGGTCTTGCTCTTTATGCCGATAGATCTGGTCCGCGGTCCAGAGCATCAGTATCAGAAACACAAGTATCAAGCCGACGCTTACGCTCATGACGTAGAAGTTAGGTGAACTCGACTTAAAGTTCGCCTTGATGTTATGCACCGTGGGAAACCATCTTGAGTACACCACGGGGACCGGGTTGCCCACTTCGTAGCCGGGGTCCTCGACTAAGCTGCTGTTGTTCACCATGCCTTCGATGCGTTGGCCCTCATGCTCGAACGCGTAATACACGTTGGTACTTGAGGCCCAGGCGCTGAGCTTTTCCAGTTGGGTGATTTGCCCAATGGTTTCCACGGGGGCCGCCTTTATCAGGGCAAAAGGTGCACCCCGGCTCACGGACAAGCTCAGCATCAGCGAGAGTATCAACGTGGCCAGAAACAACAGGGAGGCGCGCGTGTAGAGGAAATCCCTTTCCGCTTCGCGTGGGTAATACATGTGACGTCCTTTTCGATGATTTTTAACGATTAAGCGGGCTTACTCCTGCCCGATCGACTCCAAAAACTCCGACCGCTCATCGCTCATCCGTGCCAGGCAGTCATTCTGGGCAATTGCATAAGCCTTGCTGCCGTTTACTGCCGGGAAGGTGTCCACTGCGCAATCGGCGTCACGCAATTTCTCCCACTTCTGCTGGGCATCCTTCAGACGAGCGGTAATGTCGGCGAGTTGCGATTTGTTGCTGCCATAGGCCGACCCCATGCGTTCCAGCAACCCCTGATAGTTATCCTTGAGCAATTGCTCGGCGGTGGTTTTGTTATAGGTGGCGCATTCCAGGGTTTGCTTGTCGTTTTCGATGCCATCGCACGGCGTGTTGTCGGTGTCTTCGGCCGCATGGACGCCGGTTGCGATGAGTGCCAAAGCCAGGAAAGTCGATTTCATTGCGCCGTCTCATATCAGGTGATGCGGAATTCTGGCTCAAGCGTACGACAAAGAACAGTCGCCCGTCGGACCTGTCATCACCGCCTTTGTCGCGGATTGACGCTTTCGGCAATTCCCCTGTCGTTTTTGCACCCGGCTCGGGTTGCCCCTGGGCATATGCTGGCCCCAAAGCGCCGGCAGACGATTCGGCGCATGAATCGCCAATAAGGGGACGCCTGATGAGCCCAGCCGAATTGCACGCCGACAGCATCGTTATCGACGGGCTGATTATTGCCAAGTGGAACCGCGACCTGTTCGAGGACATGCGCAAAGGCGGCCTGACCGCCGCCAATTGCACCGTGTCGGTGTGGGAAGGGTTCCAGGCCACGATTAATAACATCGTGGCCAGCCAGACCTTGATCCGCGAGAACAGCGACCTGGTGATCCCGGTAAAAACCACCGCCGACATCCGCAAGGCCAAGGAGCAGGGCAAGACCGGCATCATCTTCGGCTTCCAGAACGCCCACGCGTTTGAAGACCAGCTGGGTTATGTCGAGATCTTCAAGCAGCTCGGCGTGGGCGTGGTGCAGATGTGCTACAACACCCAGAACCTGGTCGGCACCGGTTGCTACGAGCGCGACGGCGGCCTGTCAGGCTTTGGCCGCGAAGTCGTGGCCGAGATGAACCGCGTGGGGATCATGTGCGACCTGTCCCACGTAGGTTCCAAAACCAGCGAAGAAGTCATCCTCGAATCGAAGAAACCGGTGTGCTACTCCCACTGCCTGCCGTCCGGGCTCAAAGAGCACCCGCGCAACAAGTCCGATGAAGAACTGAAGTTCATCGCCGACCACGGCGGTTTTGTCGGCGTGACCATGTTCGCGCCGTTCCTGGCCAAGGGCATCGACTCGACCATCGACGATTACGCCGAAGCCATCGAATACACCATGAACATCGTCGGCGAAGACGCCATCGGCATTGGCACCGACTTCACCCAGGGCCATGGCCAGGATTTCTTCGAAATGCTGACCCATGACAAGGGCTATGCCCGCCGCCTGACCAGTTTCGGCAAGATCATCAACCCGCTGGGCATCCGCACCGTGGGCGAGTTCCCCAACCTCACCGAGACCCTGCTCAAGCGCGGCCACCCCGAGCGCGTGGTGCGCAAGATCATGGGCGAGAACTGGGTCAACGTCCTGAAGGACGTCTGGGGCGAGTAAGCCACCGCACGACTGCGGAACATCATCACAACAAATTTTTCTGGAGTTAAGTTTCCATGGCCAAGATCGCCCCGCAATTGCCAATCGAAGTTGACAGCGAAACCGGTGTCTGGACCTCCGACGCCCTGCCGATGCTGTATGTGCCGCGCCATTTCTTCGTCAACAACCACATCGGGATCGAAGAAGTGCTGGGCGCCGACGCCTATGCCGAGATCCTCTACAAAGCCGGCTACAAATCCGCCTGGCACTGGTGTGAAAAAGAAGCCGAATGCCACGGCCTGGAAGGCGTCGCGGTGTTCGAACACTACATGAAGCGCCTGTCGCAACGCGGCTGGGGCCTGTTCAAAATCCAGGACATCGACCTCGACAAAGGCACCGCCAGCGTCAAGCTCGAACACTCGGCCTTCGTCTATGTGTACGGCAAGGTCGGGCGCAAAGTGGACTACATGTTCACCGGCTGGTTTGCCGGTGCGATGGACCAGATTCTTGAGGCGCGCGGCAGCAAGCTGCGCACCGTAGCCGAGCAAGTCTACGGCGGCTCCGAAGAGGGCCATGACGACGGCCTGTTCACCGTCAAGCCGTTGTAAGTCGAGGAACCCTGCCATGGCTTTCGAAGCAATGTTCGCGCCGATCCAGATCGGCAAACTGACCATTCGCAACCGCGTGCTCAGTACCGCCCACGCCGAGGTGTATGCCACCGACGGCGGCATGACCACCGACCGCTATGTGAAGTACTACGAAGAGAAAGCCAAGGGCGGGATCGGCCTGGCGATCTGCGGCGGGTCTTCCAGTGTGGCCATCGACAGCCCGCAGGGCTGGTGGAAATCGGTGAACCTGGCGGATGACCGGATCATCCCGCATTTCCAGAACCTGGCCGATGCCATGCACAAGCATGGCGCCAAGATCATGATCCAGATTACCCACATGGGCCGCCGCTCGCGTTGGGACGGCGAGCATTGGCCGACCCTGCTGTCGCCCTCGGGCATCCGTGAGCCGGTGCACCGCGCCACGTGCAAAACCATCGAGCCGGAAGAAATCTGGCGGGTGATCGGCAACTACGCAACCGCAGCAGCCCGCGCCAAGGCCGGTGGCCTGGACGGCGTGGAACTGTCGGCGGTGCACCAGCACATGATCGACCAGTTCTGGAGCCCACGGGTTAACAAACGCACGGATGAATGGGGCGGCAGCTTTGAAAACCGCATGCGCTTCGGCCTGGAAGTGCTCAAGGCCGTGCGCGCTGAAGTGGGGCCTGACTTTTGCGTCGGCATCCGTCTGTGCGGTGATGAGTTCCACCCGGACGGCTTGTCCCATGAGGACATGAAACAGATCGCCAAGTACTACGACGACACCGGCATGCTCGATTTTATCGGCGTGGTCGGCTCGGGTTGCGACACTCACAACACCCTGGCCAACGTGATCCCGAACATGAGTTACCCACCGGAGCCGTTTTTGCACTTGGCTGCCGGTATCAAGGAAGTGGTCAAGGCCCCGGTGCTGCATGCGCAGAACATCAAGGACCCGAACCAGGCCACGCGTATTCTGGAAGGCGGTTATGTGGACATGGTCGGCATGACCCGTGCGCACATCGCCGACCCGCACCTGATCGCCAAGATCAAGATGGGCCAGATCGACCAGATCAAGCAGTGCGTCGGCGCCAACTACTGCATCGACCGCCAGTACCAGGGGCTGGACGTGCTGTGTATCCAGAACGCCGCGACTTCGCGTGAATACATGGGCGTGCCGCACATCATCGAGAAATCCACCGGGCCCAAGCGCAAAGTCGTGGTGGTGGGTGCCGGGCCTGCCGGGATGGAAGCCGCACGCGTGGCCGCCGAGCGGGGCCATGACGTGACCCTGTTCGAGAAGAAAGAGTTTATCGGTGGGCAAATCACCACCGCCTCCAAAGCTCCGCAACGCGACCAGATTGCCGGGATCACCCGCTGGTTCCAGCTGGAGCTGGCGCGGCTGAACGTCGACCTGCGCCTGGGCGTGGCGGCGAATGCCGATGCGATCCTCGACCTGCGCCCCGATGTGGTGGTGCTGGCGGTGGGCGGGCATCCGTTCCTGGAACAGAACGAACACTGGGGCGCGGCAGAGGGCTTGGTGGTCAGCAGTTGGGACGTGCTCGACGGCAAAGTCGCGCCGGGCAAAAACGTGCTGGTGTACGACACCATCTGCGAGTTCACCGGCATGTCGGTGGCGGACTTTTTGGCGGACAAGGGCAGCCAGGTCGAGATCGTCACCGACGATATCAAGCCGGGTGTGGCCGTGGGCGGTACGTCGTTCCCGACTTACTACCGCAGCATGTACCCCAAGGAAGTGATCATGACCGGCGACATGATGCTGGAAAAGGTCTACCGCGAAGGCGACAAGCTGGTGGCCGTGCTGGAGAACGAATACACCGGTGCCAAAGAGGAGCGGGTGGTGGACCAGGTGGTCGTCGAGAACGGCGTGCGCCCGGATGAAGAAATCTATTACGGGTTGAAAGCCGGCTCGCGCAACAAGGGCCAGATGGACATCGAAGCCTTGTTCGCGATCAAGCCGCAGCCGTGCTTGAGCGAACCAGGTGAGGGGTACTTGCTGTTCCGCATTGGTGACTGTGTGGCGCAGCGTAATACCCACGCTGCGATCTATGACGCCCTGCGCCTGTGCAAGGATTTCTGACCCGACACCGAAATAATGTGGACTCGGTCCAAATGTGGGAGGGGGCTTGCTCCCGATGGCAGTGTGTCAGTTGATGCATGTGTGGCTGATTCGCCGCCATCGGGAGCACGCCCCCTTCCACATTAAGGCCAGTTTCACAGTAGACCTGTGTGGTCTGTGGGAGCTTCACCATGTTGAACACCTTGCTGCCTATTCTGTTGTTTGCCGCGTTGGGCCTCGCCGTCCTCGGCGCCCTGCGCCGGGTGAACATGTGGCGCCGCGGCCGCGCCTCCAAGGTCGACCTGCTGGGCGGCCTGCTGGCCATGCCCAAACGCTACATGGTCGACCTGCACCACGTGGTTGCCCGCGACAAATACATCGCCAACACCCACGTCGCCACGGCACTGGGCTTTGTGCTATCGGCGCTGCTGGCGATTCTGGTGCACGGTTTCGGCCTGCATAACCGTGTCCTCGGCTATGCCCTGCTGCTGGCCTCGGTGCTGATGTTTGTCGGCGCCACTTTCGTGTATCTGCGTCGGCGCAACCCGCCGTCACGCCTGTCGAAAGGCCCGTGGATGCGCCTGCCGAAAAGCCTGATGGCCTTCTCGGTAAGCTTCTTTGTGGTGACCTTGCCGGTAGCCGGGATTCTGCCGGCTGACTTCGGCGGCTGGCTGCTCGCGGCATTGCTGAGTGTGGGCGTGTTGTGGGGCGTGTCCGAGATGTTCTTCGGCATGACCTGGGGCGGGCCCATGAAACACGCGTTCGCCGGTGCTTTGCACCTGGCCTGGCACCGTCGCGCCGAGCGCTTTGGCGGTGGCCGTTCCACCGGCCTGAAGCCACTGGACCTGAGCGACAAAAGCGCGCCGCTGGGCGTGGAAAAGCCCAAGGATTTCACCTGGAACCAACTGCTCGGTTTCGACGCCTGTGTGCAGTGCGGCAAGTGCGAAGCCGCGTGCCCGGCGTTCGCCGCCGGCCAGCCGCTGAACCCGAAAAAGCTGATCCAGGACATGGTAGTCGGCCTGGCTGGCGGCACCGATGCCAAGTTCGCCGGCAGCCCGTATCCAGGCAAGCCGGTGGGCGAACACAGCGGCAACCCGCACCAGCCGATCGTCAACGGCCTGGTCGACGCCGAAACCCTGTGGTCCTGCACCACCTGCCGCGCCTGCGTGGAAGAGTGCCCGATGATGATCGAGCATGTGGACGCCATCGTCGATATGCGCCGTCACCTCACCCTGGAAAAAGGCGCGACGCCGAACAAGGGCGCCGAGGTCCTGGAAAACCTGATCGCTACCGACAACCCGGGCGGCTTCGCACCGGGTGGTCGGCTGAACTGGGCGGCGGATTTGAACCTGCCATTGCTCAGTGAAAAAGGCAGCTGCGAGGTGCTGTTCTGGGTCGGCGATGGCGCCTTCGACATGCGCAACCAGCGCACCCTGCGTGCGTTTGTCAAAGTGCTCAAAGCCGCCAAGGTCGACTTCGCCGTGCTCGGCCTGGAAGAGCGTGACAGCGGCGACGTTGCCCGCCGCCTGGGCGATGAAGCGACCTTCCAGCTGTTGGCCACGCGCAATATCCAGACCCTGGCCAAGTACAGCTTCAAGCGCATCGTCACCTGCGACCCCCATAGCTTCCATGTGTTGAAAAACGAGTACGGCGCGTTCAACGGTGAGTACGTGGTGCAGCACCACAGCACCTTTATGGCGGAGCTGATCGGCGACGGCGCACTGAACCTGGGCCAGCACAAAGGCAACAGCGTGACCTATCACGACCCCTGCTACCTGGGCCGCTACAACGGCGAATACGAAGCGCCGCGCCAAGTGCTGCGGGCGTTGGGGATCGAGGTCAAAGAGATGCAACGCTCGGGCTTCCGTTCGCGCTGCTGTGGCGGCGGTGGCGGCGCGCCGATCACCGACATCCCTGGCAAACAACGTATCCCCGATATGCGCATGGAAGACATCCGTGAAACCGGCGCCGAATTGGTGGCCGTGGGTTGCCCACAGTGCACCGCGATGCTGGAAGGCGTGGTCGAACCGCGCCCGTTAATCAAGGACATCGCTGAGCTGGTGGCCGACGCTTTGCTGGAAGACGCCACGCCAGTGAAAGCGCCCATCATGCGTGAACCTGCGGAGGTGCATTAATGAGCGATATTATCCGCCGCGACCCACGGGCCGAATGGATTGCCCGCAACCGTCTGCACCCGCTGCACGCGGCGATGCAGCCGGTGCAACACAGCTGGATGGGGCCCAACGGCGTTATCCGCAAGAACGTGCACGGCGTCGGTTTTATCGGCCCCAACGGCATCAAGCGTATCGACCGCAGCGGCGCCCAGCAGGGCGGCGCGGCCAAGCGCACGGCGGCGGTGCAAGTGCAGTTGCCGCTGCATCAGGTGCCGACGCCTGCTTTCTATATCAACGTGGTGCCGGACATGGTCGGCGGCCGCCTGAGCAGCCACGACCGCGATTTGCTCGGCCTGGCGCGGCAACTGGCGGGCAGCGATGGCGCAGTGCTGGCGGTGGTGTTTGGCGAGCATAAGGAAAGCGCGTTTGCCACGGCTGGTGTCGACCGTCTGCTGGTGTTGGAAGGTCATGAGTTCGAAGGTTATGCACCGGAGCAACGGGTTCAGGGCTTGCGGGCTGTGGATAACCAGTTCAACCCGCGCCACTGGTTACTGCCGGACAGCCGCAGCGGGGGTGGCGAACTGGGCCGGCGTTTTGCTGCGAGCCTTAAAGAGCGCCCAGCCACGCGGGTTTGGCAGATCAAGGGCGAGGAATGCATCGGCCGCGCCGGTGCGGGCCAGGAGGATTTGGCGCGGCCGCTGCCACGCCTTATTTTAGCCGCCGCCGAATGTGCCGAGCCGGTCAGCGATACACGTCACGAGGTATTGCCCGTGGAGTTATCCACAGCCCTGGCCCGTAGCCTGCCGCGTATCGAGGATCTCGGTGCAGTGGCGGTGGACCCGGCGGCGATTCCCATGGCCGAGGCGGAGTTTATTTTCTCCGGCGGCAATGGCGTGAAGGACTGGGCCCTGTTCCACCAGGCCGCCGCCGCCCTGGGCGCCACCGAAGGCGCCTCGCGGGTGGCGGTGGACGATGGCTTTATGGCGCGTGATCGCCAGGTCGGCGCCAGTGGCACCTGGGTGACTGCACGGGTTTACGTGGCCGTCGGGATTTCCGGGGCGATCCAGCACCTGCAAGGCATCGGTGCCTGCGACAAGGTGGTGGCGATCAACCTCGACCCGGGCTGTGACATGATCAAGCGTGCCGACTTGTCGGTGATCGGCGAAAGCGCCGCGATTCTGCAAGCCTTGATCGCTGCGGTGCAGGTTTACCGCAACGGCGCCAAGCGCGATGCTGCTTAAGGATATGGCCATGACGACCACTGTAATCAGCCTGGTGTCCATCGGCGCCCACCCGACTTCCGGGCGCCCGCGCCGTGCGGAGCAGGATGCGCGCGCCGTGGAACTGGGCCTGCAAATGGCTGGGGATAAGTTGCAGGTGCTGCACGCCGGCGACATTAACGAACCGACGTTGCGCAGCTACCTGGGCATGGGCCTGGCGCAGTTGCAGGTGCTGGAACAGCCGGCAGGCGCTGATGCCTTGCCGGTACTCAGTGATTATCTGCGCGAGGCGGGGGCCCAGGTGGTGCTCACCGGCAGCCAGGCGGAAACCGGCGAAGGCTCGGGCATGTTGCCGTTCCTGCTGGCCGAGCAGTTGGGCTGGCCGTTGATTGTGGGGGTGGCGCAAGTGGAGTCCATCGAGGGCGGCGTGGCCCACGTGCTGCAGGCCCTGCCTCGCGGGCAGCGGCGGCGCTTGAAGGTGCGCCTGCCGTTTCTGGCGACGGTGGATAACGCCGCGCCCAAACCCCGGCAAAGTGCCTACGGCCCGGCGCAACGGGGGGAGTTGGCGGCCCATGAAGTGGAAATTGAGCCGGACGCGTTATTCACAGGTGCTCTGCTGCAACCGGCCAAGCCACGCCCCAAGCGCCTCAAGGTGATCAAGGCCAAGAGCGGCGCCGACCGGATGAAGGCCGCAACGGCCAAGGCCAGCGGCGGCGGCGGGCAAGTGCTCAAGGATGTCAGCCCGGAGGCGGGCGCCGAGGCGATTCTCAAGTTGCTGATAGAAGAGGGCGTAGTACGCTGATCCCACATTGGATCTGCAGGGTTTGCAGGCTTACCCACAATCCCTGTTGATCCGTCTGTGGATAACCTGTTCGCGGTTGTCCACAGCCCCGTAAAATCAAGCCCTGCAGCCCTCTGTATGAAAAACAACCAAGCTAACTGGCGGTTTTTCCTGGGTTTTTCCATGGGCCAAGGCATTTTCCAAGCAGGACTTGCCCCCAAAGTCTGTTGGCGCTTCTGTGGATAAGATGTTCGCTATCGGCTACAGCCCATGTAATACAAGGCTTTCAGTGTGTTGGTTGAAATTTGACCAAATGTGCCTTGCGGCGATAAAAAATCCCATGAGAACCTTGATTTTCAAGGTGTTGGGGCGGTTTTCCACACACTGTCTAAAGTTGCCCCCAAAGTCTGTTGGTGGATATGTGGATAACATGTTCGCTGGCGGCTGCAGCCCTTATAAACAAAGGCTTAGGTAAGGTTGATCAAAATATGATCAATGTGCGCGAATATCGTTTTTTCCGCGATAGGAGGAGTTTTCCACAGCACGTCATGCAGTTGCCCACAAACTCTGTGGTTGGTTCTGTGGATAAGATGTTGGTGCAGCCCCACAAGCGACGTAGCACAAGGCTTTCAAAGAATTGTTCAAAAAATGTGCAGTCCCGGTTATTGCGATCGGAAATAGAAACAAGTTCATTTGGATCTAAATGCTGAGTTTGACAGTGTTGTTTTCCACAACTTCACTGTGAATCCATAACACGCATTGCAAGGATGCTGGTGCGAACTCGTCATATCCAAGGAGTTATGGATGATGCGCCACTGTCCGTTCACCCCCCCGCCTGAAGCACCGAATTCGCCCTTTCTCACGTGGCGGATGTTGTAGGTCGTTCAAACCCTTTGAGCCTGTCACCGCCTGAAGATTGCCTTCGGGCAAGGCTCGCCCGCGCAACACTGTCGTTGTATCTCACCTATGAAAAACAAGGAGTTCCCTCATGGGGTCTATTACCGAACATGGAAAACTGTTGGCTTGGGTTCAAGCGCTGGATGTTCCGACGCCTTCGGCGTCTGCCGTCCGCAAAAAGTCTGCCGTACGGCGTGCCGCCAGCGGCGACGATGATGGCGCAGCGGTGGTCAGAGGCAGCGTCACCTCGTTTGTCACCGGCTTGACGCCACAGGCGCGTGACGATGTGCAAAACAGCACACTGTTGATGCAACTGGCGGCGGATAAAAAGTACAACCCCGATACGCAGCGTGAAGAGTGGTTCAAGTTCTACACCGATGGTCTGGCCAACCTGGGTTGGGGGCGGGTGTCGTCGTTCTATCAGGACTACAAGCCGAGCAATACCAACGTCACCATGGACCAGGTGGTGCTGGAGATTGTGAGTGCGGTGGTCAGCTCCCAGAGCGCGCTGTACAAGATCACCGAAAAAACCTTCGAGGCGCTGAAGAACAACCCGGCTAATAAGGATGCGCTGAAGTTGTTCGATACCAGCACCACGCGCAACAACATCGGCACCTTCCAGATCCTGCCGGTCATGCAGGACAAGGACGGCAACGTGGTCATGGTGCTCACCACCGTCAACGCCAGCACCACCGTGCAAAAGGGCAGCTTCCTGTTCTGGAGCTGGAGCAAGACGGATGCCTGGATGTATCGGGCGGCGCAGCAAACCGTCCTCAACGAAAACGTCTACGCCACCGTGCGCCAGGCGGTGATCAACAAGCTCGGCAAGAACGCCGAAGACTTCATTGATGGTCTGGATATTTAACTCAACCGAATGGGAGCCCGGCGCCTGGCGTCGGGTGTTGCCTTTTTGTTTACTGGCTCAAGGAGTATGAGCGATGAGTTTGCTGGCCCCTGAAGTGTATGTGGTTTCGGGCAACCTGATATCGGCGGCGCCCTCGGTCGCAAGCCCCACCGTGTTGGACGATATGCTCGATTCCAACCTGTTATGCCAACTGGCGGCCGACAAGAAGTTTGGCTCGCGATTTATTGATCCGGCGGCGTGGCTGGATGTTTATCGCACTTCACTCGGCAAGGTTTTCTGGAAAATCAGCAATTCCCATACGGTCAGTTATCCCGTGCCGCCACTGATTCGTTCAGTGAGTGTGATGGGCGTACTGGAACAGACGTTTTTCAAAGTGCTGGACCGGGACCTTCGGCACCCGCTCGAAGCGGATATCGAACTGTTGATGGAGCAGCCCATCACCAGCCCTGGGTCCCTGCTGTTTAATGCCAAGACCCATGTTCAATTAATCAAAGATGTACGCTCAAGTTTTGATACGCCCTGCGAGTCGGTGATCAATCTGCAGGTCAGTGTGGCCCACGACGATACTGCGGTTTCGGTGTGCAGTATTTACTTCAAGACAGCGGAGCCCGTGGGCCACGATATGTTCAATCAGAAGTTCAAGGTTCGGGAGTTGCTGGGCAATATCAGCGTAAGTTCTTTCGAGGCGAATTTGCTGGAAACCAGTTATGACGGCATCCGTCAGCAAATCAAGGACAAGTTGGGCGCCGCCAACATCCGTGAAAACATCTGGCTGATCGCTGACAGCCCCGTCGCCCTGCAAGGCACGCCCCACGCTGGCGCCCGGCAGTTTCTCGAAGCGTTGGATATCTGATCCGGCAGGCGCAAAAAAAGGGTGCACGCACCCTTTTTCTGCTCGTTCAGCGCGTCAGCCCTGAACCGGCACACCCTTGAGGTAAGGTGCCGGCGCCGCGCCCAGGTTGTTCAGCATCCGCTCGCTGTACCAGTCCACAAAGTTCACCACACCGAACTCATAGGTCTTGGAATACGGACCAGGCTGGTAAGCCGTGGAGTTGATGCCGCGCTGGTTCTCTTCGGCCAGGCGACGGTCCTGGTCATTGGTGGCGTCCCACACTTTGCGCATGCGCTCCACGTCGTAGTCAACACCCTCTACCGCGTCCTTGTGCACGATCCACTTGGTGGTGACCATGGTTTCCTGGGCGCTGATCGGCCACACGGTGAACACAATAATGTGGTCGCCCATGCAGTGGTTCCAAGAGTGCGGCAGGTGCAGGATGCGCATCGAACCCAGGTCCGGGTTCTTGATGCGGCCCATCAGTTTGGCGCAGCCTTGTTTGCCGTCCATGGTCATCGACACGGTGCCCTTGAGCAGCGGCATGCGCACGATACGGTTGCGCAGGCCGAAGCTGGCGTGGGCGTAGGGAATCTTCTCCGCGTCCCAGGCGGCTGCGGAGGCGGCCACGTGGTCCTTGAACGCCTGATCGGCGCGTGGGTCGGTGACGTCGTCCCATTCCAGCAGGGTTTTCAACAGTTCCGGGTGCGATGCGTTGCAGTGGTAGCACTCGCGGTTGTTTTCCAGCACCAGTTTCCAGTTGGCCTTTTCGAACAAGGTGGTCTGGATCGCCACCTTGGTGTTCTCCATGTCGTACGGTTCCATGTAGTGGTTCAGCGTCGACAGGAAGTCATCAATCGCCGGCGGGTTCTCGGCCAGGCTGATGAAAATGTAGCCACCGGCGGTCTTCACGTTCACCGGTTTGAGGCCGTATTGCTTCATGTCGAAGTCGGCGCCCATCTCGGTGCCGGCGAACAACAGCCGGCCGTCCAACTCGTAGGTCCACTGGTGGTAGTGGCACACCAGTTTGGCAACCTTGCCCTTGTCGCTGGTGCACAAGCGCGAGCCACGGTGGCGGCACACGTTGTGGAACGCATGCACCACGCCTTCGGCGCCACGGATCACGATGATCGGGTTCTTGCCCACTTGCAGGGTCAAGTAATTGCCCTTGGTGGGAATCTCGCAGGTCATGCCGGCGATCAACCACTCTTTCTGGAAGATCTCCTGCATGTCGATATCAAACAGCCGCTCGTCAGAGTAGAACGGCTGCGGCAGCGAAAACGTGCGCTCACGCTCTTGCAGCATTTGCGCGGTGGCCTTGCGTGCGGGTTCCAGCGGATCGCCCAAGCTTAAGGTTGCGGTGACGTCCATCGTGTGTGTCCTCATGGCCATTCTGTGTGGCCGGCGAAAGTGACTAATCAGGTTTGCAGCAAGGCGTAAAGAAAGCGTCGTTGTTGGGAGCGAGTGTGGGGCCGCAGGACAGCAGAACCTTGTCCATTAACGACATGGCCCACTCTGATCCCGACGCGCAACCCCAGTGGTATGGGGGCTGGTCGCGATAAGTATGTGAATGTCGCAGATAGGTAAATGGGTGGTTCCGGCGTTACGCAGAATCGCCACCATAAAGCCGAACATCGGCAGTGGAGAATCAGCATGTCCAACAGCTTCCTGAACCCGGTAACTACCCAGACCTGGGCCAATGGTCGGCACATCGTCCGTTGCGTCAAAGTCATCCAGGAAACCTGGGATGTGCGCACCTTCTGTTTCATGGCCGACCAGCCGATCCTGTTCTTTTTCAAGCCGGGGCAGTTCGTCACCCTGGAGCTGGAAATCGACGGCCAGCCGATCATGCGCTCCTATACGATTTCCAGCTCGCCGTCGGTGCCGTACAGCTTTTCGGTAACGATCAAGCGCGTCCCGGGCGGGAAGGTGTCCAACTGGCTGCACGATACCCTTCATGAAGGCCAGGAGCTGGCGGTGCACGGGCCGGTCGGGCTGTTCAATGCCATCGACTTCAGCAACCCGAAGGTGCTGTACCTCAGTGGCGGCGTGGGTATTACACCGGTGATGTCCATGGCGCGTTGGTATTACGACACCAACGCTAACGTCGACATGACGTTTATCCACAGCGCCCGCTCGCCCAAAGACATCATCTACCACCGCGAGCTGGAGCATATGGCGTCGCGGATCGACAACTTCAGCCTGCACCTGATTTGCGAAAAACATGGCCTGGGCGAACCCTGGGCCGGTTATCGCGGCTACCTGAACCACAAGATGCTGGAACTGATGGTGCCGGACTTCCTGGAGCGCGAAGTGTTCTGCTGCGGCCCCACGCCGTACATGAACGCGGTAAAGCGCCTGCTGGAAGCGGCCGGTTTCGACATGGCGCGCTACCACGAGGAGTCTTTTGGCGCCACGCCACCGGAAGCGCGAGCGGATGCGGTGGAGCAAGCCGAACAAGCGGCCGACGCGCCGGAAATCGACCTGGCGGATCTGCACCAGGTGGAATTCATTGCCTCGGGCAAAAGCATCCGTGTGGCGCCGGGCGAAACCGTGCACGCGGCGGCAGCCAAGCTTGGCCTGTTGATCCCGAAAGCCTGCGGCATGGGCATCTGCGGAACGTGCAAGGTGATGAAGCTGGGCGGGGAGGTCGAGATGGACCACAACGGCGGGATCACCGAGGAAGACGAAGCCGAGGGGTACATCCTGTCGTGCTGCAGCGTGCCGAAGGGCGATGTGCGCATCGAGTTCTGATCTTCCAGATACACACTGTTCAAATGTGGGAGGGGGCTTGCCCCCGATGGCTGAGTGTCAGTCGATACATGAGTGACTGACCCATCGCTATCGGGGGCAAGCCCCCTCCCACAGTTTGTTTTGTGTATATCAGTGGGTGAGTGTCAGGCGCCCATCACTTCGCGGATGTCTGCCGCCAATTCGCGCACGCGTTCTTCCTCGGTATCCCACGCACACATGAAGCGCGCGCCGCCTTTGCCGATAAAGGTGTAGAAGCGCCAGCCCTTGGCCGTCAACGCTTCGATAGCGGTTTCCGAGAGCTGCAGGAACACGCCGTTGGCCTGTACCGGGAACATCAATTCCACGCCGGGAATATCCGCCACCAGGCTGCTCAGCAATTGCGCGCAGTGGTTGGCGTGGCGTGCGTGTTTGAGCCAGGCGTCGTTTTCCAGCAGGCCCACCCACGGCGCAGAGAGAAAGCGCATTTTTGAGGCCAGTTGGCCAGCCTGTTTGCAGCGGTAGTCGAAGTCTTCGGCCAGTTTGTGGTTGAAGAACAGAATCGCCTCACCCACCGCCATGCCGTTTTTAGTGCCGCCAAAACACAGCACATCCACCCCGGCTTTCCAGGTCAGGTCGGCCGGCGAGCAGCCGAGGAACGCGCAGGCGTTGGAGAAGCGTGCGCCGTCCATGTGCAGGTTCAGGCCCAATTCCTTGCAGGTGGCGCTGATCGCACGGATTTCTTCCGGGGTATAGACGCTGCCCACTTCAGTGGCTTGGGTGAGGGTCACCACGCGTGGCTTGGGGTAGTGGATATCCTGGCGCTTGAGGGCGATCTCGCGGATCGAGTCCGGGGTCAGCTTGCCGTTTTCGGTGCGGGCGACGAGCAGCTTGGAGCCGTTGGAGAAAAACTCCGGGGCGCCACATTCGTCGGTTTCGACGTGGGCGGTTTCCGAGCAAATCACGCTATGGTAGCTCTGGCACAGCGAGGACAGCGCCAGGGAGTTGGCGGCCGTACCGTTGAAGGCGAAGAACACTTCGCAGTCGGTTTCGAACAGGTTGCGGAAACCGTCGGCGGCGCGGTGGGTCCATTCATCATCGCCGTAAGCGCGTTGATGGCCCTGGTTGGCTTGTTCCATGGCGGCCCAGGCTTCCGGGCAGATGCCGGAATAGTTGTCGCTGGCGAATTGTTGGCTCTTGTCGGTCATGGCCCATTCCTGTGGTCGATGTTGGTGCGCACTGTAACCAAGATTGCCGGGCGTGCGCACGCACTGTAAATGCAAAGTCACTGGGGAATTATGCACGGTACTGAAACGATTCCTGTCGGACGCGTCCGCGATGGCGCCCTGGATTTGCTCAAGTGGCTGGCGCTGCTGAGCATGGTGCTGGACCACTTGCGTTATGTCGGTTTGAGCCTGGACGGCCTGTACGTGCCGGGGCGCCTGGCGTTCCCGTGGTTTTGCCTGGCGATTGCGGCGAACGTGCACCGGGCCAGAAACGCGCCCGTGACCGGTCAGTGGCGCTACCTGGGCTGGCTGCTGCTGTTCAGTGTGATCAGCGAAGTGCCGTATCGAATGTTTATCGACGATGCCGATACGTTGAACGTGTTGCCGACCTTGGCGCTGGGGCTGCTGGTTGCCAGAGGATGGCAGCAGAAGTCCGTTCTTGACCGAGGTTTGGCGCTGATTGCACTTGTGATCGGCGGTGTGTTTTCCGCGCATCTGATGTTCGGTTTTTTTGGTGTGTTACTGCCGCTGGCCATGCTGTTGGTGTTCAGCCGCCCATGGTATTTCAGCGTGTTGCCGGGTTTGCTGTGCGTGGCCGCCAACCAATGGCAGATTTTGCTCAATAGCGGCACGCCGGTCGCGCTGATGGGATTAGCTGCCTGCCTGATCGCGCCATTGCTCGGTCTGGTCCTGTTGCGACACGCCAAAAACGCTGCGCCACCGGCCATGCGCCGCTGGGCGTATGCGCTCTATCCGGTGCATTTCCTGCTGCTGCTACTGGTTCGCCAGATCATCGCCTAACCCCCTGTGGGAGCGGGCTTGCTCGCGAATGCGGTGGGTCAGTTTGCACATGTATTGTCTGGCCCACCGCCTTCGCGAGCAAGCCCGCTCCCACATTTGTTCCATGTCGCTCATGGAATGTCGTAAACGCACCTTTGCGTGGCGTCCGTAGGCATTTGATCTGCCGGCGCCAGCCCTACCATCGCATCAAAGGGCCCTGCACGGGCCTCAACAATACGAAAGGCTGGGAGAGACGCGATGTTCAGCAAAAAAGACCAGATCCAGGGATATGACGACGCATTGCTGGCGGCGATGAATGCCGAAGAGCAGCGTCAGGAAGATCATATCGAGCTGATCGCGTCAGAGAACTACACCAGCAAACGCGTGATGGAAGCCCAGGGCAGCGGCCTCACCAACAAATACGCCGAAGGCTACCCGGGCAAGCGCTACTACGGTGGCTGCGAGCATGTGGACAAGGTTGAAGTGCTGGCCATCGAGCGCGCCAAGCAGCTGTTCGGCGCCGATTACGCCAACGTGCAGCCGCACTCCGGCTCCTCCGCCAATAGCGCGGTATACCTGGCGCTGATCAATGCCGGTGACACCATCCTTGGCATGAGCCTGGCCCACGGCGGCCACTTGACCCACGGCGCCAAAGTCTCGTCCTCGGGCAAGCTGTACAACGCCGTGCAGTACGGCATCAACACCGACACCGGTTTGATCGACTATGACGAAGTCGAGCGCCTGGCGGTCGAGCACAAGCCGAAGATGGTGGTGGCCGGTTTCTCTGCCTATTCCAAAACTTTGGATTTCCCACGCTTTCGCGCCATCGCCGACAAGGTCGGTGCGCTGTTGTTCGTCGACATGGCCCACGTCGCCGGCCTCGTCGCCGCCGGCCTGTACCCGAACCCGCTGCCGTACGCGGACGTGGTCACCACCACCACCCACAAGACCCTGCGCGGTCCTCGCGGCGGTTTGATCCTGGCCAAGGCCAACGAAGAGATTGAGAAAAAGCTCAACTCCGCGGTGTTCCCCGGTGCCCAGGGCGGCCCGCTGATGCACGTGATCGCCGGCAAGGCCGTGTGCTTCAAGGAAGCGCTGGAGCCGGGCTTCAAGGCTTATCAGCAGCAAGTGATCGACAACGCCCAGGCCATGGCCGAGGTGTTTATCAAACGCGGCTACGATGTGGTGTCCGGCGGCACCGATAACCACCTGTTCCTGGTCAGCCTGATCCGTCAGGGCCTCACCGGCAAAGAGGCGGACGCCGCCCTCGGTCGCGCCCACATCACCGTCAACAAAAACGCTGTGCCGAATGACCCGCAGTCGCCGTTCGTGACGTCGGGCCTGCGTATCGGCACGCCGGCGGTGACCACCCGTGGTTTCAAAGTGGGGCAGTGCATCGAACTGGCCGGCTGGATCTGCGACATCCTCGACAACCTCGGCGACGCCGATGTCGAGGCCAACGTGGCCAAGCACGTGTCTGCCCTGTGCGCTGATTTCCCGGTTTATCGCTGAGCGCGGTTTTGGAGTAATGACTATGCAACGCTACTCGGGCTTCGGCCTCTTCAAGCACTCCCTCAGCCACCACGAAAACTGGCAGAAGATGTGGCGTACGCCGACCCCTAAAAAGGTCTACGACGTGGTTATCGTCGGCGGCGGCGGGCATGGTCTGGCGACCGCTTACTACCTGGCCAAAGAGCATGGCATCACCAACGTGGCCGTGGTCGAGAAAGGCTGGCTGGGCGGTGGTAACACTGCACGCAACACCACTATCGTACGTTCCAACTACCTGTGGGATGAGTCGGCACACCTCTACGAACACGCGATGAAACTCTGGGAAGGTTTGTCCCAGGATTTGAACTACAACGTGATGTTCTCCCAGCGCGGCGTCTACAACCTGTGCCACACCCTGCAAGACATCCGTGATTCCGAGCGTCGCGTCAGCGCCAACCGCCTCAATGGCGTAGACGGCGAACTGCTGAATGCCAAGCAAGTGGCCGACGAGATTCCGTACCTCGACTGCTCGAAAAACACCCGTTACCCGGTACTCGGCGCCACCGTGCAACGGCGTGGCGGCGTGGCCCGTCACGATGCCGTGGCCTGGGGCTTCGCCCGCGCTGCCGATGCACTCGGCGTGGACCTGATCCAACAAACCGAAGTGATCGGCTTCCGCAAGGAAAACGGTGTGTGCATCGGCGTGGAAACCAACAAGGGCTTTATCGGCGCCAAGCGCGTTGGCGTGGTCACAGCCGGTAACTCCGGGCATATGGCTTCGTTGGCCGGTTTTCGCCTGCCGATCGAATCCCACCCGCTGCAAGCGCTGGTGTCGGAGCCGATCAAACCGATTATCGACAGCGTGATCATGTCCAACGCCGTGCACGGTTACATCAGCCAGTCCGACAAGGGCGACCTGGTGATCGGCGCCGGTATCGACGGCTACAACGGCTACGGCCAGCGCGGCTCGTACCCGGTGATCGAACACACTATCCAGGCCATCGTCGAGATGTTCCCGGTGCTGTCCCGCGTGCGCATGAACCGCCAATGGGGCGGCATCGTCGACACCACGCCGGATGCCTGCCCGATCATCTCCAAAACCCCGGTGCCGAACATGTTCTTCAACTGCGGTTGGGGCACCGGTGGCTTCAAGGCCACGCCGGGCTCAGGCAACGTGTTTGCCGCGAGCCTGGCCAAGGGTGAAATGCACCCGCTGGCTGCCCCCTTCTCCATCGACCGTTTCCACAACGGTGCGCTGATCGACGAACACGGCGCTGCAGCCGTCGCCCACTAACAGGAGAAACACCTCATGTTGCATATCTTCTGTCCTCACTGTGGCGAACTGCGCTCCGAAGAGGAATTCCACGCGTCCGGCCAAGCGCACATCCCGCGCCCGCTGGACCCGAATGCCTGCACCGATGAAGAGTGGGGCGACTACATGTTCTTTCGCGACAACCCCCGTGGCCTGCACCACGAGTTGTGGATTCATGCTGCCGGTTGCCGCCAGTATTTCAACGCGACCCGCGACACCCTGACCTACGAAATTCTTGAAACCTACAAGATTGGCAGCAAGCCGCAATTTACCGCCAAGGCTTCTGGAGAGAAGGTATGAGCCAGATCAATCGCCTGTCCAACGGTGGTCGCATCGACCGTAACAAGGTCCTCACGTTTACCTTCAACGGCCAGAGCTACAAAGGCTTTGAGGGTGACACCCTGGCCGCCGCCTTGCTGGCCAACGGCGTCGACATCATCGGCCGCAGCTTCAAGTACTCGCGGCCACGCGGCATCTTTGCCGCCGGCGCCGAAGAGCCGAACGCGGTGCTGCAGATCGGCGCTACCGAAGCCACCCAGATCCCCAACGTGCGCGCCACGCAACAGGCGTTGTACCAGGGCCTGGTCGCCACCAGCACCAATGGCTGGCCGAACGTCAACAATGACGTGATGGGCATTCTCGGCAAGGTTGGCGGCAAGCTGATGCCGCCGGGCTTCTACTACAAAACCTTCATGTACCCGCAGTCGTTCTGGATGACCTACGAGAAGTACATCCGCAAGGCTGCCGGGCTTGGTCGCTCGCCGACCGAGAACGACCCGGACACCTACGACAACTTCAACCGTCACTGCGACGTGCTGGTGGTGGGCGCAGGCCCTGCCGGTTTGGCCGCTGCACTGGCGGCTGCGCGCAGCGGTGCCCGCGTGATCCTCGCCGATGAGCAGGAAGAATTCGGCGGCTCCTTGCTCGATTCGCGCGAAAGCCTCGACGGCAAGCCCGCGACCGAGTGGGTCGCCAGCGTGATTGCCGAATTGAAAGCGCTGCCGGACGTGGTGCTGCTGCCCCGCGCCACCGTCAACGGCTACCACGACCATAACTTCCTGACCATTCACGAGCGCCTCACCGATCACCTCGGCGACCGTGCGCCGATTGGTGTAGTGCGTCAGCGTATTCACCGCGTGCGTGCCAAGCGCGTGGTGTTGGCCACCGGTGCCTGCGAGCGCCCGTTGGTGTACGGCAATAACGATGTGCCGGGCAACATGCTGGCGGGCGCAGTCTCGACTTACGTACGCCGTTACGGCGTGGCGCCGGGTAAAAAACTGGTGCTGTCGACCAACAACGACCACGCCTACCGCGTGGCTCTGGACTGGTTCGACGCTGGCCTGCAAGTGGTCGCCGTGGCTGATGCCCGCCACAACCCACGCGGCGCGCTGGTGGAAGAAGCCCGGGCCAAAGGTATTCGTATCCTCACCGGCAGCGCCGTGATCGAAGCCCGTGGCAGCAAGCACGTGACCGGCGCCCGTGTGGCGGCGATCGACGTCAAGGCCCACAAAGTCACCAGCCCCGGCGAGTGGCTGGATTGCGACCTGGTCGCCAGCTCCGGCGGCTACAGCCCGGTGGTGCACCTGGCCTCGCACTTGGGTGGCAAGCCGACCTGGCGTGAAGACATCCTCGGTTTTGTACCGGGCGAAGCACCGCAGAAACGCGTGTGCGTGGGTGGCATCAATGGCGTGTACGGCCTTGGCGATTCCCTGGCGGATGGTTTTGAAGGCGGCGTGCGCGCCGCCAGCGAAGCCGGTTTCGCGCCGGTCGAAGGCACCTTGCCGAAAGCCTTGAGCCGCCTGGAGGAGCCGACGTTGGCACTGTTCCAAGTGCCTCACGAAAAAGCCACTGCACGCGCGCCGAAGCAATTTGTCGACCTGCAAAACGACGTGACCGCCGCCGCCATTGAGCTGGCGACCCGCGAAGGGTTCGAGTCGGTCGAGCACGTCAAACGCTACACCGCGCTGGGCTTCGGCACCGACCAGGGCAAACTGGGTAACGTCAATGGCCTGGCCATCGCGGCGCGCTCGCTGAACGTGACCATCCCGCAGATGGGCACCACGATGTTCCGTCCCAACTACACGCCGGTGACCTTCGGCGCTGTAGCGGGCCGCCACTGTGGGCATATCTTTGAACCGGTGCGTTACACCGCGCTGCAAGCCTGGCACGTGAAAAACGGCGCCGAGTTTGAAGACGTCGGCCAGTGGAAGCGCCCATGGTATTTCCCACGCAATGGCGAAGACTTGCACGCCGCGGTGAAACGCGAATGCCTGGCCGTGCGCGACAGCGTCGGCCTGCTCGATGCCTCCACCCTCGGCAAAATCGACATCCAGGGCCCGGATGCGCGTGAGTTCCTCAACCGCATCTACAGCAACGCCTGGACCAAGCTCGACGTGGGCAAGGCGCGTTATGGCCTGATGTGCAAGGAAGACGGCATGGTCTTCGACGACGGCGTAACCGCCTGCCTGGCCGATAACCATTTCCTGATGACCACCACCACCGGCGGCGCCGCCCGCGTATTGCAGTGGCTGGAAATCTACCAACAGACCGAATGGCCGGACCTCAAGGTGTACTTCACCTCGGTCACCGACCACTGGGCGACCATGACCTTGTCCGGCCCCAACAGCCGCAAGCTGCTGGCGGAGGTTACCGACATCGACCTGGACAAGGACGGCTTCCCGTTCATGACCTGGAAAGAAGGTCTGGTCGGCGGCGTACCGGCGCGGGTGTTCCGCATCTCGTTTACCGGTGAGCTGTCGTATGAAGTCAACGTGCAGGCCGACTACGCCATGGGCGTGCTGGAGCAGATCGTCGAGGCTGGCAAGAAGTACAACCTGACCCCGTACGGCACTGAAACCATGCACGTACTGCGGGCCGAGAAGGGCTTCATTATCGTCGGCCAGGACACCGACGGGTCGATGACTCCGGACGACCTGAACATGGGCTGGTGCGTAGGCCGCACCAAGCCGTTCTCGTGGATCGGCTGGCGCGGGATGAACCGTGAAGACTGCGTGCGTGAAGAGCGCAAGCAGTTGGTGGGCTTGAAGCCGATTGACCCGAGCGTGTGGCTGCCGGAAGGCGCGCAGCTGGTGTTCGATCCGAAGCAAACGATCCCGATGAAGATGGTCGGCCACGTCACCTCAAGCTATGCGCATAACTCGCTGGGTTATTCGTTTGCGATGGCGGTGGTGAAGGGCGGCTTGAAGCGCATGGGCGAGCGGGTGTTTTCACCGCAGGCGGATGGCAGCGTGATCGAGGCAGAAATTGTGTCTTCGGTGTTCTTTGACCCGAAAGGCGAGCGCCAGAACATCTGATAGACCGCGGCGCGGCCATCGGGAGCAAGTCGAATCGTCGCACCGCCCCTCCCACATTTTGATGTGTGAATACATTCAAAGGTGGGAGGGGGCTTGCCCCCGATGAGGCCAGCCGCCTCACCACAGAATTCAAAACAGGTGCTTTATGACAGCAGCCAACGTATACCAACAACGCCCCACCACCGGCGCCAAGGCCGAGTCGTCGCTGCAGCATGCCGACCTCGCCAGCCTGGTCGGCAAGGGCCGCAAGAACGCCGGCGTGACCGTGCGCGAAAAGAAACTCCTGGGCCACCTGACCCTTCGTGGCGATGGCCATGATGCGGCCTTCGCCGCCGGCGTGCACAAAGCCCTCGGCATTGAGTTGCCCGGTGCCTTGCAGGTGATCGTCAAAGGCGAAACCAGCCTGCAATGGCTCGGCCCGGATGAGTGGTTACTTGTTGTGCCAAGCGGGGAAGAATTCGCCGCCGAACACAACCTGCGTGCCGCCCTGGGCGACCTGCATATCCAGATCGTCAACGTCAGCGGTGGTCAGCAGATCCTCGAACTCAGCGGCCCGAACGTGCGCGATGTGCTGATGAAATCCACCAGCTACGACGTGCACCCCAACTCCTTCCCGGTGGGCAAGGCGGTGGGCACGGTGTTCGCCAAGTCGCAACTGGTGATCCGCCACACGGCTGAAGACACCTGGGAGCTGGTGATTCGCCGCAGTTTCTCGGATTACTGGTGGTTGTGGCTGCAGGATGCTTCAGCCGAATTCGGCCTCAGCGTAGAAGCCTGACCCAGCATTTGTGATGAGAAGGCTGTTGTGGCGAGGGGGCTTGCCCCCGTTGGACCGCGCAGCGGTCCCAATTGATTTCAGGGCTGCTTCGCAGCCCAACCGGGGCAAGCCCCCTCGCCACAAAGGCATGAGGATTCGACTATGAGCCGCGCACCCGATACATGGATTTTGACCGCCGACTGCCCCAGCGTGCTCGGCACGGTGGATGCGGTCACCCGCTACCTGTTCGAGCAGGGTTGCTACGTCACCGAGCACCACTCGTTCGATGACCGCCTCTCGGGCCGGTTTTTTATTCGCGTGGAATTCCGTCAGCCCGACGGGTTTGACGAGCAGGCGTTCCGCGATGGCCTGGCCACTCGCGGCGAAGCCTTTGGCATGATCTTCGAGCTGACGGCGCCGAACTACCGGCCAAAAGTGGTGATCATGGTCTCCAAGGCCGATCACTGCCTCAACGATCTGCTGTACCGCCAGCGCATTGGCCAACTGTCGATGGACGTGGTGGCGGTGGTGTCCAACCACCCCGATTTGAAACCTTTGGCCGACTGGCACCAGATTCCCTACTACCATTTCCCCCTCGACCCCAACGACAAACCGTCCCAGGAGCGTCAGGTGTGGCAAGTGGTGGAAGACACGGGTGCCGAACTGGTGATCCTTGCGCGCTACATGCAAGTGCTGTCGCCGGAGCTGTGTCGCAAGCTGGATGGCAAGGCGATCAATATTCATCACTCGCTGTTGCCGGGGTTCAAGGGCGCCAAGCCGTATCACCAGGCGTACAACAAAGGCGTGAAACTGGTGGGGGCGACCGCGCATTACATCAACAACGACCTGGACGAAGGCCCGATTATCGCCCAGGGTGTGGAGGTGGTGGACCACAGCCACTATCCCGAGGACTTGATTGCCAAGGGGCGGGATATCGAAGGACTGACATTGGCCCGGGCGGTGGGGTATCACATTGAGCGGCGGGTATTTTTGAACGCCAATCGCACGGTGGTGCTCTGACTGACGCCTTCGCGGGCAAGCCCGCTCCCACATTTTGATGTGTGAATACCTTTAAATGTGGGAGCTGGCTTGCCTGCGATGAGGCCATCAGCAACAACACAAGGAAACAGCATCTGTAACCCGAGCACTTAAACGCGCCGCCTGCCTGGGCGACGCGGTTCCATAAAAACAACAGCGAGGTGAAAGCATGTCTGGTAATCGTGGTGTCGTGTATCTCGGCAACGGCAAAGTCGAAGTACAGAAAATCGACTATCCCAAAATGCAGGACCCCCGTGGCAGGAAGATTGAGCACGGCGTCATCCTGCGCGTGGTTTCCACCAACATCTGCGGCTCCGACCAACACATGGTGCGCGGCCGCACCACTGCCCAGACCGGCCTGGTACTGGGGCATGAAATCACCGGCGAAGTGATCGAGAAGGGCAGCGACGTCGAAAACCTGAAAATCGGTGATCTGGTCTCGGTGCCGTTCAACGTGGCGTGCGGCCGCTGCCGCTCCTGCAAGGAGCAACACACCGGCGTGTGCCTGACCGTCAACCCGGCCCGTGCCGGTGGCGCCTACGGCTACGTCGACATGGGTGACTGGACCGGCGGCCAGGCGGAGTACGTGCTGGTGCCGTACGCCGACTTCAACCTGCTGAAGCTGCCGGACCGCGACAAGGCCATGGAGAAAATCCGTGACCTGACCTGCCTCTCCGACATCCTCCCCACCGGCTACCACGGCGCCGTTACCGCCGGCGTTGGCCCAGGCAGCACCGTGTACATCGCGGGTGCCGGCCCGGTCGGCCTGGCCGCTGCCGCTTCCGCACGCCTGCTGGGCGCGGCGGTGGTGATCATCGGCGACGTCAACCCGGTGCGCCTGGCCCACGCCAAGGCCCAGGGCTTCGAGATTGCCGACCTGTCCAAGGACACCCCTTTGCACGAACAGATCGCCGCGTTACTCGGCGAGCCGGAAGTGGACTGTGCTGTCGACGCCGTAGGTTTTGAAGCCCGTGGCCACGGCCATGAAGGCGCCAAGGCGGAAGCCCCGGCCACCGTACTCAACTCGCTGATGGGTGTAGTGCGCGTGGCGGGCAAGATCGGCATCCCGGGCCTTTACGTGACCGAGGACCCAGGCGCAGTCGACGCTGCGGCAAAAATGGGCAGCCTGAGCATTCGCTTTGGTTTGGGCTGGGCCAAATCCCATAGCTTCCACACCGGGCAGACGCCGGTGATGAAGTACAACCGCCAGCTGATGCAGGCGATCATGTGGGATCGGATCAACATTGCTGAAATTGTGGGCGTGCAGGTGATCAGCCTGGACGATGCGCCACGTGGCTATGGCGAGTTCGATGCGGGTGTGCCGAAGAAGTTTGTGATTGACCCGCATAAGTTGTTCAGCGCGGCCTGAGTATCGCTCTAAACAATAAGGGCGGCCTACGGTCGCCCTTATTCAGAGAGGTATCAGCCGTCAATCAATAGCAGCTGTTTGCTCATAATGTTTCTTCCCGGCGAACGCGGGTCGGGTGCCAACCCTACCAGGGTCACTTTTACTCTATAGCTGTACTTGGCTTTGACGAGACGCGCCGCTTCTGTCGGGTTGTCTGCGGTAATTTCCCCTGTCTTTGAGGGGTCAGCGCTATCTGTCGCGTTAGCGGTAAATTCGTACGTAGGCATTTTTCTGTCCTCTCATGAGTGGCGTGGTCTCTGACCTTCCTGTGGTCAAGGTTGGGGGTGTTTCTGATGCCCGTCTACTGTCAGAAATAACAGGGTTAAAGAGTTAGTTCGAATAAAGGCGGCGGCGTTTATTGCCAATGCTGACCCTGGGTTTACGCGGGCGTAGCGGAAAGGGCGACTTCGAGTCGCCCTTTTTATTGGTGGGTAAATACACACTTGGCAATATCCGGGTCTTCGCAATACGTGCCTCTCCAGCGGACAACCGGAATAAGGTTCCAACCCGAGATGGGTTTGAGCGTTACCGAAAAGCTCGCGTCGTTATTCATCGGCCCTTTGTAGGTGCAGGTTACGGCTTTGGTCGATGCATCGTACCGAGCGTCGTGAAACGTTGCGTCAGCAAGGTACGACGCTGGAGCCAGCGGGTTTTCACCTGCCCAGGTGCGCCCATCGGGCAATGACGCTTCGTAGCGGTAGCCTCCGTTGGCCAGCGCCGTTTGTTTGATGCTCTGGGCTGGAGGGCAGGTAGAGGTTGCTGCCTGGGCGTGGTTGAGCACTGCCGTTATTGCGAATACACCTGCAAGCATTGCGCTTTTCATGGCTCACCTCCGGTGCTGCCTGGGAGGCTTCATGCTGCAAGTGATTTCCTGTCATCGACTACTGTTAGAAGTCACAGTGCGTTAGAAAGAGTTGCGATCAAACATCGGTTTTTAATTTCGATAGCAACATACCGATGGCTCAGCGAGTTGCCAGGGCCCCTTGATACAGCACCGGCCCGGTGGGTTGGCCGGTGGGCGAACCGCCACGCGGTTCCAGGCTCACGGCCAGGGTCAGCGGTGCGCTGAGCAGCGCCCGCTGCGTTTCGCTCAGCTGGATTTGGCCCCTGCCGGCGGTGGGCAGCAGGCCCAGGGAGATCGGTTTGCCGCCGGGTGGGATGGCCCATAACTCCAGGTCGCGTGACGACTCCACAGCGGCCAGGGTCAAGGGTTCCACTTGCAGGTGGTCGGCGAACGCCTTGATCTGCAATGCCGGTAGTTGGTTGGCGGCCACCAGTGTGGCGTTGTATTGCACACCCAGGTCGCGCTGGTACAGCACGCCGACCAGCACCGCGATGAGGATGCCGAATGTGGCCGCCCACAGGCGCAGGTTCATCCACCAGGCGGTCTTTGCCGGCACATGCAGCACCTGCGGCTCGATCCGCGCCTTGATGCCGACCCAAACGTGATCGGGCACCGGGCGTTCGGGCAGGGTGCCGGTGAGGCTGGCGAGGGCATTCTGCCAATGGCCGAGTTCCACGCGCAGCGCGGCGTCGTCCAGCAACAGGGCCTCGAAGCGGCGGCGGGCGGTGGCGGGCATCAGGCCGATGGCGTAATCGGCCGCCAGGGCACGGCGCAGGGTGGTGGTTTGGTAGTTCATGATTCAAGGCACCTGCGCAGGCGTTCCATGCCGCGGCGAATCCAGGATTTGACCGTGCCCAGGGGCGCCGCCAAATGCTCGGCCAGTTCCGCGCACGACAGGCCCTGAAAATACGCCACGCTGATCGACTGACGCTGCATGCTGTCGAGGGTTTCCAGGCAACGGTTCAGCGCGTGGGCTTCGCGCTCGCGGTCGAGTTGTTCGTGGGCGCTGGGGCTATCATCAAGCAGGGCGTCCTGCTGTCCGTCGGCCAGGGGCTGTTCGCGGCGTTTGCGCAGTTGGTCGATGGCCAGGTTGCGAGTGATGTTAACCATCCAGGTCATCGGTGCTGCAAGGTGGGGCTCGTAGCGCGAAGCGTTGTACCAGATGCGCACAAAAGCCTCCTGCAGCACCTCTTCAGCCAGATCCGCACGGCCCATGAAGCGAAACGCCACACCCTGCAGCCGCGGTGACACGCTGCGGTAGAGGGTTTCGAACGCCTGGCGATTGCCCAGCGCGCACTGGGCCAGCAAAGGCCGCAACGGGTCAGCATCGTTGATGGAAATAGGGCTTCTCCAGGCCCTCAAGCGAGGGCGACGGGACTGCGCACGGTAGGCAGAGGGTAGTTCAGCTTGGGCATTCATTCCATCCAACTCCGGGCGGCGCATGTTGGATATACGCGGGGCGAGGTGATTCGGATGCAGAAAAATCCGGACTATCCTGAGTGTGGGAACATTCTTTCCGGACGGTCAGTCAAACGCCTGCTTTCACACCTACACCCAGAGGTTGTTTCGATGAAGATTTCACGCGGTTTCGCCCTTTCCTGCCTGATAAGCCTGGCCGCCACCCCGGTGTTTGCCGCTGGGTTCAGCCTTGGCGACGCTGCCAATGCCATTTCCGGCATGCAAGGGGGCAATAACAAGGCCGCAGCTGCAGCACCGTCGTCCGAGACGGCCGGCTTGCTAAGCGCATTGACCTCGCAACTGAACATCACGCCCGAGCAAGCTGTCGGCGGCACCGGCGCCATGCTCGGCCTGGCCAAGAACAAACTGAGCGGTAATGACTATTCGCAACTGGGTAATAGCGTGCCTGGCCTGGACCAGTTGTCTGGCAGCAACTCCCTGGGCAGCCTCGGAGCCTTGAGCGGGATGCTCGGCCAGACCGGCGGCAGCAAGACCAGCGGCCTGGACGGCCTGCTGGGGAATGTGAAAAACACCAATGACCTGAACACCGCGTTCAGCGCTCTGGGCATGGACAGCGGCATGGTCGGCCAGTTTGCCCCGGTTATCCTGCAATACCTGGGTGGCCAGGGCGCCAGCAGCTCGGTGCTGGGCAAGCTGGCCCAGGCTTGGGGCACCGGCAGTTAAAGACGCTCGGCGCGCAGTTGTTCGATGCGTGCATCCTTCTCCCTCCAGAGCTGGTTGACCCAGTTCTGGACGGTCTGGCGAAACGCCGGATCGTTCTCGTAATCCCCTTGCCACAATGCCGGGTCCAGCTCGCGGGTGCGGATATCAATGATTACCTTGGGCACCGCGCCGCTGATCAAATCCCAGAACCCCGGGATTTTCTGTTGCGGGTAGACCACGGTTACGTCGAGCACCGCATCCAGCTGTTCGCCCATCGCCGCCAGCACAAACGCCACGCCACCGGCCTTGGGCTTGAGCAAGCGCGTAAAGGGCGAATCCTGCTGCTTGCGCTTGGCTTCGTTGAACCGCGTGCCTTCCAGGTAATTGACCACCGTGACCGGCTGGCGCTTGAACAGCTCGCATGCCTGCTTGGTGATCTTCAAATCCTGGCCCGCCAGTTCCGGGTGCTTGGCCAGGAACGCTTTGGTGTAGCGCTTCATGAACGGGTAATCCAGCGCCCACCACGCCAGGCCAAGGAAGGGCACCCAGATCAGTTCTTTTTTCAGGAAGAATTTGAAGAACGGCGTGCGCCGGTTGAGCGCCTGGATCAGCGCCGGGATATCCACCCAGGATTGGTGGTTGCTGATCACGAGATAGGAGGTGTCGCCGCGCAGATCCTCACCCCCACGAATGTCCCATTGCGTCGGAATGCACAGCGAGAAGATCAGCTTGTCGATTTCGGCCCAGGTCTCGGCGATCCACATCACGGCCCAAGAGGCGTAGTCCCGATAGCGACCGGGCGCCACCAGCTTGAGCAGGGCAAACACCATCAACGGCCCGATCAGGACCAGGGTGTTGAGCAACAACAGCAGTGAGACGAAACAGCCGGTGAGCAGGCGGCGCATAAGTAACTCTTGGAATCCTGTGGGCGGGCCATGATAAGCAAGGTGCGTCCAGAGGCCAAATCGCAAATCGCCGTACGAATGTTTCACAATGTGCCTGATAGGGTTGAGAACTAACTAACCACGGCTTTTGCGGTCTAGAATCCGCCTACTTCTTTCCGAGGAAATCACTTCGTGAAACTGCTCCTTGCCTCCCTCGCCCTGGCGGCCCTGCCGGTCATGGCCGCTGAGCCGACCCTTTACGGTCGCTACGAATACATCCAGTTGCCGGAGATCGGCGAAACCTTCAAGGCCAAGATGGACACCGGCGCGCTGACCGCCTCGCTGTCGGCCCGGGACATTGAGACCTTCACCCGCGACGGCGACGATTGGGTACGCTTCCGCCTCGGCGGCAAGGACGCCACCAACAAGGTCTACGAGCACAAAGTGTCGCGCATCAGCAAGATCAAGAGCCGCGCCGACGAAGACGACGACAAGGACGAAGCCACCGTGGCCAAGCGCCCGGTCATCGACCTGGAAATGTGCCTGGGCGACGTCAAGCGTACCGTCGAGGTCAACCTCACCGACCGCAGCAGCTTCAACTACCCGCTGCTGATCGGCGCCAAGGCCCTGCGCGAATTCGGCGCGGCGGTAAACCCGGCTCGCCGTTACACTGCCGACAAACCGGACTGCTGACGGACCCCCATGGCGCATATCCTGATTGTCGAAGACGAAGCGGCAATAGCCGACACGCTGATATTCGCCCTGCAAGGCGAGGGCTTTACCACCACTTGGCTGAGCCTCGGCCAGGAGGCGCTGACCCATCAGCGCCAGACCCCGGCCGACCTGATCATCCTCGACATCGGCCTGCCGGATATCAGCGGTTTTGAAACCTGCAAGCAACTGCGCCGTTTCAGTGAAGTGCCGGTGATGTTTCTGAGTGCCCGGGATGCTGAGATCGACCGCGTGGTGGGGCTGGAGATCGGTGCCGACGATTATGTGGTCAAGCCGTTCAGCCCACGCGAAGTGGCGGCGCGGGTGCGGGCGATCCTTAAACGGGTAGGGCCTGGAACGGCTCCGGCCGTGTTCCAGGTCGACCTGGAGCGCATGCAGATCAGCTATCGTGGCCAGGCGCTGAGCCTCACGCGCCATGAATTCCGCCTGTTGCAAAGCCTGCTTGAGCAACCCGAGCGGGTGTTCAGCCGCGAGCAATTGCTGGACGCGGTAGGCGTGGCGGCCGATGCCGGCTACGAGCGTAATATCGACAGCCATATCAAAAGCCTGCGCAGCAAATTGCGCAGCGTGGCGGCGCAGGCTGAGCCGATCCAGACCCATCGTGGCCTCGGCTACAGCTACAGCCCGAGCAACAGCTGATGCGCCTGGGGCTGCGGATTTTCCTGGTGTACGCGCTGTTTATCGGCCTGACCGGCTACTTTGTGCTCAGCACCGTGATGAAGGAAATCCGCCCCGGCGTGCGCCAGTCCACCGAAGAGACCCTGGTGGACACCGCCAACCTGTTGGCCGAAGTCCTGCGCGATGATGTAAAAAACCACACCCTGGGCCAGAGTCATTGGCCCGAGTTGCTCAAGGCTTACGGCAATCGCCAGCCGGGGGCGACCATCTGGGGCTTGCCGAAAAACCAGGTCAACCACCGTATCTATGTCACTGACGCCCAAGGCACGGTGTTGCTCGACTCCACAGGCGAGGCGGTGGGCCAGGACTATTCCAAGTGGAACGACGTGTACCTGACCCTGCGCGGCGAATATGGCGCGCGTTCCACCCGCAGCGAGCTGGATGATCCCACCTCGTCGGTGATGCACGTGGGCGCGCCGATCCGCGACAACGGCCAGATCATCGGCGTGGTCACGGTGGCCAAGCCCAACAGCTCGTTGCAGCCCTATGTCGACCGTACTGAGCGGCGCTTGCTGTGGTACGGCGCGGGGCTGGTCATCCTCGGCCTGCTGCTGGGCGCGCTGTTGTCGTGGTGGCTGAGCGTGGCGTTAAGGCGGCTGACCGCGTATGCCGAGGCTGTCAGTGAAGGCCGGCGCGCGGAGTTGCCGCATTACCGCGGTGGCGAGCTCAAGCAGCTGTCCACCGCCGTGGAACACATGCGCACGCAGCTGGAAGGCAAGGCTTACGTCGAGCATTACGTGCACACCCTGACCCATGAATTGAAAAGCCCGCTGGCGGCGATTCGCGGCGCGGCGGAGCTGCTGCAAGGGGACATGAGCCGTGAGCAACAACAGCGCTTCGTGGGCAATATCGACAGCGAAAGCGCACGTTTGCAGCAACTGATCGAACGCCTGCTGAACCTGGCGCAAGTGGAGCAGCGCCAGGGCCTCGAAGAGCAGACGAGTATCGCGTTGGCGGTCTTGGTCGAGGATGTACTCAAGGCCCAGTGTGCGCGTATCGAAGGGGCCGGCTTGCAGGTCCAGCAGGCGATTGGCCGCGAGGTGACCGTGTTCGGCGAGCCCTTCCTGTTGCGCCAGGCGTTGGGCAACCTGCTGGACAATGCACTGGATTTCACCCCGCCTGGCGGGGTCCTCACGTTCAGTGCGCACACCCGGCACAACGATGTGCAGGTCAGCCTGTTCAACCAGGCAGCGCCGATTCCCGACTATGCCTTGCCGCGCCTGAGCGAGCGTTTCTACTCCTTGCCACGCCCTGCCAGCGGGCGCAAAAGCACCGGCCTGGGCCTCAACTTTGTCGAGGAAGTGATGAAGCTGCACGGCGGCGCGTTGCAGATCGGTAATGTGCCGGGCGGGGTGCAAGTGGTGCTGCATCTCCACACAGTCTCCACATTGCCCACATAAATCCCCCACACGCGCTGCGCAGACTCTCCCCATCAAAACAGGGAGAGACCCATGAACCGCAGCCTGCTTTTCAAACTTGGCGCGATTGCGCTGCTGATCCTGCTGTTGCTGATTCCGTTGCTGATGATCAACGGCATCATCAGCGACCGCCAGCAACTGCGCGATGGCGTCCTGATGGACATCGCCCGCAGCTCCAGCTACGCCCAGCGTATTACCGGCCCGGTGATGGTGGTGCCGTTCCGCAAGACCGTGCGCGAGTGGAAACTCAATGAAAAGCTCAACAAACGCTACGAGGAAACCCGTGAAGAGCGTGGCCGTCTGTATTTCCTGCCGGACCGTTTTGAGCTCGACGGCAAAGTGCAAACCGAACTGCGTGCACGCGGTATCTACCAGGCGCGGCTGTTCCATGCCGACAACCGCATCAGCGGGCGTTTCGAGCTGCCTGCGCAGCTGGGCATCAGCGAAAACTTTGCCGATTACCGCTTTGAACCGGCGTTTCTGGCGGTGGGCATCAGCGATATTCGTGGCATTGAAAACGCGCTGAAGCTTGAGCTGGGCAGCCAGCGCCTGGAGTTTTCGCCGGGTACGCAAGTGGACTGGCTGGGGGAGGGCGTGCACGTGGCGCTGCCGGAACAGGACAGCAAGAAGCCGGCCGTGGTGGACTTCGCCTTCGACCTGCGTCTGCAAGGCACCGAACAGTTGCAAGTGGTGCCGGTGGGCAAGACCAGCCGGGTGTCACTCGCTTCCAACTGGCCACACCCAAGCTTCATCGGCAACTTCCTGCCGGCGCAACGCGACGTCACCGATAACGGCTTTACCGCCAACTGGCAGACCTCCTTCTTTTCCACCAACCTCGAACAGGCCCTGCAAACCTGCCTGGACGGGCAGGGCTGCGACGGTTTCAACAACCGCAGCTTTGGCGTGAACTTCATCGACCCGGTGGACCAGTACCTCAAGACCGACCGTGCGATCAAATACGCGCTGCTGTTTATCGCCCTGACGTTTGCCGGCTTCTTCCTCTTCGAAGTGCTGAAGAACCTGGCGGTGCACCCTATTCAATATGCTCTGGTGGGTTTTGCCCTGGCGTTTTTCTACCTGCTGCTGTTGTCGTTGTCCGAGCACCTGGGCTTTGCCCTGGCTTATCTGATCTCGGCGAGTGCTTGTGTGTTGTTGATTGGTTTTTACGTGTGCCACGTGCTGCGTAGCGTCGCCCATGGCCTGGGTTTTTCGGCGGGGCTGGCGGCGTTATATGGCTTGTTGTACGGGCTGCTGAGTGCAGAGGATTACGCGTTGCTGATGGGCTCGCTGCTGCTGTTCGGCCTGCTGGGGACCGTGATGGTGCTGACCCGCAAGCTGGATTGGTACGGCGTGGGCAAGCGCAAGGCGGCCGAGCCGCTGCAATTTGACCTGGAGGCGGTGCAATGATCGGGTTACGTGAAGATCAACAACTGAAGGTCAGGATGGTCGACTTCCTCAACAACGCCACTGCACCGTGTGGGAGCGGGCTTGCCCGCGATAACGGTGGGTCAGAAACAGATGTGCTGAATGACACGCCGCAATCGCGGGCAAGCCCGCTCCCACATTGGGTCGGTGTGATGGTCAGGCGGGCGGCTGGGTCTGCAGCATCGAAGGCCGCTGGCTGACCTCGGCATACCACGCCGCAAGCAGCGGGTTATCCGCACGCCATTGCATATCCGGGTGGCGGAAGTCGAGGTAGCCCAGGGCGCAAGCGACGCTGATCGAGGCGACATCAAAGCGGCTGGTCAGCTCGACGATGGCCTCCTGTTCCAGCTCGGCGAGGGCGCGACGGATCTTGTTGCGCTGCTCATCAAGCCACTGATCCCAGTGTTTTTCCAGCGGGCGCAGGGCCGACTCATAACGCACCAGCACGGCGGCGTCCATGATGCCGTCGGCCATCGACGCCAGGGTCAGGCGCCGCCAGCGAGCCGAGCCGTCACGGGGGATCAGCGGGTTGCCGACGTGCTGGTGGTCGAAGTAATCGAGGATTACGCGGCTGTCGTGCACTACGCTGCCGTCGGCCAGGCGCAGGGCGGGGATCTTGCCCACGGGGTTGCCTTGCACCACGTGCGTATCCGGGTTGACCGGTGTTGGCGAGCAGCCTTGCAGGGCCACGCGATCCTGCTGACCGGTCTCGATCAGCAGCACGCGCACTTTGCGCACAAAGGGTGAAGCGGGGTTGTGGAACAAGGTCATGCTGGGGGCGGACATGGGCATTCCTCGAAATGGACTGTGGCTAGCCTAGAGGGTTGCACGGTGGCTGGCGAGGGGGCATCGCAGTGTTTTTGAGGGCCTCATCGCAGGCAAGCCCGCTCCCACATTTGGATGTGTGAACACAGTCAAATGTGGGAGCGGGCTTGCCCGCGATGGCGTCCTCAGCCGCGCCGCCTGACCAGCCCCCATACACCTATTACCGCAGGTATCCCGAGCCCGACCCAACTCAGCGAATCCCACCCGCCATCGCCGAGCAGCGCGGCAAACAAGCCTGCCGCGCTGAGCAGGCCAATCCCCAGCGGAATGCCGAATACTTTCCAGAAACTCGACTGCCGCGGCTTCATGCCTTGGCCGCCTTGCGCCGGACTGTCCACAGATAAACCCCGCTGCCCAGCACGATGATGGTCAGCACATCCAGCACCGCCCAGAGGATTTTCATCGGCATGCCGCCGTAATCGCCAAAGTGCAACGGCTGGGACATGCCCATGGCGTCCATGTACCACGGCCGTTCGGCGATGGCGGTGACGGCCAGGGTGGCGGCGTCGATCAACACCGGCGTGAGCAGGTGCGAGGTCAGGTGGGTGCTGCCCTTCATGAACACCGCGTAATGGTGCTCGCTGGAAAACCGCGTACCGGGGAAGGCGATAAAGTCCGGCTGCATGCCGGGTGCGGCCGTGGCGGCGATGTTCAGCAACTCGGTGGCGGGTGCGCGTTGGGTCAGCGGCGGCGCATTTTTGTACGGTTCGATCATCGCGCTGAGGCTGTCCTGGCGCCAGGCGGCGATGATCAGGTCGGCGCAGGCACTGATCACCCCGGTCACGCCCACCACCAGCGCCCAGGTCAGGGTCACCACGCCGATCAGGTTATGCAGGTCGAGCCAGCGCAGGCGGGTGGATTTGCCTTGGCGCACGGTGGCGAACTTCAAGCGACGCATAAACGGCAGGTACAGCACCGTGCCCGAGACAATCGCCACCACAAACAGAATGCCCATGAACGCCAGCAGCAACTTGCCCGGCAGGCCGGCGAACATATCCACATGCAGGCGCAGCAGGAACAGCGTGAAGCCGCCATTCGCCGATGGCATCTCTACGGCATCCCCGGTGCGGGCATCGAGCATGAAGGTGTGAGACGAATTGGGTTCGGTGCCGGCCGTGGCGGCCATGATCGCGATCACGCCGTTCTTGTCGTCTTCGTCCCAGGCCAGGTATTGCATGGCCTCGCCGGGGCGATGGGCCTGGGCCTTGGTGACCAATTGTTCCAGGTTGAGTTGGGGAGTATCGGCAGGCATCTGCGCCAGTTCAGGCTCGTTACCCAGCAGGTGGTCGATCTCGTGGTGAAACACCAGCGGCAGGCCGGTAAGGGCGAGCAGCAGCAGGAATACCGTGCAGATCAGGCTGGTCCAGGTGTGGATGAAGGACCAGCGGCGGATGGTTTTGCTTTTCATCACGGCTCCAAAGGCAAAAGGGCCGCGGTTCAGGCGGCCCTTCGTAAGCGGTTTTTACCGTCTTAGAATTTGTAGTTCACGCTGGCGACCACGTTACGCTGGTCACCGTAGTAGCAGTAGAAACCGTCGCAGGTGGACAAGTAGTCCTTGTTGAAGATGTTCTTGGCGTCGACGGCCACGGTCACACCCTTCATGGAGCTGTTCACGCGGCCAAGGTCGTAGTGCACCGAGGCGTCGTACACGGTGTAGGAACCTACATGACCAAGGTCGGTGTTGGTGGCGTTGCCGTAAGTGTCGCCCACGTAGCGTACGCCCGCTCCAACTCCGAAACCATCCAGCAGGCCGCTGCGCCAGGTGTAGTCGGCCCAGCCTGTGGCTTGGTTGCGTGGCAACTGATTCATACGATTGCCTTCCTCACCGGCTGCGCCCTTGGTGATTTCGCTGTCGTTATAGGTATAGGAACCCACCAGCTTCAGGCTTTCGGTAACGTCGGCACTGGCTTCCAGTTCCAAGCCGCGAACGCGCACTTCACCGACTTGCCGGGTGATGCTGCCCTCGGTCACTGTGGAGTTCTGTTGGGTCAGGTCGAATACCGCCGCCGTAAACAGGGCTTTGGTGCCCGGCGGCTGATATTTGATTCCCGCCTCATACTGTTTGCCTTCTGTCGGTTTGAATGCACCGGTGGTCCCCACTTGGGTGCCGGAGCCTGCCTGGAATGATTCGGCATAGGACAAGTAAGGCGTGATGCCGTTATCGAACACATAGCTGAGTGCTGCGTTGCCACTGAAGTGTTTGTCGCGCTGGGTGTTAGTGGCGTCATTCGCGTTGTGGAACGTGGTGCCGGTATGTACCCAGTCTTCACGCCCGCCGAGCGTCAGACGCCAGTTGTCCAAGGCCATCTGGTCCTGAACGTACAGACCGGTTTGCTGGGTCTTCTGGGTATAGTCGTACATGGTGAAATACTGGACGTTGGAGAAGTCCTGTCCGTACACCGGACGATTGAAGTTGATGGTCGGCACGCCTGCCGAACCCCACAACCAGCGCGCATCGCTGGTGGAGCGCTGATGGTCGAGGCCCATTAACAGCGTGTGGCTCACAGCGCCTGTCTGGAAGTCGGCCTGGAAGTTGTTGTCGACGGCGAACTGGCCGATGTTTTCATCCACCTTACCGGCAGAGCGACTGACGTTGCCATCGGCGTCCACCGCGACCTCAGGACCATTCGGAAAGAACGCACCACCGGCGGTGATGCCTTGAAACGACAGGTCGTTCTTGGTGTAACGCAGGTTCTGATGGAACTGCCAGGTGTCGTTCAGGCGCGTTTCAAAGGCGTAGCCCAGCGCGTAGTAAGTGCGGTCGTAGAATTCCCAGTCCGGATCACCCAGGTTCTTGTGGTGGGAAATCTTGCCGGCCGGCGAGCTCAGTTTGGTGCCTTGCAACGGCAGGAACTGCCCAGTGATGCCGGTATCGTCGCGGGTGAACTGGGTCAGCAGCGTCAGCTTGGTGTCATCGTTGATATTCCAGGTCAGGCTTGGGGCAACGTTGTAGCGCTTGTCCGGGATGTGATCCACCGGGGTGTTGCTGTCACGCACCACGCCGCTGACGCGATAGAGAAACTGGCCTTCGTCGTCGATCTTGCCGGTGCTGTCGAAATTGATCTGCTTATGGTTATTGCTACCGGCCTGCACCTCGATTTCGTTAGAGCTTTCAGCCTGGGGGCGACGGCTGACCATATCCAGCAAGCCGCCGGGTGGGGTTTGTCCGTAAACCGACGACGCGGGGCCGCGCAGGACAGCAATACGCTCCAGGTTCCAGGTGTCGATCTTCGGTGTCGCGTAGTTGCCTTTGGGCAGTGGCAGGCCATCGAGGAATTGCGTTGGGACAAAACCGCGTACCAGCAGCCAGTCACTGCGCGAATCGGAGCCATAACCGGAGCTCTGCACGCCAGCGGTGTAGCGCAGCGCATCGTTGAGGTTAAGAACTGAGCGGTCTTCCATTTGTTTGCGCGTTATCACCGTGACCGAACGAGGAAGTTCGGCAATCGGAGTATCAGTCTTGGTGCCGGCGGCTGTACGGGTTGCTACATAACCGTCCACCGGGCCCCATGCGCTTTCATAACTGCCCTGACCGGTGATATTGGTCACCGGCAGCGCCATCACGCCCTCCGGAACCGCCACCAGCGAATACGTCCCGGCACTGCTCTGCTCCAGCTGCAACCCCGTCCCACGCAACGCCTCACGCAGCGCGCCCGGTGGGTCGAACTGGCCCTGGACCGGTGCCGAGGTCTTGCCCGATGCCAGTGCCGGGTTGAGGGTCAGTGCCAAGCCGGCCTGGCTGGCGATCTGGTTCAGGGTGCTGGCCAGCGGCGCGGCGGGCAGGTTGTAGGCGCGCACGCTGGACGCCTGTTCGGCGGCGATCAGCGCGGTGCTGGCCAGCGGTGCGCTTAGGGCAATGGCCATGGCTAACAGGCTGGGGCGCAACAAGGTGTCTAGCGTGCGGGACATAGGGCGGCTCCTGAATGGAAGTAATTCGCAATTGCCTATGTGCCGAGCGAGATTGGAAAAGTGATAGGGCCGGATGAAAATATTTTTTCCGGGGTGTTCCTGAGTGCCTCTTCGCGGGCAAGCCAGCTCCCACAGTTTGGTGTGTGAACACGGTCAAATGTGGGCGCTGGCTTGCCTGCGATAACAATCGCCCAAGCACCACAAAACCTAAGGCTTGGCGCTGACCGTCACCCACCAGGGTGTGTGCTGCTCGATCTGCACCGGCAGGGTCGGCAGCAGGGCGTTGAGCGCAAGCGTGGTGTTATGCAGCGGGAAGCTGCCGGTAATGCGCAGGTCAGCCACCTGTTTATCCACACCCAAATAGCCGGTGCGGTAGCGGCCGAGTTCCGCCACCACGTCGCCCAGGCGGGCGTTGTCGACCACCAACATGCCGCGCGTCCAGGCGTCGGTGGCCGGGGTGACGGCAAGCACAGGGCCGAGGCCGTCGCTGCGCATCAGCACTTGCTGGCCTTGCTTGAAGATCTGTTCCTGGTGCAGCGCCTCGGGCTGGGCGCCCACCGCCGATTGCAGCACGCTCAAGCGCGTGGCGTGGTCTTCACGCTTGACGATAAACCGCGTACCCAGCGCTCGCAGGCTGCCATCGGGGGTTTGCACATAGAACGGGCGCGCATCGTTGTGGCCGGTCTCTACGAGGATTTCGCCTGCCTGCAACACGATCAGCCGGCGTTTTTCATCGAAACGCACATCAATGGCACTGTGGGTATTGAGGTTGATCAACGTGCCATCCGCCAGCTTCAGCGTGCGTTGCTCGCCG
Source organism: Pseudomonas viridiflava (assembly GCF_900591205.1). Classification (GTDB taxonomy): domain Bacteria; phylum Pseudomonadota; class Gammaproteobacteria; order Pseudomonadales; family Pseudomonadaceae; genus Aquipseudomonas. The sequence goes on from NZ_UUPU01000001.1 coordinate 720,395, forward strand.
GTAGCGGTGCGTTGATCGGCCAGCCAGTAGTGGATCGGCAGGTAGCGCTCGCCGGCAAACAACGCCAGGCCAATTACCAGCGCGATACTCGCCAGGCCGCTGCCCAGTTTGCGCACACGCTGGCGAATGCCTTCGCGGGACTGCAACAACGCCGCACGCGCCGGGCCCGAGGCCACGCTGAAACGCTGGTCGAGCATGCCTAACTGGCGCCATGCGCGGGCGTGCTCTTCGTTGCTGGCCAGCCATTTGCCGAATTCTTCGCGCTCTACCGCGCTGCCGTCGCCCGAATCCAGCGACAACTGCCAGGCAATCGCCGCATCCAGCACACGGGCCGACACCGGCTTGGAACTGATCACCGTCATAGCGGCTCGCCATACAGGGCGATGTAACACTGGCGAATGCCCTGCGCCAGGTACTGCCGCACGCGTGGCACGGACACGCCCAGGCGCTGTGCGATTTGCGCGTGGCCCAGGCCGTCGAGGCGGTTATAGAGAAACGCGGCGCGGGCCTTGCTCGACAGTTTGCCGAGCAGGCGGTCGATGGCCTTGAGGTCTTCGAGGATCAGTTGCTGTTCTTCCGGCGACGGGTGTTCGCTCTCCGGGATCAGCATCAGTTCAGTGAGGTACGCCTGTTCCAGGGCGGCGCGGCGGAAGTAATCGAACAGCAAGCCTTTAGCGATTGCCACCAGAAACGCCCGTGGCTCGCGAGGTTCGCGCAGCTCATCACGGCCCAGCAGCCGCATGAAGGTGTCCTGGCTCAGGTCTTCGGCGCGGCTCGGGCAGGCCACATTGCGCCGCAGCCAGGCCAACAGCCAGCCGCGATGGTCGCGATACAACGCACCAACAAGCTCACTGTGTGGGTTCTGGACCGACGACAAGGCATCACCGAATAAAAGTTTAAACTAACGAGAATTATTCGCGATTGTGTCAGAGGGCGGGAATGGGCGCAATTGGCGTCTGTCGGGAGATGACATTAAAACGATGGCGCTTGTTTACGCCGTTTCCATTGGCTCAAACGCTCCTGCAACGCCTGAGGCGTGTCGATTTGCTGGCGGCGCGCACGGCTGAACAGGATCAGCATCAGCTCTGCCGTGGCCAGGGCATCGGCGCTGGCGTGATGGCGCTCGCCCACTTGCAGGTTGAAGTGGTTGATCCAGTCGTCCAGCCCGGCCTCGCGGATATGCGCCTCCGGGCACACCAGCGGGGCGATCTCGGCAACATCAAGAAACGGATGGGTCAAGCGATAACCCAGGCTGTCCTTGAGCGCCCGACACAGCATGTGTTGATCGAACGGCGCATGAAACGCCAGCAGCGGGCTGTCGCCGACAAACGCCATAAAGTCCAGCAAAGCCTCGGCCGGGTCGCTGCCGGCGGCGATCGCGCTGGGGCCCAGGCCGTGGATCAGCACGCTGGGGCTGAGTTTGGTTTCGGCGCGGTGCAGGGTGCGTTCGAACAGCTGGGAGAAGTCCACCGCGCCATCCTCGATCACCACTGCGCCGATGGACAGCACTTGGTCGCGGTTGAGGTTCAGGCCGCTGGTTTCCAGGTCCACCACCACCCAGCGCTGGCTTTGCAACGGCCCGTCACCCAATACCGCAGGCTTGGGCAGTTGCTCCAGACGCCGTTGTTGCGTGGCGTCGAGCCCCGGCTTGGCCGCACGCAGCCAGCCGAACAGGCTCACAGCTGATACCGCAAGGTCAGGCTGCTTTGCAGGCGCTGGGCCTGGCGCAGTGATTCACGCAGGATGCGCCGGTCCAGATGGTTGAGGCTGTCGGGGTCGACGCGGTTGGAATACGCCTGGTTTTCGCGGGTCTGCAACTGATGCTGCTGCATGCGGGTCTGCTGGATAAAGTGGTAAGCCTCTTCATAGGCGGCACCGTCCAGCGGCTCGATGACTTCCTTGACCACCAGCTGGCGCAGGCGCTCAAGGGTGTTGTTGGCATGGATGCCATTGGCCAGCGCCAGCAACCGTGCACCATCCACAAACGGCGTCAGGCCCTGCACCTTGAGGTCGAGGGTGGCCTTCTCGCCGCCCTTGCGCGTCAGCACAAATTCGCGAAAACGCCCTACCGGCGGGCGCTGGCGCAAGGCGTTCTCGGCCAGCATGCGCTGGAACAGCCGGTTATCCCCGACCTGGTCGAGAATCCCCTGGCGCAGTTGCTCGCAGCCACGTTCATCGCCCCACACCACGCGCAGGTCGAAGTAGATGCTTGAACCCAACAGGTTTTCCGGCGTTGCCTCGCGGATAAACGCCCCGAAACGCCGCGACCACTCGGCCCGTGACAGGCACAGCTCGGGGTTGCCGGCCATGATATTGCCCTTGCACAGGCTGAAGCCGCACAACGCCAGGCTCTGGTTGATCTGCTGGGCCAGGGGCAGCAAACGCCCACGGATCATCGCGGCTTCGACGGCGTCCTTGGCGTCGAACAAAATGCCGTTGTCCTGATCGGTAAACAGCGTTTGCTCACGCCGGCCTTCGCTGCCGAAACACAGCCAACTGAACGGCACGCCCGGGTCGCCTTTTTCGGCGAGGGTCAGCTCGATCACCCGGCACACCGTGTGGTCGTTGAGCAGCGTAATAATGTGAGTGATCTGGGTCGACGACGCGCCATGGGCGAGCATGCGCTCCACCAACTGGCCGATCTCGCCGCGCATCGCCACCAGGTTTTCCACCCGGGGCGCATTGCGGATGGTGCGGGCCAAGTGCACCAGGTCAACCCGTTGCAGGGAAAACAGGTCGCGCTCGGACACCACGCCACACAAGCGCTGGTCTTTGACCAGGCAGACGTGGGCGATATGCCGCTCGGTCATGGCGATGGCGGCGTCAAAGGCGCTGTGGTCCGGGGTCAGGAAGAACGGCGCCTGGGTCATATGGCCGTCGATGCCCTGGCTGAAATCGCCGGTGCCGTCCGCCACCACTTGGCGCAGGTCACGCAGGGTGAAAATCCCCAGCGGCGCCTTATGCTCGTCGACAATCACAATGCTGCCGACCTGCTGCTCGTGCATCAGCGTCACCGCCTCGCGCAGCGGTGTTTGCGGGCTGCACGTGACCGGGTGGCGCATGGCCAATTCACCCAGGCGAGTGTTCAGGGAGTATTGAGTGCCGAGGGTTTCCACGGCTTTTTGCTGCACTTGCTGGTTGACCTGGTCCAGCAGGCTGCTGACGCCACGCAGGGCAAAGTCGCGAAACGGGCTGGACAGCGCGAACAACTTGATAAAGGCCGGCTTGTTCAGCTGCAGGCAGAAGGTATCTTCGGCGGCCTTGTGCTCGGTGCGTGTCGCCCGTTCACCCAATAGCGCCGCAAGGGGGAAGCATTCGCCGGTGGTGATTTCGAAGGTGGTTTGGGTTGAATCCGGCCGCTCACCCACCACGCGGCCCTGCTTGACGATGTAAAAGTGCTCGACCGGCCCGCCCGACGGCTTGAGGATGCTGTCGCCGGGGCCGAAGAAGCGCAGTTGGCACTGCTCCACCAGAAACGCCAAGTGCGCGTGTTCCATCTGGTTGAACGGCGGGAAGCGTTGCAGAAACTGCAGGGTGCCGTGAATGTTCTGCAATACGGCGGTTTTCCCCGCCTGGGCGAAGGCATCAGCTTTACTCATAACAGTGACCGCATTTTTGTTGTCTTTATCGTCCTGCATGGTCGACTCCTGAGCGGCGGGTGCCCATTGGACGTAAGTCTAGGTCGATGAAAACGCCGCAAAACTAAGGAAAAACCTTACATGACTATCGTCCAAACCCCGTAGAACGCCCACTAGTCAAACTTTCCGACGAAGTGCACATTGTTAGCCCTTCCGCAGATGTCTGACGAGTGTGCTGGGAGATTGATGAGAACTGCTGAGAACCGTATGTCCGACCACGATATTTTGAGTGATGCCGAGCGCGAGGCGCTGAGCGCCGTGATGCTGGAACCTGATTTACCGCCACAACGCGTGTTGATTGTTGACGACGACAAGGACGCGCGTGAACTGCTGGCGGAGATCCTGGGGCTGGACGGTATTCGCTGCATGACCGCCGACAGCGGCAAGTCAGCCTGGGAGTTGTTGAGCTCCAGCAGTTCCATCGGTTTGCTGATCACCGACCTGCGCATGGCACCGAGCAATGGCTTGGAGCTGATCCGAAAAGTACGCGGCTCCACTCGGGCGGCGCTGCCGATCATCATCATGTCGGGGGACGCCGAAGCGCCGGATGTGATTGATGCGATGCATTTGAGCGTGGTGGACTTTTTGCTCAAACCGATTGATAGCGTGAAGCTGGCGAAGATGGTGAAGCGCGAATTGGGGATGGCTTCCTGATCTTGCAGTGATTGGGCTGGCGCTATCGCAGGCAAGCCAGCTCCCACAGTTTGATTTGTGAACGCGGTCAAATGTGGGAGCTGGCTTGCCTGCGATGCGGCCCACTCGGTTTCCAGATAGCCCCAAGTAAAAAAGCCCTGATCTCTCGACCAGGGCTTTTTCATTTACAGGCCGTTTTTAGCCTTGAACTCCCGACGCCGACGGTGCAACACCGGCTCGGTGTAGCCGTTAGGCTGCTGGGTTCCTTCAATCACCAACTCCACCGCTGCCTGGAAGGCGATGTTGCTGTCGAAATCCGGTGCCAGTGGGCGGTACAGCGCGTCACCCGCGTTCTGACGGTCCACCACCGGCGCCATGCGCTTGAGGCTTTCCAGCACCTGGGCTTGATTGACGACGCCGTGGCGCAGCCAGTTGGCGATGTGCTGGCTGGAGATGCGCAGGGTGGCGCGGTCTTCCATCAGGCCGACATCATTGATGTCCGGCACTTTCGAACAGCCCACGCCCTGGTCGATCCAGCGCACCACATAGCCAAGGATGCCCTGGGCGTTGTTGTCCAGCTCGTTGCGGATTTCTTCGTCAGACCAATCGGTGTTGCTGGCCAGAGGAATCGTCAGGATATCGTCCACTGACGCACGCTCGCGCTTGGCCAGTTCGGCCTGGCGGGCGAACACGTCGACCTTGTGGTAGTGCAACGCGTGCAGCGCGGCAGCCGTTGGCGAAGGCACCCAGGCGGTGTTGGCGCCGGCCAGTGGGTGAGCGATTTTCTGTTCGAGCATCGCCGCCATCAGGTCGGGCATGGCCCACATGCCTTTACCGATCTGTGCACGGCCTTGCAGGCCGGTGCTCAAGCCGATATCGACGTTCCAGTTTTCGTAGGCGCCGATCCATTTCTCGGCCTTCATGGCGGCTTTGCGCACCATCGCGCCGGCTTCCATGGAGGTGTGGATCTCGTCGCCGGTACGGTCAAGGAAGCCGGTGTTGATAAACACCACACGTTCGCTGGCCGCCTTGATGCAGGCTTTGAGGTTGACCGTGGTGCGGCGCTCCTCGTCCATGATCCCGACTTTGAGGGTGTTGCGTGGCAGGTTCAGCACCTCTTCGATGCGGCCGAACAGCTCGTTGGTGAACGCCGCTTCTTCGGGGCCATGCATTTTCGGTTTTACGATGTACACGGAACCGGTGCGGCTGTTCTTGCGGGTGCTGTTGCCGTTGAGGCTGTGGATGGCCGCCAGGCTGGTGAGCAGGCCGTCGAGAATGCCTTCCGGCACTTCGTTGCCGTCTTTGTCGAGGATCGCGTCGATGGTCATCAAGTGGCCAACGTTGCGCACGAACAGCAGCGAACGACCGTGCAGGGTCACGTCCTGGCCATCTACGCCGGTATAGACGCGGTCGGCGTTCATGGTGCGGGTGAAGGTCTTGCCGCCCTTGGCCACTTCTTCGGCCAGGTCGCCCTTCATCAGGCCGAGCCAGTTGCGGTAGATCACCACTTTGTCATCGGCATCGACGGCGGCGACGGAGTCTTCGCAGTCCATGATGGTGGTCAGCGCGGCTTCCATCAACACGTCTTTGACGCCGGCGGCGTCGGTCTGGCCGACCGGAGTGGCGGCGTCGATCTGGATTTCGAAGTGCAGGCCGTTGTGTTTCAGCAAGATCGCAATCGGCTCGGCCGCAGGGCCCTGGAAGCCGATCAACTGGGCATCGTCGCGCAGGCCGCTGTTGCTGCCGCCTTTGAGACTGACGATCAGCGTGCCATCAACGATCTTGTAGCCGGTGGAATCGACATGGCTGCCGGCGGTGAGCGGCGCGGCTTCGTCGAGGAAGGCGCGGGCAAAGGCGATAACCTTGTCGCCACGCACCTTGTTGTAACCCTTGCCCTTCTCGGCGCCGTCGGCTTCGCTGATGGCGTCGGTGCCGTACAGTGCGTCGTACAACGAACCCCAGCGTGCATTCGAGGCGTTGAGTGCGAAGCGGGCGTTCATCACCGGCACTACCAGCTGCGGGCCGGCCATGCGGGCGATTTCGTCATCGACGTTTTGGGTCGAGGCCTGGAAGTCTGCGGCTTCTGGCAGCAGGTATCCGATGTCTTGCAGGAAGGCTTTGTAGGCCACCGGGTCGTGCGCCTGGCCGGCGTGGGTCTGGTGCCAGGTGTCGATCCGCGTCTGGAAATCGTCGCGTTTGGCGAGTAGGGCTTTGTTCTTCGGTGCCAGGTCGTGGATGACCTTGTCGGCGCCGGCCCAGAACTGGTCGGCAGTAATGCCGGTGCCGGGAATGGCTTCGTTGTTCACGAAGTCGAACAGGACTTTGGCGACCTGCAGGCCACCGACTTGAACGTGTTCAGTCATTGCTTGCCTCACTCTGCGGAGCTTATGCGCTTTTTCAGATTTCATTATGTAGTGCACGGTTGGGCATACTACATGATGACTTGCGGTTGTGAAAATTAGACTAAATACGTCGTTTAGCGACCCACTTTGGTCGTACGGTCACAGTAGAGCCTTGGATGTTCTCAAAAAACTATTAGATTGTTCCAGATAAATATAAAAATGGTACACGATTTGTTTTAAGGGGCTTGCGAGTCCACCTTGTAGATTGAATTCAGAGGGCTTCGCCATGGACCATCTTGTACTCACTATTATCGCCGCCGACAAACCCGGCCTGGTTGAACGCATCGCGCAGAACATTGCGGCCCACGGCGGCAACTGGCTGGAAAGCCGCATGGCGCACATGGCCGGGCAGTTTGCCGGGATCCTGCGGGTCAGTGTGCCGACCGAACAGCGTCAGGCGCTGGTCAGCGCGTTGGAGGACTTATCCACACATGGCATTCGCGTGCTGGTGGGTGAGGGCAGCACCGGTCAGGCTTCGGCCTCCAAGTCGATTGTAATGACGCTGGTGGGCAATGATCGCTCGGGCATCGTGCGCGAGATCACGGCGCTACTGAGCAAGCAGGGTGTGAACCTGGAGAGCCTGAGCACCGATGTGCGCCCGGCACCCATGAGCGGTGATCCGCTGTTTACCGCCGAGGCGCTGTTGCAGGTGCCGGCAGCGTTATCCCTGGATACCTTGCAGCTGTCCCTCGAGACGTTGGCCGATGACTTGATGGTAGAACTGCACCACGAGGAATAATGTGCCCACAAGGTTATGCATGGAAATCTTGCATGGGCTTGTGGATAACCTGTAGAGACCCGGCGCCAGACCACACCGGCCGGGCTTCTGCGCTAGCTGAGCAAAAAACGAGCAGTTTCAAGGGCTTGTGCACAAATGGCGGGGATCAGGTTGTGGATAACCTTGGGGTGGATGTCTGCAAGCCACGTGCGCTGTGGCTTGCAGAGGTTTGTACGTTATTTGATCAGCGTTTGCGCACGCCCAGCCACGCATCCAGGCTGTAAACCACCAGGCCAGCCCAGATAAACGCGAAGGCGATCAGGGTGCTCGTTGCCAGGTGTTCGCCGAACAGCAGCACCGCTTCCAGCAGCACCAACGTCGGGGCTACATACTGCAAAAAGCCCAGCGCGGTGTAGGGCAAATGCCGGGCGGCAGCGTTGAAGCACACGAGTGGGATCAGCGTCACCGGGCCTGCCGCCACCAGCCACCAGGCTTCGGACGTGCTCCAGAATTCAAGCTGTGCACTGTGCGCCGACGGGTTGAACAGCAACCACGCCACGGCAATCGGCACCAGCATCCAGGTTTCCACCACCAGCCCGGGCAACGCCTTGACCGGCGCCTGCTTGCGGATCAGGCCGTAGAAACCGAAGGTCAGCGCCAGCACCAGCGACACCCACGGCAAACTGCCCACCTGCCACACCTGTTGCGCCACGCCCACGGCTGCCAGGCCCACGGCCACCCACTGCAAACGACGCAGCCGTTCGCCGAGGATCAGCATGCCCAGCAACACATTCACCAGCGGGTTGATGTAGTAACCCAGGCTCGCTTCCAGCATGCGCCCGCTGTTCACCGACCACACATAGGTCAGCCAGTTACCCGCAATCAACGAACCGCTGAGGGCCAGGATCGCCAGGCGTTTTGGGTTGTCGCGCAGCTCGCGGAACCAGCCGGGGTGTTTCCACACCATCAATAGCAAGCCGCCGAACAGCGCCGACCACAGCACGCGGTGAACGATGATTTCGGCGGCGGGTACGCTGGCGATGGCTTTGAAATAGAGCGGGAACAGACCCCAGATGACATAGGCACTCAGGCCCAGGATGTACCCCTTGCGGGGGTTGGCGGCGTGCATTGCAGAATCCTTGCTCAGGCAGCTAACAAAGCGCGATTGTAAGGATTTTTGTCAGGGGATGTGTGCTGAAAAATCATGTAGGAGCCGGCTTGCCGGCGATGGCGTCCGAACGATCAACGTTGATCTCAAGGACCTGATCGCCGGCAAGCCGGCTCCTACAAGGGTGAGGTGGGTCAGAAGAGTTTCAGCGGTTCTTCGTTGAGCGCCGACAGCTGCTCACGCAACGCCAACACCTGATCACCCCAATACCGCTCGCTGCCGAACCACGGGAAGCTGTGGGGGAACGCCGGGTCATCCCAACGCCGTGCCAGCCAGGCACTGTAGTGCATCAGGCGCAAGGCGCGCAGGGGTTCGATCAGCGCCAGTTCGCGGGGGTCGAAATCATGGAATTCCTGGTAGCCGTCCATCAATTCCGAGAGCTGGCCCATGCACTCCTGGCGATCACCGGCGAGCATCATCCACAGGTCCTGCACGGCCGGGCCCATGCGGCAGTCATCCAGGTCGACGATATGGAACATCTCATCGCGGCACATCATGTTGCCGGGGTGGCAATCGCCGTGCATGCGGATGTTCTTGTGCGGCGTGGCCTTGTACACCTCTTCCACGCGCTTGAGCAGGTCGCGGGCGACCGACTCATAGGCCGGCAGCAGGCTTTTTGGAATGAAATTGCCTTCGAGCAAGGTGTTGAGGGAGTCGTGACCGAAGTTCTTCACCCCCAACGCTTCGCGGTGTTCGAACGGGCGGGTGGAGCCCACCGCGTGCAACCGGCCGAGCAACTGCCCCAGGCGATAGAGTTGATCGAGGTTGCCCGGCTCCGGCGCACGGCCGCCACGACGGGGGAACAGGGTGAAGCGGAAACCTGCATGTTCGAACAGGCTTTCGCCGTTATGAATCATCGGTGCGACCACCGGCACGTCGCACTCGGCCAGTTCGAAGGTGAAGCGGTGTTCTTCGAGGATGGCCTCGTTGGTCCAGCGCTGGGGACGGTAGAACTTGGCGATCAGCGGTTCGGAGTCTTCGATGCCCACCTGATACACGCGATTTTCGTAGCTATTGAGCGCCAGAACGCGAGCATCGCTGAGAAAACCGATGCTTTCGACGGCGTCGAGTACCAGGTCAGGGGTGAGTGTTTCAAACGGGTGAGCCATGCGAACTCCTGCGCGCAGCAGGGCGCCGCGTCCGGCTCGGTATGGTAACGCACACGAGCATAGATAGGTGGTGGCTGTGCGTACGCCTTCGCGAGCAAGCCCGCTCCCACATTCGACCGCATTCCACGGTTGGAACTCGATCAAGTGTGTGAGCGGGCTTGCTCGCGACGGCAGTTTGTCAGGCGCCGACGATGCCGCCGTCATCCCGCCGAATCGCCATCACCGACGAACGCGGTTTACCGTTCGGCAGATGCTCCGGCCAGGTCGAGCCACCGGTTTCGCCGGGATGCTGGATCCCCACGAACAGGGTTTTCTGATCCGGCGAGAAGCTGATACCCGTGACCTCGCAGGCCACCGGCCCGACCATGAACCGCCGGATTTCCCCGGTGCTCGGGTCGGCGCACAGCATCTGGTTATTGCCCATGCCGGCGAAGTCGCCCGCATTGCTGTAGTCGCCGTCGGTCAGAATCCATAGGCGCCCGGCTTTGTCGAAACCCAGGCCGTCGGGGCTGTTGAACATGTTTTGCGGGTTGATATTCGACGAGCCGCCCTTGGGTGTGCCGGCATGCACGCCAGGGTTGCCGGCCACGACAAACAGGTCCCAGGTGAACTCAGTGGCGCCATGGTTATCGGCGTCCGCTTTCCAGCGCAGGATCTGGCCGTAGACGTTTTTCTCGCGGGGGTTGGGGCCGCCCACCGGCTGGCCGTCTTCACCGCGCTTGGCGTTGTTGGTCAGGGTGCAATAGACCTGGCCGTCGGTGGGGCTGACCACGATCCATTCCGGGCGGTCCATGCGGGTGGCTTTCACCACACTGGCGGCCAGGCGTGCGTGGATCAGCACTTCGGCCTGGCTGGCGAAGCCGGTACTGGCGTCGATGCCGTTTTTGCCGTGGGTCAACTCAACCCATTGGCCCTTGCCCTTGGGGTGGTCGGCGTTGCCGTCGCCCGCGTCGAAGATGGCCACGTACAAGGTGCCGTGGTCGAGCAGGTCTTTGTTGGCCTTGGGATTTTTGTGATTGATCTTGTCGCGGCTGACGAACTTGTAGATGAACTCGCCGCGCTCGTCGTCGCCCATATACACCACGGCGCGGCCATCGCGGGTCTCCGCCAGGGCTGCGTTCTCGTGCTTGAAGCGGCCGAGGGCGGTGCGCTTGGCGGGTGTGGATTGCGGGTCGAACGGGTCGATTTCCACTACCCAGCCATGTCGATTGAGTTCATTGGGGTTCTTGGCGATGTCGAAACGCGGGTCGTGCGGGTGCCAGTTGATCTCTTTGCTGGCCGCCACCACGCCGTAGCGCTTTTGCCCGGTATCGAAGGTTTGTTGTGGGTTGCTGCTGCCGAAGCAGTCGGTGAAGTTCTCTTCGCACGTCAGATAAGTGCCCCATGGCGTCTTGCCGTTGGCGCAGTTCTGGAAGGTGCCGAGGACTTTTTTGCCGGTTTTGTCGGCGCTGGTTTGCATCCACGCATGGCCGGCCGCAGGGCCGCTGACGCGAATCGGCGAGTTGCCGTGGATGCGCCGGTTGTAGCGCGAGTCTTGGACGAACTGCCAGGTGTCGCCCTTGCGCCGCACTTCGATCACCGATACGCCTTCACTGGCCTGGGCCTTGCGCACGTCTTCGGCCGATTGCGGCGCGCCGCCGTGGGCGTAGAGGTAGCGGTAATTGGTGTATTCGTTGTTGATCGCCATCAGGGCGCGGTTGTCATCGCCGGGGAAGGCGAACAGGCTCATGCCGTCGTTATTGTCACCGAACTGCTGTTCCTGGGCGGTGGCCGTGCCGTTGCCGGACGGGTCGAAGGCCGGGGCGCTCTTGCTCAGAGGCTGGCCCCAACTGATCAGCACCGAAGCGCTATAGCCTGTCGGCAGGGTAATGGCGTCGCTGGTGGCGGCGGCGATGCTGGCAAAGCCCAGCAACGGGCTGGCCGTGGTGGCGTTGACGGCCAGCGCGCTGCGGGTCAGCAGGTTGCCGCCGAGGAACATCGCGGCGCCGCACAGGGCACCGGCGCCGATAAAGCGGCGGCGGGTGAGGCCGACCATCTGTTCGAGGTCGGTGGCTTGGTTTTCTTCTAATAGGCTCATATCAGGCTCCCTGCGGTTTTTGCAGACACCATAAGGAGCGGGCGTGACGAAATTGTTGCAGTTAGACGATGGGCGGCGGCTAAACCGGTGTGCCGAGCAGCACATTGCTCGGTGCGAATTGCACCTGGATCGCCTGGCCCTCGGCCGCGCCCAGAGCCGCGAGCGCCTCGGGCTGCGCCAGCGCGCATAAAACCAGGCCATTGGGCAGGGCGATCCTCACTTCGCTGGGGCCGTCGTCGGCGTTGAGAATGGCGTCGACCGTGCCGCTCATACAATTGTGTCCAGGTGTTGCGAGCTGCTGCGGCGCAAGCAATTCCAGCCAGCCGGCCTTGATCAGTGCCACCACTTCCACGCCGGTTTCCAGTTCCAGGCGTTGGGTGCTGTCGTGGGTGATCTGCGCCTGTAACATCAGCCCGCCGGCCAGTTGCAGGCGGATCAGGTCGTTGCGGCCATGGCTTTCAATCGCCAGGACCTGGCCATGCAATTGATTGCGCGCACTGGTGCGCAGCATCAAGCGGCCGAGCAGGTTGAAGTCGCTGGCCGCTTCATCGGAGCCCAACACCTCGGCCTGCAACACTTGCAGGCGCTGGTAAAGGCGTAACACGCGCTCACCTTCGGCCGTCAGCTTGGCACCGCCGCCGCCCTTGCCGCCGACGCTGCGCTCTACCAGCGGTTTTTGCGCCAGATTGTTCAATTCATCAATGGCGTCCCAGGCGGCCTTGTAACTCAGGCCGGCGCTTTTGGCGGCGCGGGTGATGGAACCTTGTTCCGCAATATGCCCCAGCAACGCGATGCGCTGCGGGCGGCGGATGATGTGTTGGCTGAGGGACGTCGGCAGAGACATGGCGATACGCTTGGATGAGATGCGCCGACGTTGCAGCCCCTGCGCGCGGGAGTCAAGTCAGGCGCCGGGTTTGGGCGTGCGGGCCAGGCAGTACACGTCGACCTGCCGCGCACCGGCGTGCATCAACAGGCGTGCCAGGCTGTGGGCGGTGGCGCCGGTGGTGAGTACGTCGTCGACCAACGCAAAGTGCCGACCCTGCACCGAGGCGCCGGGTGCCAGGGCAAAGGCGCCGCGCAGGTTGCGTTGGCGGGTCTTGGCGTCGAGGGCTTGTTGCGCGACGGTTTCGTGGGGGCGTAACAGCAGGTGTTCATCGTAAGGGATGTTCAAGTCTGAACTGAGCCAACGCGCAAGCATCAGGGCCTGGTTATAGCCGCGTTCGCGCAGCCGTCTGGCGGCCATGGGCACTGGCAGCAGGCAGTCGGGGCGGGTCAGTTCATTGTTGTCCAAGCGATGGCGCAAGTGGTGCCCCAGCAGGCGGCCCAGCAGATGCCCGAGCGGCCAGCGCGCCTGATGCTTGAAGCGGCTGATGAGGGTGTCGACCGGAAAGCTGAACGTCCAAGGCGCGATTACCTGTTTAAAGGCTGGCGGCTGTTTCTGGCATTGGCCGCATACCAGGCCCTCCATCGGCAAGGGCAGGGCGCACACTTCGCAGTGCTGCATCAACCAGGGCAGCTCGGTTTCGCAGGCGTTGCACACACAATCGGCCGATTCCGTCACTTCATCGCAGACTAAACATGTTTGAGTGTTTTTTAACCAGATGTAAACTTGGTGTTTGCAGTCAGGTTGACAGTGCATGAATCTTCCTTAAATATGCCAAGCATCCGTGTCGCGCCTGTGGGTATTGCCCTTCCCGCAGCGCTTGCCCAAGCATAATCAAGGAATCGCCCATGAGCGCCAGCACCACCGCCACTTTGCGTCACGATTGGTCTCTAGCCGAAGTCAAAGCGTTGTTCGTGCAGCCGTTCAATGACCTGTTGTTCCAGGCGCAGACCGTGCACCGCGCGCACTTCGACGCCAACCGCGTGCAGGTGTCGACCCTGCTGTCGATCAAAACCGGCGCCTGCCCGGAAGATTGCAAATATTGTCCGCAGTCGGGCCACTACAACACTGGCCTGGAAAAAGAAAAGCTGATGGAGGTGCAGAAGGTCCTCGAAGAGGCCGCCCGCGCCAAGGCCATCGGCTCGACCCGCTTCTGCATGGGCGCCGCCTGGAAGCACCCGTCGGCCAAAGACATGCCGTACGTGCTGCAGATGGTCAAAGGCGTGAAGGCCATGGGCCTGGAAACCTGCATGACCCTCGGCCGTCTCGACCAGGACCAGACCGAAGCCCTGGCCCAGGCCGGCCTCGATTACTACAACCATAACCTGGACACCTCGCCGGAGTTCTACGGCAGTATCATCACTACCCGCACCTACAGCGAGCGCCTGCAAACCCTGGCCTACGTGCGTGATTCGGGGATGAAGATCTGCTCCGGCGGCATCCTCGGCATGGGCGAGTCCCTCGACGATCGCGCCAACCTGCTGATCCAGCTGGCCAACCTGCCGGAGCACCCGGAGTCGGTGCCGATCAACATGCTGGTGAAGGTCGCCGGTACACCGCTGGAAAACGCCGAGGACATCGACCCGTTCGACTTCATCCGCATGCTGGCCGTGGCGCGCATCCTGATGCCGCAATCCCATGTGCGCCTGTCGGCCGGTCGTGAAGCGATGAACGAGCAGATGCAGGCCCTGGCGTTCTTTGCCGGCGCCAACTCGATTTTCTACGGCGACAAACTGCTGACCACCGCCAACCCGCAAGCCGACAAGGACATGCAGCTGTTCTCGCGCCTGGGGATTTTGCCGGAAGCCCGTGAAGAGCACGCCGATGAAGTGCACCAGGCGGCGATCGAGCAGGCGCTGGTGGAGCAAAAGAGCAGCGAGCAGTTCTATAACGCTGTCGTCTGATAACCCGATTTGAAATGCGCTCCAAATGTGGGAGCTGGCTTGCCTGCGATAGCGGTTATCCAAACACATTGATGCTGAATGTGCCGCCCGTCATCGCAGGCAAGCCAGCTCCCACATTGGATCGAGTTGAACCCGCTAATCCGAGGCCCCATGTCTTTCGATCTCGCCGCGCGCCTCGCTGCCCGCCGTGCCGAACACCTTTATCGTCAGCGCCCGCTGCTCGACAGTCCCCAAGGCCCGCAGGTGGTAGTGGATGGCCAAGCGCTCCTGGCGTTCTGCAACAACGACTACCTGGGTCTGGCCAATCACCCGCAGGTGATCGAAGCCTGGCGCGCCGGTGCGTCCCGCTGGGGCGTGGGCGGCGGCGCCTCGCACCTGGTGGTGGGGCACGCCACGCCGCACCATGAACTGGAAGAGGCCCTGGCCGACCTCACCGGTCGCCCGCGTGCCTTGCTGTTCACCACCGGCTACATGGCCAACCTCGGTGCGGTCACGGCATTGGTGGGGCAGGGCGATACGGTGCTGGAAGACCGTCTCAACCACGCCTCGTTGCTGGATGCGGGGCTGCTGTCCGGCGCACGGTTCAACCGCTACCTGCACAACGACGCCGCCAGCCTGGCCAAGCGCCTGGAGAAAGCCACCGGCAATACGCTGGTGGTCACCGATGGCGTGTTCAGCATGGACGGCGATCTGGCCGACTTGCCCGCGCTGGCCCGTGAAGCGCGCGCCAAAGGTGCCTGGCTGATGGTGGATGACGCCCATGGTTTCGGCCCGCTGGGTGCCACCGGCGCGGGCATCGTCGAGCATTTCGGCCTGAGCCAGGACGACGTGCCGGTGCTGGTCGGCACCCTGGGCAAAGCCTTCGGCACGGCCGGTGCGTTTGTGGCGGGCAGTGAAGATCTGATCGAAAGCCTGATCCAATTCGCCCGGCCCTACATCTACACCACCAGCCAACCGCCGGCGCTGGCCTGCGCCACCCTCAAAAGCCTGGAGCTGCTGCGCACCGAGCATTGGCGGCGTGAGCACCTCAATGGCCTGATTCGCCAGTTCCGCCAGGGCGCCGAGCAGCTTGGACTGGACTTGATGGACAGCTTTACGCCGATCCAGCCGATCCTGATCGGCGACAGCGCCAAGGCTGTGCGCCTGTCGCAGCGGTTGCGTGAACACGGGCTGATGGTGACTGCGATTCGCCCGCCGACCGTGCCCGCCGGCAGTGCCCGTTTACGCGTGACCTTGACGGCCGCCCACAGCGAGGCGCAGGTGCAGCTATTGTTAAACGCATTGGAGGCGTGTTTGCGTCTGGAGCCCGACCATGCGTGATCGACTGATATTGCTGCCCGGCTGGGGCCTTGGCGTATCGCCGCTGGAGCCTTTGGCTGCCGCCTTGCAGGGCCTGGATGAACACCTGCAGGTGCAGATCGAGCCGCTGCCGTTGCTGGCTTCCAGCGACCTGGCCGAATGGCTCGACGAACTCGATGCCACGCTGCCCGACAACGCCTGGCTGGGCGGCTGGTCCCTGGGCGGGATGCTGGCATCGGAGCTGGCGGCGCGGCGCGGTGAACGCTGCTGCGGCCTGCTGACGCTGGCGAGCAACCCGTGTTTCGTCGCCCATGACGGCTGGCCCAGCGCGATGCCGGCCGAAACCTTCGATGCGTTTCTCGCCGGGTGTCATGCCGACTCCCAAGTCACCCTCAAACGCTTCGGTCTGCTGTGCGCCAAGGGCGCCGAGGACCCACGCGGGTTGGCGCGTTTGCTGGTAAGCGGGGCGCCGAATACGCCATCCGCTGCGTTGATGACCGGCCTGGAGTTGCTGGCCCAACTGGATACCCGCGAAGCCTTGCTGACCTTTCGCGGGCCGCAGTTGCACCTGTTTGCCGGGCTGGACGGGTTGGTGCCCGCCGAAGCGGCCGGTGACCTGCTGACCTTGCTGCCCGATGTGGAAATCGGCCTGATTGAACAGGCCGGTCACGCTTTTCTTCTGGAAGACCCTCACGGTGTCGCGGGGGCCATCCAGGCTTTTTTGCATGAGTGTGTTGATGACTGATCTATCCCTGCCTCCACTGCCGGGCGCCTTGCCGGACAAGCGCCAGGTGGCGGCTTCGTTTTCGCGTGCGGCGGCCAGTTACGACAGCGTCGCCGAGTTGCAGCGGGCGGTGGGGCACGAACTGCTGGCGCGCCTGCCAGCCGCAACGCAACCCCGGCGCTGGCTGGATATGGGCTGCGGCACGGGTTATTTCAGTCGCGTGCTGGGCGAGAGGCTGCCGGCCAGCCAGGGCGTGGCGCTGGACATTGCCGAAGGCATGCTCAATCACGCGCAGCCCCTGGGCGGCGCCGAGCACTTCATCGCCGGTGATGCCGAACGCCTGCCGTTAAAGGATGCAAGCTGCGGGCTGATTTTCTCCAGCCTGGCGGTGCAATGGTGTGCGAACTTCGACGCGGTGCTCAGCGAGGCTTATCGCGTGCTGCAACCGGGTGGAGTGTTGGCGTTTGCGAGCCTGTGCGTGGGCACGCTCGCGGAATTGCGCGAAAGCTGGCGCGCCGTGGACGGCCTGGTTCACGTCAACCGCTTTCGCGCCTTCGAGGCTTATCAACAACTGTGTGCGGCCAGCGGTTTGCGGCTGGTGAGCCTGGAGCGCCGGCCCCACGTGCTGCATTACCCGGATGTGCGCAGCCTGACCCATGAATTGAAGGCGTTGGGCGCGCATAACCTGAACCCCGGTCGCCCGGGAGGCTTGACGGGGCGCGCACGGATTGTTGCACTGGTGCACGCATATGAGCGGTTCCGCCAGGCCCAGGGCCTGCCGGCGACCTACCAAGTGGTGTATGCCGTGCTGGAGAAACCTCTATGAGCGCCGCCTATTTCATCACCGGCACCGACACCGATGTGGGCAAGACCACCATCGCCGCCGGCCTGCTGCATGCCGCGCGCCAGGCCGGTAAAAGCACCGCCGCCGGGAAGCCGGTAGCCTCGGGTTGCCAGGTCACCCCCAAAGGTTTGCGTAATGCCGACGCCTTGGCGCTGCTGGCTGAATGTTCGCTGCCGTTGAGCTACGCCGAGGTCAACCCGGTGGCGTTCGAACCGGCCATTGCCCCGCATTTGGCCGCACGGGAGGCTGGCGTGGCGCTGACGGTGCAATCACTGTTCAAACCCATGCAGCAGATCCTGGCCCGGCAGGCGGATTTCACCCTGATCGAAGGCGCCGGCGGCTGGCGTGTGCCATTGGCTGATCAGGCCAACCTGTCGGATTTGGCCATGGCGCTCAAGTTGCCGGTGATCCTGGTGGTGGGCGTGCGGCTGGGGTGCATCAGCCACGCTTTGCTCACCGCCGAAGCCATTGCCCGTGACGGCTTGCCACTGGCGGGCTGGGTGGCGAACATCATCGACCCCAAGACCTCGCGTCTGGAAGAAAACCTCGCCACCCTGGCCGAGCGCTTGCCTGCGCCGTGCCTGGGCCGCGTGCCGAAACTCAAGCACGCCGGGGCCGAAGCGGTGGCGCAATACCTGCAATTGGACCTACTGGACTGAAGGCGCTTGACTGATTTTGGCTATCGCCAAGGCATTATGCCATTAGTGTTTTTGACGGGTGTTTTTCCCGGATCTCTGCTTCAATCAGCGTTCACGATTCTCTAAAGGCAGGCTTACGCCATGGAAATCTCTGGAAGCAGCGCGTTTTATTCGGGCCTGAGCACTATTCAGGCCGGGCAGAACCGTGTGGACCAGGCCGCCGGCAAAATTGCCAGCGCGGCGACTACCCAGCCATCCGATGCACAGAGCGACCGTCTGCAAGCCAATGATCGCGCCCAGCCGTCCAATTCGGCGAGCAATATGGTCGAAATGGCGCAAGGCAAGTTTCAAGTGGAGTTGGGCGCAAAGGTCGCCAAGGCGTCGGATGAAATGCTCGGCACCTTGATCGACACCTACGCTTAACCCTTCTCTCTATTTACCCGGGCTCTCCTGTGGGAGCTGGCTTGCCTGCGATAGCATCACCGCGGTTTACCAGTAATACCGAGGTGCTTGCATCGCAGGCAAGCCAGCTCCCACATTTGTCCTGCTTCTCCCTCTCTAACTTCTAAACTCCTTTTTGAGGTGGCATCCCGCCGCAGGTGTTGCCGTGCGCGTTCTTGACCCACGTCATGACAAACGGCGCTTGGACGATGCTTGACATCGCCAGGTCGTAAACGTATGTTTCAAACACCTGTTTGACCGCCACAACAAATCCACGCGGTTGTTCATTCCAGATTCATCAGCAGAGGTTTATCGCTATGCCTGACTACAAGGCCCCCTTGCGTGATATTCGCTTCGTTCGTGACGAACTGCTCGGTTATGAAGCGCACTATCAGAGCCTGCCGGCTTGCCAGGACGCTACCCCGGACATGGTTGACGCCATTCTCGAAGAAGGCGCCAAGTTCTGTGAGCAAGTGCTGGCACCGCTGAACCGCGTGGGCGACATCGAAGGGTGCACCTGGAGCGAGTCAGGCGTTAAAACCCCTACTGGTTTCAAAGAAGCCTACAAACAGTTCGTCGAAGGCGGCTGGCCAAGCCTGGCCCACGATGTGGAGCACGGCGGCCAGGGCCTGCCGGAATCGTTGGGCCTGGCGGTCAGCGAAATGGTTGGCGCCGCCAACTGGTCGTGGGGCATGTACCCGGGCCTGTCCCATGGTGCGATGAACACCATCTCCGAGCACGGCACCCCGGAACAGCAAAACGCCTACCTGACCAAACTGGTCTCGGGCGAATGGACCGGCACCATGTGCCTGACCGAGCCGCACTGCGGCACCGACCTGGGCATGCTGCGCACCAAGGCCGAGCCTCAGGCCGACGGTTCCTACAAAGTCTCCGGCACCAAGATCTTCATCTCGGCCGGTGAGCACGACATGGCCGACAACATCGTCCACATCGTACTGGCCCGCCTGCCGGACGCACCGGCCGGCACCAAAGGTATTTCGTTGTTTATCGTGCCTAAATTCCTGCCGAACGCAGACGGCTCGATCGGCGAGCGCAACGCCGTGACCTGCGGTTCCCTGGAACACAAGATGGGTATCCACGGTAACGCCACCTGCGTGATGAACTTCGACGCGGCCACCGGTTTCCTGATCGGCCCGGCGAACAAGGGCTTGAACTGCATGTTCACCTTTATGAACACCGCTCGCCTGGGGACTGCGCTGCAAGGCTTGTCCCACGCCGAGATCGGCTTCCAGGGCGGCCTGAAATATGCGCGTGATCGCCTGCAAATGCGTTCGTTGACCGGCCCGAAAGCCCCGGAAAAAGCCGCCGACCCGATCATCGTGCACCCTGACGTGCGCCGCATGCTGCTGACCATGAAAGCCTTCGCCGAAGGCAACCGTGCGATGGTGTACTTCACCGCCAAGCAAGTGGACATCGTCAAGTACGGCACCGACGACGACGCCAAGAAACAGGCTGATGGCCTGCTGGCTTTCATGACCCCGATCGCCAAGGCGTTCATGACCGAAGTCGGTTTTGAGTCGGCCAACCACGGCGTGCAGATCTACGGTGGTCACGGTTTTATCGCCGAGTGGGGCATGGAACAGAACGTTCGCGACAGCCGCATTTCGATGCTGTACGAAGGCACCACCGGCATCCAGGCGCTGGACCTGCTCGGCCGTAAAGTGCTGATGACCCAAGGCGAAGCGCTCAAGGGCTTCACCAAGATCGTGCACAAGTTCTGCCAGGCCAACGAAGGTGTCGAGGCGGTCCAGGAGTTCGTGACGCCGCTGGCTGCGCTGAACAAAGAGTGGGGCGAGTTGACCATGAAAGTCGGCATGGCCGCGATGAAAGACCGTGAAGAAGTCGGTGCCGCTTCGGTGGATTACCTGATGTACTCCGGTTACGCCTGCCTGGCGTACTTCTGGGCCGACATGGCGCGCCTGGCTGCGGAGAAACTGGCTGCGGGCACCACCGAAGAAGCGTTCTACACCGCCAAGCTGCAAACCGCGCGCTTCTACTTCCAGCGCATCCTGCCACGTACTCGTACCCACGTGGCCACCATGCTGTCGGGCGCCAACAACCTGATGGACATGAAAGAAGAAAACTTCGGCCTGGCCTACTAAGCCTTACCGGGTTCTCTTAAAAACCGCCGCGCCCTTTGGGGTGCGGCGGTTTTTTTATGCGCGCAGCCAACGCACTCAAGGTGTCGGGGTGAACGGCGCTCCGTCGCAATAAACGTTGCCGGCCAAAACACCCCTGACCCCAATGGCCACCGGCGCAGATCGAAGCAGTTGGTTGGTGTTGTTGAGCATCGAATAGCTGAAATACATCACGCCTCTGCCGATTACCCTCATGGTGGTCGTGTAGGGCAGGTTCAAGGTAAGGCCCAGCGTTGGAGCATCGGTCGCCAGCACTACAGAGACCGTGACTGCTGGAACAATCGGGTTTGAACCATCGTCCTGTCGGCTCATTGTGCAGGTCAACGTCAACGTCCTGCCGGGAACCAAAAGGGTTGAAGGAGGGATAAACACCGCAATAGAACGGTTCGGATAGGGTGCGTTCAAGGGTTGCGGCGAGTTGCAGTTGAGGTTGCCCTCGGTGTTCAGGTTTCGCACGATCGGCGGTGTCAGGGTCATCAAGGCCGTCAGGTTGAAGGTCAGGGTTCTGCCTGGCCCATTGAAGACCGCCCCGCCGCTGGTGATTCTGAACCCGACCGCAGCCGTCGTGTCATTGTTGGCGGCTCCCGCAAGCGTGGCCAGTATTTGCGCCGACGTGACAATAAAGCGTAACGGTAACGGTTGCCCTGCGTAAATCAAGGACGTCGGCATGGCGGCGCCTCCCAGAGTTACGCTCAACGCATCACCGATTTGCAAACCGTCGAGGCTGTCCAGCCACACCTCCATCCCCCCTTGCCCACCCTGGGTGATATCCGCCAGTGTCACTGTGTTATCGGGCGCAATCGCCTGAGTCACGCGTGGGATGGCAATGTTCGAAGGAGTGATGCGCAGTGCCACCCTGATCTCAAGAATCAACGAGTCCCGAGCACGGTTGCCTTCTCGGTCGAGACAGCGATAGGTCAGCTGCTGCGGGCCATTGCCGCGGGCGCGAATAATGGCCGCAGGTATCGGTATAAGACGCACAGCCGGGAAGTCTGGCAGGGCGGTCACGGGCGGTACGGCGTACGCCACCTCCATGTGGCTGTCGGTGTTGCCGTAGTAAAAAACGGCGCGCAGGCCAATCTCGTTGTTGATCTCCGCATGCTCAGGAATTCGAAACAGGACCGGGTCATTGTTGGCCAGGTATTCTTCGGTAATCAGCGGCGTCGCCAGGTTTGCCGGCAGCAGTGGGCGTGGCGGTGTGATGGTCAGGTAACCAAACGGTGGGGTTTTCTGGACCCGCAACGGGGTACTGGCGGTCGCACGCAGCACATTACTGCCGTCGTCCAGGATATAGGTGAGTTGATAGTCGCCTTCACTGCCCACCAGACGGCGCGGCACGGTGATGTCGACTGCCGCCGTGGGATACGCCGGTAATTGTTCGTAGGACAGCACCTCGTACTCAGCCGGCGGCGGTAATTCGGCGTACACCCTGATCGTGGCACGAGATCCGGGAAGCCCCGGTTGCGGCGGTGCCGGAATGCGAATTCGCAAGTCATTGGCTGCCGTAGACAGGGGCACCAGGCCGCCGGCGTTGGGGATGGCATCCACCACGATCAGCGGCTGTAATCGGGGTTGCGCGTTACGAATCAAGAACAGCGAACTTGTACGCACCAGGTCGTTTTCCGAGGTTTCCATAATTGTCATTCCCGTTGTGTAAGGGGCACTCCTTGTTTCTCCCGAAAACCGGCTGGGTGGTACTGAGTGGTATACGCGAGTAAACACAGCAAAACCTTGGCTGAATACTGTCAACCTTGACAGTACGCGATGGCCGACAGCGCTGCTGTCTTCAGGATAAAAAAACCACAGCGCGACACTCAGGGATTGGGCCGCTCGGCCGTTAAAGTGATGGCAATGTGATACATGGCAGGCAGGCTGTGCTTAACTGTCTGCGTAAAGGCACAGTGCCATCACTTTTTGCGGGTCGGAGTTTTACCCTTGTCACGCGTGTCCGCTGTACGTTTCAGTCATTTTTTCCCTTCGTTGCTGCTGTTGCTGGCCGGGCTCTCGGCTGCGTATGTCAAAGATCTCAACGTGTTCTTTACGTCGCTGTTCAATGTGCTGCCGACCCTGGTGCTGTTGCTCGGCGGTTCGTATTGCGCGGTGTATCGCCGCCAGCGTGAACTGTTCCTGATGATCACGGTGTATATCGCCTACTTCCTGCTCGACACCCAGACCGACTTCTACCGCGACAATGGCCGCGTACGTGAAGACGCCGCCGTGGTGTTTCACTTGTGTTGCCTGTTATTGCCGCTGTTGTTCAGCATTTACGCGCTCTGGCAGGAGAAGACCCACCTGTTCCGTGACTTTGTCGCACGCGGCGCGGTATTGCTGGCCGTAGGCAGCGTGGCGCTGGCGCTAGAGCAAAGTTATCCCGAAGCCGTACTCAACTGGCTGGCGGAGATTCGCTGGCCGGCCTTGCACGGCCGTTGGATGAGCCTGATCCAGCTGTCATACCCGATGTTCCTGATCGGTTTCCTTACTCTGGCCGCCCAGTATTGGTATCAGCCGCGCCCGCTGCATGCGGCGCAACTGGTGGGGTTGCTGGGGATGTTCTGGATGTTGCCGCAAACCTTCATCCTGCCGTTTACGCTGAACATCATGTGCAGCCAGGTGATGCTGATGATCGCCGCCGGCGTGGCCCACGAGGCCTATCAAATGGCCTTCCGGGATGAGCTCACTGGCCTGCCCGGTCGCCGCGCGCTTAACGAACGCATGCAGCGGCTGGGGCGCAACTATGTGCTGGCAATGAGCGACGTCGACCACTTCAAGCGCTTCAACGACACCCATGGCCACGACGTGGGTGACCAGGTGCTGCGCCTGGTGGCCAGCAAATTGTCCAAGGTCAACGGTGGCGGGCGTGCCTACCGGTATGGCGGTGAAGAGTTCGCCGTGGTGTTCGCCGGCAAGACCCTGGATGAGTGCATGCCGTACCTGGAGGAAATCCGCGAGATCATCGCCGACTACGACATCAAGCTGCGCAACTCGGATCGCCCGCAAGACGACCAGCAAGGCCGTCAACGCCGCGCCGGCAGCGGTGCATCGAGTGTCTCGGTGACCATCAGCATTGGCGTGGCCGAGCGCCAGATCGAGCATCGCACGCCCGAAGAAGTGCTCAAGACCGCCGACCAGGCGCTGTATGCCGCCAAGGGCGCAGGGCGCAACTGTGTGGTCGCGGCCGGGCAAACCCGGCGCGGCGCGGTGCGCATGGCGAGCGCTGCCGGTTGAGTGATGGTGGTGTATTCAGCGGTTCTACAGTGATTGTTTGAGGCGCCAGCCGGCAGTAGGTTGAAACCATCTGCTGCCGGAGAAACTGTCATGCCTGAATACAAAGCACCCCTGCGCGACATGCGCTTTCTGATCGACAACGTATTTGACTTCCACGGCCACTACGCCGCCCTCGGCGCGACCGACGCCAGCCCGGACATGGTCGGCGCGATCCTTGAAGAAGGCGCCAAATTCTGCGAAAACGTGCTCGCGCCGCTCAACCGCAGCGGTGACGAAGAGGGCTGCCATTTCGACAATGGCGTGGTGACCACACCCAAAGGCTTCAAGGAAGCCTTCGCCCAGTACGTGGAAGGCGGCTGGCACGGCGTGGCGGCGGACCCGGCCTACGGTGGCCAGGGCCTGCCGCAGTCCCTGGGGCTGGTGCTGAGCGAGATGATCGGCTCCAGCAACACCTCCTGGGGCATGTATCCGGGCCTGACTCACGGCGCGATGTCGGCGATCCATGCCCACGGCACCGAGGAGCAGAAAGCCACGTTCCTCAGCAAACTCACCGCCGGTGAATGGACCGGCACCATGTGCCTGACCGAAGCCCATTGCGGCACCGACCTGGGCCTGATCAAGACCCGCGCCGTGCCCCAGGCGGACGGCAGCTACGCGGTCACCGGCAGCAAGATCTTCATCTCGGCCGGCGAGCACGACATGAGCGCCAATATCATCCACCTGGTGCTGGCCAAGCTGCCGGATGCGCCGGCGGGCACCAAGGGTATCTCGTTGTTTATCGTGCCCAAGTTCCATGCGGATTCCGGCGAGCGCAACGCGGTGCACTGCGGCTCCATCGAGCACAAGATGGGCATCAAGGCGTCGGCTACCTGCGTGTTGAACTTCGACGGCGCCAAAGGCTTTTTGATTGGCGAGGCGAACAAGGGCCTGAACTGCATGTTCACCATGATGAACCACGCACGCCTGGGCACCGGCATGCAGGGCCTGTGCAATGGCGAGGCGAGTTTCCAGGGCGCGATCAAATACGCCAACGACCGCCTGCAAATGCGCTCGCTCACGGGTGCCAAGGCCCCGGAGAAAACCGCCGACCCGATCATCGTGCACCCTGACGTGCGTCGTATGTTGCTGACCATGAAAGCCTTCAACGAAGGCAACCGGGCGCTGACCTATTTCACCGCGCAATTGCTCGACACCGCGCACCTGAGCAGCGACGCCGCGCAGCGTCAGGAGGCCGAAGACCTGCTGGCGTTCCTCACGCCGATCTGCAAAGCCTTTATGACCGACACCGGCCTTGAGGTGACCAACCACGGCATGCAGGTTTTCGGCGGCCATGGCTATATTCGCGAATGGGGCATGGAGCAACTGGCCCGCGATGCGCGGATTGCGCCGATCTATGAAGGCACCAACGGCATCCAGGCCCTCGACCTGCTGGGGCGCAAGGTGCTGGGCAGCCAGGGCAAGTTGCTGCGTGGCTTCACCAAAATCGTGCATAAGTTCTGCGCGGCGAATGCCGAGCATCCACAGCTCAAGGCGTATGTGGCGCAGCTCAACCAGTTGAACCAGGAATGGGGCGAGCTGACCACCAAGGTCGGTATGGCCGCGATGAAAAACCCCGATGAAGTGGGCGCAGCGGCGGTGGATTACTTGATGTACAGCGGTTACGTGATCCTGGCTTACCTGTGGCTGCGCATGGCAATCGCGGCTCTGGCGCTGGGAGATGATGATTTTGCCAAGGCCAAGCTGGCTACCTGCGACTTCTATTTCAAGCGCCTGCTGCCACGCACCGCCACCCACCACGCAGCCGTGGAAGCGGGCAGCGAATGCCTGATGAGCTTGCCTGCTCAGTTGTTTACCCTGTAAGCGCTGATTCTCCATGGGTTAACTGTGGGAACGGGCTTGCTCGCGAAAGCGCAGTGTCAGTCAGCTGATTTGCTTCTGACACAACGCCTTCGCGAGCAAGTCCGCTCCTACATCGGATCTTTGTATGACTTATAAATACTTAATGGTCACAAATGGACCCTATGTGTCTGAAAAGTTGTTCGGGTACACTCGGAGCCTGTAAAACCGACCCTATCGAATTACTTTTCACGTTCTCACGAGGTTTGCCATGGCTGATTACAAAGCGCCGCTGCGTGATATGCGCTTCGTCCTCAACGAAGTTTTTGAGGTCGCCACCACTTGGGCCCAATTGCCGGCATTGGCAGACACCGTTGACGCCGAAACTGTAGAGGCAATCCTCGAAGAAGCCGGCAAAGTCACCGCCAAATCCATCGCCCCGCTCAGTCGCGGTGGCGATGAACAGGGCTGCCGTTGGGCAGACAGCGTCGTCACCACACCCGATGGTTATCCACACGCCTACAAAACCTACGCCGAAGGCGGCTGGGTGGGTGTAGGCGGTGATCCGGTCTTCGGCGGCATGGGCATGCCAAAGGCAGTCTCGGCTCAGGTGGAAGAGATGATCAATTCGTCGAGCCTGGCGTTCGGCCTGTACCCGATGCTGACCTCCGGGGCGTGTGTGTCGATCAACACTCACGCCAGCGAGACGCTGAAGGCCACCTACCTGCCGAAAATGTATTCCGGTGAGTGGGCCGGGTCCATGTGCCTGACCGAAGCGCACGCCGGCACTGACCTGGGGATTATTCGCACCAAGGCCGAGCCCCAGGCAGATGGGTCCTACACCATCAGCGGCACCAAGATCTTCATCACTGGCGGCGAACACGACCTCACCGAAAACATCATCCACCTGGTGCTGGCCAAACTGCCGGACGCGCCGGCTGGCCCCAAGGGGATCTCGCTGTTTTTGGTGCCGAAATTCATGGTCAATGCCGACGGCAGCCTGGGGGCGCGCAACCCAGTGACCTGTGGTTCGATCGAGCACAAGATGGGCATCCAGGCGTCCGCGACCTGCGTGATGAACTTCGACCAAGCCGTGGGCTACCTGGTGGGCGAGCCCAACCGTGGCCTGGCGGCGATGTTCACCATGATGAACTACGAGCGCCTGGGCGTGGGTATTCAGGGCCTGGCGTCCGGCGAGCGCTCTTATCAGAACGCGATTGAATATGCGCGTGACCGCCTGCAAAGCCGTTCGCCGATGGGCGCTCAGGCCAAGGACAAAGTGGCCGACCCGATCATCGTTCACCCTGACGTGCGCCGCATGCTGCTGACCATGAAAGCCGCCAATGAAGGCGGCCGTGCGTTCTCCACCTATGTGGCCACGCAACTGGATATTGCCAAGTTCAGCGAAGACCCGGCCGCCCGTGAGCGTGCCGATAATCTGGTGGCACTGCTGACGCCGGTCGCCAAGGCTTTCCTCAGCGACCTCGGGTTGGAAACCACGCTACTCGGCCAGCAGGTGTTTGGCGGCCATGGCTACATTCGCGAGTGGGGCCAGGAGCAACTGGTGCGTGACGTGCGCATCACGCAGATCTACGAAGGCACCAACGGCATTCAGGCGCTGGACTTGATGGGGCGCAAGATCGTCGGCAGCGGCGGCGCTTTCTATACCTTGTTTGCCGACGAGATCCGCCAGTTCACCGCTACGGCGGGTGCCGAGTTGGCCGAGTTCACCAAGCCGCTGAACGCTGCGGTGGACAACCTGGATGAATTGACCGCCTGGGTGCTGGACCGCGCCAAGACCAACCCGAATGAAATCGGCGCGGCGTCGGTGGAGTATCTGCACGCCTTTGGCTACATGGCGTATGCCTATATGTGGGCGCGCATGGCCAAGGCGGCGTGGGGCAAAGAGGCTGAAGAAGACTTCTACGCCAGCAAGCTGGGCACGGCGCGCTTCTACTTTGCCCGCCTGTTGCCACGTATCCAGTCGCTGAGTGCGTCGGTAAAAGCCGGTAGCGAATCGCTGTTTTTGCTGGATGAAGCACTGTTCTAAGGGCTTGGAGGGCGTGTAAGCATTCTCTTACATGACGTACTGCTATTCGTCCTCTATCGCTAAATTGGATCCACGGATAATCTACTTCACATGGACGTCGCGCAGGAAGCGCAAAGCAACAACACGGACACGTAGGATTCTGCCAGGATGGCGGAGTGAAATGGATGTCAGGGAAACAGTCTGCAAAGCCCCGCTTCGGCGGGGTTTTCTTTTGCCCGCGAAAAACTCAGGGCGGTGCCTGCGGGGCATTCATCACGTCCTCCAGCAAGGTGCGCAGCAACGCCACCGTCGCCTGCTGGCGCTGCACGTCGCGGCATACCAACCCCACTTTCAACGGCACTCTGGGTTCACTCAAGGGTTTCCACAGCAGCAACTGGCTGTTGTGCTGGTCCTGCGAGCGCCCCGGTAATACGGTGGCCAGTTGGGTATGGGGCAAGCTGTCGAGTATCCCCACCATGGTGTTCAGCTCAGCCTGCACCTGCGGCCGCCGCCCGAGGTTGGCCAACTGCCCCTGCCAGATCTGCCGAACCTGAAACTCCTCCCCCAGTAACAACATCGGCAATTCGGCCGCCTGTTTCAGCGAGACTTTCTTGAATTCGCGCAACGGGTGGTCTTCGGGGATGACCACCTTCAGCTCATCTTCATACAGCAGCACCCCGTGCAGGCCCGGCTGGCGTGGCGGCAAGTAGCTGATGCCGATATCCAGCGAGCCGTTTAGCAGGCGGCGTTCAATCTCCAGCCCGGTCAGTTCGTAGATCTGCACCACAAGATGTGGCTGCGCCTTGCGCACCCGCTCAAGCATTTGCGGCACGAGGCTGGTGTGTACGGTTTGCAGCACGCCGATGGCCAGGGTGCGCATGGCCTGGCCCTTGAAGTTGCGCAAGGCTTCGACGGCCTGTTGCATGCCGTCGATCAGCGGCAGGGCGTGGTTGTACAAGGTGTGGGCGGCGAGGGTGGGCAGCAGGCGTTTGCTGCTGCGCTCGAACAGGCTGACATCCAGGTTCTGCTCCAGCTGGCGAATCTGCTGCGACAACGCTGGTTGGGAGATCGACAGGCGTTCAGCGGCACGGCCTACGTGGCCCTCCTCGTACACCGCGACGAAATAACGCAGTTGCTTGAAATCCATAAGACTTACTTATCGAAAAAGCTGGAAAATCGAAATGGCTGTTGGCCCCCGAGACGCCTAGTCTAGCGCCTATTCGCAGGGCTTACAGGGCCGGATCGGGCAATGAATAGCGTTTATGTTGATGGCGTTTACATAGGCAAGTCAAAAAACCTCAAGGCAGTGTGCGCACAGGGAACCGACCAAGGTCCGGTTGCCATCGGGGGTGAGTTGTGAACCTGTTCCGCCGTCCAGCCCCGAGCCTCGACGACTTGATCCTCGACGCGCCGCACGCTGATCCCTCCAGTGAATCCCTGATGCCCACCGTGGCCAAGCCTGCGCAGGTGTTCGTGCGCGGCCAGGGCTCCTGGCTCTGGGACAGCGAAGACCGCGCCTATCTGGACTTCAGCCAGGGCAATGCCGCCAACAGCCTCGGCCACAGCCCGCAGGTTTTGATCAAAGTTCTGGGTGACCAGACCCAGGCCCTGATCAATCCTGGCATGGGCCTGCATAACCGACCCCAACTCAACCTCGTCGAACGCCTGTGCCACCGCACCGGCAGCGACCAGGCTTACCTGCTCAACAGCGGCGCGGAAGCCTGCGAAGCGGCCATCAAGCTGGCGCGCAAATGGGGCCAACTGCATCGCGGCGGGGCCTATCGCATTATCAGCGCCAGCAGCGGTTGCCATGGCCGCAGCTTCGCCGCGATGGCCGCCTCGGCGAGCCCCCGCGAAAACCGTTTCGAACCGCAACTGCCGGGCTTTAGCCATGTGCCGTTCAACGACCTGCCGGCGCTGCATGCCGCCGTCGATGCGCAGACCGTTGCCATTATGCTGGAGCCGATCCAGAGCGAAGCCGGGGTGGTCCCCGCGACCGAGCACTACCTCAAGGGGGTCGAGCGCCTTTGCCGCGAACTGGGGATTCTGCTGATCCTCGACGAAGTACAAACCGGTCTTGGCCGTTGCGGCACCTTGCTCGCCGAACAGCAATACGGCGTGCGCGCCGATATCCTCACCCTCGGCAAGGGCCTGGGCGGCGGCGTGCCACTGGCGGCACTGCTGGCGCGTGGCAAAGCCTGCTGCTTTGAAGTGGGCGACCTGGAGGGCACCCATCATGGCAACGCGCTGATGGCGTCGGCCGGTCTGGCGGTACTGGATAGCGTGCTGGGGCACGGCTTCCTGGAACACGTACGTGAGTCCGGCCTGCACCTGGGGGAAGGTCTGGCCCGCCTGGCCTATCGCTATGATCACGGCCAATTGCGCGGTAACGGCCTGATGTGGGGCCTGACATTGTCGGATGATTCTGCCGATGCGGTGGTAAAAGCCGCGCTGCATGAGGGGCTGATCCTCAACGCCCCGCAACCCAACTGCCTGCGTTTTACTCCGGCCCTGACGGTGAGCAAAAGCAACATCGACGAAATGCTCCTGCGCCTGGCTCGCGCGTTCTCCCGCGTGCGCACCGCCCAACTGCAATGCCGCAAAGGCATCGCCGTTTAACTCCTTATTCCTGAACCGTCTCGCGGCATACGCGGCGCCTCCAGCCTGATTCTTTTGGCTGGGGGCGTTTTTTTGTCTGCTCACTTCGGGATGGCCCAGTGCCAGATTCCACTGAACCCTCACGAACGGCCAAGGTCGATTAGCTACACGGCTCACACGAGCCGATTTTTTGGAGCTTACCCATGGACATCATTCGTATCATCATCGCCATTCTGCTGCCGCCACTGGGTGTGTTCCTGCAAGTGGGTTTTGCCGGCGCGTTCTGGCTGAATATCCTGCTGACCTTGTGCGGTTACTTCCCCGGCATCATTCACGCGGTGTACATCATCGCCAAGCGCTGAGGCTGTCAACTGTGGGAGGGAGGCTTGCTCCCGATAGCGGTGGTTCAGTCAGTGCATGTGCTAACTGATACTCCGCCCTATCGGGAGCAAGCCCCTTCCATATTTCAAGCCGCGTTCACCCATAAGTTCAGTGTGTACGCCCTTCAGCCTTTTGCGATGAGCCGTGAGTTGCGCTCATTGCGAAAGGCCAGTTGCTCGATGGTCTGGGTGGCGTGCTCGGCTTCTTCCCGTGCTTGAAGGATGATGCCGTGCTGCTCGGACTTGCTGCACACCGGGTCGGCGTTGCTCGCATCCCCCGTGAGCATGAAGGCCTGGCAGCGGCAGCCGCCGAAGTCTTTCTCTTTTTCGTCGCATGAACGGCAAGGCTCGGGCATCCAGTCGTAGCCGCGAAAGCGGTTGAAGCCAAACGAGTCGTACCAGATGTGCTGCATGCTGTGCTCGCGCACATTGGGAAATTGCACCGGCATCTGTCGGGCGCCGTGACAGGGCAGGGCGGTGCCGTCCGGTGTCACTGTAAGAAAGATACTGCCCCAGCCGTTCATGCAGGCTTTCGGGCGTTCCTCGTAGTAATCCGGTGTCACGAATATCAGCTTGCACGGGTGGCCTTCGGCTTCGAGCTTGGCCCGGTATTCGTTGGTGATACGTTCGGCGCGCACCAGCTGCTCTTGGGTCGGCAACAACCCCACACGATTTAGCTGAGCCCAGCCGTAGAACTGGCAGGTGGCGAGTTCGACAAAGTCTGCCTCAAGGGCAATGCACAGCTCGATGATGCGGTCGATCTTGTCGATATTGTGCCGATGGGTCACAAAGTTCAGCACCATCGGGTAGCCATGCGCCTTCACGGCGCGGGCCATTTCCAGCTTTTGTGCGAAGGCTTTTTTCGAGCCGGCCAACAGGTTGTTCACCTGTTCGTCGCTGGCCTGGAAGCTGATCTGGATATGGTCCAGGCCGGCCTTCTTGAAGTCGCTGATCTTCTGCTCGGTAAGGCCGATGCCGGAGGTGATCAGGTTGGTATAGAAGCCCAGCTTGCGCGCCTCGGCGATCAGTTCGGCGAGGTCCTGGCGCACCAGCGGTTCACCGCCGGAAAACCCCAACTGCGCAGCCCCCATTTCCCGCGCCTCGCGAAACACCTTGAACCACTGTTCGGTGCTCAGCTCCTTGCCCTGCTCGGCAAAATCCAGCGGGTTGGAGCAATACGGGCATTGCAGCGGGCAGCGGTAGGTCAGCTCGGCCAGCAGCCACAGCGGCAGGCCGATCTCGGGCTTTTCAGGCAAGGGTGATCCAGTGCTCAGCACGGGCGACCTCCATAAATTGCTCGATATCCTCACCCAGCTCAGGCACGCCGGGGAATTGTTTATCCAGCTCGGCGATGATCGCCGCCACGTCACGTTCGCCGTCGATCAAACCACCGATCAACGCGGCGCTGTCGTTGAGTTTGATCATGCCTTCGGGGTAGAGCAACACGTGGCCTTTTTGCGCGGGTTCGTACTGGTAGCGATAGCCTTGGCGCCAAGTTGGTGTTCTGCTGCGATCAAAGCTCATAGGGTGATCCCTTTATGCCATACCCGCTGCTCGGTCACGCTGTGATAGGGCGGGCGTTTCAGTTCATAGGCCATGCTCATGGCGTCCAGCATGCTCCACAGGATGTCCAGTTTGAACTGGAGGATTTCCAGCATGCGCTCCTGGCCCTCACGGGTGGTGTAGTGCTGCAGCGTGATCGCCAAACCGTGCTCCACATCGCGTCGAGCCTGGCCCAGGCGGGTGCGGAAATACTCGTAGCCGGCGGGGTCGATCCACGGGTAATGCTGCGGCCAGCTGTCGAGGCGCGACTGGTGGATCTGCGGCGCGAACAGTTCGGTCAATGAACTGCTGGCGGCTTCCTGCCAACTGGCGCGACGGGCGAAGTTGACATAGGCATCCACCGCAAAGCGCACGCCGGGCAGCACCAGCTCCTGGGAGCGCAGTTGGTCCGGGTCGAGGCCGACCGCCTGACCCAGGCGCAGCCAGGCTTCGATACCGCCGTCCTCACCGGGTGCGCCATCGTGGTCGAGCAGGCGCTGGATCCACTCACGACGGATCTCGCGGTCCGGGCAGTTGGCCAGGATCGCGGCGTCCTTCAGCGGGATGTTCACCTGATAGTAGAAACGGTTGGCGACCCAGCCCTGGATCTGCTCGCGGCTGGCGCGGCCGTCGTACATCGCCACATGGTAGGGGTGGTGGATATGGTAGAAGGCGCCCTTGGCGCGCAGGGCTGCTTCGAATTCGACGGGCGTCAGCGGTGTGTCAGTCATGTCGTCTGCTCCTACAATTCAAGGCTCATGCCGTCGTAAGCCACTTCGACATTGCGCCGCACCAGCTCCGCCCGCTCGGGGGAGTCTTCATCGAGGATCGGGTTGGTGTTGTTGATGTGGATAAGTACCTTGCGCTGCCTGGGCAACTGTTCCAGCACGTCGAGCATGCCGCCGGGGCCGTTCTGCGCCAGGTGGCCCATCTCGCGGCCGGTGCGGGTGCCGACGCCACGGCGCTGCATTTCATCGTCGTCCCACATCGTGCCGTCCACCAACAGGCAGTCGCTGCCGGCCATGATCTCCAGCAACGGCGCATCGACCTTGCCCAGGCCCGGGGCGTAGAACAGTTTGCCGCCGGTGCGCAGGTCTTCAACGATCAGGCCGATGTTGTCGCCCGGGTGCGGGTCGAAGCGGTGTGGCGAGTAGGGCGGGGCGGCGCTACGCAACGGTAACGGGGTGAAGCGCAGGTTGGGGCAGGCCGGGATGGTGAAGCTGGCGTCCAGCTCGATGCGGTTCCAGGCCAGGCCGCCGTTCCAGTGGGTAAGCATGGTGAACAGCGGAAAGCCGGTGCTCAGGTCTTCATGGACCATGTCAGTGCACCACACCTGGTGCGGGCAGCCTTCACGCAGGCTCAAGAGGCCGGTGGTGTGGTCGATCTGGCTGTCCATCAGGATGATCGCGCTGATGCCGGTATCGCGCAGTGCGCGGCCGGGCTGCATCGGTGCAAAACCCTGGAGTTGCGCGCGGATATCCGGCGAAGCGTTGCACAGCACCCAATTCACGCCGTCGTCGGAAATCGCGATGGACGACTGAGTGCGCGCCTGCGCCCGCAGGCTGCCATCACGAAACCCTGCGCAGTTCACGCAGTTGCAGTTCCACTGCGGGAAACCACCGCCGGCGGCGGAACCTAGAATCTGGACAAACATGGCCGCTCCATCAAGCAAAACTCAAAACAAAAACGCCCCGGGCGAACCGAGGCGTTGTATCACCCAGCGGATTAACGGCTGGCGAAGTACATGGTGACTTCGAAACCAATGCGCAGATCAGTGTAAGCAGGTTTGGACCAGGTCATATTCATACTCCTAACAAGGGATGGGACGTTCACTACCAAGCAATACATATAGTCCACCTCCAGTCGCAGATGTTCAGAGGTGTGCTAGGGAATGTTACGCAATTCTTTTCAAGTTAGCGCTGTCTTGAAGGAAAAAGCCTTTTGCAGGGTCGGCAATGATCAGCTTGCCGTTCGCCAGCAATCGTTGCTGCGCGGGCCGTTGGCGACGCAGCGCCAGCCGCCTGCAGCGTCCTTCAGTTGCTGCGCGGCGTGTTGCAGGTCTTCGCGTGTAGCGCTCTGGATCGCTTGCTGGAGCTGTACGAGGTAATCCGACGGATGGCCCGCCAGGTACGCATGCCAGAGCAGTTCGGCGGCTTGGGCGGTGGGCAGCGTCTGCGCCGAGAACTGCTGTGCCAGCGCCTGGTTGCCCAGGTCTTCGCTGCTATCGAGCAGCGCTGGCAGTTGCTTCAGGAAGGTTTGCAGGTGATCAGCGATGCCTTCCAGGGATACGCTGGGGGACTGCACACCCAATAACAGGCCGGTCTGCCCGTTTATCTGTCGGATTCCGCTGAACACGGCGTAGCCGATTTGCAGCTCTACCCGCAGGCGCTGGTAAAACGGCCCTTGGAGCAGATGGCCGAGCAGTCGCCACGCGGCCTCGTCCGCCAGGGACTGGCTTGGCGTTGGGCAAAAGAGCAGCAATGCGGCTTCGTCAGAGTCGAATTCAAACGTATGCCAGATGCGTTGGCCGCTGAGG
This sequence comes from Pseudomonas viridiflava, assembly GCF_900591205.1. Lineage (GTDB taxonomy): Bacteria > Pseudomonadota > Gammaproteobacteria > Pseudomonadales > Pseudomonadaceae > Aquipseudomonas. Next base: position 755,178 of record NZ_UUPU01000001.1, read on the forward strand.
GATGGCGGTACGTGGTTGAGGTTTGCAGGTTGCCCCGGCAGGCGGGCCGCTGCGGTTTTGAGTGCGGCTTCATACGCGGGAGAGAAACCCAGCCCCAGGCCGTGCCAGCGCGCGCTGGCCCACGATGCCGATTCGGGCGGGGCAGGCATGCAGCAAGCGGGCAGCGCCTTGAGCAATTCTCGGATGGCAATCATCGGCGGCGAGGCGGCTGGGGCTGCTTGCGGTTCGCTCAGGCTTTGCGCCAACGCGTCCAGCACGGCTGGCATGGGCTCCTGCAGCCCGACCATTCTCACCCGCTCGTTGTTACCCAGGCTTTCGAATGACAAATCGACGCCCGCCTGACGCGCATTTTCGCGCAACGATTGCACTGCGCTTTCCAGGCCGCACGGGCCAGCCTGCCATTGCAGGTACAGGGCAGCTTCGTCGCTGTCCCCCGCCATTGCCTGGCTGAAGGCCAGCGCCGCTGCATCACGACGCCCTCGGGAGCGATCCTGGGCAAAGGTGCGCAAGCCTCGGTGGGCGCTGGTCTGGCCGCGGATCAGGCCGGCGCGTTCTTCCTTGACCGGTGGGCGCAGGAACGGATTGTTCGGCGGCAATTGCCAAGCGTGCCGGGAGGGCGCCAGGCGCAGTGAGTCGAGCATGCTCTTGAGGGCGATGACAGCCGGTTCCGACAGCGCCTCGCTGTCGTGTCGAGCCAGTGCCAGGGCACCTTGGGCCTGCTGTTGGCGAGCCGCCAGCAAGGAGAATTCTTCTCGCAATGAAGCCCAGTCGCTGTGTGCGAAAAAGCTCAACCAGTCGTGCAGCAACGCCTCGATCTGTGTCGCTGATTCAACCGGACTATTGAGCGTAAAGTCGATATCCAATAGCGCCTGCCCGGCGAAGTGATACAGCACCGACGCCTGCAGGGCGCTGGCCAAATGTCGAGCCTTCAGTTCATCCAGTAACCCGCCGGGTGTCGAGGCGTTAAGCCAGGTGCAGAGGAATTCCAGTGCTTCACGGGGCGCGTTACACGTGACGACGTGATGCAGGTGATTTTTGGCGATGTGCTGATAGCTCAGTGCCTGACCCTGCATCAATGCCGGTGGCGTGGAGTGTGGTCGTAGAGGCCCTGAGCTCAGTTGCTCGCTGAATCGCTGTGCCAAGCCCTCCAGCGCTTCCAGCGGCTGCGGGCCTGCCAGGCTCAAGGTCATCTGGCCGCTCTGATAGAAATGCGTGTGGAATTCGCGCAACGCCTGCTGAAATGCCTCACGCTCCACCGGCAGGCTGTCGCGATTACCCGCGTGGAAGCCCCGCAACGGATGATCTGCCGCCAAGTGTTCCAGCAGCGCGACTTGCTGCTGCGCCTTGGCATCCTGCGACCAGGCGACAAACTCGGCGTGCAGCACTTGGCGCTCGCGCAGTTGATCTTCCCGCGTCAGGCGCGGGTGGGTCAGCATGTCCGCCAGTCGCTCCAGCCCACCGGCAAACGTTGCAACCGGCAGCTCAAAGAAGAAGTCCGTGGTGCGCTCACGGGTGCTGGCATTCACCTGGCCGCCATGACGTTGCACGTAGCCCATCAACCCCTCGTTCGTAGGAAAGCGCTCTGTACCGAGGAACAGCAGATGCTCGAGGAAATGTGCCAGCCCGGGCCAGGCGAGTGGTACGTCATGGCTGCCGGCCGCCACCCTCAGCACTGCTGCGCAACGTTTCAAACGCGGCGCATGCTGCAAGGAAACCCGCAAGCCGTTGGCCAGGGTCAGATGAAGGGGGTGAGCGTGGGCCGGCGCAGGCATGGGCACTTCCGAAACGTGGGATGTGGCCATGTTACCAAACCGGCTGGATCAGGGCTTGTACAGCGCGCCGTACAACTCGGGGCGACGGTCTTGCAGATAATGGTTGGCGGCGCGGGCGTCGATGATTGTTTGGCGCTCCAGTGTGCCGACGATCAAGGCTTCATCCAGGCCCGCCTGCGCAATGCGTTGGCCATCCGGCGCAGCGATGCTGCTTTGCCCACAGTATTGAATCTCGCCTTCGTGCCCACAGTAATTGGCGTATGCCACGTAGCACTGGTTTTCAAAGGCTCGCGCCCGCACGGTCACGTCGGCCACAAAGTCGAACGGCACCATATTGGCGGTGGGCACCAGGATCAGTTCGGCACCGGCCAGGGCCAGGCGCCGGGTGTTTTCGGGGAACTCGAGGTCGTAGCAGATCAGAAACCCGAGTTTCCAGCCATTGAGTTCCACCAGCGGGAAATCATCACCCCCGGCACTGAACATCGAGTGGTCCAGATCGCCGAACAAGTGGGTTTTGCGGTAGTTGCACAGGCGCTGGCCATCAGCGTCGATCAACTGCACGGCGTTGTAGATCTGCCCGTCCTCGGCGCGCTCCGGGTAGCCGTACAGAATCGCCAGGCCGGCACTTTGCGCCAATTCGGCAATCGCCTGCGCCGACGCGCCATCCTGCGCCTCGGCCAGCGCGCCCACCGCCTCGGCGCCAATGTTGTAGCCGCTGAGGAACATCTCCGGCAGCACCAGCACATCGGCACCCGACGCCTCATGCGCCAACTGGTGCAGACGCTTGAGGTTGCCGGCCACATCCAGCGGCAGCGGCGGACATTGGTACAGAGCGACGCGCATGTTCAACTCCTTAATTGGCCAGGGCGATTGGCCCGATTTCATCAAACACATCACCCGGCCCCGGGTTCTCGGGGTGCGTGCTGCCGCCAAAGTGAGTCATGATGCCCCATACCGCGTTCAGTGAAGTTTGCACCGCGCCTTCGACCCAGGCCGGGGTCCAGGATACGTCGTCGCCCGCGATAAAGATCCCGCGTTGTTCGGCGGGCATGTCCTTCTGCATAAAGTGCGCATACATCCGCTGGTTATAGCGATAGTGCCCGGGCAATGCGCCTTTGAAGGCCCCGAGGAAATGCGGATCGGCCTCCCAGGACACGGTGATCGGGTCACCGATGATGCGCGCCTTGATGTCGACTTTCGGGTAGATTTTCTTCAGTGCATCCAAGGCCAGTTTCACCCGCTTGTCGATGGGTTGCGGGAGCATTTTCAACGCGTCGCTCATCCACGAGTACGACAGGCAAATCACCCCCGGCTTGTCGTCGCCGTTGTCGAAGAGGTAGGTGCCACGGGTCAGGCGATCGGTGAGGGTCATGCTCATCAGGTCGCGGCCGGTTTGCGGGTCTTTGTCTTTCCAGAACGGGCGATCAACCATCACGAAGGTTTTCGATGATTGCATGTAGCGCGTGCGGTCCAGCGCCATCCACATCTTTTGCGAGAACAGCGTTTCGTCGCATTCGATCTGGGTGGTCAGCAGCCAGCTCTGGCAAGTGGTGAGCACCGCCGCGTACTCGCGGGTGTCGCCATAATTGTCGGTGACCGCAAAGCGGCCGTCGGGGGCGTGCGCAATGCGTTTCACACCCGCCCGTGGCGCGCCTCTGTGCAATGAACTGAGGCTGGTGCCGGCCGGCCAGTGAGCGCAACGCTCCGGCACATGGCGCCAGATACCCATGGGCACCTGGGCCACGCCGCCGACCACCAAGTGCTGGTGGTCGTCGCAGTTGGTCATCACCACACGAAAGATTTCCAGCATCGAGTTGGGGAAGTCCGAGTCCCAGCCGCCGGTGCCGAAACCAACCTGGCCAAATACTTCGCGGTGCAGGAACGACAGCTTGGCGAACGCCTTGGAGGTGGCGACAAAGTCGTAGAAGGTGCGGTCGTCCCACAGCGGCACCAGCTTATTCCACAGCTCTTTGAGGCGCGGTACGTCACGGTCGCGGATGGCTTGCTGGATATCACCGAACTGCGAGCCGGCCTCCAGTGCATCCGCCCAGGCGTCGGCGACTTCCTGGAACAGCACCGGCAAGTCGGAGAGCTTTTGTGCGTAGTGGGTCTGGCCTTCCAGGTCGATGACTGTGCTGCCGGAGGCCGGGGTCAGCGGGTTGGGGAAGGGCTTGGTCTCCAGGCCCAGCTTGTCCACATAGTGGTAGAACGCGGTAGACGACACCGGGAAACGCATGCCACCCAGCTCGGCGATGATGCCTTCAGCGCCTTCAAAAGCCTGGGAGCGCAAGCGGCCACCCATCTTCGAAGCTTCGTACACCACCGGCTTCAAGCCCAGCTTCATCAGCTCGTAGGCGGCAACCAGCCCCGCAATCCCGGCCCCGACGATCGCCACTTCAGCGCCATGGTTGGCGGCCGGGATGCTGCCCAGGCCCGCCGGGTGCTCGATCCAGTCATCAAAGGCAAACGGGAAATCCGGTCCGAAGATGGTGATGGGTTTTTTACCGTCTGCGGGGTGGCGATTGGTCTTGCTGATGGTGCTGGACGGAATGCTCATGGCTGACCCTTGCTGACGACTCGGCGGGACGTGACCCGCTGAGTATAGGAAAAGATGGCAGCCAGTTTAGGGAGCGTAGCGTTCGTTAATAAGACGCAAAGTGTCGTCGGATTGAATTGTTTTTAGTCAGAGTGACGAACTTGGTGGTCAGACTGGCTGGCCGCGATCCAATTTGTTACTGAGGATGATCGAAGTGGTGGTTTTCTCCACACCTTCGACGCTGCCGATCTGGTCCAGCAACTGATCAAGCTGCTCCGGCGAATCGGTGCGCAGCCAGGCCACGTAATCGAACTCACCACTCACCGCGCACAACTGCTGCACCTGGGCCATGGCACTCAGCTTGCGCAGCACTTCCTTGCCCGAGCGCGCCTGCACGGTGATCCCTACATACGCTTGTAAACCGCCATCGACCACACGCTGCCCGAGGCGCACGCCATACCCTGTGATCACCTGGGTTTTTTCCAGACGCGCCAGGCGCGACGTCACCGTGGTACGCGCAATGCCCAACTGCCGGGCGAGCATGGCGACGCTTTCACGGGCGTTGATCTGCAGGGCGGCGATCAGTTGGCGGTCGATTTCATCGAGGACGGGCAAGGGCAGAGCTCCAGTGCGGGCGGCAATGGGGGCGTATGTTACAGACTTCCAGACACACAAATGCCGCGCATTGCGCGGCATTTTAAGTTGGTGGGCCCACACGGACTTGAACCGTGGACCAAAGGATTATGAGTCCAAAAAAAGGGTCAGTAACCACAGGGATAACCACGGTATTAATAAGTTTTACGGGACATATTCCGCACATTTCAGAAAGTATTACCCTCAAGTGTGGACGGAATGTGGACGTAGAAATCACCGGTCTTTTCGTCTTTCGTCATCTCATTTCTTGGTGTGAAATCTATCGCGAGTATCCAGGCCCCTTTGATTAGCCTGCTCGGGCTGTGGGTTTCACTCCCATCTCGATTTCAAAAAATGATCACCTGTGTTGCGTCGGCGGGAGGGGGAAAAGTGCTTTTTCTCCCACCGCTTTTCTTCCTCATTCATATTTCGAGACTGCATCCGGTCCGCACTTCGTCGGATCACCGCGCAGACAGACACACGCGGCAATATACTGGCTTTATATACAGTATTTTAGTTAGCTATCGGAGGCGGAGTAATGACGAGTGCAAGTAACTTCACGCAGGGCGAGGTGACCGCCTCCTGGTTAAAGCTGCTGGGAGATGAGGCGGCACTGCTACGCCAACCAGGGGCACACCACAGAAAGCTACTTGAAGAGGCATACGCGCTGCATCGGGCACAGCTGATTGGTTGTGATGATCTTGCCGATCTCCTTGAGCAAGCAGATGGCGCACTGGCGTATGCTGTGGAAGCGCTCCTAGATGAACCAAACGATCAGTAGGCGGCGGCCTCTTATGCATATGCTAGTAACCCCAATGCGCTGCAAGGGAGTAGCTTTGGACTCGCAAGCGAGGAGGCGGTACCCAGCGATTAGGGGGGACGTACTTGTTGCGCCTGAAGTTAGCAACGAACTTGGGCGAAGCTCAAATGTTGCGAGGGTAAAGAGGGGGATGCCGCTAGAGCCTGAACCTCTGCCCCGACTACTGGATGCAACACTAGCCGGAATGGCTCCGACAGGTTTTGTGCTCAGTGGTATTGAGTACCTCGACGGATGCGCTTATGCGCAGTCCTGGTGGTGTCGGCTTGGGTAGCATCGAAGGGGCCTACGTCGTCTTCGGGTGACGCTTCACTGGTGATAAGCGATCGGCGGATTAAATCGTAATGGTTTCAACGTGCTTAGCAGTTGCTTAACAAAATGGGTTGACACGAGCGTCATCTTTATCAAAAATGATCACAAGAGCGCGAAATCTGCTGCTTTGCAGGGCTATAGCAGACGTAGGTACCTCAGCGATGCTGCATCATCGGTGTAAGGTGAGACCTCTTCATCCCCTTTCCTGAGGATGCCAATATCAGGATTCAAATTTTAAGGGTAGCCTCAAAGCTACCCTTTTTCTTTGTCTTCGAGAACATACCGCTTGAAGAGCAGTTCTCCTTGTCGATGCTTGTTCATCGCTCTCGCTGGAGCGTGCATGAAATTCCACAGCACGTTGCCGTCTCGGACATCGACAACAACGAGCATGTCATTCTTTGCTTCGTAAGCGTTGATGAACGCCAAGCGGTAACCCCCGTTGTCGTAAAGTACCTTCCAGACTTCAAATGGCCCGGTGAGCGTATCTACAGCATGACGGACGTAGCGTTCGCGTGAGTCTGGTCGCTTCTCAACGATATGTGCCAGCTTGTCCCTTCGGACCTCAACGTCGCCCACTGGGGTTGTAACGGTTATGGCCACAATCGCTTGATCTACGAACCCAAAGTGGGCCAATAGAATGAGTAATGCGCCCTCTGCGTCATCCCCTCTTTTAACCTCCTCAATCGGGGCGGAACGCAGCTCTCTAGCTAGCGTTCTCAGGTCAGGCAACCCAAGGTCGATCCAGGTCAGTTGGCCGGTTGCTTCCTTTACCAATGGCGCAACGATTACAAGCATGCGCAGCGGTCCTTCGAGATCATAATTTGGCGCTAATGTTAACGTGCAATCACCTATAGCCATCCGGTGAGAAGACATTTTTTTTCGTAACGGTTTCTGCGGTGGTGATGCCGTGGTGTCGAACCACAAGCTTCTCGATTCAATTCCGGATGCGGTCAAACTAGCTGTGGCGCTCTGCGAATTGTTTTGAAGTATCCGCAGCAGATAGAGGAATAGTCTGTACATGTGAAACCCTCACGATTGGATGCGTTCATTCTGCTGTCACGACTTATGTGGAGCCCTTTGGGCTTTTTCCACGCTTGTCACGACAGTGCTGGCATCCAGTGTGGGACGACGAATAACCCTACTTTTTTCTACGTTACCGAAGCGGTTTTATTCCTAAATATTTCGCTTCTGAATGATCTCATTCGCTAAGGATTTGCTATGACTGTCACGGACTGTGCATCGATCATCGCTTGCTTGATTTCGGCCGCCGCATTTGGGTTGTCATACTGGGCGTGGGCACAGACACAAAATTCGATGAGCCTGTACTTAGGTAGCGATGGAGCGGGGTCGTATCTGGACCTTACAAATAACAGCCCCCATGCTGTGACCGTTGTGGATTTCGGTATTGTGAAGCCCGATGGGCGACGTTCGAGCTTTCGGGACGAATTCGGAATGCGCGTGCGCATCGATCCGCGAGATATGTCTGAGCTGAGAATTCCGGACGATGCCGTCAGCCGTATCCGAATTTTAAAGGCTGGCTCAAATCGATGGTGCTGCTACGTTCAACTGGCCACAGGCCAACGGTTCTACGCGACCGGTCTTGTCAAACGTTCATGGTGGTGGTGTCGTGGATGGGGGGACGGAAGTCGTCGAGTTTCGGGGGAGCTGGATTGATGAGCGGCGGAAGCTCCATCCCGCTTTAATTACCAGCCCACGCAACTTTAGGAACTGTCTGGCATACCCGCAAGTAATGTCTGCCGACCATGGCGACTCCCTGGGCATTGGGCTACAGGAAGCGCTATCAGGACATTCCTCTGAGACATTTCCGGCTCAATTCTTTCGGTCGTTCTTGCGACATTCGCCGTATTTCGTTCGACGTAGACAAAGTCTTTTGCATTTCCTTGAGTGCGCGTACCGACAGGCGAGAGCTGTTCGGCCGGGTAGTAGTCCCGCTCATTTTCAATGAGGTCGAGTTCTTCATCGTTGAGCCCTGCGCCGATCCCGTTCGTGGGTGCTACGAGTCACACCAAGCTATAGCGATCAAGGCGTTATCTGCTGGTTGGAAGAGGGTATTGATCTTCGAAGACGATGCCAAGCCCTACACGCTTAACCCTCGACAAGTCGGGTGGATCAACCGATTTATACGTCGTGGCCAGTTCGAAGCTCTGCACCTAGGGTACACCATGGGTCGTACCTGGATGACCTGGTTCCCATACATCGCGCGCGGGAGGGTTGTGGCGCTGCATGCGTACATCCTTTCGCGTGAGGGTTGTCGGGTATTAGCTGAAACGCCCTATAGCGGCGAGCCGGTGGATGTCATGTTCAAGCGGAAGCTAAAACAGCATTGTGTTTTTCCGATGCTGTTTCGTCAGCAGCCTGCAGCGCTGGCAGGCAGCAACATAGAAGCATGCGCGATGAACGACGATGCGTGGTGGGAGAAAAATTGGCGGAAGCACCAATTATCTCCGCTAAGGAATATCTGGCGCACGTTGTTGCGCTTTAGGTTTTGACTGTTTTTCGCATCGGGTTTTCAACGAAATATTCGTCGATTATCTGAAAAAATCTTCGAATTGTATAGAGATTGTAAGATTTAGGTACGGTAAGGAGGCGTGCCTCCTCTTGGGCCTCGCAATAAAAGTTCCACCGTGGAACTCTTGCCATTTTCGCGGGCGCGAAAATGGCAGGTTGCGTGAGGCGCAGGAAATTGGTGTTCAGTTTCGTGAAGTAGCTTTACAAAAAAAGCTGCTTTAGCTCCAGGCGCTCAAAAATTCTGCATGCGAAATCTTTTTTGGTTCGAGCGGCGAGGATGAGCGAAGCAAAATTTAGCGGCTAAAATTTGGCAAAAAAAAACCGCCTTAGGAGGGCGGTTTTTTCGTCGCGAATTCGGTAGGTCCGATTCCGCATACTCACAGGGAGCTGTCGACGTGGCTGAGTCTATAAGATCGTAAATAACGGCGCTATACGTTTTTGCATTTGCAGAAAATACGTGGCGTATGAAAGTGACTTGCAAACCCACGTTGACTGCCGGCGAGGGAAAGCTGCATAGAAAAATGCAATTTCGAAAGTGACGTTTGATGTTGAGTTTTAGCATTGAAAATGCTGTGAAATCAGCACTTATTCGTCGAAAAGCTCTTAAATTACTCAAATTTGAGTAGTTGAAAATATTACTTTTCTGAAAAAGTCAAGATCAATTTTTGCGATTTGAAAATAAACTTGGAAAATTCATTTTAGTGCTTTTTACACCGTGCTGTGGCGGTTAACATCCGGTCGTCCCTAGGATTTATCCTACGGAGGCCCCTCGCACACGGAGTAGGACCCCGTGCCGGAAATGCTTCACGCAGGGCCAATGAATACCTCGCCTCACAGGGAGCTGTCGACTGCTCTCGAAGATGCACATGTTCCGGTAAGTGCATTGGAGGCAAGGTTCACTATGGAGGTTGTATGTCACAAGTTTTGCGACGTACTTGGTCTCTTGTGGTGAATGCATTACGTGTTTATCACGTCTATGGGTTCATACGAGACCGGTTTGATGACTGTCCTTAGTTAACGCTCTAACAAACGCCCCGGCATCTGCCGGGGCGTTTTTGTTTATGACCTCCAAACTTAGCCTTCAAAGCAGCCCATCAACCCCCGCCCAACCCACTCCGCCACCTGCGTAACAACGGCATTTCCGGCACCAAAAGCCTCCGCAAGGTTGGCCGCATCCAGTCCGAGGCAAAGCCCATCATTTTCAGACGTTCGCTGCCGCTCAACCATCTGATCCCATCCGTGCGGGTGAGCGACGAGAGTGGTACAGCCCATAGAGATCTGCGATCCGGCTTTGTTTGCCAATAAAGTATTGGCAGCCCAGGCATCCGCGGGCCGTGGCCAGCGCTGCGATTGAGACGCTGGAGATATTGCGTCCACTGGCGCGGCGTCAGCCAGGAGCTGGATGGGGGGCATTCGTCGATAACCGGCGACCAGGAATACGCGGCGACGTTGCTGGGGGACTCCGAAATATTGAGCATTAAGCACTCGCCAAAATCCCACATACCCGCAGTCCGCAAGGGCCCGGATGACTGTCTCAAAGTCGCGGCTATCGTTGACAGCGAGCAGGTTAACGACGTTCTCAAGGACCACCCAGCGAGGTTGTGTTTCTTTGAGGATTCGTATGACTTCCCAAAACAAGCCGCTTCGCTCGCCTTGCAGACCTCGGGTGGCGCGGTTGCTTTCCCGGTGTCCGGCAATGCTGATGTCCTGGCAGGGGAAGCCGGCAGTGATGACATCGACGGCAGACAGGTTGTGGGCACCGCACTCGCGCACGTCTTCAAATTGGCGTGCATGGGGAAATCGATCGGCAAGCACAGCCCGGTTGATGGGGTTGAGTTCAACTTGCCAGGCGGTGCGGTATCCAGCGTTTTCAAATCCGACATCAAAGCCTCCGATGCCTGCGAACAGGCTGCCAATGGTGGGTTGTTGCATTCATTTACTCGGTGATGGGTTTGAGTTTCATAGCCAGCGTCGTTGCGGACGCCGCGTAAGTAGTGAATTCGGCGCTGTTATCCGGCGGCGGTGTCGGCCCGTGTTTGTGCGCGGCAATGGCGACATTCATCTGCTGCACCAGGTCGATCAGGTCACCCAGCACCTGCAACACGTTGACCGCTTCGGACCCCAGCCAAGTCCTGGGCGCAACCAGCCGTTGGCCGATCGCCGCCACACTTTTGCGCAAGCCCTGGATCCGCTCGTGCATGTCGCCACCCACGGTCGCGTTGTGCTTTAGCCCCACGACCAGGTTCAAATCCCGGCCGGTGGCCATGTGCAGGTCATCGACCGCCGCCAGGCTGGCCGAGCCACCGGATAGCAGCTTCATCGCGCCCAACGCCTCGATTGCCTTGATCCCGCCGACAGACTCCGTGCTGTGGTCATCTACCTCGACGGTGCTGACCTGATAGCGCTCGGTGTTATCCAGCGCCCGCACCTGGCGCTCGCTGGCCAGGTCGGAAATTCGGGCGTCTGTCTGCCGCAGCCAATTACCCTCGGCGTCCACCCGTTGCTGCACGGCCTCGCTGTGCTGCCATAGCTGATCGCCTTTCGGCACTTTAGGCAGGCTCAATCCGTGGGGCAGGATCTGCAAAACAAACGGCTTGTTCGGCAGCCCATAGGCGAAGCTGACCACGACGACGGTGCCTTCCTCGGGAAAGGCATAGAAGCCCATCTCGGCACCGCCGCCGGGCACCGGCAGGGCAACACCCAGCAGGTGCGGTAAATCAGGGTCTGCTTCACCGTCCGGCGCCAGTACCTCAAGGTCGACGGCGTAGCGCGGGCGGAAGTCGTCGCATAGCCCGGCAGCGGTCGGTGGATCGGCCACGGCCAGCACCCGTGCAAAGCGTGGCAAGTGATAGGCGCCGGCCAGTTCCGGGAAGCGCCGTTCGACGATGCGGGTTATGGCTTCTTCCACTTGAGCACCATGTGCGTACCGGTCAGCGTCACGGCGGTGATGCGCTGGCCTCTGTTGAACATCGCGCCAGGGCGCAGGCCGGGCAGGGCGGCGATTTCGGCGCTTTGGTTGCCTTGGTAGCTGTCGAAGAGTTCGACGGGCAATTGCAGCGCCGGCCGGGCGCCCCAGTAGCTGTCGGCCCAACTGCCGACGTACACCTCGCCGTCGCCTTGTTGATGCCAGATAAAGTCGGGGATGTTGAACACCTGGGCCAGGCTGTCCATGGCTTGAACGCCGCCGCCCAGGGAATAGAAGTAGGGCACACGCACCCGTGCGTACGGCGCATCTGGCACCCGAAAGCGCAGCCCGGTCACGCGGCTGATTTCGCGCAGTACGGCGCGAAGGTCCACATGCCGCAATGCCATTGGCAAGGGATAGTCGAGCACCGCCGCGACCTCTCGGCAGAACAGCACCTGTTCCTGGCTGTTGGCCGTGGTGCAGCGTTCTACGTAGCCGACGAAGTGCCGATGCAGTGGCTTGTCGTTGTACCCCAGGTCCAGCGTGACCAGGCCGCGTTGGGGCGTGGGGGATTTGAGGGTGAAGCTGGCGCGGCCGGGGGTTCGTAGGTCGAGGCGTACGTCGTGATGCACCAGGTCAAAAGGCTGGCCGTTAACCCTTACCATTATATCCGGCTTCATTGAGCGGGCCCCACGTAGTCATCCACCCGCTTCAGTATCCGCTCGAAGCCATTCAGCTCCGGTGCATCCGGTTCAGCAGATGGGGCCGCCACGCTTTCCCCGGTGCCGCCTTGCTGCTGCACGCTGCTTTCCGGGCGGCGCGCCTCCACTCGTTCAGGGTTCGACAGCCGCTCTGTCAACGTGAATTGCACCCGCCACGCGGCCAGGCTGTCATCCTCGCGGGCGGTAATGGTGTCGCTGAATATCACCTGGCGCACTCCGAACGCCTCGGCGGTGTCGTTGACCACGCGATAGGTCTTGAGCTGTCCACCCGCGGCGGTGGCCTCGGCCAGGCGCATGATGTCCACCAGGTGGAGCTGGTCGCGGTAGGGAATCAGCAGCGAAACGGTGAGCGACTTGGGCTTGAAGCCTTTATGCGCGCTGTCGGTATTGCTGGTCTGCCCCGACAGATCGCCGCTCTCGATTCGCAGATTCGCGGTTACCTTAAGCGACTTGCCATTGACCTTCTGGCCATCGAGCAGCAGCGTCATAGGCCCACCAGCTCCTGCACAAAACTCAGTCCTTCCTTCGGCCCGACTAGCAGCAGGCCCGCGCACAGCACCCATTCATGATCCGGCGCAGACCCAGACAGCAACTGCCGGCGCAACTCACTGCCGTTCCCGGGGCCGATCAAGCGGGCGACCATGGCCGTGTCCGGGGTGGGGTTGGCCAGCTGTTGCTGCAGGTCCTTTAATTGCTGATCCCGTGCGACGGCGTGCTCCACCTTGCGAGTGGCGAGTGCAGATAGATCTGCCAGGGGCGAGCTGTCCGCCGTGTAGCTTTCCAACGCTGCCAACTGCCCGGAGAGTGAGCGCTTCGCCGCCTGGGTGATGGTGCAACGCTCCAACGGCAAGCTGCCCCAACTGGGCTGGGGGACGGCGCTGGGCAACTCCCACTTTTCCGTTTCCAGGCGTGATAAGTACCGTGCGCGCTTTTCGGTGCGCTGCAACTCCGGTATTGGCATCAAGGCATTGAACCGTGCCAACGCATTTGCCAGCTGGTTATAGTGGGTGGATAAAAACATCAGTGCCAACGCATACCCGCCCGTGCCATCCAGCAGTTTGTCTGCCAGCAATTGCATCAGGTTCGGCGCCGACAAAAACTGCTGATATCCACGGCCCTGGCCAATGCCGCTCTGAAATGGCGTGATCACCATGCACGCGGGTGCCTGTCCCATCTGCCCGGCCATCGCCTCGCGTCCGGCCGCCACCGCAGCTTTTGCAGCGGGCCCCACGGGGCCTGGGCTGGTCGTGGCCAACCCGTCCAAGTCGGCAAGGCGTTTGGCAGTGGTCAGCAGCTCAGTCCCGGCCAGCTCTTTAGCGCGGCCCAGATCGTCCATCCATTTTGTGGCTTGGGCCGGCCAGCGCATGGCTACGGGCACCCAGGTGTTGGTCGGCATGTTGGGCCTCAATACTTGATGCAAATCAGCAAGGCTTGGTTGATGGGGCGGGCTTCATTGCCACCGGTAGCGCCGATCTTGATTGCATGGGTGTGGGCACCGCTGCTGTTGACACTGATCGTGTGTTCATGGGCACCTGCTAAGTCCAGGCTGACGCCATGTGTATGGCTGCCGGCAAAGTCGGTCGCGGCAGCAGCGCCATTCGAACCATTGGCCGTCGTCAGGTTTGGGCCGCCGTTACCGACGTTGCTGTTTTGCGCTCTGAAGTTGCCGTGCTGGTGATTGCCTTGGGCGTCGGTCCTCGCTGTGTGTACGTGCCCGCCCTGAGTGTCGGCAGAGGCCGTGTGCGCGTGGTTACCGGCGCTTTCGGATGACGCACCGTGGGAGTGCATCAAATTCTGGCTCTGCTGCTGGCTGCTCAACTCGCGGTCAGGGTCGATCCCGCGGCCGTTATCCCAGCCCCGAATAAATACCCCCCGGCTATCGCCGATGTTGAAGGTGGTGCTGCCATCACCGGCGCCGTACCGCGTACCAATCACGGCAAACAGCTTGGCGTAGGTTGTGCGTGAGACGTTCGCACCATTGCGCACAAGCCAGCCGGGCGGAGCGGTCGCCATATCAAACGCTGCGACCATGCCCACCATTGAATCGCTGATTTGCTGATACAGCTTATTCAGTGCTGCGGTTGAGGCCAGGATGTCACTGCTGTTGGTGTCCGGGTCATCACTGATCGCATTGGGCAGGTTGCCCAGTTTCACGTCCTCTTTGGTGGTGGCGCGGGCGCGCAACTCTTTGTAATCGCCTGTGCGAAACGCAAATTGCTGCACCAGTGGCCCGCTGATGGGTTCGACGTTGCGAAGGTCCGCCACCTTCACCGAGTCAGGTAGGTGCGCCAGCGGAATCAAACAATGTTGAATGCCAGCGGAGTCCAGGTAATCGGTAAGACTCTGGCCCCACGCCACGGACCATTGCACACCTACGCTGCTTTCCTGGCGCACCATGGCCACGTCAATGAAAGCCCAGGTCGGTAGGTCTGGCGGCTTGGTGGGCAGGGCGTCGGCCAGCTCTACGCGCATGCCTTCGACATACGCCAGCCCAGGCTTGAGCTGATAGGTATCCTCGACCTTCACCAGTTGCAAGCTATCGCCAAAGAAACACGACCGCCCAAACACATCGCGATTCGACAGCCGCTCGCGCTCATCAATGTCCTGCAGGCGCACGGTGAAGTCGTGTTGCCACGTACTGGCGTCGACCGTCACGTCGGTCAGCGCCTGGGCCCCGTCAAACACCATCAGCATGTTGCGTGTAACGTTGTTGCCGATCTGCTGCGGCGGGATGTTCCTGCGCTTTTGCTGCACCGGCACATACCCGACTGCCAACAACACCCCTTCGCCACTTTCCAGGCCGATCCAGTTCCAGTCGAAGTCGCCGATGTCGCTGCCCATCATCAGGCTGTACACCACTTGATTGGGGTTTACGAAGCCCTTTTGCGTGTACATCTGGGCGTGCATGATCTGCTCGGGCGGTGGTGTCGGCGCGTCGCGATCCACTGGCTTTGTGGGGTCCAGATCAGGCACTAGGGCCAGCACAAACCGGCTGACCAGTAGTGCCTCGTGGGCGGCCTGTTTTTCGGCAATCAGCCGTTCACCGGCTCGGGTAATACTCGCGGCCATAGCGGCTCCTACAGCGTGGCAACCAGCGTCTGCTGGTCGTCGTTAAAGTCGGCCAAGGCCACCAGCAAGCTCACCGGGGTAATGGTCACAAAGTCATAGCGACGGCAGGTGCGGCCGTATTGCTGCACGATGACTCGCAGCAGCTCGGGGTTGTCCGACAGCTGGGAGTCACTGAACTGAAGCACCACCACGTCCCAATCGCGGTCAGGCAAACGCTCTTCAATTTCCACATAGCCCACGCCCAGGCGATTGAGGATGCGCATAAGCCCGGCCTTCGAACCGGCGTCGACCGAGTTGATAAAGGCGAACTTCACGCGCAGGCGATACAGGCTTTCCGGCTCGCCGCGAAAGCGGGTGATGTCGCGCTGCCAAGCCAGCAGGTCGAGGATGGTCAGGTGGCAGTGTTCGGGGTCCATTTGCAGCAGGGGCCACTGCAACCAGCCTTCGACGGTTTCCCACCAGGCTTGGGCAGTGGCCTTGAGCTTGGCCAGCTCGCCGGCATTCAGCCAAAAGGGCAAGTTGAGCTTAAGCATCGAGCAGCACCTCCAAGTCTTCGATCCGCGGGATGTTCAACTCGCAGAGGATGTCGGCCGTGGTGAACCGCAACGACTCGATCCGTGGGAACTGCATGTGCAGCTCTTCGCCCAATCGGCTGAAAGAAAATCGCGCCTGTGGATAAGTCAGAGTCGGCTGATAGTCGTTTGCCGTGCTTTCACGGAAGGCGGCGCGGATAAATTGTTCGACCTGCGTGGCCAACTGTCTGCGCTGTTCCTGGGTCAGGTTTGCGCGTGGCCACACGGTCACTTCGATCTTGTGCAGCGTCTCGGGCATGACGTACACCAGCATGTCGTCGCCATGCCCATGGTTGCCGCCGTCACGGATATGGGCGTTGATCTTCTGCAGGTACTCGTCTGCCGGCACCCCGGCGTCGAACAGCACATAGGCATTCGCACTGCCGGGGCCGCGTGGGGCGCCGTGCTCAAAGAACACGCCGTCCGGGTGCACGCCGGGAAACGTGGTGATCATGGCGCGGTACACCGCATCGGTGTGGTACTGGTTCACCGCTGAGAACTGGTTGCGTACCCGCAGGCGCAACTGGTCGTTAGGCTCGGAATCGGCGCCGGGTTGTGTCAGCCAGTCGTTGGCGTTCACCACCTGGATAATGCCCGGTACCGGCACCGGCAAAATTGCGTAATACCCCGGCGCCAAGTTGTAGCCGCTGCCGGCTTTGATCGCCTCCACGGGAATGTTCAGCTGTGACTCACCCTCGGCAAAGGTGCCGGGCAAGGTGGTGATCAGCTCATAGACGTGACCATTGATAGCTGCGGACTGCACCCGCGTACCCGCTGGCACCTCAAGCGCCCCGGCCGGTGTGGCACGGGTGAATAGCAACTCGCCCTTGGTCTTTGTCGAGGGCTTGCGCTCGACGTTAACCGACCAGGCGAGCGTATCCAGCCAGGCGTCCACGGCGGTCTGTACAAAAAAGTTGGGCAGCACCGTGTCGATGATGAAGTGAATCAACCACAGCACCGGCTGGGTGACCAGGGCCGAGAGAATGCGCCAGAAGGGCGAGTAGGCGCTGGTGTTGCTGATCTTGCTGCCCTGGGCGGCGGCTTCTTTTTCCCAGGCATTTTTCAACTCGGCCTCGGTGGTGGGGATGCCGGCGTCCCGCAGCGCTTGTTTAAAGTCTGCGCTCACACTGCCACCTCTACATCGCCAAACTTCACCGTGGTCGCAGTCACCCGATACACGCCCGAGCTTTGCGACAAGATCTGCACGGTGCCGGGCACCAGGCGCACGTCGTCCTCCACCCGAAGTTCCAACTGCTGCAGGCAGTCGCGTCGGCGCAGCGGGTCACGCTCGGCCACCAGCGTGACCAACAAACCACTTTCGCGAATCATGTGGGCGATGTCCTGGGCGATGCTGGCGCGGTCATCGATCAGTAGCGGTTGGTTGGATGGGTCCAGCACCAGGTCATTGCCGGCAATCAGCAGATCGACGTATTCACTCATCCTGCCATCCCCATCAGCCCTTCCAGCTCGTGGGCCGTCATCGGCTTGCTGGTGTGGATCTCGATTTTTTCCACATGAGTGCCACGGTTCTGCGTCGCGGAGTTCTGGATGCTGGTGAGCAAACCACCTGGCGGCACGGCGGTGGCGCGGTTGGGGGAAAGCGAGGGGATTGCCGCGTTAATCGTTTGCTGGGCGCGTTGCGCGGCGTCCAGGCTGTCCAGGTTAGGCCCGGTCGGCAACTCGCCAAACTGTGCCTGGATATCGACGCCGGGAATCTTGTTCAGCATGGCGATCAGGCCGTTGATGGCGCTGTGAAAGATCGCCACGATCCCCTCCCAGGCGGCTTTCGCCATCCCGGACCAACCGCCCATGGACTCGAACCAGGCCGACAGCGCAGACAGTTGATCACTGACCCACCTGAATGCGTCGGTGTCCATCAGTGCACTTGTCCACTCATCCCAGAAGTACACGGCCGCCACGATCACCGCCACCAGGGCGATGATGCCCAGCACAATCCAGGTCACCGGGTTGGCCCAAAGCGCGGCATTAGTCAGCCAGATTGCAGCCTGCCACAAGGTCATCGCACCTTTGACCAGCCCGAACCAAAGCACCAGCGATACCAGGCCAGCGACGTATAGCGTTACCAGCAGGATCTGCATCAGGTACGCGCCGACGTTTTTCCAGGCCACCAGGTTCAGCAGCCTCCACAGCGCGATCACGGGAACGGCAACTGTGCGCCAAACGCCGAAGGTAAAGGTCAGCAGCGCGACGGTCGCGGTCAGGCCGAGAATGGTAAGGGCTGCCAGGCCGATGATTCGGGTAAGGTTGGGAAACAGTGTGGTCCAGCGCACCACCGACGAGCCGCCGGTGGCCAGGCGTTCGAGGATCGGGTTGAGGATGGGCAACAGCTTCTGGCCAAAGGCAATGCGCACCGCCAGGATCGCGTGTGCAAAGCGTTCCCACGGGTCGGCAATGGTCTTGGCCATCTTCTCGGCCTGCTCCATGCCTTTAACTTTGCCCAGTTGGTCGATGCTATTGGCCAAGTCGCCGGTTTTGGGTAGCAGTTGAGTGATCAAGCCCATGGCCTGTTTGCCGCCGAAGGCTTTGCTGATCAGGTCAGTTTCAGCGGCGTCCAGCTCGCTGTACTTGCTGTTGATCTTGCCCAGGATGTCGATCATCGGCAGCAACCGGCCCTGGCTGTCGGTAAAGGAAAGTCCCAGCTTGGCCTGGGCACCGTAGGCCCCTGCCAGAAACGCTCGGTACTTGGTCCCGGCCTGGCCGCCGCTCATAGTCGCCTGCAGCGTGCCGAGGATGGCCATCTGTTCCGCGGCCTCAACCCCGGCCGACGCGGCGCTGGCGCCCAAGGCAGTAAACGCACTGCTCATGCCCTGGCCGGTGGTTTTGAACATCTGCACGGCGGTCGCGGTTTGCCCGGTCAGTTGCTCAACCCAGGCGGCTTTGCCCATGGCATCGGCCTGTTTCTGAAAGATGCCGTACATCGTGCCGACGTAATCGGTCACGGTCCCTGCATCAGCTTTGGTGGCCTTGGCCAGCACGTTGGAGGCGTTCGTGAACGTCGCCAGTTGATTGCCGGTGAGCCCAGCGATAGCGCTTTGAATGTCGTACGCCGAACGCACAAACCCGGTAGCGCTCTGGCCATAGGCGATGCTGAATTGCAGCGATTTTCGGTTAAGCAGGTCCAGCGCGTCCGCAGCAACGCCCAGGCTTTCCACCTCGCCCAACGCCGCGTTCTGACCCAGCGCGGGCGCCATTGCTGCCTTGAGCGCATACGCTGACCCGATCATGCCGGCCATGCCGACACCCATTTGCGTAAGACCTTTCTGACCTTGGGTGGCCAAATCGCTGAAACCCGCTTTGACCTTACCCAAGGGCTGGGTCACGCGATCAACGAGGCGCAGGATAAAGTCGAGCTTACTGGTGGCGGCCGAAGTCATGTTTTGACACCTTTGCGCCCGAAGTTTCCCACCCTGTTGTCTATCCTTGCCCTACCAGACGGAGCTGGTTTTATGTCGGAATCTTCACCAACGCTAACAAGGAGTAAGCCAATGGAAGGACGGGAAAGAGCCTTGATGCGGGCCAGCGTTGCGTTGCAACTGCTGATCAGTACATTGAAAAAACATGACCTCGAAGCGCCAATGATGTGGGAAGACCCACGGCTTACCGAGCTGTTCCGCCAGTTATGCGCCAGCTTGCAGGAAGCCCAGGCCAACGAGGACGCCATGGGCGCCACGATTTTTTTAAGCCGTTCAATGCTCGATGGCGTGCTGCACAAACCAGGTAGCGTCCGCGGGTTTTTGGCTTCGCTGAGGGGGATCGACGCGCTGCTGCATGAAGCAGGAGAGAAGCGCCAACATTCGCGGGCGGTATAACTATCCACCTTCCCGAATCCCGCCAAGCGTGGGGTTCTGGCAGGTGTCATGCGCAGGCCCGGTTTTCATTGATATGAGTACTGGCCAACCGCTTGTTGGCGATTTGAACATTCTCAAGTAGCGCTTCGCTGGCCAGCCATTTGTAGCCCCCAAGCGCAGCGGCTATTAAGGTACTGCCTGACCCCGCAAAGGGATCAAGAATGACTCCGCCAGGTTCGCAGATTTTGACGATTGCCTGCATCAGCGCGATTGGTTTTCCTGTTATGTGGAACTTGTCTTTTCTGCGTACAGGCTCGCGAAATACGCCGGGTAATGCGGGAACTACTCGATCCAGTGGCATAGCACCCTTACTGCCCCAGATGATGTATTCGGCTTGCGCACGAAAGCGCCCCGACTGCGGGCGAACACCTTCGGTCTTGTCCCATACAGCGATCCCGCGCCATGTGAAACCTGCTGCCTGCAGAGCGTCGGTGGTCAAAGGTAGTTGCCGCCAATCGCTGAACAAGCAAACCGGCGCACCAGGTTTCAACACCCGGAACGCTTCGTTTAGCCAGAGCACACACCATCTGAGATGGGAGCGCTGATCCCGCTGGTCCCCCGTAAATTCTGGATAGAGGCCACTACCACCGCCTTGTAGATATTTGGCTGAAGGTGCTTGCTGGCGTGCGCCCATATGCAGGCCGCCGCTTGAGTATGGCGGGTCGGTAATCAGAGCATCTACGGAGCAGTTGGGTATCTCTTCGAGGTAACGCAGGCAATCGCCGTGAAATATTAGGTTTTCCAACAAAATTACCCTTTCAATGCCATGGCAATCCCGTTCGCTACGGCGATTTCCATGCGTTTCCAATACTCGTTTTCCAACCAGATGGCAGTGCCCAGGTTGTCTGCCGTGGGCTCGGCGCCGGGTAGCCAGCGTTCGGCTAGGGCCAACAGTTGGCCCAGGCTGTCGTCAGTTAAGCGGTCAGCACGGCCGAGGGCTTTTTTACGACCACTTCGACGTCTGGGGCGTACTCATCCAGCAGCGTGCCGGCCAGTTGCATGGTGAACACTGGGTTGCGCAGCAGCGGGCGCAGCGCGTCCAGGTGCGCGGGCAGTACGGTGGTGGTCAGCAGGTTGTTGGAGGGCGCCACTTTGTTGTTGGGGGTGACGGCGTTGAAGTACTTGGTCACGTCCTGCGGGGCCAGGGTAAAGATGAATTCTTGATCACCGATTTGCAGGGTGATGTCGCGGCGGTCGCTCATGGTTTGGCTCTTTGGTTGAGGTTGGAAAAGTAGGTGTCCAGGCACTGCTCAAGGCGTTTTTCGAAGCGGTGTTCCAGCTTGTCCAACGCTTTGTCGAAAGCCTCCAGACGGCCGTTGTGGGTGGCCATCTCGATACGTAGTTCCAAGTTCTCGCGGCGGGCGGCGTTGACCTGGCGGAACAGGTAGATCTGGATGCCTGCGACCCAGGTGAGAACCAGTTCGGTCAGCAACAACATGACGCTGATGTGCAGCGGGGAAATTTCCATCACGGTTGGCCCCAGGCGCCGCGGCCGCCCACGCGGGTGGCTTTCCACATGCTCCAGGCCAGCAGCTGGCCAGCGCCCTCTTCCAGCAACGCTTCATGGAAGATCTGATCGGCCTCGCGTTTGGTGAAACGGTGCGTAAGGTGGCAGTAGATAAAGTCGTGCACCGCTGCTGGCCGGCGCGTGGTTGGCGTCCTAGCGTCCAGCACCGGGCGCACGATTCTTGGGAAGCTGGCCAAGTCCGTCAGGAAGCCTGCAGGCACCATAATTTTCCGGCCCTCGAGCGTCACGTACAGCAAGGGGCTGATCAGCTCCCAGCGGTAATGCCCAGGCCGGTGGCGCAACTCCAAATGGCTTTCAAAAGGCATGTTCAGTAGCTCCAGATCGTTGGGCTGGGCAACGGCCCGCCAGCGGGTGCCAAGCCCAGGTGCAGAAAGCGGGCGCTGCCTTTTTGGTGAATGCCCACCCGGTTGAACCCCAGCGGCAATGCCAGGCGCAGCAGTGTCAGCGCCTCGGCCCCTCGGCAGCGCACGTCCACCGCACGCCCGTCGAAGTGCTCGCCTGGGGCGGTTTTGCCGGCCTCAACGGGGTGGCGTGGGCAGCGGTAGGCGCTGGTCAGTTGCATGGGCTTGCCGTAGGCATCGCGCAGGCGTTGCAAGCGCGCCATAAAGGCCGGGTCCATCTCCCGCCCGGTGCTATTGCAGTGGCCGCATTTGCAGCGCAATTCCGAGTAGGCGAAGCTCGGCCAGGGGCTGTCGCTCATCAGCGCAGGCCCTCGATTTCGCTGGCGTCCAGGTAGGGCACGCCGTTGATGCGGATAAAGTCCGGGCTGGTCACGTCGAACGGGACCTTGTGCACGGCTTTCTGCCCGCCTTTGGGGTCGATATCTAACAGGCTGGAAATTTTCAGCCGGCAGCCGAAAGCTTCCACGCGCAATTCGTCGGTGGCGGTCTTGGCAAAGAACAGCGCGTCGAAGGGTTCCAGTTTGCGGAACGAGCCTGCGCGGTTCGCCGCCTGGATCAACAGCCCCAGGTTGGCGCTGTCCAGTTCAAACTCGCCGCTGGCGGCCACGTCGCCATCCACATACCCGTCGGGCACGCCCTTGGTTTGGGCGACGGCACTGTTGTCGGTGATGTCGAGGGTGGCCTTCTCGATGTGTACCTGCAGGTCGCCCAGGCTCACATCGAAATTCATGCCGCTGATTCGGGCCATGGGTTACTCCTCGTCGTCCAAAGACAGGTCCAGGGCGATGTTCGCCGTCAGGTCCTTGGGGCAGTTGTAAGGGCGCACGCGCAGGTAGGCTTCGATGGTGGTGCGGTTCTTCCACACCAGCGCGATGTCGCCGTCTTTGGGTGGCTGGATATCGCCGGGGAACTGCTGGCCCGCAAAGTTCACAGAACGCGACATCTCGCGCAGTGGGCGCATCAGGCGCAAGCGGGTGTAGGCCATGCTGTTGGGAGTGTTGTTAACCCTGCGGTCGGCCACCATCTGGATCAGCAGGATCCGCACTCGGCGCGCTGCCTTGTCGACGATGCGTAGGTTTTCTACCTCGCTAAAGTCACTGCCGGGTGCGTCGAGCAGGTTGGCGTCACCCCAGAACATACCGGGGTAGTCAGGGTAGTTCTGCGGCACCGAGAAGCGCATTTTGTCCAGCTCGGCCAGGGTGGCGGAGGCCAGCGGCACGCCCTCTTTGTCCACGGGCGTAGGGCCCAGGCCGACCAACGCACCGGTGGCGACACGCATGGGGCTGTCGGCAATGCTCACTGCGGCATTGGCCAATCGACCGGCCAGCACGCCCAAGTCATTGCCGTGCAGTTGCGGCACGACGGCGACTCGCGGCGCCGCCACGTCACGGAGCAAAGGCCGCTGCTCATCGCGGTAATCCGACCAGTCCTGGACCGCTGCGATGCCTGAACTCGCGGCCAACACGAACACCCGGCGCCCATAGCGGTTGATGAGGTCCACGGCGGCGGTGTGCATGGCTTCGATTTCGGCGCTGGCGGTCACCGGCTTGGTGATGATCACCCCTTCAACGGAGATGCCCGCGCTTTGCGCTTGATCCAGTGCTTTCTTCCAGTCGCCGTCAGCGGCCAGCGGCACAGCTGCGCAGGCCCAGCGTTCGCCGCCGTTATTTCGAGCTGCGGTAATTTGGGTCTTCAGGTCGCTGGCAGCCACGCCCAGCTCGGTGTCCAGATTGTTTTGGGTGTTGATGGCCAGGAGCTTGCCGACGTTTTTGGTCGCCGGGCCGATAAACAGAAAGTGGCGTTCAATCGCCGTCACCGGGCCCTGGCCCAGGTTGAGATTGTTAACGCTGACTTGACCTTGAGCCATGAGCGGCCTCGTTACTTGGGCGATTGAAGGGTTTGCTGCAAAACGGTGCTGACGATTTCGCGGATGTCTTGCGGGTCGGCGCCGAGGGTGTCGCGGGCAGGAAGCTCAATCTGCCAACTGCGCCGTTTGGTGCGGCCGGAAGCGGTCACGGTGGTGGTTAACCCCAACTGATGTTCGCGGGCGATGCGCTCATTTCGGCGTTGACGCCAACCCAGGGTGGCGGCGTCTGCTGAAAGTTTGGTCACCTGTAGACGAGTGCTGAGGCGGCGCAGCATCTTGCGTCGGCTCTTGCGTTTGCGCGGCGCGAAGGGTGAGCCGTCCAGGTTGCGCTGTGCGCCGATCCGTCGCGTGTTGCGAGTGCGTAGGCGCTTGCTGGCGTTGTTCAGCAGCCGTCGACGTTTCGACGCGGGCAGTGCCAGCAATTGCAGCTGTTGTTCGGCGCCAATCAGCCCTCGAATGTCAAAGCTAAGCGTCGGTGCGGTCATGGCTGACGGCTCCTTGCTCAGCGATCCACAGGTCATAGGGCACAAATGCCCAGCGCTTGCCGAAGGCTTCTATCTCGCCGGCAGCGGACTCGGCCATGTGCAGCGGCTCGATAAAGTCCAGTTGCAGCTCGATATCGGCGACATCGGGCGTGAGCTGGTCGATCTCAAACACTGGCGCGGGCAATTGGTCGTCCTCGCGGCCGGGGTCGTTCACTTCCAGCCAAGCGCCAATCAGCGCCATCAACCGCGCCGCGTTGTCGGCAAACCGTGCGATCACGATCACTGCGCGGTAGCGCATGTCGCCCATGTGCAGGCCCTGCTCGGTGGGCTTCCAGTGCAGGGTCAGCGTGACCTGTTCGGCCCAGCTATCGAATTGTTCGGGCGGGACCACGAAGCGTTCCACAAGGTCGCGGGTCAGGGCGCGCAGTTTGTCCATCAGATCAGCCCCGCTGTGACGCGGCTGCGGCCCTGGATCAAGCGCACGGCCTGTTGGCTGAATGACAAGAAACGCTCGGCGGTTTCGGGGGCTTCCTTTGCCAGGTTTTCGGCCGACTCGCGGCGGATAAAGGTGGTGAACTGGCTTAACAGATAGGCTTTGGCCCGGCAGTACACGGCGCGTTTGTAGCTGGCCGCCATGAAGGTGCGCTCCGGCAGAATCATCGGGTCGGCACTGACCACGCGGGTGATACCGACGTTTTGCCACTGCGCTTTACGCCGTGCCAGGTCGTGGTTCACTTCGCCCATGGCCAGGGCGATGCCGTCCACCAGCAGCTCCACCAGGTACTCGGCCGGTAACCGATAACCTCGCTGAAACTCGGCCACGTCCAGGTCCGGCCAGAAACCGTCGTTGGCGATCGGCTGGTCGATCAGGCTGGTGGGTCTACCGGAAAAGCTCATGGTCGGCGGCTCGCTAAAATTAAACGCGGGGGTGGCTGCTTGTGGTCATTGGCCCTTCTAATGAGAGAGGGGCATGGCCTCGGCAGGCCCCCGCTGGGGGGGTAAGTCGGTTCAGGCGGCCTGCTGTCGGCGCAGGGCTTTGGTGGCATCTTCATGACGGGTTTTCACGCCGATGCCGGGGTACAACGCGGCGGCACGTTCGAAGTGCGCGATGGCCGGGGCCCATTGCTTCTGGTCCATGGCCAAGACCCCCAGCAACTTGTGATAGCGCGCAGGGATGCGCTCAAACAGTTGCCATTCACCGTCGACCCGGGGCAGTAACTGCGACAAGTAGGGCTCTGGGCTGCGCTTGGCTTCGTGTTCGGCTTCGGCCCAGTCGATCATCGCGTCAGCGACAAAGGTGGGGATGTCGCGCTTGAAGCGTTCAGGCATGGTCTGCCCCTGGCGCAGGGCGAAGTCGGCCAGCTCAAGCCCCGATTCAAATTGCTCGGTGTCGAACAGCCAGACCAGCACCTGCATCAGCACCGGGTTGGGGTGATTCAGGCCGGACTCGCGGTAGCGCTGCACATAGTCCAAGTACTTGGGCAGCAACTCTTCGCGCTTGAGGCGCTGGCGCTCGCCCATGTTGTTGAGGTCAGACAGGCGTGCACAGTCTTCGGCCAGGGCAGTGGTCATCAACGCCAAATGCTTCTGGGCGTTGGCGGGGCCAGCCAGGGCGGTGGTTGGCGTGTACACCTCGCCCGTCACGGCCGGCCCCTGTTCCAGCACGCGCTGTTTATGTTTGAGGGCCAGGCTCATGCGGCGGCCTCAATTGCGGTATCGGCGATCAACTCGACGTTGCCAGCTTCGATCCCGGCGAACTTGCCCAACTGTTCAACCACGTAGCCTTCGTTGCGGCTGTTGTAGTCCTCGGCACGGGAACGCTTGGGGTTCTCCAGCATGTAACGGCGCCAAGAGCTGTCTTGAAAGTAGATCGACAGGTTGTCGAACGAGGTCACCACCACGCCCTTGGCCGGAAAGAACGGGCAGGTGAAGGAGGGCAGGCCGCCGTAGGTGTCGATCACCTGTGCCATCTCCACCTTGGTTTTCTCACTAGGGGTGTGGCCTTGCTTGGCGTACAGCTTGCCTTTGTCGTGGGCCAGCAGGTCGCGGCCGACGATGGCCACCAGGTCGCCGCCGTCGCGGAATTCCTCGTCGATCATCAGCGACACGTCGTGCACCAGGCTGTCCAGGTTTACGTAGTCGCCGCCGACGCCCAGGCGGATTTTGCCCTTGGTCGCGCCTTCCACCAGGATCTGCTGAGGGGCCTGTTCGCGCACGATCTGCAGCCAGCCCTTATTCACGTCTTGCAGGAGTGGGAAGGCTGCGCGGTCGGTGTCGGGCGCCACCTTGATGCCGTGCCAGCCGACCATGATGCGGTCGAGGGCGATCTGGCGGCGCACCGCGGCGGTGTAGCGTTGGGCAAAGTCTTTGAACTTGGCCCAGGCGTCGATGGTGGAGAATTTAAGGGTGACGTCGCTGTGGGTGTCGTGCAGCTCGTAGCCCTTGGCATCGAGGCTCAGCACGTTGCGTGGCTCGCGGTCTTTCTTGTCGGTGTCGGTGCGCCCGGTCACGGTGCCGTTCACGCCGATCATGACTTTCTCACCCTTGATCTCGTTGACGCCGATCACGTTGATGAGTTGCAAAAACGCCGAGCTGAGGGTGATCTGGTCGTTGAGAGTCTGCGCCAGCGTGGGCTCGACGTTAAACTCTTCGCGGGCCGATGCCACACCGTAGCTTTGCGCGATGCGGGCCTGCAGCGCGTGGTAGCGCTGGCGGGCGGCGGGGCTGAGCTGGCTCATCAGTAAATGGGCTCCAGTTCTTCGGTCACGGGGCCGGTGGTGCTGGGGATAACGTGGCCGGTGCCTTGGTTGAGTGCGGTGTTGAAGGTGTCGTGGAGCTTTTCCAACGAGGCTTTCAGGCTGTTGAATTGCTCGGCGGTGACACTGGCAGGCTCGACGATTGGTGGCTCAGGCGGGGGCGGTGCGAGCTGTTCCAGGCGTGTGGCCACGTTGTCGAGTTTGTCCACGGCGGCGGCGAAGGCTTCGGCGGTTTTTGGGTCCATGGGGGGCGTCTCGGGCTTGGGGGTGTGTTTGCCGCTCAACTGGTTGAATAAGCGGGTGACAAAGTTGAGGGCTGATTCATCGCCCAGGTCTGGCGGGAGCAGGTCGCCCAGGGGTTCCAAGGAGGCGAAGTAGTTGCCGGTGTCGGCACGCCGGGAAAAATGCAGCGGTTCGGTGCCCAGGCTGGCGGGGTCGTCTGTCACGGCCAGGCCGCGCAGGTAGGGCTTGCCGGTGTCGGCGAACTGCGGCTGAATCTCGATGCTGCCGAACAGCTTCTGCGCTTCTTTGTTGAGCTGCAGCAGCCGGTCGTTCGGAGCCAACTTTGCGAACAGCGCGACTTTGCCGCCGTCAACGTCTTCGGCTTTTACCTCGACCACGCTGCCGAAATTGCCCATGTAGCGGATGTGTTCGAACCAGATAACGGCGGTGTAGATCGCCGGGTCGTAGGCGCTGGCCATGTCGCGCAGGTCCTGCGGATCGATCGTGCGGCCGTCGGCGGTTTTGCCGCTGGTGGCGACACGTTTCCAATCAGAAACAAGGGTGCGGGGCATGGAGTTGTTCGCTCGGGCTGGGTTGCAATGGCGGTCACGATAGGCAGCCGAAGTCGCCCAAACAAACGGTTCGGCTGCGCGCAATTCCTATATTGATCGGTTAGGAATGCGCAGGATTTTGAGAGCGGGTTTGTAGGGTTTCGGCTGCATAGACTGCGGCTCATGCCCTACTCGATTGAAATTAAAGACACGGCCAAACGCCTCTATTTGCGCCGCTGCAAACCGCGTGAAATACAGGCCGAACTCAAGCTGGCCAACGTGCGAATCGTTTACTACTGGATCGCCAAGGGCGGCTGGGACGAGTTGCTGACGGATGAAGAACCGCTGATGGCGGTGAGTCGGCGCATCACGTTGATCCTAGAACGGCCGGGCATGCTGAGTAAGGCGGATCTGGATGAGCTGGACCGCCTGACCACGCTTCGCGAACGGCTACTGAAACAGTGCGGTAAAGCCGCTGCGCCAGCGGAGCCGAACCGGGACAAGAGCGATAAGCCCAAGCGCAAACCCAAGGCGCCGAAAAACGATATTTCTGCGCTGACTGAAGTGGACTTCCTGGAGAAATTCACCAGCAAGTTGTTCGGCTATCAGAAAGAATTGTTCGCGGCCAAGCAGAACCCGCTGACGCGCCGAATTCGTAACATCCTCAAGTGCCGTCAGTCCGGCCTGACCTACTACTTTGCCGGCGAAGCGTTTATGGACGCGGTGCTGACCGGCGACAACCAGATGTTCCTGTCGGCCAGCCGGGCGCAGTCGGAGATATTCCGTAACTACATCATCGGTTTTGCTCGGGAGTGGTTCGGCCTGGAGCTGACCGGTAACCCGATCATCCTAAGCAACGGTGCCGAGCTGCGCTTTTTGAGTACCAACAGCAGCACCGCCCAGGGCTACCACGGGCACGTGTACGTGGATGAGTATTTCTGGATTCGCGACTTCACCAAGCTCAACACCCTGGCCGGGGCGATGGCCACCCACAAAAAGTGGCGTAAGACTTACTTCTCCACGCCCAGCGCGACCAGTCACCAGGCTTACCCGTTCTGGACTGGCGACGACTTTCGCCGCGGCAAACACAAGCATGCGAACAAGCCGTTCCCCGTCGAAGCCGAGTTACGCCGGGGCGCGCTGTGCCCGGACGGCCAGTGGCGCAAGATCATCAACATTCACGACGCCATTGCTGGCGGCTGTGACCTGTTCGACCTTGAGCAGTTGCGCCTGGAAAACTCCAACGAGGTGTTCGAGCAGATCTACCTGTGCCAATTCATCGACAGCACCCAGAGCGCATTCAACCTGGCGGACCTGGAGCGCTGCTATTCCGACCAGTCGCTGTGGACCGACTACAACCCCGACCCGAAAGCCGAGCGCCCGTTTGGCAACGCCCCGGTGTGGATCGGCTACGACCCCAGCCGCACCCGCGATGATGCGACCTGCGTGGTGGTGGCGCCGCCGCTGGAGCCGGGCGGTAAGTTTCGTATCCTGGAGAAGCACTCCTGGCGGGGCCACTCGTTCACCTACCAGGCCAGCCAGGTCAAAAAGCTCTGCGAGCGCTTCAACGTGCAGTACATCGGGATCGACATCACCGGCGTCGGTTACGGCGTGTTCGACTTGGTGCGCGACTTTTTCCCGCGTGCCACGCCGATCCACTACAGCCTGGAAACCAAAAACACGCTGGTACTCAAGGCCCAGGACACGATCCAGGGCCGGCGTATCGAATGGGACGCCGGTTGGAATGACATCGCCGCCGCCTTCCTGACCATCAAACGTGGCGCGACCACCAGCGGCCAGATCACTTACAGCGCGTCCCGTACCGATGCCACCGGCCACGCCGACATCGCTTGGGCGGTGATGCACGCGCTGGCCCACGAACCCCTGAACGTCAACAAGAAGCGGCGCAGCCGCTGGTCAACCCTCGAAGGCAGCCATGAACGATCCCAAGCCACCGGCCACCCCCACGCAACGCCAGGTAAAGGCGTACAGCTTCGGCGCCCCCGAGTCGGTACTGACCGGCAGCCTGGGCGAATACATGGGCGTGTTTGCCAGCGACGACGGCCAGATTTACACCCCGCCCGTGTCCCGCACCGGCCTGGCAAAACTGCTGCGCGCCAATGCCCACCACGGCACCATCCCGCGCTTCAAACGCAACCTGCTGCTGCGTGACTTCACGCCCTCGGCCGGGTGCAGCACCCAAACCATGGGCCGCGCAGCGCTGGACTTTATGGTGTTTGGTGAGGGCTACTTTCAACGCAAAACCAACAGGCTGGGCCAGGTGTTGGAGTTGGAACACCTACCGGCGTTGAACATGCGCAGGAAGGTCGGCGGCGGGTTCGTGTTGCTGTTACCCGGTGGCAAGCAACTGCACTTCGCAGAGGACCAGGTGGAACATGTGATGGATTACGACGTTGAGCAGAACATCTACGGCGTACCCGACTACCTGGGCGGCATGCACGCGCTGCTGCTAAACGAGTCCGCCACGCTGTTTCGGCGCCGGTATTACAACAACGGAGCGCATGCCGGCTTCATCTTCTACACCAATGACCCGAACCTATCGGAGGCCGATGAAGAACGGATGCAAGCGCAGATCGGCGCGAGCAAGGGCGTGGGTAATTTTCGGTCACTGTTTGTGAATATTCCGGGGGGAGGGGATAAGGCGATTCAAATCATCCCCGTGGGGGATATCGCGACCAAGGATGAGTTTGAGCGGATTAAGAACATCACCCGTAACGACGTGATAGCGGCTTGGAGGATGAACCCGGCGCTGGCGGGGTGCATGCCGGAGAATGCGGCGGGGTTTGGGGATGTGGAGAAGATTGATCGGGTGTACATGAATAACGAGATACGGCCGATCAGGCAGCTGTTTATGCAGGTGAACGATTCGTTACGTATGGACCGCAGGGTGGGTTGGGCACAATAAACGATCCTGTGACAAGTGTGAGGAATTAAATGTGTTGATTTAAATAGGGCGATATTGTCGCCCTATTTAGTTGCTCTTCAGTAATGCGGTGCATCGGGACCTAGTTGTTTTTTATACCAATTTCCTTGGCCGTCCTGGACCCAGTCGCCCTCCTGAACAGGGCCTAGCGCGCCCGAGCCTGTCCGGGAGGCGTCTACCTTATCAACGTCAGACAATGCAATTACGTTAGCCGTATCTGGATAGTTGTCGCTTTGGAGTACAACGACACCTAGGTTGCGATCTCTAGCAACCATTCGACCTTGCGTAATTTCTG
The DNA here is from genome assembly GCF_900591205.1 of Pseudomonas viridiflava. Lineage (GTDB taxonomy): Bacteria > Pseudomonadota > Gammaproteobacteria > Pseudomonadales > Pseudomonadaceae > Aquipseudomonas. The sequence continues at coordinate 785,963 of NZ_UUPU01000001.1, forward strand.
TTGGTCTAGATCTCTTTACAATCATCAAATACTGACCGATAGGGAGGCGGCCAATGATGTTCCACGCATCATCCGCTGTCTGTATTACACCAGGATCTCCCTGTCGCCAGTAAGGGTTAAAGTTTCCGCCCATTTTAAAGTCCCTCTTCGATGCGATTAGTGGTGGAAGATATAGTTTTAGCCACAACGAAAGTGCTGGGTACTGGTATATTTCACAGTTTTTTATAGTTTGTTCTTCTTGGGTTAATAGCAAAGATGCAGGTATATGAGCCGGGGGCACGGGAAAATTGAGTGTCGGTGGGGAACTAGCGTGTCAATTTGGCTTGTATCTACAATGAGCTTCGGCGTATTACGCAGCATTTTCGTTATGCCGGGCCTGATAGCTCAATGGCCTGAGCACGATAGAAACTGTTGAGCATTAGTGATACTCATCCGCTACGGGTCAGGTTCGTCAGGCTATGACCCCCATGAGGTACAGCCATAAATATCTGCTTGATATAGAAAAAATTAATGCAGAGTTTTTGCGAGAGGGTGCAGCGTAAGGCAGGGATTGGACTTCAGGCAGCGCCCATAGGTCGTATCGGGCGCTGCTAACGCTTAGTTACTGAGGGACCCCATCGCCCGACGGAACAGAAAAAAGCAGGTCATCAATGATGGCTTTGCCCATTTCACCCAGGTAGTGCGAGGCGAACGCGAACCTCTCCGCCCTGGGGTCCATAGCGGCCTCAAGCGAGAGCATTTTTGCGTAGTAGAGGACGTGCGATGCGTGTTCAAGGGCTTCCCGGATGGGGACCCCTGCGTTGACGCGGAAAAGCATCAGATCACTTTTGTTCTCTCCGCAATCTGCGAAGGTCACGGCGCCGATGGTTTCTGGCGAGGGAGGGTTGCTCATTGCCGACCTCCAGATTTTAGAGGTTGGCAAGCGTTGCCCGGGACTGGGGTAGTTTTTACGGGTATTTCGTACGGCATAGCTAACTCCTTCTGCTTAACAAAAAGAGCTGCCCCAAGCGTTTCCAGGCGAAAGGTGGCAGCTGTACGCGGGCTGGAAACCGAGGCAAAAGGAACCCGGCAGACCCGAAGGTCTCCCACGCACAGCCGCCAAAAAGCACAAACAACAGACGAAAAAAAAGCGCCTGCTGATTGTTTGACGACGCTGTAGCGTCCTTAAGCATCGGGTTTCCAGGCCCGGTCGCTGGTGAGCAGCGACTGCGAGAGGTTAACGCGATGGGCTATGTGCCGCAACTCATGAAAGAGGTAGGATCCTTCTGATTAGAGTGATTGCAAAATCGTATACCTTTGCCAATCTGCACGAAAACAAGGAATGTTCATGCTACCCCTCAGCTTTTCTGATGTAGTTCGCGCGATCTTGGGGGAATACCCAGCGGGTCTGACGCCTCAAGAAATCAGATCAATAGTGAAGGCCCAATATCCGGCTTACTACGGCACTGAGTCACATGTGCGCAACGTGGAAAGAGGGAATTACAAGGACCTTGACCACGCTTTGCTGGCAAGGATCTACATCGCGTGTCGCGGTGCCCGCGACATTTTCGCAGACAAGTCGCAGAAGCCGCACCGCATGTCATTGGAGGCCGGTACTGATTCCATAGAGGTGAATGAGCGTGAATTTATAGAAGGTGAGGATCTCGAAAAGCTTGCGGCGGACATCGGCACCTTGTACGTACTAGGAACGAATCTTTTTACCGCCGAAGGCGTAGAGATTATCAAGATAGGTATCACCACAGGCGCTGTAGAGAAACGGATTGCCCAGCTATACACGACCGGTGTGCCGTTTCGGTTTCGACTGATTTCGCAGATTGAAACCACAAACTACTCTAAACTTGAGCAGGCATTACATTGTATTTTTGATAGGTTTCGTATCAATAAGTCTAGAGAATTTTTTACTGCACATTGCCTTACGCATGTTCCCGATCTTATTTCTATACATCAAAAAATTGAAAAAAGTGCAGTTTGAATTATTTTTAGTGGTGAAGGAGGTAGCTGATCATGGAAAAATACTATCATGAGCCAGATGCTATCGCTTATCAGTATCAGGTTCTATCAATTACAAAAGAGATGAAGTTTAGATTAGGTGAGCTGATAGATACTAGTCGCATGGAGCTTTCAGCATTTTACAATTCATCTAAGACAAAAAAGACACACGAGCCAACAGATTTAATTAAATATCGGTTCAGTTCCGTATTGGCTTTGCTTCAAACATTTCGCGATGCTCTGCCCAAGGCCATCGGCAATAACCAGAACTTGAAAAGCCTAGCTAGCAATGTTCCTCATGCTAAGGTTCTACGGCAGTTACGAAATTCTTTGGTACATGATGGCTATCAGCCTTTTGGCCTTTGGGTCGATGGTCGCTACTACATGGGCACTAATTATATTGCCCATGATCAGTATGGGAAGTCTATTCGGGTCGATGCTCCTGAGGTTGATATTGAAACCCTCGCTCTAGAGTATTTAATTGAGTATTGCGCTCAGCTGGCAACGCTCCTTGCAGATCTTCCAGAAAATGAGAAGCTAATCGGCTCACCGCGAAGTTATGAATGGTTTCAGGCCACTTATTCTCATCCTGTTCTACAGAGGTTTCCCGAGTTTGCGATGCCAAGCCGATTTGATGGGCTGGTATATTCCGAAAACGAACCCTCAGCGATTGATGGTGCAGTGATCAACCTTCGAGCAATTACTGAGTTATGTGCAGCACGACTTTCCGAGTTAGAGAATTTACCGCTTATTCCATGGTCCTGACGATATGCTCGGGCTTTAATCGTATTTAGTGTAAAATCAATACGCTAAAGGCTTTCGGGGAAAGGTTATGCGGGTGTATTGCAAAGTGTGCGGCGAAAAAGGGCGCATCGCTTCCCGCGACGAGCTATCCCTGGAATTCGCCCGCCTCTACTGCCAATGCAGCTCCGCCCACTGCGGCCACACGTGGGTAGCCAATCTGACCTTCTCCCACACCCTGAGCCCCTCAGCCCAGGCGGTCGACCGTATGCTGTTCGACCGCCTGCGCAGTTTGTCCAAGGGGCAGCAGCGTGATCTGTTCGATCAACTGGGCGTGGTGTCCTCCACGTAGTCTTTTAAGCTCGCCCTGGCTTCGTCAAAGCGGTCCAACTGTGTATTGCCGTATTCAATCAACGCCAGTTTGGCGCGATTCGACAACCGCAGCTCTGCGGTGAGCAGCTCTATCACCAGCGCGAAGCTGTTGCCGCATTCTTCGAATTCTTCCCGTATTTTCAAGGTGCAAAGTTTGGAAGGTTTCACAGCGATCTTTCCTTTTTCGTTGTCGTTGGGCGGTAGTTTATTGAAGGATTTTTCGCTTACTAGTGCCCGGCTGACGCGCAAGTGTAAGTAGGTAATATCCCCAGCAAACCGATGAAATTCCCCGCCGGACTCTGCGCATTCGCCTCTGTTAGCAGTGATTCAAATTGTGTTTTGCTGACAAGTTTTGTCTTGAATGCAGAAAGCCACTCGCCTATAAATCAAGGGGTGTAGCGAGTTTTGTGGGCTGCAGTAGCCCGCTCATGGGAATAATCGAAGTGCTTTGTCTGTTTTATTTGATTACAAAAACAAGGGCGCTGGGCGCCCTTGTTTGATCCTTTGTTACAGGTTGGGCCTTACGCGGGGCGTAGGTGGTAGCTCAACGCGTCCAAGGTGACCACGCCATAGAAGCGTTCACCGCCTGGTCCTTCGAATGCGGTGACCACTTGTTTGCCGGGTAGCGGGATGCGCACCAGACCGTTGCCGCTGTTGAATTCCAGCAACCGGGTGGCACCCAGCAGGTGTGAGTCCGAACGCAGACCCAATTGCTGACGCGCTTGTTTGATCTGGTCTTCGGGCACCAACACCAGTTCGCCGTCAATGCTCAGGCAGTAGCTCCCGGTACGATGGTGCGTCGGAAAGTAAGCGATTCTCTGTTTATCCATGATGATGTCCTCGGGCATATGGGGCCGTGGTAGCCTTGTGCCCGCTGCTGCTGGGGTGCTGTGCTTGCATGGTGTTGCTCCTTTTGTGGTGGCAGGTGTCGGGGAGGTGCGAACTCCTCGGCACCGTCTTTTTTCAGGCTTGCTGCAAGGCGGTGGCCGTGTACACGGATCGCCATTGGCAGCGCACCTCAAACAAACCCAGGTTGTGGCCTTCTACGTTGTGCAGATGCACGACGGTGACGAAGGTGGGGCGGCTGTCGGGGTGGGCACGCCAGTGATCGGCGGCGGCCAACTCGGCGAATTCTTCGGCGGTGCCTTTTTCGACGTACCAGACGGGCAGGTATAAGCGTCCGAGCAGGCCGTTGGCGCTGTAGTGCAGGATCATGCTTGGCCGGCCTCGATGTCGGTGAGGTAGTCCATGCGCAACACGCTGATGCAGTCATCGAACAGCTTGATGTCGAGCCCGCGCAGGTCGGTGAGGTTGAGCCGGTAGCAGTTGTGGTGAATCAAGCTCATCAGGAACATAGCCACGACGTGGCTTTGGCCGCTGCGCGTTTCCGCAACCTGCAGCAGGCGGTCGAAGGCTTGTACGCCTTTGGCCTCGATTGCACCGTTGCGCACATAGGCCGCGCTTTTGCGGGGGCGCCTTTGAGCTTGGGGACAGGGCTCAACGGGCAGGGGGGGCCACTGTTCTAACAGCTCCCGCCATACGGTTTTGCCTTCGGCGATGCGTTCGTGGATTTCGACCTCGGGCGTGTAATCCATTTTCAGCACCTGCAGGCAGTCTTCAAAGTCCTGGGCGTCTAAACGATGCAGGTGTTCAAAGTCGAACGGGTAACTTGCGCCGTCATACAAACCCAGCAGGAAACGGCCCACCGTTTTACCTGCTGCTGTGCGGCCGAGGGCGATGGGGACGAGCCTGTGTAACGCCTGTGTGCCGGTTTGGATGATCGCGGGACGGCACTGCTGGTATGCCCATATTTCGGCCAGGGTATTGATGAATGAATCGGTCATTGTGTGGCTCCTTGCTTGGGGTTAAGCCTGGCGAACCAGGTAGACGGTGAATTGCTCGGGCAGCTCGATTTTTTGCACGGCCTTGATCTGGTCGCGGGTGCAGTCGTCGGCCAGGAAGTGCTGTGTGCCGGATTCGGCTTGTTGCTCGATGCGGGCGACCAGATAAGTGGTGGTGCAGGCATTGCCGGTGATGATCACGACGTCGATTCCTTGGGCTTGCAGCTCGACCTGGAGAACGCGCAAGCGGCGGGTTTTGCCGGATGCTTTGGGGCCGGTGATGACGTGTAGCGGCATGGTGATGGTCCTTTTTCAGTGGGCAGCGGATTGCACGCGCAGGGAGTTCTGCGCGGGGAATAGGTAGGCGTGGAATGTGTGAACTGTTGGCTTATCTACAGGGCTGAGTGCCTTGTTTTTGCTGGGGGCGAGTGGCCGAAAAAGTAGTTCGGTGCGAATGGAATGCGCTGAACTATGTGTACGGGCACCGTCCGCTGTAGGCCCTGTGGTTACTGGCTTGCAGCGGGTTATGCGGGGCAGGCGGTAAATGGAATGTGGGTGGAATGAAAAGTAGTGCGGTGCCTTCCGGTGAGATTCCAGTGATGATTTTTTATAAGTGATTAAATTCATTGATAAATACCTAAACAGTTCAAAAATTACAGACTCAAATGGGTCCGCTCGCAGAGCCTCTGCTAAATCGCAGGCAACACTTCCCCATGGGCGTAAACGCCCGGTGTTCAGCGGGGGGGGGGCTAAGGGGTCTTGAAGATCCAGCAGTTGATGGTGCGGCGTTCGATCCGGGAGTACGCCTTGCGGGTCTCTACGAAGGTGTACGTGGTGCTTTGCGGCAGGGCGCGCTGCAGCTGGGCGCGGGTGAGGACTTCCTGGCCTGCTTTGCGACAGGCTTCTTGGAAATGCTCGATGTTGATGGCCACCACGCCGCGTTCGTTGCTGTGGTTGAGGGTTTGGTGTTTTTCTTCGCGGGTGCCGTCGCTGTCGGTGATGGTGACGACGCGTTCGTTGAGGTAGTGGTAGATGTGCCAGAAGGCGGCGGCGTCTGGGTGTTCCGATCGGCACCGCTGCTGGCGGGCGATGGCGCGTTGTTCCAGGTGGTTTGCCAGGTTGTCGGTGTCTGCGTCTGACCAGGCCGGGAATAGCGCCTGGGTGGCGTAGGCGGCGGCGAGTACCTGGGCGTGGCATTGAACGATGCGTGCCTCTGTAATGGCCGGAACACTTTGCAGGCGCTGTTCACAGCGGGGGAATGCTTCGAAGTAGCGGGCCAGCCACTGGGGTTCGCAGGCCAGGCACTGGCGGAGGTAGCCGCCCAGGTCTTTGGCACCCATGCCTTTGAGCCGATCGGCGCGGGGCTTGAGGGACAGGCTGTGGTGGTCTTTGGTGGCGTGGAATTCAACGATGCGCGACAGCGTGGCCTCGGAGCCGTCCACGCTGTTGTTTTGAGAGATACCCAGGGCGCCGCGCCAGTAGGTGGTGCGCGTTTCGTTGCCGCCTGTGTTGACGCCGGTGACACGCAACGTGGCGTGGTAGTCGTAGAGCCTTTTGAACTCGTCGAAGTGGAACTGCACCACGACTTTGCGGCCTTGGCTGTCGGTGATTTCTTTGTCCGATTCGATCAGGATCACGGGTAGGTTGCTGACCTCGGCGAAGCTGCGTGACAGGCCGATCATGCTTGCCCCCGCGCCGCTGGGCTGGATGCCTTCGAAGTTTTCACGGCCGGTGAGCCGCCACAGAAAACGCAGTAGTGTGGACTTGCCGGCGCCCGGTTTGCCGGTGAATTCCATAAAGGGGAAGGACGCCTGTTTTGCGCCGATCTGTTGTACGAAATAGGCGGCGGTCCACCAGGACAGGATGGCCAAGCCGTTGAGGCCGTTCACCGCCAGGAAGTCTTCAAACCATTCGGGGTCAAAGTCCTGGGCCCGCTCGATTTTGAAGTTGGCCAGGGTGGTCTTGATGCCGTTGCCGGCGATGTCGATGAAACCGTGGCTGTTCACCGGCAGCTCTTTGCCTTGGTGGAACCCGAAGGTGGGATAGCAGTAGAGCCCGGTGGCGTCGTCGTAGCCTACGAACGGCAGGCTGCGCACGGTTCGCACGGGGCGGTGTTCGTCGTTGAGCCATTTGTTGCGCAGGATGGCCAGCACCGGTTCGCCGCCTTCGAAGTTGCCGCCAGGGGTGTGTTCCAGCAGCGAGCGGGCGAAGCTGCGTGGTTCGGCGATCGCGTTGGGGGCCAAGGGCGCTTTGCAGCTGCGCGAGGCGTCCGGAAATTGGAAGTCGAAGAAGTAGCGTTGCTCGCTGGTGATGACGTCCTTCTCCAGGTATTCCAGGTTGGGGATGCAGTTGGAGACCTGTTTGATTTTGACGTGTTTGCTGAATAGCTCGCGGTTGCCCTCGACCTTTTCCTCGCCCAGGTCGGTATTGAGGTCGCTTTGTGCGACCTTGGCTGAGTACAGCCGGTTACGAAATTCCATAAGGTAGAACCCCACCGGCCGACGCAGGTACAACAGGTAGGCCAGTTTGCCGGTGTTCCCAGCAGTGAACAGGCGGCCTCGGTATTCGGCCTCAGCCATGAAGTCGGCATTGAGCTGGCCGTCGCGGTAGACGTCATCCCAGTCGCGTTCGCCAGCGAGGGCTACCCATGCGATTTCCTGCCGGTCGCGCAGTTTGTGCAGGTATTTGGGGATCATCATGTGCCCGGCTGCGTCGTCATCCAGCGCGATAACCCAGGTGATGGACTTGCCTTTGTTGGCCTCGATCAGTTCCCAAGGGAAGTTGTTGGCCGATATCGAGGCAATCGCTTTGAAGCCCGCCAGGTGTAATGCGATGGCGTGAAAGATGCCCTCTACGATGTAGATGCGGTCGCTCTTTTTGATCGCCATGCCTGGCGGCACCCAGCCGTTGCCCAGGTAGGTCATGCCCTTTTTGATACCCGCTTTTACGCCGTCGTTGGTCGTGACGGCTGTGGCGTCGATCAGGCGCTCCCAGTGGCCATTGCACAGGGGGAAGCGGACGGTATCTGCCCACTGGCCGTTCTTGAGCTTGCGCCGGCCTTGTTGATACCAGCCTTTCAATTGGCTGATGTCGAAGCCGCGGTTGCGCTGCAGGTAGGCGTCAGCGGTGGCGTTGGGGTTGGCCTCGGTTTTGGGGAAGCGATCGCTGAGGTTTTCGAACAGGTGGCGGTAGCGCTCGCGGGTTTTTTCCTCGTATTGGCAGTTGTTGAGGCGGTTGCATTTGAGCTGGTAGGGCTGGGCGATGGCGATGTAGACGGTGCGTTCGCCGCACTTGGGGTTGGGGCAGACGCCCTCTTGTAAGTACTTGGCGTTGCTGGTTTTGAAGTCGAGGTCGCGGTCTTGTTTTAGGGCTTCGACGACTTCGTTTAGGTAGATGTCGTCGTAGGCTTTTTGGTCGAGTTTTTTGCGCGGGGTCATTAGCGCGAACCGTTTTTCTTGAGGCCGGTAACGCGATCGGACTGGTCGGCGGCTTCCCGCGTTAGGTGGACCATATTGATAAACACGGTGCCCTTTTTGCCCTCGGTCTTTTCTTTGATGAGGATCATCCCGCTTTCGATCTTGTGGCGTACCGAGCGCTCGCTCAATCCCGCACGGCGGGCGAATTCGAGTGGGGTTACATATGGCGTGTCGATGACGATCTGCATTTTGTATAAGCTCCACGGAACATTTTCTGAAAAGGTGTACAATCGCGACCTAAATCTAAGGTCGCATACGTACACCTGTCAAGGGGGGGTATGGAGCTTTTCGAGAAGTTGAAACTGATCCGCCAAGCGGAAGGCCTCACGCAGCGGGAGTTGTGCGATGCGACGGGGATTAACTTATCCACATGGAAAAGTTACGAATTGCAACGGCGCAAGGAAGTCAGCTCGTTGGAGCTGTTGAAGATCACCGGACACCATCAATTCAAGAAGTACACGTTGTGGTTGATGTGTGATGAGGCGGTGCCGGAGTGCGGACAAATCAGCCCGGTCTAAGCTAGGAGCGCAAATGTGCCGATCAAAAAACTAGAAGGCGGCCGCTATGAAGTAGATTGCCGGCCGGATGGGCGGTATGGGGTCCGGGTGCGGCGGATATTCCGCACGAAGAATGAAGCGCAGGTTTTTCGCAATAAGGTCATGGGGGAGGGGGCCAAGGGCGAGTTTGTGAAGGCCCCTAAGCATGATGGGCGCAAGCTTCAGGACCTGGTGGAGCGTTGGTATAAGGTCCACGGGCAGAGTCTTAAAACGGGCGAGCAACGGCTCGCATTGCTGACGAATATGGCTACCCGGATGGGGAATCCAAGGGCCGCCGATTTCACTGCTTCTAACTTTGCTCAGTACCGGGCGGAACGGGCCGAGGGTAAGTATTCGCGAACTACACCTGGCAGGGGCTTCGTCAAGGAGGGTGAAGAGCCGAAGGGGGTTGGCGCCAATATGCTCAATCATGAGTTGGCTTACCTGAGTGCCGTGTTCAATGAGCTGAAACGGCTTGGGGAGTGGGAGGTTGATAACCCCTTGGCCAATGTTCGCAAGCTCAAGTTTGATGAGACGGAGATGGTCTATCTGTTGGATGAGCAGATCGAGACGCTACTGGCTGAGCTGGATAGCCGGGAGTCTGGCGCGGTGCTAATTGCCAAGATTTGCCTGGCAACCGGCGCCCGGTGGGGCGAGGCAGAGGGCTTGCAAGCCCGCCAACTGCGCAATGGCCAAGTGCACTATTTTAAAACCAAATCAAGCAAGAGGCGTAGCGTTCCCATTTCTGAAGGATTGGCGGCGCAGGTGGTCGCGGCTTTGCCATTTCAGTCGGGGTACAACACGTTTCGAAGGGCTGTTGAGGCTATTGGGTTGGAGCTGCCTGAGGGGCAGTTGACGCATGTGCTAAGACATACGTTTGCGAGTCATTACATGATGAATGGTGGGGATATTCTGACGTTGCAGCGGGTGTTGGGGCATGCGACGTTGGCGATGACGATAAAGTATGCGCACTTTAGTCCTGGGCATATGGCTGAGGTGGTTAGGTTGAATCCTTTGGCGAATTTTTTATAAAGAGGGAGCTTTATGACGTCTAATGCTTACGTCTACGGTATTGACAGGGTCAAGGAGCAGCTTTCCAAGTATTCGCATTTATCAATCCTTGATTTAACCCTTAAACATCTTGCCTCGAAAACTGCTGATCCCGCCGACAAGAACTCTATGATGCCTTGGGTGGTTATGTTTTTGTTGAAGTTATCAATGCTCGGGAAAGATGGAGAGGAAGCAGTCAGCTTTAGAGAGTTCAATCGAATTGCAAATGATATTTTTCACCTGCAAGGGCCGGCAGCTGATTTGAATGAAGGTGAAATAGAGTTGAAGATCAGAGCGCTGATTCTAGGGCAAATGCTCTATCAGCGGGATACCTTGCACAGCCTGAGAGAGTTATTTGTGCAAGGTTCTATCTTGACTAGGGCTGACAACTATTATGATAATGTATTTCACAAAATATTTGGTTTGAGTCTAGATAGTTATTTGAAGATAGCGATGTTTGTAGTTGTTAGGTTGGACAAGCAACCTGTAGGAGTTCTAGAGATGCCGATCTCTGAACTCGTGTTCTATTTATGCCCCGGATTGCCGTACAGCGACGTGCTGGCCTTTGTAAGGCTGGCTAGTTGTGATGCGCACTCGCTTTCAAATTTTGTAAGTGAGTATGAGTTAAAGGGGGTTTTTGCGAGTGAGTATTTTCAAGAGACCCCATTTAAGAACATACCGTTCATTCTTAGAGGGCCAGGTCTCGTAGCGTTCAACTATCAGTTTTGTATTACTGCATTGTGCAGTTTGGCACCGGCCGTTTTGAAGAAGGAGTATCCTGCCTTTAAAGATGAATTTGGTGCAGATATGGAGCTTCGAGTCGGAGAGGTTTTGAAGACCCTCAAGCATGACGAGATGTTTTCAGAGAGCGACGTGCGCGATATATTGAAGGCGAAAGGTATAGTTAGTAAGGTGGTTGACTATGTCATCAGGGAAGGTGATTTAATAACTTTTGTTGAGTGCAAAGCTATCGAGCCTTCCGATTTGGTTAAGTGTACTGCCGATGCGCAGATTTTGAAGAGTAACCTAGCGCCAAATTATATTAAGGCAATTCACCAAGGTCAGGCGGTGGCTCATGGCTTGGCAGGCATGGAGCAATTTAAAGATTGTAGCTTTAGGATGCTAGTAGTTACGTTTGGTGATCACTATGTTTTTGGTGGGAAATATATATCCGAGAACATTGATACGAATTTGGAAGACGAGATTCGTAGAAGGTATGGGGATGTGCCACTGGCAATGGACCGGATCGCCTACCTGCCACTGCAAAGTTTCGCAGGGCTTATCCATGGGCTGAATGATAGAGATCGCCCGCTTGGCGCCTTTTTAGATACGGTGTGCGACGCTCAAGTCGATCCACAGAAGCGACGGTTCACTTTAGCTGATTCGGTTGAGGATGAAATTGGTATCGTTCCAGGCTCGTTTGCAGCCGGGTTAGGCGAGGAGCTGAGCAGAAAGCAAAGCGCCATGGAGGCGCTTATGAAAGGTAATGTTCAGTACTGGAGCGGTAAGGCCGGTCAGTTTATCTCGAAGCATGAGGACTTTCTTCGTGCACTGAACCCAACGTATTCAGACCTGAAAACTTAGAGGTGTGGACGTTTTGTGGACTGAAAGCTATTTTTTGGCAAATTTAAGGAAAAAGTTTTAAAGTGCCAGAAACGACGAAAGCCGCGCAATGCGCGGCTTTCATGTTTGGTGGGCCCACACGGACTTGAACCGTGGACCAAAGGATTATGAGTCCTCTGCTCTGACCAACTGAGCTATAGGCCCTTGTAACAGGTCGCGGATTATAACGATGGTTTCCCCGCTGTGCTATCCGAAAAATCCTCAATGCTCATACGAAGAAACGTCGCCGCAAAAAGCTCCGGCGGCAGCGGCAGGCTGACGATGTAACCCTGCATCTGTTCACAGCCTTCGGCGGCGAGGAATACCTGTTGCGCGGCGTTCTCCACGCCTTCGGCGATGATGGTGAATTGCATGCTGTGGCCCAGGGCGATAATGGCGCGCACGATGGCGGCGTCGTGAGGGTCATCGGGCAGGCCGCGGACGAAGGATTGGTCGATTTTCAGGAAATCCAGCGGCAGGCGTTTGAGGTAGCTGAGGGATGAATAGCCGGTGCCGAAATCATCAATCGCCAGTTGTACGCCCAGGCGTTTGAGTTGGTGCAGCACCTCCAGCGCTTCTTCGGCCTGGCTCATGATGAAGTTTTCGGTGATTTCCAGCTGCAGGCAGCCGGGGTGGAGGTGGTAGTCGTGTAATAGCTGTTCGACGCGAGCCAATAACCCTGGGTGGCGTAGTTGCGCGCCGGCCAGGTTGACCGACAGCGGGCCGAAGTCATCGAAGACGGTTTGCCAGGCGTGCATTTGTCGGCAGGCTTGTTCGAGTACCCAGTCGCCGATCTGCAGGATCATGCCGTTCTCTTCGGCCAGGGCAATGAAATGCTCCGGCGGCACGTCGCCAAAGGTCGGGTGGCGCCAGCGAATCAGTGCTTCGGCGCCGATCAGTTCCTGGGTCTTAAGGCTCAGTTTGGGCTGGTAATACAGGCTCAGCTCGTCGCGTTCGATGGCGCGGCGCAGTTCATGTTCCAGTGCCACGCGTTCGTTGGCCTGGGCGGTCAGGTCGCGGGTATAGCTTTCGACGCGGTTACGTCCCTTGGCCTTGGAGCGGTACATGGCGGCGTCGGCGTTTTTGACCAGGGTGGCCACGTCGGTGCCATCCTCGGGGTACAGACTGGTGCCGATACTGGCGCTGATAAAAAACTCGTGTTCGCCGGCCTGGAAGGGCGAGGTGAAGCAGGCCAGCAGTTTATTCGCCAAGTGCTGGGCGTCGCTGGCTTGCTGCAGGCCGGGGAGCAGGATGATGAATTCGTCACCGCCCAGACGCGCGACGGTGTCGATGTCGCGCAGTTGCTCCTTGAGGCGCACGGCGATGTCTTTGAGCAGCAGGTCGCCAATCGGATGGCCCAAGCTGTCATTGATGTGTTTGAAGCGGTCCAGGTCGAGAAACAGCACGGCGCCTTGTTTGCCGGTTTCCTGGTGGCCGTTGAGGGCGGCCTGCAAGCGGCTTTCAAACAGCGTGCGGTTGGGCAGGCCGGTGAGTGGGTCGTGGTGGGCCTGGTAGTCGAGCCGCGCCTGGGCCAGCTTGAGGCTGGAGATGTCGGCAAACACGGCGACAAAGTGCGTGATCATCTGGTCGCAGTTGCGTACAGCGCTGATGGTCAGCCAACTGGGGTACAGCTCGCCGTTCTTGCGCCGGTTGGAGATCTCGCCCTGCCAGTGGCCCTGAGCCGTCAGCTGGTGCCACATGGCGGCGTAGAACGCGCTGTCATGCAGGCCGGAGGCAAGCAGGCGCGGCGTATTGCCGAGGGCTTCGGCTTCGCTGTAGCCGGTGATTTCGCTGAAGGCGCGGTTGACGGCGCTGATGTTCTGCCGGGTGTCGGTGATCAACACGCCTTCGGCAGTGCTTTCGAATACAGTCGCGGCCTGCTGCAGTTTTTCCTGCATTAGCTGGCGTTCGGTGATGTCGCGGGCGATGGTCAGCATGCAGTCCTCACCGGCAATCGGCAGGGGGCGGCTGGACACTTCACACAGCCGGATCTGCCCGTCGCTGCGGCGTATATGGCAGATGAAATCCCGTACAAAGCCATCCCGGTGCATCAGTTCGAGCATGTGTTTGCGTTCGTTGAGGTCGACCCAGATGCCCAGGTCCAGGGTCGACTGGTCGAGGGACGCTGCGCTGTTGAAGCCGGTGATGCGGCTGAAGCCATCGTTGACTTCAATCAGCAGGCCATCACGCTGTCGGCTCAGCAACAAGCCGTCAGGGGAGGCATGGAAGGCTTTGGCGAATTTCTCTTCGGAGGTTTGCAGTTGTTGCTGTGTTTCCTTCAGTTGGGTGATATCGCGCACCACCACCACCAGGGCTTCGGTGGTGTCGAGCTGGAAGGGCTCCGCCGAGAGCAACCCGGTGAACGCCTGGCCGTTACTGCGCAAGAAGGGCATTTCCAGGTTGCGAATGCTGGTGGTCTGCACCCGCTTCAGCAGGTCGGGGCCGATGCCTGGGAGGCCCCAGATATTCAGCGCGGTCGCGGTTTTGCCGACCACCTCTTCGGCACTGAGGCCAACCTGGTCCTCGAACGCCTTGTTAACCTCCAGCAGGCAGCCATCGGATAGCCGTGCGATCACCAGAATGTCGGGGCACTGCTGGAACACCGAGGCAAACTTCTGCTCGGACAGCTGCAGGGCTTCTTCGGTGCGCTTGGCTTCGCTGATGTCGATCATCAAGCCGCGCAGTACGGGCTCATGCCCGTGTTCGATCAGGCTGACAATGTCGCGCACCCACAGGCAGCGGCCGTCGGCGGTGATCACACGGTAGTCGATGCTGTGATCGCGGTTGGCGCGGGTTTCGCGGTAGCAATAGGCTTCGGTGCGCGTCAGGTCGGCGGGGTGAATAATGTTGCGCCAGAAGCCCGGAATCAGCCAATGGGCACGCGGGTAGCCGAGCAGGTCCTCGGCATGCGGTGACACGTAGCTGTAGGTGAAGTCGGTGATGCTGGCTTCCCAGGCGATGGCGGACAGGCTCTCCACTAAGCCGCGGTAGTGGTATTCGCTGCTGCGCAGTTCCTGTTCGAGGGCGACCCTGCGGGAAATTTCCGAGCTGAGGCGGCGATTGATCCGAATGACGATGGCTAAAACGGTGCTGAGTAACAGCACTGCGGGCAGGCCGTACATCAGCAAGTCTGTCCAGAATGTACGGTGATCGGTAAGGCTACCGACCCAATGCTGCTGGATGGCCTCGGTTTCCTGCGGGCTGAGGTCGGCCAGCACCTTGTCCAGAATGCCGACCAGCATCTTGTCGTCACGCGGCACGCCCATCGCCAATTGATAGCGATAGGGTGTCTCGCCACTGACGTACAGGCCGTCGAGCTTGAGTTCGCGCAGGCTCCAGACGCTGGACGCCAAGTCGCTGACTACAGCATCCACCTCACCGGTGGCCAGGGCTTGCAGCGTGGAGCTGACGTTGGGCAGGGCCACCAGGTTGAGGTCCGGGTGGTGGGTGCGCAGCAGCTCATGAGGTGCGTAGTTTTCCACCACGGCAATCTTCAACCCGTAAAGGTCCTTGAGACTACGCGGCCGCGCGCCGCCTTCGTGGGCCAGAATCACCATGGGGAAGTCGATATAAGGCCGGGTGAAGGCCAGGTAATTCTGGCGTTCCGGGGTCGACATGATGCTGGGGATAAGGTCCAGTTGGTTGCTTCGTGCCATTTCCAGCACTGCGCCCCAGCTTGGCGGTTCGATCAGCTTGACCCTGACGCCCAGGCGGTCCTGGATCAGGCGCACATAGTCCGCCGCCAAGCCTTGGTAGCGGCCCTCTTCGTCACGGTATTCAAAGGGTGGCCATGAGGCGTCCACCCCCAAGCGCAGCTCCTGATGGTCCGCCAGCCAGCCACGCTCATCATCAGTAAGAGTCAACGCGCCAGCCGTTGCGGTCCAGGTCAGCAGCGACAGCAGCAACACAGTCGGCAATCTGGGCATAACGGTCTCGTTATGGCACGGGGAATGTTTCGAGTGTAGACGGGCATTTCGGGGGAGGGGGGTTGTGCGGGCAGTAATCTGTAGAAAGAAATCTATACAAAACAAAACCCCCGGCCTGGGCCGGGGGGTCTGGTATCACTCGTCGAGGAAGGAGCGCAGATGCTCGCTTCGCGTCGGGTGGCGCAACTTGCGCAACGCCTTGGCTTCGATCTGACGGATTCGCTCGCGGGTCACGTCAAACTGCTTACCGACTTCCTCAAGGGTGTGGTCGGTATTCATGTCGATGCCGAAACGCATGCGCAGTACCTTGGCTTCACGGGCAGTGAGGCCGGACAGTACGTCGCGAGTCGCTTCTTTCAAGCTCTCAACAGTGGCGACATCAATTGGCGACTGCATGGTCGAGTCTTCGATGAAGTCACCCAGATGGGAGTCTTCGTCATCACCGATCGGCGTTTCCATGGAGATCGGCTCTTTAGCGATCTTCAATACCTTGCGGATTTTATCCTCAGGCATTTCCATGCGTTCGCCCAGCTCTTCCGGCGTCGGTTCACGACCCATTTCCTGCAACATCTGCCGGGAAATACGGTTGAGCTTGTTGATGGTCTCGATCATGTGCACCGGAATACGGATGGTGCGGGCCTGGTCGGCGATCGAGCGAGTGATCGCCTGACGGATCCACCAGGTGGCATAAGTCGAGAACTTGTAGCCGCGACGGTATTCGAACTTGTCCACGGCCTTCATCAAGCCGATGTTGCCTTCCTGGATCAGATCGAGGAACTGCAGGCCACGGTTGGTGTACTTCTTGGCGATGGAGATCACCAGACGCAAGTTCGCTTCAACCATCTCTTTCTTCGCACGGCGGGCCTTGGCCTCACCGATCGACATGCGACGGTTGATGTCCTTGATCTCGGCAATCGTCAGACCGGTTTCGGTCTCAAGCGCGGTCAGCTTTTGCTGGCAACGGATGATGTCCGGTTGCAGGCGACCAATGGCTTCGGCGTATTTCGCCTTGCCCTTGGCCAGTGCGTCGGTCCAGCTTTCGTCAACTTCGTTGCCCGGGAACTGGCGCAGGAAGTCGGCACGCGGCATGCGCGCATCACGAACACAGAGCTGCATGATTGCACGCTCTTGGGCACGCAGACGCTCAAGGGCACTGCGAACACGCTCAACCAAGCCTTCGAATTGCTTCGGCACCAGCTTGATCGGCATGAACAGCTCAGCCAGGGCCAACAGTTCGGCGATTGCCTGCTTGTTGCCACGACCGTGCTTTTTCAGGGCCTTGCGGGTGATTTCCATTTGATCGGAAACCGCACCGAAACGCTGGGCAGCGATGATCGGGTCTGGACCGCTTTCGACTTCATCTTCGTCGTCACTGCTGGCTTCAGCGTCGTCGTCTTCGGAGTCGTCGTCCGCTTTCGCGGCTTTCGCATCGACAGGCGGCGGTACTTCGGCAGCAGGCGGCGCAATGCCATCGTCCGGGTCGATATAACCGCTCAGGACGTCGGACAGGCGGCCACCTTCGGTGGTGACGCGAGTGTACTCGGAGAGAATGTGGTCAACCGTGCCAGGGAAGTGCGCGATTGCGCCCATCACTTCACGGATACCCTCTTCAATACGCTTGGCGATTTCGATTTCGCCTTCACGCGTCAGCAACTCGACGGTGCCCATTTCACGCATATACATGCGCACAGGGTCAGTCGTGCGACCGATGTCGGTCTCCACCGCTGCCAGCGCGGCAGCGGCTTCTTCAGCGGCTGCCTCGTCGGTATCGGCGTCGGCCAACATAAGGGCGTCCGCATCCGGAGCACTCTCGTGTACGGGGATCCCCATGTCATTAATCATGCGGATGATGTCTTCCACCTGCTCTGGATCTGAAATATCCTCAGGCAGGTGGTCGTTGACCTCTGCGTAAGTCAGATACTTCTGCTCACGACCAAGGGTGATCAACTCTTTGATACGAGACTGCTGTTGCGCTTTTCCGGACATAACACCCTATCCACTGAAGGTCTTGGCGGGCAAAAAACAAGCCGAGGATTATACCCGAGCTATGACCTCACACGCCAGCTGAGGTCGGGTTTGATGCGGAAACATTCTGTTTTAAGAGGTCGCGCATCTGTTTTGCTATCTGAATTTGCTCTTCAGCCGATAATCCTGGCTGCCTTGCTCTCTTGATGAGTTCATCGAGGGTCTGCGTGTGCTGACCCGCGGATAACCTAGTAATGGTGTCTAAAAACTGTTGTTCAAGGTTGTCGCCGTCAATTAGCCACTCCTTTTCCGCGAGCGCTCTCAATAAACGGCCTTGTTCGGTGCCATGCCAACGAGCCATCAGCTGAATAGAGTTTAGCTTAGGATTTTTCTGCATGGCTTCGATCAGGGCAATCAGCACCTGAGCGTAGGTGTTGCTCTCGTTGGCAAAATGTTCAGCGCTTTCAACCTTGCCCGCCAATTGCGGGTGGTGGATAAGCGTGCGCAGGGCGATCAGTGTCGGGGCCTCCACGGCCACCGGAGTGCGCGGGGCGTAAGCCTCATCGCGATCACCGCGTTTGCCGTTCTTGCTCCAGGGTTTCTTGTCCCATTTCTTGCCGCCGGCCCCCGGCTTCTTCGGCGTCCACTCTTGCTGGGGCGCGAAGGCGTCCTGCGGTTGGTGGAAGTCGGAATAGTCCGGCATGGCGTCGTAATCCATGCCTGGGTCGTAGACGGGTGGCGCATCCTGCGGCGCGCTGTGCACCAGCTGGCTGACGGCTTCACCGCTCAAGCCGGTGATTTCCAGCAGGCGCATGCGCATCAGTGACTTCAGGTTGGCGCCCGGCACTTTGTCGATCAGCGGCGCGGCGAGGGTGGCCATGTGGGCCTTGCCTTCGAGGGAGCGCGGGTCGGCTTCTTCGGTCAGTTGCTGGAAGAAATAGTCCGCCAGCGGCTGCGCATGTTGATTGATGCGTGCACGGAACGCGTCGGTGCCTTCGGAGCGGACCAGGGTATCCGGGTCTTCGCCTTCGGGCAGGAATAGAAAGCGCGCTCGGCGCCCGTCCTGCAGGCTCGACAGCGTGGCTTCGAGCGCACGCCAGGCCGCATTGCGGCCGGCCTGGTCGCCGTCGAAGCAGAACAGCACGCTGGGCACTACGCGAAACAGGCGCTTCATGTGTTCTTCGCTGGTCGCGGTGCCCAGCGTGGCCACGGCGTTGCGCAGGCCCTGTTGGGCCAGGGCGATCACGTCCATATAGCCTTCAACCACGATGATCTCATCGAGGTTGCGATTGTTCTTGCGCGCCTCGAACAGCCCGTAAAGCTCCTGGCCCTTATGGAATACCGGGGTTTCCGGGGAGTTCAGGTACTTGGGCTTGTCGTCACCCAGCACGCGGCCGCCGAACGCGATGATGCGCCCACGGCTGTCGCGGATCGGGAACATCACGCGGTCGCGGAAACGGTCATAGCGCTTGCCGGTCTCGGCGTTTTCGACCAGCAGGCCGGCGTCGATCATGGCTTTTTGCTGCAGGGTGTCGCTGCTCAAGTGTTTGTAGAGGTTGTCCCAGCCTGGCGGGGCAAAACCTAGGCCGAAGTCGCGGGCGATTTCACCGGTCAGGCCGCGACCCTTGAGGTAGTCGACGGCGGCCTTGCGCTGCGGATGGCTTTTGAGCGCCTGGCGATAGAAGTCAGCAGCGGCCGTCAGCAGCGGGTACAGCGGCGAATCGGTGGGTTGCCGCGGTTTGTGCGGGCGGCCACTTTCTTCGCGGGGGATTTCCATGCCGGCGGCTTTGGCCAGTTCCTCGACCGCCAGGGGAAAGTCCAGGTTGTCGTGGTCCATGATGAAACCGAGGGCATTGCCGCCCGCGCCGCAGCCGAAGCAGTAATAGAACTGCTTGTCGGGGCTGACGCTGAACGAGGGCGTTTTTTCTTTGTGAAACGGGCAGCAGGCGGTGTAGTTCTTGCCGGCCTTTTTCATTTGCAGGCGCGAGCTGACAACATCGACGATGTCGGTGCGGTTCAGAAGGTCGTCAATAAAGCTCTGGGGAATTAGCCCGGCCATGGCGTTCTCGTCATCACTGCGTGTAAATGAGGGCCCGTGAAGTGCTCAAGCGCACGTATCGAGTGCTCGAGCATCTAGCGTCTGCATGGGGTGTACGGAAGTGTATCTGCCGAATATTCACTGACGTTAGTTTCTAATCAGTCATCGGTGTGGAAATGTTGCCCCGGCGTCCGGTCTTGGCCAATGGCGGGCCTCGGAAGCGCCTCGGTGGGCACAGTCGACACAGTGGGTCGCCTGTTTACAGAATGAGTGTGCTCGTCAGTAGCCTTGTTAGGCTCGTCAGAAGAGACGCGCACCGCTGGCAAAAAGCCAGTCCTGACGTGTAAAGCAGTTGTCTCGGTCGCGTGTGCGGCGTCGACGGTGAAGCATCAAGCGATATCCGCAAATGCCAACAGCCCGGCTGAGGGCCGGGCTTGGCAGAAGCTTGCTACGTAAGTCTGTGTATTAGTACAGACGAACGGCGCGGCGCTGTTCGCGCTGAACTTTCTTGGCGTGACGCTTAACAGCGGCTGCTGCTTTGCGCTTACGCTCAGAAGTTGGCTTCTCATAAAATTCGCGGCTACGAACTTCAGCCAGAACACCGGCTTTTTCGCAGGAGCGCTTGAAACGACGCAGAGCTACGTCGAAGGGTTCGTTCTCTTTTACTTTGACGGCTGGCATCCAGAGCTACCTTCTTTCATTACCGGGAATCAACGTTCTCGTCGCAAAAAATTCGCGGCTGAGGTCGTCGGTTTTTAAGGGTTGCGGATGTTAACCCCTCATTGCCCGGAATGCAAAGCCTCTGATCGAAAACCGCTAGTCGGGAGGGGGAGTGGCGACTATTATGCGCGCCTTCGAATTCAGCCTCTACAAGGCGCAAACCCATGCTAGTACTGGGACTTGAAACCTCCTGCGACGAAACCGGTGTCGCACTTTACGACAGTGAACGCGGGCTTCTGGCCGATGCGCTGTTCAGTCAGATCGACCTGCACCGCGCCTATGGCGGCGTGGTGCCGGAGCTGGCCAGCCGTGATCACGTCAAACGCATGCTGCCGTTGATTCGCCAGGTGTTGGACGAGGCCGGCTGCGTGCCGACCGAGATCGACGCGATTGCCTACACCGCCGGCCCCGGATTGGTCGGAGCCCTTCTGGTTGGGGCCTCTTGCGCCCAGGCGCTGGCGTTTGCCTGGGGGATTCCGGCCCTGGGTGTGCACCATATGGAAGGGCATTTACTGGCGCCGATGCTGGAAAAAACACCGCCGCAGTTCCCGTTCGTCGCTTTGTTGGTTTCGGGTGGGCATACGCAGCTGGTTCAGGTCGATGGGATCGGCCAATACACGCTGTTGGGCGAGTCCCTGGACGATGCCGCCGGTGAAGCGTTCGACAAGACCGCGAAGATGATGGGCCTCAATTATCCTGGTGGTCCGGAAATCGCGCGTCTGGCCGAGAAAGGCGTGCCGGGCCGCTTCACCTTCCCGCGTCCGATGTGCGATCGCCCGGGCCTGATGTTCAGTTTCAGCGGTTTGAAAACCTCCGCGCTGAACACCTGGCAACAGAGCGTCAGCGCCGGGGACGACAGTGAGCAAGCCCGTTGCGACATCGCGCTGGCGTTCCAGCAGGCCGTGGTGGAGACTTTGACCATCAAGTGCAAGCGCGCCCTGAAGCAGGCGGGCATGAAGCGCCTGGTGATCGCCGGCGGCGTCAGCGCCAATAAGGCGTTGCGTGTTTCGCTGGAGAAAATGCTCGGCGACATGCGGGGTGATGTGTTCTACGCCCGCCCGGAATTCTGCACCGACAACGGCGCAATGATCGCCTATGCCGGTTGCCAGCGCCTACAGGCCGGGCAGCATGAAAGCCTGGCGATCAGCGTGCAGGCGCGCTGGCCGATGGAGCAGTTGTCGCCGCTGTAGGTCGTCACGTGAGTCGGGCTCATCGCGGGTATTTAAAAATGCCGTTCGCGCCCGGCAAACAGGTCGCGTAAATTGCCCCGGTGGCGCCAGACGATCAGCAGTGTCAGCACGCTCATCGGCAGCAGCGCCGCCGGTTCCTGCCAGGCCAGCAGTGGCAGGGTGAGTGGGGTGGCGATCAGTGCGGCCAGCGAGCTGGTGCGGGTCAGGTAAAACGTGAGCAGCCAGGCCAGTACGGCCAGCAACGCTGCCGGAGGGTAAATCCCCAGCAGCATGCCGGCCGCCGTGGCAACGCCCTTGCCGCCGCGAAAGCGGAAATACAGCGGAAACAGATGGCCCAGGACGGCGCACACGCCCACCCAAGCCTGCTGTTGAAGGGTTAGTCCGGCGAGGCTGGCGATCAGCACGGGCAACAGGCCCTTGCAGACGTCGCCGAGCAGCGTCAGTACGGCGAGCTTCTTGCCGGCCAGGCGCAACATATTGGTGGCGCCGGCATTGCCGGAGCCACTCATTCGCGGGTCGGGGTTTCCCGTCAGGCGGCTGAGCAAAATGGCGAAGGACAGCGAGCCGAGCAGGTAGGCGAGAATCGCCAGTGACCAAAACATGCTAACTATTCCGGGCGAGGACGCCCTGATTCTAACGGGGCATCGCGCCCTTGTCGTGCTGCGGAGAAGAGCTTGGACAGAGTGTTTATCGAGGGCCTGGAAGTTGACACCGTGATCGGGGCCTACGACTGGGAGCGCGGCATCAAGCAATGCCTGCGCCTGGACCTGAGCTTCGCCTGGGATAACCGCCCGGCTGCTGCCGGTGACGACCTGACCCTGGCGCTGGATTACGCCAGCGTATCCGCACGTATCCAGGCTTTCGCTGAGCAATCCCAGTACCAGCTGGTGGAAACCTTCGCCGAGCGCCTGGCCGCAGTGCTGATGAGTGAATTCCAGATTCCCTGGCTGCACCTCAAGTTGACCAAGCCAGGGGCCGTGCCGGCTGCCAAAGGCGTGGGCGTGGAGATAGAGCGCGGATGTCGCTAACTCAGGTTTACCTTGGCCTTGGCAGCAATATCGAGCGCGAAACGCATTTGCGCGCCGGCCTGGACGCGCTGGCGAGCTTTTTGACCGATGTGCGCTGCTCGGCGGTATTTGAAAGCCAGCCGGTGGGGATCAAGAGCGGGCCGTTCTTCAATCTTGTGGTGTCGGCCTTTACCGAGCTGCCGTTGATGGAGCTGGATCGCCGTTTGAAATTCATCGAGGCCGATAATGGCCGCTATGCGCCGGACCGCAAGGGCCTGCCGCTGGATATTGATGTGTTGCTGTATGGCGATCTGGTGGGTAATTTCGATGGTTTGGTTCTGCCACGTGCCGAGATCCTGAAGAACGCGTTTGTGCTGTGGCCACTATCGTTGATGGCGCCGGATCGTGTGCACCCGGAGGTCGGCAAGACACTGGCCGAGCTGTGGCGCGATGCGCAGATCGACCAGGTGCTGGCGCCTGTCGGGTTTGAGTGGCAGGGCTGGCAACTCACTCCGACGAATCTCCTGTAACTGCGAATGCTCCCTCGCCACAAAAAGCGGGTATCTAGCTGATGGGGTGTTCTTTGTATGCCTTCAGCGCTTTGAGCCGTTCGCGCTTGAGCGCCTCGCCCAGCTCAGGGCCCTTGAAGCCTTTCTCCAGAAGCGGCGCCACGGGCACCTCGCGAGCCGCTTTCGCCGCTCCACGCAAATAATCCGCCTGTGGATAACTTCTTTGCTCCAGACCCTTGCGGCCTCGGGCGTCCATCTCGCAGGCGACAACGAACTCTTCAAAGCGCTGCGGCCTACGATACACGTCAAAACTCTGCAGCAACTCTAGCAAGGTCGAGGCTTTCAGCTCCAGGGCGCGGTGGCCATGGGTGTGATACTGGCCGACCAGCAGCGCCAATTCCTGGCAATCCTTGGGCACCTTGAAGCGTTCATTCACCGCCTTGATCAGCTTCAGGCCAAGGTGTTCGTGGGCAATATGCTGCGGCAACTTATCCACAGGCGTCAGGCCCTTGCCCAGGTCATGCAGCAGGCAGGCCCAGCGCACGGTCAGCGGTTGTTGATGCAGGGCGGCCTGTTCCAGCACGCTCAAGGTGTGCACGCCGGTATCAATTTCGGGGTGATGGGCTTCGGGCTGCGGCACACCGAACAGCGCGTCCACTTCCGGCATCAAGGTTTTCAGGGCGTCGCAGTCGCGCAGGACCTGGATAAACACCTGGGGCTGATCTTCCATCAGGGCGCGGGAGATTTCTTTCCAGCTGCGCTCCGGCGTCAGCGCCTCCAGTTCACCGGATTGGCTGAGCTGGCGCATCAGCTCGAGTGTCTCGGGGGCTACCGCAAAACCCAGGTGCGCATAACGCGCAGCAAAGCGCGCAACACGCAGTACACGCAGTGGATCTTCGGCGAACGCCGGGGAAACGTGACGCAGAATGCGCGCTTCAAGATCTCGCTGGCCGTGGTAGGGGTCGGTCAGGTTGCCGTCGTCATCTTGCGCCATGGCGTTGATGGTCAGGTCGCGCCGGATCAGGTCTTCTTCCAGCGTGACCTCGGGGCTGGCATGGAACACAAAGCCGCCGTAACCGCGGCCGTTCTTGCGCTCGGTACGGGCGAGGGCGTATTCGTCGCCGTTTTTCGGGTCCAGGAATACCGGGAAGTCAGCACCCACTGGTTTGTAGCCTTTGGCGAGCATCTCTTCGGTCGTTGCGCCGACGACGACACGGTCGATATCGGTGACCTTGATGCCCAGCAGGCGGTCACGCACGGCGCCGCCGACTGTGTAGATTTTCATGAAAAAGCCTCCATTAGCGGCACAGGATACCGCCTGTGCCTTGCCAATGGAGGCTTTGCCGTTTCAGAGGTGAACGACGGCCAGGTCCAGGCGGCCGTAGTCGCCGTCGTTGTGATCGCCGCGGGGCGGCACGTGGTGGGTTTTCATTACCTGATCGCCCTGCAGGGTTTCCAGATGGATATCAAAACCCCACAGCCGGTGCAGGTGCTTGAGTACTTCCTCGGTGGATTCGCCCAAGGGTTTGCGGTCATGTTGCTGATGACGCAAGGTCAGCGAACGGTCGCCGCGCACATCAATGCTGTAGATCTGCACGTTAGGCTCGCGGTTGCCCAGGTTGTACTGCGCCGCCAGGGTTTCACGGATGGTGCGGTAGCCGGGTTCATCGTGGATAGCCGGCACCACCAGGTCATCCTTGAGGTCATCATCGAGGATGCTGAACAGCTTGAGGTCGCGAATTACCTGGGGTGACAGGTACTGCAGGATAAAACTCTCATCCTTGAAGCTGCTCATGGCGAACTTGATGGTCGACAGCCAATCGCTGCCGGCGATTTCCGGGAACCAGCGGCGGTCTTCTTCGGTAGGGTGTTCGCACATACGCCGGATGTCACGGTACATGGCAAAGCCCAACGCGTAAGGGTTGATGCCGCTGTAGTACGGGCTGTCGAAGCCAGGCTGGAACACCACGCTGGTGTGGGATGTGAGGAATTCCATCATGAAACCGTCGGTGACCAGGCCCTCGTCGTACAGGTCATTCATCAGGGTGTAGTGCCAGAACGTCGCCCAGCCCTCGTTCATCACCTGGGTCTGGCGCTGTGGGTAAAAGTACTGGGCGATCTTGCGCACAATGCGCACGATTTCGCGCTGCCACGGCTCCAGCAACGGTGCGTGTTTTTCCAGGAAATACAGGATGTTTTCCTGAGGTTCGGCGGGGAAGCGTGCATTGTCCTTGTCGCTGTTCTTGCCGGCGCGTTTGGGGATGGTGCGCCACAGGTCGTTGATCTGTTTCTGCAGGTGCTCCTCGCGCTCCTTCTGGCGCAGGCGTTCTTCCTCGGCGGAAATCGGATACGGGCGTTTGTAGCGGTCGACCCCGTAGTTCATCAGCGCGTGACAGGAGTCGAGCAAGTCCTCCACGGCGTCGATGCCGTGGCGTTCCTCGCACTGCATGATGTACTGCTTGGCGAACACCAGGTAATCAATGATCGAACTGGCGTCAGTCCAGGTGCGAAACAGGTAATTGCCCTTGAAGAAGCTGTTATGCCCGTAGCAGGCATGGGCCACCACCAGTGCCTGCATGCAGATGGTGTTTTCTTCCATCAGGTAGGCGATGCACGGGTCGGAGTTGATCACGATCTCGTAGGCCAGCCCCATCTGGCCGCGGGTGTAGGACTTTTCAGTACTGAGGAAGTGCTTGCCGTAGGACCAATGGTGATAGCCCAGGGGCATGCCGACAGAGGCGTAGGCATCCATCATCTGTTCGGCGGTGATCACTTCGATCTGGTTCGGGTAGGTGTCCAGGGCATAACCCGCCGCAATACGGCTGATTTCCCGGTCATAGGCCTGGATCAGTTCAAAGGTCCATTCGGACCCGGTTGAGATAGGTTGGCGCTTAGTCTCTTTTTTGGCGGTCATGTCACTAACCTGCGCTGGAAGAGTTCACGGAAGACCGGGTAGATATCGCCGGCCGAGACCAGTTGCTGCTGGGCGAAAGTGTCGGCAAAGGCTTCGCCGATGCGCTCATATTCGAACCACAGGGCCTGGTGCTCACGGGGGGTAATTTCGACATAGGTGTAGTACTGCACGAACGGCATGATCTGGTTGATCAGAATGTCGCGGCAGATCGGCGAGTCGTCGTTCCAGTTGTCGCCGTCGGAAGCCTGGGCCGCGTAGATATTCCATTCGTTGGCCGGATAGCGCTCGGCCATGATCTCCTGCATCAGTTTCAACGCGCTGGACACGATGGTGCCGCCGGTTTCCCGCGAATAGAAAAACTCCTCTTCGTCCACTTCCCGGGCGCTGGTGTGATGGCGGATGAATACCACGTCGATCTTGTCGTAATTGCGCTTCAAAAACAGGTAAAGCAGGATGAAGAAGCGCTTGGCGATGTCCTTGGTGGCCTGGGTCATGGAGCCGGAGACGTCCATCAGGCAGAACATCACGGCCTTGGAGCTGGGGTTGGGTTGCTTGACCAGCAGGTTGTACTTGAGGTCAAAGGTGTCGAGGAACGGCACGCGGTGAATCCGTGCGCTGAGCTTTTCGATTTCCGCTTCTATTTGCTGAATATCGCCGAAGTTATCCGGTTCTTCACGCTTCAAGCGCGCCAACTCTTCCTTGGCCTCTTTCAATTTGGCGCGGCTGCTGCCGGACAGTGCGATGCGCCGGGCGTGGGCTGAGCGCAGTGTGCGGATGATATTGATCCGCGACGGGTTGCCCTCGTTGCTGATCCCGGCGCGCACGGTCTTGAAGGTGTCGGTGCCGGTCAGGTTGCGTTTGACCAGGTTGGGCAGTTCCAGGTCCTCGAACATGAACTCGAGAAATTCTTCCTGGGTGATCTGGAACACGAACTCATCCATGCCCTCGCCGGAGTTGCCGGCCTTGCCCGGGCCTTTACCGCCGCCACCGCCCTGGGGGCGCTGGATATGTTCGCCGGTGGTGAATTCCTTGTTGCCGGGGTGCACAACGGTTTGTTTGCCGCCCCGGCCGTGGTGCAGCACCGGTTCGTCGATGTCGCGTCCTGGAATGCTGATTTGTTCGCCATGCTCCATGTCGGTGATGGAGCGGCGGCTGACGGCCTCTTCAACGGCCTTTTTGATGTGGTCACGGTAACGCCGCAGGAAACGCTGACGGTTTACCGTGCTCTTGTTCTTGCCATTGAGGCGTCGGTCGATCACATAGCTCATAGGCCCCTCCGGGGAGCTTCAAGTCGTAAGCTGCAAACTGCAAGAAAGAGCCCGTACGTGCCGGGCTCAGTGGCTCTTCTCTTGCGGCTTGAAGCTAGAAGCTTGCAGCTGCTTCTCTCACTGCGATTTACGAACCCGCAGATACCACTCGGAGAGCAGCCGTACCTGTTTGTCGGTGTAGCCACGCTCGACCATTCGTGTGACGAAGTCGTTGTGTTTTTGCTGATCCTCCTTGCTGGCCTTGGCGTTGAAGCTGATGACCGGCAGCAGATCCTCGGTGTTGGAGAACATTTTCTTCTCGATGACCACCCGCAGCTTCTCGTAGCTGAGCCAGGTGGGGTTCTTGCCGTTGTTGTTGGCGCGGGCACGCAGTACGAAGTTGACGATTTCGTTGCGGAAATCCTTCGGATTGCTGATGCCGGCGGGTTTTTCGATTTTCTCCAGTTCCTCGTTGAGGGCCACGCGGTTGAGGATCTCGCCGGTTTCCGGGTCGCGGTATTCCTGGTCCTGAATCCAGAAGTCGGCGTACAGCACGTAGCGGTCGAAGATGTTCTGGCCGTACTCGCTGTAGGACTCCAGGTAAGCGGTCTGGATTTCCTTGCCGATAAACTCGATGTAGCGCGGCGCCAGGTATTCCTTGAGGAAGCGCAGGTAGCGTTCGCGGGTTTCGGCCTGGAATTGTTCCTGTTCAATCTGCTGTTCCAGCACATAGAGCAGGTGCACCGGGTTGGCGGCGATTTCGTGCGGGTCGAAGTTGAAGACCTTGGACAGGATCTTGAACGCGAACCGAGTGGACAGGCCGTTCATGCCCTCATCCACACCCGCGGTGTCGCGGTATTCCTGGATCGACTTGGCCTTGGGGTCGGTGTCCTTGAGGTTTTCGCCGTCGTACACACGCATTTTCGAATAGATATTCGAGTTTTCCGGCTCCTTGAGGCGCGATAGCACAGTGAATTGCGCGAGCATCTTCAGGGTGTCGGGTGCGCAATGCGCCTTGGCCAGCGAACTGTTGAACAGCAGCTTGTCGTAGATCTTGATCTCGTCGCTGACCCGCAGGCAGTAAGGAACCTTGACGATGTAGATCCGGTCGATGAAGGCTTCGTTGTTCTTGTTGTTACGGAAGGTGTGCCATTCCGATTCGTTGGAGTGGGCCAGCAGAATCCCGGTAAACGGAATCGCGCCCAGACCCTCGGTACTGTTGTAGTTGCCTTCCTGGGTGGCGGTCAGCAGTGGGTGCAGCACCTTGATCGGCGCCTTGAACATCTCGACGAATTCCATCAGGCCCTGGTTGGCCCGGCACAGTGCGCCTGAGTAGCTGTAGGCGTCGGCGTCGTTTTGCGGGAATTCTTCCAGTTTGCGGATATCGACCTTGCCCACCAAGGCCGAAATATCCTGG
Organism: Pseudomonas viridiflava; assembly: GCF_900591205.1. GTDB lineage: Bacteria > Pseudomonadota > Gammaproteobacteria > Pseudomonadales > Pseudomonadaceae > Aquipseudomonas. The sequence goes on from NZ_UUPU01000001.1 coordinate 814,503, forward strand.
TTGTTCTCATCCCCCGGTTCGGTTTTGGCCACGCCGATCTGGTTAAGGATCGACGGATAGAGTTTCACCACGCGGAACTGGCTGATATCACCGCCGAACTCGGCCAGACGCTTGGTGGCCCAGGGCGACATGATGGTATTGAGGTAGCGCCGTGGGATGCCGAAATCTTCTTCGAGAATCGCGCCATCTTCCGTGGCGTTGAACAGGCCCAGGGGCGACTCGAAGACCGGTGAGCCCTTGATGGCGTAGAAGGGCACCTTCTCGATCAGTTGTTTGAGTTTTTCGGCCAGGGACGATTTACCGCCGCCGACCGGGCCGAGCAGGTAGAGGATCTGTTTCTTCTCTTCCAGGCCCTGAGCGGCGTGGCGGAAGTAGGAGACGATCTGGTCGATGCATTCTTCCATTCCGTGGAAGTCTTCAAAGGCCGGGTAGCGGCGGATCACCTTGTTGGAGAAGATTCGCGACAGCCGCGAATTATTCGCGGTTTCCACCAGCTCCGGCTCGCCAATCGCCAAGAGCAGGCGTTCGGCAGCAGATGCGTAGGTGCTTCGATCCTGTTTGCACAGCTCGAGATACTCTTGCAGCGTGAGTTCTTCCTGCTGTGTGGATGCGAAGCGTTGTTGGAAGTGGCTAAAAATACTCATGACGTCGTCACCTCGCTCGATACGTGGAGCCGACGCCGGATCAATCAGTCGATGCTGGCAGACATTGACGAACGCCAATGGCCGTTTTCCCCCCAGAACACCCTGAAACGCTACCGATGACCCGCACGCCGGTGTACCGGCTCTCCCCTGATTCGGATGGCCTGCGCTTAAGGATAGTCGGAATCGGGGAGGTCAAGGCGCAAGAGGCGATTACTTTGACCGCGCCGTTCGTCAGAAACGGCGCGAGCCCAAGCGTCACGCGGGGTAGCGGGGTGTGAAAAAAATTATTGCGGATCGCCCGAGGCGATTTCTGCAGGATACGTCGTACGCCACAGCTCAAAGCCGCCATCCAGGCTGTAGACGTCAGAGAAGCCCTGGCTGATCAGATAGGCCGCCGCACTCTGGCTGGAATTGCCGTGATAGCAGGCCACGATCACCGGCGCATCGAGGTCGGCGGCGCGGATGAAGTCGGCAATGTTGGTGTTGTCCAAATGCTCTGCGCCGCTGATGTGAGCCGCGGCATAGGTTGGCTGGTCGCGGATGTCGACCACCACGGCACCTTGTTCGCGCAGGGCCTGGGCTTGTTCTGGGGAGATACGTTTGAATTCGCTCATGGCGGGCTCCTATGGCTTGGCTGCCGGCTGTGTCGTGGAAAGGGGCGGTTCGCACTGGCAGCTTACGCGCTCGCCGGTGTCGATATTCATCAGGGTCATGGCGCCGCCCCACACGCAACCGGTGTCGAGGGCGAACACGCCGGGTTCGTCGCACCTGCCTTCGAGGGCTGCCCAGTGGCCGAAGATGATCTTCGTGTCACGGGCCTTGCGCTCCTTGTGGGCGAACCAGGGTTTGTAGCCGGGCAGCGCGGTGTCGGCGCCTTCCTTGCTCTTGAGGTCCAGCTTGCCCTCGGCGGTGCAAAAGCGCATGCGGGTGAAGTAGTTGGTGATCACCCGCAGGCGCGCGACACCGCTTAGGTCGTTGTCCCACTTCACCGGCTCGTTGCCGTACATGCCGTCGAGGTAGGCGGTGTACAGGTTGTCATCGGCCAGGGCGGTTTCGACTTCGGCGGCGCACTTGAGGGCTTTCTTCAGTGTCCACTGCGGCGGGATGCCCGCATGGACCAGGGCCATGTTGCGGCCTTCGTCGTAATGCATGAGCTTCTGGCGGCGCAGCCAGCCCAGCAACTCGGTGCGGTCTGGCGCTTCAAGGATTTCGCGCAGGGTGTCGCCCTTTTTCAGGCGCTCAATGTTCTTGTCGACTGCCAGCAGGTGCAGGTCGTGGTTGCCTAACACGCACACCAGCGACTCGCGCAGGCTATAGAGGTAGCGCAGGGTCTCCAGGGAGGCCGGACCGCGGTTGACCAGGTCACCGACCAGCCACAGGCGATCGCTCGCCGGGTTGAAGGCAACGCGTTCCAGCAGACACTTGAGAGGTTCCAGGCAGCCTTGCAGGTCACCGACCGCGTAGGTCGCCATCAGTGCAGGGCTCCGGGCACCGCCAGGCGGAAGGGTGCAATGATGGCGTCGAACAACTGACCATCGGTGGCTTTCATCTGATAGGAGCCTTGCATGGTGCCAACCTTGGAGGTCATGACCGTGCCGCTGCTGTAGGTATGGCTGGCGCCGATGTCGATCAGGGGCTGTTGGCCGACCACGCCGGCGCCGCGAACTTCTTCGACCTGACCGTCACCGTCGGTGATCACCCAGTGGCGTGACAGCAGCTTGGCCGGGACCAGCCCGTTGTTTTTCACCGTGATGGTGTAGGCAAAGGCGAAGCGATTCTGTTCAGGTTGCGATTGGTCCGCCAGGAAGCGGGTCACGACGCTGACGTCGATCTGGTAGCGAGGATCGGACATGCAAGGGGCCTTAAAAGCAAAAGCGGAGGACAGCAGATGCGGATCAGTCTAGGCCAAGAGGTGGGCACTAGGCCAGACATGCTGTCTGGCGGCACTGTGCACGCCCTTGCAGGAGCCGGCTGGCCGGCGATGGCGATCTCAGCGCGCTATCGCCGGCAAGCCGGCTCCTACAGGGTTATTCGGCGGCTGGCGCAGGCTGGATGGCCAGTTGGTCGGCCAGGCGCACGAACGCGGCCAGGTCCAGTTGCTCGGGGCGCAGGCTGCCATCGACGCCGGCGGCTTCGATTTCAGCGTTGCTCAGCAATGCCTTGAGCGTGTTGCGCAGGGTCTTGCGGCGCTGGTTGAAGGCTTCGCGTACTACGCGCTCCAACAACTTGTGATCTTTGGCCGGGTGCGGCAGCACGGCGTGAGGCACCAGGCGCACGATGGCCGAGTCGACCTTCGGCGGCGGGTTGAACGCGCCAGGGCCGACGTTGAACAGGTGTTCCACGCGGCAGTGGTACTGAACCATGATCGACAGGCGACCCCAGTCACCACCGCCAGGGCCTGCAGCCAGGCGCTCGACCACTTCCTTTTGCAGCATGAAGTGCATGTCGCGGATGATCCCTGCGTTGTTCAGCAGGTGGAAAATCAACGGTGTGGAGATGTTGTACGGCAGGTTACCCACCACCCGCAGGCTGTTGGGCGCTGCGTTGAGGCTGTTGAAGTCGAACTTCAGTGCATCGCCCTGGTGCAGGTTGAAGTTGGATTTGCCGGCGAACTGCTGGTTGAGGATCGGGATCAGGTCCTTGTCCAGCTCCACCACGTCCAGCTGGCCGCCACTGGCCAGCAGGCCCTGGGTCAGCGCGCCCTGGCCTGGGCCGATTTCCAGCAGACGGTCGGAAGATTTGGCATGGATGGAGCGCAGGATGCGGTCGATCACGCCAGCGTCGTGCAGGAAGTTTTGCCCGAAGCGCTTGCGCGCCCGGTGTTGGTAATGCTCAGTCATATACGGGTCTCGGCCATCTGATAGGCGGTTTCCAGGGCCACGTGCAGGCTGCCGGTGTCGATCTTGCCGCTGCCCGCCAGGTCCAGGGCGGTGCCATGGTCGACGGAGGTGCGGATGATCGGCAGGCCCAGTGTCACGTTGACTGCGGCGCCGAAGCCTTTGTATTTGAGCACCGGCAGCCCCTGGTCATGGTACATCGCCAGCACTGCGTCGCAGTGCTCCAGATATTTGGGGGTAAACAGAGTGTCCGCCGGCAGTGGGCCGCGCAGGTCCATGCCTTCTTGGCGCAGACGCTCCAGGGTTGGTTCGATGATGTCGATTTCTTCATGGCCTAAGTGGCCGCCTTCACCGGCGTGGGGGTTGAGCCCGCAGACCAGGATGCGCGGTTGGGCGATGCCGAATTTGTGTTGCAGGTCGGCATGCAGGATGCGCGTGACGCGCTCTACACGCTCGGCGGTGATGGCGTCGGCAATCTCACGCAAGGGCAGGTGCGTGGTCACCAGGGCGACCCGCAGGCCGCGTGTGGCCAACATCATCACGACTTGTTCGGTGTGGGTCAGTTCGGCGAGGAATTCGGTATGGCCGGAAAAGGCGATACCGGATTCGTTGATCACGCCCTTGTGTACCGGTGCGGTGATCATGCCGGCGAAGTCGCCGTCGATGCAGCCTTGGCCGGCACGGGTCAGGGTCTCGAGCACAAACGCGGCATTGGCCTTGTTCAGTTGCCCGGCAACTACCTTGGCCGCCAGCGGGGTATCCCACACATACAGGCTGCCGGCGGGGGCTGGCAGGTCGGGCCAGTTGCCCGGTGCCGCGTCCAGCAACGTGACGGCCACACCCAGTTGCGCGGCCCGCTCAAGGAGCAGGTCGCGGCTGGTAATGGCAATCAGGGGGTGTGGCTGGGGTTGCGAGGCGAGCAGCAGGCACAGGTCTGGACCAATGCCGGCCGGCTCGCCGGGTGTCACCGCGAAACGCTGGGGTTTCACTGAGTTGCCTGGTCGGTGCCTGTTTGCTCGGCGCCTGGCAGCTTGTTTTCTACGTAGGCTTCGTCACGGATCTGACGCAACCAGGTTTGCAGCTCTTCGTCGTATTTGCGGTTACGCAACACGTTCAGCGCTTGTTGCTCGCGGGCCTGGCTGGTGTTGTCGGTGGCGCGACGGCCAAGGACTTCCAGCACGTGCCAGCCATATTGGGTCTTGAACGGCTTGGACAATACGCCTTGTGGGGTATCGGCCATTACCTGCTGGAACTCCGGCACCAGGGCTTTCGGGTCGATCCAGTTCAGGTCGCCGCCGTTGAGGGCAGAACCCGGGTCTTCCGAGAAGCTCTTGGCCAGGGTTGCGAAGTCTTCACCGCTTTCGATGCGGTCATAGATCTTCTGGGCCAGTTCCTTGGTTTGCGCTTCGGTGCGAATTTCGCTTGGTTTGACCAGGATGTGGCGAACGTGCACCTCATCTTTCAGCGAAGTCTCGCCGCCGCGTTTTTCCAGGAGCTTGAGGATGATGAAACCACCCGGCGTGCGCGCAGGCTGGGTGATACCGCCCACTTCCATTGCGCTCAGCTCGCGGTCAAACGGTGGTGGCAGTTGCGCGGCTTTACGCCAGCCCATGTCACCGCCTTCAAGGGCGTTGTCGCTGCCGGACTGGGCGATTGCCATTTGGGCGAAGTCAGCTCCGGCTTTCAAACGATCATAGATAGCCTGGGTTTTCGCCGCTGCAGCATTGAGCTGCTCGGAGTTGGCGCTGTCCGGGGTTGGGATCAGGATATTGGCCAGGTGCAGTTCTTCGGAAAGCTGCATCTTGCCCAGGTCCGAAGCCAGGAAGTTCTTAACTTCCTGCTCGGACACCTGAACCCGCTCGGCCACACGGCGCTGACGTACACGGCTGATGATCATTTCGCGGCGGATCTGGTCACGGGCGTCCTCATAGGACAAACCGTCGTGGGCCAGGGCGGCGCGGAACTGGTCGACGCTCATGTTGTTGCGCTGGGCAATGGTGCCGACGGCCTGGTTCAGTTCTTCATCCGAAATACGGATGCCGGAGCGATCACCGATCTGCAGTTGCAGGTTTTCGACGATCAGGCGCTCCAGCACCTGTTGGTCCAGGACGCTGGTAGGTGGCACACCACCGCCACGCTTGGCGATGGTTTGCTGAACTTCCTTGACGCGCTGGTCCAGTTGGCTCTGCATGATCACGTCGTTGTCGACGATGGCCACTACTTTATCCAGTTCTTGAACCGCGGCGTGAGCCGACGCGGTGCCCAGGAACAGCGCGCCCAGCACTAGCGGGCGCAGACAATCAGAAAGCTTGGTCTTCACGTTCACGATAACCTTCAATGCCTTTGTCGAGGAAGCTCTCTACCTTGGCGCCGGTCAGGCCGCCGAGTCCTTTGAGGACGATTTGCAGGAAGAGCCCGTGGTCACCCTTTTCGTTAAGCGGGGCGATCTGGCTGTATTCGTCGTTGGAAACCCAGTAACGGTTGATGACACGCAGTTTCCAGCAGCAGTTGTCGTACTCGAAACCACCGAAGGCTTCCAGGGTACGGTTGCGAGCGTAGTCATACTGCCAGCGGGTGATCAGGTTCCACTGTGGAATGATCGGCCACATCATCGAGAAGTCGTGCTGCTGGATTTTGTAGTAATCCTTCACGAAGTTCGGATCGCCTGGCTCGCCGTAGTCACCGCCGAACTGCCATTTGCCGGTCAGCTGGTTGTAGACGACCTGGTCGTTACGATAGCGATAGCCGACGTTGATGATCTTGTTCGGGTTGTCTTCCGGCTGGTAGTGGAGCATCGCGCTGCCGGAGCGAGGGCTGTGCTCCTCGGTGTCCCAGTTGTAGTCGGCAGTGGCGCGCCAGTCGCGGTTGAAGCGGTACTCGTAGTCCAGGGCAACCGGTGACACATCGGACTTCGCATCGGCACGGTCGGAAGCCAGGACGCCCGGCAATTGAACTTCACGATCCTTGAAGTACAGCGCCTGGCCCACGGAAACGCGCTGACGTTCGAAACCGTTGTCTTCGATCCAGCGGCTGGTCAAGCCCAGGGACAGCTTGTTTTCGTCGCCGATACGGTCGGAGCCGCTGAAGCGGTTGTCACGGAACAGCGACGCGTAGCTGAACGAGTACTCGCTGGTGTCGAATACCGGGATGTCAGACTGGTCCTTGTTCGGTACGTACAGGTAGAACGCACGCGGCTCAAGGGTCTGGCGATAGTTGGTGCCGAACCAGTTGGTATTGCGATCGAAGTACAGGCCGCTGTCGACGCTGGCCACCGGAACCGCACGGTCCTGGGAGCTTTTGAAGGTGCCGCCGGCATATTGGGTGCCGGCAGCCACCGCCGCAGCTTGCGCAGCGACGATGTCATTTTTGCCGGTGCTGTCCAGATCAAGATCGTACTTGGTGTAGACGTACTTCAGCTTCGGTGTAATGAAACCATAGGTCCAGCTCATCGGGTAATCGACGGCCGGCGCTACGTTCAGGCGAGTACCGTTTGCACGGGTCAGGCCGGTGACGTAGGTGTCCAGACGGCGCTCGGAGTCACCGTTTTCATTGATAAAGTTACCGTTCTCCAGGCTACGCTCAAACCGAACAGCTTCGGTCTCGTAGCTGAAGTTCAAGCCACCTGGGTGGTACGGCAGCTGACCATTGAAGGTGATCTGCGGCAACCGGTCATAAGGTGTGATCTGAGAGATCGTTGCCAGCTGATAAGCCTGGACATTCAGACGCGCCTGGAAGGAGTCGCCACGATACGTCACGGCGCCCTGCTGGTTGATGTAGTCGCGGCTCTCAACACCTTCCTGGTAGGACTTGAGGTCCTGGAAGTAGTAAGGGTCGCTGATCGTGGTGTAGTCGACCTGGGTCAGTACACGCGAATCCAGCCCGCCCTTATGTTGCCAGTTGAGCATGTAGCGGGTTTTTTCGTAATCGGTCTGAAGCTTGCGCTCGTCGTTGTCGTCGTTCAGGTACGCGCCGCCGAACTGGCCTTCGCTGGACTTGGTGAGGTAGCGGAATTCGCCTTCCATCATCATGCCGCGCTTGGTCATGTATTGCGGGTACAACGTGGCGTCGTAGTTTGGCGCCAGGTTGAAGTAGTACGGCGTAACCAGGGTAAAGCCGGTTTCGCTGCCGCTGCTGAAGCTTGGTGGCAGGAAGCCGGATTGACGACGGTCGTCGATCGGGAAATAGATGTACGGGGTGTACAGGATCGGAATGTTCTTGATCCGCAACGTCGCGTTGGTGGCCGTACCGAAACCGGTGGCCGGGTTCAACGTGATGTTGTTGCCCTTGAGCTGCCAGGCGTTGCTGTCTGGCTCGCAGGTGGTATACGTACCGTCCTTGAGACGGATGATCGCGTTTTCGGCACGCTTGGCGTACAGCGCGTTACCGCGGATGCGCGACTTGTGCAGCACGTATTCGGCGTTGTCGACCTGCGCCGCGCCGGTGTCCAGCTGGACCTCGGCGTGGTCGCCGACGATCAGGGCACCGTTGTCGCGCATGCGCACATTGCCGTTCAGCTCGCCGCGGTTTTCGGCCTGGTACAGGCTGGCTTCTTCGGCTTCAAGCTGCATGCTGCCCTGGCGCATGACGACGTCACCGGCCAGGGTTGCGACTTGTTGTTCCTGCTCGTAACGAGAGGCTTTGGCACCGATGAAGGTGGGCGCATCGCTCTTGTTCGTCTTGTCGTTCATGCCAGGACGAATCGGCTCGATGTACGCACCGCCGCAGTAAGGACCGGTTTCAGCCAACTGGGCTGCGGTCAGCTTGTCGCGTGGCACCCAGTCCAGGTGGCTGTAGTCGGCACTGCGCGAACGCAGGCCACGGCCCTTGGCGTCGGTGACCAGTGCGGTCTGCGGCACGGCCTCGGCTTTGCCGCCAGCTTCACCTTGCGGTGTGCTGTCGGTCGAGCTGATGGCCGCACCGTCATGCACCGGGCGCGGTGGCAATGGGGCGGCGGCGGTTTTCGGCGCGCAATCCCAGGCACCCGAAGCAGAGACTGAGCAGTCATACTGTTCCGCGGCGACCACGAATGAGGTGGCGAAGGGTTGCATGGCCAGCAGACTGCCGGTTACCAGCAACGGAAATTTTCTACGAAACGCGGGGGATTTCAATGCCATCTTATTAGTCCGGGCTTCCTGCGTGCCATCTGCCCGCGGTGTGGGCCGCACGCCTCTCGATGGTCTGAAAAAGATGCGTGATAATAAAGCATGACCCGCTTGACGGCTAGCGCCGTCGGAGACCCTTGTAATGCCCGAGCAAGATCTACGTTTACAACAGCTGGAAGTCTGGCTGGATGAGCAGTTGCCGATCCTTTTCAACGCTCAAGACTGGGGTGCCGTACCCCCGGCCACATTGACCGCGGCCAGCAGCGACGCGAGTTTCAGGCGCTATTTCCGTTGGGAGGGCGGGGGTCGAACATTCGTGGTAATGGACGCGCCACCCCCCCAGGAAAACTGCAAACCTTTCGTCGATATCGCCCATTTATTGGCAAAGTCAGGAATAAATGTTCCAAAAATTTATGCAGAAGATTTGCCGCGAGGCTTTCTTTTGCTCAATGACCTGGGCACAAAAACCTATCTGGACGTGATTGACGCACAAAACGCCGATCAATTATTTGCCGATGCCATAGATGCCTTGCTGGCTTTTCAGCAATTGCCGATGGACGCGCCGCTGCCCAGTTATGACGTGGCCTTGCTGCGCCGCGAGCTGGAATTGTTTCCCGAGTGGTACGTGCGCCGGCATCTGGGTATCGAGCTTGATACACACCAGCAAGCGCTTTGGCAGCGCGCCAGTGACCAACTGATCGACAGCGCCCTGGCGCAGCCGAAAGTGCTGGTGCATCGCGACTATATGCCGCGCAACCTGATGATCAGCGAGCCGAACCCGGGCGTGCTGGATTTTCAGGACGCGGTGTATGGCCCGGTGACCTACGACATCACCTGCCTGTTCAAGGACGCCTTCCTCAGCTGGCCCCAGGCTCGCGTGCGCGAATGGCAGCGCGGTTACTGGGAGCGTGCGGGGCAAGCCGGGATTCCCGTGCAGGCCGATTTCGAGGACTTCCTGCGCGCCAGCGACCTGATGGGCGTACAGCGTCACCTCAAGGTCATCGGGATCTTTGCGCGCATCTGCCATCGCGACGGCAAGCCTCGCTACCTGGCCGACGTGCCGCGCTTCTTTGCTTATATAGAAGCGGTGCTGGCCGATCGCCCGGAGTTGAGCGAACTGGCTGAGCTGCTGACCAGTCTGCGCCAACCCGCCGAGGCCAGCGTATGAAGGCGATGATCCTGGCGGCGGGCAAAGGCGAGCGGATGCGACCGCTCACCCTGCACACACCCAAGCCGCTGGTGCAGGCCGGCGGCAAGCGCCTGATCGAGTATCACCTGGAGGCGTTAGCCAAGGCCGGCTTCACCGAAATCGTGATCAACCATGCCTGGCTGGGCCAGCAGATTGAAAGCTACCTGGGCGATGGCGCGCAGTTCGGCTTGCGTATTCGCTATTCCCCGGAAGGCGAACCGCTGGAAACCGGCGGCGGGATCTTCCAGGCATTGCCGTTATTGGGCGATGAGCCTTTCCTGGTAGTCAACGGCGATATCTGGACCGACTACGACTTCACCCAACTCAAGCAGCCGCTCCAGGGCCTGGCGCACCTGGTGATGGTCGACAACCCGGCGCATCACCCCTCGGGCGGTGATTTCTACCTGGAGCAGGGCTTGCTTCATGATGCGGCGCCCGGTGCCGATAACCTGACCTTCAGTGGCATTTCAGTACTCGACCCCAAGTTGTTCGCGGGTTGCAGCGCGGGTGCCTTCAAGCTGGCGCCGCTGCTGCGTGCGGCGATGGCAAAAGGTTTGGTAACGGGGGAACACATGGCGGGACGCTGGATTGATGTCGGCACGCTGGAGCGCCTGGCGCAAGTCGAAACCCTGCTGACAGCGGGGCAGTAGCATGTTGTGGCCAGGGACGCTGATCGGCGCCGGGGCTGGCTTTGCCATTGCCAGCATTCCGGGGGCCTTGTTGGGCGCGCTGTTGGGGCAGGCGCTGGATCGCCGAATGCAACTGCAAAGCTGGGCGCAATTGCGCGAGCGCCTGGGCGGGCGTCCGGCGTTGCGCAATGACGAGTTGTTGTTTGTGTTGCTGGGGCGCCTGGCCAAAAGCAATGGCCGTGTGGTGGATGGGCATATCCAGCAGGCGCGTCAGGAGATGCGCTCGTTGGACCTGACCGACTCGGCCCAGCGCCGTGCGATTGCGGCGTTCAATCGTGGCAAGTCCGGCTCCGACCGGGTGCGCCGCTACCTGCGTGTGCTCAAGGCCCAGCCCCATGCGGCGGAAGGTGTGCTGCGTGCTTGCTGGCGGATGGTCTGGGCGGACGGCAAGGCGGATGACGCCGAGCGCGACCTGATCGACCTGTGGGGCAAATGGCTGGGCTGGACGCCGCAACAACTTCAGGCCCTGGCCGCTGACTACACGCCGGAGCGCAAGCCACTGGCGAACCGCGGCGGCAGCTACCAGGATGCTTTGCGGTTGCTGGGCGTGACGCCCACCACCGAGCCTTCGGTGATCAAGCGCGCCTATCGCCGCCTGCTCAGCCGTCACCACCCGGACAAGATTGCCGGCAGCGGCGCCACGCCTGCGCAAGTGCTGGAGGCAACCGAGCGCACCCGTGAACTGCACAATGCCTATACGTTGATTCGCGAGCGCCGGGATTTTCGCTAGTCGCCCAATGTTGCGTTGCAAACCCAATCGACTGTGGGAGCTGGCTTGCCTGCGATAGCGATCTTTCAGTTACAGCATCCCTAACTGATCCACCGCCATCGCAGGCAAGCCAGCTCCCACATTTGATCGGGTTCTTACCTTCAGTCGGCAGTTGCTTGCGGGCTCAGCCACCCGCGAACCCGGCGATACAACTGTTCCTGCTCGGCCGCGTTGTTGCCGGGCAGGGTCTTGAGTGAAACCTGCTTGTAGCCGTCATTCTTCGCCCGCTTGGCAGCCTGGGCGCGCTCTTGAGCGTTTTTGCGATCCTGGGCGGCGTCCTGGTAGAACACGTCCGCCGTCGGCACCTTCAGGGTCGGCGCCAGTTGCTGCAGGTCCGGTTTGCGCGCCGTCGGTGTTTTGCCGGCGATCATCACGAATTTTTGCACCTGGGACGCTTGTTTCTCGCTCAAGTAACGAGCGGCCCACCAGGCGCCGGTGCCATGGCCGGCCAGCACAACGCTGCGCGCCCCCTGGGCTTGGGCGTAGGCCACGGCGGCGTCGATGCGCGCAAAGATGCGCGAAGCATCGGTTTTGTCTTGCTCGTCGGCGCCTGGGACCACCGCCGGGTCAGTGCCTTCGGCTTCGGCGCTGGCGGCTTGCTCGATCGGTTTGTCGGCGGTGCTGGCTTCTTTACTGCTGGTGTCGACGCTCGCCTGGGGCGCTTCCATCGCACGCGGCGGCAGGGTGTCCACACTGATATCCGGCAGTGACAGGCTAAGGCTGCCCCAGTTGGCATCCGGCAATTTGCGACGCAACGGGCCGATTGCTTGCGGCCAGTCAGCATTTTCGCCGGCGCCGGGTACGATAATCACCACGCCCTCGGGCTCGGCGCTGTTGGCCGGTTTCCACAGGGCGAGGAATGAGTCACTGCCAGCCTGCAACTGTTGCTGTTCCTGTTGCGGGATTTTGCGTTCCAGGGCGCTGGCTTCTTCCTGGCTGCGCTCGGGCAGCGGTTGGCGTTCAAGCGGTTTTTCGGCGGCGGGCGCTGGCGCGTCGGCGGCCTGAACAGAAAAGGCGCTGGTAAAGAGCAGCGACAGGCACAATGCTGGCAGTGCCGAACGGTGGAGAAAGAGCATCGTTAATTCCCGGCCAGAAGTGATTCCAGCAGCCTAATGGGTTGGTCAGTATTTGTCAGTGATGTGAGACGTGGATCATGGGTTTTCGCTGTCTGCTGGTTATCGGCTGTTTGTGCTTTGCCTTGATGGCAAATGCCGCCCCTGCGCCCGCCGCACCGCAGGCGCAACTCACTGCGCAGCAGCGCGAATGGCTGGCTGCGCACCCGGAACTGCGCGTGGGCCTGGTATTGCAGGCGCCTTACGCGCAATACGAGCGGCGCCTGCAGCGCTTGTCCGGGGCCAATGTGGAGTTGATGCAGTGGCTGGCCAAGGCGCTGAATATCGAGCTGACCTGGCGCAACTTCCCCAACCAGGAACAGCTGGAGGCCGCCGTGCGCGAGGGCGAAGTGGATATCGCCCCCGGCCTGCAGCAAACCCCGGCCGGTTTGCGCCTGTGGTTATTCACCGACCCGTATATGCGCGTGCCCCAGCACATTGTCGGCATTCGTGACGGCGGCGGTGCGGTGGAGCTGGAAAAGCTCGACGATAAATCCCGCGTCGCCGTGCGCATGCCCAGCGCCGTGGCCGATTACCTGCGCAGCACCTATCCGGGCCTCAATCTGCAAGGCGTGCCGACGGAGCGTGATGCGCTGCAACTGCTGGTGAGCCAGCAAGCGCGCTACGCCGTGGTGGATGAAGCGCAGTTGAGCCGGTTGTCCGGCGAGGCTGAGTTCGCCGCGCTGGCGGTGGTGGGGGACATTGGCTTGCCGCAATTGCTGCGGGTGGCCACGCGCCGCGAATGGCCGGAGCTGGCCGGTATCCTGCAAAGCGCCTTGCGTGCGATCCCCGCCCGCGACCTGGACCAGTTGCACAACCGCTGGCTGCAACCCAAATACCCACGCCTGGCGCAGTCCCCTGGCCTGTGGCAAAACCTCAGCCTGTTGCTGAGCCTGTTGCTGCTCGCCAGCCTGGCCATTGTGTTCTGGCAGCGCCGCCAGCAACGCGTGCTGGAGCACGAGCTGCTGGCCGCCCGCGAAGAAAGCGCGGCCCGCGCCGCTGGCGCAGAAGCGCTGCGCTTGACCCAGTTTTCCATCGACCAGAGCACCGTCGGCATCCTGTGGGTCAACTGGGACAGCCATGTGCGCTACGCCAACCGCGCCGCCGAAAGCATGCTCGGCTATGGCCCGGGCGCATTGATCGAGCGGCCGCTGGTGGACCTCGACCCCAGCCTGGACATGGACCGTTGGCTCAACCTGTGGAAACGCGCCCGCGCCAGCGAAGACGGCCCGCAGAACTTCGCCACCGATTGCCTGCGGGCCGATGGCAGTATTCTGCCGGCCAACGTGTCCTTGAGCTTTCTGCGGTTTGCCGAAGCCGAATACCTGGTGGTCTACCTCAACGACGTCACCGAGCTGCGCCGCACCCTGGCCGCCCTGGTGCAAAGTGAGGCGCAGCTGCGCGAGCTGTCCGCCCACCTGGAAACCGTGCGCGAAGAAGAAAAAGCACGCATCGCCCGCGAAGTGCACGACGAACTCGGGCAAATGCTCACCGTGCTCAAGCTGGAAACTTCCATGTGCGAGTTGGCCTATGCGCAACTGGACCCCGGCTTGCAGGAGCGCTTGAACAGCATGAAGCGCCTGATCGCCCAGTTGTTCCAGCTGGTACGGGACGTGGCGACCGCATTGCGCCCGCCGATTCTCGACGCCGGGATCGCCTCGGCCATCGAGTGGCAGGCGCGGCGTTTTGAAGCGCGCACGCAAATCCCCTGTCTGGTGCAGGTTCCGGATAACCTGCCGGCCCTGAGTGACGCCAAGGCCATTGGCCTGTTCCGCATCCTGCAGGAAGCGCTGACCAATGTGATGCGCCATGCCCAGGCGCATACCGTGGAATTGACCCTGGCGGTGGAAGGGCGCAACTTGCGGCTGACCATCAGCGATGATGGCGTAGGGTTTATCCAGGCCAAGGGCCGCCCGGTGTCGTTCGGGCTGGTAGGCATGCGCGAGCGGGTGCTGATCATGGGTGGGCAACTGAGCCTGGACAGCGAATTGGGCGAAGGCACCACCCTGAGTGTCACGGTGCCGCTGGATGCATAACGATAAGAGGAAACCCTTGTGATCCGTGTACTGGTAGCCGAAGACCACACCATTGTTCGAGAAGGCATCAAGCAATTGATCGGCCTGGCCAAAGACCTGCTGGTGGTGGGCGAGGCGAGTAATGGTGAACAGTTGCTCGAGACCCTGCGCCATGTGCCGTGCGAGGTGGTGTTGCTGGATATCTCGATGCCCGGCGTCAATGGCCTGGAAGCGATTGCGCGGATTCGGGCCTTGAGCAACCCGCCGGCGATCCTGGTGCTGTCGATGCACGACGAGGCGCAAATGGCTGCGCGGGCCTTGAAAGTGGGCGCTGCCGGTTATGCAACCAAGGACAGCGACCCGGCGCTGTTGCTCACAGCGATTCGCAAGGTGGCGGCGGGCGGGCGTTATATCGACCCGGACCTGGCCGACCGCATGGTCTTCGAAGTCGGCCTCACCGATACGCGCCCGCTGCATTCGTTACTGTCGGAGCGTGAGTTCTCGGTGTTCGAACGCCTGGCCCAGGGCGCCAACGTGAATGACATCGCCCAACAACTGGCGCTGAGCAGCAAGACCATCAGCACCCACAAGGCGCGGCTGATGCAGAAGCTCAATATCAGCTCCCTGGCGGAACTGGTGAAGTACGCCATGGAGCACAAGCTTCTTTAGCGGCATATCTATTAACGACACCCCGCAAAACGTTGTTACGCCTATTCTTGCCGCTTGCAGCTCGCTACTTGTGATTGCACTGTCCAGTGCCCGCCATCCGTGTAGGGCGATCCCTACCCCCAACCTTCCATCCGGCTGATGCAATTCTCTCCCGGCCCCCGATTTCCGGGGGCTCGCGCCTGGACTACGCTTGTGCCACAGCAGTCCAAAACACAAAGGTGCGGGTATGAGCGAGGTGGATTCAAATGATGTGCTGGTCAGCTTTCGTGGCGTGCAGAAGAGCTACGACGGCGAGAACCTGATCGTCAAGGACCTCAACCTGGAGATTCGCAAGGGCGAGTTCCTCACCTTGCTCGGGCCGTCCGGGTCGGGCAAGACCACCAGCCTGATGATGCTCGCCGGCTTTGAAACGCCGACCGCCGGTGAAATCCAGCTGGCCGGGCGCTCCATCAACAACGTGCCGCCGCACAAGCGTGACATCGGCATGGTGTTCCAGAACTACGCATTGTTCCCGCACATGACGGTCGCCGAGAACCTCGCGTTCCCGCTGTCGGTGCGCGGCCTTAGCAAGACCGATATCAGTGAGCGGGTCAAACGCGTGCTGAGCATGGTCCAGCTCGACGCCTTCGCCCAGCGCTACCCGGCGCAACTCTCCGGCGGCCAGCAACAGCGCGTGGCCTTGGCTCGGGCGCTGGTGTTCGAGCCGCAGCTGGTGCTGATGGACGAACCCCTCGGCGCCCTCGACAAGCAACTGCGCGAACACATGCAGATGGAGATCAAGCACCTGCACCAGCGCCTCGGCGTGACAGTGGTGTACGTGACCCACGACCAGGGTGAAGCCTTGACCATGTCCGACCGGGTGGCGGTGTTCCACCAGGGCGAGATCCAGCAGATCGCCGCGCCGCGCACGCTGTACGAAGAACCGAAAAACACCTTTGTCGCCAACTTTATCGGCGAAAACAACCGCCTCAACGGCCGCCTGCACAGCCACACCGGCGACCGCTGTGTGGTCGAGCTGGCGCGCGGCGAGAAGGTCGAGGCGCTGGCGGTTAACGTCGGCCAGGTCGGCGGCCCGGTGACCCTGTCGGTGCGCCCGGAACGCGTGAGCCTCAATGGTTCCAGCGAAAGCTGCGTCAACCGCTTCTCCGGGCGAGTGGCGGAATTTATCTACCTGGGCGACCACGTGCGTGTGCGCCTGGAAGTCTGCGGCAAGGCCGATTTTTTTGTGAAACAACCAATTGCCGAGCTGGACCCAGCCCTGGCGGTTGGCGACGTGGTTCCGATTGGCTGGCAAGTCGAGCACGTTCGCGCGCTCGACCCACTTCTAGAGGCGAATTAATCGCCCCCATGGCTTCACCAACCCTGCACGTGGAGAGAACAACAATGTTGAGTTCCTTGAAATATTCCGTTCTGGCATTGAGCTTGATGGGCGCGACACAGGCGATGGCCGGCCCGGACCTGACAGTCGTGTCCTTTGGCGGCGCGAACAAGGCGGCCCAGGTCAAAGCCTTCTATGCACCGTGGGAGAGCGCGGGCAACGGCAAGATCGTCGCCGGCGAGTACAACGGCGAGATGGCCAAGGTCAAAGCCATGGTCGACACCAAGAGCGTGTCCTGGGACCTGGTCGAGGTGGAATCGCCGGAACTGTCCCGTGGTTGCGACGAAGACATGTTCGAGCCGTTGGACCCGAAACTGTTCGGCAACACCGCCGACTATGTGAAAGGGGCGATCCAGCCGTGCGGCGTGGGCTTTTTCGTATGGTCGACCGTGCTGGCCTATAACGCCGACAAGCTGACCTCGGCGCCGACCAGTTGGGCGGATTTCTGGGACACCAAGAAATTCCCGGGCAAACGCGGCCTGCGCAAGGGCGCCAAATACACCCTGGAATTCGCCTTGATGGCCGATGGCGTAGCGCCCAAAGACGTCTACAAAGTGCTGGCCGGCAAAGATGGCCAGGACCGAGCGTTCAAGAAGCTCGACGAACTCAAACCGTCGATCCAGTGGTGGGAAGCCGGCGCACAACCGCCGCAGTACTTGGCCTCCGGTGACGTGGTGATGAGCTCGGCCTACAACGGCCGCATCGCCGCCGTACAGAAAGAGAGCAACCTGAAAGTGGTGTGGAACGGCGGCATCTATGACTTCGATGCCTGGGCCATTCCAAAAGGGTTGGCCAAGGACCGCGCCGAAGCGGCGAAGAAATTCATCGCTTTCTCGGTCGCACCGCAGCAGCAGAAGATCTACTCGGAAAACATCGCCTACGGCCCGGCCAATACCCAGGCCGTGCCGTTGCTGGCCAAGGATGTGCTGAAGGACATGCCGACCACCCCGGAAAACATCGCCAACCAGGTGCAGATCGACGTGAGCTTCTGGGCGGATAACGGCGAGCAGTTGGAGCAGCGCTTCAACTCCTGGGCTGCCAAGTAATAGCTCATTGCAGTTGAGCTTTTGTGGCGAGGGGGCTTGCCCCCGTTGGGGTGCGAAGCAACCCCGGTGAAGTCACCGCGATTCACCGATCCGGCGCGGCGCCTGGTTTTGGGGCTGCTGCGCAGCCCAACGCGGGCAAGCCCGCTCGCCACAGGTTTTGTCGTATAGCGCAAGACTGTTGTCTTTTTTCAGTATTTCCGGAGTCAGCCATGGCCATTGCCGTTCCCTCCAACGAGGTCAACAGCCCCACCCTCAAGCAGCGCCTGGCGCGTGCCGAGCGGCTCAATCGCTGGAAGGCCCAGGCCCTGATCGCGCCGCTGGTGCTGTTTTTGCTGTTGGTGTTCCTGGTGCCGATCGTGGCGCTGCTCTACAAGAGCGTCGGCAACCCGGAAGTGGTAGGCGGTTTGCCGCGTACCGTAGTAGCGGTAAAGACCTGGGACGGTCGTGGTCTGCCGGGTGAACCGGTGTATCAGGCCCTCAGCGAAGACCTGGGCGAGGCGCGCAAAAACCAGACCCTGGGCGACCTGTCCAAACGCTTGAACATGGAACTGGCCGGCTATCGCAGCCTGCTGACCAAAACCGCGCGGGCGCTGCCGTTTACCGAAGCGCCTGCCTCTTATAAAGAAGCGCTGGAAA
Organism: Pseudomonas viridiflava; assembly: GCF_900591205.1. Lineage (GTDB taxonomy): Bacteria > Pseudomonadota > Gammaproteobacteria > Pseudomonadales > Pseudomonadaceae > Aquipseudomonas. Next base: position 832,589 of record NZ_UUPU01000001.1, read on the forward strand.
ACCTCGACGAACGTTGGGGCGACCCGGCGTACTGGCAGGCGATCCGGCGTAATACCAGCAGCCTCACGCCGTATTACCTGCTGGCGGCCGTCGATCACCGTATCGACGACCTCGGTGAAGTGGCCCCGGCCACCCCGGACCAGGCGATCTACCTGGACATCTTCGCGCGCACCTTCTGGATGGGCCTGGTGATCACCGCCGTCTGCCTGTTGCTGGCCTACCCCCTGGCGTACCTGCTGGCCAACCTGCCGGCGCGTAAAAGTAACCTGTTGATGATTCTGGTGTTGCTGCCGTTCTGGACCTCGATCCTGGTGCGGGTGGCGGCGTGGATCGTGCTGCTGCAGTCCGGCGGGTTGATCAACAGCGCCCTGATGGGCCTGGGGCTGGTGGATAAACCGGTGGAGCTGGTGTTCAACCGTACCGGGGTCTACATCTCCATGGTGCACATCCTGCTGCCGTTCATGATTCTGCCGATCTACAGCGTGATGAAAGGCATCTCGCCCACTTATATGCGGGCGGCGATTTCCCTGGGTTGCCACCCGTTCGCGAGTTTCTGGCGCGTGTACTTCCCGCAGACCTATGCCGGGGTCGGCGCCGGTTGCCTGCTGGTGTTCATCCTGGCAATTGGTTACTACATCACACCGGCACTGCTGGGCAGCCCGAACGATCAGATGGTCAGCTACTTCGTGGCCTTCTACACCAACACCAGCATCAACTGGGGTATGGCCACGGCCTTGGGCGGCTTGCTGCTGCTGGCGACGGTGGTGCTGTACCTGATCTACAACCGGCTGGTGGGCGCCAGTCGCCTGCGCCTGAGCTGAGGAGACCTTGCGATGCTGAGCCCTTATATGTCACCGGTGGAACGGGTGTGGTTCTACAGCTTGCGGATTCTGTGCGGCTTGATCCTGCTGTTCCTGATTTTGCCCGTGCTGGTGATCATCCCGCTGTCGTTCAACAGCGGCAGTTTCCTGGTGTACCCGCTGCAAGGCTTCTCGCTGCACTGGTATCAGGACTTCTTCAACTCGGCCGAATGGATGCGTGCGCTGAAGAACAGCATCATCGTCGCCCCGGCGGCCACGGTGCTGGCCATGGTGTTCGGCACCCTGGCGGCCATCGGCCTGACCCGCGGGAATTTCCCCGGCAAGGCGCTGGTCATGGCCCTGGTGATTTCGCCGATGGTGGTGCCGGTGGTGATCATCGGCGTGGCCAGTTACCTGTTCTTTGCGCCGTTGGGCCTGGGCAACAGCTTTTTCTCGCTGATCGTGGTGCACGCCGTGCTCGGCGTACCGTTTGTGATCATCACGGTGTCGGCGACCTTGCAGGGCTTCAACCATAACCTGGTGCGGGCGGCGGCCAGCCTGGGCGCTTCGCCGTTGACCGCATTTCGTCGGGTGACCTTGCCGTTGATCGCGCCGGGGGTGATTTCCGGGGCGCTGTTCGCCTTTGCCACCTCGTTCGATGAGGTGGTGGTGACGCTGTTCCTCGCCGGCCCCGAGCAAGCGACCCTGCCACGCCAGATGTTCAGCGGTATCCGCGAGAACCTCAGCCCGACGATTGCTGCAGCCGCGACCCTGCTGATTGCGTTCTCGGTGTTGCTGTTGCTGACCCTGGAATGGCTGCGCGGGCGCAGCGAGAAACTGCGTACCGCGCAGGTGTAACGGCCACATCCAATCCACTCTGGGAGCTGGCTTGTGTGGGAGCCGGGCTTGCCCGCGATGCAGGCACGTCGGTTTTTCAGTCACACCGAGGTGATGCTATCGCAGGCAAGCCAGCTCCCACACCGTTCGCCCATTCAGTGGGTGAATGCAAGACAACCAGCCTAAGTCAGCTACTCTTGTGCCAGCCCATCACTAATAAGAGGCCGCGCACATGAGTACTTCCTCATTCAAGATCGCCCACAAACTGCTGACCGGCGCCGGTGCCATCGAGCAACTGGCCTTTGAACTCACGCGCCTGGATGTGGATAACCCGTTGATCGTCACCGATGCCGCGCTGGTCAAGTCCGGCACCGTGGCGCTGGCGCTGGCGCATCTGGGTGATCGCACTTACGAAATCTTTGATCGCGTACTGCCCGACCCGGAAATCGCCATCGTCGAAGATTGCATGCGCGTGTACCGCGAAGGTGGGCATGACGGCCTGATTGGTGTGGGGGGTGGCAGCGCCATTGATATCGCCAAAAGCGTGGCGGCCTATGCCGGTTACCACGGCGCGCTGGCGGACTTGTTCGGCGTCGACCAGGTGCCACGCAAGGGCCCGCCGCTGATCGCCATCCCCACCACGGCGGGCACCGGCTCGGAGGTGACCAATGTGGCGATTCTCTCGGACAAGGCCGCGCAACTGAAAAAGGGCATCGTCAGCGATTACCTGCTGCCGGATGTTGCGTTGATCAGCCCGCAAATGACCCTGACTTGCCCGCGCAGTGTCACCGCCGCCAGTGGCGTGGATGCGCTGGTGCATGCGATCGAGTCCTACCTGTCGCTGAACGCCTCGCCGATCACCGACGCCCTGGCCATTGGCGCGATCAAACTGATTGCCAGGGCACTGCCCAAAGCCTATGCCAACCCGGCCAATTTGCAGGCCCGCGATGACATGGCTACCGCCAGCCTGATGGCTGGCATGGCCTTCGGCAATGCCGGGGTGGGCGCGGTGCATGCGCTGGCCTACCCGCTGGGCGGGCGCTTCAATATCGCCCATGGCGTCAGCAATGCCTTGCTGCTGCCCTATGTGATGCACTGGAACAAACTGGCCTGCGTGGAGCGCATGCAGGACATTGCCCAGGCCATGGGCGTGAATGTGAGCGGGCTGAGTGCCAACGATGCCGCCGACCAGGCCGTCGAGGCGATGACGCGACTGTGTGCCGCTGTGGAGATCCCGTCGGGCCTGCGTAGCTTCGGGGTTCCGGAAGACGCAATCCCCGCCATGGCCACGGAAGCTGCGGGTATCGAACGCCTGATGCGCAACAACCCGCGCAAGCTCAGCGCGGCGGATATCGAGAAAATCTACCGGGCCGCGTTCTAGCCATTGAGCCAGGTCACGGTGCGCGCAGCAAAGCATGAGGTATACAATGCGCGCCATCGTGATTTAGCTCAAAAAAGGTGCGTCATGCAGCCCTTCGTTATTGCTCCATCAATTCTCTCTGCCGATTTCGCCCGCCTGGGTGAGGAAGTGGACAAGGTGTTGGCCGCCGGTGCCGACTTTGTGCACTTCGATGTGATGGACAACCATTACGTGCCCAACCTGACCATCGGCCCGATGGTCTGCGCGGCATTGCGCAAGTACGGCATCACCGCGCCGATCGACGCGCACCTGATGGTCAGCCCGGTGGATCGCATCGTCGGTGACTTCATCGAAGCCGGTGCGACTTACATCACCTTCCACCCGGAAGCCACGCTGCACGTGGACCGCACCCTGCAACTGATCCGCGAAGGCGGCTGCAAGGCGGGCCTGGTGTTCAACCCGGCCACCCCGCTGAGCGTGCTCGAGTACGTGATGGACAAGGTCGACATGGTGCTGCTGATGAGCGTCAACCCAGGCTTTGGCGGGCAAAAGTTCATTCCCGGCACGCTGAACAAGCTGCGCGAAGCCCGCGCCCTGATCGACGCCTCGGGCCGCGATATCCGCCTGGAAATCGACGGCGGGGTCAACGTCAACAATATTCGTGAAATCGCCGCTGCCGGTGCCGACACCTTTGTGGCCGGCTCGGCGATCTTCAACGCCCCGGATTATCAGGAAGTCATCGACAAGATGCGCGCAGAACTGGCGTTGGCGCGTCCATGAGCGGCTTCGAGCAGCTGTTCCCCGGCAAACTGCCACGGCTGGTGATGTTCGATCTGGACGGTACGTTGATCGACTCGGTGCCTGACCTGGCGGCGGCGGTGGACGAAATGCTGCTCAAGCTGGGGCGCAAGCCGGCGGGCATCGAATCGGTACGTGAGTGGGTCGGCAACGGCGTGCAGATGCTGGTACGCCGGGCCCTGGCCAACCACATCGACGCCGAGGGCGTGGATGACGTTGAGGCCGAGCATGCCCTGGAGTTGTTCAACGCCGCCTATGAAGACGGCCATGAACTCACCGTGGTCTACCCCGGCGTGCGCGACACCCTCAAATGGCTGAGCAAGCAGGGCGTGGAAATGGCCCTGATCACCAACAAGCCGGAGCGCTTCGTCGCGCCGCTGTTGGACCAGATGAAAATCGGCCGGTATTTCCGCTGGATCATCGGCGGCGACACCTTGGCGCAGAAGAAACCTGACCCGGCGGCGCTGTTTTTCGTGATGAAAATGGCCAATATCCCGGCTTCGCAGTCATTGTTTGTCGGCGATTCGCGCAGTGATGTGTTGGCGGCGAAGGCCGCTGGCGTGCAGTGCGTGGCCTTGAGTTACGGCTATAACCATGGTCGGCCGATCGCCGAAGAGTCGCCTGCGCTGGTGATTGATGACCTGCGACTGCTAATCCCCGGTTGCTTGGGAGCTGGCGCTGAGATAACGTTGCCCGACATTGATCCGTCCCCTTCTGGAAATTCCATCGTGGTGGTCACTCGCAAACTCTGGATGAAAGTCATCAAGGCCCTGGCCCGCTGGCGTTGGCGCGCCTGACTGATCCTGGCCGCGCTGCGGCACGTTTGCATACCTGACTGTTAGACCCTCACGCCACGAGGCACATCATGATCCGCGAAGAATTCCTGCGTTTGGCCGCTGCCGGCTATAACCGCATTCCCCTGGCCTGCGAAACCCTGGCCGACTTCGATACGCCGCTGTCGATCTACCTGAAACTGGCCGACGAGCCCAATTCCTATCTGCTGGAATCGGTTCAGGGCGGCGAGAAGTGGGGCCGTTACTCGATTATCGGCCTGCCGTGCCGCACCGTGCTGCGGGTGTACGACCATCATGTGAGCATCACCCATGATGGCGTCGAGATCGAAAGCCATGACGTCGAAGACCCGCTGGCCTTTGTCGAAACCTTCAAAGCGCGCTACAACGTGCCGACCATCCCCGGCCTGCCGCGTTTCAACGGCGGCCTGGTGGGGTACTTCGGCTACGACTGCGTGCGCTACGTGGAAAAACGCCTGGGCAAATGCCCGAACCCGGACCCGCTGGGCGTGCCGGACATTCTGCTGATGGTCTCCGACGCCGTGGTGGTGTTCGACAACCTCGCCGGCAAGATGCACGCGATTGTGCTGGCCGACCCGGCCCAGGCCGACGCTTTCGAGCACGGCCAGGCCGGCCTCGAAGCCCTGCTGGAAAAACTGCGCCAGCCGATCACCCCGCGGCGCGGCCTGGACCTCAGCCGTCCGCCAGCGGCCGACCCGATCTTTCGTTCAAGCTTTACCCAGGATGACTACGAGCGCGCAGTCGATACCATCAAGGAATACATCCTCGCTGGTGACTGCATGCAGGTGGTGCCGTCGCAACGCATGTCCATCGACTTCAAGGCTGCGCCGATCGACCTGTACCGTGCGCTGCGTTGCTTCAACCCGACGCCGTACATGTTCTTCTTCAACTTCGGCGACTTCCACGTGGTCGGCAGTTCTCCTGAAGTGCTGGTGCGCGTCGAGGACAACCAGATCACCGTGCGCCCGATTGCCGGTACTCGCCCGCGTGGTGCGACCGAAGAAGCCGACCTGGCGCTGGAAAAAGACCTGCTCAGCGATGACAAAGAGATCGCCGAACACCTGATGCTCATCGACCTGGGCCGCAACGACACAGGGCGCGTCTCGGAAATCGGTTCGGTGAAACTCACTGAAAAGATGGTGATCGAGCGTTATTCCAATGTGATGCACATCGTGTCCAACGTCACCGGCGAGCTGAAGGCCGGGCTGACTGCGATGGACGCACTGCGGGCGATCCTGCCGGCGGGCACCTTGTCGGGCGCACCGAAGATCCGTGCGATGGAAATCATCGACGAGCTGGAGCCGGTCAAGCGTGGCGTCTACGGCGGCGCTGTGGGTTATTTCGCCTGGAACGGCAACATGGACACCGCCATTGCGATTCGCACGGCGGTGATCAAGGACGGGGAATTGCATGTGCAGGCGGGTGGCGGGATCGTCGCCGACTCGGTGCCGGCCCTCGAATGGGAAGAAACCCTGAACAAGCGCCGCGCGATGTTCCGCGCCGTTGCGCTGGCTGAACAGACCCCTAATTCTTGAGGTTTCCCCCATGTTGCTGATGATTGATAACTACGACTCCTTTACCTACAACGTGGTGCAGTACCTGGGCGAGCTGGGTGCCGAGGTCAAGGTGGTGCGCAACGACGAACTGAGCGTGGCGCAAATCGCGGCGCTCAACCCGGAGCGTATCGTGGTATCGCCGGGTCCCTGCACGCCGACCGAGGCGGGTATTTCCCTTGAGGCGATCCAGTATTTCGCCGGCAAGCTGCCGATCCTGGGCGTGTGCCTGGGGCATCAGTCCATCGGCCAGGCATTTGGCGGTGACGTGGTGCGTGCGCGCCAAGTGATGCACGGCAAGACCAGCCCGGTGTTCCACAATGATGTGGGCGTGTTTCATGGCCTGAACCTGCCGGTGACGGTAACCCGCTACCATTCGTTGGTGGTCAAGCGTGAGACTCTGCCGGACTGCCTGGAGTTGACCGCCTGGACCCAGCTAGAGGACGGCTCGGTCGATGAGATCATGGGCCTGCGCCACAAGACACTGAATATCGAAGGGGTGCAATTTCACCCCGAGTCGATCCTGACCGAGCAGGGCTACGAGCTGTTCGCCAACTTTCTCAAGCAGAGCGGCGGCACGCGCTAAGGACTTTCCATGGATATCAAGACTGCCCTGAGCCGTATCGTCGGCCATCTGGACCTGAGCACCGCTGAAATGAGCGATGTGATGCGCGAGATCATGACCGGCCAATGCACCGACGCGCAGATCGGCGCGTTCATGATGGCGATGCGCATGAAGAGCGAGAGCATCGACGAGATCGTCGGCGCCGTGTCGGTGATGCGCGAGCTGGCGGACAAGGTTGAGCTCAAGACCCTCGACGGCGTGGTCGATGTGGTGGGCACCGGCGGCGACGGTGCGAATATTTTCAACGTGTCGACGGCTGCATCCTTGGTGGTGGCAGCGGCGGGTTGCACCGTGGCCAAGCACGGTAACCGTGCGGTGTCCGGCAAGAGCGGCAGTGCCGACCTGCTGGAAGCGGCCGGTATCTACCTGAACCTGACCCCGGTACAAGTGGCGCGTTGCATCGACAACGTGGGTATCGGCTTTATGTTTGCCCAATCCCACCATGGTGCGATGAAGCACGCCGCCGGCCCGCGCAAGGACCTCGGCCTGCGTACCCTGTTCAACATGCTCGGCCCGCTTACGAATCCGGCCGGTGTGAAGCACCAGGTAGTGGGTGTGTTCAGCCAGGCGCTGTGCCGGCCGTTGGCAGAAGTGTTGCAACGCCTGGGCAGCAAGCATGTACTGGTGGTGCATTCCAAGGACGGCCTGGACGAATTCAGCCTGGCGGCCCCGACTTTTGTGGCGGAGCTGAAAAATGACCAGGTCACCGAATACTGGGTCGAGCCTGAAGACCTCGGTATGAAGAGCCAGAGCCTGCACGGCCTGGCGGTGGAAAGCCCGGCCGCTTCACTGGAACTGATTCGCGATGCCCTGGGGCGTCGCAAGACCGAGAACGGTCAAAAAGCTGCGGAAATGATTGTACTGAACGCTGGCGCTGCACTTTATGCGGCCGACCATGCCTATAGTCTCAAGGAAGGTGTCGCTTTGGCTCACGACGCGCTGCACACCGGTCTGGCTCGTGAAAAGCTCGAAGAGCTGGGAGCATTCACCGCAGTATTCAAGATGGAGAATGAAGGATGAGTGTGCCGACCGTTCTGGAAAAAATCCTGGCCCGCAAGGCCGAAGAAGTCGCCGAGCGCCGTGCCCGCGTGAGCCTCGCCGAGCTGGAAAGCCAGGCGAAGGCCGCCGATGCACCGCGTGGTTTTGCCAACGCGCTGATCGCTCAGGCCAAACTCAAGCAGCCGGCGGTCATTGCTGAAATCAAAAAGGCTTCGCCGAGCAAGGGTGTGATTCGCGAGATTTTCATCCCCGAGGACATCGCCAAGAGCTATGAGAAGGGCGGAGCGACCTGCCTGTCGGTGCTGACCGATATCGACTACTTCCAGGGTGCCGACCTGTTCCTGCAGCAGGCTCGCGCCGCGTGCAAGTTGCCGGTGATCCGCAAGGATTTCATGGTTGACCCGTACCAGATCGTCGAAGCGCGTGCCTTGGGCGCCGACTGTGTGCTGTTGATCGTCTCCGCACTGGATGACGTGAAGATGGCCGAACTGGCGGCCGTGGCCAAAAGCGTCGGCCTGGACGTGTTGGTCGAAGTGCACGACGGCGATGAGCTGGAGCGCGCGCTGAAAACCCTCGACACACCGCTGATGGGGGTTAACAACCGTAACCTGCACACCTTCGAAGTCAGCCTGGAAAACACCCTCGACCTGCTGCCGCGTATTCCGCGTGACCGCCTGGTGATCACCGAGAGTGGCATCGTCAACCGTGCGGATGTGGAGCTGATGGAAATCAGCGGGGTGTATTCGTTCCTGGTGGGCGAGACCTTCATGCGCGCCGAGAACCCAGGGGCTGAGTTGCAGCGCCTGTTCTTCCCGGAGCGTGGCGTGGCGGTCAGCGGGTCGACCCTGGACTGAATAAACCGCGGTCAACATTTGGAATACGGTTTAAATGTGGGAGCGGGCTTGCTCGCGAATGCGGTGGATCAGCCAGTACATGTGGTGACTGACACACCCCATTCGCGAGCAAGCCCGCTCCCACATTGGGTTCTGTGTTTATCCAGATAGGCAGGTATTAGATGACTCAGCCGCTAATGATGACTGTTGAAGCAGGGCTGGCCGCCGAACAAGCCTTACTGGCTGCGGTGTGTGCAGGTGATCAGGCGTTCGGCCTGCTGTTCTGGCAGCCCAGCGATCAAGCCCTGGTCATGCCGCGTCGTCTGAGCCGCCTACCGGCGTTCGACACCGCCAGCCAAGTCTCGGCCGACGCCGGTTGGCCGGTGTTGTTGCGCGAAACCGGCGGCGAGCCGGTGCCGCAGTCGAATGCCACGGTCAATATCGCCCTGGTCTACGCGCCGCCGCGCAGTGAAGGCGATCAGGCGCGCATCGAAACCGGCTACCAGCGCCTGTGCCAGCCAATCTGCGACATGCTGATTGAGTTGGGTGGGGATGCCTCCGTCGGTGAAATCGACGGGGCGTTCTGCGACGGTCGTTACAACGTCAATCTCAACGGCCGCAAAATGGTCGGCACGGCCCAGCGCTGGCGCCAGAGCGGTGGTCGCCCGGTGGGGTTGGTGCACGGTGCGTTGCTGTTGGAAAACGATCGCGAGGAGTTGATCGCGGCGGTCAACCGCTTCAATCAAGCCTGCGGTCTTGAGCAGCGGGTGCGGGCCGACAGCCATATCGCGCTGCATGAAGCCTTTGCTGCGCCGCACGCGATCAGTCGGCTGGACACCCTGTACCGTCAACTGTTGGCCAGCTTCCTGCCAGGTTAACGGGTGCCGAAGACCACCATCGTCTTGCCTTTGACGTGCACCAGGTTGCGCTCCTCCAGGTCTTTGAGTACCCGGCCGACCATCTCTCGCGAACAGCCGACAATGCGCCCGATTTCCTGGCGCGTGACTTTGATCTGCATGCCGTCGGGATGGGTCATTGCGTCGGGCTGTTTGCACAGCTCCAGCAGGCAGCGGGCTACGCGACCGGTGACGTCAAAGAACGCCAGGTCGCCGACCTTGCGCGTGGTGTCCCGCAGGCGCTGGGCGATCTGGCCACTCAGGGCATAGAGAATATCGGGGTCGTGCTGGGCCAGTTCGCGAAACTTGGCGTAACTGATCTCGGCCACTTCGCACTCGACCTTGGCGCGTACCCAGGCGCTGCGTTCCTGCTCCTTGCCGGCTTGCTCAAACAGCCCCAGTTCCCCAAAGAAATCTCCGGTGTTGAGGTAGGCGATGATCATTTCGCGGCCGTCTTCGTCCTCGATCAGGATAGTGACCGAGCCTTTGATAATGAAGAACAGTGTTTCAGAGCGCTCGCCGGCACAGATGATGTTGTGCTTGGCCGGGTGGCGCCGGCGCTGGCAGTGCATCAATAGCTTGTCGAGATTCTTGATCTTGGGTATGGGAGTAAGAGCAACCATGGTTGTATCCCGAAAAGGCAGCGCGAAGTGGTTGGAGTTATTGTGTTCAGAGGTATCGGCATTGATACACGTTGTATAAAGGGTGGCAATACGCCATCGAATTGGCGCCAGCTTACCAGACACATCCTGTCTCGATTAGCCAATTTGCCGGGGAAACCCTGCTATTGATCGCTTTCATGGGAAACGCTGCCGTGCTCAGACCCTGTGCTAAGCTGGCGACCCTTTTTTAGCAGTGGAGTCTGGGCGATGAAGGCACGCATCCAATGGGCGGGCGAAGCCATGTTCCTCGGTGAGTCGGGCAGTGGCCATGTGGTGGTCATGGACGGCCCGCCGGAAGCCGGTGGCCGTAACCTGGGCGTACGCCCGATGGAAATGCTCCTGCTGGGTGTCGGCGGTTGCAGCAATTTTGACGTGGTCAGCATCCTGAAGAAATCCCGCCAGGCCGTGGAAAGCTGCGAAGCGTTCCTGGAAGCCGAGCGCGCCACTGAAGATCCCAAGGTGTTCACCAAGATCCATATGCATTTCGTGGTGAAGGGCCGCGCATTGAAAGAAGCGCAGGTCAAGCGCGCCATCGAGCTGTCGGCCGAGAAGTATTGCTCGGCGTCGATCATGCTGGGCGCGGCCGGTGTGGCCATCACCCATGATTACGAAATCATCGAGTTGGGTTGATCCCGGGATCGGCTGACAAAAAAAGGGCGCTTTGAAAGCGCCCTTTTTTGTAGCCGGGATTTGCTGCAGTTCAGATCCGATAGGTGCTTTTGGTCATGACCTTGGCCAAAATGCTCATGCCAAACCGCACCGGCGCCGGGAAGCGGAACCCGCCTGCATCCAATGCGCTTTCTGCGTGGTGTTCTTCGTCGATGCGCATCTGCTCCAGAATCGCCCGGGACTTTTCGTCTTCGGCCGGCAGTTGCTCCAGGTGCTCATCCAGGTGCTTGCACACTTGATGTTCGGTCGCGGCGACAAAACCGAGGCTGACCTTGTCGCTGATCAGGCCGGCAGCAGCGCCGATACCAAACGACAAACCATAAAACAGCGGGTTCAGCACGCTAGGGTGGCTGCCCAGTTGGCGGATGCGTTGCTCGCACCAGGCCAGGTGGTCGATTTCTTCCTCGGCCGCGTGCTCCATGGCCGCACGTACTTGCGGCAGCTTGGCGGTCAGGGCCTGGCCCTGGTACAGCGCCTGGGCACAGACTTCGCCGGTATGGTTGATGCGCATCAGGCCGGCGACGTGGCGGGTATCGGTCTCGCTCATCTGCGCTTCGGGCTGCACGATGGCGGGCGACGGGCGGTACGGTTGGCCGCTGAAGGGCAGCAGCGTGCGCATGGCCATGTCGGCTTGCAGCAACAGACGGTCAATCGGCGAGTAGTGACGTTGGGTAGTCATGCTGACCTCCGGGAAGAATCTCGGCGGCCAGTTTACCGCAAGAGAGGGGCGAGCGTTTGCGCTGAGTCAAGGGCATGGGGTCGCAGCCTTGGGCCGCGACCTTTGCTGTAAGGCGGATCAGCCCGGCGGCCAGTTCATCTGGCGCTGACCCAACACATGCATGTGGATGTGATAAACGGTCTGCCCGCCTTTCGGGTTACAGTTCATCACCACCCGGAAGCCTTCCTCGCAACCTTGCTCTAAGGCCAGGCGCTGGGCGGTGAACAGAATATGGCCGGCCAGGGCTTTATCTTCCTCGGTCAGGTCATTGAGGGTAGGGATGTGTTTCTTCGGGATGACCAGGAAGTGCACAGGCGCCGCCGGGTGGATGTCCTTGAAGGCAAGGACTTGATCATCTTCGTAGATGATATCCGCGTTTATTTCTCCGTTGATGATCTTGGTGAACAGAGTATCCACAGCTGTTTCTCCATTATTAAAGTGCAGAGAGAGTGTACTCAGCCAGTCAGCGTGGGCAATACGCCTTGTTGATGGCCCCGGCGATCTTGCGGGTCAGCCAGCGTGGGCTTAAACGCGGGCTGAAGGTCAGCCAGCGATTACGGCGGCCGGGAATGATGATGGCTCGGTTCTTTTCCAGTGCGCGCACCGTGTAAAGCGCCACTTCTTCCGGGCTCATCAGTTTGTCACTGCGTTCAAGCTTGGCGGTGTCCATCTGCGCGGTGCCGAAGAAGGCGGTGCGTGTGGGGCCGGGGCAAAGCACCGAGACCTTGATGCCACAGGTCTTCAGTTCTTCGCGTAAGCCCTCGGAGAAGTGCAGCACATAGGCTTTGCTGGCGTAATAGCTGCTCATCCACGGGCCGGGCTGGAACGCCGCGATCGACGCCACATTGAGAATCTGCCCGCCGCCATGCAGCGCCATGGCATTGCCAAGGGCGTGACACATACGGGTCAGGGCCAGGATGTTGACTTCGATCAGGTCTTGCTCAGTCATCCAGTCCTGGGCCAGAAAGGGCCCGCTGGTGCCGATGCCGGCGCAGTTCACCAGCAGGTCGATCTGGCGTTCGCCTTCTTCAAGCTCCAGCAGGAACCCGGACAAACGCAGCGGTTCGCCCAGGTCGCAGGCCCGAAACAGCACCTCGACGCCAAAACGCTGGGTCAATTCGATTGCAATGCTTTCCAACTGATCACGCTGGCGGGCCACCAGAATCAAGCTGCGGCCACGCCGGGCCAATGCTTCGGCCAGGGCCAGGCCGATGCCGCTGGAGGCGCCGGTGATCAGAGCGTAACGGGTCATGCCTTTCTCCATCGCAACACCCGCCGCCTGTGATGGAGGCATCACCGGCGGCGGGCGTTTCTTTACTGTTGCGCAGAGTCTACAGGTTCGCCGGCTTCGTCAGCACTTTGTGCGTCGTCTTCCTCGACAGTGGTGGCTTGATCGGCGTCGTCATCGGAGGTGATGGAGCTGCTTTCGTAGCTGCTGTCCATATTGGCTTCGAGCTGGTTGAGGTAACCATTCATGCCGAGCGTCACCACGATGGCGAGCATCACCGGAATAAACGCCAGCCACAGGGTAGCCAGCACTTTGACCGCCGTGGAGTTGCGCGGTGGTGGTGCGCCGTACTGGTTGGCGCCGGCATTGCCCGGCAATACCAGCAACAGGATCGGGAACACGCTGTTCACCAGCGGCACCAGGTTGAGGAAATACAGCCAGCCGGACCAGCCGAGGTCGTGCAGGCGCTGCACACCGATCTGCACGCTGACCCAGACCAGCGCAACAAACAACGCCAGACCCAGCAGTACGCCGATGATGGTGCCCAGCGTCGGCGAGGCGGTGGCGACGGCAAAGCTGACGGTGCTGATGATGCCACCGGCAACCAGCATTGCCAGGGTCAATACCAGCGTCCATGCCAGATACCGCAAGCGGCCGATACGTCCGTGGAGGGTAAACACCTTGAGGGTGGCGTACTCCGGCAGGTCATCGCCCACGGCGGCGCGTGGTGGCGCGTAAGGCGAGGCGGCCGGGCGCGAGAAGTCAGCGCCGGCGGATTCCGTCTCGTGGGTTTCGGCGAGGCTGAAGGCTACGGGTTGTTCGGCTTCGATACGTGCATCGACCCCGGCGTTTTTCAGCGCGGTGAGGTACGTTTCGGCATCGGGGCGGGACAAGTCGCGCTTCAGGGCGACCGGGCGGCCGGTAAAGAGCTTCTCGATGGCATCGACATCACTCTTGAACAGCTCGGCCAGATTCAGTTTGGCGGTGGTGCTTTCGACCCCTGGGAGCAGGGCTCCGTCAAACACAATCTTGAAACGGTTGTCGCTCATGCAGGCATCCTTGTCACTTATTCAGGAAGGTTATGCAGGCCCGCTCAATCGGCAGGCCCAGCGTTGGGTCAGCGTGGCCAGCGCAAGTGTGCAGCCTGCTCGCGAGCCTTGCGGTATTCGGCATCCAGGCGTGCAACGAGTTCATCGACGCTGGGCAAATCATTAATCTCACCGACGCCCTGGCCGGCGGACCATACGGTCTTCCATGCCTTGGCTTCGTCGCTCAACGGCTTGAGCTTGGAACCGAAGTTGACTTCGCCTTTGCCTTGCAGCGCGGCGAGGTCGAAACCGGCGTTTTCCAGGCTCTGGCGCATAAAACTGGCGGGCACACCGGAGACAGCAGGAGTGTGCACGATGTCGGCGGCACGCGATGTGAGCAGCATCTCTTTATACGCATCCGGGGCGTGGCTTTCAGTGGTACCGATAAAGCGCGTGCCGAAGTAAGCCAGGTCTGCGCCCAGCAGTTGGGCGGCGAGTATCTCATGCCCATGGTTGAGGCAGCCGGCCAGCAGCAAGGTTTTGTCGAAAAACTGGCGAATCTCGGCGATCAGCGCGAACGGGCTCCAGGTGCCGGCATGCCCGCCAGCGCCTGCAGCCACGGCGATCAGGCCGTCGACCCCGGCTTCGGCGGCTTTTTCTGCATGGCGCCGGGTGGTGACATCGTGGAACACCAGGCCGCCATAACTGTGTACGGCATCCACCAGCTCCTTGACCGCCCCCAGGCTGGTAATGACGATCGGCACTTTATGCTCGACGCAGATCGCCAAGTCGGCTTCCAGGCGTGGGTTGCTGTTGTGCACGATCAGGTTGACGGCATACGGCGCCGGGTTGTCCAACTGCGCCAGGCCCGCTTCGATCTCTTCCAGCCAAGCCTTGAAGCCGCTGCTTTCGCGCTGGTTGAGCGCCGGGAAGCTCCCGACCACCCCATTGCGACAACACGCGAGGACCAGTTGCGGGTTGGAAATCAGGAACATCGGCGCAGCCACCACGGGCAGGCGCAGACGTTGTTCGAGCAAAGCGGGCAGCGACATTGGAGGAACCCCGAGTAATTGAAATTAGAACGGTTTGACCACGACCAAAATTACGATAGCCAGCAATAACAGAACGGGCACTTCATTGAACCAGCGATAAAAGACATGGCTGCGGGTGTTTTCGCCACGGGCGAAACGTTTGACCTGCGCGCCGCACATGTGGTGATAGCCGATCAGCAGCACCACCAGGGTCAGCTTGGCGTGGATCCACGCGCCGGATTGAAAGATGGCGGGGTTGAGGTAGATCAGCCAGCCGCCAAAGATCAGGCTGGCGATCATCGCCGGGCCCATGATGCCGCGGTAAAGCTTGCGCTCCATGATGCTGAAGCGTTCTTTGCTGACGGTGTCTTCACTCTGTGCGTGGTAGACGAACAGGCGTGGCAGGTAGAACAGCGCGGCAAACCAGCAGACGATACTGACGATATGGAAGGCTTTGACCCATAGATAGAGCATTTCTAGTTATTCCCAGGTTCACGGTAACTGAAGATAGTAGTGGCTCATGCGCCCGTACGTCACGTTGACGGTTGTCGCAGGACGATACGGCCCCTATTATCGACGGCTTTCCAGTGGGTTCGTTGAGGGCAGGTTTATGGTCAAGGTCGGTATCGTCGGCGGCACGGGTTACACCGGTGTCGAATTGCTGCGTCTGTTGGCTCAGCATCCGCAAGCTGAGGTGGTGGTGATCACTTCCCGATCCGAGGCCGGGATGGCCGTGGCCGATATGTACCCGAACCTGCGAGGCCACTACGACGGCCTGGCATTCAGCGTTCCGGACATCAATACCCTGGGCGCCTGTGATGTGGTGTTCTTTGCCACCCCGCACGGCGTTGCCCATGCGCTGGCCGGTGAGCTGCTGGCCGCCGGCACCAAGGTGATTGACCTGTCGGCCGACTTCCGTTTGCAGGATGCCGATGAGTGGGCCAAGTGGTACGGCCAGCCGCACGGCGCCCCGCAACTGTTGGAAGAGGCGGTGTATGGCCTGCCGGAAGTCAATCGTGAGCAAATCAAACAAGCGCGCCTTATCGCGGTTCCAGGTTGCTACCCAACCGCAACGCAACTGGGTTTCCTGCCATTGCTCGAAGCCGGGCTGGCGGATGCTTCGCGCCTGATCGCCGATTGCAAATCAGGTGTGAGTGGTGCCGGTCGTGGGGCAGCGGTAGGTTCGCTGTACTCCGAGACATCGGAAAGCATGAAGGCGTATGCCGTAAAAGGGCATCGTCACCTGCCGGAAATTCGCCAGGGGTTGCGTCGTGCTGCGGGTAAGGACGTGGGCCTGACCTTCGTGCCGCACCTGACGCCGATGATTCGTGGCATTCACTCCACGTTGTACGCAACCGTGGTGGACCGCTCGGTCGATCTGCAAGCGCTGTTTGAAAAACGTTACGCCAATGAACCGTTCGTCGATGTAATGCCTGCCGGCAGCCACCCGGAAACCCGCAGCGTGCGCGGTGCCAACGTGTGCCGTATTGCCGTGCATCGTCCACAGGATGGCGACCTGGTCGTGGTGCTGTCGGTGATCGACAATCTGGTCAAGGGCGCGTCGGGCCAGGCGGTACAGAACATGAACATCCTGTTCGGCCTGGATGAGAAGCTGGGCTTGTCCCACGCGGGCATGCTGCCTTAAACGCAGCTATGAGCTTCAAGTTGTCAGCAGCAAGCTTGGAGCTTGCCGGCTTGAAGCTTGCCGCTGCTCCCTTAATAGTTGACCGCTTTTCTAGGAGAAGCGGATAATGCCCGCCATTACGCATATGGCGGCGCTACGCCGGGAGATTATCAGCATGAGCGTTGAATCCTTCACCCCCACGGCTTTGCAATTCACCCACGGTGCTGCGCACAAGGTGAAGAGCCTGGTCGATGAAGAGGGTAATGATCGCTTGAAGCTGCGCGTATTCGTTACGGGCGGCGGTTGTTCAGGGTTTCAGTACGGTTTTACCTTTGATGAAGATGTGGCCGATGACGACACCATCGTCGAGCGCGAGGGCGTGAGCCTGGTCGTGGACCCGATGAGCTTCCAATACCTGGCAGGTGCCGAGGTGGATTACCAGGAAGGTCTGGAGGGGTCGCGTTTCGTGATCAAGAACCCTAACGCCACCACCACCTGTGGTTGCGGCTCTTCGTTCTCGATCTGATCGGCAGCGAATACAAAAACGCCGCTTGGCTTTGATCGGCCAAGCGGCGTTTTGCTGTCTGGGGTTCAGGCCGGGTAGATCGCGCCCAGCACCCGCAGCCCGCGTGCGCCGGTGACGCTGGGGCGGTTGGCGGCAATGCCTTCAAGGCAGCAATGGGCCAGCCAGGCGAAGGCCATGGCTTCGACCCAGTCGGGGTCCACGCCGTAAGTGGCGGTGCTGCTGACCTGGGTAGCGGGGAGCAAGGCGGCCAGGCGGCTCATTAATGCGCCGTTGTGGGCGCCGCCGCCACACACCAGCAGGGTTTCTGTCTGGCCCTGTGCGGTTTGCAAGGACTCGCTGATGGTCAGGGCTGTCAGTTCCAGCAACGTGGCCTGTACGTCCTGGGGCGCGAACGCCGGCAGTTGGCTCAAGTGCTGTTGCAGCCATTGCAGGTTGAACACTTCACGCCCGGTGCTTTTAGGGCCCTTGGTCAGGAAGAACGGATCCCCCAGCAGCGCGTTGAGTAGCAGGGGCTCGACCTTGCCGCTGGCGGCCCAGTGGCCATCGCGATCAAAGTGTTCGCCGCGTTGCAGGTGAATCCAGGCGTCCAGCAACACGTTACCCGGGCCACAGTCGAAGCCGGCTACAGGCTTGCCGGTCTCGATCAGGCTCAGGTTGCTGAAGCCTCCGACATTCAATACGGCCCGGTTACCGGCGCGCTCACCGAACAATGCTTCATGAAACGCAGGCACCAGTGGCGCGCCCTGGCCACCGGCAGCCACGTCGCGGCTGCGAAAATCACTGACCACGGTAATGCCTGTCAGCTCAGTGAGCAGGGCCGGGTTGCCGATCTGTATGGTAAACCCACGCGCCGGTTCATGGCGGATGGTCTGGCCATGGCTGCCAATGGCGCGGATATCCTGGGGCTTGAGGTTTTGCTGGGCCAGCAGGGCGTGAATACCTTGTGCGGCGAGCTGCACCCACTGCTGCTGTGCGATGGCTGAACGGGCAATCTCATCCGGGCCGCTGGCACAAAGGCCAAGCAGCTCGGTGCGCAGTGTGCTGGGCATGGGGATGTAGTGCGTGGCGAGCAGTTTGATCGCCGGGGCTTGCTCGATCAGGGCGATGTCCAGGCCATCGAGGCTGGTGCCGGACATCACGCCTATATAGAGAGTCATGTGTTAACGCTTCGCCGAGGCAAGCAGGGTAGAGCGCTCCTGGTCCATGCGTGCCATCAGCGGCTGGCTCTGTTGCAGGAAGCGTGCGCGTTCGGCTTTGGCGATCGGGTCGGCCATCGGCAGCTTCTGGCCAAGTGGGTCGACGTGGACGCCGTTCACCTGGAACTCATAGTGCAAATGCGGGCCGGTGGACAGGCCGGTGGTGCCGATATAGCCGATGACCTGGCCCTGCTTCACATTGCTGCCTGTCGACACGCCCTTGGCGAAGCCCTGCATGTGGCCATACAGCGTGCGGTAGGTGTTGCCGTGCTGGATGATCACAGTGTTGCCGTAACCGCCGCGACGGCCGGCCAGCAGTACCTTGCCATCACCGGCAGCCTTGATTGGTGTACCGCGAGGGGCTGCATAGTCAACGCCTTTATGAGCGCGGATCTTGTTCAAAATGGGGTGCTTGCGGCCCATGGAGAAGCGCGAACTGATACGGGCGAAGTCAACCGGCGTGCGGATAAAAGCCTTGCGCATGCTATTGCCGTCAGCCGTGTAATAGCTGCTGGTGCCTTGCTTGTTGGTGTAACGCACGGCGGTGTAGGTCTTGCCGCGGTTGGTGAAGCGCGCGGAGAGAATGTTGCCGGTGCCGACTACTTTGCCGTTGGCGACCTTTTGCTCGTAGATCACGTCGAATTCGTCGCCCTGGCGAATGTCCTGGGCGAAGTCGATGTCGTAGCCGAACACGCTGGCCATATCCATGGTCATGCTATGGGACAAACCCGCGCGAGCGGCGGATTGCGACAGCGAGCTGTTGATCACGCCATGTACATACGCCGAGCGCATTACCGGTTTGGTGGTGATGCGGTTGAAGGCAAAGCCTTTGGAGCCCTTGGTCAGGGTGATGCTTTCGAGGTCGCTGACATTGCTGTGCAGGTTATTCAGCTGGCCGTCGGGCGTAAATTCGAACTCAAGTTTCTGGCCGTGCTTGAGCTGGGTAAATTGCTTGGCTTGCTTGTCGCTGGCCAGCACGTCGTTAACGGTGGTAGCGGGGAGGCCGACCTTTTCGAACAGGGTCGACAGCGTGTCGCCCCTGGCCACGACCACTTCGCGGTGCAGAGGGTTCTTCGCGGCGTCGGCAGCAGGTGCAGGCCGGGCCTGGGCTGCTTGCTGGGTGTCTTCCGGGCTGTTTTCTATCTGTGCGAACGGCGACTCGACGGGGGCATTTGTGGCTTGTTGCGCGTCGGAAGCGTCTTGATCTTGTGTCAGTTGCTCAACCGGACTTTCCAGGTCAAGGCTCAGGGATGTTCGTTTGGCTTCTACGTCACTGGAAGGGAATACCAGGAGTGCCAGGCTGAGAAGGGCGGCGATACCACTTGCGGCGAGCAGGTGGGTCTTCGGGTAAAGCGGCGGCGCTTTAGACGGTTCAGTGGTCATAAGTAATTTTGACTTTGAAGATGAATTGGAAAAGATGAATGACATGATGAAGATGAAATAACTGTATAAAATATAACCAAATCATCTGTGGCGCAAGCTCGCGAACGCTGGGCTTGCTGAACGGTGTCCGTGCGCAGGGCAAAACTTGTAATTAGTCCCTGATCTTGTATGGTTGGTTCCCTTTTGAATCTGAGCCTTGCGGGTCTGTTATGAAGTCGGTTGAAGAGCAGCTAGCGCTGATAAAACGTGGTGCGGAAGAACTGTTGGTCGAAGCTGAGCTGATCGAGAAGCTCAAGCGTGGCCAGCCCCTGCGTATTAAGGCTGGCTTCGATCCGACGGCGCCGGATCTGCACCTGGGCCATACCGTGCTTATTAATAAGCTGCGCCAGTTCCAGGAGTTGGGGCATCAGGTCATCTTCCTTATAGGTGACTTCACCGGGATGATCGGTGATCCGAGCGGCAAGAGCGCCACGCGTCCACCGCTGACGCGTGAGCAGGTCCTTGAAAATGCCGAGACCTACAAGACTCAGGTGTTCAAGATTCTCGACCCGGCCAAGACCGAGGTTGCGTTCAACTCCACCTGGATGGACCAGATGGGGCCGGCGGACTTCATTCGTCTGACTTCCCAGTACACCGTGGCCCGCATGCTCGAGCGTGATGACTTCGACAAGCGCTATTCGACCAATCAGCCGATCGCAATTCATGAGTTCCTGTACCCGCTGGTTCAAGGGTATGACTCAGTGGCGTTGCGTGCGGATGTTGAGCTGGGCGGCACTGACCAGAAGTTCAACCTCCTGATGGGGCGTGAGCTGCAGCGTGCATATGGGCAGGAGGCGCAATGCATTCTGACCATGCCGTTGCTGGAAGGCTTGGATGGCGTCAAGAAGATGTCCAAGTCCCTGGGTAACTATGTTGGGATTCAGGAAGCGCCGGGTGTGATGTACGGCAAGCTGGTGTCGATTCCTGATGCATTGATGTGGCGTTACTTCGAGCTGTTGAGCTTTCGCTCGATGGACGAGATCAATGCGCTGCGCGCTGACGTCGAGGCGGGTGCTAACCCGCGTGATGTGAAGATCAAGTTGGCGGAAGAAATCGTTGCGCGCTTCCATGGTGAAGAGGCTGCGGCCAGTGCTCACCGTGCGGCCGGCAACCGTATGAAGGATGGCGAGCTGCCGGATGATTTGCCAGAGATCGAATTGACTGCTGCAGAGGCGATGCCGATCGCGGCTGTCCTTAATAAGGCGGGCCTGGTGAAGAATTCGGCGGTTGCGCGTGATCTCCTGGGTTCTGGCGGTGTGCGTATAGATGGTGAGGTTGTTGATCGCACCTTTATATACGAGCTGGGCGCTACCCACGTTTGCCAGGCTGGGAAGAAGGCATTTGCGCGTATTACGCTCAAATCCGAATAAACCTGAAATTAAGTGTTGACGGCGATTTATATCTGTCTATAATTCGCCCCACTTCCGGCGCAGTCGAAACGGAAAACTCCTTGGTAAACAAAGAGTTATGCGAGATTCGACAGCGGGTTGCTTCAGTTCATCGAAGCCCAGAAGGAGTTGGTAGAGCAGTGTTGTTTGGCTCTATTAACGTTTCGATCTTCTCGGTCGAAAGCGGAGAAAAAGAGGTGTTGACAGCAGCGTGTAACGCTGTAGAATTCGCCTCCCGCTAACGAGAGATCGGAAGCGCAAGTG
>NZ_UUPU01000093.1 GCF_900591205.1 Pseudomonas viridiflava
CCGGCAACCTCACCCGCCTGCTCGACACCCGCAAAGGCGAACACCACTACCACTACGACCCGCTCGCCCGCCTGACCCGCGCCGACCACTCACAAGACGTGCAGGAACGCTTCGCCCACGACCCCGCTGGCAACCTGCTGATGCAAGACCGCCCCGGCCCCGACATCGTCGCCGGCAACCGCTTGATGATCCAGGGCGACCGCCAGTACGACTACGACGCCTTCGGCAACCTGATCCGCGAACGCCGCGGCCGCGGCCACGCGCTAATCACCGAATACCGCTACGACTGCCAACACCGGCTGATCGGCCTCACCCAACCCAACGGACAGACCGCCAGCTATCGCTATGACCCGTTTGGGCGACGCATCAGCAAAACCGTGGATGGCAAAACCAGCGAGTTTTTCTGGCAAGGCGACAAGCTGGTTGCGGAGCATCACGCGAATCGCCACCGCAGCTACATCTACGAACCGGACAGCTTTCGGCCGTTAGCCCTGCTGGAAGGTTTCGGCCCAAAACAAACCAAGCCGTTCTACTACCAACTCGACCACCTCGGCACCCCACAGGAACTCACCACTCCCGAAGGAGAAATCGTCTGGTCCGCCCACTACCGCGCCTACGGCGAAATCGCCCGCCTGGACGTCGGAAAAGTCGACAACCCGCTGCGTTTCCAGGGCCAGTACTTCGATCAGGAAAGCGGGCTGCACTACAACCGCCATCGCTACTACAATCCGGATATTGGTCGGTATCTGACGCCGGACCCGGTGAAGCTGGCGGGTGGGATTAACGCGTACCAGTACGTACCCAATCCTACGGGGTGGGTGGATCCGCTGGGGTTAAACTCTTGCCCTGGCGCGGACGGGTGCAAGTCAGACGTCTCAGCTCAAAGCCCTCGGGAAAGTGTTGATCACGGGGATCCAGCTTTACCGCAAATAACACGCGCAGAACGGCAGGCGAGAATTGACAAGCTTGCCGAACAAAACGCCTATCGACGTTTGACCGAAATTGAAAATGAGTACCCAAAAGCACATTTTCTAGAAAAACACGGAGCGCAGACAACGGCGGACTCTCAACTTGAAAGAGTGAAGACGGCTAAAAACCCTACCACGGGAGAAATTGAAAGATACACTGACGGCAAGAAGAAAGGAGAGCCTAAAATACCTAGCGCAGCAACTCGATATCTTAGTCATAGAGACCAGCTAAACGCGATCTATCGCGCGCAACTCATATTTCGCCGCACCAACCTAGAAACATCTCGAGAGCCAATGGAGATGGGAAGGAAAATTGGAGAAGGTTACAAAAAAGAAGGTCTTCAATACGGAACACAAACCAAGGCCATCGTGATTTTAGATAAAGATGGAAACCCTATCACCGCATTCACGGAGTTTTGAAATGAAATATCCACCAAAACTATCAATAATCAAAAGTCTGCTTTTTACCTACTGCATAGAAAACTACGACGACCCTGCAAGAGAAAGCGTTATTGTGTCAAAAAACATAAATGACGACAAACAACTAACAGAATTATTTGACACATTGACTAAGCCTGAATACCTCTTATACAAAACCGAGGAGCGTCAGTGGCACATTGACACAATCCAATACTTCCTAGACAGAGATGACAACTTTGAATCCGTATTTTATCTTTTTGATACCTACTTTGACGACGAGATCATCGACAAGAGACAATTTATGAAAGTCCTACTTCAATGCCTTATTCGCTACCAAACTGAGGCTTCAGAAGAAGCCTAGTTCCAAGCGTGGCATTAATTTACGGCGGTTTTGAGCAAGCCAGCTCGCCACGAGGGATTCACTCGGCACAGAAATAGGCTCCAATCGAGGGAGCCCACCAATCAAATTACCGCGTCGAAAGCTCCATAATCATCCGACTCAACAAGTAAATCCGCGGCGCCACACTCTCTACCTCCGCATACTCCTCTGGCGTATGAATATTCCCGCCCACTATCCCAAACCCATCCAACGTCGGCGTGCCCACCCCGGCCGACAAGCTCGCATCCGCCGCCCCGCCGCTGCCTTCAATGGTCAGCTTTTTACCCAATTCCCCATAGATTCCCTGGGCGATTGCGACCAACTTGTCCGACTCCGGCGTCTGCGGCATGGGCGGCAGCCCACGCTGCAAGCTGGTTTTCACTTCGGTGTCAGGGATCAGTTTGTTGGCCGATACCCGCGCCAGGTCTTTTTCGATGCGATCAAACTCTTCCGGCAACGCTGCGCGAACATCCGCCTTGGCGGTGGCCTGGTCGGGGATGACGTTGGTGCGGTCGCCAGACTTGATCACTGTAAAGTTGATGGTGGTTTTCTTTTCTTCGTCACCCAGTTTGCCCAGTTGCAGGATCTGGTGCGCGGCTTCCATCGCGGCGTTGCGCCCCAGTTCCGGGGCAACGCCGGCGTGGGCGGCTTTGCCTTTGACTTCGACCACGGCGGTGGCGCTGCCTTTACGCCACACCACCAGGCCATCGGCTGGACGGCCAGGTTCCAGGTTCAGGGTCACGTCGTGGGCCTTGGCGGTTTTGCGGATCAGCTCGGAGGCGGCATCCGAACCGGTTTCTTCGCTGGCGTCGAGCAGGAAGGTGATTTGCGCGTAGTCCTTGAAGCCCTGATTTTTCAGGACTTTGAGTGCGTAGATACCAGCGACGATGCCGCCTTTGTCATCCATCACGCCGGGGCCATAGGCGCGGCCATCCTTGATGTGAAACGGGCGCTCGGCAGCCGAGCCTTCCTTGAACACGGTGTCCATGTGGGCCATCAGCAGGATCTTGGCCTTGCCGGTGCCCTTGAGGGTGGCGATCACATGGCTGCTGTTGGCTGCCGCATCCGGAAACCGTTCAATCGTGAAGCCAAGCTGCTTGAGTTCATCAACGGCAATGTCGCTGACCTGAGTCAGCCCCGGTCCATAGCCGGAGCCCGAGTCGATATTCACCAGGCGCTCGAGCAGTTTCAACGCGTCGGCCTTGTACTGCTCTGAGTCCGCCTGGATCTGTTTATGGGGTTCGGCACTGTAGGCCGGCATGGCAAAGGACAAGGCCAGGGTCGCGGCCAGGAGGGTGCGTGAGAAGTTGAAGAGCATGAACCGATCCTTGTTTTTTGTTGAGAGGCGCCGCGACACCCTACCCCACTAGACCGATCTCAACCAACTCCCCTGGACTGAACTGACGCGGTTGCGCCCGCTGCTCTTGGCCTCGTACAACGCCAAGTCAGCGTCGTTCAGCCAGCTGGTGGAGTCGGCATGTCCCGGTTGGTAAGGCGCCAGGCCGATGCTCAAGCTGGCGCGCAATGTCGGGTCCTGGGCATACGCCAAGGCGTTGAAGCGATCGCGCAAGGCATCCATCACTTCGGTCGCGCGGTTGAGCGGCATGTCCGGCAGGATCACACAAAACTCATCGCCGCCGTACCGCCCGGCCAGGTCGGTGGCGCGCAGGTTCTGGCGCAGCACTTTGCTGAGCTGACGCAGGACAATATCGCCGGTGACATGCCCATAGGTGTCGTTGATGGTCTTGAAGTGGTCGATATCAATCAACGCAATCGCCGCGCCCTGCTGGTCTCGACGGCAGCGTTGGAACTCGATTTCCAGGTGGTCTTTCCAGGCTCCATGGTTAAGCAACCCCGACAAGCTGTCCGTGCGACTCAAGGCCAGTAACTCGCGTTTGTGACGGGCCAGCGTCACCGCCTGGCGGTAGCAGATCCAGCCGAGGGCGAGCGGGTACAGCATCAAGATAGGCAGGCAGGCGTACAGCTGGGCCTCAGTGGTGAAGGCGATAAACGCGGGAGTGAATACCAGCAGCGAAGCGCCGATGCCCAGCGCCTGCGCCACCCAACCCGCCAGCATGAACCGCGGCCCGCCGATGGCCACGTTGTTCATGGTCATCATCGACAGCGTGGTCACGCTGGGCAGTGGATTGAAATGCATGGCGCCGACCCAGAACCCGCCACAAAACGAATCGAACAGCAGGTTGCGGCGCTCGCTGCGCAGGGTGTGGACGCTGCGCAACGAGAGTTGAAAGGCCACGTGCGGCCACACAAATGCATTGATCAGCATCCAGGCCCATACCCACCAGGACGGGTTCAAGGGATACATGCCGAACACCACGCACACAAAGCCGAGCGTCAGCCCCAGGGTTCGGGATTTGTACAGCCTTGAAGCGAGCGGAAGTCCGTTTCCTTCTGCTGCTGACATGGAGTGGTGAAATCCTGAGGGAATGCCTGGAGTCTATCAGGGAAGCGGCTATTCGCCACTACCGCTCATAAGGCCACCACGCTCATTGCGTGAACCCCCGCGCCAGCATCAACGCCACGCCCAACAGCAACACGGCAGTGATGCGCTGCAACAACACGCGGCGCTGAGGGTTTTCCAGCAGGTGTTTGATGCGCTGGCCGAAATAGCAATACAAGCAGCCACTGGCAAATTGCAACAGCAGAAAAGTCAGCCCCAGGATGGCGATATCCGCCATCGAGCTGTGGCCCTCTGCCCCGGCAAACTGTGGGAACACGGCGCTGAACATAATGATGGTCTTGGGGTTGGAGAACCCGGTCAGCAAACCCTTGCCGAACAGGCTGCGCGGCCCCTCGACGGCAGCCGCCTGATCTATCGACAGGCCGCTGCTGGTCCACTGTTTGTAGGCCAGATAAAGGATGTAGGCCACGCCGACAATCTGAATCGACTGGGTAATCGCCTGATTGCCCTTGATCAATTCCGAGAACCCCACGGCAAACACCAGGATTGAAATCAGGTAAGACACACTGGCGCCGAGCTGCGCCGGGATCGAACTGCGCAAGCCGGCCTTCAGCCCCAGGCCCAGCAACAACAAGGTCATGGGCCCGGGGCTGAAGGTCATGGTGGTGCAAAACAGCAGAAAATAGACAAACGAGGAGAGCGTCAATGCGCTGGTCATGGCGTGGACCTTGGGCCGAGAAGGCCCGAAGTCTAGGCGAGCGGGATTGCACAAGGCAGGTGAAGTCGGGCCTAATTCGACCTTACTTTACCGGTGAAATAACCGGCAAACACAGGGAAGGTTCATGTTTGTATCCGCCATCGCCTTTGTACCGGGTATGCCCAAGGTGCAGCAGATCGTCGAGGCGTTCAGCCAGGCCATTGAAAACGGTGAATGGGCGCCCGGCAGCAAATTGCCGTCGGTACGCGAGCTGACCCAGGTGCTGGGGGTCAGCAAGTTCACCCTCAATGAGGCGCTGGACCGCCTGCGCGGGCGCCATCTGCTCACCTCAAGCCAGGGCCGAGGCTATTTCGTCGCGGTGGACATCACGCGCCCGGCCTCGGCGGCGTGGGTCGACCTGCTGCCCCAGGACCTGCTTAGCGTACTGCGCCGCCCCTTGGCGAGCGCCGGCGGCGACCTGCGTCCCGGCGGCGGCCACTTGCCCGAGCACTGGCTGGACAACGAGGCGATTCGCCAAGCCATGCGCAGCGCGGTGCGTGCGCCCTCATTGCGGATTGCCGGGCTGGGCACGCCGGCCGGGCTGCTGCCGTTGCGCCAGGCCCTGCAGCAGAGATTGCATGCCGAGGGTCTGTCGGTCTCGGTCGAGCAGATCATCACCACCCCCAACACCGTGCAGGGCCTCGACATGCTGATGCGCCTGCTCGCAAGGCCCGGCGACACGGTGCTGCTGGACACGCCGTGTTACTTCAACTTCCACGCCAACCTGGCCTTGCACGGGGTCAAGGTGGTGACCATTGAGCGTCGCCCCGACGGCTTCGACTTCAGCGCCCTTGAACAGCTGCTGGCCGAACATCGCCCCAGCCTGTACCTGACCACCGGCGTGCTGCACAACCCCACCGGCCATTCCTTCAGCCCCGGCCAGGCATTTCGCCTGCTGCAACTGACCCGGCAATACCACTGCCATATCGTCGAGGATGACCTCTACGCCGACCTGCACCCCAACCCGCCACCGCGTCTGGCCGCCCTCGCCGGGCTGGACCAGGTGACCTACCTGTCGGGCTTCTCCAAAGTGCTCAGCGCCAACGCCCGCGTCAGCTACGTGGTGGCCGCACCGCAACTGGCGGCCAACCTGACCAATATGAAGTTGATGAGCGGCGGCGTGACCTCGGAGCTGTTCGAGCAGATTGTGTACCGCATGCTCAGCGAGGGCGGCTACGCCAAACACCGCAAGCGCATGGTCCAGCGCCTGCTGGAGGCCGGTGGGCGCGTCGAGCAATGGCTCAAGGCTTGCGGCTGTGAGCTGCCGATGGGGTTTGAAGGCGGGATGTTTATCTGGGCGCATCTGCCGGCAGGGATCAATGGCGAACAACTGGCGCAGGCTGCGCTCAAGCAAGGCATGGTGCTGGCACCGAGCGCACTGTTCGGCTACCACCCGACGCACCGCGACCCGATGCGCTTCAATGTCGCCCACAGTGATGATCCACGGCTGCAGCAGGTGTTCGAGGCGCTATTGCTACAGGCCATGAGCCAGGCACGTCGCGCCTGACCCACGACCGCGAGCAATCAACTCACGATGTCGCTGCGTTGCAGCTGCCCCTGCACCACGACCAGGAAATTCGGCTCACCGGCTTTGCCGGAAATCTGCAGGCTACTCATCTGTAATACCGGGTCATAGTCGATCACCGCTTCGCCGCGGGCGCCGGACAAGGCGCCGACAAACTTCAGCGGCGCCCCCAGCGTGGCGGTGATGCCTGAAACATCCACCCGGTCCACACCGCTGACAAAGTCCATGATCTGGTCCGGCCCGGCGTGGGTCGAATCATTGATGCTGCCGTAGACGAACACATCGTTGCCCTTGCCGCCCCACAGCTCATCCGCGCCACCCGCCCCGTATAACCGGTCATTGCCCTCTGCGCCCCTCAGTTGGTTGGCAACCTCGTTGCCTACCAGCAAATCGTCGCCGGAGCCGCCCAATGCATTTTCAATGACTGCGCCGTTGGCGATAGAGACATTGCCCTTGAGGCCGCCGACGTCGGAGAAGGTCCCGTCTTTGAGGCTGATTTGCTGATCTTGCGTGTAGCCGGAAAAGTCCAGCGTGTCATTGCCACCGCCGTCCCAAATCGCCGCCACCATGGCTATATTTGACGTGTCGACACTCAGGAAGTCCCGATCCGTATTGGAGTTGAAGCCATAGGTGGTGTCGTCCTTGCGCGTTTCGCAGTTGACGCCATATTTCGCCTGGTAGGCACTGATGTCGTCAAGCTGCGGTGCCGAGGAGTACAAGCTGCCATGGTACATATAGTCGGTGCGCTCGCCCCGGTAACTCATGACCGTGTGGCTTGCCGAGTCTTCGTGATAGCCGATTTTCGATTTATCCAGCGCTCCATTGTAATGACCTGGGTGGTCGAGCCCCATGGCGTGCCCCAGCTCATGGACGATGATATGACGACCCGCGTTGCCGACTGCCGCATTCGGCACAGAGGTATAGTCCGGATTATTCACAAACCAGACATCACCGCTCCGGGGCACGCCAGCGTTAGGCGGTGTCGCGTGCGGATTCCCGTGATAGGGATGGCCCTGGGTGTCGACCCTGTTGCCGTAATTTCCGATGGTGATGTGGCCTTCACTGCCCGGCGTTTTCGGACCCTCGGTAAAGCTGACGTTTGTAACGTCTGCAATTGTTTGCAAACTGAGTCGAGTCTGTACCTGTTGGTTGTCGAGCACATGGGTGAAGCCGGTCTTTTTGAACATCTGGGAATTCTTGTCGAGCGGCGGCTCGCGGAACTCATACGTCACCTGATAGCGACCATCACCGCTCTTGTCAGGCCAACCGGGGCTACTGCGCCAGAGCTGTTTGGTCGCATCTTCAGAGGATAGGGATGGCAGGCCGTTGCGTTGGATTGCAGCACCGCGATCATCTCGGTGCTGAAACTGCTCAATAGACTGGAACACGTCACTCGGGCGCAGGGAGGCGGTCGTCATCTTCGTACTCTCATCGGGGTGAAAAGCTTATCGTCGTTCTTTTCGACCCGAGTGGGATGTAAGCCCCCTATGAAAACTGGAAGGATTACTTCCAAGTTACTCTTGGAAATTCGCCCTTTACTGTGTAGGAACAGTTACACAAACACCACGCTTTCACACGCTCCTTGAGCATCCCGTGACTGACCAGCAAGTGATGCCCGCGAACCGGCCTGTATCAAGACCGTGCGCAGCGAAGGTTATGTGTTCTCCCTGGCCATGCAAATGCTCGAGGCCGATCAATGACCGCAGGATTTGGCTGGCCACGCACCCTCGCCTCACCGTTGTCGTTGATCTTTTTGATCAGCCTGTGACACGCCTCAGTTAGCCGCAGTGGACGGTTCCAACTGCCGCTGCGCCAACCAGATTTCCTCCTGCAGCCACTGGCTGAACACCTGCAATTGCGGCATATCAGTCTGCTCCGGACGGGTCACCAGCCAATAGGACTGGTGGCCCTCCACGTGCACGTTGAGTACCTGGGTCAACTGCCCGGACGCCAGCTCGGCAGCCACCATATGCCAATCGGCAATGGTGATGCCGAGCCCGTCGGTGGCGGCGCGAATGGCCAGGTCGAGCAGGTCGAATTCATAGCCGCCCTGGGTATCCACACCCTGGATGCGTGCAGCATCCAGCCAGTGTTTCCAGGTGAGGTAACGCTGGTCTTCACTGGCCAACACATGCAGCAAGGTCATGCGATTGAGGTCCACGCCGTCGTCGCTGCACTCGCGGGCATACAGCGACGGCGCGCACACCGCGATATGCCGCTCCTGCACCAGTAACGAGCTGTCCAGACCATCCCACTCGCCATTGCCAAAGCGAATCGCGCAATCAAGAGTGCTGGTCTGCGCCAGGCTGTCCTGCAAACAGGTGGTGATGCTCAGCTCCAGCTCCGGATGCGCCTCGCGCAGGCGCCCCAGGCGCGGCATCAACCAACGGCTGGTGAAGGTCGGCGGCGCGTTGACGTGCAGGCGGTTGGAGTGGGTTTTCTGCTGGATGCTGCGCACTGTCAGCTCGATCTTGTCGAATGACTGATGCAGCGCGCGCAGCAACACGCGGCCGGCGCTGGTCAACTCCAGGTGATGGTGACGGCGCTCCAGCAGGTTCTCGCCCAATTGCTCTTCCAACTGCCGTACCTGGCGGCTGACCGCGCTCTGGGTCACGTTCAACAGCTCGGCCGCCCGGGTAAAACTGCCGGTGCTGCCGGCGACTTCGAAAGCTTTAAGAGCATTGAGACCGGGCATTTTGCGTTTCATGGAGGGCACTCGACAGCGGCTGACAAGAAAACGATATCCCACGACGGCGTAGGAAAACTCGCGCACAACATACCTTTTGTATCGGGCCAGCGGTAGCGCCCTGTTTAAATGAAGCCGTATATGAATGAAATCGACACTGTCGCTTTCCGACGCGTTTTGTCGTTGACCTATAAATAGCATGCGTATTACGCATGCACACTAAGACAATTAAGCATTGGTCGCCCGCTCACCACAAAAGTTAGTCTGCCCAGCACTAACACTCACGTCGCCATTTATTTAATAGGGGCCTCGCCATGTCGAACACTGCGGTTTTATCACGGCGAAGTATTGCCCTCCTGGCGCTGGTCTTTACCGCCTGCAACGCGACCACCCATGGGTTCAGTATTTTTCTGTATTCGGCGTTGTTGCCACACATCCGTCAGGTGTTTGAACTGAGTTACAGCCAGGCCGCGCTGATTGCCGCGCTGTTGCAGCTGTTCTATATGGGCGCCTCGATTGCCAGCGGCATTGCGGCGGCATGGGTCAGCCCGCGCACGATGGTGCGTCTGACCATGGTGTTGAGCCCGGCCCTGCTGGCGCTGGCCGTCGCCACGCCGTGGGTACTGCCCTTCGCCCTGTGCCTGGCGCTGGTGTCGGCCTGCGCGGTGTCGAACTGGAACGCCATCGCCGCACTGGCGCGGGAAGTGATCCCGGCCAGCCACCGCAGCCGGGTGCTGGGGCTGGCGTCTTCAGGCGCCGCCTTTGCGATCTGTTTGAACGGGCTGTTGATCGCGTTGCTGCAGGGCCTGTCGTTGCGCCAATTCTGGTTGATCTGTGCGGGCCTGACGCTGCTGGTCACGCTGCTGACGCTCTGGACACTGGCGCCGCATGCCGAGCAGGCGCCGCGTGCCACCCGGCCGCCCACGTTCAACCAGGTGCTGAAACAATGGCTGCGCCTGTGCCTGGAACAGCCGGTGGCCGTGCAAATCGTTTTGCTCAGCGGGTTTATCGGCGCGATCAGCGGGCCCTTTCTCAACTTTCTCTCAGCATTCGTCAGTGATCGCCTGCACGCCAGCGCGGCGGTGACGGGCTCGATGTGGACGCTGATCGGTATCGGTGGGGGCGCCGGAGGGCTGTTGCTCGGCGCACTGGCGGATCGCTGGGGCGCGCTGCGGGTGCTGGCACTGAGCATCGGCGCATTCGGCCTCGCGATGCTCGGCCTGCTGGGGCACCCGAGCCTGCTGCTGAGTTGGCTGGCGGCCGGGCTGTTCGCGCTGTTCTACTTTCCGGCATGGGGCCTGATGGCAGCCTACCTCAGTGCACGGCTCAACCCGGTGCAAAGCCTGCAAGTGGTGAGCCTGAGCATGGTCAGCTACGGCCTGGCCAGCGCCACGGCCAATGGGCTGTGCGGCTGGCTGCTGCAAGTCAGCGCAGAGTTTGCCGTGGTGCACGGGTGGATCGCCGCCTGGGTGCTCGCCAGCCTGTTACTGCTCAAGCGCATGGCTCATCGAAACGCGTTGGACACGCTGCCTGTCCAGGCCCCCTGAACGCCCCAGCTGCCGTTGCAGAATTTCCACCAGCGCGTCCACCTCCGGCACCTGGCAACCCGCTGAGCGCCAGAACATCAGTCGGGCCGGCGCGATGGGTGGAAAGCCCTGGCGCTCATCCAGAATCTGCCAGCCGGCCGGCACCAGGCGCCGCGCCATGACCCCCACGGACAAGCCCTGCTCAATCGCAACGGCGATACCGCGCGGGCTCTGGCTGGTGTAGACCACTTGCCACGAGCGCCCGGCCTGGGCCAACGCCTGCGCGGCATTGGCGCGGAACGCACAGCCCTCGGCGTACACCGCCAGCGGCACCGATTGACGCCCGACACAGCTCCAGCTTGGCGCCGCCACCCAGACCAATGGCTCATCGCACAGGTATTCCCCCGGCTGCAGGCCGGCATGTTCCACCCCCAGTACCAGGTCGAGTTCGCCACGATGCAAGCGGCCGACCAGCGCGGTGGACATCTCGCAGCAGATGTCCGGGCGCACTTGGGCAAACTGCGCCTGGAAGTCCTTGAGCATGCCGCCCAGGCAGTATTCGGCGTAGTCCTCAGGCATCCCCAGATGAATGCACACCTGCTCATTGGGCAATTGCGCGGCGCTGACCGCCTCGTGGTGCAGCTTGAGGATCTGCCGCGCATAGATAAGGAAGGTTTCCCCACCAGGCGTCAGGCCGATGGAGCGGCTGGTGCGGCGAATCAGCGGCGCACCGACGATTTCCTCCAGGCGCTGCAGGCTCTGGCTCACAGTGGATTGGGTTTTATGCAGGCGCTCGGCGGCGGCCGAAAATCCCTGGCACTCGATAATTGCCACAAAGACTTTAAGTAACGTCCCATCCAGTTCGCCTGACATAACTATCGCCCCTGCCGATGGATTCGATCACAACTTGTAATTTCCACTTCAATCTTGTTTACGCAACTATCAGCTCAACAGATCAACCTGTTCATTGAACACTTCAGGAGCCCTGTATGAGTCTTAAACTTGCCGATGCCGAAACCGGCGATATCAGCGACATCATTAATACAGACCTTTATCCCATACATGATTCGGGCCATGTTCAGTTACAGGCGCTGATTAAACATGCGCGCGCTGAACTGGCCGAGGACGGTTGCTGCCTGCTGAAGAACTTCCTGCGCCCTGAAGCGCTGGAGCAGGCGCGTCTCGAAGGGCTGGCGCTATCGGGCAAGACGTTTTATTCGGTGCGCAAGGTCAACGCCTATTTCACCGAAGACGACGCCAGCCTGCCCCAGGATGACCCGCGCCGCACATTCATGGAGCGCACCAGCGGCTTCGTGACCCGCGACATGATTGCCCCCGATGCGATCATCCATCGCCTGTACGTCTCGCCGATGATGAAACGCTTTATCGGCGCCTGCCTCGACGAACCCGAGATTTTCGAATACGCCGACCCCTTCGCCGGGCTGGTGATCAACGTGATGCCCGAGGGCACCGAACAGCCTTGGCACTTCGACACCAACGAATTCATCGTCAGCATGATGACCCAGAAGCCCGAGGCCGGCGGCGTGTTCGAGTACGCGCCGATGATCCGCTCGCGCAGCCAGGAAAACCTTGGCGCGGTGGGCAAGGTGGTGCGCGGCGAAGACCGCTCGCGGGTGCTGGAACTCGCACTCAACCCCGGTGACCTGCAGATATTCAAGGGGCGTTTCTCGGTGCACCGAGTAACACGCGTGGAAGGCCCGACCGAGCGCAACACGGCGATCTTCGCCTACTCGGAAAAGCCCGGAATCATCGGTCGCGCCCAACGCACCAAACAGCTTTACGGACGCCTGTCCGAAGCGCACTTGCAAGCCGAACGCAACCTGGTGCGCAGCGACCAGTTGCTCGACTGATAGCCCCGCATATCCCTAAAAAAACACCTACCGTATTTGCCCTGCGAGGAACACCCCATGAGTCTGTCCGGCCCGAACCGCAACCCCGTCGACTGCGAACCGACGTATGACGAGATCCAGCAAATCCAGCTGGACCGTCTGCAACGTGTACGCAACGAGCTGAAAAAGCGCGACTACGCCGCCTGCGTGCTGTTCGACCCCACCCACATGCGCTACGCCACCGGTTCGCGCAACATGCAGGTGTACTCGGCACGCAACCCGGCGCGCTATGCCTTCATCCCGGCCGAAGGCCCGGTGGTGATCTTCGAGTTCGGCGGCTGCCTGCACCTGGCCGAACAGCTCAATACCGTGGATGAAGTGCGCCCCGCCAAAGCGATCTCCTATTACTTCTGCGAGAGTTTCCTGGGCAACGTCACCGCCGACTGGGCCGCCGAGATCGACGACCTGGTACGCAAGTGCGGCGGCGGTAAACGCATCGCCATCGAAAGCGCCACCTCGGCCGCCGCCTTCGAACTGCAAAAGCTCGGCTACCAGGTGTTTGACGCCCAGGAACCGCTGGAGCGTGCGCGCTGCATCAAGGTGCCCAACGAGCTGAAAATGATCCGCGCCAGCCTGCGCGCCACCGAGGCCGGCGTGCGCCTGATGGAAAGCAAGCTCGCCCCCGGCATCACCGAAAACCAGCTGTGGTCGCACCTGCACCAGCATGTGATCGCCACCGACGGCGACTACGTGGAAACCCGCCTGCTGTCCTCCGGGCCGCGTACCAACCCGTGGTTCCAGGAATGCAGCACCCGCAAGATCGAGGCCGGCGACCTGGTAGCGCTGGACACCGACGTGGTCGGGCGTTTCGGCTACTACGCCGACTTTTCCCGCACCTTCCTGTGCGGCGATCAGGGCGCCACCGCCAAGCAGCAAGAGCTTTACAAACTCGCCTACGAGCAAGTGCAGACCAACGTGGAAATGCTCAAGGCCGGCCGCAGCTTCAAGGAGTACGCGCAGATGGCCTGGAGGATTCCCGAGCATTACAAAAACAACCGTTATTTCGCCCTGGTGCACGGTGTTGGCATGACCGGTGAGTACCCCTACGTGGTGCACCGCGAGGACATCGACGCGCTGGGCTACGACGGTGTGTTCGAAGCTGGCATGACCATCTGTGTGGAAAGCTACATCGGCCATAACGACGGCGGCGAAGGCGTGAAGCTGGAGGAACAGATCTACATCCACGAGCACGGTATCGAGTTGCTCTCCGATTACCCATTCGATCCGCGTCTGTTGCCACGCTGAACCCGTCTAGCTCGACAGGCGGCTCTGGGCAGGACCAGTAACATGCATTTATAGAACGTTACTACGCAGAATTTGTCGTTTGTCGATCTTTGCGCAAAATGACGAAACTGCGGGCATCTCTAATAAAAACAACATGAGAGCTGCCCTATGTCCTATCCCATTGCCCGCCTCCTGACTTCGTTGCGCCTTGTTCTTCTGCCGGTTTCACAGAGATCCGTGCAGCGCCTTGCCGGCGCCTGCCACTGACCCTTGCGGTTCAACAAAAAACGCATATTCGCAAGTTACCGGAGAGGCTTATGAAAAAGTTGACTACCCTGGACGGCGCCCTGCCGCATCCAGCCGTAAATGACCTGTGTGCCCAAGTCAAAAGCGGCGAAATCAACCGCCGCCAATTCCTGCGCACCGCCGCCCTGCTGGGCATTACCGTGGCCAGCGCCAGCAGCTTTATCGGCTCGGCCCTGCTGGGCAGCAACGCCCAGGCTGCGGACGGCACGCCGGCTCGACCAGGCGGCAGCCTGCGCTTTGCCTGCGCGATCCAGGAAATCCAGGACCCGATGCTGATCACCTGGATCGAAGCGTCGAACCTGTTGCGCAACTCCCTGGAATACCTGACCTGGGTCGATGCCGATAACATCACCCACCCGTACCTGGCCGAAAGCTGGAGCCCGTCCGACGACCTCACCACCTGGACCTTCAACCTGCGCCAGGACGTAAAGTGGAGCAACGGCGACAGCTTCAACGTCGACGATGTGCAGCACAATATCCAGCGCTGGATCGCCGCCGATTCCAAGTCGGTCAACCGTACTGCGTTTCAGGACATCAAAGCCTTCGAAAAAGTCAGCGACTATCAGTTCCGTCTGCAACTCAAGCGGCCGATCCTGGCGATCCCGCAGATGCTCAACGCCTTCACCTGCGCCATGGTCCATCGCAGCTTCAAGGCCGGCGATGACTGGGCGAAAAACCCATTGGCCACCGGGCCTTTCAAGCTCACCGCATTTGCCGTCAACAAACACGCAACCTTCGCCAAGCGCGCCGATTACTGGGGCACGCCCGCCCACCTCGACGAACTGCGCTATATCGACATGGGCACCGACGTCTCCACCCATCTGGCCGCCCTGCAAGCCGGGCAAGTCGATGTGTTGTACCGCGTCACCGTGGCCGAACTGGACCTGGCCAAGCGCCTGCCCGGAGCGCAGTTACTGACCTGCAAATCCGCACAGACCGTGGTGATGCGCATGGCCTGCGATCAAAAACCCTTCACCGATGTGCGCGTGCGCAAGGCCGTGGTGCTGTGCGCCGACAATGCGCAAATGCTCAAGGTGGCCTATCGTGGCATGGGCACCCTGGGCGAAGACCATCACGTGGCGCCCTCCCACCCCGAGTATTTCCCGTTGCCCAAACGTGAGCGCGATGTGGCGGCCGCGAAAAAACTGCTGGTCGAGGCCGGGTTTGCCAATGGCCTGGACATCGACCTGATCGTCGGCAACACCCAGGGCCGTTATGAGCAGGACTGCGCGCAGATCCTGCAACAGAACTGCCTGGAAGCCGGTATTCGTATCAAACTCAAAGTGGTGCCTGCCGCGCAATACTGGCCGATCTGGGACAAGGCCGCGTTCAGCCTGACCTACTGGGCCCATCGCCCGCTCGGGGTGATGTCCCTGGAGCTGGCTTACCGTGGCGGCGGCGCCTGGAATGAAAGCCACTACAGCGACCCGGCCTTCGACGCCGCCCTGGACAAAGCCATGGGTCTCATTGATCCCAAACAACGCGCCGTGGCCATGCAAAACGTCGAGCAGATCCTGCAGGACGCGTGCGTGATCGTGCAGCCGTTCTGGGGCGACAAATTCACCGCCGTGAGCAAAAAGGTCCAGGGCTTCCAGGTGCACCCTTCCGACTTCTACCCCATGGGCAATGTCTGGCTGAGTGCCTGATTCGCACGCGCAACACCCTTTTCCTGTCGGAGCATGCACCTGATGGCTCATTTTCTATTGCGCAAACTGCTGATGCTGCTGGCTACCCTGCTGTCGGTATCGCTGATTGTGTTCCTGGCTTTGGAACTCAATATCGAGGACGTGGCGATCAACGTCCTCGGCCCCTACTCCGCCGCCGACCAGCGCGCAGCGTGGCTGCTGGAACACGGCTACAACCAACCGTTCGTGTGGCGCTACCTGGTGTGGCTGAAGGATTTTGTCAGCGGCGACTGGGGCACTTCGGTGTATTTCCGGGAGTCGGTGCTCAGCCTGTTGCTGCCCAACCTCTGGCAAACCCTGACCCTGGCCGGGCTGGCCTTACTGGTGATGGTGCCGGTGGCGTTGACCCTGGGCATCCTCGCCGGAATCCGCCAAGGCTCGCCGGTGGACCGGCTGGTGTCGTTCCTGTCGATCGTCACCACCTCGATACCCGACTTCGCCAGCGCAGTATTTGTCTCGGCGATCTTTGTGTTCTGGCTCAATTGGCTGCCCGGTGTCAGCAGCATGAGCGACGGTTTCAACGCCGTGGAACTGGTGCTGCCGCTGATGGTGCTGTGCCTGTTCGGCATCGGCTACCTGGCGCGCATTACCCGGGCCTCGATGGTGGAAGTGATGCAGGCGCCGTATATCCGCACGGCACGCCTCAAAGGCGCCTGCACCTCGCGCATCGTACTGCGCCACGCGCTGCGTAATGTGCTGATCGCGCCCGTCACGGTGATCATGCTGTACATCCCCTGGTTGCTGTCGAACGTGATCGTGGTGGAAGTGTTTTTCGCCTACAAGGGCTTCGGCTCCCTGCTCTACACCGCCTCGCTCAACCATGACGTCTACCTGATCGAAGCCTGCGCGATGATCAGCGGCGTGGTGGTGGGCGTCAGCAAGATTTTCTCGGACCTGGCCTACACCTGGCTCAACCCGCGCATCACCCTGCGCAGTCTCGGCGGAGGCAGCCAATGAACCTGCTGAAATCCTTCAAACATCCCATGGCCCTACTGGGCTTGCTGCTGGTCGGCGGGTGGGTGCTGATCGCACTCGGAGCCCCTTGGCTGGCGCCCCATGACCCGCTCGAAAGCTTCAGCCCCTTGCTCACCCCGATGACCGCCGGCGACGACGGCGCACGCTTCCTGCTGGGCACCGACATGATTGGCCGTGACATTCTCTCGCGCCTGATCTGGGGCACGCGCACCGTGCTGTTCTGGTCGATCCTCGCCACCCTCACCGCCTTTGCGGTGGGCATCGCCATGGGCCTGTGCGCCGGTTACTTCAATGGCTGGGTCGATGCTGCGCTGTCCTATGTGGCCGACACCGTGCTGTCGTTCCCGGTGCTAGTGCTGTACATCGTGATCATTATTGCCCTGGGCGCCTCAGCGCTGAACATTCTGATTGCGGTGACCTTCACCAGTGCGCCGGCGATCTTCCGGATCATGCGTGCGCTAACCATCGACCTTCGCTCTCGCGACTACGTGCTCAGCGCCATCACCCAGGGCGAAGGCTCGCTGCGCATCATGCTGGTGGAAATCCTGCCCAACTGCGGCGGCCCGCTGATCGTGGATTTCTGCCTGCGCATCGGCTACACCGCAATCATGATCGGCGCCCTGGGCTTCCTCGGCCTCGGCCTGCCACCGCCCACACCGGACTGGGGCGGCATGATCAACGATGGCCGCGCCATGGCCATTTCTTTCCCGCACCTGGTGATCTTCCCGTGCATCGCCATCTCCACCCTGATGCTCGGCCTGAGCCTGCTCGCCGACGGGCTGGATGAACACGCGCAGCAAGGCGCAAGGAGTTGAGCATGAGCAGCCATCAAACGGTATTGCGGGTGGACAACCTGTGCGTCGAACTGCCCCAGGGCGCCGACCGCAGCCACGCCGTGCAAGGCATCAGCCTGGAGGTGCGCAAAGGCGAAATCCTCTGCGTGATCGGTGAGTCGGGCTCGGGCAAATCTGTGCTGTCGGCGGCAATCATGGGCGATTACGCCAAAGGCTTGCGGCATGCCGGCGGGGTGATCGACTTTCTGGGCGAGGATATCTGCACCTTGGGCGAGGCGCGCCTGCGGGCGTTGCGCGGCAACCGCATCGCGATGATTTTCCAGGAGCCCATGGCGGCCCTGAACCCGGCGATTCGCATCGGCAAGCAGGTCGAAGAAATCTTCGATATTCACGCGCCGCAGATGCCGGCCACCGAACGCCGCGAACGCATGCTCGCGCTGCTGACCTCCACCCACCTGCCGGACCCGCCGCGCATTGCCAACAGCTTCCCGCACCAACTGTCCGGCGGCCAGTGCCAGCGTGTGGTGATCGCCATGGCCTTGGCGATGAACCCAGACTTATTGATCGCCGACGAACCCACCACTGCCCTCGACGTCACCACCCAGGCCCAGGTGCTGCAACTGGTGCGCGACCTGCGCGGACGTGGTCAGCACGGCATTTTGTTTATCACCCACGACTTTGGCGTGGTGGCACAGATTGCCGACCGTATTGCGGTGATGGAGGGCGGGCGGCTGGTGGAAATCGGTGAGCGTGACCAGGTGCTCAAGGCTCCGACCCATGCCTATACGCGCAAGCTGATTGCGGCGGTGCCGGCCCTTCACCCGGAATTGCATGTGCCGAGCGCCGACGGCGAAATGGCCTTGCGCATCGAGCACCTGACCAAAACCTATAACATCGGCGGCAGCTCAGTGGCGGCGCTGCGCAATGTGTCGCTGAATTTGCCTCGGGGCAAGACTTTGGCGATTGTCGGTGAATCCGGCTCGGGCAAAAGCACCCTGGTCAAGGCCGCGATCCGCTTGGTGGACAGTGACAGCGGCCATGTGTGGGTCGGTGATACCGACTTCCTCGCCTTGCGCGGCTCAGCTCTGGCCGCCAACCGCCGGCGCATCCAGATGATTTTCCAGGACCCGTATGGCTCGCTGAACCCACGCCACCGCGTCGGTGACATCATCGCCCGTGCCGCGCAACTGCGAGGGTTATCCGCCAAAGACGCCTGGGCCGAAGCCGGCGACTTGCTGGAACAGGTCGGCCTCAAGCGCGACGCCCTACAGCGCAAGCCCCGGCAGTTCTCCGGAGGCCAGCGCCAGCGCATCGGCATTGCCCGCGCCCTGGCCATGCGCCCGCAGGTGCTGATCGCCGATGAAAGCGTGTCGGCGCTGGATGTGTCGGTGCAGAAGCAGGTACTGGAATTGCTCGCCGAGCTGCAACAGCAATTGAACCTGAGCATCCTGTTTATCACCCACGACCTGCGCGTGGCGGCGCAGATCAGCGACCACATCGCGGTGATGCGCCGGGGCGAGGTGGTGGAATACGGCACCGCCGAGCAAGTACTGCTGCGCCCGCAGAACAGTTACACCCAGGCATTGCTGGCCGCTACGCCGGGCGCCTCCGAACTGCCCGCCGCCGGGCCACCCTTGCGGTTGATCCGCCCCGCCGCTCACTGAGTTCAAGCCTTTTCCCCGCGTCGCAGCGCTCGCTGCGGCAATGGGCTGCTGTTGCCAAAAAAAACTAAAAACGAGAGTAAAACCATGCGACCAACGATGCGTTACTTCACCCTCATCCCTGTGCTCGGCGCCCTGGCAGCTCCCGCCATGGCCGTGCAGGTCACCGACAACCTCGACCTTGGCGGCGCCATCCGTGCACGCTGGGATTATGACCCGGACCGCGACATCCAGAAGTTTGGCCTCGACACCGTGTTCCTCAGCGCCAAATACAACTCCGACAGCTGGATCGGTGAAGCCCAATATCGCTTCTACGGGCGCTCCTACCCTTACCAGTACACCAAGAATTATGGCGATATCCAGTTCGCCAAGTTCGCGTGGGTGGGTTACAAGTTCAACCCCGAGCAGCAGGTGCAAGTGGGCTTGAACACCGTTCCGTTCGGCCTGCAGCCGTATTTCGGCAGCACTTTCTATGAAACCCTGGGTAACGTGATCGGCCTGGAAGATGTGCAGCAAGTCGGCGCCAAGTACGTGCAGCAGAGCGGCGACTTGAACATCCAGGCCGGCTACTACCTGCGCCCGGCGTGGCAAGGCAAGGGCACCAGCAAAGGTGTGACCTATTCCAGCGTGGTCTCCGGCGCCGACAGTTACGTGGCCGACGGCAGCGACAACCAGGAACGCAATACCGTGGTGCTGCGGGTGGCCAAGGCCCTGGACGTGGGCGACTGGAAATCCGAAGTCGGCCTCTCGGGCCTGACCTCCACCCTGGAAAACAAAGACACCGGTAACGACGGCCGCCGCAACGCCGTGGCCATTCACTACCTGGGCAAGAACGGCCCGTGGGGTGTGCAATTGCAGGCGGCGCGCCAACAGATGTCGCCACGCAACGCCGGCACCGACGAAGTGGTGACCCTGGGCGGCTATGACGGCACGTTCAACGTTGCCAGTCGCGGCAATCTGTATGTGGCGGATTTGAGCTATGACGTGGGCGGCAAATACCTGTGGGACCAGGTCAGCGGAGTGAAGCTGTATGCCAACTACAGTGCGTTTGATAAGTCCGCGGATCAGTTCAAGACCTCGCAGCGCGTGATCCTCGGCACGTCGTTTTCGCTCAGCAAGTTGTGGATCGCTACGGAGTGGTTGATCGGCAAGAACGATCCGTATATCGGCGGCAGCAGCTATACCCAGAGCCTGGGGGCCGGCGGCAGTAACCAGTGGGAAAACCAGCTGTACATGAACATTGGGTACTACTTCTAATCAGGCGGCGTTTACGAAACCGCCATCGCCGGCTTGCCGGCGATGGCGTCCTCACAAACACCCTAAAAACACTGTGTGGACCCCAAACCATGCGCCACCTCCCCTCCCTCAACATGCTCCGCGTGTTCGAAGAAGTTGCCCGCCACCGAAGCTTCAGCCAGGCCGCCGTGGGCCTCAACGTGACCCAAGGCGCGGTCAGCCGCCAGATCAAGCAATTGGAAGACTACCTCGGCGTCGCCCTCTTCATCCGCACCCCCCAGGGCTTGTCCCTGACGGACGCCGGCTTTGCCCTTTCGCCGCACCTGAGCGACGCGTTCGACCACATCGAACGCGCCCTGCAAGCCGTGCGCGTGCCCAACCTGCGCCAGCACCTGCGCATCGTCGCGCCGCCGACCTGGGCCACACGCTGGTTATCCGCGCATTTGCGGCGCTTCTGCGAGCGTTATCCGGATATCAACCTCAGTGTCACCCACCAGGCGACCCACGACAGCCTCGCGCAAATCGACTGCCAGATACGCTTTGGCCTGGAACCTGCGGCCCCTTGCAGCAGCGAGCTGTTGGTGATGGAACGCCACATCGCCGTGGCCAGCCCGGAGTTGTTCAGCAGCGGCCAGCCGCCGGACCTGCGGCGCTACCCGTTGCTGCATATCCTGCATGACGGCAAACGTTTGAAGGTCTGGGAAAACTGGCTGACGGCC
Source organism: Pseudomonas viridiflava (assembly GCF_900591205.1). GTDB lineage: Bacteria > Pseudomonadota > Gammaproteobacteria > Pseudomonadales > Pseudomonadaceae > Aquipseudomonas. The sequence continues at coordinate 21,194 of NZ_UUPU01000093.1, forward strand.
ATGGGCCGAAACGATATTGATGCGGGCCAGGGCCTGGAATTCAGCACCCTGGACCAAGTGATTCACACCGCCCTGGCAGGCGGTGGCCTGGCGGTGATCGACCGGCAGATGATCGAACGCGAACTGGCCAATGGCAGCCTGTTGCCGATCACCCCCGTAGAAGTGATCGGCCCTTATGGTTACTGGCTGGATGTGGCGACGGACAAACAGGGTTTATCCAAGGTTCGGTTGTTTACGCAGTGGCTTGGCCAGGTGAGTAACCCCTGACACCGGAAGTGCCTCGACCTTGCACGCCTGGCCCACGGTCAGCAGCCCCATGGCCGTCCCGGTATAGACCGGCATCCCCCGTGCAAATGTGGGAGTCGGCTTGCTCGCGAAAGCGCTGGGTCAGTTACCGGAAACGTTAACTGAGCTGCCCCGTTCGCCAGCGAGCCGGCTGCCACAGGAGGAGAGGTGGTGTTTTGACTACCGGGCTTACAACCCCCCCATCAACAGATACTTGATCTCCAGGTAATCCTCCAACCCATACTTGGAGCCCTCGCGGCCAAGGCCCGACTCCTTGATGCCGCCAAAGGGCGCGACCTCGGTGGAGATAATCCCTTCGTTGATCCCGACCATGCCCGCTTCCAGGCCCTCGGCCATGCGCCATACGCGGCCGATATCGCGGCTGTAGAAATACGCGGACAGACCGAACGGCGTGTCATTGGCGCGTTGCAGTACCTCGGCTTCATCCTTGAAGCGCAAGCACGCCGCCACCGGGCCGAAGGTTTCTTCCTGGGCGATCAGCATCTCGCCATGGGCTTCGGTGAGGATGGTCGGCTCGAAGAAGGTGCCACCCAACGCATGACGACGGCCGCCGCACAGCAGTTTCGCGCCCTTCTCCAATGCGTCGCCCACATGGGCTTCAACCTTGGCCAGGGCCGCTGCGTTGATCAGCGGGCCTTGTTCGGTTTCGCCGTCCAGAGCGCTGCCCACGCGCATGGCGCTGACCGCCTTTGCGAGTTTGCGGGTGAACGCGTCATACACGCCATCCTGAATAAAGAAGCGATTGACGCACACACAGGTCTGCCCGGTGTTGCGGAACTTGGAGGCCATGGCGCCTTTGACGGCGGCGTCCAGGTCAGCGTCGTCGAACACGATAAACGGTGCGTTGCCACCCAGTTCCAGCGAGACTTTTTTCAGCGTGTCGGCGGCCTGGCGCATCAGCAGCTTGCCGGTGCGGGTGGAACCGGTGAATGACAGCTTACGCACCACACTGGAAGCCTGCAGCGCGCCGCCGATGGCCACGGCGTCACCCGAGACGATATTGAACACCCCGGCCGGAATCCCTGCCTGTTCGGCCAATACCGCCAGGGCAAAGGCCGACAGCGGGGTTTCTTCCGAAGGTTTGAGGATCAGCGTGCAACCGGCCGCCAGCGCCGGGCCGACCTTGCGGGTGACCATCGCCAGCGGGAAATTCCACGGTGTGATGGCGGCGACCACACCAATCGCTTCCTTGACCACGATGATGCGTGCGTCGGCCTTGTGGCTCGGGATCACATCTCCATAGGCGCGCTTGGCTTCTTCCGCAAACCACTCCAGAAAACTTGCGGCGTAGACCACTTCGCCCATGGCCTCGGCCAGAGGTTTGCCCTGTTCCAGGCTGAGCAGGTGGGCCAGGTCTTGCTGGTGGCTGAGCATCAGCTCGCTCCAGCGCTTGAGGCGCTGGCTGCGCTCCTTGGCGGTGAGCTTGCGCCAGGCCGGCAAGGCGCGGTGGGCGGCGTCGATGGCCTGGTTGGTGTGTTCAGTGGCGGCGCGCTGCACGTCGGCGATCAACGCGCCATTGGCCGGGTTGGTCACCGGGTAAGTCGGCCCACCGCTGGACCATTGGCCATCAATGTAGTTGCCGGTACGGATCAGCGGATTCATGCCACGGCCTCGATCAGGTTGAAACGGTCCAGGCCCGGGCGGGCCTCACGCAGGATGCGCTTGCCGGCGGTGTAGTCGTTGATCACATCGCACGGGGTGTAGTTGCGTTGCAGCTCGTGCAGCTCTTCGGCGTCCAGTTGGGTGTCGAGGGCCGCCAGCGCGCTATCAAATTGCTCGGTGGTGTCGGCGCCCACCAGCATCACATCGACGCCTGGGTGGTTGGCGACCCATGCCTGGGCGATCTGCGCGTTCGACACGCCACGGGCGCGGGCCACGCGTTGCACCGAGTGGGCGATATCGAACGAAGCCTGGTCGCTGTACATCTGCTGGGTGAAAAAGTCGGTCTGGTTACGCGTCGACGCTACTTCGCCGGTGAGCAAGCCGCGGGCCAGCGGGCTGAACACCGAGACGCCCAGGCCCTGGTCGCGGCAGAACGGGATCATCTCGCGCTCTTCTTCACGGTAGGCGCAGTTCAGTTGCAACTGCATATTGATCGGCTTGACCCAGCCATTGCGTTCGCAGGCCATCAGGATTTTTGCCAACTGGCCGGTGAGCATGGTCGACACGCCGATATAGCGCGCCTTGCCGGAACGCACGATGTCGTTCAGTGCGTGCATGGTTTCTTCGACCGGGGTGTTCACGTCGAAGTAATGCAGCATGAACACGTCGACGTAATCCATGCCCAAGCGGCTCAGGGACGCGTCGATGCTGTCCATGATGTGTTTGCGCGAGTGGCCGCTGGCGTTGATGCCACTGCGGGTGCCGTAGCCGACCTTGGTGGTGACCACAATGTCGTCACGCCGCGCCACGCGCTTGAGGATGCGCCCGACCACTTCTTCGCCGACGCCTGCGGAATAGAAGTCGGCCAGGTCGATAAAATTGACGCCATTGGCCAGGGCATGGGCGACGATGGGTTCGCTTTGTTTTTCGTCGAAGATCCACGGTTTCCAGTCCGGGGTGCCCATGTTCATGGTGCCCAGGCACAGGCGCGAGACTTGCAGGCCGGAGTTGCCCAAACGGATGTAGTGCATGGCGGTCTCCTCAGGCTTTTGGCGTGTAGAAAGGGTTGCTGATCTGGTTGACCACATCCGCCAGCTGCGCGGTGTACGGCGCTCCGTTCAGCGCGGCGCGGATCGCGGTGCGGCAGGCGTTGTAGTTGTTGAGGTAGACGGCGTCCAGGTCATCGCAGGCCGGGTTGACCCAGTTGGCGGTGACGATGGCCCACTCGTCTTCGGCCTCGGGCGGCAAAGTGCCGTCGAGCAAGGCTTCGAGCACGGCCTTGGCGATCCCGGCCTGGGACGCGCCCCAGGTGGCATTGCCGTGCAGGTCGCTGCCGATCGCGGCTTTGTTGACGTAGAGAGTCATGGGTTTGACCGGGATGTTCGGCTGGGCAATCACCATGAAGGGACAATGGCCCTGGCTGGGGGACGCCAGGCTGTTGGCGAACGCCTGCCCGGCAGGGCCGTTGCGTGGGCCGATCAGGAGGTTGATGTGGGCCGCGTTGACACCGGGGCCTTCGAAGCCTTCGCCGATGTACAGATCCAGTGTTTTCATTTCGCAAACGCTCATTGTTGTTATGGGAGCTGGTTGGCGATTTTTTAGCACTGGCGCTCGAGGCAGCCGTAACCATTAAAAGTCATGGGGCTGTGAGTTTTGCTCATGCCCCCTGCGACGATTGATGCCGTCTTGTGCCGTTGACCATCCTTGTTACACACCATATAGTGTGCCCACAAACAGAACAGACCACTACATAGTGTGCAGCATCGGTATTTACCGACCACACTACGCGCAGTATTTCAATGCCTAGTAGCCTGCAAATCGCATATTTATCGACGGGTTCACACGCCGTCGGAACAGATCAGGAAGGAGTATTTCAATGCTGAGTTGGGATGAAGTCGACAACGAAGACACCGGTGCAGCGGTGATCAAGGGCGCCAACGCCGGCCACGCCAGCGAAGCCAACATGGACCGCCTGGATGGCGCCGGTGCCGCCGCCGCCCTGGAAGCGCGCAATGTGACTGCCAACGACTCCGCCGCGATCATCCGCGCCAAGGCCGCCCTCGACAAACTCGACGTCGCCGAGGGCCTCGCCGAGCTGGAAGGCTCCGCCGCCCGCGTCGCCGTTGACGAAAAGCGCATGATCAACTGCCGCGCCGACCTCAACCAACTCGTGCCCTTCAAGTACGACTGGGCCTGGCAGAAATACCTCGACGGCTGCGCCAACCACTGGATGCCGCAAG
>NZ_UUPU01000061.1 GCF_900591205.1 Pseudomonas viridiflava
AGCAAGTGTCACTGCTTGAGCTTTGAAGTCATCGGTGTAGCTGCGGCGGGTTTGCTGTGACATAGGTGCCTCCAAGGTTGCGATTAAAATATCGCTTCTTGGCGTCCGCTGCGAGGGAACAAGTCCATGGTTACTTTCGCGCTTTTCGAAAGTGACCCGCTGTAAGAGCGGAACCCATATCAGCCATCACCCCAATAACGGATATGTACCCACCCCCCCATCCCCCCAAAAAACCCAAACAGCACGTACATCCAATTTTTCCCCACCCCATCCCCCGCAAACTCCCCTCATCGCTGAAACTTCAAGGCAGAGGGGCAAACCATGGACCCAGCACTCAAAACCGGGCCCGACGAAGTCGTCACCCTGGTCGTCAAACACCTGATCAAACAAGGCCGCGAAGCCGACTACGAAGCCTGGCTGCGCCGCATCGTGCGTATCGCCGGCGAGCGCCCAGGCCACCTCGGCGTGGATGTGGTACGCAGCAAACAGAACGGCCTGGCCCTGTTCACCTGCGTATTGCGCTACCGCTCCACCGATGACCTGGAAACCTGGCTCGACTCGCCCGAGCGCAAAACCCTGATCACCGAAGCCACGCCCATGCTGGCCGACGGCGACAAGACCGAAATCGGTGGTGTCAACGAATTCTGGTTCAACCCCGAGACCGAAAACGCCGCCAAGCCGCCGCGCTGGAAGCAGGCCGTGGTCACTCTGTGCGTGATCCTGCCGCTGACCTTGCTTGTGCCAATCGTGTGGGGCCCGATCCTGCGCCTGCACCCGTTCCTGTCCAACTATGTGGTCGCCACCTTCCTGGTGACGGTGACCATCGTGGTGCTGGTGGTCTACCTGCTGATGCCGGCGGCTACCCGTCTGTTCGCCCCCTGGCTTGAAGCCTCTGTAAAGGAAACCCTATGAACGCCGATCTGATCTTGTTCAATGGCCAGTTCCACACTGTGGACCGTGAGAACCCCCGCGCGACCGCCGTTGCCATCCACCAAGGGCGCTTCGTGGCCGTTGGCACCGACGGTGAAGCCATGGCCCTGCGGGGCAGCGGCACCCAGGTGATCGACCTCAAGGGTCGCACGGTGATTCCCGGCCTTAACGACTCGCACCTGCACCTGATCCGTGGCGGGCTGAACTACAACCTCGAACTGCGCTGGGAAGGCGTGCCGTCGCTGGCCGATGCCCTGCGCATGCTCAAGGACCAGGCCGACCGCACCCCGACGCCGCAATGGGTGCGCGTGGTCGGCGGCTGGAATGAATTCCAGTTCGCCGAAAAACGCATGCCTACCCTGGAAGAACTCAACCAGGCCGCGCCGGACACTCCGGTGTTCGTGTTGCACTTGTACGATCGCGCCTTGCTCAACCGTGCAGCCCTGCGCGTGGCCGGTTACACCAAGGACACGCCGAACCCGCCGGGTGGCGAAATTGTGCGGGACAGCCACGGCAACCCCACCGGCATGCTGGTGGCGCGGCCCAACGCGATGATTCTGTATTCGACCCTGGCCAAGGGCCCGAAACTGCCGCTCGAATACCAGGTCAACTCGACCCGCCAGTTCATGCGCGAGCTCAACCGCCTGGGGCTTACCAGCGCCATCGACGCCGGCGGTGGTTTCCAGAACTACCCCGATGACTACGCGGTGATCGAGCAACTGGCCAAGGACGAACAGCTGACGGTGCGCATTGCCTACAACCTGTTCACCCAGAAGCCCAAGGAAGAACTCAGCGACTTCAAGAACTGGACCGGCAGCGTCACCCTGCACCAGGGCGACGACTACCTGCGCCACAACGGCGCCGGCGAAATGCTGGTGTTTTCGGCCGCCGACTTCGAGGACTTCCTGGAGCCGCGCCCCGACCTGCCGCTGACCATGGAGCAGGAACTGGAGCCGGTGGTGCGGCACTTGGTGGAGCAGCGCTGGCCGTTTCGCCTGCATGCCACCTATGACGAGTCGATCTCGCGCATGCTTGACGTGTTCGAAAAGGTCAATCGCGACATTCCGTTCAATGGTCTGCCTTGGTTCTTCGACCACGCCGAAACCATCACCCCGAAAAACATTGAGCGAGTGCGCGCCCTCGGTGGCGGTATTGCGATCCAGGACCGCATGGCGTTCCAGGGCGAATACTTTGTGGAACGTTACGGGGCCAAAGCCGCCGAAGCCACGCCGCCAATCAAGCGCATGCTCGCCGAGGGCGTGCCGGTGGGGGCGGGCACCGATGCCACGCGGGTGTCGAGCTACAACCCGTGGACCTCGCTGTACTGGATGGTCAGCGGCCGCACCGTGGGTGGCCTGGAGCTGCACGCCGAAGGCTTGCCGCGCCTTACCGCGCTGGAACTGTTTACCCATGGCAGTGCCTGGTTTTCGTCCGAGCAGGGCAAGAAAGGCCAGATCAAGGTCGGGCAACTGGCGGATGTCGCCGCACTCTCGGCGGATTTTTTCAGTGTCGATGAAGAAGCCATCAAGTGGATCGAATCGCTGCTGACGGTGGTCGGCGGCAAGGTGGTGTATGGCGCCGGCGACTTCGAGGATTACGCACCGCCGCGTGTGCCAGTGCTGCCGGACTGGTCGCCGGTGGTCAAGGTGCCGGGGCACTGGCGCCCAAGCTCGCCCCTACAAGCTCAAGTTCACCAATGCAGCGGCCCTTGCGGCGTGCATTCCCACAGCCATGAAAAGGCGCGGCTTTCGAGCGTGCCGGTCAGCGACTTCCAGGGTTTCTGGGGCGCGTTTGGCTGTTCGTGTTTTGCTTTCTAAAAAACCCAAAGGAGTTAACCCATGACTTACTCGCGCTTGAACAAAGATGATGCAGTGGTGCTGTTGGTGGATCACCAGACCGGCCTGATCTCGCTGGTGCAGGATTTCTCCCCCAACGAATTCAAGAACAACGTACTGGCCCTGGCTGACGTCGCCAAGTTCTTCAACCTGCCGACCATCCTGACCACCAGTTTTGAAGGCGGTCCGAACGGCCCGCTGGTTCCAGAGCTCAAAGCCCTGTTCCCGGACACGCCGTACATCGCCCGCCCTGGCCAAATCAACGCTTGGGACAACGAAGATTTCGTCAAGGCCGTCAAGGCCACTGGCCGCAAGCAAATCATCATTGCCGGTGTGGTGACGGATGTCTGCGTCGCGTTCCCGACCCTGTGCGCCCTCGATGAAGGCTTCGAAGTGTTCGTGGTCACCGACGCTTCCGGCACCTTCAACGAAACCGTGCAACAGGCCGCCTGGGCGCGCATGACGGCCGCCGGTGCCCAACTGGTGAACTGGTTCTCCGTGGCCTGCGAGCTGCAAGTGGACTGGCGCAACGACATGGAAGGGCTGGCCAACCTGCTGTCGCCACGCATCCCCAACTACCGCAACCTGATGAACAGCTACTCGGCATTCACTGCCAAGTAACCGGTTTTCAAGCCTTTAGGTCATCCATGTGGGAGGGGGCTTGCCCCCGATAGCGGTGCATCAGTCAAAGCTATTGAGACTGACATACCGCAATCGGGGGCAAGCCCCCTCCCACATTTGATTTGTGGTGTTGCGACCATCCGGTTATAAACCTCAAAACTGTCCATCGAGAAGCGACAATGAACCCCTTCGAAGACATGCGCCTGTTCTGCCAGGTCATGGAGTCCGGCAGTTTTACCGGCGCCGCCGAACAGCTCGGCCTGTCCAAGCAGTTCGTCAGCCGCCGCCTGATCCAGCTGGAAGATCGCCTCGGCGTGCGCCTGCTCAACCGCTCCACGCGGCGCCTGGATGTCACGCCCCTGGGGCAGAGTTACTACGAATCCGCGTTGCGCCTGCTTGGTGAAGTCGAGCAAGTGGAGCAGGGTATCGCCGGGCAGAACAGCGAGCCGCGTGGCACCCTGCGCCTCAGTGCACCGCTGTCGTTTGCCATGGCGCACCTGGGCTGCCTGTTGCCACTGTTTTTGCAGCGCCACCCGCAGGTGTCGGTGGAAGTCGACCTCAGCGACCGCCCCGTGGACCTGATCGGCGAAGGCTACGACCTGGTGCTGCGCATCGGCACCCTGGAAGACTCCACCTTGATTGCCCGCCGTATCGCGAGTATCCCGCGGGTGTATTGCGCCAGCCCCGAGTACCTGGCGGTGCGTGGCACCCCGCAAAAACCCGATGACCTCGCCGAGCACGACTGCTTGCCCTACGGCCACGGCCGCCAGGTGCAATGGCGCTTCAAAGGCAAGTTGCAGGCGCTGAATGTCAGCGGGCGCATGCGGGTCAATAACGGCGATCTGCTGCGCGACACGGCCATCGCCGGTTTGGGGGTCACGTACTTGCCGACCTTTATTGTTGGCGATGCCTTGAACGACGGGCGCCTGGTCAGCGTACTGGATGACTTTGCCCCCGAAGCCCTGACCCTGTCGGCGGTGTACCCCCAGCACCGGCAAAGCTCACGGCCGGTGCAGGCGCTGGTGGAGTTCCTGCGCGAACGTCTGGCTAGCGGCTGTTGAACAGCTGGCGAATCAGGTTCGGCGTGCTGCCGGTCCAGCGCTTGAATGAGCGCCGGAAGTTGGCCGCATCGTTGAAGTTCAGGTACGCCGCCACTTCCTCATTGCTGTAGCCCTTGACCTGATACAGGTGTAACGCCACTTGCTTGCGCACGCGGTCCACCTGTTGCTGAAAACCGGTGTCGTGCTTGTGCAGCTTGCGCTTGAGGGTCGCCGGGCTCATGGCGAAGGCTTGGGCGGCCTGTTCCAGGCTGGGCGGCTGGCGTACTTGATCGCGCAAGTAGTCGTAGAGGCAGTCGAGAAAGCTGCCGGCAAAGCCCAACTGTTCGATCTGCTCGCAGGCTTGCCGACGTGCGACCTGACCGGCCGTGGCCGATGCGCCGGGCCAGGCATGCGTGAGGTATTCGCGGGGGATGCACAGCATGTCCAATGGGCGCTCAAAGCGTGTGCCTTCCCCCAGATGCACCCAGTACTGTTCGACATAACGCGGTTCGGCATGGCTGAAACTGCACGCCCACGGCAGGCGCTGGCCGCTGAGCCATTGGCTCATGGCAACCAGCGAGGTCATGCTGGCCTCCAGCAGAAAGCGCCAGTGCTCGCCGGCGCCGCAACTGTCCAGCCAATACAGGTAGGCGTGGTGCTCATCCAGTTCCAGTTGCAGGGTGACCAAGGGGCTGAGCAGCACCTGTTGCTGGATCAGGATGTCCAGCGCCTGATGCAGGTTCTGTGCATGGCCCAGGGCATGGCTGGCCGCGCCGTAATAGCCGGGTAGCAGGCGTTGGCCAAACAAAAAACTGCTGTCGTCGGCGTCGAGTAATTTACGGCTGTTGCCGATCAACCCAAAAAATTGCTGCGGGCTCAGCCGCGCCTGGCCGGCCAGGATGTCCTCGTGGAACAGACCGGTGCCGCGCAGCAGGCGATGGCTGTCGATGTCACGGGACAAGGCCAGGTCGATCAGCGTGGCGGGTTGGTAATGCCCTGGGATAAAGCGGCTGTCGCTCTCGTACCAGCTGGTTTTTACGGCCATCTCAGGCACTTTTCGCCAGTGGTTGCTTGGCCCTGGCGAGCGCCAGGTTCAGGCGCTTGAGCAAGTCGTGGGGCGCCTCTTCCAGGGCCATTACCACGGTGGTGGTCGCCGCCAGTTGCAGGCGCTCACCGTGCAGCCGGGTTTTGTGGGCCAGGCCACGTACCGCTTGCTGCAACTCCAGTGCGAGCCCTTGGGCCTGGCGCTCGCCGGTATTGGGCAGCAGCACCACAAAGCGATCGCCGGCCAGGCGGCACAACAGGTCCTGGCGACGCAGGTTGAGCAACAGCAAATGGCTGAGGGCCTGTAACACCGCGTCGCCCTCGGCATGCCCGTAGGCCCGGTTGATGGCGGCAAAGTTGTCCAGGTCCAGGGCCAGCAGCGACAGTGGTTGCTGCTGCTCGCGGCTGTCTTGCAGGCTCTCTGCCAGCTGACGCTTGAGGTAATCGGCGCCGGCCAGCGGTGTGAGTTTGTCGAATAGCCGATGCTCGCGGAACAGCCGCTCGCGCTTCTCCATTTGCGCACTGATCGCCAGCTGTTCGCGGTGCCAGTGGTAAATGCCGATGGTCAACAGGATCATGCCTACCGGCATCGGCCCGGACTCCAGCCAATGGTCCCAGGTGATGCTGTCGGGCAGGCGGATAAATTCGTCGAGGCTGTCGATCCACCAAGAGAAAAAGATGCACGACAGGCCCAGCGCCAGGTAATTGGTAACGCGCCCGGCGGGGCGGCTTTTCAGTACCAGACCCAGCCAGACCAGGGCGAGCAGGGCAGAGCCACCTTCGCCGAAGATATCCAGCCAGACCCATTCGCTGACACTTTTCAGCTCGCCGCAGGCCAGGTGCAGAATCAAGCCGAGGTTGGCGGCGACCAACAGCAGGATGAGTTTCCAGCGGTGAGGTTTGAGCACGGAAAACATGGCCGCGAGTCCTTGGGCAAGTGAGCGATGGGCGTCAGCACAGCAGATGCATGTGACGGTTGCGTGACGCTGGGGGTGGGTCGAATCAGCTCATCTCACTGACAACAAAAATCAAAAATGTGGGAGGGGGCTTGCCCCCGATGGCAGTGTGTCAGTCGACAGATATATCAACTGACCCACCGCTATCGGGGGCAAGCCCCCTCCCACACTGAATCTCCACAGGTCATTTCAGCTCATTCCAGGTCGAGAACCCGGTGAAACCCCCGGTTTACAGGCTCCACGGCCAACCCCTGTCACAGAACCGTCATCCCTCACCCCTAGCTTGCCCTCCCAGTTGCCGGGCCTCTTGCCTGGCGCCAACGGATTCTTGGGGAGGATTGCATGTACAAGCGCACCGGGCTCTTGAGCTTCACGCTTACCGCCTTGGCCCTGGCGATGACCAGTGAGCGGCTCAATGCAGCCGAGGCGGCCGCCACCGAGCATGTCGAAGTGGTCGGCCAGGCCGCCGCCATCGACCAGGCGCTCAAAGAACAGCGCAGCTCCGACAGCATCAAGAGCGTGGTGCATGCCGACGGCGTGGCCCAGTTGCCGGATGAAAACGTCGCCGAAGCGGTGCAGCGCCTGCCGGGTATCAGCGTGGAGCGCGACCAGGGTGAAGGGCGCTTTGTCAGCGTGCGTGGTCTGGGCCCGGACCTCAACAGCGTGACCATCAACGGCACCCTGGTGCCTGCTCCTGAAAGCGCACGGCGCGCCGTGGCCCTCGATGTATTGCCCTCGGAGCTGGTGCAGTCGCTGTCAGTGATCAAGACCCTCACCCCGGACATGGACGCCAACTCCCTCGGTGGCACCGTCGACGTGCAAAGCCTGTCAGCCTTCGATCACAAGGGCCTGTTCTACACCGGTAGCACCGAAGCCAGCTACGACAAGAACACGCGCCAGACCAGCCCGAAATTCTCCGGCGCCGCCAGCAACCGCTTCAGCCTCGGCGACGGCACCGATAACTTCGGCGTGGCTGCGGCGCTCAGCTGGCAGAAGCGCGATTTCGGCTCGGACAACGTCGAGACCGGCGGCGCCTGGGACTTCACCGACGGCGCCAAACTCAACGAGTTCGAACAGCGCGACTATGACATCAGCCGCGAGCGCGCCGGTGGCGGCCTGAACTTCGACTACAAGCCCGATGACCTCAGCAGCTACTACCTGCGCACCCTCTACAGCCGCTACAAAGACACCGAAACCCGCAACTCCACCAGCATCGAGTTTGCCGACCCCCAGGCCCCAGGCGAACGGGGCGACGCCGAGGGCAAGCGCAAGCTGAAGAACCGCGAGGAAACCCAGGAGATCCAGTCCTACGTGTTCGGCGGTGAACGCATGCTCGGCCTGTGGACCCTAAGCGGCCAGGCCGGCTACAGCCAATCCAGCGAAGACAGCCCGGCCCATATCGCCGGTGCCACCTTCGACGGCGGTGATTTCGCCAACAGCGGCTTCTACGACAAGGACAAGCCGCGCCCGATCATTGGTGCCGGCTTCTACGACGCCAGCAACTTCAGCCTCGACAAAGTCGACTGGGAAAAACAGAACACCAAGGACACCGAGAAAAACCTGCGCCTGGACCTGGCTCGTGACTATGACCTGAGCGGCTACGCGTCCCAGGTCAAATTCGGCGGCAAGGTCAGCCGCCGTCACAAGGGCAACGACCTGCAAGCCTGGGTATACGAAGACTTCGACACCCTGGGCTTTACCGACGACCAACTCAACCTCACCCGGTTCCAGAAGGGCAGCGTCGACTATCGCCTCGGCAATTACGGCCCCGGTATCAGCCCCAGCGCCATCAAGCAGCTGATCGGCAGCCTCAACCCGGCGGATTTTTATGACGCCACCGAATCGCGGGTCAACGACTACACCATCCGCGAGGACATCAACGCCGGCTACCTGATGAACACCCTCGATATCGACGACTGGCGCTTTATCGCCGGCCTGCGTTACGAAGGCACCGAGTTCCAAGCCAAGGGCACTGGCGCCACTGATGGTGTGTTCACCGATACCGCGACCAAGCGCCGTTATCACCACTGGCTGCCGGGCCTGCATGCGCGCTACCAGTTCAATAAGAACACCCAGTTGCGCGCGGCCTGGACCAAATCCGTGGTGCGCCCGACCTTTGGCCAGCTGGCGCCGGGGTTTGTGATCGACGATGACGAGGCCACCTTCGGCAACCCGGACCTCAAGCCCCTGGAGTCGAGCAACCTGGACCTGGGCATCGAACACTTTATGGGGCGCGCCGGCACCGTGTCGGCGTTCGTGTTCTACAAGGACATCAAGAACTTCGTCTACAACACCGACCTGGCCGGGACCGGCGCCTGGACCAACTTCGCCGAGGCGCACACCTACGCCAACGGCGACAGCGCAAAGCTTTACGGCCTGGAACTGGCCTACTCGCAGAAATTCGACTGGCTGCCGGCGCCCTGGAACGGCCTGCTGATCGGCGCCAACAGCACCTTCAGCCGCTCCAGCGCGGATATCGAAGGCTTCGACAGTGCCAGCGGCACTCACCGCAAGCGCAACATCAGCCTGCCCAACCAGTCGGACACCGTCGGCAACCTGATGCTCGGCTGGGAAGACGACAAGCTGAGCCTGCGCCTGTCGGCCAACTACAAGTCGGCCTACCTGTACGAGCTGGCCTCGATCAATGACAAGGCCCATGACCTGCACGTCGATGCGCAGACCTTCGTCGATTTCAGCGCGCGCTACTCGCTCACCAAGAACCTGCAAGTCAGCTTCGAGGCCCAGAACCTCACTGACGAGTCGTACTTCGTCTACACCGGCCACCGCAGCTACAACGGCCAATACGAAGAGTACGGCCCCACCTACAAGCTCGGCCTGACGTTCACTCATTTCTGAGCCTGTGGGAGCTGGCAGGCCAGCTCCCATAGTAGATCTCCATTGTTTTCGAAGGATTTGTTTGTTCATGAGAATTTCCAAGCTGTACCTGCTGATCGCCCTGGCCACCTGTGGCCACGTCATGGCCGCTGATTTGGCCCTGAGCCCCTGGGCCCCCAGCCTGAATGCCGAGGCGGTGTCCTTCCTGCCCAACGGCAGCGAACGCCTGGCCGCTGGCACCCGTGACGGGCTGCAACTGCTCGACGACAAGGGCGCCGAACTGGCGCGTTTCAAAGGCAATTTCAGCAGCCTCGACACCCGTGCTGCCGGTGCCCAGGTGCTGGTAGCCAGCCTCGACAATGATCGCCAGCAAGCCCTGCTGATCAACCTGGATACCGCCGCTAAATCCTGGGGGAAGCCGCTGTACTTGCCTCCCCGCGATTACCCGGTGAACGGCCTGTGCCTGTATCGCGACTCGGCAGCCAACCTGTTTGTGTTTCTGGTGGGCGAGGAGGGCAAGGGTGAGCAATGGCTGGTAGGCAATGGCTCGACACTGCTGAGCGAACCGCAGCGCGTACGCGGCATGCCATTGCCGCCGTCGGCGCAGTTCTGCCAGGTGGATGACGCGTCGAATCAACTGGTGGTGAATGAAGAGAATGTCGGTTGGTGGGCCTATCCGGCACACCCGGAAGCCGATGTAAAGCGTACCCCGGTGGCCCTGTTCGACAACCCCAAGCGTGAAGCTGGCGCCATCGCGCTGGTGCCGGGCGGTGTGGTCGCGCTGGACCCGAAGACCGCGCAACTGCACCTGTTCCAGCAAACCGGCGAGCGCTGGGTAGAGCAAGCGAGCCTGAGCCTGCCCGGCCTTAAAGAGCCGGAACAACTGGCGGTCAAAGGCCGGCAACTGCTGGTGCGTGACGACGACAGCGGCAAGCTGTACCAGGCCACGCTCGGCTGGCAGGCCAAGCCGGTCGCGGCGGCACCGGTGCTGCCGGAAGTCGCGGCCCTGCGCCAGAGCGACCCGGTCGGCCGCCAGGGGGATGCGGCAGATGACCCGGCGATCTGGATAAACCCTGCGCAACCGGCAAACAGCCGCGTGCTCGGCACCAACAAGAAGCAGGGCCTGCTGGCCTATGACCTCAACGGCAAGTTGCTGCAGGAGCTGGCAGTGGGCCGACTCAACAACGTCGATGTACGGCCCAACTTCAAGCTCGGCCAGCAAACGGTCGACCTGGCCGTGGCGAGTAATCGCGATCACAACAGCCTGAGCCTGTTCAGCATCGACCGTCAGAGCGGCGAGCTGCGCGAAGCGGGTGAAGTGCCCACGCCGCTCAAGGAAATCTACGGCATCTGCCTGTTTCAGCCGGCCAGCGGCGAGATCTATGCGATCGCCAACGGCAAGGACGGCACCTTCCTGCAATACCGCCTGAGCGCGCCCGGCGGCCGTGTGCAGGGCGAGTTGGTGCGCCAGTTCAAGGTCGACAGCCAGCCCGAAGGCTGCGTGGCCGATGACCAGCGCCAGCGCCTGTTTATCGGCGAGGAAGACGTGGGCGTATGGGCTGTGGATGCCCGCGCCGAACAGCCGGCAACCCTGACCAGCGTGATCAAGGTGGGCGCGCAGTTGCATGCGGACGTCGAGGGGCTGGCGCTGTATCAGAGCGACAAACGCGATTACCTGGTGATCTCCAGCCAAGGCAATGACAGCTACCTGGTGGTGGATGCCGAACCGCCGTTCGCCGTGCACGGCGCCTTCCGCGTCGGTCTGAACGCCGCCGCCGGCATTGATGGCGCCTCGGAAACCGACGGCCTGGAAGCGACCGCCATCAACCTTGGCGGGCCATGGAGCCAGGGCATGCTGGTGGTGCAGGATGGCCGCAAACGCATGCCCGAGCAAACCCAGAACTTCAAGTTTGTGCCTTGGGCCGATGTGACCCGCGCCCTGAAATTGCCCTGAACCGTCATCACCCGGTCATCAGTTTTAATTCGAATAGGAGATCCACCATGCACGCGACGATGGAACATATGACGATCTGGGGCCTGATCAGCGACGCCAGCCTGTTGGTCAAGGCGGTGATGCTAACTTTGCTGTTGGCGTCCTTGCTCAGCTGGTATCTGATTATCCAGCGTGGCAGTGTGCTGCGGCGCCTGGAGCGCCAGTTGAACGGCTTTGTGCAGCGTTTTCGCGCAGCGCCCGACTTGCAGGCGCTGTACCGCGAAGCCGCGCAAGCGGGCGAGGGCGGCATTGCGCCGATTTTTATCGCCGGCGTGCAGGAATACCAGCACCTGCACAACCATGACCCGGCGGTGCTCGAAGGCGTGGAGCGCGCCTTGCAGGTGGCGATCACCGAGCAGGAAGTCGAGTTGGAAAAGGGCCTACAATTTCTCGCGACGGTGGGCTCGGTCAGCCCCTACATCGGCCTGTTCGGCACCGTGTGGGGCATCATGAATTCGTTCCTCGGGCTGTCCCAGGTGCAGCAGGCCACCTTGTCCACCGTCGCGCCGGGCATTGCCGAAGCGCTGATCGCCACGGCCATTGGCCTGTTTGCCGCCATCCCTGCGGTGATTGCCTACAACCGCTTTGCGGCGCGCAGCCAGACCTTGCTGACCCGCTACTACGCCTTCGGCAACGAGCTGCAAGTGCGCTTGCATCGCACCCTGCGCGGTACGCCGATCAACCTGGCCGTGGCCGCCTGAACAGGAGCGATCCCATGTTAGTAAGGCCGCAACGCAAGCACGGGCCCAAGGCCGAGATGAACGTGGTGCCGTATATCGACGTGATGCTGGTGCTGCTGGTGATCTTTATGGTCACCGCGCCGATGCTGACCCAGGGGGTGAAAATCGAACTGCCCAAGGTCGCCGCCGAGGCGCTGGCCACCGACACCCGCCAGCAGATCCTGACGCTGTCGGTGAAGGCCGATGGCGGTTACTACTGGAACCTTGGCGCTGAACTCGACACCCGGCACCAGACCGACAGCGCCGTGACCCTGGATGAAATGGGCACCAAAGTCATGCAGGTAGTGGCGGCGCGCAGCGACACCCAGGTGTATATCCGCGCCGACGATAACGCTGGCTATGGCCGGGTGGTGGCCGCCATGGCGGTGCTGCAAAAAGGCGGCGTAAGCAACCTGGGGCTGGTGACCGAGGCCCCGCAATGACGGCGATGATCATGCACAGCCCGACGCTTGCGATGGCGCCCCGGTACAGCACCGGGTTCTGGAGAAACAGCGTTGCCGCAAGCCTGGCGGTGGCCCTGCACGTGGGCGTGCTGGCGGTGCTGATGCTGGGCTGGGCACCGCAGGAACCGGCGGTGGAGGCGCCACGGGTGATGCACACCCAACTGGTGGTGATGCCCCCGGCGCCTGCCCCGGCGCCAGAGCCTGTGGCCGTCGCGCCGCCACCGCCGGAACCGGTGGCGATGCCGGTGCCGGTGAAACCCACCGTCGACCCACAGGTCCAGGCGCAAAAAATCGAGAAGGCCGCGCTGGCGCGCAAGCGGGTCGAGGAAAGGCAAGTCGAGCAACAACAGCAGCGCCTGGCCACCGAACAACGCAACCGTGAGCTGGAACAACAACGCCTTGATCAGCAGCGTCTGGCAGCGGAAAAAGCCCGTACCGCCACACCCGCTCCCGCCCCGGCACCGGCCTTCGACAGCCGCCAATACCAACCCTTGAGCAAGGAGGCCCCGGACTACCCCGAGCGTGCCCTGGACAAGAACATCGAAGGCGATTGCTCGGTGGAATACACCGTGAACCCCCAGGGCCGCGTGGAAAACCCCAAGGTGCTGGACGGCTGCCACCCGTTGTTTATCCGACCGTCACTCGCGGCGGCGAATACCTTTCGCTACCAGCCACGAGTCGTTGACGGCAAGCCCGTGGCCGTACCGGCGGTGCGCAATACCTTCCACTACCGCATCAAATGATGCCTCACCCACGAGCCAATGTGGGAGCGGGCTTGCTCGCGAAAGCGGGGTGTCAGTCAGCAGATCTGATACTGACACACTGCATTCGCGAGCAAGCCCGCTCCCACATTTTGACCTTTATCAGGCGTTATGAATTCGCCAGGTTCGCCAGCGTCCGGCCGTCGATATACCGCTCCAGATTCGCCAGAAACGTGTCCGCAATCTCGTTGCGGCTATTGGTCGAAATCGCCGACGTATGCGGCGACAGCCTGACCCTTGGATGGGTGTACAACGGATGCCCATCCGGCAGTGGCTCCGGCTCGGTCACATCCAGCGAGGCGAGCCCGATCTGCCCGTTATCCAGTGCTTCCAACAGCGCCTCCTGATCCAGCAGGCCGCCCCGTGCGATGTTGATCAAGTGCAGCCCCGGCTTGGCGCTGCCCAGTACATCACGGTTGATGATATGCCGGGTGGCCTCGGTCAGCGGGGCGGCCACCACCAGGTGGTCGGCGCGGGCGAACAGGTCGTGGATATCCTTGGCGGCTTCCACGCCATCGACGCCAAACGGCGTTTGGCTTTGCCGCAGTGCCACGACCTTGATCCCGAGTGCCAGGGCCTTGTGCGCCAGGCTCGCGCCAATCGCGCCAAACCCGAGGATGCCCAGGGTGGTGCCCTTGAGCGGGCGCAGTGCGGTGAAATTCCACTGGGCGTCCTTCACCCAGATAGCCGGCAAGTGCTTGGACGCGGCAAAGATCGCCGCCAGAGCGAATTCAGCGAGATTATCGGCCGCACTGCCGCGGGAGGTGGTCACCGGTGGGCCGTTGAACAGCCAGTGCGGGTAAAAGTCGATGCCCGAAGAGACCAGATGCACCCATTGCGCACCGTACGGCCAGCCCGGGGGCGGGGTGTCCGGCGCGGTGTAGCCGCGCACGTTGATCGGGCGCAGCAACAGGATATTGGCCTGGGGCGGCAGGTCGCTCGGTACGCCTGCGGGCACGCCGATCACCTGAGCGTCGGGGCGGATCGCGGCAAGGCGCTCGCGAATCACGTCGTTGTAGTCCTCGTCCAGCTGGCTGGCAATAATCACCTGACTCATGTGCGTTCCTTCTGGCGTTGGGCGAACACGCTTTTGCCGACGCCTTGCAGCACGGCGTCGTTCTGCGGGGTATGCACGCGGCTGCACAGCACGTCGCGGTAATGCCGTTGCAGCGGGCTATGGCGCGACAGGCCGGGGTTGCCGGAAGCCTCGATAGCCAGCTCTACCGCACGGATAGCATTGTTGGTCACCAGGTACTTCAACTGCGCGGCGTTGGCCGCCGGGGTGTGGCCTTCGGCGGCGGCGTCGAGCAGGCTGCGGTTAGCGAACAGCAGGGTGTCGATATGGCCGACGGTTTCCTGAAAGCGCGGCAACGTCGACAGCGTGGCGCCGAGGTTGGACGGCTTGCGCTCCTCCAGCCAATTCACCAGCCAGTCCCGTGCAGCCTGGGCCACCGCGTCATACACCGACGACAGCAACACCGACATCCACAGGAAACCGTCGCCATCGAGCTCCGGCTGCGGTGCGCTCCAGGGGCTCACGCTGACGGCGTGGTCGAGAGGCACCAACACATTCTCGAGCAGCACTTCATGGCTGCAGGTGGCGCGCATGCCCAGGTGGTCCCAAGTGTCGATGATGCTGATACCGGGGCTGTCCTTGGGCACCAGCCAGGCGCCCACCAGCGGGTCGGCGTCATCGCTGCGTGCCCATACGCTGAACCAGCTCAGGCCATGGCTGCCGGTGGAGTAGATCTTGCGCCCGCTGATGCGCCAGCCTTCGGCCGTACGCACGGCGGTGGTCGCCGGCAGCCCGCCACGGGCCGGGGTGCCGAGATCGGGCTCGACGCGCAACGCGTTGATCAATGCGCCATTGCTTACCGCGTCCTTGGCGACTTGTACGCGCAGGTGCTGCGGCCAGGCTTTGCTGTCTTGCAGACGGGTGTGCTGCAGGTACTGCATCACCAGGATCAGCGCAGTGGACGGTTCGCCCTTGGCAATCGCACTGATCGCCTTGCGCGCCTGGGGCAGGCTGGCACCGCCGCCGCCCAGCGCCTTGGGCACGGTGAGGGCCACCAGGCCGTGTTCATGCAGCAGCTTGAAGTTGGCGTGGGGGAAAGCGCCGCTCTCGTCATACAGGTGCGCGGTGCTCGCCAGCTCGGCGCTGAGGCGTTCAAGCAGGGCTTCGAAGTTGGCGACTTCCACGGAGCGTAGAGAGGGTTGGGTCATAAGAATGTACTCGGTAAAAATGTGGGAGCTGGCTTGCCTGCGATAGCGGTGTATCAGTAACAAATGTGCCAACTGACCTACCGCTATCGCAGGCAAGCCAGCTCCTACCTGGGTCGGAGTGATTCAGATAGCGATGCGCACAGGCTGCTCGTCCAGCAAGCGCTCCACCACCTGCAACACCGGCTCGGCCTCTGTGCGCACCAACCAGTCCGGGCTCACTTCCACGTACGCCACCGTGCCGTCCCCGGCGATCACCACCACCGTCGGTTGCGGCAACTCCCAGGTGCCGGTGCCCGTGGTTTCACCAATGTGGTTGCCCTTGGCCAACGCAGCATTGCGTGAAGCCTCGTCGAAGCTGTAGAGGATGCCCAGACGGCGCCCGAGGTTGTTGTCGGGGTCACTGGCCACCAGCAATGGCAAGGTGTGGCGGGTCTTGATCTCCACCAGCCGCTCAGGCACTTGCGGGCTCACTGCCACCAGCGGCACCCCCAGTTCGCGCAGGCGTGGGTAGAGTTGGCGCGCGTAATAGGGCAGGGCGATGTTGCACGCCGGGCAGCCGGCAAAGCGGAAAAAAATCAGCACCGCCGGGCCGTCGGCCAGCAACAGGTCGCGGCTCAGTTCGCCGCCTTCCACGTTGAGCAAGGTGAACGGGTCCAGTTCATCGCCGACCTGCACATAGTCGCCGGGGCGCGCTTCATCGACCAGGCGCTGGCGCTGGTCGATATTGATCTGCAACGCCGCCGGGGCCCAGGTGGCCACGCGCTCGGCATGCAGGTCGGCCAACTGCCGGTTGAGGGATTCGCTCATGCCAGTGCCTCCTGTGCTTCTTCAACCTCGGCGGCGAGGCTGTTGCGGTTGGCCGGCACTTCCAGGCCCAGGTTGTCGCGCAGGGTGTGGCCGCTGTACTCGCTGCGAAACAGGCCGCGCTGTTGCAGCACCGGCACCACCAGTTCGGTGAAGTATTGCAAGCCGTCCGGCAGCACCGAATTGATGATGAACCCATCACTGGCGCCGCGCTCGAACCAGGTCTGGATCGCATCGGCAACCTGCTCCGGAGTGCCGACAAAATCGCGCTTGGGCCGCGAGAAACGCAACGCCACTTCGCGCAGGGTCAGGCCCTCATCCCTGGCCAGTTGCTTGATGCGGTCGGAGCCGCCTTTCTGGCTGTTGGAACCCAGGTCGCCGAGTTCCGGGAAGGGTTCGTCCAGCGGATATTTGCTGAAATCATGGTCATTGAACGGGCGGCCGAGCGCGACAATCGCATCCTCCACGGTGACCAACTCCACCGCCTGCTGATAGCGGCTTTCCACCTCGGCTTCATCGCGACCCACAATCGGGCGGATGCCCGGCAGGATCGACAGGCTCTCGGCGTCACGGCCAAAGCCTTTGGCGCGGCGTTTCAGGTCCTGGGTGTAGGCCAGGCCCTCCTCAATGCTTTCCACGTGCACAAAGATTGCATCGGAGTTCTGCGCCGCAAAATTACGCCCGTCTTGCGACGTGCCCGCCTGGAAAATCACCGGTTGGCCCTGGCGCGAACGCGCGATATTCAGCGGGCCCTTGACCGAGAAAAACTCGCCCTGGTGATTCAGCGCATGCAGCTTGCTTGGGGTAAAAAACTCGCCGCTTTGCTTGTTGTAGGCAAAGGCGTCGTCTTCCCAGGAGTCCCACAGGCCCTTGACCACGTTCAAGTGCTCCTTGGCGATGCGGTAGCGCACGGCGTGCGGCGGGTGCTCGGCTTTGCCGAAGTTGTCGGCGGTGCCGCTCAGCCAGGAGGTGACCACGTTCCAGCCGGCACGGCCGCCGCTGATATGGTCCAGGGACGAGAACTGACGCGCCACCTGGTAGGGCTCGGTGTAACTGACGGTCACGGTGGCCACCAGGCCGATATTCGTGGTTAACGCCGCGAGGGCCGAGAGGATGGTCAGCGGTTCGAACCGGTTGAGGTAGTGCGGGCTGGATTTGGCGTGGATATGCAGGCTGTCGGCGATAAACACGAAGTCGAATTTGGCGGCTTCGGCCAGCTCAGTCTGCTGCTTGTAGAAACCGAAGCTGGTGCTGGCATTCGGTTGGGCGTTCGGGTGGCGCCATTCGCCCCAGCCGTGGCCGACTCCGTGCACCATTGCACCCAATTTCAAATGGCGTGGCTTGCTCATGTTCTGCTCCTGTATCAGCGCGATGCTTGGGAAAGTGGGACACGCTTGGCGTTAAAGCTCTTGTCGAAGCCCTCAGACACGTCGATGTGCTTGGTCAGCAGGCCCTCTTTTTGATAGGTGTCGGCGGTCGCTTGCAAACCGCGGATGACTGAATCGTCGATAGCGACCGGGGTCAGGTGGGTGTCCTTGGCCACTTCCACATGCACGGCCAACGGCAGGCCGGTGATCTTGGCCTGGGCGGCCGCGTATTCATTGGGGTGGGTATTGGCCCAGGCGTAGGCGCGGTCCAGCCGCGCAACAAAGTCGTCCAGTTGTGGGCGCTTGTCGGCGATGGCCTGGCTGGTGGCGGCGAGGTACAGGTGGTTGCTCAACAGCTGGTTGCCGCTGATCAGCACACGGGCCTGGCTTTGCGAGGTGACCACGGTGGTGTAGGGGTCCCAGGTGGCCCAGGCGTCGGCGGTGCCGTTATCCAGCACCAGGCGCGACTCGCTGGGCAGCAGGAAAATGAACTGCACATCCTGGGTGGTCAGCCCGGCGCTGGCCAGGGCCTTGATTGCCAGGTAGTGCCCGATGGACCCGCGCCCGGTGACGATTTTCTTGCCCTTGAGGTCGGCCACCGTCTTGATCGGCGAATCCTTGGGCACCAATACGGCGGTGGTGTTACGCCCTTCGGCGTGGATGATGCTGACCACTTTGAGCGACGCGCCGGCGCCCAGCGCAAACACGTAAGGCGCATCGCCCAAGGCGCCGATGTCCACGGCGCCGGCATTCAAGGCTTCGCCCAGGGGCGAGGCGGATGGGAATTCCGACCACTGGATTTCATAGGGCACGTTTTGCGCCTCGCCGGAAACCTCCAGCAGCGCCTTGATCGTGGATTTCTGATTGGCCACTCGCAGCGGTTGCAGGTCGGCGGCGTGGGCGGCAGAGGCCAGGCCGAGGGCCAGGGCGGTGCCCAGGAGCAGGCGTTTGAATGGGGTGGTAAAGACCATGGGATGCAGGCTCCAGGCAGATCTAAGAAGGGGTTCGGTTACCTCCGCCTGGAGAAGGGGTCGGTGAGGAGTTCACGTTATTCCCATAAAAACCCTCTGTGAAGTTCTTTTTGGTTATATGTTAATTATTAAAATAATTGATTATGTGTAGATTGATTATTCTCTTATTGCATTTGGTGGCGTGCCGCGTGCCAACGCAAAAATCCCATCCATGCGCCAATGCTCATTCTGATGGCGCGGATCATCCGCCCATTCATCCCAGCCGGAATCGCGCCGGTACTGGCCGAGCAGGCCCGCCTCCCGCACTGCCACCGGATCGGGGTGGCGCAGTTGTTCAACGTCCGGGTCGACGTACAGCGCGTCGCTGCTGCAATACAACTCGCACATGAAACAGGTCTGGCACGCCCGCTGGTCGGCGATACGCGGCGTGCCCTCGGCGTCCAGGGCCAGCACATTGGTGGGGCACACCGCGACACACTGGCCGCAGCCGTTGCACAGGTCGGAGTAGATCAGTTCGAGCATGGCTGGAGTCCTCGCCACAGGGGGCATTCATTGGCTGGATAAAAGTGGATCGAAGCGCGCTTGGATGTGCGCCACGCCAGACAGCCGCAAATGCGCGTCATACCGCGCGCTCTGCGCGGGAGTGTCGCTGCGCTGGTGCATGCCGCGGCTCTCCTTGCGCAGGGCGGCGGCGGTGTAGCACCAGCGGGCGGTGGCGGCCATGGCGGCGGTTTCGCGGGCGCGCAGCGGGTTAGCGGTGGGGGAGGCGCCTGCGGTGATCTGGTCCCAGACGGTGTCCAGTTCATGCAGCGAGCGTTGCAGTTGATCGCCTGAGCGGAACAGGTTTTTATCCAGCGGGTGGACTTCAGCCTGGATGCGTTTGAGCAGTTCAGCATCGCCCCCCGCAGCGCCGTCGAAGCCGCGCAGTGCGCCGTGATACGCCAGCCTGCGGCGCGCCAATTGCGCCGCGCCACGCCCGGCCCATTGCCCGGTGGACAAGGCCCACGCCGAGTTCTGCGCACCGCCGCCGGAGGTGGCGCCGGCAATCGGTTCGCGGCTGGCGGCATCACCGGCGGCGAATACGCCGGGCACGGTGGTCTGGCAATCATCGTCGATCAGCCGTAAGCCGCCGACACCGCGGATGGTGCCCTCGGGGTGCAGGGTCACCGCAAACCGCTGGCGATACGGGTCAACCCCACGCCTTTCAAACGGCAACATCAGGTTGGGCTGGATGCTCGGCAGTTGGGCGCGGATGTGCGGCGGCACCTGGTTCAGGCGGCAATACACCGGGCCATTCAGCAGGGCCTTGGCCAGGTCCTCGGTGAAGCGCGGGCCGGTGGCGATCCCCAGCGGGCGGTCCGCCGCGTCGAAGTACTCGCCAAAGCTGTACACCATCGACCGGGTCATGCTGCTGCCCGCCGCCGCAATGCAGTAGTAGTTAGAGAACTCCATGCCCGACAACTCGGCACCGGCTTCGGCCGCCATCAGGTAGCCGTCGCCGGTGTTGGAGTGGTTGCCCAGCAGGCGTGACAGAAACGCACAACCGCCGGTGGCCAGCACCACCGCGCCGGCGCGGATCAACCAGTCGCCTCCGGCCTGGCGCCGCCAACCGCGTGCGCCGACCACCGTGCCGTGGTCGTCACGCAGCAATTCCAGCGCCGGGTGGTGATCGAGAATGGTCACGCCGCTGTCGAGCACCCGGCGCCGTAGGCCGCGCAGGTATTCCGGGCCGCGCAGGCCACGGTACTGGGTCACGCCCTGTTCGTTCTGCGGGAAGTCGTAGTAGTCGCGCAGGCCCGGCAGGCTGGTCCAGGTGGTGTCGATGGCGCGGGCCATCCAACGCGCATCGGCCAGGCCGAAGGCGGTGGCCAGGCGTTTGTCGATCGCGGCTTCGCGGGCGTCGGGCGCCACCCACCAGTGGCCGGGGCCGGCGGTGGCGGTCACGCCGCTGGTGCCGCAGTAACCCTTGTCCACCAGGATCACCTTGACGCCTTCGCGGGCGGCGGCGATGGCGGCCCAGGTGCCCGCCAGGCCGCCGCCGACGATCAATACATCACAGCTCAATTCAGTCATCCGCCAGCCCTCAGAAGTTGTACGCCAGCCGTGTGTAGTAATACGCGCCGCCAAAGCCGAACGGCGAGAACTGCCCGTACTCATAGGCGCCGCCCCAGTCCTTGATGCCTTTTTTGTCCGGGTACACGTTGAACAGGTTGTTGGCGCCCAGGGCCACGGTGAAGTGCTTGCTGATGTCGTAGGCGGCGTCGACATCGCTGATCCATTTGGCGCTGAACGTGCGATCGTTGACCGGGTTGTTGTCGCCCTCGGTGTAGCTGCCGAAGCGGGTCAGGGCCAGGTTGAGGGTGTAGGCGGTGACCTTCCAGTTGGCGGCCAGGATCAGTTTGGATTGCGGGGTGGCGACGGTCAGGTCCTTTTGCAGGCGCCGGTCGAAGATCTGGTAATTGGAGCCCAGGCTGGCGAGTGCTGGCGGGGTGTCCTGGAGTTTTTCGATCCTGGTCTGGTTCCAGTTATAGGCCAGGCTCCAGCGCACCTGGCCGTATTGGTCCAGTTGCTGGCGGTATTCGTTGATGATGTCGATGCCACGGGTGCGGGTGTCGACGGCGTTGGTGTAGTACTGCGCATACAGGCCCGGCGACAGGCCGTTGGCGACCAGGATCTGCGACACCGCAGGGCCGCCGAGCAGGCTGGTGGAGACGATGCGGTCGCGAATGCCGATCTGGTACAGGTCGGTGGTCAGGCGGTAATTCTGGGTCGGCTCGTAGGTGAAGCCGAGGCTGTAGTTCAGCGACTTCTCGGGTTTGAGTTTTTCCGCACCCAGGGCCTGGGCTTCGGCGGTGTCTACCGGCAGCACCTTGACCGGCACCGAGACCTGCTGGCCGTTGACCACGCCGCCGGAGGTGAAGGTGGACGAGGCGTAAAGGGTCTGGGCCAGCGACGGTGCACGAAAGCCATTGTTGATGGTGCCGCGCAGGGCGAATTCGGGCGTGAGCTTGAAGCGTGTCGACAGCTTGCCGCTCCAGGTGCTGCCGATGTCCTGGGTGTAGCGTTCGTAGCGGGCGGCGGCGCCGATGTACCAACGGTCGGTGACGTCCAGCCCCAGGTCGAGGTAGCTGGCGACGTTGCTGCGGCTGATCTCGCCGGCATCCGCGGTGCTGGTGCCGTTGTACGACGCCAGGCCCGGCAGGGGTGTTTGCCCGGCGAACGGCCCGCTGGGCAGCACGTAATTGCCGGGGGTATACGACGCGTAGTCACCGGCCTCGATCTGGTATTTTTCCCAGCGATACTCAAAGCCGAACGCAGTTTGCAGCGGGTGGCTCAGGCCGATATCGAAGGTGCGGCTGAGGTCCAGGTTGTGGGTCCACTGGTCGAAGATCTGCGAGGCCAGGTTAAAGGACGTGGGGCTGGTTGGCCCCAATGATGGGTTGAGGGTGTTGTTGGCGTTGAGGGTGGAATCGTCTTCGCCCCAGGTGGAACTGATGTCGTAATCCCAGCCGCCGACAAGCCCCTTGAAGCCGCCGGCCACCTGGAAATCCTGGGTGCGGTTGCGCCGCTGTGCGTGGATGCCGTCGGGGTAGGGCGTGTTCGGGTCGCCGGCCAGCGAGGTGATTTCGTTGGGGCGGTAGTTGCCGGTGACCTTGGTGGTTTCCATATAGCTGGCGGTGGAGAACGAGTAGAACTTGAGGTCGTCCTGCAGCGGCAATTCGAGGTTGTAGCTGGCGTTGGTGACCTTTTCGCGGCCCAGGCCGTAGCTGGGGTTCCAGCCATGGCGGCTGACGCTCTGGTCACGGCTGTCGGGCGCGGCGGCGGTGCCGTAGAGGCGGCCGGTGGCGCTGCCGGTGCGGTTGAAAGGTTCCTGCTCCTTGCTGTCCAGCGCCAGGTTGGCGAAGCCATCGTTGGGCAGGGCCAGGCCGTAGTTGACGGTCTGGTGCAGGGTGTTGCCATCGCCCGCGCCGTAGCGGCCGAACGAGGTTTCGGCGCTGGCGCCGCTGTCGTTTTCCTTGAGGATGATATTGATCACCCCGGCAATCGCGTCCGAACCGTATTGGGCGGAGGCGCCGTCACGCAGCACTTCGATATGGTCGATGGCGGATACCGGAATCAGGTCCAGGTTGACCGGCACCGCCGCCGTGCCGATGCGCGCCAAATTGTTGATCAGCGCGGTGTTGTGGCGGCGTTTGCCGTTGACCAGCACCAGCACCTGGTCCCCCGACAGCCCGCGCATGGTCACCCCGCGCACCGACCACGACGTGCCGCCGCCATTGATCGCCGGCAGGTTGAACGACGGCAGCAGGCGCGCCAGCAGTTCCTTGAGGCCGACCTTGCCGCTGGCCTGCAATTGCTCGGCACTGATCACGTCGATGGGCGAGGGGCTGTCGGCGATGGTGCGCGCCTGGTTGCCACGGTTGCCGGTAACGACCACGGTGCCGAGGGTTTTGTCGGGGTCTTCGGCGTGGGCGGGCAGGCTGACGGCAAGCAGGCTCAGGGCGGCTGCGCAGTATTGAAAGCGAATTGGGGGCATGGAGCAGATTCCTGAAGACGATAGAACGCCGCCGACCCCCTGTGGGAGCGGGCTTGCTCGCGAATACGGTGTGTCAGCTACACAGGGGCAGGCTGAACCACCGCTTTCGCGAGCAAGCCCGCTCCCACACTGGATCTGTGTGGGGCTTTGAAAAAATGATCAGGCTGCGTTGGCAGCCCTTACCCGGTGCGGAATATCGTCATAGGCAATCAGCACCCGCTCCATACGGCGTGGGTAGTCGCCGTAGTTGTAGACCGGGTAGTGCAGGGTGGAACGGTTGTCCCAGAACGCCACCGAGCCGGGGCGCCATTTGAAGCGCACCTGGTGTTCCGGTTTGTTGAATTCCTGCAGCAGGCGCTCGATCAGTTGCTTGCTCTGCTGGGGTGTCCAGCCGATCACCGAGGGGTTCTGTGAGAAGTTGATGAACAGACCATCTTCACCGGTTTCCGGGTGGGTGCGCACCAGCGGGTGGGCGAGGATCGGGTAGTCGTAGCCGACCTTGTCCAGGGCCTTCTTGAAGTCGTGCACCACGTAGAGGTTGTCGATTTCGTCGCGCAGCTCATCCGGCAGCGCCCGGTAGACCGCGCCGGTGTCGGCCCACAGGGTATCGCCGCCGACCTCCGGCAAATCCACCGCACGCAGTACCGCACCGAGGGTGGGTTGCAGCAGCCAACTGGTGTCGGTGTGCCAACGCCCACTGGTGCGCGGGCCGTAGAGTTTGCGCTCGTCCTGGGCTTCGATCAGGTGCGCCTGGGGGCGCGTCGGGTCGTTTTGCTGGGTGGTGGGGTGCACGTACAGCTCGCCGAATTCCTTGGCGAAGGCGATCTGCTGTTCGGTGCTGATGGCCTGGTCGCGAAAGAACAGCACCTTGTGCGTGAGCAACAGTTGGCGCAGTTCGTCGCGCAGGGCCGAGGTCAGCGGCCGGCGCAGGTCGATACCGGCGATTTCGGCGCCGATGGTGGGTTCCAGGCGGGTGATATGCAGGGTCATACGGGTGTCCTCTCGTGTGTGGGTTCAGCCTCCGCCTGGAGAGGGGTCGGATGTAGGGCCTGCACCCGTGGTGGATGCAGGCGGGGTTGGGTGAATCAGATCACGTAGAAACCATGGGTGCCGTCGCGGGCCAACTGGTCGACCAGGCCGAATTCCCAATCCAGGTAAGCCTGCATGGCTTCCTTGGGGTTGTCGGTGCCTTCGTATGGCCGGCGGTAGCGGTCAATGCGCGGCGAGGCCAGGTGGGTTTCACCTTCTTCAAGCGGCAGCTGCGCGTTGATCCAGCCGGCCGTGCCGTCCTGCAGCAGGAACACTTGCTTGCCGGTGATGGCTTCGACCTCGGCCACCGCCAGGCGCGCCAGCTGGCTGCTGCCGCAGGTCAGCACATAACGCTGGGCGGCAGGCACTTTGGCCAGGGCTGCGGGCAGTTGCGCACGCAGGGCCCACCAGGCACCGGGGATATGGCGTTTTACATAGTTGGCGCTGGCGGTGAAATCCAGCACCACGGTGTCGCCATGGGCCAGCCATTCGGCGAGGGTGTGCGGGCTGATCAGTTCGGCCTGGGGCGGGGCGGGCACTGGGGCGACCCAGGCGCCTTTTTCGCTGAAATCGGCCGCTTGCAAGCCGTCCAATACATGCACTTCCCAGCCCAACTGGGCCAGCCAGGAGGCGGACATGTTGGCACGCACGCCATCGTCATCCGCGAGCACCAGCCGCGCACCGCGCACGCTCGCGACATGGTCGGTTTCCTGCACCAGTTGGCCGCCCGGCGTGGCGCGTGCGCCGGGCAGATGGCCGGCTTCGAATTCTTCCGGGCTACGCACATCGAACAGGTAGGTGGTGCGCGTGGTCTGCTGCTGCCAGGCGTGCAGGTCGGCCAGGCTGGCGCGGCCAACACGGGCCTTGTCGGCTACGCGGCGCGCATCGGCGGCGGCGACCTGGCGATGTTCTTCCGAGGTCGGTGCAAAGCGGCGCGACTGGCCGTGGGCGAGTTTCTGTCCGGCCAGGGTCCAGCCGATGGTGCCATTGCGCAGTGCCGAGACTGGGTTGGCCACGCCGGCATTGATCAGCGATTGGGTGCCGATAATGCTGCGGGTACGCCCCGCGCAGTTGACGATGATGCGGGTGGCCGGGTCCGGCGCCAGTTCACGGGCGCGCAACACCAGCTCGGCACCGGGTACGCTGATGCCGGTGGGGATGCTCATGGTCTGGTATTCGTCGAAGCGGCGGGCGTCCAGCACCACCACATCGGCCTGGCTGTCGAGCAGCGCTTGCACTTCTTCAGCCGCCAGCGACGGGGTGTGGCGCTCGCTTTCCACCAGTTCGCCGAAAGCTTTGCTCGGCACGTTGACGTCGATAAACAGCTCGCCCCCGGCCTTGCGCCAACCCTCCAGCCCACCTTCCAGCAGGCTGACCTGGGTGTAGCCCAGTGCAATCAGGGTGTGCGCGGCGCGGGCGGCCAGGCCCTCACCGTTGTCGTAGACGACGACCTGGGTATCGCGCCGTGGAATGCGCGAATACACCTCCAGTTCGAGCTTGGACAGCGGGATATTCGCCGCGAACAGCGGGTGAGACTCGGCAAACGGCGCTTCTTCGCGCACGTCCACCAGGGCGACTTCTGCAGGGTCCAACAGGGCCTGGCGAATCTGGGCGAAGCGGGTAGTCGATAGGGTGCTCATAGGGCAAGGCTCTTTTCTTTGGACAAATCCCAGATATTCGGGAGGTAGGCGTTGGAATAACCGGAGATAAACAGTTTCTCGCTGCCGTCGGGCTGGTACA
This sequence comes from Pseudomonas viridiflava, assembly GCF_900591205.1. Lineage (GTDB taxonomy): Bacteria > Pseudomonadota > Gammaproteobacteria > Pseudomonadales > Pseudomonadaceae > Aquipseudomonas. The sequence continues at coordinate 25,870 of NZ_UUPU01000061.1, forward strand.
CCGCACGGCGCACCGCACCGATATTGGCGCCGTACACATGAATGCTGATGGACACCTGGTCGCTGTGGGCATTGCTCACCTGGTGGATATCGCCGACCTTGGGCGACACCGCTTCAACCTGGCCCGGCACCAATTGAATCGGCTTGCCTTCGGCAACCAGACTGCCGTCGGGGGCGCGCTCGAAACCCTGGGAAAACTCCGCACCGCGCAACATGCCGATCAGCCCCCACACCCGGTGGTCATGAATCGGTGTGCTTTGCCCCGGGCCCCATACAAAGCTGACGATGCTGAAGCGCTGGCGCGAATCGGCATGCAGCAGGAACTGCTGGTAGCGCTCGGGGTCGGGTTGGGCGAACTCATCGGGGAGCCAGTCATCATGGCTGACCAATTGCGCCAGCAGCTTGCCGCCACGGTGCAACAGGTCACCTTCGCGTGGATTGCCGTCGATCAATTCCGCCAGGGCGCCTATAAAGGCTCTGAGTCTCTCGGGGTGTCGGGCCTGGGTCATGGCACTTCCAATGTTCGGTGGTGATGGGTTTATCTAAGCATAATGTTTATAGTTAATATGCTATTTTTTAATGATTAGCTTATAGCCGAAGGTAATTTAGAACCGGGTTGAATAGCGTTAGACGTTATCGTTTGCAGGGCAGGCTATCCAGGCAGCGTTCCTGCAACTATGCTTCGCACACATCTTAATGACTGTTCTCTATGTGCGGCCCAAATGAAAATTGACGATATCGATGCCTTTGTCGAAGTGATTCGTTGCCAGTCCATCAGCCATGCCGCCGAGTCGTTGCAACTGACCCAGCCGGCCATTACCCGCCGCGTGCAGAACTTCGAGCAGGCGCTGGGGGTGGAGCTGTTCGACCGCAACACCAAGCCCCTCAAGCCTACGCTGATCGGCACCCGCGTTTATGAGCAATGCCGGTTGATCCTGCGCGAGATGGACGCCCTGCGCGAACTGGTGGCCACCGATGCACCGCCGACCGGCCTGTTACGCCTGGGCGTGCCACAGACCATCGGCGATGTGGTGCTGCTGGATGCGCTCAAGCACCTGCGTACCGAATACCCTGACTTGCGCGCCCAGGTCGCCACCGGCTGGGGCAGCCAACTGGTGGGCAAGATCGAGCGCGGCGAGCTGGATGCGGCGGCGGCGCTGTTCCCGGCGGGCAAGATCTTCCCGGATAACGTGGTCGGCGAGTCCATCGGCAAGATGGAATTGGTGGTGGTCTGCGCCAAGGCGCAGTTGCCGAAGAAGCCTTGCAAGCTGGCGGATGTGTACCAGAACGGCTGGATTCTGAACCCGGACGGCTGCGGTTTCCGTGCCGGTCTGCAGCGCACCTTGTCCGACCAGGGCCTGGCACTGCGGGTGAATCTGGAAACCTTCGGCACTGAGCTGCAGTTGGGCCTGGTGGCTGACGGGCTGGGTCTGGGCCTGGTGCCACGGCCATTGCTGGAGCGCAGCGCGCACCGCGAGCAACTGGCGGTGATGCCGCTCAAGGACTTCAAGCCGGTGATGGACCTGTGGCTGATCTACCCGCATTTCCTCGGCAACCTGCAGGGGCCGGTGGATGCCTTCGGCAAGCTGGTGGCGGCGTCGCTGCACAAGATCCGCAACGCGGCGTGAGGATCATAAAAAAATATAATAATTAGCTTAGATTAAAATGTGCTTTTTATTATTTTTTGGCATCCCCTAGGCTTGCCTGGAAGTCCTTAAGGCCATCCAGGAAGTTTTGCCATGAGCAGCGTCACCTCGATCTCCAGTGTCTCCAGCAATGTTCGCCAGCGCGTGACTCCAGAAGAATGGGAAGTGCGCGTGAAACTGGCCGCCGCCTATCGCCTGGCGGCCTTGTACAAGTGGACCGATCATATCTACACCCATTTTTCCGCCCGCGTGCCGGGGCCGGAGGAGCATTTCCTGATCAACGCCTTCGGGTTGTTGTTCGATGAAATCAGTGCGTCCAACCTGGTCAAGGTCGACCTCGACGGCACCATTGTCGATGACCCTACTGGCCTAGGCATCAACTACGCCGGCTACGTGATCCACAGCGCCATCCACGGTGCGCGCCACGACTTGCAAGCGGTGCTGCACACGCACACCCGCGACGGTATTGCCGTGTCGGCGCAGAAAGACGGCCTGCTGCCGATCTCCCAGCACTCCATTGGCTTTTCCGGGCGCGTGGCGTACCACGGCTATGAAGGCATCGCGCTCGACCTGGACGAGCGTGAGCGGCTGGTGGCGGATCTGGGCGACAAGAGCGTGATGATCCTGCGCAACCATGGCTTGCTGACGGCGGGCGTGAGCGTTGAGCACGCGTTTCAGCAGCTGCAGCAGTTGGAGCGTGCGTGCAATATCCAGGTCGCCGCGCAGGCGGCGGGGAATGCGGAGTTGATTTTCCCGCCAGCGCAAGTGGTGGCGAAAGTCGAAGAACAGGCCAAGGCGCACAGCAGCGGCGAAGGCCCAGGGGTGGCGCGGCATTGGAACGCGTTGATTCGGCAGTTGGAGCGTAGCGATACCGACTACAAAAACTGATTTGAAATAGGGGCCCCTGTGGGAGCGGGCTTGCTCGCGAAGGCGGAGTATCGGTCACCGGATACATTGACTGATTCACCGCTTTCGCGAGCAAGCCCGCTCCCACATTTACATTGGCGGTGCGTTCATCAAGCGACCTGTTTGGCCTGCTCACGCTCTGCGATCAACTGACGGGTGAGGGGGATCAAACGCTTGCCATAGTCGATCGCATCATTGAGCGGATCAAACCCTCGGATCAGGAACGTGGTGATCCCCAGATCGTAGTAATCCAGCAACGCTTCGGCGACTTGTTCGGCCGTGCCCACCAGCGCGGTCGAGTTACCCTGCGCCCCAAGCAACCCGGCGATCCCAGTCCACAAGCGCTTATCCAGTCGCGACCCTTGCGCCGCTGCGGCGAGCAACCGGCGCGAGCCTTCATTCGGCGGTTCGCGCCGTACAAAGCCATTCTTCTCGGCCAGCGCGGTGGCCTGCTGCAGGATGTTCTCGGCACGCGCCCATGCCAGCTCTTCGGTCTCGGCCAGGATTGGGCGCAGCGACAAACTGAAGCGAATCGTACGCCCATGCTTGGCCGCTTCGGCGCGCACCTGGGTCACGATCTCGCGTACCTGCTCATAGGTTTCGCCCCACAGCGCGTACACGTCGGCGTGTTTGCCCGCCACCTCGATTGCAGCCTGGGAGGAGCCGCCAAAATACAGCGGGATATGCGGCTGTTGCGGCGACTTTACCGTGGAGTGCGCGCCTTCGACCTGGTAGTAGGTGCCGGTAAAGTCGAACGGCTGTTCGCGGGTCCATTCCTGGCGCACCACGCTCAGGTACTCGTCGGTGCGGGCATAGCGTTCGTCTTTGCCGATATGGCTGCCATCGGCGCGCAGCTCGCGGTCGTCGCCGCCGGTGATGATATGCACGGCCGTGCGCCCGCCGTTGAACACATCCAGGGTGGTGAACTGGCGTGCAGCCAGGGTGGGTTGGGCAAAGCCTGGGCGGTGCGCGATCAGAAATTGCAGCTTTTTGGTGACGCTGGCGGCATGGGAGGCGATCAGCGTGCTGTCCGGGCTATTGGAATGGAACGCCACCAGGGCGCGGTCGAACCCCGCCTCTTCGTGGGCGCGGGCCACCGTTTCCACGTAGTCCGGTTGCAGGGTAGGGCCGCTGCGCGGGTGGATCTCGGAAGCGTGATGGCCGCCAATATAGCCGATGAATTCGATGCTCATGGTCTGTCCTTGTCGAGTGCGCGATTAACACCTCCACCGGGCAGGGGGTCGGTTATTCGCGTCCAAAGTAGGGGCACGGGCAGGGCCTGTAAAATGCCGATTGGTTCTAACCTAATTATTAAAAAGAAGAATCATAAATTATTTGATGTATCAGTAATTTGCATGTTGAGTGCATTAGGTTATTCCCGGAAAGACTTTCACGGCGGTTTTTTATGCGATTAGCATAAATCTGCAACGGCGTTCCCGGCCGTGTCTTTTGAAAAGGAAGCCTGATGAGCGAGACGATCATCCTCAATAAAGTCGAGGGTCAAACCAGGGCGGCGCGTCATTGGCGCATCCCCGACGCCTTGCAGCGGCTGATCAGCCCAATCGTGTTGTTACTGCTGTGGGAGTTGGCCTCGCAACTGGGCTGGCTGCCGTCGCGCATCATCGCGGCGCCGTCGCAGATCGGCGGCACGCTGTGGGCGATGATTGCCTCCGGGGAGCTGGGCAAGCATTTGCTGGTGTCCCTGCAGCGCGCCTTGTTCGGCTTGAGCATCGGCGTGAGCATTGGTGTGGCGGCGGCGTTGATCACCGGCCTGTCGCGACGCGGCGAGGTGATCCTCGATTCGCCGATGCAGATGCTGCGCACCATCCCGTCCCTGGCGCTGGTGCCGCTGTTTATCCTGTGGTTCGGCATCGGCGAGTTCACCAAAATTGCGCTGATCGTCACCGGCACCACCTTCCCGGTGTACCTGAACCTGTTCGCCGGCATCCGCAATATCGACCCCAAGCTGATCGAGGCCGCCAACACCCTGGGTCTCAATCGTCGCGAGCTGATCTGGCATGTGATTTTACCGGGATCGTTGCCGTCGTTTTTTGTCGGCCTGCGCTATGCCCTGGGCATCTCGTGGCTGGCCCTGGTGTTTGTCGAGCAGATCAACACCACCGCCGGCATTGGCTTCCTGGCCAGTGACGCCCGCGATTTCATGCGCACCGACGTGATCGTGATTTGCCTGCTGATCTATAGCGTGCTCGGTCTGTTGATCGACGGCCTGATCCGCACCCTCGAACGCTTCGCGCTGGCCTGGCGCCCAACCTTTGTGAGGAACTGACATGTCGACGATAGAAGCGCCGGTGCAGCTGCGTAACGTGGTGCGCCAGTTCGGCCAGCAACGCGTCATCAATGGCCTGGATCTGGACATCGCCCCCGGCGAGTTCGTGGCCTTGCTCGGCGCCAGCGGTTCGGGCAAGACCACCTTGCTGCGCAGCCTGGCCGGGCTGGACAGTATCGACAGCGGCCAACTGCGCGTGCCCAAGGCGCGGGCGGCGGTGTTCCAGGAGCCGCGCCTGATGCCGTGGAAGCGCGCCTGGAAAAACGTCATCCTCGGCCTGCGCATTCCCGACGCCAAGGCGCGTGCGGTGCAAGCTTTGACCGAAGTCGGCCTGGCGCATCGCCTGGACGCTTACCCCGCAACGCTCTCCGGTGGCGAAGCGCAGCGCGTGGCCCTGGCCCGGGGTCTGGTGCGTGAACCCAAGCTGCTGCTGTTGGATGAACCCTTCGCCGCCCTCGATGCCCTGACCCGCATCAAAATGCACCGCCTGATCATCGAACTGTGGCGCAAGCACACCCCGGCGGTATTGCTGGTGACCCATGATGTGGATGAAGCGATCCTGCTGGCCGACCGCGTGATTGTGCTGGCTGATGGCAAGATCGCCGAGCAACTGCGCATCGACTTGCCGCGTGCGCGGGACACCGGCCAGGAGGGTTTCCAGGCGATCCGTGCACGCTTGCTGAGCCTGCTGGGGGTAGACGTTGAGGCGCAGGCGGTACGTGCGGCCGAGGTCAATCTGCGGCGCGTTGCCCAGGGTTGAATACTGACCATTGATAACGTTGTAATTTTCCCGGGGCTGAGGTCTGATGGGCGCCGAAACGGGCACGTCAACGGCTGGGGAATTATGCGGGCAGAACTTGCACACTATGGCGGCATTACCGTCATGATTCCGGCCGCACTTGTGATTGCCGTGTGGTTAAGATATTCCAACCCCTCGGCGCTACGCGCCTGGGTAATAACAGTCGGTGTCACTTATTCGATTGTTGCGTTCAGTAAGTTGCTGTTCAAAGGCTGGGGCTTATCGTTTCAATACGTGGACATTGCGGTATTAAGTGGCCATGCCATGAACACCTGTTTAATGCTGACGGCGGGACTAAGTCTGGTGGCGCGCCAGTTCAACCCGGCCTTGCGCTGGCCGGCGGCATTCATGGGTTTATTGCTCGGCGGGTGGTTCAGTGCCTACTGCGTCGCACCGTATATACACCCGCGCAACGAGGCATTGGCCGGCGCTGTATTGGGGGCGGCGGCGGCCATTGCGTTTCTGTGGCGAATAGACGCCACCGAGGTCAAGCTGGCGCCCAGGTTTATCGGCGCCGGCCTGGTGGTGTTGCTGGCCTGCGCGCTGGTGCCCAAATACAACGCCGAATTGCTGCTTAACCGCGTCGCGGTGAGCCTCTCAGGTGCCGAGCAGGCTTATCAGGAGCCTTCCTGGCGACTCGGCGCGGCGCACAGACCCGCCGAGTAAGTCACCAGGTCCAGGGCCAGGTGGCTTTCCACCATCAGCCCCAGCAACACCGTCTGCGCGTTGAAACGCCGCACATCATTGCGCCGGCGTGCGCCCCTCATCTGCTTGAACAGCGTGTCGGTGATTTGCTGCGGCGAGCTGCCTTGCAAGCGGTCCAGCCAATGGCCAATCACCTGCGTATTACGCGTGTATTGCGCTGGCGACACCGGCTCCCCGAAACCTTCGAACAGCCCCGTGAGTTTTCTCAGCGCATGCCCGCGCCGCAAATCCCCCAGCAGGCTCATGGCCGCTCCTCGGTGCCGGAGATATTCGCCAGCAACTCTGCGGTCTTGACCTGCATGAACTGGCTGTCACCACGGCTCTCCACGCACAGGCACACCGACAGTGCATCGCTCACCTGCAACTTGAAACGCCAATCGGCGAAGACCATCGACAGCCCGGCGCCGGATTCGTCGCTGTCCAAGGAGTTGTCGGCATACAGCACCTGCATGCGTTCGACAACGCGCGTCGAGTTATTCACTTCGACATGAATATTTCCCGAAGAAGGAAATAGGCCAATACGCTCTACCAATAACTTTGAAGTGTTCATGGCCGTCCCTTCGCTGTTGCATTCAGTCGGCACTTTATTATGCGAAAGTGAAAAAGTGCGCGAATGTTATTTTTAGTCGGTTAGTGCTGCATTGTTATTTTTTGTCTTGCGCGATAGATGGTCGACGTTTATCCGCTGTGTTCATAATTGCGCCGTAGTTAGTTGCTGGTTTTTAAATAAGGTCGTCCCTTTTGCCGAAGAATAAGTGTGCGGTGCATGGGAGGTTGCCTTGTTCAAAAAGATATTGATTGTGTGCATCGGCAACATCTGCCGCAGCCCCACGGCGGAGCATTTGCTGGGTGTCGCGCTGGCGCCGTCCGGGATTCAGGTGAGTTCGGCCGGCCTGGCCGCCTTGCGTGATCATCCGCTGGAACCAACGGCCGGCCAGGTGCTGCAGGAACACGGGCATGTGCCACCGGCGCACAAGGCGCGCCAGCTCGATGCCGGCGCCGTGAGCGAGGCCGACCTGATCCTGGTGATGGAGCAGCGGCACATCGACAGCGTACTCAGCCTCGCGCCCGAGGCCCGGGGCAAGGTGTTCCTGTTGGGCAAGTGGCAGCACGACCGCGAGATCACCGACCCCTATCGCCAGGGCAAGCCTGCCTTTGTGCAGGCGTATGCATTGATCGAACAGGCCGCCCAGGCATGGGCCCAGCGCCTGGCGCGCTGATGCTCCCTCTTTAAATGATTGCAAGGACGAAGACGCGATTTATGTATTCACCCCAGAACGCTTCCCCGGATAGCCCCCACCGCGACGAGATCGACGTGCTCGGCATGCTCGGCACCTTGATCGACCACAAATGGCTGATTGCAGGCATTACCGGCACGTGCATGTTGATCGGTGCGGCCTATGCCATCCTGGCGGCGCCGGTGTACCAGGCGAATGCGTTGATCCAGGTGGAACCGAAAAAGAACGACATGCTCGGCTTCTCCGACGTCAGCAGCCTGCTGGGCAAGGAATCGCCGGCGGTGACGGAGATCGAACTGATCAAGTCGCGCACCATCATCGGCAAGACCGTGGATACCCTGGCGTTGGATATCACCATCACGCCCCAGCATTTTCCGTTGATCGGCGGCTTTCTGGCGCGGCGTTATGTGCCGCAAGAGGCGGGCGGTGTCGCGCCGGCGTTGTTGGGTTTCAGCCGTTATTCGGCGGGTGGCGAGCGCCTGGCGCTGACCACGCTGAACCTGCCCACCGCGTTGCTTGGCACCACACTGGTGCTGGTGGCCGGCGAGGGCCAAGCCTATACATTGTTTGATGAAGACGGCCAGCAGATCGCTGCGGGTCGCGTCGGTGAACCGTTTGCCGCCGCGGGCGTCGAGGTGCTGGTCAAGGAGCTGCGGGCCAACCCTGGCGCGCATTTCAAGATCGTGCGCAAGCCGCGCCTGGACACGGTGGCGGACTACCAGGACCTGCTGACCGTGATCGAGCGCGGCAAGGAATCGGGGATCATCAGCCTGTCCCTGGAGAGCACGCGCCCGGCCTTGGCGGTACGCACGCTCAATGAGATCTCCAAGTTGTATGTGAAGCAGAACGTCGATCGCACATCGGCCGAGGCGGCGCAAAGCCTGTCGTTCCTGAATGATCAATTACCCCAGGTACGGCGTGATCTGGAGAAGGCCGAAAACGCCTTGAACCGCTTCCAGACCCGCAGCAAATCCATCGACATCAGCCTGGAAGCCAAGGCTGTGCTCGACCAGATGGTGGCCCTGGACACCGGCATCTCCGAGCTCAAGCTGCAGCAAGCCGAGATGGACCGCAAGTTCACGCCCCAGCACCCGGCCTACCGCGCCTTGATCGCCAAGCTCGCCGAGCTCAACGCCAAGCAGGCGCAGATGACCAAGCGCGTCGAAGGCTTGCCCAGCACCCAGCAGGAATTGCTCAGCCTGACCCGCGACGTACAAGTGGGCACCGAGATCTACACCCAGTTACTCAACCGCTCCCAGGAGCTGGACGTGATGCGCGCCGGCACGGTGGGCAACGTGCGCCTGATCGACAACGCCGACGTCAACCTGAGCAAACCGGTGGCGCCGCGCAAGCTGATTGTGGTGCTGCTGGCGATGTTGCTGGGCGGCATGCTTTCGGTGGGCCTGGTGTTGGTGCGTAACCTGATGAACCGTGGCCTGGAAAGCCCGGACGACATCGAGAAACTGGGCCTGCCGGTGTACGCGTCGATTCCCTTCAGCCTGTTGCAAAAGGCCGAGGAAATCAGCGCTGTCAAGCAGCGCTCCAGCGCGCCGACGCTGTTGGCGATCAACCACCCCCATGACCTGGTAATGGAAGCCATGCGCAGTCTGCGCACCAGCCTGCATTTCGCCATGCTTGAAGCCAAGAACAACCGGCTGATGATCAGCGGCCCGAGCCCCGAGGTGGGCAAGACATTTGTCTCGGCCAACCTGGCGGCGATTGTCGCGCAGTCGGGCCAGCGTGTGCTGCTGATTGACGCGGATATGCGCAAGGGCTACCTGCACAAGATGCTGGGCAAGGCGGTGGAAGCGGGGTTGTCCGACCTGCTGGTCAAGCGCTGCGACCTGCAGGAAGCGATTCACCCGACGGCGGTGGAGCGCTTTGATTTTATCGGCCGTGGGCAGATCCCGCCCAACCCGTCCGAGTTGCTGATGCACCCCAATTTTGCGGCATTGCTGGCCGAAGTCAGCGCGCGTTATGACCTGGTGATCATCGACACGCCGCCGTTGCTGGCCGTCACCGACGCCGCCATTGTCGGGCGCCAGGCGGGCACCAGCCTCTTGGTCACACGGTTTGGCGTGAACTCGGCGAAGGAAATCGAGCTGACCCTGCGGCGCTTTCATCAAAACGGCATCGAGCTTAAGGGTGCGATCTTCAATGGTGTGGAAAAACGCCGTTCCGCCAGCTACGGCTATGGCGACTACGGCTACTACAGCTACGCCTATCAGTCCGACAGGGCCTGACGAGCTATGGACAAGGTGCTTGAAATGCCCCGCTCGTTGGCGCGTCGTTTTCGCCTCAATGTGCTGAGCTACGGCTATACGCAACTGGTGACGCTGGCGGCGCAACTGGTGCTGGTGCCGTTTTTTTTGCACGCCTGGGGCACGGGGCGCTATGCCGATTGGCTGGTGCTCACCGGGATTCCGTCGATGCTCAGCCTGCTGGACCTGGGCGTGGCGCAGGCTTCGGCCACCAGTGCCACGTTGCGTGCCAGCCAGGGCGACGTGCCCGGTGCGCGGCGCAGTGTGCAGACCGCGCTGGCGTTCACCCTGGCGGTGGTCGTGCTGGTGCTGCTGGTCGCCCTGACCTTGGGTCAGTGGCTCGACTGGGTGGGGCTGCTCGGGCTCAAGACCCTGACGCACGAGCAGGCCGGGCTGGTGGTGATGTTCATGTCCGGCTACCTGTGCACCCGGTTGCTGGGCGGGCCGATCGAAGCCTGGTTTCGCACCATCGACAGGACCGTGGGCGGAGTTTTTATCATGGCCAACCGCAGGACCCTGGATATTCTGCTGTCCATCGGCGTGCTGCTGCTCGGCGGCTCCGAGTTGCAATTGGCCCAGGGCATGTTCTTCAGCCAGGTGCTGTTTTTGCTGCTGGTGACCCTGTTTGTGCGGCGTATTTCGCCCTGGCCGTTGCTGGGGCTGGCATCGGCGTCGTGGGTCGAGTTTCGGGCTATCTGGAAACCGGCGGTGGGCAGCGCGGCGATCCCGCTGGCCCAGACGATTACCTTGCAAGGCGGCCTGCAGGTGCTCAACCAGATCGCCGGCCCGGCCGTGGTGGTGGGCTACACCATGGCGCGTACCTTGATGCGCCTGATCATCCAGTTGGGCATCACCTGCAGCAACGCGCTGACGCCGGAGATTTCGCGGCTGGCCGGGCGCGGCGAGTTCGAGCAGGCGCGACGCTTTACCCAGCGGGCCAGCACCCTGGTGCTGGGCCTGTGTGTGCTGGTGTATGCCGCCGGTATCTGGGCCGGGCCGCAGATCATCCTGCTGTGGAGCCATGCCCTGGTGCAGGTCGACCGTGTGTCGTTGGCGCTGATCGGCGCGCACACGGTGTTGAACGTGGCGTGGTTCATCCTCGCGGCGATGCTGATTTCCACCAATCGCCACACCCGCGCGTCGTTGATCTACGCCTTGAGCAGCCTGGCGGCGTTGTTGCTGTGGCTGGCGTGCAAGACGCTGATCGACCCGCTGCTCGGCGCGTCGCTGCTGTTGGCGCTGCCGGAGCTGGTGATGCTGGTGTATTTGCGGCTGATCCGTGCCGTAGAGGTGGGCCCATGATGCTGTCCCAGGCGCGGCTGACCCTCTATTTGCCGCTGACGTTTTTCGCCTTGCCCCTGGCGCTCAGCAACAACCTGTCGCAGCCGTTGGCGTTGCTGCTGTTGTTGCCGTTTGTGGTGTATGCGGCACGCGGTTTTACCCGGGCGGTGCCGTTGCTGGCGCTGGTGGTGGCCTCGAGTGTGCTGCAGGTGCTGGTGTCCAGCGGCGCGAAAATTTCGCTGTACCAGTTTCTGCGTTCCGGCATTCCGTTTTTCTATTTTGTGCTGCTGCTGGCCGGCTACAGCTACGTGCTGGCGAATGTGGAAAAGATCGCTCGTGCCCACAGCCCCAACTATCGCCGCATCCTCGATCGGGTCATCTATATTTTCGCCCTCGGCCAGTTGCTGCAAGTCAGCCTGTACGGGGTGGGGATCGACCTGACCAACGCCGCGTCCAAGTCCAGCGACGAGGTCGGGCGGATCATGTTGTTCCCCACCAGCTCGGTGGTGCTGTTGTTTTTCTACGCCTGTTGCCAGCGCAAGATCGGCTTGATGCTGATCCTCGCAGTCACGCTGCTGGCGGCCGGGTCCAAGACCATCCTCGCGGCGATGGCCGTGATGATCCTGTTATCGGCCATTACCCAACGCAAGCTCAAGTCCCTCGCGGTACTGGTGTTGGCCATGGGCGCGCTGAGCACCTTGACGTTCTACGCCAGCCCCTTGGCGGTGTCGCGCTTTGCCACGTACCTGTTCGAGGAAAAGGGCGAAGACGTGACCCGCGCCTTCGAAATCGCGCATGCCAAGGAATCGTTCCTGGAGAACCCGGCCACGGTGTTTCTGGGCAATGGCCTGGCCAAGCAGCTGACCCCCGGCGTGCCGACCAATGACGAGCGCTGGTTCGAGAACTCCAAGTTCGATATCGAGAATGGCTACTGGGGCGTGATCGCCAAGCTGGGGGTGGTCGGTGTGGCGCTGTTCGGCCTGCTGTTCAGCCGCTTGCCACGCAACCCGGTCTCGCTGGCGGTGATCGCGATTCTGCTGATTTTCTCGTTCAAGACCAGCTACCAGTTCTTCACCACCTTCGATGGCAGTTATTTGCTGGTGTGGTCGATGTTTATCGGACTGCTCAATAAACCCCTGCCAGCACGCCAGACGGCACCTCCCTCACACTCTTTGTTAAGACAGGTTGGATCATGAGCGCAGCGGCACGCCCCATCAGGGCCGGGATACTGACCTACCATTTCAGCGAGAACTTCGGCGCCGTGCTGCAAGCCTATGCCTTGCAGCGCTGGCTGCAGCAACAGGGCTTGCAGGTGAGCCTGATCAACTATCACCCGGCCTATGTGGAGGATGGCAGCGAGATTCGGCAGCTGTTCAACCCGCGCCAGCTCAAGGCCAACCTCAAGGCGCTGTACCTCAAGGCCCTGGCGTTGAAAACCCAGGTGCTGGGGCCCAATGCCCAGTCGCGGCAGTTCCAGGCATTCAAGGCGCGCTTCCTGAATATTCAGGAACCGCGTTATGCCCGCGCCGACCAACTGCACCAGGCGGTCGCTGGCCAACAGTTGCTGGTGGCCGGCAGTGACCAGATCTGGAACCCCTCGGGGCAGACCGGCCTGGACCCTGCGTATTTCCTGGCGTTCGACTGCGACAAGACGATCCGGCGGATCTCTTACGCCGCCAGTTTCGGCAAGGAACACCTGGAGCCTGAATACCACGCCGAAGCCGAGGGCCTGCTCAAGCAGTTGTCGGCGATCAGTGTGCGCGAGGAGAGCGGGGTGAGCATCGTGCAGCAGGTGTCGGGGTTGGCCGCGCAGTGCGTGCCCGACCCGACGCTGTTGCACCGCGACTATTCGGCACTGCTCGCTACCTCCACCCAGACCCGCACCGGCCACGTGTTTTGTTACGCGCTGCGTACCGGTGTGGGCGTGCGCGAAGTGGCCCAGGCACTGTCGCGGCATGTGGCGGGGCCGATTGTTTCACCGTACAACGCGCACCGGCGCTGGCGGCAGATCGGGCAGACCGTGCAGGTGGGCCCGCAGGACTGGCTCAAGTTGCTCAAGGAGAGCGCCTACGTGGTGACCAATTCTTTCCATGCCACGGTGTTCGCGATCATTTTCGAGAAGCCGTTTATCGCCGTGGGTTTGCCGGGCAACAAGGCGTCGCTGAATGCCCGGGTGCGCAACCTGCTGCAGAAGCTGGAGCTGTCGCAGCGCTTTCTGCCGGCTGACGACGCAGGCCAGGTGCAGGCGCTGATCGCGGCCCCTATCGACTGGGTGGCCGTGCGCGCCCGGCGCCAGGCGCTGCAGCAGGTGGGCGAGCGCTACCTGTTGGAACAGCTGGCGGCACTCCAGCCATGAGCGATTTTGCACAACTCAAGTATGTCGACACCTTGCCCCGCAGCGACAAGGCCCGGCGCCTGGTGTGGGGCATCGTCTATCAGTTGCTGTTCCGGCCCACGCCACGCTGGATGCTGCACGGCTGGCGCAGTTGGTTGCTGCGCCGCTTTGGCGCCAAGGTTGGCGTCGGCTGCCGGATCGCGCCCACGTGCAGCATCTGGGCGCCATGGAACCTGGAAATCGGCGACTACACCGCCATCGCCGACGGCGTGGATGTGTACGCCATGGCCAGGATCACCCTGGGCTCCAAGGTCGCCATCAGCCAACGCAGCTTCCTGTGCACCGGCACCCACGACACCCGCAGCCTGCTGCGGCCCTTGGTGACCCGCGAGATCCTGATCAAGGACCACGTGTGGGTCGCCGCCGAAGCTTTTATCCACCCCGGTTGCGTGCTGGAGGAGGGCTGCGTGGTGGGCGCGCGGTCGGTGGTCACCGCCAGCCTGCCGGCCTGGATGATTTGCGTCGGTGCGCCATGCCGCCCCCTCAAACCGAGAGACATCGCACTATGAAACAGGTGAAACGCATGATGGACAAGGCATGGAAGTTGATGTTTTTCGTCAGCGAGTTCTTTCGCGACATGCTCACGTTTATTCGCCACAACGGTTACTCGCCGCTGGAGAGCCGCAACAAGAAGCTGTTCTACAAGATCCTGATCGAAACCCATACGGTGGAGAAGGGCCTGTCCCTCAAGGAGCCCAAGCCGTTGTTCGGCAAGGACAAGATCAACAGCATCATCCACATGCTCAATGAGTACGACCACACGTATTCGGCCTTGCCGCTGGAGATGGCCCTCGGCGCCTTCCAGGGTTACCTCGACCTGCATCGCACCCTCGGCATCAGTGACGATTTTTTGTTTTACCTGGATGCCTATGTAGAGCACCTCAAGCGTGACGGCACCCTGGGCACGGGCGGCATTAAGCGCGCCGCGCCGTGGCTGGGCAATGGCGGGCTGGATGCCAAGGCGTTCCTGCAGTCGCGCTCCAGTTGCCGGATGTTCCAGGCCGGCAAGATCGACGGCCGTCTGCTGACGTCACTGGTGGAACTGGCGCAGTCGTCACCCTCGCAGTGCAACCGCCAATCATCGCGGGTGCATGTGTACCAGGACCGCAGGGTGATCGCGCAGTTGCTCGACCTGCAAGGCGGCTCGCGGGGCTTTGCGCAGTCGGTGGACAACCTGTTTGTGGTCACCTCCGAAGTCACCGCCTGGGGCGGCGCCGGCCAGCGTAACCAGCTGTATGTGGACGGCGCGCTGTTTTCCATGGGTTTGCTGCTGGCCTGCCACGCCAATGGGCTGGGGGCGTGCCCGCTGAACCTGGCGATCCTCAATTCGGTGGAAAAGAAGATCCGCACGATCGGCGCCATCCCGGCGAGCGAGCGGCTGATCATGATGATCGCTGTGGGGCTGCCGTTGGAAAGCCATTTTCGGGCCGCGCGTTCGCCGCGCAGGCTCACCACCGAAGTCCTGCAATTGCACGGTGGCTGAGATGACGCGTGAAACCGTGAGTGTGATCATCCTGACCTACAACGAAAACCTGCATATCGCCCGGGCGATCGACTCGGTGCGGGCCTTCAGTGATGAAGTGCTGGTGGTGGATTCGTTTTCCACCGACGACACCTGTGACATCGCCCGGCGCCACGGCGCGCTGGTGGTGCAGCACGCATTCGTCAACCAGGCCAAGCAGTTCCAGTGGGCCTTGGACCACCTGCCGATTACCGGCAATTGGACGATGCGCCTGGACGCCGATGAAATCATCGAGGCCGACCTCGCCGCCGCGATCAATACCCGGCTGCCGACGTTGGCCCGCGATATCACCGGCATCAACTTCAAGCGCAAACATATTTTCATGGGGCGCTGGGTGCGCCATGGCGGGCGTTACCCGTTGAAGATGCTGCGGTTGTGGCGCACTGGGCTGGGGCGCGTGGAAGACCGCTGGATGGACGAGCACATCTCGGTCGCCGAAGGCCGCACCATCACCCTGGACGGCGGGTTTGCCGACCATAACCTGCATGACCTGACCTTCTTCACCCACAAGCACAACCAGTACGCCACCCGCGAAGCGATTGAAGTGCTTAACGCACGGCTGGGGCTGTTTTCGATCCGCGATGAACTGCACAGCGGGCAGAGTTCGTTCCAGGCCAGAACCAAACGCCTGGTCAAGAACCGCCTGTACAACCGGGTGCCGTTCACCCTGAGTTCCACTGCGTATTTCCTGTGGCGCTACATCATCCAGCTGGGGTTTCTCGATGGCCGCAGTGGCCTGGTCTATCACCTGCTCCAGGGTTATTGGTATCGGTTTCTGGTGGGCGCCAAAGTGCTCGAACTGGAAACCGCGATTGCTCACTTAAACGACAAGGAAGCCATTGTCCGGGAACTCTCGAAGTTGACCGGGCATAACTTGAACCTGCCCACACCGAAGTAACTGAGCGTTTTTAACAAACACCCAAGTTTGGGTGTCGGCCTTCGCTCGCCTATCAATTGGGAGACAGACATGAACAAAGTTGCGCTTATTACCGGGATCACCGGTCAGGACGGCTCGTACCTGGCGGAGCTGCTGCTGGAAAAAGGCTACACCGTGCACGGCCTCAAGCGGCGTTCATCGTCGTTCAATACCCAGCGTATTGATCACATTTACCAGGACCCGCAGGCCCTGCATAAAAACCTGATCCTGCACTACGGCGACCTGGCGGATTCGTCGAACCTGACGCGCATCATCCAGCAGATCCAGCCCGACGAAATCTACAACCTGGGCGCCCAGTCCCATGTCGCCGTGAGCTTTGATTCGCCTGAATACACCGCCGATGTGGACGCCCTGGGCACCTTGCGCATCCTCGAAGCGATCCGCCTGCTGGGCCTGGAAAAGAAAACCCGGTTCTACCAGGCGTCGACCTCCGAGCTGTACGGCCTGGTGCAGGAAACCCCGCAGAAGGAAACCACGCCGTTCTACCCGCGCTCGCCGTATGCGGTGGCCAAGCTTTACGCCTACTGGATCACCGTGAACTTTCGCGAAGCCTATGGGCTGTATGCGTGCAACGGCATCCTGTTCAACCACGAGTCGCCACGTCGCGGTGAAACCTTCGTGACACGCAAGATCACCCGCGCCCTGACCAACATCGCCCTGGGCCTGGAGCAGTGTCTGTACATGGGCAACATGGACGCGCTGCGTGACTGGGGCCACGCCAAGGACTACGTGCGCATGCAGTGGATGATGCTGCAGCAGGACAGCCCCGAGGACTTTGTGATCGCCACCGGCGTGCAGTATTCGGTGCGTGATTTCATTCGCTGGTCGGCGGCGGAACTGGGGCTGCGCCTGCGGTTTGTCGGCGAGGGCGTGGATGAAGTGGCGGTGGTCGAGCAGATTGACGGCGAGCTGGCGCCGGGCATCCTGGTGGGTGATGTGATCGTGCGCGTAGACCCGCGTTACTTCCGCCCGGCGGAGGTCGAGACGTTGCTGGGTGACCCGTCCAAGGCCAAACAGAAGCTTGGTTGGACCCCGGAAATCAGCGCCCAGGAAATGTGCGCGGAGATGGTCCGTGAAGACCTGAAAATCGCCCAGCGCCACGCTTTGTTGCGCCTGCACGGCCACGACGCACCGATTGCCGTGGAGAACTGAGCATGGCACGTGATCTTGATGCGCGGATCTTTGTCGCCGGCCATCGCGGTATGGTCGGCTCGGCTATCGTGCGGCGTCTGTGGGCCCTGGGCTATACGCAGATCCTCACGGCCGGCCGCGATGAGCTGGACCTGCTCGACCCGGCAGCGGTGCAGGCGTACTTCGCCGCACAGCGGGTGAACCAGGTGTACCTGGCGGCGGCCAAGGTCGGTGGCATTCACGCGAATGCCACTTACCCGGCCGACTTCATCTACCAGAACCTGATGATCCAGGCCAATGTGATCGACGCCGCCCACCGCCATGGCGTGGAAAAACTGTTGTTCCTCGGCTCATCCTGTATCTACCCGGTGAATGCGCCGCAGCCGATGATCGAAGCGGTGTTGCTGGACGGTGCGCTGGAACCCACCAACGAACCCTACGCCGTGGCCAAGATCGCCGGGATCAAGTTGTGCGAGAGCTACAACCGCCAGCATGGTCGTGATTACCGCAGCGTGATGCCCACCAACCTGTACGGGCCTGGCGACAATTACCATCCCGAAAACAGCCACGTGATCGCGGCCTTGCTACGGCGCTTCCATGAAGCGACGCAGCGTGGTGATGAAGAGGTGCTGATCTGGGGCAGCGGCCGGCCTCGGCGCGAGTTTTTGCATGTGGACGACATGGCCGCGGCCAGCGTGCACGTGATGGAACTGAGCCCCGAGCGCTATCGCGAACAGACCCAGCCAATGTGCTCGCACCTGAACGTCGGCACCGGTCTGGATTGCACCATCGCCGAGCTGGCCCAGGCGCTGGTACGGGTCACCGGCTTCAAGGGGCGCTTGCGCTTTGATGCGAGCAAACCCGACGGCGCGCCGCGCAAGTTGCTGGATGCGAGCCGCATCAACGCCCTGGGCTGGGAAGCCTACGTGCCGCTGGAGGAGGGCCTGCGCGATGCCTACAACGCCTATCTCGCAGCCCTCGAACAGCCTCGGGGCCAGTAATGAAGATCCTTCTGTACGGCATCAATTACAGCCCGGAGCTTACCGGCATCGGCAAATACAGCGGGGAACAGGCACGTTGGCTGGCCGCTCAGGGGCACGCGGTGCGGGTGGTGACGGCGCCACCGTATTACCCGCAGTGGCAGGTGGGCGAGGGCTATTCGCCGTGGCGTTATCGCAGCGAACAGGATGAGGGTGTGACGGTGATTCGCTGCCCGCTGTATGTGCCGCGTCAACCCGGCACATTGACCCGGCTGCTGCACCTGATGAGCTTTTGCGCCAGCTCGTCGCTGGCGGTGCTGGGCCAACTGCGCTGGAAGCCTGACCTGGTGATCCTGGTGGTGCCCACCCTGTTTTGTGCGCCCCAGGCGCTGTTGCTGGCCAAGCTCAGCGGGGCGCGCTCGGTGCTGCATATCCAGGATTATGAAGTGGATGCGATGTTCGGCCTGGGCATCGGCGGCGGCTCGCTGATGCGGCGTGCGGCGCTGGGTATCGAGCGCTGGTTGTTGCGGCGCTTCGATCGGGTGTCGACGATTTCCAGCGGCATGCTCGACAAGGCCCGTGCCAAAGGGGTGCACAGCAAGCGGCTGTTGTTTTTTCCCAACTGGTCGGAGACCGCACGCTTTCGCAAGGTGGCCCGCAACCGCGCACTGCTGCAGCGCCTGGGGGTGCCGGCCGGTGCGCGGGTGTTGTTGTACTCGGGCAACATCGGCGAGAAGCAGGGCCTGGAACTGATCCTCGATGCCGCTCAGGCCCATGCCGAGAATGCCGAGTGGGTGTTTCTGATTGTCGGCCAGGGCACGGGCAAGGCGCGCTTACTGGATCGCGTGCAGCGCGAGGGCCTGCGCAACGTGCTGTTCGCGCCCTTGCAGGCGTATGAAGACTTGCCGGCACTGTTGGCCTCGGCCGACGCGCACCTGGTGATTCAGAAACGCGGGGTGGCGGACGCGGTGTTGCCCTCCAAGCTCACCAATATTCTGGCGGTAGGCGGCAACGCGATTATCACGGCCGACCCCGACACCACCCTCGGCCGACTGTGCGAGACGCACCCGGGCATTGCGGTGCTGATCGAACCGGAGTCGGTGGCGGCACTGAATGCGGGCATCGAGCGGGTGCTGGCATTGCCCGCGCGCAATGAGGTGGCGTTGAGTTACGCCAAGGAGTTCCTCGACAAGGAACGCATTCTGCAACGTTTTCTGGCACAGGTTTGACCGGTATGTGGCTTGATTTACCGACCTTCCAAACGGTCGTGGCGTCGACGCCGCTGGTGGCGATCGACCTGGTGGTGCGCAACAGCCGTGGCGATGCCCTGCTGGGGCTGCGGCTCAACCGCCCGGCCTATGGTTTCTGGTTTGTACCCGGTGGGCGTATCCAGAAGAACGAAAGCCTGGACAACGCCTTTCGCCGCATCACCCGTGACGAACTGGGGCGGCCCTTCGAGCGCGCCAGCGCCCGCCTGCTGGGGGTGTTCGAGCACTTTTACGATGACAGCGTGTTCGCCAACGCCGGGTGCGGGCCGGACACCCACTATGTGGTGCTCAGCTATTGCCTGGAGCTGGTCGACGATCAGCCCTTGCAGCCACCCACGGAGCAACACCAGCAGTACCGCTGGTGGCCCCAGGATGAACTGCGTTTCAGCACGCGGGTGCATGAAAACACCCGCGCCTATTTCTGACTCTCTCCCGAGGATGCTCTGATGTTATTACCGGTGATCATGGCAGGCGGTTCGGGGTCGCGCCTGTGGCCGCTCTCGCGGCAGTTGAACCCCAAGCAGTTCCTGCGTCTGACCGATGCGAACTTGTCGATGCTGCAGCAGACCATCACGCGGCTGGAGGGCGCCAACGTCGCCCTGCCGCAACTGATCTGCAACGAACAGCACCGCTTCCTGGTGGCCGAGCAATTGCGTCAGCTGGGCATGGAGCAGGCGAGCATCCTGCTTGAGCCGGTCGGCCGTAATACCGCACCGGCCATCGCGTTGGCGGCGTGCAAGGCGGTGGCCGAGGCCCAGGACCCGATCCTGCTGGTGCTGGCGGCGGACCACCTGATCGAAAATGTCCCGGCGTTTCATGCCAGCCTTGAAATGGCATTGCCGCTGGCCCGTGACGGCAAGCTGGTGACGTTCGGCATCCACCCCACCAGCGCCCACACCGGCTACGGCTATATCGAGCAGGGCGCGGCGGTGGGAGAGGGCGGTTACCGGGTCAAACGCTTTGTCGAAAAGCCCGACGCCGTCACCGCTGCGGCGTATGTGGCCGGCGGTGCGTATTACTGGAACAGCGGCATGTTCATGTTCCGCGCCAGCCGTTACCTGCAAGAGCTTGCGCGCTTCCAGCCGGCAATCCTCGAAGCCTGCCGCGTGGCGCTCGAGGACGGCAGTCAGGACCTACCGTTTACCCGTGTGCACGCCGCCACCTTTGCCGCCTGCCCGGACGATTCCATCGACTACGCCGTGATGGAGAAAACCGCCGACGCGGTGATGGTGCCGTTGCAGGCCGGCTGGAGCGATATCGGCTCGTGGTCGGCGCTGTGGGAGGCCAGTGAAAAAGACCCCAGCGGTAACGTGATCCGCGGTGACGGGCTGACCCTGGACACGCGCAACACCTACGTACACGCCGACAGCCGATTGGTGGCCACCGTGGGCGTGCAGGACCTGATCATTGTCGAGACCAAAGACGCGGTGCTGGTCGCTCACAAAGACCAGGTGCAGCAGGTCAAGGGCATCGTCGACCAGCTCAAGCAGGCCGGGCGCCCTGAACACCTCAACCACCGCGAGGTGTACCGGCCATGGGGCATGTACGACTCGGTCGACAACGGCCAGCGCTACCAGGTCAAGCGCATCACCGTGAAACCGGGGGCCAAGTTGTCGGTGCAAATGCATCACCACCGCGCCGAGCATTGGATCGTGGTCAGCGGTACGGCCCGGGTCACCAATGGCGACCAGACCTACCTGGTTTCGGAAAACCAGTCGACCTATATCCCCATCGGCCAGGTGCACGCCCTGGAAAACCCCGGGGTGATCGCGCTGGAGTTGATCGAGGTGCAGTCGGGCTCTTATTTGGGCGAGGACGATATTGTGCGCTTTGAAGATAAGTACGGCAGGGCCTGAAGTTTTCCGACAATTAATAACATTTTAAATAACGGGCCGCGTCGCAATGTAGTGAGGGCCGGGCGCTTCACCGGAAAAACGTTATTTTCAATTATTCAGCAAAAAGGTCTCAGTCTGGTGCGCTGTTTAGTTGAATGGCACTATCGGCCTGACTACTCACTGACGATAAGGAGTCTGTTATGAGAAAGCCACTGGCTATTATGGTGCTCAGTCTTTTGAGTACTTGCGTGCTGGCTGCCGAGGACCCGTTGGGGCTCGACACCGCCGTGGTCGGGTCCGTGACGGTCGGGGAAACCCTGCTGGTCGGCAGCGCGATCATCGCCGGCGTGGCCGCTGCCTCCAATAGCGGCGGCAGTTCCAACGGCGGCACCACCACCGGCACCACCGGTACGACCGGCACCACAGGCACCGGCAACTAAGTTGTAAACCTTCCGCTTTTCAGACCGCTTGGAATCCCCACCCAAGTGGTCTTTTTTTCTTGTCGATTATCGCGAGTGTCCTAGCACTATGATGCGTATTTTTTCTGTCGCGGCCGTGGCCGCTGCATTGTTGCAAGGTTGCATGTTTGCGCCGGGTCAATATATGGATACAGCGACCCTGACCGATGAGGGTGGGCCTGAAAGTAGTCGCGTGGATTTAATACCGATTACGCCAAAGTTATTGGCCATGGACGCAGCCACGCAAGTGCCTTATTCAATTGCGCCGGAACTCTTGAGTTATAAACCGGGCCCGTACTTGATTGGCGCAAATGATGCGCTGTATATCACCGTATGGGACCACCCGGAACTCACCGCACCTTCCGGCCCGCAGCAACAGATCGACGCTAACGGGCGGCTGGTGAGCCCCGAGGGCAATCTGTTTTATCCCTATGTGGGCGAAGTCGTGGCCAAGGGCCGCTCGATTGAAGCGCTGCGCAGTGAAATCACCGACAAGCTGCGCCAATACATCGACAGCCCCCAGGTTGACATCAGCGTGTTGCGGTTTGCCAGCCAGAAGGTGGTGATCAGCGGCGCGGTGATCAAGGCCGGCCCCGTGCCGATCACCACCATTGCGATGAATGTGTCGGAAGCGCTGGGGGCCGCCGGCATCGACCCGCTGAATGCCGATTTATCGAACCTCACGCTCACCCGTGGCGGCAAGCGCTACACCCTCGACCTCGACACGCTGAACCTGGCGGCGTCGCGCTTGAATGACGTCTACCTCAAGGACGGCGACCAGCTGTACCTGGCCTACAACGACCGCAAGCGCATCTATGTGATGGGCGAGGTCATGCAGCCCCGTGCCCTGAGTTTCAAGACTCGCAGCATGAACCTCTCCGACGTGCTGGGCTCGGTGGGCGGGGTCAACCAGAACACCTCCAACGCCGACGCCATCTACGTGATTCGCGGCGCACAGAACATTGATGTGGAACCGGCCAAGGTGTTCCAGCTGCAAGCCCAATCGCCCTCGGCCATGGCCCTGGCTTCGCGCTTTGACGTGCAGCCCCAGGACGTGGTGTTTGTCGGCCCGGCGAATATCACGCGTTGGAACCGCTTTATCAGCCAATTGGTGCCGTCCGCTTCGATCATCGGCATTGGCGCATCGACCCAGAACAACCTGAGCGAAGCCAGCAGCCGATAAGGTGGAACCGCTGTGAACAGTCTGAAAATCGCTACTTACGCGGGGTTGGCGTGGCTGTTGAGTGGCTGCAATCCGCTGATGACGGCCTCCCTCGATACGTTCAAGGCGGCCGTGGGCGGGCCTGCGCCGCTGGCAGTGACCCAGGCCCAGGTGGACGCGGTGCCGTTTCCCCAGATCAAGGTCACCACGGTGTCCAGCGAAGGGGTGATGGCGCTGATTCGTCGGCGTGACGCGCTGCAGTTCTGGGTCGCTTCCGGCAAACAAGTGCTGTTGCTGCGCGACGGCCTGGTAGTGCGCACCGTGGGCTTGGGCGCCGACCTCGATGGCACGCACTGGCAGGGCCAGTCGCCGTTTCAACTGGGGCTGCACCGGGTGCCGGATGGCTATCGCAGCATGCGGCGGATCGACCTGGTCGGCGGCTATCGGCTGGGCCTTGGTGTGACCAGTCGCATGAGCCGCAAGGGTATCGAGACGCTGCAGATTCTCGGCAAACCCTATGCCTTGCTGCGAGTAGACGAAGACATCGCGGCCGATGCCCTGGGCTTTACGGCGCGCAACCATTACTGGGTTGACCCCGGCAACGGTTTTATCGTGCAGAGCGAGCAGCACCTCACGCCCAGCCTGACCTTGACCATCACCCAGCTGCAACCCACCCGCAAGGATGCCCCATGAACGTTCGAAAACTCGCGGCGCTGGTGCTGCTGTGCAGCTGCGCGCCTGTGTGCGTGGCCGCCAGCCTGACCGTCAGTGGCCAGGTGGCGCATGCGGGGCCGCTCCCGTTGCAGGCCGGGGCCCGCTTGCTGGATGCGATCAGCGCGGCACAACCGGATGCCGAGGGCTACTGGTTGGCGGCAGCCTGGCTGCACCAACCGTTGCTGGAGCGCCAGGCGCGGCTCAAGGCCGGTGTGCTGTTTGATCTGGACACCCTGCGCCAGGCCGCCCTGGCCGCCGGGCGCGTGAGCCGGGCGCAGGCGGCGGCGCAGCTCTATCAACAGGTGCAGGCATTGCCGGTGACCGGTCGCCAGATGGCCGTGTTGGACCCGGTGGCGGTGGAGGTCGGCTTCGCGCCCAACCTCGCGGTCAGCGACGGCGACCGCCTGGTCTACCCGCCGCGCCCCGACAGCGTGCGCGTGGTGGGCGCCGTTGCGGCAGCTTGCACCTTGGTGTTCCAACCGCTGCAGAAGGCCCGCGACTACCTGCGCGCCTGCCCGCCCTTGGCGCAGGCGGATGCCGACTACCTGTGGTTGATCCAGCCCGACGGGCGCGTCACGCGCCTGGGTATCGCCGCGTGGAACCGTGAAGAGGGCGCGCCCCCCGCGCCCGGCAGCACGTTGCTGGTGCCGATCCGCAGCGACGACCTGAACCCGCCCACCCCTGAGCTGAATCAGCAACTGGCCGAGTTTCTTGCCACCCAACCCCTGGCTGAGGTCACGCCTTGAAATTATGTATTGCGGCCGTGCTGCTGGTGCCTTGCGGCGTCGTGCATGGCGATCCCCGTTACACCCAGAGTGATTTTGGCGGCGTAGGGCTGCTGCAGACCCCCACCGCACGCATGGCGCCAACCGGCGAACTCAGTGTGAATGCCAACCGCACCGAGCCCTACAGCCGCTACAGTTTTTCGGCGCAGCCGCTGGACTGGCTGGAAGGCACCTTTCGCTACACCGCGATCACCAACCGGCCGTACGGCGCTGAGTCGTTCAGCGGTGGCCAGAGCTACAAGGACAAGGCCGTCGACGCCAAAGTGCGGCTGTATCAGGAAAACCACTGGCTGCCCGAGGTGGCGCTGGGGTTTATGGACTTGGGCGGTACGGGGCTGTTTTCCAGCGAATACCTGGTGGCCAACAAGCGCTACGGTGATCTGGATTTCAGTGCCGGCATCGCCTGGGGCTACCTCGGCAGTCGCGGTGATTTCGCCAACCCGTTGGGCGCGCTGGACGATCGCTTCAAGGAACGACCCACCGCCGAAGGCTCCGGCAGTTTCTCCAACGGCTACTTTCGTGGGCGGCCTGCGTTATTTGGCGGTGTTGCCTACCAGACACCCTGGGCGCCGTTGAGCCTCAAGCTCGAAGTGGAAGGCAACGACTACAAGAACGAGCCCCGGGACAACAGCTTTCGCCAGGACTCGCCGGTCAACCTGGGGCTGGTCTACAAAGTCGCCGAGTCCATCGACGTGAGCGCAGCCTGGGAGCGGGGCAACACCGCCATGTTCGGCATCACCCTGCACACCAACTTCGTCAGCCGCAAGGCACCGGTCAAAACCTATGACCCCCCCGCGCCCAAGCTGCCGGCCGTGGCGCCGACTACACCGATGGGCCAGGTGGACTGGGCTGCCGTGTCCCAGCGCCTGCACGACAATGCCGGGTACAACGTGCAGCGCATCACCCAGCGCGGGCCGGAGCTGTTGGTGTATGGCGAACAGCAGCGCTATTTCTACAGCGCCAAAGCGGTGGGTCGCGCCAGTCGGATCCTGGATAACAGCGTCAATGACCAGATCGACTGGTTCACCCTGGTGAGCGAGCGCTATGCAATGCCGATCGAGGAAACCAGCGTGCCGCGCAAGACCTTTCGCGAGGTGGTCAACAACCGTGAAGACTTGCAGGACCTGCACCGCCAAATAGAGGTCAACCGCGCCAGCACCAACACCCAGACCGTGCTCTATACCCCGCCCCCCAAACCCTTCAGCTACGGCCTGGGCCTTGGCTACAAGCAAAACGTCGGCGGGCCGGATGGTTTGCTTTATCAGATTTCCGCCGACCTCGACGCCGAATACCGTTTTACCCGCAACACGTGGTGGAGCGGCCTGCTCAGCGTCAACCTGCTGAACAACTACGACGGCTTTACCTACGATGCGCCCAGCGGCCTGCCTCGGGTACGCACCGACCTGCGCAAGTACATGACCCGCTCCGACGTGACCTTGCCCACCTTCCAGCTCAACCATGCGGCGCGGCTGGACCAGGACCTGTACGGCATGGTCTACGGCGGGCTGTTGGAGTCGATGTACGCGGGTGTCGGCAGTGAGGTGTTGTACCGCCCCATGGGCCAGCGCTGGGCGTTGGGCGCAGACCTCAACTATGTTCGCCAGCGCGGGTTCGAGCAGGATTTCAGCCTGCGCGATTACCGCACCGTCACCGGGCACATCACCGGCTATACCGATCTGCCGTTCAATATCCAGGGCGCGTTGAGCGTCGGCCGCTACCTGGCCAGGGACTGGGGAGCCACCCTGGACCTGTCGCGGGAGTTCAACAATGGCGTGCGTATCGGCGCATGGATCACCCGTACCAACGTGTCCAAGGAAGACTTTGGCGAAGGCAGTTTCGACAAGGGCCTGTACCTGTCCATTCCCTTTGATGAGTTGATGAGCCTGTCGACCATGCGCCGCGCCAACTTGGTGTGGGCGCCGCTGACACGCGATGGCGGAGCGCGCTTGAACCGCGCCTATTCACTGCACTCGATGACCGATGGACGCGACAGTGATCTGTTCTACAAGAACCTCGACAAGATCACTGAGTAAGGCGGGAAGGGGGACATGCAGTCCCCCTTTTTGTGGTCAGTAGATATCTTTGGACAGCAGCGTGAACGGCGTCTTGATCAGGATCTTGATATCCAGCCATAGCGACCAGGTGTTGATATAGCGCAGGTCGATATCGACACGTCGCTGCATCTTCTCCAGCGTCTCGGTCTCGCCCCGGCAGCCACTGATTTGCGCCAGCCCGGTGATGCCAGGCTTGATGCGATGGCGCGCCATGTAGGCGTGGATTTTGCCCAGGTAGTAATCGTTGTGCGCAATCGCATGGGGGCGTGGCCCCACCAGGGCCATCGTGCCTTGCAGCACGTTGAACAACTGCGGCAACTCATCTATAGACGTACGGCGGATAAACCGGCCCACCGGGGTAATACGCGAATCGTTGCGGCTGGCCTGGCGCACTTCGTGGTCGTCATGCATGCGCATCGAGCGGAACTTCCACACCTTGATTACCTGGCCATTCCAACCGTGGCGGTCCTGCTTGAAGATCACCGGGCCGGGGGAGGTGAGCTTGATCAGCAGGGCGAACAGCAGCAACACCGGGCTCAGCAGGATGATCGCCAGCAGGGCGATGCTCTTGTCCAGCAGCGATTTGCTCAGGGCGGCGGTGGGGCGGCTGGTCAGCGGGCTTTCGTTGAGGAAAATTGCCGGCAGCCCGTCGACTTCGGCCACGCAATGATTGAGCAGCAGCATGTTATTGAGGTCGGGCACCCAGATCACGTCCACGCTGATATCCAGCAGGTTGAGGTAGAGCGCCTCGATGTGCGTGGCGTCCTGCAGGGAATGGGTGATGTAGAGCCGGCGAATACCGTGCTGCCTGATCAATTGCGGCAATTGCGGCAGCTCGCCGAGCACCGGGGAGGGCGCGCCCTGGGCGACATCGGTGTGGCTGCCGACGAGCCCCACCAAGGGCGAGCGTTTTTGCCGGGAAAGGGTTTTGGCCAGGTCCACGGCAAGCTTGCCGGTGCCCACGATCAGTGACTTATGCCGCTCATGAAGTTGGCGATGGTAATACCGGGACAGGCTGTGCAAGGGTATATAGCACAGGGCCAATAACGGGTAACTAACAGCGGCCCACAGCAGCAGGATTTCCCCGGGGAACAACGCGTCGGCATTGCACGCAATGCCCACCGCAAACAAGATGCCCATTGTCAGCAACCAGCCCATGAATAATCGCCCGAGGCCCACGGCATAGTCATCTTTTTTGCTATACACATCACACAGGCTATACGCCGGCAGTGAGGCCAATATGGTAAAGGCGGCCAACACACGATAGTTATATTCAAGTTGTCCGGTCTTTAACACGACCAACATAAACAACAATGCAACGACCAGACTGGACGCCAGCATCCACTGGCCCCAGAACGTTAAACCCTTGGGGGTCAGGTTGCGATGCATTCTAGTGTTATTCAGCATAGTTCTGCTCCCGGTGGTGACCACGCACGTGGTGGCAGGGTTTAAGCATCAAGCGGCAGCGCCGCACTAAAACGACAGGCACGCGCAAGCGCGTACCAATGGATAGTAATGAACAGGCGGGGGCAATGGCTGACGAGTTATAACAAGGTCGGCGGGATATTATTATAAGAGGGTGTTATAAAAAGGCAGGTAGAAGAGCGTGCTAATAGGCAGGGTGAGTAGAAAGTTCTAAGGCTTTTTTATTTTAACGACGGGGTTGCGTCAGCTCTAACGGCTTTTTGATTTTTTGCGTCAAACAATAGCCGCGGTTTCTGACCGCCCGGAACAAACGCTCGCCGTCGTTAACGCGCTTGAATTTTTCCTGCAGGCGACTCAAACACATTTCCAGCCCGCGGTATAATTCCGGCTCGCGGCCTATATTACGAATCAACTCCTCCTTGCTGACCACACGCTCTTCATGGTGCAACATTTTTTTAATAAGGGCCGACTCAATAGTGGTCAGTGAAATGCGCAAGCCGCCCTTGACCAGTGTTCGGTCATGCTGCGTCAGCAGCCAGAAATCCTGAGGATAGAGCGCGGTTCTCTCGGCGTTTATCTCCGCAGTACGAGTATGGTTATTGGGCGCGCTGTCTGGACCCTTGGGCATTTCTTGCCGCGCAGCACTAGACGGTTTTGAGAACAGACCGAGGCTGTGGGTAATGACATAGGTGTTTAAACGTGAGCGGCTCGGCTGCAGGTTGGGAAGCAGCGTCGAGGGAGTGAGGTCGTACTGGAATAACTCTGCATTGGGGGTGAAGTCCTGCAGTGCTATCGCCGGAAGTGTCGCAGTGAAGGCGTGTTTCTTGAGGGAGCTCATAGTGTCCACCGATATCAGGAAGGTGCAGTTGTTATAGGCAGTCAGCAGGGGAGTAATAACCGCCCTGAAAGTATTCGAACGGCAAGTTTTTAGCCAGCATTGCGCTGTCGGCAAATTCGACAGAATCGGCGATGAAGCGCACGCCTGTCGCATTGATCAGCTCCAGCATGCGGTCGTAGAGGCGATCGAACAAACCCGAGCGCGTATTGAGGCTCAGCCGGAGGGCGGAATCCGGAAACGGCATCTTTATGTAGTCGTAGAGCTTCAGGTCGATCAGCAGGTCTACCGGCTTTGTATCGAGTGTGTAGTTGTTGTAGGCCAACGTGATACCTCGCTGGTCCTTCAACTTATACAACTGGCGCACCATGGCGCGGCGTTCGACCGGGCCGGGCAGGGCGTCCAGGGGGTTGTCGATACTGAGGGTGAATGGCCGGTTATGTTTTTCCAGTGACTGGGCGGTCTGAATAATTGCCTTGAATACGTCCTCGTTCATCACGGCAGACTGGCCAATGCGCAAAAATGTGTGATTGACCGCGTGGCTGAGGTCCTTGGGTAGTTTGCGCCGTGGGTTGATATGCTTCAGTGCAGCGTTGTAGGCACTTTCCACTGCATCGCCCACTACCCTGAATTCACTGCCCCACAAGAGATGGCTGCGATCAACGATTGCCTGCCGGGTAATCTTCATGTCCAGAGTGTCTGCACAGGATATTTTTTCGCTATTCACCGTTCGACCTCTCCCGGGCGGGTTGGAAATGGTTGGCACTTATAAGGCCCCGGCTTAGTTTGTAACCGTAGCCGCGAATGTTCTGAATGATATTTTCGCCGTAGTGCGCCTTGATCTTGCTGCGCAAGCGGCTGATGGACTTTTCCAGTGCGCGCGAATCGTAGTATTTGGTATTAAGCCCCATGACCCCGGCGATCTCATTATGACTGAGCAGTCGGTTCTGGATGAGCGCTTCCAACACTTTCATTTCGACAAAGGATATTTCCAATTTTTTGCCATCGCCATAAATACACATGCGGTCCTGGTCCAGTACCAGGCCACAATGGCGATGTGCGTTCTCGCTGAGAAAGTCATCGAACAGGCTTAATTTTTTTTCAGGGGAGGTTTCTACCACCTTGACGCAGTAATCGGCACCGGCCAAGTAGTATTTGGTTTTGCTCAGGGTTGAAGCGAAGGTGACGACAACAAATATCGTAGAGCCAGGATGCTCATCTCGGGTTTTTCTTATTATGTCCAGCGTTTGCTGGCTGGCCGAGGGTGTGTCAATTTCTATAATGATAGCACGGTAATGTTCGTGGCTTTCCTGGGCGTCCGTTAGTTGCCCGTAGCAACGTGTGTCGACTTTTAAATTATTCGCTACAGTGCGAACTAGAAGCGCCCGAAAGTCCTCCGATTTGGAAGGAGTCCGCGCGATAGCGAGGACGTTGGAAAAATGCATAACCCTACTCCCTTTTCCGGCATGCAAGGCCGTCAGTTCAATCGCCGCTAGCGTTTAGATACTAATCGAATTGATTACGCTAAAACGTGACAAATTTTAACATTTGCCACTTTGTTTTTACGAGCAGGAAGGGGTAATAGGTGGATATTGCGCGGGCGTATGTACGAACTTACACATAGGCTAGTGCAAATTTTTAGTGTTCGATAAGTATTTTAGCCCAAACGATTTTTTTGGTTGTGTGGGTGTTATCCCTGGCCTTCTAAACCGGGACACCCTCGCGGCGCAGTAAACAGGGGATGTGAGCGGTTCGCATCGCGCTTCGGTTTTGTGGTTGGAGAGCTTTGGGCTTGATTCAGCGGCGTATCGAGGCGCGGTAAGCGATCGGCAAGGCGGTAGTGTGGGTGGACCGCGACGTGCATTAATCGCAGGCGAAAAAAAACCGGCTGATCAGGCCGGTTTGGGGTGCCCCGCAACCAACACGGGGTTAAGCGTTATTACCTTGCAGACGGTCAGCACCGCCTTCGGCCAGACCACGTTCCTGCAAGCGATCAGCACCGCCTTCGGCCAGACCACGTTCCTGCAAGCGATCAGCACCGCCTTCGGCCAGACCACGTTCCTGCAGACGCTCAGCGCCGCCTTCGGCCAGACCACGTTCCTGCAAGCGATCAGCGCCGCCTTCGGCCAAACCACGTTCCTGCAGACGATCAGCGCCGCCTTCGGCCAAACCACGTTCCTGCAGACGCTCAGCGCCGCCTTCGGCCAGACCACGTTCCTGCAAGCGATCAGCACCGCCTTCGGCGAAACGGTTACCTTGCAGGCGGTCCGAACCACCTTCTGCAACACGGCTTTCGATCAGGCGATCCGCGCCGCCTTCAGCAACAACAGGGTGAGCAAATGCATTTGCAGCGAGTACCGAGAAAGCAAGGCTAAGCAAGATTTGGCGTTTCATGAGGGTGTGCTCCGAGTGTTTTAGTTGGGTGTTGCCTGGTATGGGTTGGATGTTACGCGTCGCATTTTTTAAGAGAACTTCATTGCGCTGATGGTGACTATCGACGCTGGCGATGGCTCGTTCTGGAGGACCATCGCCGAGTCGGTCATGGCATCTGCGGCCGTTCCTGAGGGCGCAGGTCAAATACCAGCACCTCGGCATCTTCACCGTGGCTCAGGCGAATCTGGCGCTCATCCCGCACCCGGGCGCCGTCGCCTTCCTGCAAGCGCTGGCCGTTGATTTCGACGCTGCCCCTGGCCACGTGGATGTACACATGGCGATCCGGCGGCAGGTCCAGGCTGGCGGCCTCGTCAGCGTTGAACAGCCCGGCGTATACCCGCGCATCCTGGCGCACGCTCAGGGAGCCGTTGGCGCCGTCCGGCGAGATGATCAACTGCAGGCGCCCACGTTTCTGCGCTTCGCTGAAGTGCTCTTGCTGGTAGCGCGGCTCGGCACCGGCCACGGCGGGCACGATCCAGATTTGCAGGAAGTGCACGCCCAAGCGTTGGCTGTGGTTGAACTCGCTGTGGGCCACGCCACTGCCGGCGCTCATCAGTTGCACGTCGCCGGGGCGAATCACCGAGCCGGTGCCCAGGGTGTCCTTGTGTTCCAGGGCGCCTTCGAGCACATAGGAGAAAATCTCCATGTCGCGGTGCGGGTGCTGGCCGAAGCCTTTACCGGCGGCGACGCGGTCATCGTTGATCACCAGCAGGTCGGAAAAACCCTGCTCGTCGGGGTTCCAGTAGTTGGCGAACGAGAAGGTGTGGAACGACTTCAACCAACCGTGATTGGCGGCGCCGCGTTCGCAAGCTTTGCGAAGGGTCAGCATGGTGGTTTCCTCAAGTGAGCGCGGGCTGCGAGATGCAGGGCGCTTGCGTTGAGAAGAAGGTTACTGGTTAACGGGATATTCATTAAGAAGCTGGAATCTGAATAACTGTCTCTCTCCAGTTGACAGTTGCAGGCATGCCATACTACCCGCCGTATTCCTTGTCTAATGGATCTCCCGCTTTATGAAAACCGTGGCCATGGCGCTGTTTCCGGACTTCCTCCTGCTCGACATGGCCGGGCCGCTCGAAGTGTTTTCGATTGCCAACCGCTACCTGCCGACGGCGGCCCACTACCGGATACTCACGATCGGCACCGAGCCCGGCCCGTTGCGTGCCTCCAATGGGGTGCTGGTGGAACCCGACTTGCTGCTGCCCCAGGCGAATGACGCGTATGACTTGCTGCTGGTGCCCGGCGGCCCCGGTGCCTATAACGAATGCCACCCCGCGTTGTTGCCCTGGTTAAAGGAGGCGGCCCCGCGCGCCGGGCGTTTTGGTTCGATCTGCACCGGTGCGTTTGTGCTGGGGCATGCCGGCCTGCTCGACAACCACCGTGTCACCACCCACTGGCACTACACCGAGCGCCTGATCAAGGCGTTCCCCAAAGCCATTGTCGAGACCGATCGTATTTACCTGCAAGATGGGCGGTTGATTACCTCGGGCGGGGTTACCGCCGGTATCGACCTGGCACTGTCGATTGTGGCCCAGGACCATGGCAAGGAAGTTGCGGTGGAAGTGGCCAAGGTGCTGCTGGTGGTGATGAAGCGCCAGGGCGGCCAGGCCCAGTTCAGCCCGATGACCGCCGCCGTGGCGCCTCAGGAAACAGCGATTACCCGCGTGCAGAACCACGTGCTGGCACACCTGGAACAGCCTTTCACTATTGAGTCGATGGCCGAGTTGGCGGGCATGAGTGCCCGCCATTTTGCCCGCCGGTTCGCCCGTGACGTGCAGATGACGCCCATGGCCTTCCTGCAGGGTGCGCGCATCGACCGCGCCCGCCAGTTGCTGGAAACCACCGACCTGCCGCTCAAGACCGTGGCCTTTCACGCAGGCTTCGGCAGCGTGCGGCATATGCGCTTTCTGTTCAGTGAAAAACTCGGCCTCAACCCGACCCAATACCGACAACAGTTCAGTTAACGACAGAATGTCCGTCTCTGGCACCCAAATGTCCGTGTCATTCCCTGTGCCAGCATTGTCCTGTCATTGCCAGCTGGCAAGATAGCTTCAGGCCCATGGAAAAGGATGCGCAAACGCCCAAGACCGGGCGTTTCAGCGCGGTGACAGACATGAACAACCCTCAAGCGATTGATGCGCAAGGCACGGTGCACTTCGGCGCCTATGCCTTTCACCGGCAGCAGCGGTTGGTCAGCAAGGCCGGATGGCCGGTGCCGTTGGGCGGTCGTGCGCTGGAGATCCTTGCCGTGCTGCTTGAGGCGCCCGGGCAATTCATCAGCAAAGCCACTTTGATTGAACGGGTCTGGCCGTGCAGCGTGGTGGAAGAGGGCAACCTGCGGGTGCACATCGCCGCACTGCGCCGTGCGCTTG
Organism: Pseudomonas viridiflava; assembly: GCF_900591205.1. Classification (GTDB taxonomy): domain Bacteria; phylum Pseudomonadota; class Gammaproteobacteria; order Pseudomonadales; family Pseudomonadaceae; genus Aquipseudomonas. The sequence continues at coordinate 59,295 of NZ_UUPU01000061.1, forward strand.
ATGGGCAACGCTGCATTCTTAATGACCCCCAGCGCGGCTACTGCTTTAGCGCAACGCTGCACGGCGCAGCACCGCCGGTGATGCCGCGGCACAACCTGGCTGCGCGGCTGAGCCCAGTGTACGGCCGCGACGAGTTGCTGGGCGTGCTTGTGCGGCGTTTGTCCGGGCAGCGCCTGATGACGCTCACCGGTTGCGCCGGGGTGGGCAAGAGTACCTTGGCCCTGGCGCTGGCCGAGCGGGTGTTGCCGCGCTACCCCGACGGCGTGTGGTGGGTGGACCTGGCCACGGTGCAGGAGCCGATGATGATGCAGCGCCAGTTGATCACGGCGCTGCACCTTGAACCCTGCACCAGCACCCTGCAGCTGTGTCGCCAGCTGGCCACCCGCCGGCTGTTGCTGGTACTGGATGGTGCGGACCGGCTGCTCGGCGCCTGTCGGCATCTGCTGCGTGCACTGCGCGAACTGGCGCCTCAGGTCAGTGTGCTGGTCAGCAGCCGTGAAGCCTTGCAGGCCCCCGGCGAATGGGTGCTGCGCGTGCCGCGTCTGGCGGTGCCTGCTCCGTTGGCACTGGGCAGCGTTGAGCAGGCAATGGCTTACCCGGCGGTGCAATTGTTCGTTGCACGGGTACGCGCCAGTCAGCAGGGGTTTGTGTTGCGCCAGCAGGACCTGGGGCCGCTGCGGGATATCTGCCGGCGCCTCGACGGAATCCCCCTGGCCCTTGAACTGGCGGCCGCTCAGGTGGACGCCCTGGGGGTGCGCGGTGTGCAGGCGCAATTGCGCAGTGGCGTGCAAGTGCTGACCCGCGGCCGTCGCACGGCGGTGGAGCGGCATCAATCGCTGCCGGCCGCCCTCGATTGGACCTACGAGCGCCTGAGCCTGCCCGAGCGCTGGCTGTTCCTGCAACTGGGTTTGTTCAAGATGGCGGTGACCTTGCCGACGTTGAGCGCGCTGGTCACCGGCACCGAGCTGGAACACGCCGACCTGTCCTACCTGCTGTCGCGGCTGGTGGGCACGTCATTGCTGACAGTCGAGCCCGGCCTGGGCCCTGAACGCTACCGTTTGCTCAATAGCACGCGCAGCTACGCCCTTGCGCAACTGCGCGACCCGGTGCAGGTGGCGCGTTTGCAGCAGGGCTATGGGCATTACCTGGGGCCGTTTTCAGGCCGGACGTTTGTCCTGCAGCTCGTCGAGCAGGCAGCGTACGCGGATTAGGTCCTGTGTGCCGAAGCCTTCGGTAAAGCGCCCGTAGATTGAGCTCAGCAGATCATAAGCGGCCTGCACGCGGCCTTGTTTCTGCCACAGCCGCGCCAGTGAAGTCGCGCAACGCAGCTCCCAAGCCAGGGCGCCTTGCTGGTGCGCCAGGCCGAGGGCCTCGAGCAACAGTGCTTCGGCGGCCCGGGCATCGGGCAGGCCCTCGGCGCGCACCCTTAGAATTTCCGGGGCGCACCAGCCGGCCGCGCCGGTTCGCGCGCGTTCGAACGCCTGCTCATCGACGGTCTCGGCGCCCAGGGTAATCAGGATGTCCGTGATCAACCCCAGGCCCTGCACGTCCTTGCGTTCCAGGATGCCGGCGTAGTGCCCGGCCCAGGTCTGGAACAGTTGCACCGAATGCTTGTGGGACTGTTCCAGCAGCAACGCCTGCAGGCCCTGCGCGGCCGGCGCGTCACCGTTGTAGCGGGCGATCACCACGCCCGCCAGGGCCAGGGTGTAGCAGATCGAGGTGCCGTGATTGATTTGCAGCGCCAGTTCCAACGCCTGGCTGGCAGCGCCCCATGCACGTTCGGGAAACCCTTGCAGCCAGAGGATTCGCGCCAGCACCGTCAGTGAGGCCACGCTCTGGTCGTATTGCACGCCAACCCGGTGCGCAAAGCGGTTCAGCGAGGCGCTGTGCGCCATGCGTTGGATCACCTGCTCGGCATTGTGCCGGGCGAGTGCCTGGTTGCCGGTGTAATGCTGTGCCAGCACCCGCAGGCGCTGGGTGCTCAGGTCCAGCAGCGGGTCGCTGCGCGGGTCGAGGTGGTCGAACTGCACACTCAATTCCAGCGCCTGGCGATACAGGCCGGCGCACAGATTCACCGCCATATGCCCGGAGACGGCGCGCAATTGACCGGCCAGGTCCTGGCGCTCCTCGGCCAGGCGCCTGGCACTGACGAACGCGTCGATGGTCCGTGGCGCACCGCCCAAGGTGTGATAGGACAGGCTGCCCAGGGCCAATTGCAGCTGCATCATCAATTGGCTGCAGGGCGCGCCGGCCTTGCTCATCAGGGCCAGGGCCTTGTCCACATACAGGGCATGCTCCCTGAGCAGCGACAACTCTTGCCACAGCGGCATTGCGCTGACTGTCAGGCGGATCGCCAACCCGTGTTCACCGCCGTCGGCGAGCCCCCAGTCCAGCGCGGCACGTACGTCCTCGCGAAGCGGCGCGTAGCGGTCGAGCCAGGGTTGGGTGGCGATCAGCTCCCAGTCGTCCTGCGCCTGTTCCATCAGCGCCAGGCAGCGTGCCGCATGGCGCTCGCGGGTGGCGTCCAGCTCCTGGGCGCTACTGAGTTTTTCCAGGGCATAGGTGCGGGTGATATCCAGCAGGCGATAGACCACCTCGTCGTCGCCGGGCTCCACGTTGAGCAAGGATTTGGCCACCAGTTGAGTGATCGAACCCAGCACCTCGGCTGGCGCGATCCGTTCCCCGGCAATCACCGCCGCCGCGCTGGCCAGGCTGAAGCCGCCACGAAACACCGCCAGGCGGCGCAGGCAGATGCGCTCGCACTCGGTCAGCAGCTCGAAACTCCAATCCAGCGTGGCGCGCAGGGTTTGATGACGCGGCAGGGCGCTCCGCTGGCCACGGGTGAGCAGGCGAAAGTTGTCTTCCATTTGCACCAGCAGCCCAGGCAGGCCGAAACGTTCGATCTGCGCCGCCACCAGCTCGATCGCCAGGGGAATGCCGTCCACGCGCTGGCAAATATCAATCGCCAGCGGCAGTTCGGCTTCGCTCAGTTCGAAGCTGTCTTGATGCGACATGGCCCTCTCGATCAGCAGTTGCAGGGCCGGATAGCCCATGGCTTGAGCGCGGTTGCCGGTGGTGGGCGGGCAGGCCAGCGGCTCCAGGCGTTGCACGGACTCGCCCTCGGCGCGCAAGGCTTCGCGGCTGGTGGCCAGGATGTGCAGCCTTGGCGCGTGACGCAGCAGGGTTTCGCTGATCAGGGCGATGTCGTCCAGCAGGTGCTCGCAGTTGTCGATCACCAACAACAACTGGCGTTCCTGTACGCGACGCGCAAACGTCGCCAGTGGCTCATGCTCGGCGTGGGTCAGGTCGAGCAAGGCTGCAAGGTTGGGCAGGATCAGCGACGGCGCGCTGAGGGGCGCCAGGTCCAGCAGGTGAATACCATCGCGGTAATGCCCGATCAGCAATTCCGCCACCCGCAGCGCGACGGTGGTCTTGCCGATGCCGCCGGCGCCGGTCAGGGTGATAAAACGTTGCTCGGGCAGTTGTTGCACCAGGCTGTCGATCAGCGCCTGGCGGCCGATCATCCGGGTGCGGCGCAGGGGCAGGTTGTGGCCTGGGCGCTGTGGGGCACCTTCGTTGGGTGGCGTCATCGGTTCGATGCTCAGTGGCGCAACAAAACTGTAGCCGCGCTGAGCCACAGTCACGATATACCGCTGCCCGGCCTGGCCATCGCCCAGGGCTTTGCGCAACGCGGCCATATGCACCCGCAGGTTGCCGTCTTCCACCACACTTTTCGGCCAGACCCGGGCGATCAATTCCTGCTTGCTCACCACATTGCCGGCCTGCTCGAGCAGGATCAGCAGGATATCCACGGCGCGCCGTCCCAGGCGCAACGGGCGCCCGGCCTCCAGCACCACGCGTTGGTGCGGGTGGATGCGGTAGGGGCCGAAATGCACGGCCTGGTCGCTGAGCTCGCTCATGGGTGCCCATGCTCGGGAATAAGGGAGCGGCCAGCATAGGCCAGCTGCACGGCTACCACTAGGCTGCAATCACTTGCGGCTTGTGACGCAATTGGTGATTTCGCCAGGTCATCGGGTTGACCCCTTCGCTGCGGGTGAACATATGACAGAAATGCGCCTGGTCGCAGAAGCCGCATTCCAGGCTGATTTGGGTGAGGCTCAAGGACGAACCGGTGATCAGCTCCTTGGCCCGCTGGATGCGCTGGCGGCGTATCCATTCCTGGGGGGACAGCCCGGTGGTGCACTTGAACGCGCGGGAAAAATGGCTGCGCGACAGCGCGCATGCCTGGGCCAGGTCGGCAATGGCCAGGCTTTCGCCAAGGTTGGCGAGGATCAGTTGCTTGGCGATACGCTCGCGCCGGGGGCATAGGCCGCCGGTAGCGGACACACGGGGGGTACAGAACTCAAGTCGGGCCATGACAGGTATCCGCAGTCGATGGGAGCGTTCCCGGTGAATGGATGCAGTGTAGACCGCTCCATTCTTGATGTCGGACCGTCTGGCTGACGAGTTAATCGTTGTTAATTTTGCCAGGTATGGCGGTTGATAACGTCGGAAAAGACAGCACAGGTGTGCAACCCGAATTGCCTTTTTTATGGTTATCTGTCGGCTTGCCAACCGTTTGGATAGCGCCATGAACCGCAACGACCTGCGTCGCGTCGACATGAACTTGCTGGTGATTTTCGAGGCGTTGATGTTCGAGAAGAACCTGACTCGGGTTGCCGAAAAGCTCTTTATGGGCCAACCGGCGGTGAGTGCTGCCCTGGGACGCTTGCGTGATCTGTTCGACGACCCGTTGCTGCTGCGTAACGGGCGGGGCATGGAGCCCACGCCACGCGCCGTGGCGATACTCAAGGAGCTGCAACCGGCCATGGACACTATTTCCGGCGCGGTCAGCCGTGCCAAGGATTTTGACCCTTCTACCAGTTGTGCGGTGTTTCGTATCGGGCTATCGGATGACGCCGAGTTCGGGCTGTTTCCGCCGTTACTCAGCCGACTGCGCGAGGAGGCTCCGGGGATTATCGTGGTGGTGCGCAGGGCCAATTACTTGCTGATGTCGTCGTTGTTGGCCAGTGGCGAGATCACCGTTGGGGTGAGCTATACCACTGAATTGCCGGCGAATGCCAAGCGCAAGAAGCTGCGGGATATTCCGTGCAAGGTTTTGCGTGGGGATGATGGGGTTGAGCCGCTGACGTTGGATGACTACTGCGACAGGCCGCATGCGATGGTGTCGTTTTCCGGGGATTTGAGTGGCAACATTGATCTGGACCTGGCGCGGATTGGCCGGGCGCGGCGGGTGGTGTTGGCGGTGCCGCAGTTCAGTGGGTTGCGGGCGTTGTTGGCGGGGACGCAGATTATTGCGACGGTGCCGGATTATGCGGCGTGTGCGTTGACTGAGGGGGCGGTGTTACGGGCAGAGGATCCGCCGTTTGCGATAGATGCTGCGCAGTTGTCGATGGTGTGGAGTGGGGTGCATGACAATGATCCGGCGGAGCGGTGGTTGAGGGCCAGGATTTCGGAGCATATGGCGGGGGGTGTTTGATTGCGTATATATCCGTTGCTTGGGTAACGGCTGGTATTGGTTCCGCTCTTACAGCGGGTCACTTTTGGCAAACGCCCCAAAAGTAACCAAAAGGTCTGTGCCCCATCACTCGGCACCTCGCTTAGGCTCGGTGTGCCCGCACGCAGGCTTGAATCCGTGGGCCGCCGCGATGGGCCATCCTTGGCCCAGCGCGGCTAACCCGGCGTCCTGCCGGGTTGCCCACGGATTCAAGCCTGCGTTCGGCCAGCGTGATTGACGGGGCGTCT
>NZ_UUPU01000033.1 GCF_900591205.1 Pseudomonas viridiflava
CCGCTCGCCACAACAGCCCATTTGCTGTGAGAACAACGACAGCCCGGCGTTCGCCATGTTGCGTGAGGGATGGGCCTGAAGCCTCCCAACGTGGCGAGCGGGCTTGCCCGCGTTGGGCTGCAAAGCAGCCCCACTAAAACCACCGAGGTTTTTCTGAAAGAACTCAGCGCCAGGTTTTGGGGCTGCTCCGCAACCCAACGCGGGCAAGCCCGCTCGCCACAACAGCCCATTTGTTGTGAAAACAACGACAGCCCGGCGTTTGCCAGGTTGCGCGAGGGATGTGCCTGAAGCCTCCCAATGTGGCGAGCGGGCTTGCCCGCGTTGGGCTGCAAAGCAGCCCCACTAAAACCACCGAGGTTTTTCTGAAAGAACTCAGCGCCAGGTTTTGGGGCTGCTGCGCAACCCAACGCGGGCAAGCTCGCTCGCCACAAGCCCCGGCCTGAGTTAACGCGGTCATAAAATCGTGGGCCCCTTCCATATTTTTTTGACCTGCTTCGCTTGGTGCAATCCTCTTGAATACTTGCCTGATCCTGCGAACTTGACGACATACGGATAGATACCCCTTGCGCAGTGGTCTAGAGTTCGACAATAAGCGGCCATCGCAACCTCACTATTAAAAAGGCCGCACCTACCGTCGATTAGCAGGTGAGCCCCGCCATGGAATTACGTATTAACCAAAAGGCCTATCAGGTCGATGCCGACGCGGACACTCCATTATTGTGGGTGATCCGCGATGACCTGGGCCTGACCGGCACCAAGTACGGTTGCGGCCTGGCCCAATGCGGCGCCTGTTCGGTGCTGGTCGATGGCAATGTGGTGCGTTCATGCGTGACACCAGTGGCCGGCGTGGTCGGGCGTGAGATCACCACCATTGAGGCCATTGAAGCCGATGAGGTGGGTCAACGCGTGGTCAGCGCCTGGGTCGAGCACCAGGTTGCGCAGTGCGGTTATTGCCAGTCCGGCCAGGTGATGGCGGCCACCGCGCTGCTCAAGCACACCCCCGCACCCACCAATGCTCAGATCGACGCGGCGATGGTCAACCTGTGCCGCTGCGGCACCTATAACGCCATCCATGCCGCCATGCATGACCTGGCCGCCGGGAAGGAGACCGCCTGATGAATACGCCTGTCGAAATCCCCGGCGTGGTAGTGGGCGATCCGGTCAACCTGTCGCGCCGACGTTTCCTGGCCAGTACGGCCGTGGGCGCGTTGGTCATCGGTTTCGGCCTGCCGCTGGGTTCGGCCAGGGTGCAGGCGGCCGCCGGCACCGCCGCTGAACGCGGCACCCAGGTGCCGGCGTTCCTGGAGATCCGCCCGGACGGCACAATCCGCTTGCTCAGCCCCTTTATGGAAGGCGGCCAAGGCACCCACACCGCCATGGCGCAGATCGTCGGCGAAGAGCTGGATGCCGACCCAGCCACTTTCATCGTGGAAGCCGCACCGCCTGGCGACGCTTACGTGGTGATGGACAACGGCATGCGCATCACCGGCGGCAGCATGTCGGTGCGCATGAGCTACCCGACTATGCGCCGCCTCGGCGCCCTGGCCCGCGCCATGCTGCTGCAGGCCGGTGCCGAGCAGCTCGGTGTGCCGCTGAGTGAGCTGACCACCCAACCTGGCCGAGTGGTGCACGCCGCGTCCGGCCGCTCCCTGGGCTACGGCGAGTTGGCCGGTCGCGCCCTGGACATGCCGGTGCCCGACCCCGCCACCATTACCCTGCGTGATCCCAGCCAGTTCCGCTGGATCGGCAAGCCGGTAAAACGCGTGGACGCCTATGACAAATCCACCGGCAAGGCGCTGTACAGCATCGACCTGAAAGTCGACGACATGCTGCACGCCGCCGTGCAGCACGCGCCGCGCCTGGGCCTGACTGTAGGCAGCCTGCGCAACCAGGCCCAAGTCGAGGCCATGAAGGGCGTGCATTCGGTGCATGTGCTGCCCGGTGCAGTGGCGGTGGTGGCCGAACGCTGGTGGCATGCCAAGCGTGCGGTGGAGGCCATCCAGGTCGACTGGCAGGAACCGACCGCCGATTCCAAAGTGCGTGCGATGCCTGCGGACTTCTCCAGCGACAAGTACCGCGACTTCCTCGCAGCCCAGCAAGGCCCGGCACGTGACGACGAAAACGAAGGCGATGTGGCCGCCGCGCTGAAAAATGCCAAGACCCAGGTCGAAGCCACCTACCACAACCAGTACGTCAACCATGCGCAGCTGGAGCCGCCGTCGGCCCTGGCGCGCTTCAACCCGGACGGTTCGCTGGACATCTGGCTGCCCAACCAGGCGCCCGACATGTTCCGTGCCGACATCGCCAAACGCACCGGCCTGGCGCCTGCGCAAATCACTCTGCACTCACCGTTGCTCGGCGGTTTTTTCGGCCGGCATTTTCTCTACGACTCGGCCAGCCCCTACCCGCAGGCCATCGCGCTGGCCAAGGCGGTGGGCCGTCCGGTCAAGCTGATCTGGAGCCGTGAAGAAGAGTTCCTGCGGGATGTGCTGCGCCCGGTGGCAGTGGTCAAGTTTCGCGCCGCCCTGGACGCCGACGGCCTGCCGGTGGCGATCGAAGCGGTGAGCGCCACCGAAGGCCCCAGCGAAGCCATCGCCGGCAAACAGGGCGAGAAACTCGACCCCACGGCCCTCGAAGGGCTGTCGGGCAAAAGCTACGCGATCCCCAACAAGCGTATCGCGCAGATCTACGTCAAAGGCCCGGCGATGCTCGGCTACTGGCGCTCGGTGGGCAATTCGCTCAACGACTTTTTCTACGAAGCGTTCCTTGATGAGCTGGCGGACAAAGGCGGTCGCGACCCGTATGAGCTGCGTTTGCACTTGCTGCGCGACAACCCGCGCCTGACCACCTTGCTCAAGGCCGTCGGCGAGTTGTCCGGTGGTTGGAAGCGTGGCCCCTACACTGCCGAAGACGGCAGCCGCCGCGCACGCGGGGTGGCCATGGCCTCGCCGTTCGGTTCCCACGCGGCGGTGATCGCCGAAGTGTCGATTGAACAGGGCCAGGTCAAGGTGCATCAGATCTGGGAAGCCATCGACCCCGGCAGCATCGTCAACCCGGCGATTGTTGAAGCGCAGGTCAATGGCGCGGTAGCGCTGGGGTTATCGCAAACGTTGCTGGAAGAAGCGGTGTACGTGGACGGCAAGCCACGGGCGCGTAACTACGACCTTTACCCGATCCTGCCGCCCTCGCGGATGGCCAAGGTGCACGTAAAGATTGTCGAGAGTGGCGAAAAGATGGGCGGTATCGGTGAGCCGCCGCTCCCGGCAGTGGCACCGGCCGTGGCCAATGCGGTGGCGCAGTTGACCGGCCAGCGGATTCGCAGCCTGCCATTAAGCCGACACACCTTCAGCTAACCGAGCGAGACTGCCCATGAACAACCGTCGATTCGCAAGAACCGCAGGCTGGCTGGTGCTGCCCTGCCTGGTCGCAGCCGCTGTGCTGGCCTGGTATGTCACACGCCAGCCCACGTCCCCTTTTGAACAGGCGCAGGCCGCCAGTGCCGACGCCGCGCTGGTCAGCCGTGGCGAGTACGTCGCTCGTCTCAGCGACTGCGTGGCCTGCCACAGCCTGGCGGGCAAAGCCCCCTTCGCCGGCGGCCTGGAAATGGCCACGCCGCTGGGCGCGATTCACGCCACCAATATCACCCCCGACCGGGACACCGGCATCGGCACCTACAGCCTGGCCGACTTCGATCGGGCGGTACGCCACGGCGTGGCACCGGGTGGCCGTCGGCTGTACCCGGCCATGCCCTACCCGTCTTACGTCAAGCTGAGCGATGACGACATCCGGGCGCTGTACGCGTTTTTCATGCAGGGCGTGCAACCGGCCAAGCAACCGAATATCCCCAGCGATATTCCCTGGCCGCTCAACCTGCGCTGGCCCATCGCCCTGTGGAACGGCCTGTTCGCCCCCACAGCCACCTACGCGGCCAAGCCCGAGCAGGACGCGCTGTGGAATCGCGGCGCGTATATCGTCCAGGGCCCGGGCCATTGCGGCAGCTGCCACACGCCGCGCAGCCTGGCCTTCAACGAGAAAGCCCTGGACGAATCCGGCGCGCCGTTTCTCGCCGGCGCCCTGCTCGACGGCTGGTACGCACCCAGCCTGCGCCAGGACCCCAACACCGGCCTGGGCCGCTGGAGCGAACCCGAGATCGTGCAGTTCCTGAAGACCGGGCGTAACAAACATGCGGTGGTCTACGGTTCGATGACCGAAGCCTTCAACAACTCCACCCAGTTCATGGCCGACGACGACCTGGCCGCCATCGCCCGTTACCTCAAGTCCCTGCCCGGCGACCCGCAGCGCGACGGCACGCCCTGGCAGTACGTGACCGCCGACACGCGCCAGGACAGCCCCGGCGCCCACACCTACGCGACCCGCTGCGCCTCGTGCCACGGCCTCGACGGCAAGGGCCAGCCCGAGTGGATGCCGCCGCTGGCCGGCGCCACCTCGGCACTGGCCAAGGAAAGCGCCTCGGCCATCAACATCACCCTCAACGGCTCGCAACGCATCGTCGCCGCCGGCGTGCCCGACGCCTATCGCATGCCGGCCTTTCGCGAGCAATTGTCCGATGCGCAAATTGCCCAGGTGTTGACCTACATGCGCAGCACCTGGGGCAACCACGGTGAAGCGGTCGACGCGAAGGCGGTGGGCAAACTGCGCGGGCATACTGACCCGGCCAGCAGCAGCCCGATTATTTTGCATATGCGCTGAAAGCCCGGCAGATGGCCCCACCGACGCGACCGCCGGGTGGTGCGCAACCAGCCTCACGAGTCATAACGCATGCGGGCCACCCTGGGTGGCCCGCAGTTCTGCCCTACTGCGTCGGCGCTGGCTGAACATCCTTGAAACTCAAGCCCGAGCTGCCCGTGATCTGCCATGGGTTGGCGGCGCCCTGCCCGCTGAACACCACGCGCTCAAAGCGCGAGTCTTTCAAGCCGTCAATCCGCGCCCCGGCGGCGCCGCGAAAACGCACATCCTCGAACACCAAGCCCGTATGGTAGGCGTTGTGCTCGCTGTCACCCTTGACCTCGAGTGCACTGCCGTGGGCATTTTCGACGCTGACATTGCTGACGTGGATGTCCTTGAACTGCCCTGCGACGGTGGAGCGCCGGTAGTCGAGCTTGGCGTTCGGGTCGTTGTAGTCCAGGGTAAAGATGAACGCCTGCTTGACCGTGTTGCGCAGCGCCGAATCGCGGAAAATCACGTGGCGCGCCCCGCCGCCCATAAAGTTGGTGCTCTTCATGCGCAGCCCGGCGTCGGTGCCGTCGGAGACGTTGTCTTCGGCCAGGATGTTCTGAATCCATGCGCCGGTGTGGCTGCCGGCAACCACCATGCCGTGGCCCTTGCGAAAGTAATTATTGAAGATCCACGCGTCTTGCTGCGGCGGCTGGTGCACGGCATCCGCACCGGTGCCGGCAGCGAAATTGACACAATCATCGCCGGTGTCGAAGAAGTTATTGAAGACCATCGCGCCTTTGCTGTTGGCGAACTCGATGCCGTCACCGTTGTTGGCGTCGTACGTGATGTGGCGGGTGTTGGCCAACACCACGTTCTCGGTTTCCAGGTTCATGATCCCGTGGAACGCCGGGTTCACCACGGTAAAACCACCGTAGAACACGTTTTTGACATTGCGCAGGGTAATCAGCGAGGAGCGCATCTGCCCATACGCGTCCTTGACGTTCATGCCGCGTGCCACCGCTTGCTCCACCTGCGCCTTGGCCAGGATGCCGTCTTGCAGATAACGCGTATTGTCGCTGGGCAGGTAAAACGGCAGGGCCTGGCCACGCTCGTCAATCACGTCGGGGTTGCGCTTCCAGCCGTTGCCGTCGAGGGTGCCTTTGCCGACGATGCGGATATTCTCGAACGCCTGATGCTGACGCGGGTCACGCGGCAAAGCATTGATCAGCGAGGCCGGGCGTACGGTGCTGGAATACGGGTACTGGACATAGCCCGCCAGCGGGTAATCTTCGGCGCGCTCGGAACCGAGCAGGGTCGCGCCTTCGGCGATCTCCAGGGTCATATTGCTCTTTAGGTAGAGCGCCCCGCTTTTGTAGGTGCCCTTGGGCAGCAACACGGTGCAACCCGAGGTGCAGGCGTCAATGGCGCTCTGGATCGCCTGGGTATCGAGGTGAGTACCATCGCCTTTGGCACCGTAGGTTCTTACGTCGAAGATCACCGGGGCTTTGCGGGTGCGCTGCAGCACGGGCGGGCTGTCGGCGGACTCTTTGCCATTGCCATCCACCGAGCGCACGGTGAAGCGGTAGGCGGTATCCGGCTTCAGACCTTGTGCGGTGTAGCTGTGAAGGCCGATGCGATGGTGAAAGTTCGCGGTGTCTTGCTGGTAGAAATGGTCGATGTAGGGTTTGGCCGGCGATACCTGATCATGGTTGGCATTGCTGCCACCCAACAGCGTGCCGTTGGCATATACCCGATAATCCTTGATATCAGCATGCGCGGCGGGCTTTTCCCAGACCAGAATGATTTCCCGATCATCAAACGCCAGCGTCGGTACTTGCACTTTTGACGGCGCTTGGAGGGCCCAGGACAGCGGGCTGCAGCCGAGTGCCAGAAGCACCAGTGCACAACGCATCGCGGTGTTTCGAGGGGGTTGATACGGCATGTTGTTCTCCTTGTTTTTGCCGGTTTTACGCTGAGGCGGCGTTACGCCGACGCCGCGCTTTGTTCCAGGTATTGGCTGCGATTGACGAAGGTCTCTCGCGGCATCTCTCGCACATCCATGGACAGGTTCTCAACCTGCGGCAGCAACGCCACCAGCGCCGCCACAGTGGCTGAAGCCAGGCTGTGGCGTTGCTCCACGCTGCGCCCGGTGAACAGGAACAGGGCAACGTGTACGAACTCATCCTGGGTCGTGCCGCAACGGTAATGGGTAAAACCGTTCAGGCGTACCTTGATATCCCCCGCCTTGAACAGGCCAAGCCCGTCGAGTGCGTCATGCACGGCGGCCAGCAGGGTCTGTTCGCCGACACGCCGGGCCAGGGCTACAGGGCAATCAATAATGCAGTGAGGCATGTTCAACTCCTTGCGATCACACACAACAGCGGCGCCACCGGGGCGCCGCAGACTGACGCCTTACTGGGCGCCGAGGGACTTGATCAGCACTGCCAACTGCTCCACCTCATCGGGCAGCAGGTCGGTCAGCGGCGCTCGTACCGGGCCCGCATCATGGCCCACCAGGCGCGCACCGGCCTTGACGATGCTCACGCCATAGCCTTCGCAACGGTTACGAATGGCCAGGTACGGCAGGAAGAAATCGTCGATCAGACGCCCCACCGTGGCGTGATCATCGGCAGCCACGGCGCGGTAGAAATCCATCGCGGTTTTCGGGATGAAATTGAACACCGCCGAGGAATACACCGGCACGCCAAGCGCTTTATAAGCGGCGGCATAGACCTCCGCAGTCGGCAGGCCGCCGAGGTAGGTCAGGCGCTCGCCCAGACGGCGGCGGATGCTGACCATGGATTCAACCTCACCAATGCCGTCCTTGAAACCGATCAGGTTCGGGCAGCGCTCGGCCAATTGTTCCAGGCTGTCGGCGTTGAGACGGCACAGGTTGCGGTTGTACACCACCACACCGAAATCCACCGAGTTGCACACCTGCTCGACATGCGCCACCAAGCCTTTCTGACTGGCTTCGGTGAGGTAATGCGGCATCAGCAGAATACCGGCGGCGCCCAGGCGCTCAGCCTCTTGGGCATAGGCGATGGCCTGGCGTGTAGGGCCGCCGGCACCGGCGAGGATCGGCACCTGGCCTTTGCAGGTGTCAACAGCAGTCTTGATGATCTGCGTGTACTCCTTGGGCTCCAGGGAGAAAAATTCCCCGGTGCCGCCTGCGGCAAACAACGCACTGGCACCATAGGGCGCCAGCCATTCCAGGCGACGTGCGTAGGTGTCGGCACGGAAGTCGCCGGCGGCGTCAAAGTCGGTGACCGGGAACGAGAGCAAGCCGGAAGACAGGACTGTTTTTAATTCTTGTGGCGTCATGGTTCGCAAACCTCAAATCGAAAATAAATGGAATACCTCAAGAGGTACGTCATCGTACAACTATAGATTGGTCAGTGCCAACCTCTAAACGCCCTTTCATTGAGGAATGCCAGATACCACAATGAAATATGGCGATAAAACACTTTATGGGTAAATAGCCAAAAACAAAGTCATACGATGACTTTGCTTTTTAGCCCACGCGACGTCGCTCCGACTCTTGGCTGAAATCACGACTGGCTTGCACCAGCATGCGCGTGTAATCGTGCACGGCGAGGTCCTGGCTCAGAGCCTGGCAGTCGAGCAACTCAACGATTTTGCCCTGCTGCATCACCGCCACTCGGTCGCATAAGTGGGTCACCACACCCAGGTCATGGGTCACCAGCAGGTACGTGAGCTTCTCGCGCTGATGCAGGTCGGCCAGCAGGTTGAGGATCTCCGCCTGCACCGAAACATCCAGCGCGGAGGTCGGCTCGTCCAGCAGCAGCACCCGCGGCTCGAGGATCAACGCGCGCGCAATCGCCACGCGCTGGCGCTGGCCACCGGATAATTGGTGCGGGTAGCGGAAACGAAAGCTGTCGTTGAGGCCGACCTTGAGCAGGATCTCGTTGATGCGGTCGTCCTTGTCCCCTACCCCGTGAATAATCAACGGCTCACGCAAGGCGGTGTCGATGGTGTGCCTGGGGTGCAGTGAGCCGTAAGGGTCCTGGAACACCATCTGCACCTTGCGAAAGTGCTCCTTGGTGATTTTGTGCTGCAGCGGCGCTCCGGCAATGCTCAGCTCGCCGTGCCAGTGCCGGTATTGCCCGGCCAGGCAGCGCAGCACAGTGGTCTTGCCCGAACCGGACTCCCCCACCAGGCCGAACGATTCGCCGTCGGCGACACTGAGGCTGACGTCGTGCAGCACTTGGTTGATGGCATGGCCTGTGCCGAAGCTCAGGTTCAAGGCGTGCGCTTGGATCATGGGCATGGTCGCCTCCTTATTGGGTCAGCCAGAGTGGGTCGCGCTTAAGTACCGGCAGGTGCACGCGGCGGTTATCCATGCTCGGCAGCGCGGCCAGCAGGCCACGGGTGTAGGGGTGCTCGGCGTAGTGCAGGTCGCAGGCGGCCAGGGACTCGACGACACGCCCGGCGTACATCACCAGCACGCGGTCGCAGTAATTGCGCACCAGGTTGAGGTCGTGGCTGACAAAAATCAGCCCCATCTGTTGCTGCTCCACCAACTCCTCCAGCACGCTGAGCACTTGCTGGCGCACCGAAACATCCAGCGCCGAGGTGGGCTCGTCAGCAATGATCACTTCGGGGCGAGTGATGACCATCATCGCAATCATGATGCGCTGCCCCATGCCCCCGGACACTTCGTGCGGGTACAGGTTGTAGACCCGCTTGGGGTCGCGGATGTGCACCTGTTCGAGCATCTGCAGCACCCGCTCGCGCGCATCACTGCGGCTGGCCTTGTGGTGGGCCAGGTAGGCTTCGGCAATCTGGTCGCCGACCTTGACCACCGGGTTCAATGAATACTTGGGGTCTTGCATGATCATCGAGATGCGCTGGCCACGGATTTTCTGCATGGCTTTTTCGCTGGCCGACAGCAGGTCGACGTCACCAAAGGCCAGGGTCTTGGCGGTGATTTTTGCACTCGGCGGATGCAGCTTGAGCAGGCTGCGCCCGACCGTGGACTTGCCCGAACCGGACTCACCGACGATGGCGAGCTTTTCCCGCCCCAGGGTGAAGGAGACATCGCGCACGGCGTGGGTTTCTTTCTGACCACTGACGAAGCGCACGTTGAGCCCTTCGACGTTCAATTTGATCGCGGACATAAGGTGTTCCTCCGGTTACTCGCTGCGCGGGTCAAGGATGTCCCGCAGGCCATCGCCCAACAGGTTGAATGCCAGGCTGACCAACATGATCGCCGCACCCGGTACGGCCACCAGCCACCAGCATTCGAGCATGTAGCGCCGCCCGGTGGAGATCATCGCGCCCCACTCCGGCAGCGGCGCCTGGGCACCCAGGCCGAGAAAGCCCAGGGCGGCGGCAGTGAGGATGATCCCGGCCATGTTCATGGTCAGGCGAATGATCACCGACGACAGGCACATCGGCACGATGTGGCGCAGGATAATCCGCGCCGGTGTCGCCCCTTGCAGCTCCACCGCGACCACAAAATCGGCGTTGCGCAAGGACAAGGTTTCCGCCCGCGCCAGCCGCGCAATCGGCGGCCAGGAGGTCAAGGCAATCGCCACCACTGCGTGTTCGAGGCCAGGGCCCAGGGCGGCAATGAATGCCAGCGCCAACACCAGGCTGGGAAAGGAAATGAAGATATCGGTCAGGCGCATGAACACCGTGTCGACGGCGCCGCCGAAGTAGCCCGATACCGTACCGATAAACAGCCCGATAGGGCCGACGATTACCGTCACCAGGGCAATGATGTACAGCGTGATCCGCGAGCCGTAGACCAGCCGACTGAAAATATCGCGGCCATATTCATCGGTTCCGAACCAGTGCGCCCCGCCGGGCGCCTGCAACGCATTGGCGAGGTTTTGCGCGACCGGATCATGCGTGGCGATCCAGGGTGCAAAGGCGGCTACCACCACCAGCAACAGCGCAACCAGCAGGCCCGCGAGGGTCATGGGGTTACGCAACAGGTGCCGTAGAATCCGCAGGCCACTTTTGCACAAGGCATCGAAGCTGGAGCCGGGGGAACGATCCAGCGGCCGCTTTGCCGCTGTTTCGATGGAAGACAGATTGGCATTCATAAGCATCTTCTCTGGGTAAATTGAGGACGGCCCACTCAACGCTGCTTGTAGACACCCAGGTAACGGGTGGCCTCGGCGTCGTCACCGGTGAAGCCCTTGACGTCGGCAGCGCTGACCACGGTGTCGGTCATCTGCGAAATCATCAGGATCGGTCCTACTTGCTGGTCGTAGAGGTTTTGCGCCTGGTGATACAGGCTGACGCGCTGCGCCGCATCGCGTGAAACGCCGGCCTGGTCGATCAGGCTGTTGAGTTGCGGGCTGAAGAACGAGGCCCGCCAGCCCTGGAAATTCGGCAAGCCGGCGTCGTCGCTGTTGTTGGGGTTATAGGCAAACGTGCGCAAGCTGAAATACGGATGCGGGTAACGCTCGGCGCCCCGGGCCACGATGATCTCGAAATTGCGCGCACGCATCGCGCCGTACACCTGGTTACCGGTGCCGGTAACGATATTCGCCTTGATTCCGCCCTCGGCCAGCGTGGCCTGCAGGCGTGCGGCGATATCAATGAACGGCGGTTCCGACAACGTACGGATAGTGGTGCTGAACCCTTCGGGATACCCCGCCTCTGCGAGCAGTTTTTTCGCCCGGGGTACATCCATGTGATAACCCGGGTCCGGTAAACGTGCCTCCAGCCCCAGTTGCATCGGCTGCTGGTTGAGCTTGCCGTAGTACGGCATGACCTGAGTGTCCAGGCCCTGGTAGTCGATCAGGTTGCGCACCGCTTCACGCACTTTTGGCTTGGCAAATTCCGCCTGCTTCATGCTCATGGCCACGTAATACAGGGTGCCGCGTGGCAACGACTGCACCTGGATTTTGTCCGAGCCGTCGATGGCACGAATGTCCGGTGCGGCCATGCCGTAGGCCAGGTCCAGATCACCGCGCTCAAGCATCAGGCGCAAGGACTGGGATTCGGTCATGTGCCGCACCACCACGCGCTTGAGTTTGGCGGGGCCGCCCCAGTAGCCGTCGAAACGGGTCAGCAGCAACGAGTCGTTGGCACTCCACTTGGTCAGCACGAAGGGCCCGCTGCCCGCCTCGTTGGTGACCAGCCAGCCGGCGCCCAGGTCGCCATTCTTTTCATGCGCAAGGGCAGTCTTGCGGTCCACCACCACGGCGCTCGGCGAGATTGCCAGGGAGTCGACCAACAGCAAGGGGTCCATGGTTTGCGGCAGGTCGACCACCAGGGTATGCGCATCCGTGGCGCGGATCAGCGCCTGGATATTTTCGACGTTGTAGCCATAAGCCTTCCAGGTAGTGGCCAAGCCGAAGTTGAGTTTCATCACGCGGTACAGCGACCAGGCAACGTCCTCAGCCGTCAGCGGGTTGCCCGAATGAAACTTCACATCCTGGCGCAGATGAAACGTCACCTGCTTGCCGTCCTCGCTGATGTCCCAGCGCTCGGCCAACTGCGGCAGATGTTTTTCGGGGTTGCCCTGATCGCGCTTGACCAGGGTGTCATAGAGGTTGGCGTTGACGCCCGACGCATCCAGGCCAGGCGCATTGGCCGGGTCGATGGAAAACAGGTTGACCATGCTCATGCCGACGATCAGCTGATCGGCAGGGGTCTTGGCGTGAGCCATGCCCGTGGGGCCCAGGGCCAGGGCGGCCGCCAACAGGCTCAAGCGCAGTGTCGAAAATACAGTTGTCATTCAAAATTCCTTCTTCTTATAGTTTTATCGGTACTGCGTGGCGCATTAACGGGTACGTGGGTCGAACACCTTGTACAGCGCGTCGCTGATCAGGTTGAGAGCGACAAAAATCAAGCCGATTACCAGCACGCAGCCCATGACGGCGTTCATGTCACCCAGCATCAGGCTGCTGGTCAGGTACTGGCCGAACCCCGGCCAGGCAAACACTGTCTCGATCAGCACCGCGCCCTCCAGCAATGAGCCGTAGGCCAGCGCGACCACCGTCAGCAGCTGCACGAGGATGTTGCGAAAGGCATGCCCCCATACCACCTGGCGGCGGGACAGGCCCTTGACCCGAGCGGTGATGATGTACTCCTGGGACAGCTGCTCCAGCATGAAACTGCGGGTCATCCGACTGATGTACGCCACCGAGTTCAGGCCGAGGATCAGCGCCGGCAACACGATGTGGCGCAAGGCGCTGGCGAAGGCTTCCCAGTCTCGCGCCAGGCTGGCGTCGATCAGCAGCAGGCCGGTAACCTCGGGCACCATGCCGTCATAGGCCAGGTCGATGCGCCCCGCTCCACCGGCCCAGCCGAGCCAGGCGTAGAACACCAGCAGGCCCATCATGCCCAGCCAGAAAATCGGTGTGGAATAACCGAACAAAGTGATTACGCGGGCCACGTGATCGCCCAGGCGCCCCTGGTTGCTGGCGGCGCATACGCCCAGCGGCAAGCCGATCAGTACGCCGAACAAAATCGCCAGGGTCGCCAGTTCGATGGTCGCCGGAAACACCCGCAGGATGTCGTCCAGCACCGGGTGGCCGGTCAGCAAGGCATTGCCGAAATCACCGTGAAGCAGGTCGTTGAGGTAGAGACCGAATTGGGTCCAGATCGGCTGATCCAGCCCCATCGACCGGTACACCTGGTCATAGGTGGAGCTGTCCGCGTCCGGCCCGACCACCGCCAGCACCGGGTCCAGCGGCATCACCCGACCGATCACAAAAGTCAGGGCCAGCAGGCCGAGCAACGTCACCAGCACCGTGCTGGCGCGTCGTAGCGTATTGGAAGCGCGAGCGCCCATGGCAGAGGCAGTCATAACAAACATAGTGAGCTCCTGATAAATCGGTCAGCGCTTCTTGTAGACGTCTTTGTAGCGCGTGGTCGCGGCCGTATGCCCCTGGAAGTCGGCCACATCGCTGTACACCACCACGGTGTCGGTCATTTGCGAGACCGGCAGAATCGCCCCGACCTGCTGATCGACCTGCGTCTGGATTTCACGGTACTGCGCCAGTTGCTTGGCAGCGTCCGGCTCGACTTCCGCCTGTTCGATCAACTGGTTCAGTTCGGGGCTGTAGAACGAGGTGCGCCAGCCCTGGAAGTTGGTCAGCTTGGCTTCATCGCGGTTGTCCGGGTTGTACACCAGCGTGCGCAGGCTCGAATGCGGATGGCGCTCCGCCCCGCCACCGCCACGCCCGACGATAATGTCAAAGCTGCGCTCACGCATCGCACCGTAAATCTGGTTGCCGGTGCCGGTCACGATGCTGGCCTGGATACCGGCCTGGGCCAGGGTCGACTGCAGGTTAGAGGCGATATTGATGAACGGCGGCTCGGCCAGCACACGGATGGTGGTCTTGAACCCGTTCGGGTAACCAGCTTCGGCCAGCCATGCCTTGGCTTGCTCGACATTGAGCGTATAGCCGGGGTCCGGCAGGCGTGCGGGCAGGCCCAGCGGCAGCGGCCGTTGATTGATCACGCCGTAATGCGGCATGACTGTCTGGTTGATGCCTTGGTAGTCGATCAGCGCACGCACCGCCTTGCGCACACGGGCGTCGGCAAACATCGGTTGCTTCACGCTCAGCGCCACGTAATACAAGGTGCCGCGCTGCAAGGTCTGGGTTCGTACCTTGGCGCTTTTCTGCAGGGCTTCGATATCCGGCGCGGACATGCCTTTGGCGATGTCCAGGTCACCGCGCTCGACCATCAGGCGCAGCGACTGCGACTCGGTCATGTTGCGCATCACGATACGCTTGAGCTTGGCCGGGCCACCCCAGTAGCCGTCGAAACGGCTCATCAGGATCACGTCGTTGGCCCGCCAGTCATTGAGTACGAACGCGCCACTGCCGGCCGCGTGCGTCACCAGCCAGGCGGCGCCCATATCGTTATTCTTCTGGTGCTCGAGGACTTTTTTGCGGTCGAGGATAAAGGCACTCGGCGAGGTCGCCAGGGTGTTGAGCACCAGCAAGGGATCGGTCGGGCGCGGCAGCTCCAGCACGAACGTCGCGGCATCCGTGGCGCGCATATAGCGCTCGACGTTCTCGGCCGTGAAGCCATAGGCTTTCCAGGTCGAGGCCAGTGCAAGGTTGAGCTTGAGCACCCGCTGCAGCGACCACGCGACGTCTTCGGCAGTCAGGTCATTGCCCGACTGAAACTTCACCCCGCCGCGCAAGTTGAAGGTCAGGGTCTTGCGGTCGTCACTGACCTGCCAGCGCTCGGCCAACGCCGGCACCAGGCGATCGGGCTGGGCCACGTCCTGCACCAGCAACATGTCATAGAGGTTGGCATTGATCTCCGACACGTCCAGCCCGGTGGCGGCCGCCGGGTCCAGGGACAGCAGGTTGATCATGCTCATACCGACGATCAGTTGATCGGCCGGTGTTTTGGCAAAGCTTGCAGGTACTGCGGTAATCGCCAGGGCGGCGACGAATACCCGCGCCCACAGCGAAGGGAATTTAGTCATAGCGAGAGTGCCTTTTTTATATTTATAGGGCGCTCGGGCTGCCCGACTGATGCCGGGCGGCCCGTATCACGTCAGAAACTTTTAAGCGTGTTGGTCTCGATGTAGTTGAAATCTATGTCTTCACCCAGGCCCGGCAAGTCGGACAAATGCACAAAACCGTCGCTGTCCATCGGGTCGACCAGACGCTTGAGATAGGCCGGCACTTCGTCGTAATCCAGGTAAGGGTGCAGCAGGCCGCGCTCATACCAGGTGCAATTTTTGATCGCGCCGACCACTGCCAGGTTGGCGGCGCCGTTGCCGTGAATTTCGCAATCCATGCCGAAGGATTCGGCCAGGTGCGCAACCTTCAGGCACGGCGCAATGCCACCGACACCCGCCACACCTGCGCGCAAAA
Source organism: Pseudomonas viridiflava (assembly GCF_900591205.1). Classification (GTDB taxonomy): domain Bacteria; phylum Pseudomonadota; class Gammaproteobacteria; order Pseudomonadales; family Pseudomonadaceae; genus Aquipseudomonas. Next base: position 15,507 of record NZ_UUPU01000033.1, read on the forward strand.
TATCGCATACATCATGCTTGACCCAACTGGCGCGGCTCAGGTGCTTGCCCGACAGGGTTTCCGGCCCCAGCACCGGGATATCCAACTGCCCCGCCAGCCAGGCATAAGATTCGGCGGACTCCTCCATCATCGGCTCTTCGAACCAGGCAAAGTCGAGTTTCTCCAACTCGCGGCCGATGTACAGCGCTTCGGTGCGGCTGTACCAGTGATAACCGTCAAGCATCAACGCGATATCCGGCCCGACCGCTTCACGCACCGCGGCGCAGGCTTTGACGTCAATACGCGGGCTTGGCGCAAAGGACACCGGCGGCATCCAGGTGTGCAGCTTGATGGCCTTGTAGCCGCGCTGCACCAGGGTCTCGGCAAACCGGCCGTAGTCTTCCGGCGTCGCCAGGCCGCCGGGCAATTCGTCACCACACATGGTGGAGCCATAGGCCGGCACCTTGTCGCGGAAACCACCGATCAGCTTGTGTACCGGCACTCCCAGTTTGCGCCCCGCCCAATCCCATAGCGCTTGCTCGACCAGGGCCAGGGCGCGGTCAGTCAACTGGCTGGCGCTGCCGCGCTGCCAATGCGCAAGGTCATGCCAGATTTTTTCGCGATCAAACGCGTTCTGGCCGACCAGCACTTTGCGCACGAAACCATCCAGCACATACGGGCGGATCAATTCGGGGGCGCCGAAGGCATAGCCCTCCTGCCCGTCTTCGGTCTGGATGCGCAACAAAGCCATCTGCGCCTGGGTGACATCACCGGGGTGAGCGTGGCCGGCACTGTCCACGGCGCGGCGGGTTGGGTAGGAAAATACCTGGACGTTGACTGCTGTGATTCTCATGGACGTCTTTAGCCTTGTTATTGGATTTTTGACGGGGAATGTCGCCTGTTGGAACCGAGCATAAGTCATCGTACAACACTTGAAAAGACCCAATAGCCCGTCCCGCATTTGTGGGATTTTTCGCTAAACAGCCCCAAAACCCCCGAATTTAAAGACAACCAAGGAATAACACAGGCTGCTGTAAACCCCTATTCACAGGCTGTATTCGTTTCAAGATGTTTCAAAACAGCCGATAACCCATAGACGAGTCATCTTGTCGTACGATAACGTATATCGGCACCTTGGATGAGAGACACACGCAACAACTTACTGCCGTAGTACCCCTCAAACGACCCTAACAAAAACAAAAAAGAAGACCGTATGAACACCACTCTACGCACGCTCGTTACTGTCGCGACCCTCAGCCTGCCACTCTGTGCCAGCGCTGACTCTGCCAGCATCAACTACCGCCACCAGTTCACCGAAGACGACAGCGCCCACGCCGATCGCATCAAGCTCGGCTATCGGCTGGACAGTGGTCTGGGCTTTGAAGCGGAAATGAAATACCGAACCGCGGGGGACCGCAAAGACGTCGCCTACGACAACATGGTCAACAACGGCCATGAGTTCACCGTGAGCTACAACTACAAGCTCAGCCCGCAATCGACGCTGACCCCGGCGTTCCAGATGGACAGTTCTAAAGACTCGACCACCTACAAGTTCGGCCTCAAGTACAACTACAAGATCGACGACGCCTTCTACGTCGCCACGCGCTATCGCCTGGACGCCAAGAAACTGGATCGCGACCAGGTCAACAAAGACATGCCCGACCATATCAAGGACGACCAGACCACCCACCGTTTCGAGGGCTGGCTCGGCTACACGCCGGCCAGCAAGTGGGCGTACGAATACCAGTTCATCTACTTCAAGACCGATTACATCCGCTACGACAACAAGAAGAGCGATTACGAACAGAACCTGATCGTCAAATACAAACTCAACAAGCAATGGGCCCCGTTCATGGAAATTGGCGATGTGAAAGTCAACGCCACCTCCGAAGACCGCCAGGCACGGTGGCGCCTGGGCGTTCAATACAACTTCATGTAATGCCGCACGCGGCTTGCCCGGCGAGCGCGCATCGCTCGCCGGGCAAGCGCCCTGCCCTCACCTCAATGGAAGACCTGACCATGACCCAACCCAAACCCTTCACACGCATTCTGCTGACCGGCGCCGCCGGCGGCCTGGGGCAAATCCTGCGCGAAACCCTGCAGGCCCACGCCACTATCGTGCGAGCTTCAGACATCAGCCCAATGGCGCCCAGTGGTGGCGCGCACGACGAGGTAATCCAGTGCAACCTGGCCGATAAGGCTGCCGTAGCGGCACTGGCTGAAGGCGTCGACGCGATTGTGCATTTGGGCGGGATTTCAGTGGAGCGGCCGTTCGAAGAAATTCTCGAGGCGAATATTCGCGGCACCTTCCATATCTATGAGGCGGCGCGGCAACAGGGGATCAAGCGGATTGTGTTTGCCAGCTCCAACCACGTCACCGGGTTCTACCCGCAGGACGTTGAGCTGGATGCGCATTCCCCACGCCGCCCGGACGGTTACTACGCGCTCTCCAAGGCGTACGGCGAAGACCTCGCAGCCTTCTACTTTCACCGCTATGGCATTGAGACCGTGAGCCTGCGCATCGGCTCGTCATTCCCCGAGCCGCGCAACCGGCGGATGCTCTCGACCTGGTTGAGCTACCGCGACCTGGACCATCTGGTGGCCCGCGCCTTGCTGGCCGAAGAGGTAGGACATAGCGTGGTGTACGGCGTCTCGAACAACCAGAACCTGTGGTGGAACAATCGGCATGCAGCCCACCTGGGCTTTGCGCCGCAGGACAGTGCCGAGGTGTTTCGCGCCAAGGTCGAGCAGCTACCTCAAGCGGCCACCGATGAGCCCGGCAGCCAGCTTCAAGGCGGTGCGTTCACCGCGGCCGGGCCCTTCGAAGCCTCGGCGGCGGCGGCTTCATAGGCGCGACGCATACGCTCGCGGCTATTCGACAAATGCAGGCGCATCGCCGCTCGGGCGGCGTCCGCATCACGGCGCAAAATCGCCTTGTAGATGTCTTCGTGCTCGCGGCTCAAACGCTCAAGGTAAGGTTCCTGGTTATCGTTGGCCAAGCGCTTTGAATGCACGCGAGTGCGCGGCAGGATGTTGGCCCCCAGGTGCAGCATGATGTCGGTGAAATAACGATTGCCGGTGGCCAGCGCGATCTGCTGGTGAAACTGAAAGTCAGCCGACACTGCGTAGTCGGCACTGACTGCCCGCGAATTAAGCGCATCCAGCGAGTCACGCATCACCTGCAATTGCTCAACGGTACGCCCCACGCACGCCAGGCCGGCGGCCTCGACTTCCAGGCTGATACGCAACTCGAGCACCGCCAGCACATCCTGCAGGGTGACGATGGTCTCGGGGTCGATCCGAAACCCGCTGGGGCTGGGGATATCGCACACGAAGGTGCCCACGCCATGCCGGGTTTCCACCAGGCCCGCCGCCTGCAAACGCGAGATCGCCTCACGCACCACGGTGCGGCTCACGCCATGCTCGGCCATCACTTCGGATTCGGTAGGCAGCTTGGTGGCACGCGCCAGTTCCCCGGTACAGATGCGTCGGGAAAGTTCGGTGACCAGCTCCTCGGCCAGGCTGCGGTGCCGACGACGAACCGTGGGCTGGACGTTAGGGTTGTCCATCAAGAGCAGGTATCTCGGTTTGCGAATGAATGCACATCATAGCGCATTCGGTTGTACGACAACGTCGACACTTACAGGATAGGTTTTTTCATGCCGCGCACGCTCGATTCGCTGCCTTAGCGACACCGCCGTACGCGCAAGACCCTTGCAAAGCCTGTGTGCGCTTAACGCTCAAGCTAATCAAGGATCGGATGACGCATGACCCAACCGGCACAACGAAGGCAAGACTTATACGACGACTGCCGATATGAAAAACCCGGCCAACTGGATATTCCCGGTAAAAACGCCGTGCTTCAAGACGAAAGCACTTGCGCACGTGGCCGTACAGGCTGCTTGTGCCGCTGCGGTTGCTGGCGGGCCAGCTGAGCCTGCAGGTGTGCGACGGCATCCAGCACTCGCTGTGCCCAGTCCTCGTCCTGCGGGTCGACCACCACCACGCGGAAACCGTGGTCATGGCCCTCACTGCGCACGCCTTCGGAATCATCGACATGCAAGTCGATATCGAACGCAGGCGGGAATTTGGAGGGCGCGTTCGACAGCCCGTGTACCGAGAGCGCACGGTTATGCAGCACGCTATTGACCACACCGTCGACACGGATGCCGTATAGCAACAGCCAACGCCGGATATAGGAAGGCGTACGCCCGGACGAGGTATACACCCAGATACTGCAGCCCTGGCGACGCAGCTCGCGGGTCAGGGAACGTGTGCCCATGCGCAACGGCTCGCCCAGCCAGCGGTGCACACAGGCCGGCAGGCGGCTGTGCTCGACGGCGCTGTGGTGCAGCTGGCAGGCCAGCGTGTCGTCGATGTCGAACGAAACACGTATCCGCGGGCGCTTGAACACACGCTTGAGGGTGCTCATCACTGAATACCTTTCCATCAAAGGCCTCCCTGGAAGGCAGGCGCTGGGGTGTCACTGAGGAAAAACTCCATGGGATCAGGCGCTTTATCTTCCAGGAAAGCCGCGTACTTTTTCTTGATCTTGGGCAATTCGTACAGGGCTTTGACGCCATGCTTGGCGGAATTACGTATGACCGAGGACGGGTTGAAATAGCCCTCGGCGTTATCCAGCGTCAGCACAAACGGCGCAAACCCGTCGCGCATCAGCAAGTAGCTGACGATCAGCGAGCCACTGCGGTTATTGCCCTCGATAAACAGCTGCGGCTTGCTGAGGATGCGTACATACACACCGGCAGCACGCTTCCAGACTGATTCACCGTGGTGCTTGCAATACCAGCTGTACACATCCTTGATGCCACCTTCAACATTGTTGAAGAAGTGCTGCTCGGTGGCCGCCAGGTGCTGGGCATACTCCTGCCGACGCACCGGGTCTGTGCCGCAAAGCACGGTGGCGTTGATCTCCAGCATCAGGTTGAGTTGCTGAAGGTCGAACAAGTCGACGCCGCGAGCGACATAATCGTCAATCAGGGCATAGCCTTCAAGCACATTCTGCAGCACCTCGTCGGTCAAGGGGTCGCGTGGTTCGGTAAAGTCACGGCTGAGCGCAGCGAAGCGGCTCTGGACCTCACGCAGGGCGCGTTCAATCGCGGGTAAATCAAGACGACGTGTTGCAGACATTGGCAATCCTGAGAAACAGTAGATAAATCGGTCAGCTGAACTTGCCGCTGATGTAGTCCCCGGTCATTTGTTCGCGAGGGCTGCCGAAAATCTGGGTGGTCGGGCCCATCTCGACCAGATAACCGGTGCGCGTGCCCTGGGAAATATCCACCGAGAAGAACGCCGTGGTGTCAGCCACACGGATCGCCTGCTGCATGTTGTGGGTGACCAGGGCGATGGTGTAATCCTTCTTCAACTCGACCATCAATTCCTCAACCCGACGGGTAGCGATCGGGTCGAGCGCCGAGCACGGCTCATCCAGCAACAGCACTTCCGGCTCGGTGGCGATGGCGCGGGCGATACACAGGCGTTGCTGCTGGCCGCCGGAGAGCGACAGGCCGCTGACCTTAAGCTTGTCCTTGACCTCATCCCACAGCGCAGCGCCTTGCAGGGCGTGCTTGACGCGGTCGCCCAGGTCGCCCTTGTAGCGATTGAGGCGCAGGCCGAAGGCGACGTTGTCGAAGATGCTCATCGAAAATGGGTTCGGCTGCTGGAACACCATGCCGATATAGCGGCGCACCACCACCGGGTCGACGCCCTTGCCGTACACGTCCTGCCCGAGGAAATGCACATGGCCCTCAAAGCGAAAGCCTTTCACCAGGTCGTTCATGCGGTTGAGGCTGCGCAGCACGGTGGATTTGCCGCAGCCGGACGGCCCGATAAAGCCGGTGATCTTGTTTTTCTCGATCGGCACATGGCTGTCACGTACGGCCATGAAGTTGCCGTAGAAAATCTTGTCGAGTTTGCAGTCCATGACCACAGGCTCTTTAGTAATAAACGGAGCGGCTATTTGCGCAGTTGATACGTTCAAAGTTCAGTGCTCCCTTGCTTAATACTTGGGCTTGCCGAAAATACGGCTCACGATATTCACGACCAGCACGATCATCACCAGTACCAGCGAGGCCGCCCAGGCGAGCTCCAACTGGTTGTCGAAGGGCATGCCGGAGAAGTTGTAAATCAGCACGGCCAGCGATGCCGTCGGATTCATCACCGCCAGGCTGCCGTCGTGGTAGATCCAGTAGTTGCTGAACAACGCGGTAAACAACAGCGGTGCGGTTTCGCCCGCGGCACGCGCCACGGCCAGCATCACACCCGTGAGGATCGCCGGCATGCCGGTGGGCAAGATGATTTTCCAGATGACCTGCGAGCGCGTGCAGCCCATGCCGTAGGCCGCGTCTTTCATGATCTTGGGCACCATGCGCATCGACTCTTCAGCCGTGAGCACGACGATCGGCAGCATCAGTACCGCCAGCGCCACGCCACCCGCCGGTGCCGAATAGGTCCCGGTGGTCATCACCACCAGGGCGTAGGCAAATACCCCGGCCAGGATGGAAGGCAGGCCCGTAAGCATCTTGGCGGCAAAACGCGAGGCATTCGCCAGTTTGCTGTCCGGCCCCAGTTCCGCCAGGAAAATCGCGGCCATGATGCCGACCGGCACCGCGATCGCGGCGGCGATACCGACCATCACAAAGGTGCCCGCCATGGCATTGCCGAAGCCGCCACCGGTCTCGAAACCGGTAGGCGGCAGTTCGGTGAATACTTCCAGGCTCAGACGCGCGCCACCACGAGTGATCAGCATGTAGAGCACGGAAATCAGCGGCACGCTGGCCAGCAATGCGCCAGCCCAGACCAGCGTGGTCAACACCAGGCTGCGCAGCGCGCGGCCCTCGAACTTGCGCTGCAGGCTCGGCATGGCGGTGATTGGGGATGAGAGGTCAGTCATTGTTTAGTGCCCCGCTGAGCGTAAAGCATGATCATGGAGCCGAGGATGTTGACCAGCAGCGTGATGAACATCAGCACCAGTGCGGCGTACATCAACACTTCGATCTCGTTGGGCCCGGCTTCGGGGAAGTTCAGCGCCAACAAGGCCGCCAGGGTGTTGGCCGGCGCAAACAGCGAAAGCGAAATGTTGTTCGCGTTGCCCACCAGCATGGCCAGCGCCATGGTTTCACCCAGCGCACGGCCGAGGCCGAGGACCAGAGAGCCGAAGATGCCGGTGGCGGCGGAGGGCACCATCACCTTGAGAATCGCTTCCCAGTGGGTGGTCCCCATGCCGTAGGCGGCCTGCTTGGTTTTCATCGGCACGCTGGTGAGGGCGTCCTGGGAAACGGCGGCAATGGTCGGCAGGATCATGATGGCCAGTACCAGCGCCGCAGGGAGCAACCCCGGCCCGCTCAAGGACGTGCCGAAAAAGGGGATCCAACCCAGTTCACTGTTCAACCATGCGGTGAGCGGGCGAATCGCCGGGATCACCACGTAGATGCCCCACAGCCCATACACCACGCTGGGGATGGCCGCGAGCAATTCGACGATGGTGCGGAATACCGCAGCCAGCTTGGCCGGCAGGAAATCCTGAGTCAGGAAGATCGCCATGCTGACGCCGAAGAAACCTGCGATCAGCAACGCGATGAGGGCGCTGTAAAGCGTGCCCCAAATGGCTGGCAAAATGCCGTACTTACCTTGGTTAACGTCCCAGACGCTACCGAACAGCACGTCGAAACCGTGCTTTTCCATACCTGGAAGGGCCTTGCGTCCCACCTCGAAGACCAGGGCGAAGACCAACGCCAGAATCAGTACCACCCCAATTCGCGCAAGCGCACGGAAGGTGCGATCAACCAGGAAATCCTTCGTAGAGGGCGGCTGGCAGGCAGAATCCGGGTTAACCGGTACGACAAAAGGTGTGTTCATTGGCTAATTCCGGTACAGGGGGGAAACTCCCCCGGCGTGGCTGACGCGCACACCGAGAGAGGCCTCACGGGTGTTACTTGATGTTGGCGGAAGCTTTGCGAACCTGATCGACCACCGATTGCGGCAGCGGGATGTAGCCCATCGAGTCGGCAATTTTCTGACCTTCGGTCAGGCTGTACTCGACCATTTCACGCATGGCCTTGGCCTTGGCCGGGTTGCCGTTGTCCTTGCGGAAGATCATCCAGGTGTAGGAAGTGATCGGGTAGGACTTGGCACCGTCCGGATCCGGCAGCCAGGCCACCAGGCTTTCCGGCATTTTCACAGCGGCCAGGGCCTCGGCACCGCTTTCGGCGTTAGGTACAACGTACTTGCCGGCTTTGTTCTGCAGCTGGGCAAAGTCAACCTTGGCCAGTTTGGCGAAGCCGTACTCGATGTAGCCGATCGCGCCCGGGGTCTGGCGCACGGTAGCGGTCACGCCATCGTTTTTCGGCGATTTGATGAATTTGTCGCTGGCTGGCCAGTTGACGGTGTTGCCTTCACCCAGGTCCTTCTGGAACTCAGGGTTGATGGCCGCCAAGTGCTTGGTGAACACCGCAGTGGTGCCGCTGGAGTCTGCACGCACTACCACAGTGATCGGCATGTCCGGCAGTTTCAGGCCCGGGTTGGCGGCAACGATTTGAGGGTCGTTCCACTTGGTGATCTTGCCCAGGAAGATGTTGGAGTACACATCGCGTGGCAACTTGAGTTCTTTAGGGTTGCCCGGCAGGTTGAACGCCAGGACGATTTCACCGGCGGTCATCGGCAGCAGCTGCACGCCTTCGGCAACCTTGGCAATGTCTTCGTCTTTCATCGCCGAGTCACTGGCGGCGAAATCAACGGTCTTGTTCAAAAAGTCCTGAACACCGGCGCCGCTGCCCTTGGATTGATAGTCCACGGTGACACCTGCGGTTTTCTTGCTGAAATCCTTGAACCAGGTCAGATAAATCGGTGCCGGGAAACTGGCACCGGAACCGGTCAAGCGGACGCTTTCGTCAGCGAAAGCCAAGGAACTGGCACAAAGAGAAACCGCAACGGCGAGTGCAGCAGACTTCATCAAGCTTTTCATTCAGGGAACTCCTTGTGATAACGGGCTCCGCGCACTCTGCTATAGGTTTGTTACGTTTTTATGAAAATTGGGTGGCAGAGGCACTTTTGTCCCCTTTTGCCACTACGTTCGCTGCGTTTGCGCCTGTAATTAGTTCGTAACAAGTTGCGACTAACACTCTGGCACTCCCCTCCCCCGACGCGAGCGCCGCCCATGTCCTCAACAGCAGACGCCTTGATACAGCGCATCCACCGTGAGCTGCTTGATCACAGTGATGAAGAGCTGGAACTGGAATTATCCGAAGACGGGCATGACCTCAATGCCCTGTTTGATGAGCATGTAGAGGAAAGCAGCGAAAAGGCCGCCAGGCGGATCTACTTCAGTGAACTGTTCCGCCTGCAGGGCGAGCTGGTGAAGCTGCAAAGCTGGGTGGTCAAGACCGGCGCCAAAGTGGTGATCCTGTTCGAGGGGCGCGATGCGGCCGGCAAAGGTGGGGTGATCAAGCGCATTACCCAGCGGCTTAACCCCAGGGTCTGCCGCGTGGCCGCCCTGCCCGCGCCCAACGATCGCGAGCAGACGCAGTGGTATTTCCAGCGCTATGTCTCACACTTGCCGGCCGCCGGTGAAATCGTGCTGTTCGACCGCAGTTGGTACAACCGCGCCGGCGTCGAACAAGTCATGGGCTTTTGCAACGAGGATCAGTACGAGGAGTTCTTCCGCACGGTGCCGGAGTTCGAGCGCATGCTCGCGCGCTCCGGTATCCAGTTGATCAAATACTGGTTCTCCATCTCCGACCAGGAACAGCACCTGCGCTTTCTCAGCCGCATTCATGACCCGCTCAAACAATGGAAACTCAGCCCCATGGACCTGGAGTCGCGGCGGCGCTGGGAAGCCTACACCAAGGCCAAGGAGATCATGCTGGAGCGCACCCACATCGCCGAAGCGCCATGGTGGGTGGTGCAAGCCGATGACAAGAAGAAAGCCCGGCTCAACTGCATTCATCACCTGCTCGGGCAGATGCCTTATGAAGAAGTCGAGCTACCCCTGATCGAACTGCCGCAACGCGTGAGGCAGGAGGACTACTCCCGCAGCCCGACGCCGCCGGAACTGATTGTTCCGCCGGTCTATTAGCCATGGTATTTATTAATGGCTCGACGCACGTCAAAAATCGACGCTAGCCGAGAGTTGCAAGGTGCGCGGATACCCTGGGGAAAATGCACCATAGGAGGCGACGCCCGACCAGTACTCACGGTCGAAGACGTTCTGTACCGTGGCGCGGAACGTCGTCGGCCGCCCTTCTATCTTGGTGGCGTACCGCGCACCGGCATCAATGCGAGTCCAGGCATCCAACTGCTGGGTATTGGCCTGGTTGACGTATTGGCTGTCGGTGTAGATCGCGCCGCCGGTGAGAGTAAAACCTTGCAGCCAGGGGGTGTCGTATTCGGCCCACAGGTTGGCCTGGATGTCGGGCACGCCGACCGGCTTGTTGCCCTGGTTGGCGGCCGTCGCCGATCGGGTCAGCTCGCCATCGAGGAAGGTCACGCCCCCCATCAAGCGGGTGCCGGTGGCCACTTCGCCGAACACGCTCAGTTCCAGGCCACGGTTGCGTTGTTCGGCCTGCACCGAATACACCCCATTGGCGCCCAGTTCGCCGGCAGGTTTTTCGATCTGAAACAGCGCCACCGTGGTCATGAAGGTGCCGTGTTCATACTTCACCCCCAGCTCGTGCTGCTTGGACTCATACGGCGCAAAGGTTTCCCCGGCATTGCTCGCCGTGCCCGGTGCCGCATCGCCTTTGCTCAACCCTTCTACATAGTTGTAATACAGAGACACGTCCTCCCAGGGCTTGACCACCACGCCCAGCAATGGCGTGGTGGCGTTGGCGCTGTAGCGCGAGCTGACGGAGCCGGCGGCATTGTAGTTACGTGACTCGATAAACTGTCGGCGCACGCCCAGGGTCAGTTGCAGGCGGTCGTCGAGCATCCCCAGGGTGTCGGTCAGCGCCACCCCGGACAACTCCGACTCGGAGATACGCAACACCTTGGGCGTGTTGATGGTTTGCTTGGGCGTGTCCACCGGGTGGTAGATATTGGAGAGGATTGCCGTGCCGTTGTTGATGCCCCGTGACAGCTCATCCTGGTAACGGGTCGCCATCAGCGTGGTGGTATGGGTCACCGGGCCGGTGGCGAAGAGCCCGCGCATGCCCACGTCGGCGGTAGAACGGTCGACGTTGAATTTGTAGTAGCCCGGGATGTTGCTGGTGTCACCGGCGTCATTGAGGATGCGCGGCACCTGGTCGGACATGCGTTTCACGTCCGACTTGCCGCCCCCCGCATGCGCGAACACGGTGAGGTTGTCGCTCAGGTCATATTCACCGCCGAGCAATGCGGACTGTTCCTTGGTGTCCGACCAGCCCCATTTTTGCGGCAGGCTGGTGCGGCCATTCGGGGCGGATGGCACGTCAACACCGGGTGCGATGGTGAACGGGCGCGAGGCGCCGTCGAAGCTTTCTTTCTGGCTGATGTAGTCGAGGTTCAGCCGCAGCCGCTCGCCGCGATAGTCCAGGGCGATCGCACCGATTCCCAGGTCGCGATGCTGGTCGCTCACCGCCGTATCGCCGCCCTGCAGGCTGCCGTTGAAGCGCACGCCGAACTGGTTTTCCTCACCAAAACGCCGACTGATATCCAGATGCCCGCCCGCTTGGGAGTCCGACGCGTAGCTGCCGGTAAAGCGGGTCAGGTCTTGGTCCAGCGGCCGCTTGGGGACGATGTTGATGACACCGCCGACACCACTGTTGGGCGAGATGCCGTACATCAGAGCGCCCGGCCCCTTGAGCACTTCGACACGCTCGGCGTACTCGGTAAAGACCCGGTAGTTGGGGGCTACGCCGTACACGCCGTCGTAGGCCAACTCACCCAGGTTGCCTTCGCCGATGGCAAAACCGCGAATGAAAAACGAATCGACAATCCCGCCCGTCTGCCCGGTGGAGCGCACCGAGGGGTCGCGTTCCAGGGCATCGGCGACGGTGACGGTTTGCAGGTCGGCGAGGGTTTTGGCGGTGTAGCTGGTGACGCTGAACGGCGTGTCCATCAGGTCTTTGTTGCCCATCATGCCGAGCCGTGCGCCGCGTGCCACCTGCCCACCGGCGAGCACCTCGGGCAGCGCCGTCGGGCCGTTGTAGCGGCCGTCAATCGTGGTGGTGTCAAGGGTCAGGCTCGGCGTGCTGTCATCCGTGGCGGCAGGCGTTGGTGTCTCAGCCCAGGCATTGGCGCCCGCTGCGACCATAACGAAATTCAACAGGGCGGTTCGAATGGCGAGTGTTAACACGCGCTCACCGCAGGGCCGACTGGCAACAGGCATGACGAGAGGTTCCTTTCAACGAGAGAAAATGGGAATCACTCCTAATGCCAGTCGACCTGCGAAAAAGTATCACCCTCCCCCCTGATTTTTTTCGCACGGATCATTCGTACAGGCGATCCAGCGGTATCGCGATGACCGGCAATGCCGGATCAAACACGTGCCGCGTGGTCTTGTACGGAAAAATCTCGCCGCGAGCGATGGTGTTGAAAATCCGTGCGACCTCGAACGCGTGCCCCGTGTGCCAGTGCCGAACGCACACGCGTGGGTCCGCATAGTCCAGCTGGATGCACGGCACCCGACACAGACCCAACTGCAGCGCCGCGTTCAGGCGGTGGTTACCGTCCATCACGATGCCCTGCGAGCGCTCGACGATGATCGGTTCCAGCCAATGCCCTGCGCGGATAATCGAGTCGCATAGCCACTGCACGTTGGCCGGATCCACCTGTTCCGATTGCAGCACTTCGCACACCGGTCGCAGTGCAATCTCATAGCTCTGCTCCATGCCACCTTGCCCCGCCAGCATGTTCAGCAGGCTCCGGTCTTGGCGACCGCCGCGTATCGGCGGGCCAGATCCAGCAGGCGTTGCGCCTGTTCGATCAGCGGCAGATCGACCATTTCGCCGTCAACTTGCACCGCATGGCTCCCCCCGGCCACGGCACTCATCACCCGATCCGCCCAGGCCAATTGGTGCGCATCGGGCAGGAACGCGCGCTGCACCGTCGCCAGCTGCGCCGGATGGATGCACAGCTTGGCCCCGAACCCAAGGGAGCGAGCGTAGAGCGAGTCCTGAGCAACCACGGCCAGGTCGTTGATTGCCGGTGTAACCCCGTCGATCGGCGCCGGCAAACCCGCAGTGCGAGAGGTCAACACGATGCGGTTGCGTGCGTACAGAAACGCCTCAGGCACCTGGCCGCAATTGATATCCAGGGAGAAATCCAACGAGCCGAAAGCCAGGCGCGCCAGGCCGGGAATCGCGGCAATCGCCTCCACCTGCTGCAAGCCTTTGGCTGTCTCGATGATAGCGACAATCTGCAACTGGGGTTGCCACGCCAACAGCTGCTCGACCACCCGCGCCAACGCTTGGGGAGCCTCGGCCTTGGGCAAAAATACCCCGGTGCAACGCTCGGGGTAACGCATGTCGCCCAACCACGTGAGGTCCTGGCGGCACAACGCGCTGCCAACACTGTTGAGCCGGATAAACCGCTGGCTCGCAACGCTTGGCGTACCCTCCTGCCACGCCCATACGGCAGCTCGGGCAGCGGCTTTGCTCTCGGGATGAACCGCATCCTCAAGGTCCAGGATGATTGCGTCCGCCCCGGCCTCAACCGCTTTGGCAAAACGCTCCGGGCGGTTCCCCGGAACGAACAGGTAGCTGATGGGAAGCAGGGCGTTCGTGCTCGGACGATCAGTGTTCATTGCATCTCTCCTTGGCGTGCATCAGTCGTGGTTTTTGCAAAATTTTCAGGGGCCGCAGGAAGGGCAAATTGCGCATCTGGCACCGCCCTCGCCGATCAAGGTTTAACCCCTTATTGATCAATGAATTAACAACGCTTTGAAACTAGGGACGAACGTCCGCAAGCGCGTGCAAATACACGTTCGCGCAACGCTCTTGAGCCGGTATTAATTTGAAATATTTGAAAACCTTACTTGATAATCGTTCTCGGTAGCAATATTGTTCACGCCGCCAAGAGAAACTTTTACTCGGCACACGCAAGTCTTAACGCTCACCCAAAGTATGGCTTCGCGACATCATTCACCCATCGCTCGGCGGTGAGTTAGAGCAGCAAAACCAGCAGTTAGTGGCCGTTCGCTACACCCGTATAAACCTTATGGAATGGGGTTCTTATGCAACTGTTTTGTGAACCGTTTATTACTATCAAAGCCACAGTTTCGACTGCAGGATTCGTGTGGCATCCACCGCCAAACGCATAAGCGTTAAAAACACGACGAGCGACAAGAGCACATTCATCAATCGCTTTTAGTGATTGAAACATGAATGACGACGCTATAAGCGCCAGGGGATAGTTATGCCTATTGCAACAACGCGGCTAAATGAAGCGCGGACTGAAGTTCATCTTTCGAACATGCTTAATCCATTATTGGACGCGAGCATCGCACGACTGTTACATAGCCAGCCCGACACACTGCTGGAACTCGTTGCGCAACACGGCTCCCCGCTGAATCTTGTATGGCCACATGCCTTTACCCTGAACACCTGCGCATTGCAAACAGTACTGAAACAGCATGAAGTTCAGCACGCGATCTTCTACGGCGCCAAAGCCAACAAGTCGCAATGTTTGCTGGGCGCGGCCAAGGCGTCCGGTATCGGTGTCGACGTTTCCAGCCTTTACGAGATGCAAGCAGCACTGCGCGCCGGGGTGCCGGCCGATCAGTTGTGTGCCACCGGCCCTGCCAAAACCGAGGATTTTCATCGGGCGCTCGTGCATGCCGGCGCACTGATCTGCGTGGATTCACTGGAAGAATTCGAGCATTTGAAAACACTGATCGAAAGCCGCAGCGCGGCCATCAAAGCCAGGGTTTTATTGCGTTACAGGCCCAATAACTGTGCGACCAGCCGCTTCGGAATGGGCGCCGCCGACCTGTTGGCGTGCTTGCACTTACTGACCCGACTTCGGGCATTTTTTGACCTTGAGGGTTTCCATTTTCACCTCGGTGGCTATGGGTTCGAATCTCGAGCACAGGCGTTTCGTGAAGTGACCGATTTCGTCGATGCGGCTCGGAAGATGGGGTTGAACCCGACCATGATAGATATCGGGGGAGGCTTACCCATCCGCTATATCGAGCCACACGCCTACGATCGTTTTCTACAAAACGACAACACGCCAAGTCACTATTACAACCAGTCAGTGCCCAACGCTTATTACCCTTACGGCAGCAACTTGACGGCAAGCGAGTGGCTGACGTTATTTCTGGAAAGCGCCTTTTCGCCGCAACAAAGCATTGCCCAGTATTTGAAAGCCAACAGCATCACTCTGGCATTGGAGCCGGGCCGAAGTCTGGTGGACCAAGCCGCAATCTCGGTATTTCGCGTTACACGCAGCAAAAAACTGGCGAATAACAAAACAGTCTTATTTGTCGAAGGCAGCAGCTTCAGCGCCTGCGAAACATGGTTCGCATCCGAATACTTGATTGACCCGATTTTAATCAGCAGGACGCCAACCTCACCGGCACCGATGCAAGCCTATATTGCCGGGCATAGTTGCCTGGACGATGACGTCATTACCCAACGCCTGATCAACTTTAGCGTTTCGCCCAATGCCGGCGACTTATTGATCTATGCGAACACCGCTGGTTATCAAATGGACTTGCTGGAAAACGAGTTTCATCGTCACCCCCTGCCCCGGCGAATGGTGGCGACCTGTTGCACGCAAGGTAACTACGCTTTTTCACCTGACGACTAAAGGGAGTACTTCCTATGATACTGACCAACGTTTCCGAACTGATTGGTAATACGCCCATGTTGGGTATTTATATTCCGGGCACTGACGCCCGGCTGTTATTAAAAATAGAGAAGAATAACCCCGGCGGCAGTATTAAGGACCGCATGGCGCGCAACATGGTACTCGCTGCGCTCAAGTCCGGACGCTTGAAGCCGGGCGGCGTGGTGGTTGAATCATCTTCGGGCAATACCGGCATCGGCCTGGCCATGGCCGCCGTCGAATTCGGCCTGCAATTTATCGCCGTCGTCGACCATCACGCGGCGCAGGACAAGATCGCCGTGATGAAGGCCCTGGGCGCCGATATTCGGTTTGTCGCGGGGACCTACCGCGAAGATGAAGTCGCAGTGGTAGAGCGCCAGCGCCTGGCGGCCGAACTCGCCGAGCAGATCCCGGGCGCGGTCTTCATGAACCAGTCCGACAACGCCGCCAACGCCGGCGGCTACAGCGACTTTGTGCGGGAAACAATCGCTCAGGCCGAGGGTGTTATCGGCGCGTACGTCGGTTGCGTCGGCACCGGAGGGTCAATGACCGGGATAGCCCGAGGTCTTAAGCAGCACAACCCCGACATCGTGACCGTGGCGGTAGAGCCCGCAGGCTCCATCGTCTTCGGCCACCCCGGCTATCCGTATTATCAGTCCGGCACCGGCACGCCTGCCGGGGACACAGTGGGGCTGGTGCTCGACTACAGCTGCATCGACCTGGGGGTGCAGGTCACCGACTCACAAGCCTTCGAGACCGCCCGCTATATCGCCCGCCACCTCGCCCTGCTGGTAGGCGGCTCAACCGGTGGCGCGATTTTCAAGGCCCTGGAACTGATTCACAAAGGCGTACTGAGCGGCAATGTGGTGGTGCCGGTTGCCGACGGCGGCGAAAAATACCTGCACACGGTCTTCGATGACAAGTGGCTGGAGGAGCGCGACTTGCTCGACCCCGGCGTCGCCTCGCAGCTGGATGCCTGGCTGGGCAAGCACCACTGGCAAGAGTCCAGCTCCGCCCCGCTGCAACTCAGCGTCGCCTGAGCCTCTTTCGACTAAGGAACGCCTCTAAATGAAACCGCTGAAAGTCGCCATTTGCGGCGGTGGCCGAACCGGCCATCTCAACGCAATCCTGTTCAAGCAACTGCCCGACGTGCAGGTTTCGCTGCTGACCAGCAACCTGGAAGTCGTCGATCACCACGCCCGGCAGGTGCCGCTCCAGGCCCTGCTGCCGGACGGTTCCACACTGCATGCTCGACTGGACCGGGTGACCGCCGAGGCCAGGCCCGCCGTGGAAGACGCCGATATCGTCATCATCACGGTGCCAGCCCATGCCCGCGCTAAAACCCTGCAAGCCATCGCGCCGCATTTGAGCACCCGCAAACCGGTGTACATCGGTGCGATTCCGGGCTTCTGCGGGTTCGACTGGCTGGCCGAGGCCACACTGGCAAACCACCCGAACCTGGTGATCTGGGGCATGAAGGACGTGCCTCATACCGCCTTTGAACTCAAGCCCGGTCGGTCGATAAAAATGGGCGGTGGCAAAAGCCAGTTGTATGTCGCGACCCATGCCCGCGAATCCCTGGCGTCGCGCCAGCACCTGCACGAGATCCTCACACGCCTCTACGGCCCTTGCGTCACGCTGCTCGAGCACTACCTGGAGATCACTCTGACGCCCGGTAACCCGATCATGCACAGCTCGGTGATCTACGGGTTGATCGGCCCCTACGGCCAATGGCACCGCAAGATCTTTGCGCAGCGCCTGAACTGGTGGACGGAGTGCCCCGAACTGGGTGCTTACTTCCTGGAGCGCATGGATCAGGAGAGCCAGGCACTGTGTGCGGTCATCAGTGAACGCATGGGCATCGACCTGTCGTCCGTCAAGTCCTTGAAACAGGAAATCGTGGAAGCGTACGGCGATCAGATTCGCGACCAAAGCAGCATGCTGTCCATTCTGCGCACCAACCAGGCTTACAACAACATCCTCGCGCCCATGGTGCCGGCCGGTGATAACCGCGCCGGGTATGTGATCGAGCGTGAGAGCCGCGCGTTCAACGAAGACGTCGCCTATGGCCTGGTGCTGCTGGTGGAAATGGCCAGGCGTTTTGAACTGAAAGTGCCCTATATCGAAGAAGTCCTGCACTGGAGCGTTGCCTATATGCAAGGTCTGCGCGACTCGGCGCTGGATTACTTCCCGAGCCAATGGCCTCGCACGGCATAACCTTTTAATCAATGACCCAACGAGCAGATAGCTGATATGGATGACCTCAACACTTTGATCGCCTACTCCCGCAAGAACGCCCTGCGCCGGCTGATTCGTTGCTTGTTTGCGGAAAATATCCTGGATCGTTCGGCGCTGGCGTTCACCCACGACGGCCACCAGGCCACCTACCCGCTCAAGCAGAGCGGCGCGCGGCTTTTTTTCTCCGAGATTACGCTCGGCCCGGCCGACACGCTGGTCAATGACGGCGACGTGGTGCTGCTGACGGCCGAAGGCGTGCGCCAGGTGATCTCCCGCCATCAGGACTTGCTGGATGTACTGCGCGACAGTTTCGACTTCGAGCCCAGCGACGAAGGCGTGGCCGGCCTCAAGTCGGATATGGAGAACAGCCTGCTGAACGACGCCCATGCACGCCAGTATCGCCAGCACTGGAACGCACGCCTGGCTCAGGCCGCTCAAGATCAGGGGCTCACCAGCCTCACTGATTACTTGCGCCGGCACTCGAGCACCAAGGACGCCGCCATCTTGTTGGATCAGTGGGGCTCGCTGGAGGGCCACCCCTACTACCCGACCTGGAAAGCCCGCCCCGGGCTGAATGACGCTGAAGTCGAACAGCTGTCCCCGGAGTTCAACGCGCAGGTTGCGCTGCGGATCGCCGCCTTGCGTGCCGACATGGCCAAAAGCGAAAGCATGCCTCACGTGACCAGCTATCACGCCTGGTTCGCCAGCAACTTCCCGGCACATTGGGAGCATTGGAAGGCAGCACTCAACGCCAAGGGCCTGGATGAAACGCAATGGCTACCGCTGCCGATTCATGCCTGGCATTTGCAGGCGTACGTGCTCAAGACGTTTGCTGCAGAAATCGAAGCAGGCATCCTGATCACCGAGGGCCCGGATATCCAGACGCTGCCGACCATGTCATACCGCACGATGATGCCGGTGCTGGACCCGGCTGCGCCGCTGATCAAATTGCCCATCGCGTTGTGGATGACCAGCGAGTTACGCAGCCTGCAAGCCAAGTCGATCCATATGGGGCCGCGTATCAGCACGGTGATCACGCAAATCCTGGAAGCCGAAAACGGTTTCGACCAGCAACTGGAAATTTTCCCGGAAGAAATCGGCGTGCGCTACCGACACGCGATCACCCAAGACGACGTACCGGGAAAACACTTGTCCGTGGTGTTTCGTGCCAGCCGGCAAGCCTTCGAACGCAGCGATGATTGCCTGCCGATCACTGTGGCCTCACTGTTCACCCGTTTGCCGGGCAGCGGTCGGCCGCTGTTTACCGACCTGATCGAACGCGCCGGGGTGCGTGCCGACGCTGCCAGCGTAGAACAGTGGTTTCGCCAGTATGCCAAAGTCGTCACCCACCCCGTGGTGGCGATCTATCTGCTGTACGGTATCGGGCTCGAAGCGCACCAGCAGAACACCATGGTGCTGTTCTCACCCGATGGCTTGCCGCGCAGCCTGCTGATCCGCGATTTTGGCGATGGCAGAACCTACGCCCCGCTGCTGGAAGAACGCGGTTATACGTTACAGCCGCACGTGCAGCCTGGCATTCTGCCGACGGTATTTACTGGCGATATCGAGCCGGTACGCATGTTTGTACTGGACGCCGCGTTCCTCACACACCTGCATGAAATGGCCCTGTGGCTGACCAAGGAGTACGCCATGGACAACACACGCTTGTGGGCGGTATTGCGCGAGGAAACCGAAAACGCCTTTACGGCCGTGCGCGAGCGGGTAGCGCCGCAGGTGTGGGAAGTCGAGCGCCAAGCCTTTGTTGAGGATCCATGGCCTACCCGTTCGTTGCTGCGCATGCACCTGATGCAGTATTCCAACTACCGTTTGCAGCACACGCTGACCAACCCGCTAGCTGCCGTTTAATAACCGAGGCCGTCTCATGTCCCAAGCAGGTGCCATCCAGGGTTCGAGTGTGAGAATCCTCATTTATCTTCTGTTCGCGATCCAACTGGTCTCCATGGGCGCGATGGAAATGAGCGGGCCGTTCTGGCCCGTGCACCTGCGCGGGCTGGCCTCCTCGGAGTCGGTATTCAGCTTCGCCAGCATCGCCGTGTACGTCGGGCCGATGCTGGGCATCATGCTGACCAGTGCATTCTGGGGCCGTATCGGCGATCGCTACGGCCACAAATTAATGATGATTCGCGCACTCGCGGGGTTGTCCCTGACCCAACTCGGGCTGGCATTTTTCAGTGACATCTGGGTAATCCTGGTGCTGCGTTTTCTGCAGGGCGCCTTCGCCGGCTATATAGCCCCGGCGCAGGCGTACGGGGTCAGTATCGAAGCCCCGTCGCGACGGGCCCGGTTATTTGCGATCCTGCAGATATCGACCAATGTCGGCTCACTGCTGGGCGCGGTTGTTGGCGGCCTGATTCTCGATTACGCGACGTTTTTCTGGATCAACATCGTCGCCTCGGTGCTCTGCGCACTCTGTACCGTAATCGCCGCCGTGACGTTGCCGGATGTGCCGCCCGTACAAAAAAAACCGACGGTGACCACCAGCACCCCAGCCACTGGCACCGACAGCGTATGGCGCAGCTCCCCCCTGCTGTCGCTGCTGTGCGTCATGGGGATCTTGCTGCTGGCGCGCATGCTGCCGCAGACATCGTTCTCGCTGTACGTGAGTACGACGTTCGAGGTCAGCAACTCAGTCGTCGGCCTGTGCTACGGGTTGCTGGCGCTGGGCTTTATCCTGTCTGCAACGGCGTGGTCGCGCTACTTCGAGCATCGTTCCCAAGCAGAAACGCTGCAACGCATCACGTATATCGTGGTGGGCTGTATCGCCTTGACCGCCGTGGCGGGCGTAACACGCAGCCCCGTGGTATTTATCGTCGCCTACTTCATTTGGGGGGTACTGCTGGGAGCGACCACTCCTGTGCTGATGGCATTGGTCTCGAAAACCGCCGACCGCTCACGACAGGGCTATGTACTGGGTATTGCTCAAAGTACTGCGCAGTTCGCCTCGATTGCCGGCATCTCCATCGGTGGTTTGTTGAGCCAGGTCTATGGCTTGCAATACACCTATCTTTTCGTGTGCCTGGCCTATGCAGTGGCGCTGATTCCCATGCTCGTGTTGCGGTACTGGTCGGTGCGCGCGCCTGCCAATCGCGTTGCGGGCAGCGACTGAACAAGGAGTGATGGTTTGAACATCAAACAACTGCGTGCCGACACACCGGGTGTCGAGCATCTGGTCCATTTCAATAATGCCGGTGCGGCGCTGATGCCTGAGCCGGTGGTCCGGGTCATAACCGGGCATCTGCAACAGGAAGCCCGCCTCGGCGGGTATGAAGCGGCCGCCCAATGCGCGCCTGAACTGGAGAATGTCTACGCCGCCATTGGGCGCCTGATCAATGCGCGGCCCAATGAAATCGCGGTGGTCGAAAACGCCACCCGTGCCTGGGACATGGCCTTCTATTCTCTGGCGCTGAAACCCGGCGATGCGGTGCTTACATCCATGACTGAATACGCCGGCAACTACATCCCGTACCTGCAATTGAGGCAGCAGCGCGGGATTGAGATTCGGATCATCCCCAACGATGAACACGGCCAGGTGTGCCTCGCGGCCTTGGCGGCGATGCTTGAAGACGAGCGTGTCACCCTGGTATCGCTGCCGATGCTCGCCACCAACGGCGGGCCTGTACAACCCGTCGAGCAGATCGGTGCCCTCGCCCGGGCGGCGGGTGTGTGGTTCCTGCTGGACGCTTGCCAGGGGGTGGGGCAGCTACCGATCGACGTGCAAAAAATCGGCTGCCATATGCTCACCGCCACCAGTCGAAAATACCTGCGCGGGCCCAGGGGCATGGGGTTTCTGTATGTCGATCAGTCCCTGTGCCAACGCCTGGAGCCGGTTTTCCTTGACCTGCATGCGGCCTCCTTGCTCACGGCGGACAGCTTCAAAATTCGCGCGGATGCGCGACGTTTTGAAAATTGGGAATGCAACGTCGCGGCCAAACTGGGCCTGGGGGCAGCAGTCGAGTACGCGTTGGCGCAAGGTATCGAAGCGATGTGGCAGCGCATCCAGCACCTGGCGGGCTATTTACGCCATCGACTGACCGAGGTGGCGGCTCTCGACCCGCAAGACCTGGGCCTTGTGAAGTCCGGCATCGTCACCTTCAGTCATCGGCACAACAGCGCCCCACAGGTGCAGCAGTGGCTTGCAGCGCAACCCAAACGCATCAACGTGAGCACCTCGAAGGCGGGCTCGACCCTACTCGACATGCAGCATCGGGGCTTGCTTGAAGTCAGCCGTGCGTCGGTTCACGCTTACAACACTGAAGCTGAAATCGACGCGCTGATTGACGCCTTGATACACATGTCACGCGCCTGATCACGGGACACGATCGCGCTTGCGCTCAAGTCGGTTTGTCAACTAGCATTGGGAATACTTCTCAATTACAAACAAATCTGCCGCCATGAGCGAAACCTCTTCCGCGAATCACCTCAATCACCTGCGCGCCATCGAGGCCCTGTACAGCGGGCATCACGGCTGGCTGTACGCCACGCTGAAGAGAAAACTGGGAAACGCCATGGATGCGGCGGACCTGGCGCAGGACACCTTCACCCGCATCCTGGCCTCACAAGTCACGGTGATTGACCAGCCACGGGCGTACTTGAGCTGTGTGGCCAAGGGCATCCTGATCAACTGGTATCAGCGCAAGGCACTGGAGCGCGCCTACCTGGACGCGCTGGCGAACGTGCCTACCCACGAAGCACCGTCGCCTGAGGCGCACTTCCTGGTGCTGGAAACCCTGCACGAAATCGACGCCATGCTCGATACCCTGGCGCCGCCGGTCAAGCGCGCCTTCCTGCTGTCGCAGATCAATGGCCTCAAGTACGACGACATCGCCGAGCAGCTGGGTGTATCGCTGATTACCGTCAAGCGCTACATGAAACAGGCTTTTGTACAGTGCCTGATGCTGGTGGAATGAATGCTCGGTCTGCGCAAGGAACCGCCGCTGGACCCGCAGGTACTCGAAGAAGCCGCCGAGTGGCTGATGCGCTTGAGCGAGCGCGAACTGAGCGAGCACGAACGCGCCGAATGGGAGCGCTGGAAGGTCAGCAGCCCGGAGCGTGATCGCGCCTGGGCGCGCGCGCAATTGCTGCAGAGCAAGTTCGGCGGGCTGCCGCCCTCCCTGGCGATGTCGGCACTGGACCGGCCGAACAGCCCGGAACGCCGTGCAGCCCTGGGCAAGCTGGCGATCCTGCTGGCGCTGATGCCTGCGGGCTGGGGAAGCTGGAAGCTGGCGCAGTCGCAGCAATGGTCAGCGGACTACCGCACCGACGTTGGCCAGCGCCGCGAACTGACCCTGGCCGACGGCTCGCACATCACCCTGAACACCGATACCGCCATCGACGTGATGTTCGACGACCGCCAACGGCTGATCCACCTGCGCGAAGGCGAAATCCTGGTGCAGACCGCCGTGGACACCGCCCCGCTGCCCCGACCTTTCCTGATCAGCACTCGCCAGGGACGCATGCAGGCACTGGGCACCCGCTTTACCGTGCGCGAAGTGAACTCGCGCACGCACCTTGCGGTACTCGACGGCGCGGTGAGCGTGAGATTGGCCGATAACCGCCAGACGCCGCCGCTGATTGTCAACGCCGGGCAGCGCACAGACTTCTCCTCACAGACCTTTGGTGACCTGACGCCGACCGATCGCACCCTCGGCGCATGGGCCCAAGGCATGTTGATGGCCGACAAGATGCGCCTGGCGGATTTCGTCGCAGAACTGGCGCGCTACCGCAGAGGCTTCCTGCGCTGTGATCCCGCCATCGCCGACCTGCGCATTTCCGGGGCTTTTCCGATCAGTGATACCGATCGCACCTTGAGCATGCTGGTGCACACCTACCCCGTTTTGGCCAACCGGCATTTGCGCGGTTATTGGGTCACGCTCTCGCCCGCCTGATCTCTCACAAAAAAACTGCGGCCCGGGTGATACTTTTTTCGATCTCGGCTGGCAAACACGGGAACAGCCTTTTCCTCTTGTCCATTGGGTCATCCATTCATGCTCGTAGCACGGCCCCTGCGTCCGGCTCGTCCGTTCAAACCGATGGTGCGCGGCGCAGTGCTCAGCCTGCTGCTGGCCGCTGCGGTGTGCTCGTCGGCCCTGGCGGGCGTGCCGGCCCAACTGGACTCGGTCGCGTTGCATGCCTACCACATTGCCCCCGGCCCGCTCGGCGCAACGCTCTCAAGCTTTGCCGTGGACGCCGGCATTGCCCTGGCGTTCGAGCCGTCGATCACGCAAGGGCTGACCAGCCCTGAACTGCGCGGGACTTACTCGACGCGGGAAGCCGTCACGCGGTTGCTCGAAGGCAGCGGCCTGGAGATGGTGTTGCGCAGCGATGGCAGCTACACCCTGGTCCTGCGCAGGGTAACGCTGGCAGCCACCACGGTGGATGCGCCGCAAAAACATACCGATAGCCTGCCGCCGGAGTATCCGGGCGGCCAGGTGGCCGAGGGCGGGCGCCTGGGCCTGCTCGGCAATACAGATGTGATGGACGCGCCCTTCAGCATCAGCACCTATACCGCGTCACTGATCAAAGACCAGCAGGCGACCACCGTCGGCGATGTGCTGGAGCGCGACTCCTCAGTCCGCTCCACCGGCCAGGCGGGGGGTATCGTCGATTCATTCTTTATCCGCGGTTTTCCGGTGGGCGAAGGCAACCTTGGGGAACTGGCGTTCGACGGCGTGTATGGCGTGGCCTCCAATTACCGGGTGTTCACCGACTACGCCGAGCGCATCGAAGTGGTCAAAGGCCCCGGCGCGCTCCTCTACGGCATGTCCCCCAACAGCGCCGTCGGCGGCGTGATCAACGTGGTCCCCAAGCGCTCCCTGGACGAGGACCTGACCCGCGTCACTGCCAGCTACGCCCAGGACCTGCAACTGGGCACCCACCTCGACCTGAGTCGGCGGTTTGGCGAGGACCGCCGCTTCGGGGTGCGGGTCAACGGCCGTGTACAGCAGGGTGACACCGTGATCGACAAGCAATCGCGGGAGGTCGGTGTAAGTGCCATCTCCCTGGATTACCAGGGCGATCGCCTGCGCACCAGCCTGGACCTGATTGCCCAGCAGGAGCAATTTGACGCGGCGTCACGGCCCTTTCTGATCGCTCCCGGCGTGCCGGTCCCGCACGCCGCCAACGGGCGTACCAACGTCAGCCAAGCGTGGGGCTGGTCCAAGACCCGCGACCAATCGGCATTGCTGGGCGGCGAGTATGACGTGAGCGACGCACTGACCCTGTTCGCCCATGCCGGCGGGGGAAAGTCGAACGTGGCACGCCTGTCCGACCAGACCCCGACCATCATCAACACCGCCGGTGACACCTCGTCGATCCCCGGCTATTACCAATTCAAGGTCCGGCGCTACACGGTCGACACCGGTGCCCGACTGCACTTCGACACCGGGCCGATCAGCCACAGCACCACACTGCAAGTCACACGCTATCGCGATGAGTTGTCACGCGGCATCCGTTCCAGTGCGCCGATCCTGTCGAACATTTACCATCCGCTCGAGCAACCCGAGGCTGATATTGCCGCGCCCGCCACACCAAAAGTCTCGGCGACCGAATTGTCGGGCGTTGCGGTTGCCGACACCTTGTCGATGCTGGATCAGCGCCTGCAGGTGACTGCCGGCCTGCGCAAACAGAACATACGGTCCAACAACTACGACGCAGCAGGCGCGGTGACTACCGCGTATGACGACGGCAAGACCACGCCGCTGTTCGGGGTGGTGGTCAGGCCCCAAGAGCATGTGGCGCTCTACTACAACTACCTCGAAGGCTTGAGCAAAGGCGATATCGCCCCCGCCACGGCCTCGAACGCGGGCCAGATCTTCGCCCCCTACGTCTCGCGCCAGCATGAGGTCGGGCTCAAGCTCGACTACGGCACGGTCATGTCCACCCTCGCGCTGTTCCAGATCACCAAACCCAGCGGCGAACTCGCAGGCACAACCTTTGCGGTACAAGGCGAACAGCGCAACCGGGGCCTGGAGCTGAACGTATCCGGCGAGGCTGGCCGAGGTACGCGTCTGCTCGGCGGCGTGACGCTGCTGGATGCGCAACTGACCAAAAGCGCGGTCGCGGCCAACCGGGGCAACACGCCGGTGGGAGTGCCCAAGGTTCAAGCCAACCTCTGGGCCGAGTGGGACGTGCCCTCGGTCGAGGGGCTGACGCTGACCAGCGGCGCGCTGTACACCGCCAGCCAATACGTGAACCAGGCCAACACCCAGCAGCTGGATCCCTGGACCCGCTTCGACGTGGGGGTGCGCTACAGCACGCGCATCGCCCAGCGGCCGACGACCTTCCGCGCCACGGTACAGAACGTGTTTGACCGTGAGTATTGGTCGGGCGTCGCCTCGTATGGGGCGTTTTCTCAAGGCTCGCCACGCACCCTTCTACTGTCGACCACGGTCGATTTCTGAAACCTTCGGCCCGGCACGGCTAACGCAACCGCCCTGCGGCCCGAACACAGCAAAGGCTTTAACCATGGTGACCATTGTTCGACGCAGCCACGCCTTCGCCGGGCTGCTGTTTGCAGGTTTGTTAAGCTGGGCGCTGCCGTCAACGGCGGCCGAGCCGGAGCCGGAGCCGACGCGCAGCACCGTCACCGATTTGCTCGGGCGCCAGGTCAAGGTGCACCTGCCGGTCAGGCGGGTGATTCTGGGGGAAGGCCGTCAGTTGTACCTGGTGGCCGCGCTGGATACGCAAAACCCTATCGAACGCATCGTCGGCTGGCGCAAGGACTTGATCCAATCCGACCCGGACACCTACGGCGCCTACCTGCGCAAATTTCCCGACATCGCCAAAATCCCCACCTTTGGCGGTTTTGAAGACGGCACCTTCGATATCGAGCAGGCCATCTCCCAGCATCCCGACGTGATCATCCTCAATATCGAGGCGCAGCACGCGACCGAGGATGCCCGGTATATCGAAAAACTCGACGCGCTGGGGATCCCGGTGGTGTACGTCGACTTTCGCAACCACCCGATGCAGAACACCGAACCCACCATGCGCCTGTTCGGCAAGTTATTCGGCAAAGAGGCGCGGGCCGAAGCCTTTATCGACTTTCGCAACCAGCAGATCCGCCGCGTCACCGACGTGATCAAGGCGCAGCACCCTTCGCGCCCCAGCGTTTTCATCGAGCGCATCGGTGGCTACACCGACGATTGCTGCCTGAGTTTCGGCAATGAAAACTTTGGTCTGTTCGTCGACATGGCCGGTGGCAATAATATTGCCCGAAACATCATCCCCAGCACGTTTGGCCAGCTGAATCCCGAGCAGGTGGTTGTGGCCAACCCGGAACAGGTGGTGATCACCAGTGCCAACTGGGAAGCCTTTGCCCCTGGTGGCCACTGGGTCGGTGTGGGCCCCGGCGCCGACATGGCGCAAGCCCGGCGCAAACTGGCTTGGTACACCGGGCGCCCGGCCTATGCCGGGATCAAGGCGCAGGATGATCAGGCGTTCCATGCGATCTGGCATCAGTTCTACAACAGCCCTTATCAGTTCGTGGCCATCCAGCAGTTGGCCAAGTGGTTTCATCCGACACTGTTTACCGACCTGGACCCTGAAGCCGCGTTTCGCGAGTTGCACCAGCGATTCCTGCCGGTGCCCTATGAGCCGGGCTATTTCGTGAGCCTCAAGCCATGAGCGCGGTGATTCAACGCGACACCTATCGGCGCCTGGTGCTGCGCAAACGCCTGATCCTCGGTGGCCTGGCCCTGCTGCTGTTGTGCAGCGTGCTGCTCGACCTGGCCCTGGGGCCGGCGAGCTACAGCGTGCGCGAGGTGCTCGGTGCACTCTTTGCACCGGACAGTGCGCCGGCGCAGGTTCGCGTGGTGATGTGGGACATCCGCCTGCCGATCGCGCTGATGGCGGTTGCCGTGGGCGCGGCGCTGTCATTGGCCGGAGCGCAGATGCAGACCATCCTCAATAACCCGCTGGCCAGCCCTTTCACCCTGGGCATTTCCGCCGCCGCCAGTTTTGGCGCAGCCATGGGGCTGGCGTTTGGGGTGGCGCTGTTTCCGTTGGCGGCGCAGTACATGGTGCCGGTGAACGCGTTCATCATGGCCATGCTTTCGGCGTTGCTGATTCACTTTCTGAGCCTGCGGCGCGGGGTTACCGCAGAAACCATCGTGCTGCTGGGGATCGCCCTGGTGTTCACGTTCAACGCGTTATTGGCGCTGGTGCAGTTTTTTGCCACCGAGCAAGCCGTGGCGGCCGTGGTGTTCTGGACCATGGGCAGCCTGACCAAAGCCACCTGGCCCAAACTCGGAGTGATCTGCCTGATCATCGTGATCACCCTGCCGATCTTTGCCAAACGCGCCTGGGCCCTGACCGCGCTGCGACTGGGCGACGACAAGGCCGCCAGCTTCGGTATCAACGTGCGCAGCCTGCGTTTTCAGACGCTGATCATGGTCAGCCTGCTCGCCTCGTTCCCCGTGGCCTTTGTCGGCACCATCGGCTTTATCGGGCTGGTCGGCCCGCATATTGCGCGGATGTTGATCGGCGAGGATCAACGCTTCTTCCTGCCGGCCTCGCTGCTGACCGGCGCACTGATCCTGTCCGCCAGTTCGGTGGTGAGCAAAACCCTGATCCCGGGCGCAATCTTCCCGATCGGGGTGGTCACGTCGTTGATTGGCGTGCCGTTTTTCATATCGCTGATCCTCAACGGGAAGAAAAACACATGGTGAAGATTCAGCTGCAGGACCTGGGTGCCCGCTACGGCCAGCGCACGATCATCCGTGGCGTGACCACCGCCGCGTTCACCGGCGGCCAGGTGGTCGCAGTGGTAGGGCCCAATGCAGCCGGGAAGTCCACCCTGTTCAAGCGCATGGCCGGGCTGATCGACGGGCCGGGGCAGGTGCTGCTGCAAGACTCGAAAAAGGGCCAACAGGGCATCTGCTACATGCCCCAGGGCTTGAATGCGAGTGCGCGGTTGACGGTCTACGAGTCGGTGCTGCTGGCCCGCAAGCAACTGTCGCCGCAATGGACCGTGCACGATGACGAGCTGAATCTGGTCGACGAAATGCTCGCAGCCCTTGGTATCAGCGACTTGTCCTTTCGCAATCTCGGCGAACTCAGCGGCGGCCAGCAGCAGTTGGTGTCCATCGCCCAGACCTTGGTGCGCGAACCGGAGATCCTGTTGATGGACGAACCCACCAGCGCCCTCGATATGCATCGCCAGGTGCAGGTGTTGAACTTCATGGGTGCACTGGCCCGCAAACAGCAGGTCATCGTGTTCATAGCGCTGCATGACCTGAACCAGGCGTTGCGCTTTGCCGACCAGGTATTGGTGATTGCCGAGGGTACCGCGCAGGGCAGCGGCGCGTGTCATGAGGTGATCACCGAACGCATGCTGCGCGAGGTGTACCAGGTCGAGGCGCGGATTGAGCAGTGCAGCCTTGGGCAGCGCCATATCCTTATTGACGGTATTACCTGAGGCTCGCACCGAGCCACGCGGCGGCCGGCACGGTATGGTTGGGCACGGTGATGATTCGATACTGGAAAAAGGCATTACTGGATCCAATAAAAACCATCGTCCGATAATCGCCCAATTAAACACTAACAAAAGATTGACTCTCCAGGCTTCCGCTCATTTAATGGATCCATTAAATAAGAATAATCCGTTGCCTGGAGAGTCATCATGTACCCCAAGAACACGTGGTATGTCGCCTGCACCCCCGATGAAATCGCGCAAAAACCCCTGGGCCGGCAGATATGCGGTGAAAAAATGGTGTTTTATCGCGGCCCGGAAAACGCCGTGGTGGCGGTCGAGGATTTCTGCCCGCACCGTGGCGCGCCGCTGTCGCTGGGGTATGTGGAAAACGGCAACCTGGTCTGCGGCTACCACGGCCTGGTCATGGGCGGGGACGGCAAGACGGTCGAGATGCCTGGGCAGCGGGTGCGTGGTTTTCCGTGCAACAAGACCTTCGCCGTGGTCGAGCGTTATGGCTTCATCTGGGTCTGGCCCGGTGATCAGGCGCTGGCCGACCCGGCGCTGATCCACCACCTGGAATGGGCGGTGAGTGATCAGTGGGCGTACGGCGGCGGGCTGTTTGATATCCAGTGCGACTACCGCCTGATGATCGACAACCTGATGGACCTGACCCACGAAACTTACGTCCACGCTTCCAGTATCGGCCAGAAGGAAATCGACGAAGCAGCGCCCGTGACCACGGTCGACGGTGACGAAGTGGTCACCGCCCGACATATGGAAAACATCATGGCCCCGCCGTTCTGGCGCATGGCCCTGCGCGGCAACAACCTGGCCGACGATGTGCCGGTGGATCGCTGGCAGATCTGCCGCTTCACCCCGCCCAGCCACGTGTTGATCGAAGTCGGCGTGGCCCATGCCGGCAAAGGTGGCTACAACGCTGCGCCCGAGCACAAGGCTGCGAGCATCGTGGTGGATTTCATCACCCCGCAAACCGACACCTCGATCTGGTACTTCTGGGGCATGGCGCGCAATTTCAACCCGCAGGATGAGGCGCTGACCGCCAGCATTCGCGAAGGCCAGGGCAAGATTTTCAGCGAAGACCTGGAAATGCTCGAACGCCAGCAACAGAACCTGCTGGCCCACCCGACGCGTAACCTGCTCAAGCTGAACATAGATGCCGGCGGCGTGCAGTCGCGCAAGATTCTGGAACGCCTGATCGCCCGGGAACGCGCCGGAGAACCAACATGATTGAAGTCGTGGTGACAGCCCGCAGCACCGAAGCCCAGGATATTTGCAGTTATGAACTGGCCAGCGTCGATGGCAGCCCACTGCCGCCCTTCAGCGCGGGTGCGCATATCGACGTGCACCTGCCGGACGGGCTGACCCGCCAGTATTCCCTGTGCAATCCCCCGCAAGAGCGGCATCGCTATGTGATCGGCGTACTCAACGACCCCGCGTCTCGCGGCGGCTCACGCAGCCTGCACGCACAGGTGCACGAGGGCACTCGCCTGAGCATCAGCGAACCGCGCAACCTGTTCCCCCTGGACCACGCAGCCCGGCGCAGCCTGCTGTTTGCCGGCGGCATCGGCATCACCCCGATTCTGTGCATGGCCGAACGCCTGGCACAGACGAGTGCCGACTTCGAACTGCATTACTGCGCTCGCGCCAGTCAGCGTGCGGCGTTTGTCTCGCGCCTCATGGGGTCGCCGTTTGCCGAGCGGGTGTTTCTGCATTTCGACGAGCAGCCCGGCACCGCGTTGAATGCCGCCGAGGTGCTGGCGAGACCGGCAGACGACGTGCACCTCTACGTCTGTGGCCCCGGCGGGTTCATGCAACATGTGCTCGACAGCGCCCGGGCCCAGGGTTGGCAGGAGGCGTGCCTGCACCGCGAATACTTCACGGCGGCGCCGGTGGACAGCAGCCTCGACGCGAGCTTTTCGGTAAAGCTCGGCAGCAGCGGCCAGGTATTTGAAATACCCGCCGACAAGAGCGTGGTCCAGGTCTTGGAAAGCCACGGCATCGAGATTGCCGTGTCCTGCGAACAGGGGATTTGCGGCACCTGCCTGACCCGTGTGCTGGAAGGTATACCGGAGCACCGCGACCTGTTCCTCACCGAGCAGGAACAAGCCTTGAACGACCAGTTCACGCCCTGCTGCTCGCGCTCGAAAACGCCGTTACTGGTGCTCGATATCTGAACCACGTCACGATGCGGGCAAGATCACCTTCATGCGCGCATCGGCGGTGGCTGAACTGAAGATCTCGGCATAGCGCAGGGTCGCGTTGGCATGTTCGCGCATAATCGCCTCGGCCCGTGCGCCCTGGCGGTTGACCAGAGCATCGAAGACCGAGTGGTGCTGCATATGGGCATAGTTGAAGCGCCGGTACTCGCGGGCCATGTCCTCGCGGTCCACCGCCAGGGCCGTCACCGACGCAAATGGCAGGTGATCATTGCGCGCCAGCGCGTCGGCAATCGCCGGGTTGTGGCTGCCTTCGACGATGACGTGGTGAAAGCGCATGTTCAGGTCGTGGTAAACCTCGAGGTCGTCCTCGGTCACATAGCCTTTTTCGAACAGTTGATCGCCCTCGACCAGGCAGCGCTCCAGCGTGGCACGTGCCTCGGCGGATAAACCCTGTTCGGCAGTCTGACGCGCCGCCAGGCCCTCAAGCACACCGCGCACCTCGACAGCGCCGGCGATATCACTGGCGCTGACCGAACGCACCTGATACCCGCGCCCGCCAAACGGCACCAGCAGCCCTTCCTGCTCCAGGGTACGGAAGGCCATGCGCACGGGCATGCGCGACACACCGAAGCGCTGCGCCGTGGGAATCTCCATCAGGCGCTCCCCCGCCACCAGCTCCCCGCTGGCAATCATCTTGCGCAGTGCGACCAGCACCAATTGACCGGGTTTACTCATCCAGGCAACTTCCAGAAAACGTGGGCTGCCATAGTACCGCAAGCGCCTGCCCTCGTCAGACGAACGCCAGTGCTGCACGCGCGCCGTCTATTGCGCCCAGGTGCTGGGCCAGCCGGGACGGCAGGTAATCAAAAAAGAAGCCGGCACTTTGCAGCTTGGCGGCACGCAACGGGTGCTCTTCGGGCAACGCCCGAGACACCCGCGCCGCCCGCGCCCAGGCAAAGGCCAGCAGCGCCACGCCACATAACTGGAGGAAGTCCGGCGCCGCCCGGTAAGGGTATTCGCTGTCTTCCTGCGCGTGTTCACGCAGGGCGTTCACCACCTTAGCCAGTGAGTCGCACAGGCTGCCCAACGCCTGGGAAAACCCTGCGCACTCGGCGTACTGCGCGCCCTGCCCCGCTTCCCCACGCAATTCGTCCAGCAGCAAGCCAAACGCCCGACCTTCATCCCCCAGCACCTTGCGCAGTAACAGGTCATTGGCCTGGATCTCGTTACTGCCCTCGTAGATCATCGCAATGCGACTGTCGCGCAGGGTTTGCTCGATGGCGAATTCGGTAACGTAGCCGTAACCGCCAAAGACCTGCAGTGCATTGCTCGCCTGACGAAAACCCTGCTCAGTGAAAAACGCCTTGATGATGGGCGTCAGCAACTGCGCGAGCTGCGCGGCGGCCGGGTCTTGCTGATGTTCGGCCTGATCCAGCAGGTGCGCCGCCCAGTAACCGATGGCGCGCATCCCTTCGCTGGTGGTGCGCAGCTCCAGCAATACGCGGCGCATGGCCGGGTGGTAACGGATCGGGTCAGCCGCCTGGGCGGCGACTTCTTCGGGCCTTGACGGTGCGCGCATTTGCACGCGCTCACTGGCGTAGTGTCGGGCGTTCTGGCACGCGGCCTCGGCATGCCCCAAACCTTGCAGGCCCACATGCAGGCGCGCCGAATTCATCATCACAAACATCGCCGCCAGGCCCCGATTGGCCTCGCCCACCAACCAGCCATGGGCCGACTCGAACACCAGGGAGCACGTGGCGCTGCCCTTGATGCCCATCTTATGTTCAATGCCGTCACAGCGCACACCGTTGACCTGGCCATCGTCCAACAGCTTGGGCACCAGGAACAGTGAAATACCGCGGCTGCCCGGCGGCGCATCGGGCAGACGCGCCAGCACCAGGTGCAGGATATTGGCCGTGAGGTCATGTTCGCCACCGGAGATAAACAGCTTGCTGCCACTCAGACGATAACTGCCATCCACCTGGGGCTCGGCCCTGCAACGTAACAAACCGATATCGCTGCCGGCCTGGGGCTCGGTCAGGCACATAGTGGGCAACGCTTGCCCGCTGACGATTTCGGGCAGGTAGCGGGCCTGCAACCAGGGCTCGCCGTGAGCCTTGAGGCACAGGTAGGCGCCGTGGGCGATGCCGGTGTACATGGCCCAGGCGTGGTTGCTGGCGTAGAGCATTTCTTGCAAGGCAGCGTCGAGCAGTTGCGGCAAGCCTTGCCCGCCCAGCGCCTCGGCGCACGCCAGCCCTGGCCAACCGCCTTCGGCATACGTGTGATACGCCTCGGCAAAACCGTCCGGGGTGCTGACCTGGCCTGCCTGCCAACGGCAGCCCTGGCGATCCCCACTGCCGTTCAACGGTGCCAGCACCCCTTCGCTGAAGCGGGCCGCTTGCTCCAGCACTTGCAGCGCCAGCGGCAGGTCCAACGCTTCGAACGCCGGGTTGCGGCGCCACGCCTCAGGGGCCTGCAGCCAATGTTCAAGAACAAATTGCATATCGCGCAGGGGCGCCTGATAGCTCCACATGGGACACCTCATCGACTAAAAAGGAATCGCGCACTCAAGCGCGCCAGGCAGGGTTCTCGATCAGCAAGGCCATGCCCTGCCCGCCGCCCACGCACGCCGCAGCAATCCCGTAGCGCAGGTTGTGCCGGCGCAATTGCCGCGCCAGGCTCATGACCAGGCGCAGGCCGGTGGCCGCCAATGGATGCCCCAGCGCGAGGGCGCCGCCCTGCACGTTGAGCCGAGCGCTGTCCAGCTCCAACTCCTGGGCCACCGCCAGCACCTGGGCGGCCTGGGCTTCGTTGATCTCGAAGCGGCCGATGTCGCCCAGGCTCAACCCGCTGCGATGCAGCAGCAGGCGGATCGCCGGTGCCGGGCCAATGCCCATGAATTCGGGGGCCACCCCAACCACGGCACTGGCCACCAGCCGGGCCAGGGCCGGGCGGGTGCAGTCGCTGGCACGCCCTACCAGTGCCGCCGCTGCACCGTCGACCACCGCACAACTGTTGCCGGCGGTTTGCACCCCATCGGCATGCACGGCGCGCAAACGTGCCAGGGCAGCCAGGTCGGTGGGCCGTGGGTGGCTGTCCTCGCTGACCACGCCCGTGTGGCGCGCCAGGCTGATACGCCGCGATTGATAGCCCTCAAGCTCGAACACCTGGTTATCCACCGGCACGCGCTCTTCTGCCCAAACGCCCTCACGTTGCGCCTGCAACGCCCGCTGATGGCTGTCGCAGGCATAGCGATCCACAGCCTCGCGGCTCAGGCCATAACGCCGCGCCAGGTTATCGGCGGTGGCGATCATGTCCAGGCCGGGGGCCGGATCGTACAGCGCCTCCCAGAGAAAATCCTTGAATTGCACCTCGCCCCCCAGACGGAACCCGCCCCGGTGGGTGTAGGCGGCAATCGGGTTGCGGGACATCGACTCGGCCGCCACACACAAGGCCAGTTGCACCTCGTCGCGCAGCTGTTCAGCGGCCTGGCGCAACAGCTCGAAACCGGTGGCGCAGATGCGCTGCACCCCCAGCGCCGGGACCGATTGCGCGACACCGCTGTACAACCCGATATGCCGTGGCAGCAAGTAGGCATCGAAGCTGGCCTGGGCCATGGAGCCGGCCAGCACACTGTCCACTGCCCGCGCTTCGATGCCGGCGCGGGCCAGCACTTCACGGCCCACCTTGATCCCCAGGTCGATGGGTGACACCTGGGACAGCGCCCCGCCGAGGTCGACCCACGGCGTGCGCACCGCCTCGATAATCGCTACATCGGCAAACGCCGAATATTGCCCGGTGCCGCTCACGGCTTGGGCCCGGCGCGCAGAATCGTCGGGTCTTCACCGCGATACAACGCTTCAACCTTGGCCGCACGCCATTGCAGTACCGCCCGCTGGTTGATCGAACCTTTGTCGGTAATTTCCCCACGGTCGATGGACGCTGGTTCGTCGAGCACGGCAATCCACTCCAGGCGACTGGCATTGCCGGTGGCCTCGCGATTGAGCCGCTGCAACCAGTCGCCGAACCAGTCGCGCACCGGCGCGCTGGCCAGCACCTCGGCGTCGCTGGCCTCGGCGTTGAGGCCCGCCAACCGGCGGCATTCGTAGGGCCTAGGGAACACCAGCGCCCCCAGGCATTCGCGGTCCGGCGCGGCAATCACCAGGTCCTGCACATACGGCGAGCCTTCGAGCACCGCACGATTGCGCAACGGGCCGACGCTGACAAATACCCCGGAAGACAGCTTGAAGTCTTCGGCGATTCGCCCGTCGAACATCAGCCCCAATTGCGGCTGATGGGGGTCGGCGAGCTTGATCGCATCACCGGAGCAGTAATAACCCTGCTCATCGAACACCTCGGCGGTTTGTTCTGGCGCACGCCAATACCCCGGCATGATGTGCGGCCCGCGAAAGCGCCCTTCGAACTTGCCGTCCACCGGCACCAGGCGCACCTCGCAACCCGGTGCGGGCAAACCGATATAACCGGCCATGGACAACGGCCCGGTGGTGAAGGTGCAGGACGGCGCGGCTTCGGTCATACCAAGCCCGGCCATCATGCGGATGCGTTCGCCGCAGTGCTTTTCGGCCACACGGTCGAGGCGGTCCCAGATACTTTGCGAAAGGCCGGCGGCGGCGAAGAAGAACAGCTTCATCCGCGCAAAAAACCGCTCGCGCAGCTCGGCGTCCTGTTCCAGGGCGCTGACCAGTTCTTCCCAGCCCTTGGGCACCGTCAGGTAGGCGGTGGGCGAAATATCCTTGAGGTTGCGCAGGGTCTGCGCAAACCCTTGAACCGTGGGTTTGCCATCGTCGAGGTAAAAGGTGCCGCCGTTGTAGAGCACGATGCCGACGTTGTGGCTGCCGCCAAAGGTATGGTTCCACGGCAGCCAGTCCACCAGCACCGGGGGCTCCTCGCCGAACACCGGAAACGTCTGCAAGAGCATTTGCTGGTTGGCGCAGAGCATGCGCTGAGTGGTGATCACTGCCTTGGGCAGTTTGGTCGAGCCCGAGGTAAACAGGAACTTGGCGATGCTGTCGGGGCCGGTGGCCCTGAAGGCCGCATCGGCCTCGGCGCCGGCCGGGGTTTGCAACAGGCTGGCGAAGCTGACCTGAGTGCGCCCGGGCACCTGGCCGCGCACGCTGATCAGCGGCGTCTCGGCCGGCAGTACGGCGTCAATCGCACGCTGGTAAGCCTGCGCATCGCTGACAAACACCAGCCCCGGTTGCAGCAGATCGCACACATGCCGCAGCTTGGCGAAATCCTGGGACAACAACGAATAAGCCGGCGATACCGGGCAGTACGGAATGCCCGCGTACATAGCGCCAAGGGCCACCTGCAAATGCTCGATGTCGTTGCCCGACAGCAAGGCCAGTGGCTTATCTGCCGACAGCCCATAACTCAGCAAACCCTGGGCAATGGCGCGCACGCTGGCGAGCATCTCGCGGTAGCTGACGCGGCGCCAATCACCCCCGGCCTGGCGGGCGGCAATAAACGTCTGCTCGGGCCGCACATCGGCCCAATGCACCAGGCGATCGAGCAAGCGCACCGGCAATTCGGCCAGCGGCTCCAGGGAGCGCATATGCAACACGCCGTGCTCTTCTGTGACCGCCACCGGTGCGTGGCCGATGGAGACCTCGCGGTATCGCGGCGCGAGCTGGGGTTGCGATCTGAATTCGGAACTCACAAGGATGTCCTCCATCAAGGCGGAGCAAAGCCGCCTTGTTATTGTTATGTCGCGGCGCGTGCTCAGATCGGGTAGTGCCGTGGCCCATGCTGCAAGGTCACCCAGCGCAATTGCGTGAAGTGCTCGATCGACGCCTTACCGCCAAAGCTGCCGTAGCCGCTGGACTTGACCCCACCAAAGGGCATCTGCGCCTCGTCATGCACGGTCGGGCCGTTGATGTGGCAAATGCCCGATTCCACCCGTTGCGCCAGGGCCAGGGCACGGCCGGTGTCGCGGCTGAAGATCGCCGCCGACAAACCGAATTCGGAGTCGTTGGCCAGGCGCAGCAACGCCTCATCGCCGTCACCGCGCAGCAGCACCGCCACCGGGCCGAAGGACTCCTCTCGGTACAGGCGCATGTGCTCGGTGACGCCATCTATCAGGGTCGGTTGCAGGATGCTGCCGTCCAGTTGACCACCGGCTACCAGCCGCGCGCCCTTGGCCAGCGCATCGTCGATCAGGGCCTTGATGCGCGTTCCGGCACTGGCATCCACCAAGGAACCCAGCACCGACTCCGGCGCAGCGGGATCGCCGGCGCGCAGGGTCGCGACCTTGGCCGCCAGCTTGGCGACAAACGCATCGGCGACCTTGACGTCGACAATCAGGCGCTCGGTGGACATGCAGATCTGCCCTTGGTTGAAGTAGGCGCCAAAGGCCGCCGCCGCCACCGCCGCGTCCAAATCAGCGTCGTCGAGCACCAGCAACGGCGCCTTGCCGCCCAGTTCCAGCAACGCCGGCTTGAGGTGACGCGCCGACAGCTCGCCGACAATCCGCCCGACATGGGTCGAGCCGGTGAAGTTGACTCGCCGCACCGCCGGGTTGGCGATCAGCCGTTCGACAATCGCGGCAGCATCCGCCGGGGCGTTGCTGATGACGTTGACCACGCCGTCACCCAGGCCAGCATCCTGCAACACCTGACCCATCAGACGGTGCACCGCCGGGCTCAGCTCCGAAGCTTTGAGCACCACGGTATTGCCGCAGGCGAGCGGCATGGCAATGGCGCGGGTCGCGAGGATGACCGGGGCATTCCACGGCGCAATCCCGAGCACCACGCCACACGGCTGCCGCAAGGCCATGGCGAAGCTGCCGGGCACATCGGAGGGGATCACATCGCCAGTGATCTGGGTGGTCATGGAGGCCGCTTCGCGCAGGATGTTGGCTGCCAGGCGCACGTTGAAGCCATACCAGTTGGCCATGGCGCCGGTCTCGCCGGCGGCCGCGATAAATTCGGCGCTGCGCGCCTGCAACTGCTCGGCGGCCTTGAGCAACCGCGTGCGGCGTTCGTTGGGCGCCAGCGCTGCCCACGCGGGGAACGCGGCCTGGGCGGCGGCCACGGCGGCGTCGGCATCTTCCAGGGTGGCGGCGGCGACCCGCGAGACCACTTCACCGGTCACCGGGTTGCGACGTTCGAAGGTTCGGCCGTCGCGGGCGGGGCACGACTGGCCGCCGATCAACAGGGGCACGTCCAGCATGGTGATTCCTCTTTATTGTCTTTATCGGGAATACGTTCAAGCAGAGTCACAGCAGCGCGGCCCGCAGGCCGCACACTTCAGCGTTTATACGCCTGCAGGCCAGGCTTGATGCTCTTGTCGTCGAGGAATTGTTTCATGCCCTGCTCGCGACCGCCTTCGGTGTCGAGCAAGCGCGACTGATCGAGCTTGGCGTAGAGGTAATCCTCGTTTTGCTCCCAGGTCAGCTCGCGGCAACGCTTGAAGCCATGCTTGGCCGCACGCAGCACCACCGGGTTTTTCTCCAGCAGGTTGCGCGCCAGTTCAATCGTCACTTCGCGCAGTTGGGCCAACGGCACGCTCTCGTTGACCAGGCCCATTTCGGCAGCTTTCTGCCCGCCGAAGGTCTTGCCGGTCATGATGTAGTACAGCGACTGGCGATGGCCCACGGTGTCGGCCATGGCCTTGCTGACGAGGTTGCCCGGCGGGATGCCCCAGTTGATTTCCGAGAGGCCGAAGGTGGCTTCGTCGGCGCAGATCGCCAGGTCACACGCCACCAGCGGGCTGAAACCGCCGCCGAAGCACCAGCCATTGACCATGGCGATGGTCGGCTTGGCGTACATGCGCAGCAGTTTCCATTGCCATTGCGAGGCTTCGCGGCGGATTTTTTCCTGGAGGATTTCCGGGCCCGCGTCCACTTCGCGAAAGTACTCCTTGAGGTCCATGCCCGCGGTCCAGGCTTCGCCCGCACCGGTCAGCACCAGCACACCGGCGGCCGGGTCCTGTTCCAGGGTTTCCAGCACGTCGATCATTTCCCGGTTCAGGGTGGGGCTCATGGCGTTGCGTTTTTCCGGGCGATTGAGAATGACCCAGGCGATGCCTTCCTCGATCTCGACTTTGACGGTGGTCCAACGGCCTTCGTAATTGCTCATGGCGGTACGCTCTTGTTCTGGGTGTGAAGATGATTCGAAATTAAACCGCAAATATAGTTATGTCAATTAACTATTAACCCTCGTAACCAATATTTCTCGCGTTTAAAACTCGTGCGTTTCAGGCGACGTGAAAACCCGCCATAGCCATGACGCGTCAACCCCGGCAAACTAGATAGCTTTCTTAACCTCCATTTCCGAGGACTGCACTGCTAATGGCCAAGCCTTCCACTATCGCCGCCACCAGCCAGGCCCTGCCCGACAACGAAGAGGTACGGCCGCCGCTGGATTCAGCCCTGGACGACCTGATCGGTTACGCCATGCGCCGTGCGCAACTCAAGTTGTTCCAGAACCTGATCGGCCGGCTTTCCGAGCATGACCTGCGCCCCGCCCAGTTCTCGGCCCTGGCGATCATCGAGCAGAACCCCGGCCTGATGCAGGCCGACCTGGCCCGCGCCCTGGCCATCGAGCCACCCCAGGTCGTGCCGTTGCTGAACAAGCTGGAAAGCCGCGCCCTCGCCGTGCGGGTGCGTTGCAAGCCGGACAAACGCTCCTACGGGATCTTCCTCAGCAAGACCGGCGAAACCCTGCTCAAGGAACTCAAGGACATCGCCGCCCAGAGCGACCTGGACGCCACCGCAGCCCTGGCCGTCGAAGAACGTGCAGAGCTGCTGCGCTTGCTCAAGAAGGTCTATCAGGACTGATCGGCTACCAGAGCGCCACGGTGTAGAGCACCAGGAAACGGGTCTGGTTTTCATCGCGAAAAGCCGCGCCGCTCGGGAAGTCATTGCGGTAGATCGACTTGCGCGCCATGAACCCCACGTTCTTCAGCGGGCCGCTCTGGATCACATAGCCCAACTCCATCTGGAACTCGCGCTCCTTGCGGTCTTCGGCATTGAAGGCTGCCAGTTCGATGTTGTCACCGCGCACATAGCGCAGCCGGCTTTTGAGCCCCGGCACACCGGATGCTGCAAAGTCGTAGTCATAAATCGCCTGCCACGTGCGCTCCTTGGCGTTGAGAAAGTCCGAACTCATGGTCAGTTCGCTCATGCCCATCAGCTCGGTGCCGGAGATATACGGCGTGGCCGTGTCCCCGCTGGAATGCATATAGCCCAGGCTGAGTCGGTGCCCGCCCAGACGGTAGCCAAACAGCGCCGAGAGGTTACGGTTATCCACGTTGCCCGCCTTGGCACTGCCGTCCTCGCGGCTGAAAAAGCTGCGTAGGTCACTGGTCAGCACGCCGTCGCCCACCGGCAGGTTGTGCAGCAACGCCAGGGTGTCTTGCTGGTAAAGGTCCGCGACCTCGGCGTGATAGGCGCGCAGGCTGAGGTCTTTGTTGACTTGGTAATCTCCGCCGACATAAGCCAGGTGCGACGTGGTGGCGGTGGCGTTGAAACGCCGGTTGGGCGACGCGATGGTCATGGCCTGGTAGTCGGTGGAGTCGCGCTTGTTGATGCGGTCGATATAGCCGGTGTTGAGGGTCAGCCCGTCGATATCCCTGGAGCTCAAAGTGGTGCCGCGAAAGGTCTGCGGCAGCAGGCGCGACGGGCTGGCAAAGGCGAACGGCAGGAAGATCGACACGTCACCGGCCTTCACCGTGGTTTGGGCAAACCGCAGCTTGGCGGTAGGCGCCAGCCGCGAGTACTCATCGGCCGCACGCTTGCTACTGGCTGACACCGGCAACAACTCGGTGCCGCTGCGGTCCGGTGAAGAGTCGAGCTTGACCCCCATCAGCCCACGCATATCCAGGCCAAACCCGATGGGCCCAGGCGTATACCCCGACTCCAGGTTGAGGATGAACGCCTGGGCCCATTCCCTTGCGGCGGTCTTGGCCCCGTCGTCCTTGTAGTCACGGTCCAGGTAGTAGTTGCGCAGCGTCAGGGTGCCGTGGCTGTCGTCGATAAACCCCGCCGCCCACAGCGGCATAGGCAGGACACTGAGCATCAGCAGTGCGCTGATCAGGCGTGAGGGGGTGTTCGACACACAACCGGCGGCCGCGACGGCACCCGTAGAGAGTTTTGGCATGTTCGATATCCATTTTTTGTTGTTGTTTTTGGGTTGGCACACGCG
Organism: Pseudomonas viridiflava; assembly: GCF_900591205.1. GTDB lineage: Bacteria > Pseudomonadota > Gammaproteobacteria > Pseudomonadales > Pseudomonadaceae > Aquipseudomonas. The sequence goes on from NZ_UUPU01000033.1 coordinate 57,263, forward strand.
TGGCCCAATCGGCTTCGCGAACAGAGAATGGAAACAGCGGGACGCGCCCGTCAACTGCAACTGACCGATAATCGAACGTTAATAAAAGTATCTATTTTGAGTTTTATTGCCGCATGCAATCTCAAACGGCCGACCTAGAGGCTCCGTCAGGTGATTTTTTCCATCGACTGGGCACCCTTCTTTTTATAGTTATATTTGTTATCTTAATTGTCAGCAGGCCGACAGGCTCGCCACCACAACAAAAACAACAATGAGGTTTGCCCATGAACAGTCCATCGCGTCGTTCGACGCTGACGATCGCCTTGTGTTTTATCGTTGCCCTGATCGAGGGCTTCGATCTGCAAGCCGCCGGCACCACCGCTGCCGGGCTGCGCCAGAGCTTTTCCCTCGACCCGCAAATGCTCGGCTGGGTATTCAGCGTCGGGATCATCGGGCTGCTGCCCGGGGCGTTCTTCGGCGGATGGATCGCCGACCGTATCGGCCGCAAGAAAATCCTGGTGATTGCGGTGCTGCTGTTCGGGCTGTTCTCCCTGAGCACCGCGTTTGTAGACAGCTACTCAAGCTTGTTGCTGGTGCGTTTCCTCACCGGCCTGGGCCTGGGCGCCGCGCTGCCCAACTTGATCGCTCTGTGCGCCGAAGCGGTGAGCGAACGCAACCGTGGCACGGCCATCAGCGTGATGTACTGCGGCGTGCCGTTGGGTGGCGCATTGGCCGCCGTGGTGGCGATGTTTTCCAGTGAGCACTGGCAGACCACGTTTATCATCGGTGGCCTGGCGCCCTTGCTGGCTGTGCCCTTGATGATCCTGCTGCTGCCGGAATCGCAGGCATTTCGCCAACAGCGCGAACACACGTCCGGCCACCGCCCCGCCACCGGCCAGGCGCTGTTCGGCGAAGGCCGCGCACGCACCACATTGGCCTTGTGGCTGAGCTACTTCTTCACCTTGACCGTGATGTACATGCTGCTCAACTGGCTGCCTTCGTTGTTGCTGGAACAAGGTTTCAGCAAGCCCCAGGCTGGCATGGTGCAGATGCTCTTCAATATCGGCGGCGCCCTGGGTTCGTTGCTCGGCGGCGTGCTGCTGGATCGCTGCAATGCCGTCAAAGTGGTGCTCTGCGTGTATGCCGGGCTGCTGGCGGCGTTGGCCGGTGTCGGCCTGTCGGTAGGCATCGTGCCCATGGCCATCGCCGGTTTTGCCGCCGGCTTGTTCGTCATGGCCGCGCAGTTGGTGCTGTATGCGTCGGCACCGCCTTCCTATCCCACCGCGGTGCGCGCCACCGGCGTCGGTGCCGCCGTGGCCGTTGGCCGCCTGGGTTCGGTGGCCGGGCCGCTGGCGGCTGGGCAGCTTCTCGCAGCCGGCGCCGGCACCGCCGGGGTACTGCTGGCGACCGCCCCCGGCGTGCTGATTGCCGCACTCAGCATCATCAGTGTGATGGTGCGTGCGGCGCCCCTGAACCTGCCAACACCCGAAGCGGCCGGGCCTACCAAAGCCTAGCTAGAACTTGTGCAGCCAGTTGAGTACCAGCTTGTTGCCTTCGGTGCGGTTCTCGGCTTGCTGCTCAAAGTAGGCGTTCACCGACAGCACGTTTTCCTTGCTGAAGGCGTAGAGCATGCCTGGGCCCATGGCCCAGACCTTCTCCCGGCGCCCGCTCACCGCGTGCCCATCAACTTGAGTGTCGGTGATCTGCTTCAACCAGTAGCCGTTCACCCCGACACTCAATTGCTGGCTCAGGGCATATTGCAGCGTCAAGTTGGCATGCAACGCCTGGCCGGCCTGGGTATCGGAAACATCACCGAAGCCTGCCTGCGGATCATCATTCTTGCCATTCCACAGGTACATGAAACGCCCGCTCGCCGACCACTTCGGGCTGAACCAGTACGTCGCTGCGTAATACGGGTTGAAGGACCAGAAATTGCTGCCGGGGTTGATCGAGCGATTGCGGTCATAGGCCCCCACCGGCACCGACACATCGGCTTCAACTCGCTGGGTCAACAGCGGGCTGCCGTCGGCCCGGTTCAGGGTCGGCAGTTGCAGGAAGGCGCCGAGAATCACGTCGCCAAAACCCGCACGCGAACTCAGCGCGGCGTTATGCAACCCATCGTCGACATCCACGTGAGCCAGGGAGGTGTTGATCAGGGTGAAACCGGGCATTGCACCATTGGCCCAGGGTTGGCCGACGTAGATGATCTGCGTGGTGGGCGCCACCACGTCCAAATCCTGTTTGGGCAACGCCAGTTTGTGGCCGTTGGCGTCATTGAAGCGGCTGGCGCGGGAGTACGTCAGGTATTCCTCCAGATACCAGCCCGGGCCGGCCGGTGCCGGTGAGCCGTCGTAGAAACTGGTGCTGCCCAGGTTGAGTCCGGGCAAGTCGTAAGCGTGTGCAGTCGATGACAGTGCGACAAAACTGATGGCCGCAACCGTCCGCAAGATAGGCTTGAGCATCTTGGAAGTCCTGTATTTTTGTTGTTATTCAAGACCCCCGGCGCGGCGGATCCGCACCGGGGTGTACTGCTGTTGCAACCCCTACACGTAGGTCGCCGCCAACCCGCCGTCCACCGGCAGATTGACTCCGTTGACCCAGCGCGCAGCGTCCGAACAAAGGAAGGCGATCACCGCCGCCACCTCATCAGCCAGCGCCGGCCGGGTCATGCGCTGGCTGTCCGCGGCCACCCGCTCCGGCCCGAGCATGCTCACAAAATCGCCGAGAATCGGGGTAAACACCGGCCCCGGCGCGACGCAGTTGATGCGCACCGAGTGGTCGCGAAACCAGCCTTGGGATTGCTGGAAGCTCCACACGATCAGCGCCTCCTTGAAGTACTGATAACAGCTGCCCTGCTCCACCGGATTGGCCGCCAGCCACTGCTGCCCGGCCCCGAAGCTTTGCGTCGCGGCCAGGGCCTTGTGCAGCTCCAGGCGTTGCGGCCATTGCGCACCGAGCACCGAGGCGACATTGACGATGCTGCCGCCCGCCGGCATGCGCGGCAGCAGCGATTGAGTCAGGTGCCGCAACCCCAGGTAATTGACCGTGGCCACCGCTTGCACGGACGCCGTACCGGGCACCCCGGCAATGTTGCACAACCCATCGACCCGCGCCGGCAGGCGCGCCACAAGGGCATCAATGCTGACAGGGTCGCCCAGGTCAGCCTGGAAGAAGCCATCCAGGGTCAGTTGCGGTTCATGGCGATCAACACCGATCACCGTCGCGCCCTGGAAACGCGCCAGCCGCGCCAGCTCGGCGCCAATGCCTGAAGCGACACCGGTGACGATCAAGGTTTTGTTCTGCAGGTTCATGTTCAAGCCCTCTTGTTTTTGTATAGGCATGCGTGGATCAAACCGATGAGCCAGGGCTCAGAACGTTCAGCGCTCAGAACGGATAGCCGGGCGCTGTATTTTTCACGGTTACCCACTGCCACTGGCTGTACTCGTCCCAGTCGGCCGGCCCGCCAACGCTGCCGCCATTGCCGGAGGCGCCACGCCCGCCGAACGGGTTGCTGCATTCGTCGGCCACGGTCTGGTCGTTGATGTGCAGCAGGCCGCAATCAAGCCGCTCGCCGATGGCCATGGCGCGTCCGACCGACGGCGAGATGATGGCGGCCGCGAGGCCGTACTCAGTGCGGTTGGCCAGCTCGATGGCCTCCTCGTCCGTGGCGAAACTGACCACCGTGGCCACCGGGCCGAAAATTTCATCCTCAAAGGCGCGCATGCCCGGACGCACCCCACTAAGCACGGTGGGCTGATAGAACAACCGGTCATATTCACCGCCCGCCTCCAACCGGGCGCCCGCTTGCAGGCTGTCGCTGACGATCTCGTGCACACGCTGCAATTGCCGTTGGTTGATCAATGGGCCGAGCGTGGCTTCACCCCGGGCGGCATTGCCTACGGTCAATGCCCGTGCCTTGTCCACCAACTTGCGCGTGAGGCTGGCGGCAATAGATTCATGGGCGAGAATCAAGCCAGTCGCCATGCAGATTTGCCCCTGGTGCAGCCAGGCGCCCCAGGCCGCATTGCTCGCGGCCAAGTCGAGGTCGGCGTCTTCGAGAATGATCAGCGGGTTTTTGCCGCCCAGCTCCAGCGCAACTTTTTTCAGGTGTCGCCCGGCCACTTCAGCGACTTTGCGCCCCGCTGCGGTAGAGCCGGTGAAAGCAATCATCCGCACATTGGGATCACGGCACAGTGCCTCGCCCACCGGCGCAGCGCCGGGCAACACCTGCAACAGACCCTTGGGCAGGCCCGCCTCCTCGAACAGCCGGGCGATGAGAAAGCCACCGCTGACCGGCGTCTGTGGGTCGGGCTTGAGCACTACCGCATTGCCCGCCGCCAACGCCGGTGCCACCGAGCGCAGCGACAGGATCAGCGGGAAATTGAACGGCGAAATCACCCCGACCACGCCATGCGGCTGACGCCGTGCATAGGACAGCCGCCCTGCCGCACTGGGCAGCACCACCCCGTGAGGTTGAGACAACAACCCCGCCGCCTGATGCAGCAGCACAATCGCTTCGCGCACTTCGTGTTCGCCCTTGAACAACGCGCCGCCGGTTTCCCGGGCGACATACAGCGCCAACTCGGCGAAGGACTGTTGAGCCAGGTCCGCCGCCCTGCGAAACACCTCGGCGCGTTCCCGTGGGCCGAGTGCGGCCCACGCCGGCTGCGCCAGGGCCGCGCTGCGGCTGGCGACGGCGATGTCGGCCGGGTTGGCCATGGCGCAGCGCATCAGGGGCTCGCCGGTGGCGGGTTCGATCACCGCGATCACGGATCCCGAGGTGGGTATCCAATCGCCGTTGAACAGGCATTCGGACCCAATGGCCCGTTGTAGAAAGTGGGTGGTTTCAGACAGTGGCATGGCAACTCCCGGTTCTTGTAATTGTCATCGTCTGCACAGGGTGCAAACGCCGCATAAAGCCTTGAGCAAAGGCTGTGCCGCCGACACACAACGACGCTGACATAAACCATCGAAGGCTCTGGGACGCGGCCTGCCGCGTGCGGTTCATAGATGCTGCGTCGAACGCCTGCAAAAACCGCGGTCCTGGCACTTGTTCAATTGATAAGGTTATGTTTAATAACTATCTGAGCAGTTACTCATATCGAACACTCGCTTTGCAGGGGCATAACAATGACTAATCCCCACAGCGCGCTGCCCGACGACCGGGTGGCCACCGCGCACTATCATCCACGCGGTGACAGCCGCCAACTCAGTGACAGCAGCTCGCCCACACCGGCGGAGCTGACCGACTGCCTGTTCTTTTCTCCCGAAGACGGACGTATCTGGCTCAACGATCAACGCATGTTGTTGCTGCACAGTTCGTCGTTCGGCGCCCTGCGTGCAGAGGTCATCGAGCGCCTCGGACTGGAGCAGGCTCGCGGCCTGTTTACCCGCACCGGTTATGCCTCCGGCGCACGGGATGCGCGCTTGATACGCGAGCGCTGGCCGCAGGCCGATGCCGCCGCGGTGTTTCGCGCCGGGACACACCTGCACACCCTTGAAGGCATGACCAAGGTCGAACCGCTGCATTTCAAGTTCGATGCCGACTCGGGGTTCTATGAAGGGGAATTCCTCTGGCACCACTCCTGCGAAGCCGATGAGCATGTGGGCGCCTATGGCATCGGCCAAGACCCGGTGTGCTGGACTGAAACCGGCTATGCCATCGGTTTCGTCAGTGGCCTGTTCGGGCAAATGGTGATTTTCCGCGAGGTAGAATGCCGTGGCATGGGCCATCGCAGCTGCCGGGTGATCGGCAAGACGGCCGAGCAATGGGGTGACGTCGAGCAGGACCTGCGCTACCTGAATGTGTCCCAGGCCGTCAGCGCCGCCGCCCTCGCCCCCACGCCCGACCACCCGGTAAGCCACAGCACCAGGGCCAGCCAGCCGCAAACGCTGGTGGGCGCGAGTGCAGCCTTCAACGCCGCGACGCAAGCCCTGCAACGTGTGGCGCTGACCCCGGCAACGGTGCTGATCAGCGGAGAGTCCGGGGTGGGCAAGGAGATGTTTGCGCGTCAGTTGCACCAGCTCAGTCGTCGCCATGACAACCCGTTTGTGGCGCTCAACTGCGCGGCGATTCCGGATAATTTGATCGAGGCCGAACTGTTCGGTGTCGAACGCGGCGCGTATACCGGCGCGACGCACTCGCGCCCCGGGCGTTTCGAGCGAGCCCAGGGCGGCACACTGTTTCTGGATGAAATCACCAGCCTCAGCCTGGGTGGGCAAAGCAAGTTATTGCGGGCCCTACAGGAGCGCGAAATCGAACGGGTCGGCGGGGTGCGCGGTATCAAAGTGGATGTGCGCGTAGTGGCCGCGACCAATATTGACCTGCGTAAAGCGGTGGCTGACGGTAGCTTTCGTGAAGACCTGTTCTACCGGTTGAATGTCTACCCCATCGCCCTGCCACCGCTGCGCGAACGCCGGGACGACATCCCGCTGCTGATCAACGCGTTCCTCACGCGCTTCTGCCAGGAGTACGCCCGCACGCCGGTGGGACTGACCATGCGCGCCCTGAAGGTGTTGCTGCGCTATGACTTCGCGGGCAATGTGCGCGAACTGCAAAACCTGATCGAACGCGGTCTGATCGCCAGTGACGAAGGCCAAGCCATTGACCTGGTGCACCTGTTTCGCAACGAACCGATGCCGTCCGACCCCTATGGGCTGGACGACCACGGCAGCCTGTCAAACGCCGCACCGGCGCCCCGCCCAACACTGTTGGACACCCTCGGCCAGTTGGATCAGGGGTTTTCCATCGAGGGCCTGGAGTCGCGCCTGATCAATGAAGCGCTGCAACAAAACGCCGGCAACCTGGCCGCCGCCGCGAGGCTCGTGGGGCTCAGCCGGGCGCAATTTGCCTACCGGCTGAAGAAGCATCAGCGGCAAATCACGTGAATGGAAATGAGTGCCTTAAAAGCCTTACCCGATTAAGTCTTTTGCAGGCATACCGGGCCTGCCCAGCGCCCTGTTTTTACGCGTGACAAGGATCTCCTGTGAGCGGACTGCGTGAACGTCATAAAGCCGAACGCGGGCAAGCCATCAGCAAACGATCGAACTGTTTGAGCGCCAGGTTTTCCGGAACACCACCCTCGAACAGATCGCCAGCGAGGCCGGGGTGTCGCCGATCAACGTGCGATCACCGACAACCGCAGCCTGATCCACGAAATAGACGACCCGGTGGAAGCGCTCTGCCACCTGGAACGTCTGCTCACCGGTTAGGCCCACACTGGGCCAAACGCGCCTGGATCGACAGCTGTGAATGAGCACGCAAGGCCGTGCGGGCGTTTTCGAATGCGGCCCGTGAAATCTCAGCCTCATAGGACAGCACATTGTCGTGCGGGCGGGATTGGAACTCAGTGTGGGGGGGGCATTCAACGCGCCTCGGGATCATCGGCCAGCCTCCAAGATAACTGGCTGCCGGCCCCTGAGGCAGGGTTGATACGGACGAAAAACGGTTTAAACCGGCTATATCGCGATAGCGACCCAGGAGACCCGCTGGAGAAACTTAAACCCTAAAACTAGTGATCGGAATGTACTTTTTCGCAGAATCAAGTCATTTACGGACCTACCTGGCTCAGCCCTCAGCACTTTAAAGTACGCCAATCATTCAACTATCGGCGTCTTTATGAATCTCTGGTTTCGACTTCTCCTCATGCTGCTTCGTCGACCTTGGCGCAAACCGGCAAAAGCGCTGGAATCGACCGTCATCCGAATGCGCGTCTGGCCACTGGATCTCGACTTCAATCGACACGTCACCAACGGCCGATATTTCACACTGGCAGATGTCGGACGCATGGATTTCGTTTTGCGCAGTGGCGCCTATAGAGTCGCTATTAGAGCAAAGGCGCTGCCCATCGTCGGAGACACTTGGGGTAAGTTTCGCCGTGAACTCAGACTGTTTGAAGCTTTTGAAATCCACACAAGGATGCTTGGCTGGGACGACAAGTGGAGCTTCATGGAGCATCGTTTTGTGAGCAAAAGCAGAGTGATCGGCGTTGTCGTGATGCGAGGTCTGTTTCGTTCAGCCAAGGGTATTATTCCACCAAGCGAATTTGTGCGAGAACTGGGACTGCCCGAACAGTCACCAGAGATGCCGAACTGGCTGATGTCGTGGTCGCAGAGCTGCGATGCCATGAGCCGCCAACTCAGAGATGAAGAAAGCACCGTAAGTGACAGACCATTAACAATAGGGACTTGAGCCTGTCCGTTAATCCGTCCTTAAAACGATACTTAAACGCAGCGGGTTACCACTGCACGCCAGTGGTTTTCTGCATAACGAAAAAAGACGCCGAAGCGTCTGTTCCTAAATCGCAGGCAAAAAAAAGCCACTCTATTGAGTGGCTTTTTCGTAATGCTTGGAGCGGGAAACGAGACTCGAACTCGCGACCCCGACCTTGGCAAGGTCGTGCTCTACCAACTGAGCTATTCCCGCGTCTTGGTGGTGTGCATTCTATAGAATCCAGAACCCCCGTCAACCCCTTGATTCAAAAAAGTTTTATTTCTTTTCAACGGTGGTGCGCAGGTGGGGCCAGGCTGCGCGCAAATACTGCAGCATGGACCACAGGGTCAGGCCGGCGGCGATCAGCAGCAAGGCATAGCCCAGCAGAACCCAGAAGGTGAAGTCCGACGGGTTGGCCAGCAGGATCACCAGCGCGAGCATTTGCGCGGCGGTTTTCCATTTGCCCATGTTGGAGACGGCAACGTGGGCGCGGGCGCCGATTTCGGCCATCCATTCGCGCAGGGCCGAGACGACGATCTCGCGGCCGATGATCACGGCGGCCGGCAGGGTGAGCCACAGGTTGCCGTGTTCCTGCACCAGCAGGACCAGGGCGACAGCCACCATCAGTTTGTCGGCCACGGGGTCGAGGAACGCGCCGAAAGGCGTGCTCTGTTCCAGCCGGCGGGCCAGGTAGCCGTCGAGCCAGTCGGTGGCGGCCGCAAAGGCAAACACCGAACTGGAGGCCAGGTAGCTCCATTCGTACGGTAAATAGAACAACAAAATGAAAATCGGGATAAGCAGGACGCGTAGAACGGTGATCAGATTAGGGATATTCATCGGCACAACTGGCTACGAGGTGGAAAGGCATTCTATTCGCTGTGCAGGTTTGCATAAATCAACTCAGCGAGTTTTTTACTGATACCGGGTGCTTTGGCTATTTCGTCAATGCTGGCACGGGATAGCTCCTGCAAGCCACCAAAATGTTTAAGCAGGTCACGACGACGGGTCGGGCCAACCCCTGCTACCCCTTCCAGGGTTGAGGTTCGCCGGGTTTTGCCACGCCGGGCGCGGTGGCCGGTAATGGCAAAACGGTGAGCCTCGTCGCGAATCTGTTGAATCAGGTGCAGCGCGGGTGAGTCGCCCTTCAAAGTGAACTCATGGGCGGCGTCATTCAAGTACAACGTCTCGAAACCGGCCTTGCGCGTGGCGCCCTTGGCCACGCCGAGCAGGATCAGGTCGGGCACGGCCAGTTCGTTGAGCACGTCACGGGCCATGGACAACTGGCCCTTGCCACCGTCCACCAGCAGGATATCCGGGAGCTTGCCCTCCCCGTCCTTCAACTTGCTGAAGCGCCGCGTAAGCGCCTGGTGCATGGCGGCGTAGTCATCGCCGGCAGTGACACCTTCAATGTTATAGCGTCGGTAATCGGCTTTGATCGGCCCTTCCGGCCCGAACACCACGCAGGAAGCCACCGTGGCCTCGCCGCTGGAGTGGCTGATGTCATAGCACTCCAGGCGCTGTGGCGGTTCATCCAGGTTGAGGACTTCGGCCAGCGCGTCGAAGCGTGCAGCAACGTGCTGTCGATTGGCCAGGCGTGCGCCCAGGGCCTGCTCGGCATTGGTCACGGCCAGTTGCTGCCAGCGGGCGCGGGTGCCACGCACGCGGTGGCTGATGTCCAGCTCGCGGCCGCGCAACTCGTGGATCGCTTCGATCAACGTGGGGAAGTCTTCATGCACAACGTTGACGATCAGTTCAGACGGCAAATCGCGCTCAGGGCTGCTGACGTAATACTGGCCCAGGAAAGCCGCCATGACCTCGGCCACTTCCTCGTCGATACCGGTCTGCGGGAAGAAATTCTTGCTGCCCAACACGCGCCCGCCGCGCACGCTGATCAGGTGCACACAGGCGCCACCGGGGTTGACGAAAGCCGCGATCACGTCCACGTCCCCGGTGCCGCCTTCCATACTTTGCTGGTCCTGGACGCGGCGCAGCAGGGAGACCTGGTCACGCAGTTCGGCGGCCCGCTCGAAATCCAGGGTGCTGGCCGCCTGCTCCATGGCACCGGAGAGTTCATCGGTGAGTGCATTACTGCGACCTTCGAGGAACATCACCGAATGGCGCACATCCTCGGCGTATTCCGCCGGCTCCACCAAACCCACGCAGGGCGCCTTGCAGCGCTTGATCTGGTATTGCAGGCAGGGCCGTGTGCGGTTCTTGTAGAAGCTGTCTTCGCACTGGCGCACAAAAAAGGTCTTTTGCAGCAGGCTTAAACTTTCGCGGATCGCTCCAGCGCTGGGATAGGGACCGAAATACTTGCCCTTGGCCTTCTTGGCGCCACGATGAATGCTCAAGCGTGGGAAGTTGCCGTCAGACAAAAACACATACGGGTAGGATTTATCATCGCGCAGCAGGATGTTGTAGGGCGGCCGCCATTCCTTGATCAGCGTCTGCTCAAGCAACAGCGCCTCGGTTTCATTGGCGGTGATGGTGGTTTCGACCTGGGCGATACGCGCCACCAGCGCAGCGGTTTTGGGTGCCAGGCCGGTCTTGCGAAAGTAGCTCGCCAGGCGGTTTTTCAGGTTCTTGGCTTTGCCGACATACAGCAGGCGCGCCTCGCTGTCGAACATGCGGTACACGCCGGGGCGGCCACTGCAGGTCGAGAGGAAGGCACTTGGATCAAACGGTGTGGTCATGTCAGGCGCTGGCGTCCACCATGCCGTGACGCACCGCGAGCAGGGTCAATTCAACATCACTGCTGATGGCGAGCTTCTCGAAGATGCGATAGCGGTAGGTGTTGACGGTCTTGGGCGACAGGCACAGCTTGTCAGAGATCGCCTGCACCTTCTGGCAACCGACAATCATCAAGGCGATCTGGATTTCCCGCTCCGACAGCGCATCAAAAGGCGAGTCGCTGGTGGGCTGGAAAGATTTGATAGCCAACTGCTGGGCAATCTGCGGGCTGATATAACGCTGGCCGGCAAATACCAGGCGAATGGCCTGGACCATCTCGGCCAAACCTGCACCTTTGGTCAGATAACCCGCCGCGCCTGCTTGCAGCAGGCGCGTAGGAAACGGGTCTTCCTCGCACACAGTCACCACCACGACTTTGATATCCGGATGGCTGCGCAACAATTTGGTCGTTGCACCAAGACCGCCGATCCCAGGCATCTTGACGTCCATCAACACCACATCGGGCTTCAATTCCCGGGCCTTGATCAGGGACTCCTCCCCCGATTCGGCCTGGCCGACTACTTGCAGGCCATCGATGTCAGCCAGCATTCGTGTAATGCCTGTACGAACGAGATCATGGTCATCGACTACTAGCACCCTAATCAAGCAGACACCTCGCGATATGGTCTTATAGGTTGCTGAACACCTTAGCAAAAAACCAAGGCGCAGACCTAGTTGCAAGTGTCATATATATAGAGTTTCAACGCGCTGCGCCTGCCCGCCGGGTGGCGAACTGTGCTGTTTCCTGGTTAAAAGATCAGGAATCGTGGGGCTACAGCTTCGGTTTTCCATTCTGCGTTGACGAATGCTCGGCCAAGGTGGTGGTCAGGCGGCGGATTGCATCCTGATCCTCTTTGAACATCGCCCGGTAATTTCCCAGCACTTTTTCTTCGATCTGACTCAGGTTTTCCAGTTGAATCGGCGTGGGGCTACCGGTCAACACATACAGGATATCCACGCCTTTTTCGGCGACTCGGGACAGATAGTCAGCCTTGGGTGCACGCCCACCATTTTCATACTTGCCTTGCGCGTTGGCTTCGACGCCTCCGATTTCACCAAATACTTTTTGCGACAAACCAAGCCGCTCTCTTTCTTGCCTTAAACGCGAACCGATTCCACTCATTTGGATGTATGATCCTATCTGGCACACCCCTAGAGGTGACACACTCATCTCGTTTTACACAAACTTGAACGGTTTTGAACTATGCCCGGTATCCGCACTGCTGCACAAGCCAAGGCTTGGTTGGAACATCAAGGAAAATCAGTTCAAGCGTTCGCGCGCGAGCACGGTGTTGATCCGGCAACCACGTATCAAGTGCTCGCTGGGCGTAAAAAGGGACGGCGGGGAGAAGCCCATAAGGTGGCGGTCCTGTTGGGCATGAAAGATGGGATTATCCTGGACGAAATTGAGATCCAGCATAGCGATAGAGAAGTCGTTTCCTGAGGGCAGTATGCGCCTATTCACCGAGCGTGCCTGTTTTACTCCGATGATGCTCCAAGGCACTCACGCTCCATGCGCCAGAAGCAATCCTCTTCCCCGACGATGCTCAGCCCCTGACGCTGATACAGCCTTCTTGCCGGATTGGTCTTGAACACCGTCAAGCGCAGAAGACCACGGCCCTGAAGGCTTGCCTTGAGCGCCATCTGCTCCAGCACCCAACTGCCCGCCCCTTGCTTGCGAAAGTTTTCGAGCATGTGCAGCTCGCGAATATAGAGGGCCTTGCTGTCGCGACTCAGGCTGATAAACCCCATCACCGCGTCGTCGTTACAGATCAGCCAGTTCTCACGCCCCGCCCAGGCCACGTCAAAGCCGTCGTCGGACCACAGCAAACCGTATTGCAGGTAGTAGCGGCCCATGGCCTGATGGGTCAGTGTTCGCGCAAAGGGCAGGTCCTGACTCGTTGCTGCGCGCAGGTTAAACGTCATTTAAAGCGTTACCACTCGGCCAGCCCAGCGCCCGCCATCGCGGCGGCCGATCACCAAGGCGTCGCCAACACCCGGTGCGGCGGCAATCAAATCGCCCTCGGCGCTCCAGATGGCACTGCGTCCGGCACAAGTCCAGCCACCCGATGGGCCACCATGGTTGGCCATGAGCACCAGCATTCGATGTTCGGCGGCGTAGCCCTGAAGCAGTGCGCTGTCGGTGGCGTAACCACCGTCGCTGATCAGCACACCGGCGGCGTACACATTGGCGCCAGCCTGCGCCGCTTGGCGCGGGTGACTGGCGTGGGAAAAGTCCGCGCATACCGCCAGCGCGATCCGATCATCCCCCCATTCGAGCGCTGCGCCGCCCTGCCCTGCTGTAAACGCCAGCTCTTCGCCGGGGTGCAGATGCTGCTTGGTATACACGGAAAGGGAGCCGTCCGCCCCCAGCACCAGCGCGCCGATCAATACACCGCCTTGCGGCGTCAGCCTGATCGGCATGCCCACCACCGCCGTCAACCGCAGTTCCCGTGCCATTTCACGCAATGGCGCCAACACTGCATCTTGCGGCGTTATCGCCAACTCCGCTGCCAGGGACGGCTCATACCCAGTCAACGACAACTCCGGAAACACCAGCAATTGCACGCCCTGCTCCGCCGCCGCGTGCATGAATGCCAGGTGCCGCCGGAGATTGGCCGGCACATCGCCCGCGATGGAAAGGGTTTGAGCAGCAGCAAGCGTCAGGGCAGTCATGGTCGCGTCCAGGCAATCATTATCAAAGTGTGACCAGCATATCGGCAGTTACCTCATAGCCGTAAGTCCCTAACGCGATAGAAATTACTGATTGAATCCAGCCGTACGCCTCGGGTAAGCTCCACCCATCATTTGGAGACATACCATGTTGCAACTCACCCTCACCCAGGTTTGCCCTGCTGCCAGCGCCTCGCGCTCGGTATCGGCTACCCGCGTGAACGGTTCGAGCGCACTGGTCAGCTTTTATTTTGGGTATTGGTTTAGCCACTGGCGCGCCTGATACCAGAAATCGGCGCCCACTACTCAAGGGGTCGCCTACCAGAGAAATCTAACCCCCGGTCGGCTCCCCGACCGGGGGTTTTGTTTTTTCAGCCCTTAATAATTTTGCTTCACACCGAACACTAAAAGGACTCACCGACATGAACTACGCCACCTATTACCGTTACGACACTTGCACTGCATGGCGATTTAGCAAGCTCCGCTCGGGACAGCCTGCCGCCTCCGATCGGTCACCTATTGGTGGCAAGCCAACACACGTAGCCAATCCGGCCAATTGTCGAACACCCCAGTAGGGCATAGCGCGCGGGAACAGCCCGCCGCTTGCCCAGGAAGCCTTGAATATGAACTCTGCCACCGCCGCCCTGCCCGTCTGCGCCCTGACCAGCGCCAATGAAGCCCTGACCCAGCGCCTGCCCAGCTCCCTTGAGCTCAAGCATCAACTGCCTCTCAGCCCGTTCCTCAATGAACAGGTGCATGCCCATCGCCAAGCCGTGCGCGCCATCCTCAACGGTGAAGATTCCCGTTTGCTGGTGATTGTCGGCCCATGCTCGATCCACGACCCGGAATCGGCCATGGAATACGCACGTAACCTGAAGAAGCTCGCGCTGGAAGTCAGCGACCAGATGCTGCTGGTGATCCGCGCCTACGTCGAAAAACCGCGCACCACCATCGGCTGGAAGGGCCTGGCCTACGACCCGCACCTCGATGGCAGCGATGACATGGCCGCCGGCCTCACGCTGTCACGCGAACTGATGCGCGAAATGCTGCGCCTGGGCCTGCCCGTCGCCACCGAACTGCTGCAACCCATGGCCGCCGGTTACTTCGACGACCTGCTCAGTTGGGTCGCGATTGGCGCACGTACCACCGAATCGCAGATCCACCGCGAAATGGCCAGTGGCCTGGGCATGCCCGTGGGTTTCAAGAACGGCACCGATGGCGGCGTCGCGATTGCCTGTGATGCGATGCGCTCGGCGTCCCATCCGCACCGCCACTTCGGCGTCGACAGCCAGGGCCATCCGGCGATTATCCAGACCCCGGGCAACCCCGACACGCACCTGGTGCTGCGCGGCGGTCACCGCGGGCCGAACTACGATGCGCAGAGCGTGGCGCAGGTGAAGCACGACTTGGCCAAGTCCAAGGTGGCGGCACGGGTCATGGTCGACTGCAGCCACGCCAACAGTGGCAAGGACCCGCTGCGTCAACCGGCGGTGTTCAACGAGGTGCTGGAGCAGCGCTTGCACGGCGACATGTCACTGATCGGCATGATGCTGGAAAGTCATCTGTTTGCAGGCTGCCAGCCCTTGAGCCCTTCAATGAAATACGGCGTGTCGGTGACTGACGGCTGCCTCGGCTGGGACGGCACCGAGCAGCTGTTGCGCAGCGCCGCCGAGCGGTTGCGCGAGCAACACAAAAACAACTGACGGATGACGTTCAAAATGTGCGAGCTGGCTTGCCTGCGACAGCGGTGGGTCAGCCAGCACATTGCTTGCTGATGTACCGCTATCGCGGGCAAGCCCGGCTCCTACATTGATTTTCACTGGGTTGAGAGAGGGGATACAGCGCGCCGCCACTCATGATTTTTGGTAAAGAGTCCTTTTCGGATAAGACGGTTTTTCCGAAGGGTTCGCGGGCGGATACTCGACGGCACTGTTCATTCCCTTTCAGGAGTTACTGATGTCTATTCCCACGCACAACGTACCCGCCTTCGGCCTCGGCACCTTCCGCCTGCAAGGCCAGGTGGTAATTGATTCCGTGAGCAACGGCCTGGAACTGGGCTACCGCGTGATCGACACCGCGCAAATTTATGAGAACGAATCCGACGTCGGCCGGGCAATCGCCAACAGTGGTGTGCCACGTGATGAACTGTTTATCACCAGCAAGATCTGGATCGCGAACTTCGCCGAAGGTAAGTTGATCCCCAGCCTCAAAGAGAGCCTGCGCAAGCTCAAGACCGACTACCTGGACCTGACCCTGATCCACTGGCCATCGCCGGAAGACCAGGTGCCCGTCGCCGAGTTCATGGGCCAGTTGCTCGAAGCCAAACGTTTGGGCCTGACGCGCCGGATCGGTGTTTCCAACTTCACTATCGACCTGATGAAACAGGCCATCGCCGCCGTCGGCGCCGAGAACATTGCCACCAACCAGGTTGAACTGCACCCCTACCTGCAAAACCGCAAGGTGGTGGATTTCGCCATCGCCAACGGCATCCAGATTACCTCTTACATGACCCTGGCCTACGGCGAAGTGCTCAAGGACCCGGTGATCCAACAGATCGCCGAGCGCCATCAGGCGACCCCGGCGCAGGTAGCCCTGGCCTGGGCCATGCAACTGGGTTACGCGGTAATCCCTTCGTCGACCAAACGCGCCAACCTGCAAAGCAACCTCAAGGCCCTGCAACTGACCTTGACCGACGCCGACATGGCGCACATTGCCGACCTGGAGCGCGGCCACCGCTTGACCAGCCCTAAAGGCATCGCGCCGCAGTGGGACTAAACGCCGGCCACGGGTGTGCGCGATAACTCGCGCAGCCACGGCAACACCCGCAGGTTACGGGTGGAGCTGGGTGGGTCGACGATGTCCATGAAGTGTTCGAGGTTGACGTTGTCGGGCATGCCGGGCAGCCGTACCCGCACGATCGGTGTTGCGCCGACCGGCGCGCCCTGCTCCAGAAGGTCGTAGACCAGCACATGGCGCACCTGGGGCTGGGGCCCGCAGGTATCGAGTGCGAGCCCCGCGTTGATGATCAGCACATCAAAGGGTTCAGCCGGAATGGCGGTGAGTATCTGGACCTCTTCGTAAGTTTGCACCGGTACGATCCGGTGATAGCCCAACTGATTGAGCATTTTTTCGATGTGCAACCGTTGCTGGTGTTGTTCATCGGCAATCAGGATGGTGAGTGCTTTGTTCGGCATGGCAGCCCCCCGGGCAGGCAGTGCTCGTCAGTGAGCGTGGCCCATTTTCCAGACATACCCCGTGGACAAAATCAGCGATGTTCCCGCTTCGTGTAGGAGTTATCCCAAATCCACCGAATGGTCGTCAGCCTGCTCAAGCCTGATTGCAATAGCGACTCAGGCTGTCATGTAAATGCTCGATGGCCGCGCCTGTTGCCTGCAACGCCGCTTCCAGTGCAGCGCTGTCGCGCCGTTCACACACGCTTTCCAGGGTCTCGCAGCAGCTGATCAGCACCGGGGCCTTGACCATGCGCGCCCCACCTTTGATGCGATGGGCCAGGTCATGCAGCGCGGCAAAATCAACTCGCGCAGGCAAAGCCGTCAACAACACGCGGTCCTCTTCCAGGCTACCGAGCAAGGGCAGCAGCAACTCGTTGAGCGCGCCCTTATCGCCGCCCGTCAGGGTGATCAGCGCACTGATATCAAATACAGGTTCAGCTTCATCGGTGACGGCGGCGGTGCGCGAGGCCAAGGCGGCACGCAAGTCTTCCAGCCCGGTAGGCTTGAACAGGCAACCGTCCATGCCGGCCTCGCGGCAACGCTCGGTCTCTTGCGGCTGGGCATTCGCGGTGAATCCCAGCAGCAGGCACGGCTCCAGCCTGCGCTGGCGCTCTTGTTCACGGATATCGCGCGCTAACGCGTAACCGTCCTTGAAGGGCATATTGCAATCGGTGATCACGCCATCAAAATGCCCGGCCTGCCACTGTTCAAACCCCTGGACCCCGTCGTCGGCCGTGACGATGCGATGCCCCAGAAAGCTCAGCTGTCGGGCCAACAACAGACGGTTGGCCGGGTAGTCATCCACCACCAGGATATTCAAGGCGCGAGCCGGTGGTATGTGCGGGGTGAGCAAGGAGGCCGGCGCCGCCGTGGTCATCGCCAGCGCCAGGGTCACATCCACCCGCGTGCCCTTGCCCAGCACGCTGCTCAAGTGCAGTTGGCCGCCCATCATCTCGCACAGGTTACGGCTGATCATCAGCCCCAGGCCCGAACCGCTGCGCACCGATTGTTCGTGATTGCTGCCTTGCACAAACGGGTTGAACAGCCGTTGCTGGTCTTCGGCACTGATGCCAATGCCCGTGTCCTCCACCCAAAGGCGCAGGTTCAATGGGCCTTCAACCCCAGCCTGGGCACCTAGGCGCACTTCGCCGGAGGCGGTGAATTTGATCGCGTTACCCAACAGATTGGACACCACCTGCTTGAAACGCAGCGGATCGACCAACACCATGCGGTCGATCAATGGATCAAGTTCTACCTGCAGCACCAGGCCCTTGTCCCGCGCCAGCCCTTCGAACACGCGTGCCACCGAGGCCAGCAGCTCGTGCAGATTGGCCGGTTCCAGGGCCAGGGACAAATGGCCGGATTCGATTCGTGCAATGTCGAGAATATCGCCGATCAGCTCCAGCATACCCCGCGAGGCTACCGATGCCACCTCCAGCGCATCCCGGTCGGCACGGCCCTGCTCGGCGTTTTTCAGGGCCAGTTCGATCATGCCGATCACCGCGTTCATCGGCGTTCGAATCTCGTGGCTCATGGTCGCCAGGAAGGTGGTCTTGGCACGGTTGGCGGCGTCGGCCTCCTCCTTCGCCTCTTGCAACTGGCCCAACAAACGCTGGCGCTCACTCACATCGACCCAGCCCGCAATCATGCCGACGACGCTGCCATTGCTGTCACGGTACGGCAGCATCCATTGGTAGATTGTCAGCACCCCGCCATCGGGCAACTTGAGCACACGGTCATGGATCTGCGGCTCGCCCAACGCCATCAAACGCAAGTAATCGGCATGGAACGACTGCGCCTGGGGCGGGTTGCCGGTGTCGGTCTCCACCACGGTCTTGCCGATTACGTCCTCCAGCTTGAAACCGAACACATCGAGGAAGGCGTTATTGCAGGCCATCAACCGCCCCTGGCGATCACGCACATAAATCGGATGCGGCGTGCCGTCGATCAGCACACTCATAAAGCGCATCTGATCACTCAAGGCCCGCTCGGCCTGGGCACGTTTGCGAATCAGGCTGCGCAGGTAAAACACCCAGCCCAGGGTGACCAGCAGCAGCAGCGCGGCCACGCCAAACCCCTGGATAATCAGGCTGCGGTTATGTATCCAGTAGCCGTCTTCGATGATGATCTCGCTGCGCCAGTGGTTGGTCAGCTCATCCATTTCTTCGGGTGTGATGCTCAACAGCGCTTTGTCGAGGATCGAGTACAACTCCAGCTGGCTGCGGTTGACGCCAAACGTAAAGCGCGCAGGCTCCCTGCCGACGGTGCTGGTGATGCGCAGGCGCTCACGGTAATAGCGCATGATCATGTAGCGCGCACTGATCAGCGAAACCACGCTCGCGTCCACCTTGCCTTTGGCCGCCGACGCCAGGGCCTGCTCGGTGTTCTCGACGTAGACAAATTCAATACCGGGGTAATCCTCGGCGACTTGCGCGGTAATGTCGTTACCGCTGACCAGCGCCAGGCGTTTACCTGTCATGTCCTCCAGGGTCATCAGGCGCTCGTTGCTCGCGGCAACCACCAATACGTAGGGATTTGACAGGTAGGGCCGGGTAAAACGGATCTTCTCGGCACTCGCAACGCTCGGCGTTACAACCGACATCATGTCCACCTCCCCGGCACTCGTCGCTTCAATTTGACGCGCCATCGAACCGCCCTGCTGCACGTCGAACTTCAGGCCGGTACGCAAGCTGATCCGGGACAGCACCTCGGCGCTCAAGCCTTCGAATTGCTCTTGCTCGTTAAAAAACGACAGCGGCACATATTTGTCGAACGCCGCCACGGTCACCCGTGGATGCTTCTCCAGCCAGCGCTGCTCGTTATCACTCAAGCGCAAGCGCTCGCCTCCCAGGAAACCAATACCGCCGGCACTCCAACGGCGCAGGATTTCCAATTGTTTTTCGGCAGGAACAGCCGCCAGCGCGGCGTTGAGGATGTGCAGCAGGCGCCTGTTTTGCCTGACGACGGCGAACCCGAACGGGTTGGCTTCCATCGCGGAAAAATCCGCCATGCGCACATTATTGAGGTGGTTCTTGTTGATCAGGTAGCGGGTGCTGATGGCGTCGCCCAGGTAGACATCCGCCTGGCCGAACGCCACGGCGCCGATGGCTTCGAAGGTCGAGCCAAACAACAGCAACTGCGCCTTGGGATAAAACGCCTGCACCGTCTCGGGCTGCATATAGTGATAGAGCATCGCCACTCGCCGGCCCGCCAGGTCGGCGCTCAGCGCCTGGCTGTCGCCCACGCGCGTCACCAGCGTGGGTTGGTCATTGGCATAGGCGCGCGACAGCACTAACTGCGAGTCGGCCGCCTCGTAGCCGTTGGCTGAACCGACAAAATCCACGGCGCCCGTCTTGAGCGCTTCAATCACTTCATCGCGGGTATCGTACCGGCGCACCTCGATCGTGGTGTTCAGCAGTTGGGCGATCAGCGCCGCATAATCCGCGGTGACGCCCTCAAACTCGTTCTGGTTGTTGCTCAGGTCAAAGGGCGCATAGTCGGGCGCCGACACCCCCATCGCCAACGTGCGCCGCTCACGCAACCAGCGCCAGTCGCCTTCGTCCAGATTCACCGAAGCATTTTCAAGGGTAGAGTGGCCCAGCAGCCGCAACGTATGCGGCGCATCCAGGGCCATCACCGTCACCGGCAGCAGCCCCACCAGCAGGATAGCCACACGTTTGATCAGCCGGGAACGGTTCATTTCAGGTCAGATCAGGTGGTTGCGCTGCGCAAACTTGGACAGGTGCACCACCGAGGACATGCGCAGCTTTTCCTTGAGCCGGGTCTTGTAGGTACTGATGGTCTTGTGACTCAACAACATGCTCTTGGCGATTTCATTGTTGCCAAGGCCCAAGGCCAGCATTTGCAGTACGGTCAATTCGCGATCGGACAGCGACTCTATCAACTCCAGTTCAGTGGACTGCAGGTCATCGCGATGTACCGAACTGGTGGGCAGGCTGGGAAAACAACTGTAGCCGGAGCGGATCGCCCTGATAGCCTTTTGCAGTTCATCCAGTTCCCCGGTCTTGGCGACAAACCCCATCGCCCCGGCGCGCATGCAGCGCGTGGAAAAAAACATCGCCAGATACGAGGTCAGCACCAGGATCTTGCAAGGCAGCTCCAACGTTTTGATCCGGCTGATCACTTCAAGACCGCCGAGCTTGGGCATCGCCAAGTCAAGGATAATGATGTCCGGACGCTCCTCGCGGGCGACCTGCAAGGCGTCGGCGCCGTTGCCGGCCTCAAAAACACTGTCGAAACCTTCCTGCTTCAACAGATACTTCACGGTGGCGCGTATAAAAGGGTGGTCATCCACAACTAGTGCTTTGTTGCTCATAAAACTCCCCTGAGAGGATTGGTACGCTCACACATCACGCGAAGCCTATCTACCTGTGAAAAGTAACAGTCCCGACAAAAGGTACGGATTACTCAGCGCAACACTTCAGGCAGTACAGGCCCCTCCTCTTGAAAAAACACGCTTGAAAACAGTCACTGCGTAAAGCCGCATCCGGGTTTGCGGGCAGTCGAGGCGCGCAACCTTAACAACGGCGCGTTATTTCAAATGAAGGGATAATCTCGAGTGCTTGTAGGACTTTTCCTCAAAGCAGCAGAGCGAGCTACTCAGTGGTACTTGGGCTCCAAAACGCCTGTACTACCAGGGTCGACAGGGAAATCCGCGCCACCAGGGCGTCCAGCTCATCACCGTCCACCGACGTCACGGCCAGGGTGGCTTCGATTTCCACCTCCTCCGTGCCGAATGGGCGCACGTCGACGTCGCTGGCCGGGTAGTTGCAGCGCGCAAGCTCGGCTTCCAGCAACGCCAGCACGGCCTTTTGCTGAGTACGCCGGGCAATCACATACAGAATGTTGGTGACTTCCGCCGACACCACATCCAACGGCTGACGGTTGATATTGTTGACGATCGGCCGTAGCAGCGTATTGGCGGCCAACACGAACAGGGTGCCCAGCAGCGCTTCAAGGATCAGGTCGGCACCGGCACAAGCGCCCACCGCCGCTGACGCCCACAGCGTGGCCGCCGTGTTGAGCCCGCGCACATTGCCTTCTTCGCGCATGATCACGCCGGCCCCCAGAAAGCCGATACCCGACACCACATACGCCACTACGCGCACCGCACCTTCGGCGCCACCCAGGCGGTTGGCCATGTCGACAAAAATCGCCGCGCCCACCGCCACCAGCACGTTGGTGCGCAAGCCCGCCGTGCGCTGGCGGTACTGGCGCTCGAAACCGATCAAACCACCGAGGATGAACGCGGCGGTGAGGCTGACCAGGGTATCAATCAGGGAGTTGAGGTTGATGTTGTTGATTGCTTGCATAAAAAATTCCTTCGACTTGAAACTTCACCGATCCCCCGTGGCGAGCGAGCTTGCTCGCGTTGGGCTGCGCAGCAGCCCCTCTTCGGGGGCAGAGAGTTCTCAGTGGCGTTATTGCCAGCCAAACTTACGGATGTAGCAGCGCTTCGGTCCGGTCGTCCTGGGTAAACCCGTGGATAAATCAGCTTGGCCCGCCCGCCATAAACGGCAGGCGCGTGCGTAGCATCCCGAGGTTAATCAGGTGCTGGTCAGCGTCGATGAGAGGGATTCAGACAGGGGCCAGGACAGGCCGCCGCCGGGATGCCGCTTCTCGCTGGGAGGCGAGACAACGGCATCGGAAAAATGCGCGTTATCTTGCCAAGTATGTGCCGGTTACCACAACCGGCCGACAACTGTGACTCGAACAAGTACCCACTGAGGGTCTCCGCTATTGATGAAAACGCGCGGAGTTTACGCCGCGATTACAGGGCAGTAAACCGTAGGAAAGTGTGCCGGCGAGGTTTAGGAAGATTCTTCAGGGAGGATTCAGGAAGACGCCTCTTGAAGGCACCAAAGATCAAATGTGGGGCCGAGTACATTGGCTATTAAGGCTCACCGGCCCTCAATCATCGCGCGTCAAGACTTCCAGCAACTCAATCTCGAACCGCAGATTGCTGTTGGGCTTGATATGCGCGCCCATCGACCGCTCGCCATACGCCAGGTGCGCCGGCACAAACAACCTGCGCACGCCGCCCACCTGCATGCCCATCAGCCCCTGGTCCCAGCCCTTGATCACGCGGCCGGTGCCGATCACGCACTGGAAGGGTTTACCGCGCTCCCAGGACGAATCGAACACCGTACCGTCTTCCAGGGTGCCGGTGTATTGAGTGGTGATCAGCGCGCCCTTGACCACGGTTTTGCCGGTGCCCAGGCGGGTGTCAATGATCTGCAGTTCGTCGTTGCTCATGGAGGGTTCGCTGAAGAAGTAAGGGATTGGGTTTTCGCAGAATCGGGCGGGGTTGGCAAGCGTGAGCGTGGATCGGCCTGTGGCGCACGTACGGCCACACTAAAGACACCAAATGGCGAGCAAGCTCGCTCGCCACAAAAAAGCAGGCCATGGGCCCAGTGAAAAGCAGCGTCCTTGCTGCAAACGCTATCAGGCCAAAGGCACACGACGCGTCGTCAGAGCGATGCGCCCCACAAAGAAGCTCAAGGCCGCGCCCAGCAACAACATAGCCAAGGTGCTCCAGGCGGCACGGGAGAGCTGTTTGGCCGCGACTTCAGCGGCTTCACGGGCTTTCTGCTCGGCCTGTTGTTTCAGCTCATCAACCTTCTGCATGGCTTGCTGATACGCCTGGGCATAGTTGTCGACGATCTGCGTGGCCTCTTCCTTGCTCTTGCCGGTGCGGGCGGCAACGATGTTGACCAGCGCGTCTTTATCCGCCGCGTTCAAGGCCGGCTCGCCGGAGGCTTTGACTCGCTCGAACCACTGTTTCAGCGCGTCACCGGCCTGGGCAGGGTTGGCCGCTGCGTCAGTCGCCGATTGCTTGCCATCCGCGGCTGCCTGATCGGTTTTCTGTTCGACGTTGGACGGGTCCAACTCAGGCTTGCCGCTTTGCTTGAGCAACGTATCCAGTTCACCTTGCAGGCTGTTCCAGTCCAGCTGGATACCCTGCTCGTTCAGCTGCTGCTTGAGGCTGTCGCCAATGCCAGGGGCTGCGGCGGCGATCCCGCTACCGGCTGCCGACAGGCCCTTGCCCACAACGTTGCCGGCGGTGCCGACCACACTGGCAGCCAGGCCCGCCAGCAGCCACGTGGTAAGCAAGGTGGTGAGGGTCCAGGTCAGCACGCCGTGCAGGCCGCCACGATCCGGTGCAGTGCGCCCGGCCACGAACGCGCCCAGCGCAATGGCCACCAGGGTGGAGACAAACAACCAGATCCCGGCGCCGGTGCCAAACCCGCTCAACGGGTTACCGGCCTGCATCGGGTTGACCGCACTGGCACCAATGGCGGTGCCGAGCACACTGAGCACCAGATAGGTCACCAGGGCAATTGCACTACCGGCCAATACCGAACTCCAGGACACGCGAAACAACGATCGATTGGTTTCATAGACAGTGGTCATACAGAGATCCTTCACACGTTATAGGAGCAAGGCAATGTGCCTTGATTGGTGTGAGTGTGGCGAAACGACATACGTTCAGTCGTGGCCCAAATGCACCAGAATCACTGGTGCATTCGCACTGCCCTGTGTGCAATTTCTTTGCACTATCCTGAGCCCTGTCTGTCGTAGGTTTTATGCACCTTTTTCCGGGAGAAACCATGAGCCAGGACGTCCTCGCCAAAGAAACCAACCGCCGCCAGTTGCAGCAGATCATCTCTGGGCTGTCCGACGGGATCATCCTCGCCGAGGTCGACCAGACCATTCTCTGGGCCAACGAGGCCGCACTGACCATGCACGGTGTGGAGGACGTCGCAGCACTGGGCGCCAATACGCAGGCGTACGCCGAACGCTTCGCCCTGCGCTACCGCAACAATCACCCTTTGCCGTTGGAGAACTACCCTCTCGCCCGCGCGGCGGCGGGCGATGAATTCAGCGATGTGGTGGTGGAGGTCACACCCACAGTCGACGCCGACAAAACCTGGGTGCATCGCCTGCGCAGCCTGGTGATCAGCGACTCTCATGGTGAGCCGGAATTGCTGGTGCTGATCCTCAGCGACGCCACCGAGTGGGCCAGCGCCGAACAGCGTTTCGAAAAAACCTTCAACGCCAACCCGGCGCCCGCGGTGATCTGCCGTTTGAGCGACTTGCGCTATATCAAAGTGAATCAGGGCTTCCTGGAAATGACCGGCTACAACCGCGACCAGGTCATCGGCCGCTCGGTGTATGAGCTGGACGTGCTGGAACAGGCTGAGCGTAAAGACCTGGCCATCCAGCGCCTGAGCGAAGGCGCGACCATCCCGCAGATGCAAGCCGAGCTGCGCCTGCCCGAAGGCGGCAGCAAACTGGTGATCGTCGCCGGCCAGCCGCTGGACATGAACGAGGAAGACTGCATGTTGTTTTCCTTCACCGACCTGGAGCCACGGCGCAAGGCCGAGATCGCCTTGCGTCAGAGTGAGGAGCGGTTCGCCAAATCCTTCCGCCTGACGCCGGTGCCGACCCTGGTGTGCAGCGCCGCCAACCGCCAAGTGGTGGATATCAACGAAGCGTTTATGAACATCACCGGCTATATCAGTGAGGAACTGATCGGCAAAGCCATTGAAGACATCAATTTCATCGACAGCCCCCAGGCGGGCGCCCAGTTATTTGCCACCCTTGAAAAGGCCGGCAACCTCGAAGGTCAGGACCTCAAAGTGCGCAAGAAAGGCAGCGAGGTGATCGACTGCGTGGTCTCCGCCGACACCGTGCTGATCCAGGATGTGCCCTGCTATCTGCTGGTGATGATGAATATCACCGAACGCAAACGCTCGGAGCTGGAACTGGTCGCGGCGATCGAGGAAGTGATGCAGGACGCCTCATGGTTCAGCCAGACCCTGATCGAAAAGCTGGCCAACGCCAAAAGTGTCAACAGCCCCAACCTGCCGAACGTGGCCTTCACTGACCTGACCGCCCGCGAGCGCGATGTGCTGGGGTTGATCTGCGAAGGTCTGGCCGACAAGGAGATCGCCTCGCGCCTTAAACTGGCCCCCAATACGGTGCGCAACCATGTCGCCACGGTGTACTCCAAGCTGGGGGTGCACAGCCGCAGTGCCGCCATCGTCTGGGCCCGTGAACGCGGGCTGTTTGCCGGTGAACTACGGGTTAAAAACACGCGATAAAAGTACAAATGCACTAGTACGGCTAGTGCGAATTCGCCTTATGGCGCGTACGCGTAATCCTTAACCTTCAAGGGGTGAGTACAGGGCCTTGAACCTGTGCCGTCGAGTAACGACACCTTGAAGGAACCCACATGTTTACGCTCTCTCAACTGCGAAATTGCATCGAAGAAGGCTTGGCGCCGCTGACGTGCGAGTTCACGCTGTGCCGCGACGCGTCGCTGACCCTCAAGGTCTACGACGCCGACACCGGCCGGGTGGACCTGGTGGTGACGGGGATCAGCACCAACCGGCTGCAGACCCCGCAGGAAGTGGACAAGATGGTGGAAGAATTGCGCTACGAGTTGCAAAGCAACAACATGGGCAAGCTCACGCTGGATGACTTGCCTTCAACGACGAACCAATAAAATAGAACACCCCGCCCGCGACGATAAACGCCCCCAGCATGTAAAACATGTAGTGTGCCGGCAGGCTGGCCAACACCAGCCCGCACAACACCGGCCCCAGGGCGGCCCCGAGGTTGGACAGGTTTTGCGCACCGTAGTACATGCCCCGCAGGTGATCCGGGGCAATCCGGTCGATAAACATGTACTCGGCCGGAAACACGATAATTTCCCCCACGGTAAACACTGCCATCGCCAGCACCCACCACAGCACGCTGGTGGACAGCGCGAACCCGACCAGCCCCAACATAAACATGCTCAAGCCAACGATCAGCCATTGGCTCAGGTATCGGTGGGAAATGCGTCGGCCGATCACATATTGCAAGGCGATGACCAGCACCGCATTGGTGGTAAGCACGGCGCTGATGACGGTGTAGGTGTATTGCGCGCTGGTGGTAGTCACCAGGTATTGCGACAGGTAAGCGGTGAACTGGCCGAATACCACGGCACTGAGCAGCCCCCCAAGGGTGAAGCACACCAGGCGGTGGTCACGTAACAGCACGCGGCCAACGGCGAGGAACGACACCGGCTTTTGCGCGGGCTCGGCAGTGGCCAAGGTGCGATCGCCCCACCGCCAATACAACAGGAAAAACCCCAGCCCCAGCAACGCCGACAAAATAAACGGCAAGCTGATATCCAGCTTGGCCACCATCGCGCCAAAAAACGGCCCCACGGCGTAACCGATGTTGGTCAGGGTGTACTTGATGGAAAACACTTCGCTGCGCGCATCCTCGGGCAGCAGGCTGGCAAAGCCGGCCTTGACCGCGATGTCGATCACCGCGTACGCCAGGTTGATCAGGATCAGGCAGCTGTAGAACGCCCAGATATTCTGCGCGAGGACCGTGCCGATAAAGCCCACTACAAACAGCACGCTCAACCCCAGCAGCAGCCGATAACTGTTGATGCGGTCGACCAGAAAGCCGCCATACACACTGAGCAATGAACCGACGATCAGCGAACTGCCGATCACCAGGCCAACCTGGGTGATGTCCAGGGCGAAGTGGTGGGTGAGGTAAATCACGAGGTAGGGAAAGGTTATCGCTTTGGCCAGCGTGAGCATCAACGTGGCGGACAACAACAGGTTCACGGTGCGGGGGTAGTTTCTTATTGTGGCAAGCATCCTGCTCTCTTTCTTTTGAAGGTAACGCGACAATCGAGGCCGGTTACCTTACCGCAAGAACAGGCAAAAAACGCGGGTCATTTCTTGACGGGAGTGATCTCAAGAATAGTGCCGTTGGTGGTCTTGAGCAGCACGAACTTGTCGCCCACCCGCGCCCATTGGCTGTCGGCTTCAGGCTGCTTGAGGCCGCGCTTTTTCCAGTCGCTGACGGCCGACTCCTTGCGCATCAGCATGTCCGGGGCACGGTCACCTTCTTTCAGATCGCGGGTGTTGATACTCGAAGGCTGCACGGTTTCCTGGGGGGTATCACCGGCCTGTGCGACAAAGCTGGCGGTGGACAGGCTGGCAGCGACCAGCAGGCAGGCGGCTAGGTTTTTGGACTTCATGGGTGCTCCTTCAATGAATGATGCGTACCCAGGTTCCGACCGCAGCGGCGTGGAATCATTCAGCCGCGCTTGCTGGCATGAAATAAATCCTGTAATTTTTCATGAAATTATTCGATATAAATTTCATGAACCAGCAAGAAGAACTTGCAGCGCTCGCGAGCCTGATCCACGACCTGCGCAAGCACAAGAAGCTCACCCTCGCCCAGCTGGCGCAAAAGATCGAGCGCTCGGTGGGTTTCTTGTCCCAGGTGGAGCGCGGCCTGTCGCGCCCGACCGTGGCGGACCTGACCGCCATCAGCCACGCCCTCGATGTGCCCACCACTTACTTCTACAGCTTGCCCAAACCCAAGGCCGTGGCATGGGTGACCCGCCCCGACGAGCGGCGCACGGTGTACTACGCCAATGGCATCACCGACATTCTGGTCTCGCCGAGTATGAATGGCGCGTTTTCGATGCTCGACAGCCTGTTGGCCCCCGGCGCCAGCAGCGGCGAGCAAGCCATGAGCGACCGCGCCGAACAGGCCGGTTTTGTACTGGAGGGCGAGCTGACACTGTGGGTTGAGGATGAAGCTGAGCCGGTCACCCTCGGCCCCGGCGACAGCTTCCACCTGGCCAGTTTCGCCAATTGCCGCTACGCCAACCTGACCGACCTGCCCGCCCGCGTGCTGTGGGTTTACAACTAGGAGCAACACCTGTGAAAAGCCAACCTTCCACGTTGCTGGCCGAAGTCCGGACCTTTCGCCAGAACCACCCCGACGTGCGTTATGTGGACCTGATCGCCCTGGACATTCCCGGGCATTTCTACGGCAAGCGCTACCCGGTAGAAATGCTCGAAAAAGTCGCCGCCGGCAGCCCCTTGAAGCTGCCGCAAAACGCCGTGCTGCTGGGGACTCAAGGTGGGTTGTTCAAGATTGGTGATTACTGCTTCCACGACGGCGACCCGGACGCCAACCGCCGCCTGGTGCCGGGCACACTCAAGCCGGTGAGCTGGGAATCACAGCCTTTGGGGCAGATGCTGATCACCTCGGACGGCACCGACGCGCCCATCGAGTTCGAACCCCGTGAAGTCCTGGCCAAGGTGCTGGAACGCCTGCACCACAAAGGCATCCACCCGGTGGTGGCGTTTGAGCTGGAGTTCTACCTGTTCGACAAAAAGCTCGACAACGGCCTGCCGCAATTTGCTCGCGACCCGCTGAGCGATGACGCCGACGACCAGCCCACCCTGCACATCGACCGGCTGTCACGCTTCAGTGAGGTGCTGGACGATATGGCGCAAACCGCCAAGGCCCAGGGTATCGACATCACGGTAATCACCGCCGAACTCGGCCCCGGCCAGTTCGAGATCAATTTTGGCCACCTCGACGACGGCGTGCGCGCCGCCGACTGGGCCGCCCTGTTCTGTCGCAGCACACGCGGCGTAGCATTGAAACACGGCTACCGCGCCAGTTTTATGGCCAAGCCTTACCTGCAATATCCCGGCAGCGGCATGCATGTGCATGTCAGCCTGTATGACGGCGCGGGCAATAACCTGCTGGCGGCCCATCAACAGCAACCCCTGCGCCATGCGGTGGCCGGCTGCCTGGAATTGCTGCCGCACTGCATGCCGATCTTCGCGCCCAACCACAATGCCTTGCGCCGCCTCGGCGGCACAGTAAACGCCGCGACCCGCGCCAGCTGGGGCTTTGAAGACCGCGATGGGTGCGTGCGCATCCCTGAATCCGACCCGCGCAACCTGCGCATCGAACACCGCCTGGCCAGCGCCGATGCCAACCCCTATCTGGTGCTGGCGGCGATCCTGGCCGGGCTTGAGCATGGGCTTGAAACCCAGCGCGAACCCATCGCGCCGCTGAACGAGGACCGCAACAGCGGCGCCGACTTCCCTCTGGAAATGCTCGAGGCCGTGCGTGCCATGCAGCATCAGCCGGTCGTGCGCGATAAGCTGGGCGCCGAGTTTGTCGATGTGTACTGCGAAAACAAACGCCAGGAC
Organism: Pseudomonas viridiflava; assembly: GCF_900591205.1. Lineage (GTDB taxonomy): Bacteria > Pseudomonadota > Gammaproteobacteria > Pseudomonadales > Pseudomonadaceae > Aquipseudomonas. The sequence continues at coordinate 87,151 of NZ_UUPU01000033.1, forward strand.
CATTTGGCCTTTCAACACGAGATCAATGCGCGCGAATACCGCTGGTTTCTCTAACCGTCTGAATCACCGATGACCGAGCAAAGCGCTCCCGCCCTCAAGGAAATCTTCAACCTGGAACGCCTGCAACACATCGCCGCCGAAATGAGCGCGGTGTACCCGGCGTTCGACGCCAAGGGGTTCCTCAAGCACGCCACGGCGGGGCTTGCCGAACTGTCGGTGATGCAACGCATGGCGCGGGTCAGCGAAAGCCTGCACGCGGTGATTGCGCTGGATTATCCGCAGACCCTCAAGCGGCTCTACGCCCTGGCTCCGCGCCTGAACAGCGGGTTCGTCAGCCTGTTCCTGGCGCACTATGTGGCGAGTTACGGCCTGCATGACTTCAAGCGTTCCATGGCGGCGCTCAAGTACTTCACCCCCTTTGGCTCTGCCGAATTCGCCATCCGCCACTTCCTGCTGCACGACTTCAAACGCACCCTGGCGGTGCTGCAAGCATGGTCGCTGGATACCAACGAACACGTGCGCCGTCTCGCCAGCGAAGGCTCGCGGCCGCGCCTGCCCTGGTCGTTTCGCCTGGCCGAGGTACAGGCCAATCCGCAGCTGTGCGCCTCGATCCTCGACAACCTCAAGGCCGACAGCAGCCTGTATGTACGCAAGTCCGTGGCCAACCACCTCAATGACATCACCAAGGACCACCCCGACTGGGTGCTCAGCCTGATCGAAGGCTGGAGCCTGGATAACCCCCACACCGCCTGGATCGCCCGCCACGCGCTGCGCAGCCTGATCAAGCAAGGCAACACCCGAGCGCTGACGATCATGGGCGCGGGCGCCAGGGCCGAGGTGAGGATCGGTGAGCTGAGCGTCACACCGGCAGTGATCAGCCTGGGCGAGCGGATCACCCTGTCATTCACCCTGCAATCCACCGCCGACACCGCGCAGAAGCTGGTGGTGGACTACGCCATCGACTATGTGAAAAGCGCCGGTCACAGTGCAAGCAAGGTGTTCAAGCTCAAGGCATTTACCCTGGGTGCGGGTGAGCAGCAACGCATCAGCCGCGAGCAACATATTCGTGAACTGACCACGCGCAAGCACTATCCGGGCAAGCACGCGGTACACGTGATGGTGAATGGGGAGCGGTTGGGCAGTGCAGAGTTTGAATTGCGCGATTGACGATAGTAGTCATCGCACCCCGATCAGCTCCCACATTTTGATCCGGTGTCTTCAGGTGGACTCCCCCAGCAACAACCCCTGCTCCCGGGCGCACAACTCCACCAGGTAATCCCACAACACCCGCAGCCGCACCGACTTGTGCAGCTCCCTGCGCGAGCTGATCCAGTAGCTGCGCTGTATCCCCTCCCCCGGCAGCAACGGCACCAGGTCCGGATCGCCCGAGGCCATGAAGCACGGCAACACGGCGATCCCCAACCCCGAGCGCGCAGCCTGGTGCTGGGCGATCACGCTGGTGCTGTGGAACACCACCTTGGGGCTGCGGCAGAAGCTGCTGAGAAATTTCAGTTCCTGGCTGAACAGCAGGTCGTCGACGTAATCGATCCATGAGTGGGCGGCCAGGTCTTCGCGCTTTTCGATTGGCGGGTTGCGCGCCAGGTAAGCGCGGCTGGCGTAGAGCGCGAGGCGGTAGTCGGTGAGTTTGCGCGTGACGAGTTGGTCGACGCTGGGGCGTTCGAGATGGATGCTGATTTCCGCTTCGCGGTTGAGGATGCTGACAAAGCGCGGCACGGCGAGCAGCTCCACTTCCAGGCCGGGGTAGCGCTCGAACAGCCCACCCATGCGACCCGCCAGGAACATCACGCCCAGCCCCTCGGCCACGCCGAGGCGGATCTTGCCCAGGGGCGCGGCGGTATGGGTGAGTTCGTCTTCGGCCAACAGCGCGACGTTTTCCATGGCTTCGGCGTGTTTGAGCAAGGCTTCCCCGGAGGGGGTCAGCTCATAGCCCTGGGCGTGCTGCACGAACAACGCGGTGCCGAGGCTCTTTTCGATCGCCTCGATATGCCGCGCTACCGTGGCATGCGTGGTTTTCAGGCGCTGCGCGGCGGTGAGCAGGCGGCCGCTGCGCTGCAACTCGAGAAAAAACCGCAGGTCATTCCAGTCGAACATATCGCCTCCCTCCCTTGGACAAAAATACCCGTGGCGAGCGGGCTTGCCCGCGTTGGGCTGCGCAGCAGCCCCAAAAACAGCAACGGTGGGCTTACTGGGGCAACGCGGAGCCTGAGCCAGGGGCCCGCTTCGCACCCCAACGCGGGCAAGCCCGCTCGCCACAACTCGCCACAGGTGCAGTGCTCACCTTGATTTTCATGGAGCTGTTTAAAAACGCACAGCAGCTGGGTAAAAACTAACATTTTTAAGACGAAAACTAACAACTAGGATGGGGCCAATAAGAAAAACAAGCGAGACCTCAGATGCCCATTGCAGCTGCTGAATACGATTACGTGGTAGTAGGCGCCGGCCCCGCGGGCTGCCTGCTGGCCAATCGACTGTCCGCCAACCCCGCCCACCGCGTGCTGCTGCTCGAAGCCGGCGGCCGCGACAACTACCCCTGGATCCATATCCCCGTCGGCTACCTGTTCTGCATCGGTAACCCGCGCACCGACTGGTGCTTCAAGACCGAAGCCCAGGAGGGCCTGCAAGGCCGTGCGCTGAGTTATCCGCGGGGCAAGGTGCTGGGCGGCTGTTCGTCGATCAACGGCATGATTTACATGCGCGGCCAGGCCCAGGATTACGACGGTTGGGCGGCCGAAGGCAATGCGGGCTGGGCCTGGAAAGACGTGCTGCCACTGTTCAAACAGAGCGAAAACCATTTTGCCGGTGGCTCGGAGTTCCACAGCGACGGCGGCGAGTGGCGAGTTGAGCAACAACGCCTGCACTGGCCGATTCTGGATGCGTTCCGAGACGCGGCGGCGCAAAGCGGCATTGCACCGATCAGCGATTTCAACCAGGGCGATAACGAAGGCTGCGGCTACTTCCAGGTCAACCAAAAGGCCGGGGTGCGCTGGAATGCGGCCAAGGCGTTTCTCAAGCCGGTCCGCCAGCGCCCCAATCTGACCGTGCTGACCGAGGTGGACGTCGACCGTGTGCTGCTGGAAAACGGCCGCGCCTCCCAGGTACTCGCCCGTCAAAACGGCCAACCGGTGAGCTGGAAGGCGCGCAAGGAAATCGTACTGTGCGCCGGCTCCGTCGGTTCGCCGGGCATCCTGCAACGCTCGGGGATCGGCCCCTCCAGCGTGCTCAAGCCCCTGGGCATCGAGGTGCTGCATGAGCTGCCCGGCGTCGGCGGCAACCTGCAGGACCACCTGCAACTGCGGCTGATCTACAAGCTGGAAAACGCTCGCACCCTGAACCAGATCGCCGGCACCGTGTGGGGCAAGATGGGCATGGGCCTGCGCTATCTGTATGACCGCAGCGGCCCGCTGTCGATGGCGCCCAGCCAGCTTGGCGCGTTCGCCCGCTCCGGCCCGGAACAGACCTCGGCCAACCTTGAATACCATGTACAGCCGCTGTCCCTGGAGCGCTTTGGCGAACCGTTGCATGCGTTCCCGGCGTTCACCGCGTCGGTCTGCGACCTGCGCCCACAAAGCCGTGGGCGCATTGATATTCGCTCGGCCAACCCGGCGGATGCCCCGCTGATCCGGCCCAACTACTTAAGCCATCCGGAAGACTTGCGAGTGGCCGCCGATGCCATTCGCCTGACGCGACGGATCGTGGCCGCGCCGGCTCTCAACCAGTTCAAGCCGGTGGAATACCTGCCGGGGGATGCGTTGCAGACCGAGGAGCAGTTGCACGAAGCCGCCGCACGGATCGGGACTACAATCTTCCATCCGGTGGGCACCTGCCGCATGGGCAGCGATAAAGACGCCGTGGTCGACGCGCAACTGCGTGTGCATGGCGTGCCGGGCCTGCGCATCGCCGATGCCTCGGTCATGCCGCGTATCACGTCCGGCAATACCTGCTCACCGACGCTGATGATCGCGGAAAAGGCCGCGCAGCTGATCCTTTCGCCGAACACAAGGAGTCTCGCCCCGGAGAAAGAACTGGTTCATGCAATCTGAATAGCGGCGCCGCACCTGGCGCCGACAGTGGAACAACAATAAATAATCACTGTGAGGGCTACCCGATGTCAGAACATGCTCAACCCCTGGGCTCGGCGGTTACCGCGAGTACCGGCAACGAATCTAGAAAGGTCATCTTCGCCTCCTCCCTGGGGACGGTGTTCGAGTGGTATGACTTTTTCCTCTACGGCGCCCTGGCGGCGGTGATCAGCAAACAGTTCTTTGCCGGGGTCAACGACACCACGGCGTTTATCTTTGCCTTGATGGCCTTTGCCGCAGGCTTTGTGGTGCGCCCGTTCGGCGCGCTGGTGTTCGGCCGCCTGGGCGACATGATCGGGCGCAAGTACACTTTTCTGGTCACCATCATCCTGATGGGCGTGGCCACTTTCTGTGTTGGGCTGTTGCCAACCTATGCCAGCATCGGCATCGCGGCGCCGGTCATCCTGATCGTGCTGCGCATGCTGCAGGGTCTGGCGCTGGGCGGCGAGTACGGCGGCGCGGCCACCTATGTGGCCGAGCACGCACCGGCGGGCAAACGCGGCCTGCACACCAGTTGGATTCAATCCACCGCCACCCTCGGCCTGCTGCTGTCGTTGCTGGTGGTGCTGGCCTGCCGTTACTTCACCGGTGACCAGTTCGAGGTGTGGGGCTGGCGGATTCCGTTCCTGTTTTCGATTGTGCTGCTGGGTATTTCCACCTGGATTCGCATGAGCCTGCATGAGTCGCCGGCCTTCCTGAAAATGAAAGAGGAAGGCAAGGCCAGCAAGGCGCCGATCCGCGAGTCCTTCGGCAAATGGGAAAACCTCAAGGTGGTGCTGATTGCGCTGTTCAGCATCAACGGCGGGCAAGCAGTAACCTTCTACGCAGCGCAGTTTTATGTGCTGTTCTTCCTCACGCAGTTCCTGAAAATGGACCCGGCCCTGGCCAATATGCTGCTGATCATCAGCGTGGTGATCGGCGCGCCGTTCTTTATCCTGTTCGGCTGGCTGTCGGACAAGGTCGGCCGCAAGCCGGTGCTGATGCTGGGTTTGCTGCTGGCCACTGCGCTGTACTTCCCGATCTTCAAGGGCCTGGCGCACTACACCAACCCGGCGATGGACCAGGCCAGCCGCCAGGCTCCGATCACCGTACTGGCCGACCCGGCGACCTGCACCTTCCAGTTCGACCCGGTGGGCAAGGCGAAATTTGACAGCCCGTGCGACAAGGTCAAGACCTTCCTGGTCAAGCAGGGCCTGCCGTACAGCAGCGCCGCCGCCCCTGCAGGCAGCCCGGTGCAGGTGAGCGTGGGTGAGGTGCGCATCGACGGCTTTGACGAGAAAGCCCTGCACGGCGCGGTGACCCTGGCCGGCTACCCGAGTTCGGCGGATGCGGCCCAGGTCAACAAAGTGATGGTGGTGGTGCTGATCGTGGTGCTGATCCTGATCGCCGCCATGTGCTACGGCCCGCTCGCGGCGTTGATGGTGGAGCTGTTCCCGACACGTATTCGCTACACCTCGATGTCGCTGCCCTACCACATCGGTAACGGCTGGTTCGGCGGGTTCCTGCCCACCGTGTCGTTTGCCCTGGTGGTGTACACCGGCGATATCTTCTATGGCTTGTGGTACCCGGTGGTGGTGACCGGCGTGAGCCTGATCATCGGGTTGTTCTGCCTCAAAGAAACCCGGCATGTGGATATCAATAGCAACTGAAGCAGCTAAAAGCGGCAAGCTGCAAGCTGCAAGCTGCAAGCTGCAAGTAAGAGCAGACTGCCTTTTACTTGTAGCTTGTAGCTCGTAACTTCAAGCTGTACATCCATACAGATATTGGTTGCTCAAATCCTTCCGAGTGCGCATCCTGCAAGGCATCAACCCGATCTGATGTGATGACCATGCGGCTGTACCTCTGTGAAAAACCCTCCCAGGCCAAGGATATCGCGGCCGTGCTCGGCGCCGGCCGGCGCGGCGACGGTTGCTGGCTGGGCAATGGGGTAACGGTCACCTGGTGCATCGGCCACCTGCTGGAAACCGCCCCGCCCGACGCCTACGACGCCAAGTACAAACGCTGGGTGCTGGCCGACCTGCCGATTGTCCCGGACAAATGGAAAATGCGGGTCAAACCCAAGACCGCCAGCCAGTTCAAAGCGGTCAAGCGTTTGCTGGGGGAAGCCCAGGAACTGGTGATCGCCACCGACGCCGACCGTGAAGGAGAAATGATTGCACGTGAGCTGGTCGAGCATTGCCGTTATCGCGGGCCAATCCAGCGTCTATGGCTGTCGGCGCTGGATGACGCCTCGATTCGCAAGGCGCTGGCCGCACTCAAGCCGGGAGCCGAAACCTTCAGCCTGTATCACTCGGCCCTGGGTCGCTCGCGCGCCGACTGGCTGATCGGCATGAACATGAGCCGCCTGTTCACCCTGCTGGGGCGCCAATCCGGCTATCAGGGCGTGTTGCCGGTGGGCCGGGTACAAACCCCGACCCTGCGGCTGGTGGTCGACCGCGACCGCAGCATTGCCGACTTTGTGCCAGTGGCGTACTGGGCCATAGATGTCGACCTGCGCCACGAGCGCATGACCTTCACCGCCCATTGGCGTGCGGCCGAAGATGCCTGTGACGACCAGGGCCGCTGCCTCAACCCGCAACTGGCCCGGGAGGCGGCGGACGCCATCAGCAATGCCGCCAGTGCGCGGCTGGTCAAGCTGCGCACCGAACGCATGCGCGAGGTGGCGCCCCTGCCCTTCGACCTCGGCACACTGCAGGAAATCTGCTCCAAAAAGCTGGGGCTCGGCGCCCAGGAAACCCTGGATATAGCCCAATCACTCTACGAGACGCACAAAGTCATCACTTACCCACGCAGCGATTGCGGCTACCTGCCGCTAAGCCAGCACAGTGATGCGCCGAAGATTCTGGCCGCACTCGGCCGTGCGGATGCGGCCGTGCAGGAGCTGATGCCGCATATCGACCCCCTGCGCCGCTCGCGGGCCTGGAACGATGCCAAGGTCAGCGCGCACCACGGCATCATCCCTACGGGCGCGGGTAAGGATGTCGGGCAACTCACGGGCAAACACCGTGCGGTCTACACCCTGATTCGCGCACGTTACCTGGCGCAGTTCCTGCCCAACCATGAATACGATCGCACCCAGGCGGATTTCGCCTGCGCGGGCCAGGCATTGCGAGCGGTGGGCAAAGTGGTGATTGAGCCGGGCTGGAAACGTGCCTTGCCCGAGGCGCTGGCACCCGCCAAAGGCCGAGAGGCACCAGCCCCGCAGGCTTTGCCGACGTTGGTGCAGGGCCAGGATTACGCGGTGGCCAAGGTCAACCTAAAGGACCTGTGGACCCAACCGCCCAAGCCCTTCACCGAAGGTGACCTGATCAAGGCGATGAAAAACGTCGCCAAACTGGTGGAAGACCCGCTGCTCAAGCAAAAGCTCAAGGACACCACCGGCATCGGCACCGAGGCCACCCGTGCTGGAATCATCCAGGGGTTGCTGGACCGGGGTTACCTGGTAAAAAACGGCAAAGCCCTGTCGGCCACCCCGGCAGCATTCAGCCTGATCGACGCAGTGCCAAGGGCGATTGCCGACCCCGGCACCACCGCGATCTGGGAGCAGGCGCTGGACATGGTGCAAAGCGGTGAAATGAGCCTGGAAGAGTTTGTCGCCAAACAGGCGGCCTGGATGAGCAAGCAAGTGGCGCGCTGCAACGGCATGCGCATGACCATTGCCGGGCCGGCCAGCCCCGCTGGCCGAGGTGCTACGCCATGGAAAAACAAACGCAAGGCCGCACCCCGCAAGACGGCGACCGGCCCCAAGCGGGCAAAAAAACCAACAAAGGCGGGGTAAACGTCAAAAAAATCCGGCGAATGACGTTTTTCGACGGGTTTAACGCCGCTTTGGACCTTGCCGCGCCGCAGCCCGTCTAGGATTCTGTAGGGGACTCGCTGACTTTCTAACAACAACACCGGAGTGGCCGCCATGAAAACCGTCGCACAAGTGCTCAAAGCCAAGGACCAGAAGAACCAGGACGTCCACACCATTCAATGGGATCAAACCGTGTTTGAAGCGCTGGTGCGGATGTCCGAGAAAAACGTCGGTGCCTTGCCGGTCGTCAAGGAGGGCACAGTTGTCGGGATCATCAGCGAACGTGATTACGCACGCAAACTCATCCTCAAGGGCCTGTCGTCGGTCACCACACGGGTCGATGAGGTGATGAGTTCCCCTGTGATCACCGTCGATACTCATAAATCTGTCGAAGAGTGCATGAACATCATGACCGACAGTCACCTGCGCCACTTGCCCGTGGTCGAAAATGGTCAACTGTTGGGCCTGCTGTCCATTGGCGACCTGGTGAAGGAAGCCATTGCCGAACAGGCTGACCTGATCAAGCAACTGGAGCAGTACATTCGCGGCGAATAGGCGACCCCCATGCTCGATACGTTGGAACATCAAGAGGATCACCTCGACACCCTGCACCGGGCCATGGCTGAACGGCGCTTTTTGGTGCTGACCGGGGCGGGGATCAGCACGTCGTCGGGCATCCCGGATTATCGCGACAGCGAAGGTGTGCGCCGGGGTAAGGCGCCGATGATGTACCAGGAGTTCCTGGCCACTCCGCAAGCGCGACGCCGTTACTGGGCGCGGGCCATGCTGGGGTGGCCACGGGTGCGCATTGCCCAGCCGAACAAAGCCCATCTGGCGCTGGCGACGCTGCAGCAGCGCAAGCGCATCAGCGGGTTGATCACGCAAAACGTCGACACACTACATGACCAGGCGGGTAGCCATGACGTGATCGAACTGCACGGCAGCCTGCATCGCGTGCTGTGCCTGGATTGCCATCTGCGCAGTACCCGCGACGTGATTCAGCGCCAGATGGAAGTCGATAACCCTTATCTGGCACAGGTTCATGCGGTACAGGCACCCGACGGCGATACCTTGCTCGATCCGACGTTTGAAGAACACTTCCAGGTCCCCCGCTGCCCCCATTGCGCGGGTGAGCGGCTGAAACCGGATGTGGTGTTTTTCGGCGAGAACGTGGCACAAGCAACCGCGGCCAGGGCGCTGAGCGCCGTAGAACACGCCGAGGGCCTGCTGGTAGTGGGTTCCTCGCTGATGGCTTATTCAGCGTTTCGCCTGTGCAAGGCGATGGTCGAACAGGGCAAGCCGGTGATCGCCATCAATCTCGGCAAGACGCGCGCAGATGAACTGCTGCAGGTCAAAATCGAGGCATCGTGTGAGACCTTGTTGCCACTGCTGGTGGCACGATCAGGCTAAAGAACGCCGCCTCTATTGTGGCGAGCGGGCTTGCCCGCGTTGGGTTGCGAAGCAGCCCCAGTAAGCCAGAACGCGAAGTGCCAGATATAACGCGGCGCTTGCTGTTGGGGCCGCTGCGCGCCCCAACGCGGGCAAGCCCGCTCGCCACAAAAAGCTCGATCAGCCTAACTGGCCCGTTTGCCAAAATGCAGATTTCAACTCGAACCAAACCTTCAAAAAATGACGCCCAAGTCACGTTTTTCCGCATTCTCCCGTCCCCACAGCACTTTATGTAGTGATTTAAAAAAAGCACTACATAACCGTTGACGTAACCTTTTTGTCCTTGCATTATCGAGACGTCTCCCGGATCGGGAGCGTTGGTAACACGTGTTTTGAACAAGCTCGTCTGACCGCCGAGCTGTTTTTTCCGGATGTGCACTGCCCACAAGGCAGATTGATGAAGCTGACCGGCCCGCAAGGATCGGTACAAGGAGCTCAAACGCTGCTTGTCTTCGTTATGAAACCATTGCGTAGCAGTTCATCAGCAAGACTACATGCATCAGGTTCAAGACCCTGCCCGTATTCGGCAGACAGTCACTGACGCCCGGTTTTCCAAGCCGGAGACAACTAAGCAGTTTTAACGGAATCAACTGATAGATCGCCAACTGGTCAAGGGGCTTACACATGAATCTGAACAACCAACCAACTATCGACGAATTGGCTGAGATGTTCGCAGCGCAGAAAGACACACTCGACGACCATATCCTGTGGGTTGGCAAATCGGGCGAAGTCCAAATTGACTGCCTGGCGCCCCACACCGAAGAAGCCGAGTTCGATCGTAATCACCGTGAATTGGCGGCGCGCCTGAAGATGTACCGCCGGGGCCAGGGTTATGTCGGCAAGAAAGCCGCAGCCGATCGCAACTTTATCGAACAGGTCTTCGATACACTTAATAATGCCTGGGCATCTTTCAAAGACAGCTCGCAAGTTAAAGTGATTGATCGCTACTACTAAGAATACCTCGTTCAATGTGGGAGCTGGCTTGCTGGCGATGACAGTTTAATATTCAACACTTAGGTTGAAGGTTAAATCGCTATCGCCGGCAAGCCAGCTCCCACACTTGTTTGGGTGCCTTTAAAAAGTTGGAAACCGCCCCTTCGCGGCTTCATCGCAAAAAATATCAAACAACACCTGCGCCGCCGCCGAGAGCTCATGCCCGGGCTTTGTCAGCACACCAATCGGCCGCTCGATCACCGGATCGCTCAAGGTGATGCAATGAGCGCCCGCCTCCTCCATCTGGCGTGCGCACAACGCGGGGACTGCGCTGACACCCAAGCCACTGGCAACCATTTTGCCCACCGTGGCCAGTTGATGGCTCTCCAACGCGACCGGCAACTTCATCTGCAAGGCCCCCAGGTGCTCTTCCAACATCACGCGTACCGTGGAAGGCCGTTGCAAGGTAATGAAGGGTTGCTCCAGCAGGGTTTTCCAGTCTATTTCGGCGCGCTGTGCCAAGGCTGAGTCACCAGGCACCACGGCAATAAATCGATCCAGATACAGCGGGGTAAACGCCAATGACGAACCCTCGGACGGCTCAAACGCCACGCCCAGCTCCACCTGGCGGTCGCGGACCATCTCCAGCACCTGCTCGTTGATCAGGTCATGCACCGTCACATTCACCTGGGGGTAACGTGCGCGGAATATCTTCAGGATCGGCGGCAGCAGGTTGCCCGCAAACGACGGCATCGCGGCCACCGTGACGCGGCCACGCTGCAGGGTGAAACGCTGACGCAGTTCATCTTCGGCGTTGTCCCAATCGGCGATCAGCCGGCGCGCCAGCGGCAACAGCGATTCACCTTCCGGCGTTAGCGCGACATTGCGTGTATTACGGCTGAACAAGCGCCCCCCCAGCCCTTCTTCCAACCCCTTGATAGTAAGGCTCAGTGCCGATTGTGAGAGGTGCAACCGCTCACACGCAGCGGCAAAACTCAGACTCTGGGCCACGGCGAGAAAGGCACGCATCTGTTTAACTGTCATGAGGCTGCTCCGGACGGCGGGTCGACTATGCTGTTTTCTAAATCAATCAACCTTAAAAAACAACTTAACAAATCAATCCGTCGGCGCAACACTCAGGTCATTGGCTGGCCCACAAACAATAAAAGAGGTGCATATGGCAGGTTTCGATAAACGCGTGGCGTCCTACGAGGAAGCACTGGCAGGGCTGGAGGATGGCATGACCGTGCTCGCCGGTGGCTTTGGCCTGTGCGGCATCCCGGAAAACCTGATTGCCGAGATCAAGCGCAAAGGCACCCGCGAGCTGACGGTAGTTTCCAATAACTGCGGCGTCGACGGTTTTGGCTTGGGCGTGTTGCTGGAAGAAAAGCAAATCCGCAAAGTGATCGCCTCTTATGTCGGTGAAAACGCGCTGTTCGAGAAGCAATTGCTCAGCGGCGAAATCGAAGTGGTGCTGACCCCCCAAGGCACCCTGGCCGAAAAAATGCGCGCAGGCGGCGCCGGCATCCCGGCCTTCTTTACCGCCACCGGCGTCGGCACTCCGGTCGCCGAAGGCAAGGAAACCCGCGAGTTCAATGGCCGCCCGTATTTGATGGAAGAGTCCATCACCGGCGACTTCGCCATCGTCAAAGGCTGGAAAGCCGACCACTTCGGTAACGTCATCTATCGCCACACCGCCCAGAACTTCAACCCGCTGGCCGCCACCGCCGGCAAGATCACGGTGGTCGAAGTCGAGGAAATCGTCGAACCGGGCGAGCTGGACCCGGCGCAGATCCACACCCCTGGCATCTACGTCGACCGGATCATCTGCGGCACCTTCGAGAAGCGCATCGAACAGCGCACCGTCCGCAAATAATCCGCCAGCCCAAACAATAAGGAGACAAACAATGGCTCTTACCCGCGAACAAATGGCTCAACGCGTCGCCCGCGAAATGCAGGACGGTTTCTACGTCAACCTGGGCATCGGCATCCCGACCCTGGTGGCCAACTACATCCCCGAAGGCATGGAGGTGATGCTGCAATCGGAAAACGGCCTGCTCGGCATGGGCCCGTTTCCTACCGAAGAAACCATCGATGCCGACATGATCAACGCCGGCAAACAAACCGTGACCGCACGTATCGGCGCGTCGATCTTCTCCTCCGCCGAGTCCTTCGCGATGATTCGCGGCGGCCATGTCGATCTCACCGTGCTCGGCGCCTTTGAAGTGGACGTACACGGCAACATCGCCTCGTGGATGATCCCCGGCAAACTGGTCAAGGGCATGGGCGGCGCCATGGACCTGGTGGCCGGTGCGGAAAACATCATCGTGATCATGACCCACGCGTCCAAGGACGGTGAGTCCAAGTTGCTCAGCCAATGCAGCCTGCCGCTGACCGGCGCGAACTGCATCAAGCGCGTGCTGACGGACCTGGCCTACCTGGAAATCGAAAATGGCGCTTTTGTCCTCAAGGAACGCGCACCTGGCGTCAGCGTTGAAGAGATTGTGAGCAAGACCGCCGGTAAACTGACTGTCCCGGACCACGTTCCAGAAATGCACTTCCAGTGAGGACAAATTTCATGCAAGACGTCGTGATTGTTGCTGCCACCCGCACCGCCGTGGGCAGCTTTCAAGGATCGCTGGCCAGCATCCCGGCACCGGAGCTGGGCGCGGCCGTGATCCGTCGCCTGCTGGAGCAGACCGGCCTGGACCCGGCCCTTGTGGACGAAGTGATCCTTGGTCAGGTACTCACCGCAGGCAGCGGCCAGAACCCGGCGCGCCAGGCGTCGATCCTCGCCGGCCTGCCCCACGCCGTGCCAAGCCTGACCCTGAACAAAGTCTGCGGCTCGGGCCTCAAGGCCCTGCACCTTGGCGCCCAGGCGATCCGTTGTGGTGATGCCGAAGTGATCATCGCCGGCGGCATGGAAAACATGAGCCTGGCGCCGTACGTATTGCCTGCCGCGCGCACCGGCTTGCGCATGGGCCACGCCAAAATGATCGACAGCATGATCACCGACGGTCTGTGGGATGCGTTCAACGACTACCACATGGGCATCACCGCCGAGAACCTGGTGGACAAGTACGGCATCAGCCGAGAAGCCCAGGATGCCTTCGCCGCCGCCTCGCAACAAAAAGCCAGCGCCGCTATCGAAGCCGGGCGATTTGTCGACGAGATCACGCCGATCCTGATTCCCCAGCGCAAAGGCGACCCGGTGGCCTTCGCCGTGGATGAGCAACCACGCGCCGGCACCACCGCCGAGTCCCTGGCCAAGCTCAAGCCTGCGTTCAAGAAAGACGGCAGCGTCACCGCCGGCAACGCCTCCAGCCTCAACGACGGCGCCGCTGCAGTGCTGCTGATGAGTGCCGACAAGGCCAAGGCCCTCGGCCTGCCTGTTCTAGCGCGTATCGCCAGCTACGCCAACGCCGGCGTCGACCCGGCGATCATGGGCATCGGCCCGGTCTCGGCCACCCGCCGCTGCCTGGATAAAGCCGGTTGGAGCCTGGGCGACCTGGACCTGATCGAAGCCAACGAAGCCTTCGCCGCGCAATCCCTGGCGGTGGGCAAAGAACTGGAATGGGATGCGGACAAGGTCAACGTCAATGGTGGCGCCATCGCCATCGGCCACCCCATCGGCGCCTCAGGCTGCCGCGTGCTGGTGACCCTGCTGCATGAAATGATCAAGCGCGATGCCAAGAAAGGCTTGGCGACGCTGTGCATCGGTGGCGGCCAAGGCGTGGCCCTGGCGCTCGAACGCGGCTGATTCAAAGAGCAACATGGAAGAGGCCCGGTTCCACGAAAACCGGGCCTTTTCTTTTTGTTGTGAGAGCTGCGTGACTAGTCAGTGCGCGGCACCGCAAACACCGCATTCGCCCGCGCGACCACCTTCTCCCCCACCTGCAAACTCACCGTGGCAAATGCCATCTGCCGCCCCCGCTTGTGATGCTCCAGGCGCACCACAATCCACTCCCCCACTTGCACCGCCCCCAGGTAATCCAGGGTCATACTTGCCGTAATCAGCGGCAGCGGCGGCTCGCTGGAGAACGCCATCGCATACCCCATGCCGATATCCGCCAGGGTCGCGAGTACCCCGCCATGCACCGTACCGCGCCCGTTGGCGTGGCGATTATCGGCTCGCAGGCCGATTTCCAGTTGCAGGCCCTCCCCCCGGCAGTACGCCGGGCCCAGCAAATCAAGCAACGGACTGCTGCGGGGCAACGAAACAAAACCTTCCGGCACTGCGTGAGCAATCATGGCGAGTTCTTCCCTGGAGTAAGGCTTGAGGTGTACCCCAGGCCCCACGCAGCAACCATCACCATCAGCCACGCAAATCCCCCACGATGCTTTGCGTTAATCCGCCAGACCCGCTTTAATCGCCGACACTATCCCCCGCACACCTGAAGGAACTGCAATGCGCCAGCTGGACGGCACAGCAACACTCGCTCTTTTTATCTTGTTGGCGGCCCTGGCCGGCTGCTCACCCAAGGAGCACTCCCGCGCCACAGTGATCAACGGCGAACAGGGCCGAGCCGGCGCGCAATTGGCTTATGAGCATGAGCTGACGTTAGCCCTGCCCGGCGCGCTGCTTGCGCCCCGCATGCAGGCCACCCGCGAAGCCTGCGAGTCGGCACGTTTCGGCGCCTGCAATATCCTGGGCATTACCGAAGATGGCAACGGTGGCGAGATCATCCTGCGCATTGCGCCCACCGGGGTCGAACCGATGGTCGCGCTGGCCGCTGAAGGTGGAACACTCGGCCAGCGCATCACCACCGCCGAAGACCTGGCCGATGCGGTTGCCGATGTACGCCGGCGCCAGGACCGCCTGCAAGCCCAGCAGCAACGCCTCGATGAATTGGCCAAGCGCAAGGACATCACCGTCAGCGACCTGATCGCACTGAGCAAGGAGCAGGCCGGCATCGAAAACGAACTGCAGGAACTGGCGCAGATGGCCGCCGGCCAGCAACGCCGTCTCGACACCAACCGCGTCACCCTGAACTTCCGCTCCTCCGATGGCGCAAATCAACCGTCACGGTTCAACCGGATGTTCAGCAACCTGGGCGACAACCTGGCGGACGGCACGGCAGATGCTCTGGAGCGCGCCAGCTATGTGTTGCCGTTTGTGATCCTGGCGTTCCCCGTGATGTGGTTGTGGGTATGGCTGTGGCGCCGGTTTGTGGTGGCTGGCAGGTTTGCCCGCGTTGGGGGGCGAAGTAATACCTCAGACCAGGTCTGATTCTGTTGTATTGGGGGGCTGCTGCGCAGCCCAACGCGGGCAAGCCCGCTCGCCACAACATGCCCGCTCGCCACAACGAATCCGATCAGCACAATGATCAGCGTTTCATACAGCGCTGATACCGCTCATCCACCCGCTTGGCAAACCAGGCCGTGGTCAGGTTGCGCGTGATCTTCGGGCTTTTGAGCACGATGCCCGGCAGGATCGCCCGTGGCATCGGCTTGCCGGCGGCCTTGTCAGCCAAAGCAAACACGCGCTTGTAGAGGGTGGTGTCCTCAAAATCCAACTGCTCGCCCTGCTCCAGCTGGCTGCGGATGCTGGGGTTGCGCATATCCAGCTTCGAACCGAGGGAGCGCACCGACAGCTCGGTGGTGCCCGGCAACAGTGAACCGTAGCGAATCAGGTCCCCGTCCAGCGCCAATTCAGTCCCGGTCAAACGGCTGACGGCCGCCTGGAATGCAGCGTTGCGGCTGGCGTACCAACCGGCATTGAAGTCGGCAAAACGGTACAGCGGCTGGTCATAGTTCACCGGGTAGCCAAGCAAATGGGCGATGCCGAAGTACATACCACCACGCCGGGTGAACACTTCGCGACGAATCGTGCCATCCACCGTGTAGGGATAACCTCGTGCTTGTTTCTGCGCAAAGTCGATGCTGACCTGCATCGGGCCTGCGGTGTGCACCGGATTAAAGCCGCCAAACAAGGTATTGCCCAAGGGCACCACGCTGATGAAATCATCGAAGATACCGCTGAGGTCTCTCTCCGTACGTGCGGCATTCAGGCGATCGGCGTAGGACTTGCCGGTGGGCGAACGCAGTTGCAAGGCGCTGCGCACCACAAAGGCCGGCACATGCACCTTGCCGGCCCGGCGCAGGATTTCATCCTGGGCGATCTTGCCCATATTCGGCACCGGCGGGTCCACCTGGTAAGTGGACTCCTGCTCGGTCACCGCCAGTACGGCGCAAATATTTTCGCTGCTGGGGTAGATTTTCTGAGTGTCGAAGGCGGTATAGATGTCCTGGGCCCAGCCGTTGCGGTCCGCCAGCGTCGCCGGCAACAGGCGCACAATCTGCGCCTTCACCTCGGCTTCGCTGCGCTCCGGTTGCTGCGGGTTGCGCGTTGTAGAGCAGCCGGCCAGTACCAGCAAGGTGGTCAGGCACAGGATCAGACGGCTTGAGTACATGGGGCTTCCTTGGATGACGACGGGCCGGGCATTGCTGATATCGACAGGTAAGTCTAACCGGCGTTCGCCGAACGACAGCACTCAGCTTATTGCTTGGGTTTAAGAAGACAAAACTCATCGAAAAATCCCACTCAACTGCCGGATAAGCACTACAGACCCCTCCTGAAAACCTCTGCAAAGTCCCTCACCTGATCACACAGTGCGAGGGATTGCAGATGGTTTTTCTTATGAATGCCCCGGTTCAAGGGGCGGCCTTTTGATTGCCGCTACCAGCCAAACCATTGGCTTGCTGGTACTGGCCGCCATGGATTCGA
>NZ_UUPU01000016.1 GCF_900591205.1 Pseudomonas viridiflava
GCCATGCATCTGGCGAACCATGTGTTGCACAGCGTCGAGACCGACTCCGCGACCGGACACTTGTGTGACCTTGTCGCGCATGCTGAAACCGGGCAGGAACAGAAAACTCAGCAGTTCCTCTTCGCTCAACTGGGCGGCAGTAGCGGCAGGCGACAGGTTGCGCTGCACAATGTTCTGACGCAGACGCTCAAGGTCCACGCCGCCGCCATCATCACTGAGTTCCACAACCAGCAGACCGGCCTGGTGCGAAGCCTGCAGACGGATCAGCCCTTCCGGCTCCTTGCCGTGTGCCGCCCGCTTTTCAGGTGACTCGATGCCATGATCGACCGCATTGCGCAGCAGGTGCGTCAGCGGAGCCTCGAGTTTTTCCAGCA
>NZ_UUPU01000042.1 GCF_900591205.1 Pseudomonas viridiflava
TTCGGCTTTCTGGCTGAAAGTCGATCTGTTGTATCGCCCCCGTACGGCCGACCAGCATACGGACTGGCTGCTGGAGCTGGCGTACCCACCGATGGATCACGTCGACTTTTATACACAGGACGCCGTCGGACGCCCGACACTGATCTGGCAGACCGTTGACATGCTGCCGTTCGCCATCCGTCAGTTCAAACAGAACAACTACCTCTTCCAGCTGGACGTGCAGCCCGGTCAGCAACGCACCGTGTACCTGAGCCTCAAGAGTGAGGGGTCGCTCCAGGGGCCGCTCAATCTCTGGTCAACC
>NZ_UUPU01000040.1 GCF_900591205.1 Pseudomonas viridiflava
GTGCTGACGTGCGCGCCCTGAAGCTGACGGGTTCTGGCGGCCCACATGCGCTCACGAGGATCGTCGGCGTTCCAGACGTTGAAATCGCCCACCTGCGGGCCTACCGGTGTGGTGACACGAAACACCTGTCCTGCCTTGACCTTCCACGCTCGCCCGGTGCGGATCGGTATTTCGAACTGCTCGATCCGTGTGCGCTGCTGAATATTGGCGCGTATGCGCTCGTAAAAGGCCGTATCCACTTGCAGCGCGGCACCTTTACTCACCTGATAGGCAGCGGGATAGTCTTTGTACATGCAGGACCTCTTCTGGGCAGCTTGGAAAGGTTCTTAACGCTGCAAATTGCGAGCCCGTTTCGCACCCTTCACTCACTGGAAATCCCGACTGCGCACATC
>NZ_UUPU01000037.1 GCF_900591205.1 Pseudomonas viridiflava
TGGGCAACCCGGCAGGACGCCGGGTTAGCCGCGCTGGGCCAAGGATGGCCCATCGCGGCGGCCCACGGATTCAAGCCTGCGTGAGGGCACACCGAGCCGCAGGCGAGGTGCCGAGTGATGGGGCGAAGACCTTTTGGTTACTTTTGGGTCTTTCCAAAAGTGACCCGCTGTAAGAGCGGAACCAATCTCAGCCACCACCAAAAAAACGGATAATCACTCAACCAGAAAGCCGCCCAACAATCGCAGCCCCCACCTCCTGAGTAGACCCCGTACCCCCCAAATCCGGCGTAACCACCCCCTCGGCAATCACCTCCTCAATCGCCCGCAAAATCCCATCATGCGCCGCCCGATACCGCCCTTCCCCATTCCCCAAAAAGTCCAACATCAAAGCCCCCGACCAAATCATCGCAATCGGATTCGCCACATTGCGCCCATAAATATCCGGCGCCGACCCATGCACCGGCTCAAACAACGAAGGAAACCGCCGCTCAGGATCCAGATTAGCGGATGGCGCAATCCCAATGGTCCCCGCACACGCCGGCCCCAGGTCAGACAAAATATCGCCAAACAGATTCGACGCCACCACCACATCAAACCGATCAGGTTGCAACACAAACCGCGCGCACAAGATGTCGATGTGCTGCTTGTCCCACGCCACCTCCGGATAATTGGCCGCCATCAGCGCTGTGCGCTCATCCCAATAAGGCATGCTGATGGAAATACCATTGGACTTGGTCGCCGCCGTCAAACGCTTGCGCGGGCGGGTCTGCGCCAGGTCAAAGGCGAACTTGAGGATACGGTCGACACCCCGCCGGGTGAACACCGACTCCTGCAACACGAACTCATGCTCGGTGCCTTCGAACATCTTGCCGCCCACCGAAGAGTATTCGCCCTCGGTGTTTTCGCGGATCACCACAAAGTCGATATCCCCCGGCTCGCGCCCGGCCAGCGGGCACGGCACGCCGGGGAACAGACGCACCGGGCGGATGTTCACGTACTGGTCGAAGTCGCGGCGGAACTTGAGCAGCGAGCCCCACAGGGAAATATGGTCCGGGACTTTGTCCGGCCAGCCCACGGCGCCAAAATAGATCGCGTCAAAGCCCTTGAGCTGCTCGAACCAGTCGCCGGGCATCATCTGCCCATGCTCCAGGTAGTAATCGCAGTGGGCCCAGTCGAGCACGTCGATGCTCAGGTTCAGGTCCCAGATCCTGGCGGCTTGTTCCAGTACCCGCAGCCCTTCGGGCAACACTTCCTTGCCGATGCCATCGCCGGCAATCGCGGCGATTCTGAATGCCTTGCTCATGGTGCATGCCTCGCAAAAATTCAGTTCAACCCGCCGATATGGAAGGCTTTGACTTCAAGGTATTCGTCCAGGCCGTACTTGCTGCCTTCGCGCCCCAGGCCCGATTGCTTGATGCCGCCAAACGGCGCGACTTCCATCGAGATAATCCCGGTATTGAGCCCCACCATGCCGAACTCCAGGGCCTCGCCAAAGCGCCACGAACGCTGCAAGTCCTGGGTGAAATAGTAGGCGCCCAGGCCATAAGGCGTGGCATTCGCCAAGGCCAATGCCTCGGCTTCGTCGGTAAAGCGCATCAGCGGTGCCACCGGGCCGAAGGTTTCTTCGTTGGCCAGCAGCATGTCGGCGTGGCAGTCGCCAAGCACCGTGGGTTGCACGAACTGGCTGTCGCCCGTGGGGGTTGCGCCGCACAGCAGCTTGGCACCCTGGCTCAGGGCATCGTCGATATGCCGCGCCACCTTGCTGACCGCTGCCGGGTTGATCAACGGGCCGATGCTCACGCCCTCCTCCAGGCCATTGCCGACCTTGAGCTTGCCCACCTCCTCCACCAGGCGCGCTGCGAAACGCTCGTAGATACCGGCCTGCACCAGGATGCGGTTGGCGCAGACGCAGGTTTGCCCGGCGTTACGGAATTTGCTCAGCATCACTCCGGCCACGGCCTGCTCCAGGTCCGCGTCGTCGAACACGATAAACGGCGCGTTGCCGCCCAGCTCCAGGCTCAGGCGCTTGATGTGCTCGGCGCTCTGGCGCATCAACAGGCGGCCGACAGCGGTGGAGCCGGTGAAGGAAATCTTGCGCACCACCGGGCTGCCGGTCAGTGCCTCGCCAATGCCGGCGGGCAAGCCGGTGATCACGTTGAACACCCCGGCCGGAATGCCGACGCGCTCGGCCAGCACCGCCAGGGCCAGGGCCGACAGCGGTGTAAGGTCCGACGGTTTGACAATGATCGGGCATCCGGCGGCCAGCGCCGGTGCGCATTTGCGCGTGATCATTGCGTTGGGGAAATTCCATGGGGTGATGGCGGCGCACACGCCCACGGGTTGCTTGAGGGTCAACAGGCGACGGTCGCCGCTGGGCGCCGGCATGGTTTCGCCATAGACCCGGCGTGCCTCCTCAGCGAACCATTTGACGAAACCGGCACCGTAGCGCACTTCACCACGGGCTTCATTGAGCGGCTTACCCTGTTCCCAGGTCATGATCAGCGCCAAGTCGTCGAGGTTGTCGAGCATGGCCTGGAACCAGCGCTCCAGCAGCGCCGCACGCTCCGCCGCCGGGCGTGCGCGCCAGGCCGGCCAGGCGCGCTCGGCAGCGGCGATGGCGCGGTGGGTGTCCAGCGCGTCCATGGCCGGCACACGTGCCAGCAACTGGCCGGTGGCGGGGTCGTGGATGGCCAGGGTGGCGCCGCTGTCGGCAGCGATCCACTGGCCGTCGACGTAGGCGAATTCAGCCAGGAGGCTGGGGTCTTGCAAGCGAGTAGTGAGCATGGTCGAGTCCTGATCCGAGACACGCTCCAGTCTAGGGAGACGCCACGGACGAGGATGCCGAAAGCGCGGTCAAAGCAGCGTGCCGTGCTGAAATTCACCCCAGGACGGCAGGCTCTGCTAGGCCGTCAGCGAACCGAGTAAACCTTGTAGAAAGCGCTCACCCGCGTCCATCTGGCTGATCTCGATAAACTCGTCGGGCTTGTGCGCCTGCTCGATGGAACCCGGCCCGCAGACCACCACCGGCACGTCCAGACGCTGCTTGAACAGGCCGCCTTCGGTGCCGAACGAGACCTTGGAGGTGCCGGTGCCCGGTGCGGCGAATTGCTTGAGAAAGCGCACCGCTTCAACACTGGGGTGGGTGTCGAGGCCGGGGTAGACGTTGATGGTTTCAATCTCGATCGCCGCCACGCTGGACAGCTTCTGCGCCTCGCGCACGATCACTTCGGCGCGCTCACGCATCTGCTCCAGGAACTGGTCCAGATCGTCGGCCGGCAGGTTGCGCACCTCAAAATCCAGGCTGCATAGGTTGGGCACGATATTCAGCGCCTTGCCACCGACAATCTGCCCCACATGCACCGTGCTGTAGGGCACGTCGTAGTCGTGGTCCTGGGCGCCGTTTTGCTGCAACTGCAGCTGGCTCTCGCGCAGCGCGGCGATAAAGTCGCAAGCCACGTGGATCGCGTTGACAGAGCGCGGCGCCAGCGACGAATGCGCTTCCTGGCCACGACAATAGGTGCGGTACGAACCCTTGCCCTTGTGACCGAGCACAAATTGCATATTGGTCGGTTCGCCGATCACACACAGAAACGGCCGCATCGGCGCCAGGTGCAGCACGTCCAGCAAGCGCCGCACGCCGACACAGCCGATTTCTTCGTCATGGGACAGGGCCAGTTGCAGCGGGCGGCTCAAGGTGTGGTCGGCGGCATCCAGCATCGCGTCGATGGCCAGGGCGATAAAGCCCTTCATGTCGCAACTGCCGCGCCCATAAATTCGCCCATCCTGCACGGTGGCGGCGAAGGCGGGAAAGGTCCACGCCTGCCCCGTCGCCGGCACCACGTCGGTGTGCCCGGACAGCAACACGCCGGGCTGATCCTTGGGGCCGGTGCTGGCGAACAGGTTGGCTTTCTTGCCGCTCTCGTCCTTGACGATCAGCGACTCAATGCCCTTGGTCAGCAGCAGGTCGCGCACGTAGTCGATCAGGGCCATGTTCGACTCGGAGGACACCGTATCGAAAGCCATCAGCTGTTTGAGAATATCCAGTACGCGCGGTTTCATGAAACGTAACTCCATTGCACGGCGCAAGGCGTGAACCCGGTCAGCCTCAACCCAGTTCAGCGCCTTTTGCCTCGAAGAATGTCTTGAGACTATAGACCGACCAGCCCGGGCAACCCACCGATATCCGGAATCTGGTGATAACCAAAGGAGGCATGTGCCGGTTGCTCATGACCCCGGGCAACAAAAGCCTTGTGCTTGATCTTCATGTCGTGGGCCGACATCAAGTCATAACGGAAGCTTGAAGACACATGCAGCACATCCTCCGGCCCGCAGTTGAGACTGTCGAGCATGAACTCGAACGCAGCCAGGCGCGGCTTGTAGGCTTGCGCCTGCTGGGCGGTGAAGACTTTGTGAAACGGTGCACCGAGCTTGTCGACATTGGACATGATTTGCTCGTCCATGGCGTTGGAGAAAATCACCAGTGGAATCTTGTCGGCGATTTTTGCCAGCCCCGCCGGCACATCCGGGTGCGGGCCCCACGTCGGCACGGCGTCATAATACAGCTGCCCTTCTTCGCGGTATTCGATCCCCCAGCGCTGGCAAGTACGCGCCAGGGCGGTCTTGAGGATCTCGTCATACGGCCGCCAATCGCCCATCACCTGATCCAGGCGATAAGCGGCGTAGTCCTTGACGAACTGATCCATGCGCTCAACCGGAACGCGGTCGGCAAATAGCTCGCGTGTCATGGCGGCCGTCTTGAAGTTGGTCAAGGTGCCATAGCAGTCGAAAGTAATGTATTTGGGGCGAAGAAAGCTCATGAATGCGGTCCTTAATGAGGGTTGAGGTCATAGCGGGGCAGGCAGTTTTTCGACGCCTGGGGCATCGGGCTTCATGGAGTTATGATGCCACCATGAGGCCATGCATAAACGGTTAAAAGCATGCGCTGCCTGGTACAAACTACCGTTTACCCGGCCTGCCCCGGCAGACTTTGCCAACGCGGCAGGCCGGGGGCTCACAACGCGGCAAACGCGTTTTCCAGGGCGTCCAGCAGCCGGCCGGCTTCCCTTTCTGTCCATATCAGTGGCGGGCGAATTTTCAGGATGCTCGCGTCAGGTCCGGTGGCGGAAATGAGTACCCGTTGTTCGCGCAGATGGTTGACCAGGCGCAAAGCGGTTTTCATGTCAGGTGTTTTCGAGCCCCGGTCTTTGACCAGTTCGACGCCGAAGTACAAACCCGTGCCACGGACATCGCCGATCTGCTCATACCGCAGGGCCAGGTCGTTGAGACCAGCCATGATCAGACCTCCTACGCGGTTGGCGTTGGCCATGAGTTGCTCGTCTCGAATGATGTCGAGCGTTGCCTGGGCAGCAGCAATGGCGACGCTGTTGCCGCCGAAGGTGTTGAAATAGCGCATGTCGCGGCCAAAACTCGCAACGATTTCGGGGCGCACCATCAGGCCCGCCACGGGGTAGCCGTTGCCCATGGGTTTGCCCATGGTGATGATGTCCGCAACGATACCGTGACGCTGGTGACCCCAGAAATGCGTGCCGCTGCGACCAAAACCGGACTGAACCTCATCGGCAATGAACAAACCACCGGCTTTGCGCACTACCTCGGCAATAGGCCCAAACACGTCGACCGGGTCACAGAACACGCCATCGGAGGAAAACAGGCAGTCGGCAATAAATGCTGCAACGCCACCGCCATGGCGCTGAATGTCCTGAATTTGCGCGCTGACCTGATCTGCCATATAACGCCCCAGCGCTTCACGCGGGATACGGTAGGAGTCCGGCGCGGGCACCCGCCGAACGAATGGATCAAGTTTGGCGTTCGCCCCCAGCGAGGGTGAAAACGCCGCCACGGTTGCAGAGTTTCCGTGATAGGCCTCGGCAGTAACGATGACACCCGTGTTGCCGGTGTGGTGGCGTGCAATACGGATAGCCAGGTCGTTAGCCTCCGAACCACTGCAAGTGAACATCAATTGCCCGTCAACGCCCATCTCGCCGTCGGCGGTCGCACGCAGTTGTTCGGCATAATCAAGAATTCCGTCCTGCATGTACCGGGTGTGGCTGCACAGGGTGCTCAACTGCTCAGTGATCGCAGCGACGACACGAGGGTGGCAGTGCCCCACCGACACGACATTGTTGTAGGCATCCAGATACTCGTTGCCGTCCTTGTCGTACAGGTAGGCACCTTTCGCGCGGGCCACGCCCACGGGCTCGTTATAGAACAAACGATAAGCAGGGCCCAACAGGTTGATACGGCGCTCAATGTGCTCACGCGTCGTGGCGTCCAGACGCGCGGTGTTGGCCGGATTGAACCCGTTAGGCATATCACCCCGGGTCGCCTCGATTTTTGAGTTGTTCATTTGAATCCCCATTAACAAGCAAGCATTAATCGGCGAAGGACATCAGCAGTGCTGACATTTGCGAGGGTGATCGGTTAAGCATCCAGTCAAGCTGGCTCCAGCCGGGCGCGGCATTCCTCAAGATGTACGCGCTGTTTTGCGGGAACATTTGCGATCGCCAAGTGGTTATCAAGGCCCGGGCGGCCAAGCGCGCCATGACGAGGTGCGGGATAAGGGAGAGGTCTTCAGGTGTGAGGTCGGCAACGCGCAGATACCCCCTCAGGAGATCTTTTGCCGAGGCAAAAATATCCACGTCGCCACTGGCTTCACCCCTGCCCAATTGGTTCATCATTGCGGTGGCTACATCAATCGCAATAGCCGTCTTGACCGTATCGCCGAAATCGATGATGCCGCTGACAAACTGCGGGCTGTGGGCATCAACGACGATATTCGAAGTGTTGAAGTCATTGTGCAGCACCTGCTTGCGGCAACCGGCGATCAAACCCTCGACCTGAGAAAATCGTTCGAGGGCCGCTTCCAACTGCTGGCGGCGCTGCGGCTCGGCGACAAAACCCAACAATGGCTCAAGTGTCCCCAGGTTTTGAACATCCCAGCACACCTTGCGTGACTCTGCCGGATGGGAAAAGTCGGCGGTAGCCAGCCTGAGGCGGGCAAGCAATTGGCCGATATGCTCGCGCCCTTGGGCTTTTACCGCGGTTTTATCCAGCGGCGTGCCGCAGAGGAAGCTCATGAGCCGTACTTGCCTTGAATCGCCATCGCGCGTTGCGATTCGCGTCAGGTATTCACCGTCCAGGGATGGATACACCCTGGGGATCGGAAGCTGCGGCGCCTTGCGTTCAATATGGCGCATCACCTCAACCTGCAGCGAAAGCTCCAGTGGGACTTCCTGAGGGTTGGCGATTTTAAGCACGTAGGACCTGCCGTCTGGACAGTCGCACCGAAACGTATCGTCCTTTTCGGTCGCGAACCGGGTCAAATCCGCATTCACCCCAAACTGCTCGCGCAGGACCTGCGCACCTTCTTCCTGGGAAACCGAGGTGAACGGTGCCGCCAAATCTCCTTGCAGTGCAGCAAGGTCCTCACTGAACGGATCTTTGCGAATCACTCGCATCGTAGCACTCCCAGCCTCTGACAAGCCGTGCGACGCACGTCTTTGATGCCCAAATATTGTGCTACAATTTTTAATATTAAAAGGAAAATTCGTAAAATAATTTATGATAAAGACTTTAAAATCTCTTAAAACAGATCTATTTAATTGATTTATAAGTAAAAAAAATATCTATGAAATTTTTCGCCCAATAATATGTTGTTGAACAACTTATTGATGCGTTGGGTTCATTGCTGGTACACCGCCGCCGAAGCGTATTAGAATCACCCCTCTGCCGAGCCCCTACCCTGGTCCTGTATAAAATGATTTTTCCCAGCGCGAACATTGACACGCACTCAGCCAAGCTTTCAGCGGTCGAGGTGCTGGCCGCCAAGCTCAAAAGCCGAATCCTGAACGGCGACTTTGAGCCCGGTGAGTTCCTGCGGGACGTGAAAATGGCGGATGAGTACGAGGTGGCACGCAACACGTTCCGCAGTGCAGCTCAGTTGCTGGTTGCATTCGGCTTATTGCTGAAGGTGCCCAATCGCGGGTTTTGCATACCCGAATTCGGGCCGAACGACATCGTGGATATCGCCAGGTTAAGAGGGGTTCTGGAAACCGAGGCGGTGCGCATGATCATTCTCAATGGCGTCATCCCACCTGACGCACTGAGCGCCGTGGAAAGACTGCGTCAAGCACCCGCCGATGCGCCGCGCTCAGAAATCGTCACAGCCGATGGCGACTTTCACCGAGCAATCATCCGCGCCAGTGGCAGCCCGCGACTGCAGCGAAGCTATGCCATGCTCGAAAGCGAGATTGAACTGCTGCTGGTGCTGCAACAGCCCTGCTATGAAGACCCCAAGGAGATCGTCTCCGATCACGAGCGCTTGATAGAGTGCCTGCGCAGCAGGGATTTCGAGACGGCGCGCGACGCGTTTGTCGAGCATTGGGAAGACCTGAGTACAAAGCTGTTGCGAGCGCAGTTCGAGCAGCGCCAAGCCTGAAGCGCAACTCGCTGCGCTTCAGGCGGTTTCCTGGTCATGATGCCTGGCTGTGTTGCTCCGCTGGAGCGGCGAACCGGGTAATCGAAAACGCGTCGATCGGCGTGCTGGTAGCGCCGGTGCTGAGCAGTTCAGCCATCACATCGCCAACACCCGGGCCGAGCTGGAAGCCATGCCCGCAGAAACCAAAGGCGTAGAACAGGCCATCGACCGTGCCGCTGCGCCCCATCACCGGCAGCGAGTCTGGCAGGTAGCCTTCGATGCCACTCCACACCCGGATGATATTCAGGTTACCCACGCCGGGCAGCAGGCGGCGCATCTGGTTGATTTGGTTGATGATGCTGCGCGGCTCCACATAGGCACGACGGTTGAGCATGTCCGGCTTGCTGCGGTAACCACCACCGATCACGATATTGCCCCGGGGGATCTGGCGGAAGTAAATCACTTCTTCCGGGATTTTGGTGTACACGCCGATCACCGTAGGCAACGCATAGGGCACCGGCTCGGTCACCGCCATTTGCGGACCGTTAGTGTCCAGCGGCACGGGTTCGCCGAACTGCGCCGAGAGCTTCTGGCCCCAGGCGCCGGCGGTGATCAACAGTTGCGCGGCGTGGAACTGGCGGCCGTCGGTGGTGGTGATGTGAAAATCAGCGCCGACCTTCTGCACCTCGGCCACTTCAGTACGTTCTTCAATCTGTGCCCCCAGGCGCCGGGCGGCGCGGGCAAACGCCGGCGCGGCGAGGCGCGGGTTGGCGTGGCCATCGTGGGGCGCATAGGAGCCGCCTTTCACGTCCGGGCCAAGGAAGCTGAAGCGTTGACGCAACTCCGCGCCGCGATAGATTTTCAGGTCCAATTGTTCAGCTTCCGGCGCGGCGGCATAAGCCTCCAGCTCAGCGATTTCATCTTCGCGATAACACACGCGCATATGCCCGCTGGGGATGAATTCCAGATCGTCGTCGATCAGTTCCGGCAGGCGTTTCCACAACGCCCAGGAGCGATTGGCCAACGCCAGTTGCCCAAGGAACCGTCCCTGCCGACGCACGTTACCGAAGTTCACGCCGCTGGCGTACTGGCCGATCTGGTCGCGCTCCAACAGGATGACCGACTGGCCGCGCCGACGCAGGAAAAACGCGGTGGCCGAGCCCATCAGGCCGCCGCCGACAATCACCACATCTGCTTTTTGCACGCTCATGACGAAACCTCCTCGGTCAGCATCGACAACGGTTTGACTGGGGCCTGGCCGCGCTGGCGACCAACCTCCTGCACCTGCACGCCCGCCTCTGCAGCAATCACTTCTGCCCCCGCCTGGGAGCAATAACGCCCTTGGCAACGCCCCATGCCAACCCGGCTGAATGCCTTGGCGCGGTTAACTTCGCAAGCGCCCTTCTCATTCACCGTGCGGCGCAATTCACCAGCGCTGATCATCTCGCAGCGACACACAATGGCACTGTCCGGCAGCGCCTTGGCCTGTTCGCTGGGCCAGGGAAATGCCTGGGCCAGGCCGAGGCGAAATTGGTCCATCACCGCCAAGGCTTGCTGTTGTTCATCGCGCAGGCCGGTGTTGACCGGTTGCTGCCAATCTTCAAGCAGGGCCAACGCCACCAGGCGCCCGGCGTGCTCGGCGGCATCGGCGCCGCGTATTTTCGCGCCGTCACCGGCGGCATACACACCCTTGACCGAGGTGCGCCCGGCGTCATCCGTGGCCAGCCACCATTGGCTGGAGGCTTGATCGAACGCCATGGCGCAACCGGCCAGGTCGCCCAATTGGGTTTCCGGGCGCAGGTGGTAGCCCAGCGCAACGGCATCCGCCTGCACCGTCACGGTCTGCCCGTTGCCCGCGATAAAACGCACGCCGCCCACGCCATTCGCGGCATCGCCCATCACTTGCAGCGGCTTGATCCCCAGGTGCACCGCCACTTTGGCGCGGTACAGTTGCGCCAGTAACTTGAGGCCGGTGAACAGCACGCCGGGGCGCGCCAGCAGCTTGGGCAATGCCTTGATCCGCAGGCTAAAGGGCGAGGTGTCGAGCACCGCCGCCACCTCGGCGCCGGCTTTGACGTATTGGCTGGCGACCAGGTACAGCAACGGCCCGCTGCCCATGAACACTACGCGATGGCCGATGGACACGGCCTGGTTTTTCAGGGCGATCTGCGCCCCGCCCAGGCTGTAGGTGCCCGCCAGTTGCCAGCCCTCGATGGGCATCAAGCGGTCGGTAGCGCCGGTGCACAAGATCAGCGCATCGTAATCCACCGTGCTGTGGCGGCCCTGGCTCACGCAGCACAGTTGCCCCGGCGTGAGGTTCCACACCAGGGTGTCGGGGCGATAGTCGATAGCGTCGCGCAGGCGGTCGAAACTCTGGTGCAGGTCCTGGGCCTTGGCGGCTTCGCTGCCGTACAAGGTGCTGTAGTCGCGGGTAAAACCCTGGGGCTGGCGACGGTAGATCTGCCCGCCGTCGCGGCGGTTTTCATCAATCAGGATCGGCTTGATCCCGGCCGCCAGCAGGGTTTCGGCGCAGCGCACCCCTGCCGGTCCGGCGCCCACAATAACTACCCGTGCAGTGGCCATGTCGCCTCCGGTTGTGTGGTAACGATGTCCAGCCCGTCCCGGACTTCATTGGAGCAGGCGCGCAGGCGTTCGCCGCTGCGGGTCCACACCCAGCAGTCCTGGCACGCGCCCATCAGGCAGAAACCGGCGCGGCGCCCGTTGTCGAATTCGGACTGGCGCAGCGCGTTGCCCTGGGTCAGCAGCGCGACCATCAGGGTGTCGCCCTGCAAAGCCTCGACGGCTGCGCCATCCACGGTCAGGCTGACCGTCGGCCGGCCCTGTTCGGCCAGCCTCACAAAACGCCCGTTCATGCATAGGCTCCCAAGCTGATAGTAGTGACGCCCTGCTGGGTACTCAGCAACTGGGCGCTGTCGTGGTGGCAAAGGATTTCACCGCCGTTATCGAGGGTGCGGCGGCTCGGCGCGGTGCGGTTGCACAGGCCATCGACGCGTACCGGGCAGCGGTTGAGAAAGGTGCACAGTTCCGGCACGTTGGCCCGTTCGCCAATCGCCGGCAGGGTTTCGCACGCGGTGCCGCAGGTTTCCAGCCAGCCCTGGCGCAGCTCTGGCACCGAGTGAATCAGCAGGTCGGTGTAGGGGTGGAACGGTGGCTCGGCAAACGACTGGCGGCTGCCGGCCTGCACTTTGTGGCCGCTGTACATCACCACAATGTCATCGCACAGCGCGCGCACGGTGGAGATGTCGTGGCTGATGAACAGGTAGGACACCCCCAGTTGCTGGCGCAGGTCGCGCAGCAGTTCAAGGATCGCCGCGCCCACCACCGTGTCGAGGGCCGAGGTCACTTCATCGCACAGGATCAGGTCGGGCTTGGCCGCGAGAGCACGGGCCAGGTTGACCCTCTGCTTTTGCCCGCCGGACAGCTCATTCGGACGCCGCTCGGCCAGGGTGCGCGGCAGGCGTACCAGGTCCAGCAACTCACCGACGCGGGCCTTCAAGGCGGCGCCTTTGAGGCCGAAATACATCTTCAGCGGGCGGCTGAGGATGGTCGCCACGCTGTGCATCGGGTTAAGCGCGGTATCGGCGTTCTGGAACACCATCTGGATCCGCCGGAACTGTTCCGGGGTACGCTCGGCCAGGCTGCCGCCCAAGGGCTGCCCGTCGAAGGCCAGGCCGCCGAGGGCCGGGGTCAACAGCCCCGCCACCACCCGGGCCAGGGTGGATTTGCCTGAGCCCGACTCGCCGATCACGCCGATGGCCTGGCCACGGCGCACGGTAAGGTCGATGTCTTCAAGCACGCGGATCGCCGGCATGCCGTGCATATTTTTGTTGCCGTAGCCGGCGGTAAGCCCGGTGATCGTCAGCAGCGGCACGTCTTCGGCAACGCCGCAGGGCGGCCGAATGCTGGCGTCGGGCCGTGCAGCCGCCAGCAGGCTGCGCGTGTATTCGTGGGCCGGGGCCTTGAGCAGCGGCGCCGTAGCGCTTTGCTCAAGAATCTCGCCGCCGTTGAGCACCACGATCTGGTCGGCCATTTGCGCCACCACCGCCAGGTCGTGGGACACGTACACCGCCGTGGCGCCGCGCTCGCGCACCACACGCTTGAAGGCGCGCAGCACGTCGATCTGAGTGGTTACGTCCAACGCCGTGGTCGGCTCATCGAGCACCACCAGCAGCGGGTCACTGATCAGCGCCATCGCCGCCATCACCCGTTGCAGTTGCCCGCCGGAGACCTGGTGTGGGTAGCGCCGACCGATGCGCTCGGGGTTGGGCAATGCCAAGTCATGGAACAAACCGATGGCCTTGGCTTCCAGCTCGGCGCGGGTGCCGAGGCCGTGGATCAGGGCGCCCTCCACCACTTGGTCGATAAGTTTTTTGGCCGGGTTGAAGGCCGCTGCGGCGCTTTGCGCGATATAGGACACGCGGTTGCCGCGCAGGGTTTGCAGGTGTTTTTCGCTGAGGGCGAGCATGTCGTGCTCACCGACCTGTACCACCCCGCCAGATAATCGACAGCCGCGCCGGGCATAGCCCAGCAGGGCCAGGGCGATGGTGGTCTTGCCCGAGCCGGACTCACCGATCAACGCCAGCACTTCGCCTTTTTCCAGGGCAAAGCTCACGCCTTTGACGATTTCTACCTCGCCGTGCTCGCCACAGGCGACCACGCGCAGGTCTTCGACGCGAATCAATTCGGTCATTTCAATGGCCTCCCGTGCGTCGACTACGTCGTGAGGACAGGTAGTCGATCAACAGATTCACACCGATGGTCAGCGTGCCAATGGCCAGCGCCGGAATGATGATTGCCAGCGCGCCCTGGTTGAGGCCGCCAATGTTTTCCCGCACCAGCGAACCGAGGTCGGCATCCGGCGGTTGCACGCCAAGGCCGAGAAAACTCATGCCGCTGAGCAACAGCACGATGTAGCCAAACCGCAGGCCCAGGTCGGTCAAGACCGGGTTGAGCATGTTCGGCAGGATCTCCATGCACGCCACATACAGCCGTCGCTCGCCGCGAGTACGCGCCACCTGTACGTATTCCAGGGCTTCGATATTGACCGCCATGCTGCGGGCGACGCGGAATGAGCCGGGGATGTAACTGATCACCGCCGTACAGATCAGCAGGGTCACCGAGGAGCCAAAAGCTGAGACCATGATCAGCGCGAGCATTTTGCTCGGGATCGAGATGAAGGCGTCCATGATGCGGCTGATGATTTCGTCCAGCCACTTGGGCGAAACCACCGACAACAACGCACACCCGGTGCCGAAGGTGCTGGCAAGCAAGGCTGCCACCAGCGCCAGCCCGACCGTAAACCGCGCCCCCACCAGCACCCGGCTGAGCATGTCGCGGCCCAGGTAATCGGTGCCAAACGGGTGCGCGAGGCTGAAGCCTTCGAAAATGTTATCGGACACCACCTCACCCACCGGGTGGGGCGCCAGCCATGGGCCGAGCAGCGCCACCAGCAGCCAGGCGACGCACACCACGCCGCCCACCAGCCCGAGCCAGGACGGGCCACTGGACGCCTTGGCGAGTGCCAGGGCGGAGGAGACAGGCTTGGATTTCGCAATGAGGTTGTTCATTGGTTTCTCAGCCTCGGATTGGACAGGATCGCGCACAGGTCGGCGAGCAGCACCAGGCCCAGGTAAGCCGCACAGAACAACATGGTGCACGCCTGCACCAGCGCCATGTCGCGGTTAGTCACGGCATCGACCATCAAGCTGGCAATGCCGGGGTAGTTGAAGATGGTTTCGACGATCACCACCCCGCCCAACAGGTACGACAGGCTCAGGGCGATGGCGTTGGCAATCGGCCCGATGGCGTTAGGCAAGGCATGGCGCAGCACAATACGGATCGGGCTGACGCCTTTGAGGCGGGCCATTTCCACGTAAGGGCTATCGAGCTGGTCGATCACTGCAGCGCGGGTCATGCGCGCCATTTGCGCAACGATCACGCAGCACAGCGTCATCACCGGCAAGGCATAGGTGCGCAAAAACTGCAGCGGTGAGCTGATGTCACTGGCGTAAGACAGTGCCGACAGCCAACCAAGGTTAACCGCAAAAATCAGTACGGCCAGGGTCGCCACCAGAAACTCCGGCACGGCGACCATCGCCAGGGTGACGAAGCTCAGGCAGCTGTCGATGCGCCCGCCCCGGCCCATCGCCGAGCCGATGCCGAGCACCAGCGCCACCGGCACCGAGACCAGCGCCGTGGCGCCCGCCAGCATCAGGGTGTTGGGCACTCGGCCGGCCATCAGCTCACCCACCGGCATGGCATTGGAGACCGACACGCCCATGTCGCCGGTGAGCAGGCTCATCAACCAGTGCAGGTAACGCAACACACCGGGCTGGTCCAACCCCAGTTTCAGGCGCAGTGCCGCCACCTGTTCAGGGGTGGCGAACTGGCCCAGGGATTGTTGCGCCGCGTCCCCCGGCAGTACCGCCGTGATCGCAAACACGACCATGGACACGATCAACAAGGTCACGACCCCCGCGCCGAAGCGTCGGCCGATCAACCACAGTGTATTGCTATTCATCGCCCTGCCCTCCTCAAGCGTCCAACCACACCTGCTCGGCAAACATGTAGCCCATGAAACCGCCCAGCGGGTTGGTGTCGTAGCCTTTGATGCGCTGGTCGACGCCATCAATGTTGCTGATGAACACCGGCACGCCGATACCGCAGTGGTCGTGCACCAGGGTCTGCATGTCGCCATACATCTTGGCGCGCTTGGCGTCATCGGTTTCGCCACGGGCCAGCATCAGCAACTGATCGAACTGGTCGTTCTGCCAGCCGGACTCGTTCCACGGCGCCTTGGACTGGAAGAACTGCGAGAACATCACGTCGGCATTCGGCCGTGGGTTGATGTTGCCGAAGCTCAATGGGTGCTTCATCCAGTGGTTGGACCAGTAGCCATCGCTCGGCAGACGGTTCACGTCCAGCTTGAGCCCGGCCTGTTTCGCCGATTGCTGCAACAGCACGGCAATATCCACCGAACCGGTGGCGGCCGGTGACGCCATGACGGGCATGGTGATGCTTTCCATGCCGGCTTTCTTCAGCAGGAACTTGGCTTTTTCCGGGTCGTAGACCGTTTGCGGCAAGTCGGTGTTGAAGTAGCGCGAACCCGGCGCAATCGGGTGGTCGTTGCCCACCACCGCAAAGCCACGGAACACGGCGGACTTGACCTGTTCACGGTCGAGCAGCAGCTTCATGGCCTGGGTGAATTCCGGGCTCTTGCCGGGCAACTGGTCCTGGCGAATGATCAAGTCAGTGTAGTTGCCCGATGGCGCATCCACGACCCGGTGTTTGGCACTCGCGGCAATACGCGTGGTGGAGCGCGGGTTGACCTCGTTGATCATGTGCACGTCGCCGGACAGCAGCGCGTTGACCCGCGACGGCTCGTCGGCGATGGCGATGAACTCGATCTCGTCGAGGTACGGCAGGCCGGGTTTCCAGTAATTCTTGTTGCGCACGGCAACCGAGCGCACGCCAGGCTTGAACTCGCCCACCGTGAACGGCCCGGTGCCGATGCCTTTATTGAAGTCGGTGGTGCCCTCGGGGACGATCAGCAGGTGCGACACCGCCAGAATCGACGGCAGTTCGGCGTTGGGCGCGCTGAGACGAATCTGCACTTCGTTCGTGCCGCTGGCCTTGATCTCGGCGAACTGCTCCATCAACGGCATAACCTTGGAGCCGGTCAGCGGGTCTTTGTGACGGTTCAGCGAGAACACCACGTCGGCGGCGGTCAGGGCCTTGCCGTTGTGGAAGGTCACGTCTTTACGCAGAGTGATGGTCCAGACGGTGGCATCGGTATTGTCGATGCGCTCGGCCAGCTCCAGTTGCGGCACCAGGTGCTTATCGAAGCGGGTCAGGCCGTTATAAAACATGTAGTGGCGAGCGTAGTCGGTGGACAGCGCGCCCTTGGCCGGGTCGAGGGTATCGGCGGTGGAGCTGGACATGCCGGCCACGCGGATCTTGCCGCCCGGCTTGCCTTTGCCCTCACTGGCCGCTTCATCGGCAAACAGCTTGCCCGCGGAGCCAAACAGGCTGCCGGCACCCGCCGCGGCGACACCCGCAACCCCAAGCATTTGCAGGGCGTTGCGGCGCGACATGCCACGGTTGAGACTTTCGAACACCCGCAGACTCTCCTGGCCGGAGATGAGCTCGGGTGTGTTTTTGTTGTCAGTCATATCAAGGCTACCTGTCGATAATCGGAAGAATCGAGTGCTCACGGATGTCCGGAGCGTCCTGGAAACACAAACGACGGTGACGCAACAATGGCAACTCAGTGCAAATAGTCCTGGAAGCGGTAATAAGCCCCCACGAACGGCAAGAACCAGGGCTTGCCGAAATGCCCGGGAATCGCCGGCCATTCCAGTTCGCGCCACGGGTTGGCCGCCGTATTGCCGGCCATGACCTCGGCCATCACCTGGCCCATGTGCACCGACATCTGCACCCCATGGCCGCTGTAGCCCATGGAGTGAAAAACGCCGCCATGCTGGCCGGCGCGGGGCAGGCGGTCGGACGTCATGTCCACCAGGCCACCCCAGCAATAGTCGATCTTCACGTGTGCCAACTGCGGGAATATGTTCAGCATCGCCGCTTGCAGTACCTTGCCACTCTTGGCGTCGGAGACGCTGTCAGACATGGCAAACCGCGCGCGCCCGCCAAACAGCAGACGGTTGTCCGGGGTCAGACGAAAGTAGTTGCCGATCATGCGGCTGGTCACATAGGCCCGACGCTGTGGCAGCAACTGGTCGATCAGCGCCTGGGGCAAGACTTCGGTGGCGATCACAAAACTGCCCACCGGCACAATGCGCCGGCGATACCAGCCGAGGTCGCCATGCTGGCAGGCGCCGGTGGCCAGCAACACTTGCCCGGCGTGCAGCGAGCCCTTGACGGTGTTGACCTGATAACCACCGGCCTCGGCCTTCCAGTCCTTGACCTGGGTGTGCTCGTAAATCATCGCGCCCCGTCGCGCCGCCGACTCGGCCAGGCCGACCCCGAAGCGGCCGACATGCATCTGCACGCCGTTGCGTTGCAGCAGCCCGCCATGGAACTGCGTCGAGTTGACTTCGGCATGGGTCTGCTGCGCGCTGAGCAACTCGACATCGGCATCCACCTCCCGGCGGATCAACTCACAGGTGCGAGCCAGACCTTCGTAATGCATCGGCTTGGCCGCCAGTTTGAGCTTGCCGTTGCGCACCAGGTCGCAGGCGATCCCTTCCTGCTCGACCAGCGACACCACCGTCTGCACCGCACTTTCATACGCCTGGTAATAGGCACGCGCCTTGGCGGCACCGAGGCTGGCATGCAACCCGGCGTAATCCTGGGCGACCCCGGTGTTGCACTGCCCGCCGTTGCGCCCCGAGGCTTCGCCGATCACCCGCCCGGCGTCGAGTACCACCACACTGGCACCCTTGAGCGCCAACGCCCGCGCCGCCGCCAGGCCGGTGAACCCACCGCCGACCACAGCCACATCGACCTGCTTGGGCAAGCCGCCCAGCTGGGCACCGGTGAACGCCGGTGCGGTGTCGAGCCAATAGGATTCACTGCCCATGTCTTACCCTCAAGGTGTACGTTTACAGACCGACCAGCGCCGGCAGCCCACCGATATCGGTGATCTGCTGGTAACCGTAGAACGCATTGGCCGGCACTTCGTGGCCACGGGCAACGAATGCCTTGTTTTTGATCTTCATGTCATGGGCCGGCATCAGGTCGTAACGGAAGCTTGAAGACACATGCAAGATGTCTTCCGGGCCGCAGCCGAGGTTGTCGAGCATGAATTCAAAGGCCGCCAGGCGGGGCTTGTAGGCTTGGGCCTGCTCAGCGGTGAAGACCTTGTGGAACGGCGCGCCGAGCTTGTCGACGTTGGACATGATCTGACTGTCGCTGGCGTTGGAGAAGATCACCAGGGGAATTTTGTCGGCGATCTTCGACAGGCCGGCCGGCACGTCCGCATGGGGGCCCCAGGTCGGTACGGCGTCGTAATACAGTTGGCCTTCCTCGCGATAGTCGATACCCCAGCGTTTGCAGGTACGGGCCAGGGCGGTCTTGAGGATTTCGTCGTACGGGCGCCAGTCGCCCATGACCTGGTCGAGGCGGTAGGCCGAGAAGTCCTTGACGAACTGGTCCATCTGCTCGGGCTTGATGCGATCGGCGAACAGCTCGCGGGTCATGGTGCCCATATGAAAGTTGGTCAGCGTACCGTAGCAGTCGAACGTAATGAATTTGGGACGAAGAAAGCTCATTGAGTGCGGTCCTGAATTTCGTTGAGTGTGACAAGCGTTCACTGCCCTGGCGGCGCGTCGGCCTCGTTGCAGCACAGGTTCATTACACCACTGTGAAATCAGCATATGCCGTCTAAAAAGACCTTCGCTCAATACAAACCACCGTTTTGGTGGCCGGGCTCAGCAGACTTTGCGGTGCGCGCCAGGCTTGGGCAGGGCCTTTGTTTGTGCGCTTTTAGGGGGCTCTGGGGGGTGGGGAGGCTTAAGAACGGGGGTGGGGGCGGCAGAAAGTGTGGCTGGGTGATTGGGTGCTTATCCGTTTGTGCTGTGAGGGCTGATATGGGTTCCGCCCTTACGGCGGGTCACTTTCGAAAAGCGCGAAAGTAACCAAAGCGCTCTTGCCCCACCACTCGGCACCTCGCCTCCGGCTCGGTGTGCCCGCACGCAGACTTGAATCCGTGGGCCGCCGCGATCAAGATCAAAAGCAGAGCACGGCGGCCTGGTAGCCGACCTGAGTGGTGTAGATCAAAAGCGGAATCCCAGTGGATTGGCTTTTCTGTGGGAGCTGGCTTGCCTGCGATGCGGGCAGCTCGGTGAAACAGATACACACAGGTGATGCCATCGCAGGCAAGCCAGCTCCCACATTTGAACCGAGTACGGTTTCAATGCTCAGGCCGGCTGTCAGGCCGCCTCGCTTTGTTTTTGATCTGGCCCTTACATCCTTACCGCTGACGAAGTCAGCGATCTTTTGCGCTTTTGATCGTGATCTGAGGCGCCCCGTCAATCACGCTGGCCGAACGCAGGCTTGAATCCGTGGGCAACCCGGCAGGACGCCGGGTTAGCCGCGCTGGGCCAAGGATGGCCCATCGCGGCGGCCCACGGATTCAAGCCTGCGTGAGGGCACACCGAAGCGTGAGCGAGGTGCCGAGTGATGGGGCGAAGCGTTTTTGGTTACTTTTGGCGCTCTTCCAAAAGTGACCCGCTGTAAGAGCGGAACCAATACCAGCCCCACCCAAATAACGGATATACACCCAACTAAACCTCATAGCATTTGCTGCCGCCCCCCCACCCAAATTAAGTAGTAACTGTGGTCTAGCCCCAAACCCCACAAGGAATCTACCGAATATCCCCCCACCCCTTGCCAGCCTCCAACGCAGGTGGGATACAAGCACCCTGACGCCACAAAAAACAACGCTCTACGGAGGCTCGCCATGCCCGCCCTGCCACACCCCGCTTACCTCTACCGCCCAATGACCGTGGCCGACCTCCCGGCGGCCCACGCCTTGTCTGTGCAACTCAAATGGCCGCACCGCCTCGAAGACTGGGCAATGCTGCAGCGAGTCAGCGACGGCTTTGTGGTGATGGACGGCGACCGGCTGATCGGCAGCGCCTTCACCTGCCCCCAGGGCGACTACGCCACCATCGGCCTGGTGATTGTCAGCAATGATTATCAGGGCCAGGGCATCGGCCGTCGCTTGATGGAAAAAGCCCTCGCCGCCTGCGGTACGCGCACGCCGGTGCTGAATGCCACCCTCGCCGGCGCGCCACTGTATGCCAGCCAGGGGTTCGTCGAATTCGGCCGAGTGCAGCAACACCAGGGCCAGGCGCTGGTGCCCGCCC
Source organism: Pseudomonas viridiflava (assembly GCF_900591205.1). Taxonomy (GTDB): domain Bacteria; phylum Pseudomonadota; class Gammaproteobacteria; order Pseudomonadales; family Pseudomonadaceae; genus Aquipseudomonas. The sequence continues at coordinate 20,290 of NZ_UUPU01000037.1, forward strand.
TGCCGGCGCTGGCCGCAGGCGAAACCTGCCGCGCTCTGCACGCCGATGATCACGCCAGCCTGCTCGCGCTGGCCAAGGCCGCCAGCGGCCTGGACCGCCGCGAAGTGCTGCGTGACCTGCAGGTGGAGCACGCCGTGGGCATCGAGCGTGATGGCAAGCTACGCGGCTTCGCGCTGCTGCGACCGTTTGGTCGTGGGCGCTGCATCGGCCCGGTGGTGGCCGAAAACATCGAGCAGGCCAAGCACCTGATCACTACGTTACTGGCCCAGGTGCCGGACACCTTTGTGCGCATCGACATTCCCGTCGCCTGCGGCCTCAGTGACTGGCTCGAACAGGTGGGCCTGAAGAACATCGACACCGTCGCGCAGATGGCCCGGGGCACGCCGCCCCAGGCCAGCCAAGGCGTACACCCCTTTGCCCTGATCACCCAGGCGATCGGCTGACTTTCCTCCCGGAGCACTCCCCATGTCATCTCCCCGTATCCTGCTGTTGGCACGCGCCGACGGCAGCCGTGTTGCCACGTCTTTCACGCCTGGTGCCGTGAGCGCGCTGGACCCCTTCGGCGACAGCCGTCAATTCGCCTGGCGGGGTGACGATGGCGTGTCCGCAGGCGTGGTGGCCTTCAGCGGCGATGCCGTGATCGAAGACTTCCCCTACAGCGAAACGCTGGTGGTGCACGCTGGCCATGTAGTGCTCAGCAACGCCGAACAGACACTGCAATTGGGTGTCGGCAGCAGCGCTGTGATCGGCCGTGGCACCCGCCTCACGGTGCAGGCAAGTGCCGGCAGCCATTGGGCGTTCTGCTCCGTCGACCAGGCCGGTGCGCCCGTCTGCCCGGGCCTGACCCTGCTCGCCCCACACACCCTGCTCAACCCCTCCGCCGCGCCGGAGCCGCAGATTTTAATCGGCCCGGCCCCGCAATGCCGCGCCTTCAACCTGTTCGACGATGCAGTCACCGAACTGCGCATCGGTATTTGGGACTCGACGCCCTACGCCCGCCACGGTCGTGCGCACAAGCTGCACGAATTGATGCACCTGCTCGAAGGCAGCGTCACCCTGCAAGACAACGAGGGTGGCGCGGTCACGGTCAATCGCGGCGACACGGTGTTCGTGGCCAAAGGTGCGCCGTGCGCTTGGACCAGCACTGTGTATGTTCGCAAAGTCTACGCGGTGAAATAACTCAGGCTTTCAACGCCTCTTCCAGAAACGTCACCAGGGCCTGGACCCGCGGGCTGCGCAGTTTGCGCGACGGCACCAGCAGCAGGATCGGCGCGCTGTCAAAGCTCCAGTCCGCCAACACCCGCACCAGGCTGCCGCTGGCCACGGCGTCGCTCACATCCCACTGCGAGCGCAGCACCAACCCCAAGCCTTGCTCGGCCCAACGCCGGGCAACGCTGCCATCATTGCTCAGCAACGCCGGTTCTATGCGCAGCGTCTTGCGACTCTGGCCCTTGCGCAGGTGCCACAAGGTAACGTCTTCATCGTTTTCCCGAATACAGATGCAGCGATGGTTCGCCAGCGCGTCCGGCGAAACCGGCACGCCGTGCGCTTGCAGGTAGGCCGGGCTGGCGCACAACCAGCGCTCGTTTGGCGTGAGCGGCCGCGCCGTCCACAGGCTGTCATTAAGATGGCCGATATGGATCACCGCATCGCTGTCGTGACGATCAGGCCAGGGGGTCTCGCGCAAATCCAGGTGCAGGCGCAGCTGCGGGTGCACCCTGGCAAAGCGCGCCAATAACGGCGCGATGCGCTGCCGGCCATAGCCAAACGGCGCCGCCAGTCGCAAGGTGCCCACCAGCGTTTCGTCCTGTTGCCGGAACGACTCCGGCAACGCTTCCAACTGCTCCAGCAGCAGCGCGCTTTCCCGCGAAAACCGCTCGCCATCCGCCGTAAGGCTGAGGCGGCGCGCATCGCGATTGGCCAGGGTCAGCCCCAGCAGCGTCTCCAGTTTGCGCAGGCGCATGGAGAGCGCCGGCGGCGAGACGTTCAGGGCTCTGGCGGCGGCACTCAGTGACTCAGAGCGAGCAAGGGTGACTGCAAGCCGCAGGTCTTCGATAGAAATCATTCAATTTTACTTAATGATTGATTAGCGTTGATTGAACCACAAGTTAAAGACTGCTGAGTAGAGTGATGCCTGTACCCAGCCACTCGAGTTCCGCCATGTCCACGCCGATCGCTTCCCTCGACACGCCTGCCGCCCTTGTCGATATCCCGCGAATGCAGCACAACATCCAGCGTATGCAGCAGCGCATGGGCAGCCTGGGCGTGCGCTTGCGCCCGCACATCAAAACCAGCAAATGCCTGCCGGTGATCCAGGCCCAGATTGCCGCAGGGGCCAGCGGTGTCACGGTTTCCACGCTCAAAGAAGCCGAGCATTGTTTCGCCGCCGGCATCCGCGATGTGTTCTATGCCGTCGCCATCGCACCGGGCAAACTGCCCCAGGCCCTGGCGCTGCGACGCCAAGGTTGCAACCTGAGCCTGCTCACCGACAGCGTCCCAGGCGCCCAGGCCATCGTCGCTTTCGGGCAGCAGCACGACGAGCGCTTGAGCGTCTGGATCGAAATTGATTGCGACGGCCATCGCTCCGGCCTGGCCGCGCAAGACCCGGCACTGCTCGACGTCGCACGCACCCTCAGCGACGGCGGCATGCAACTGCGCGGTGTGATGACCCACGCCGGCTCCAGTTACGAGCTGGACACCCCGCAACCCCTGCAAGCACTGGCCGAACAGGAACGCGCACTCTGCTTACGCGCCGCAGAAAACCTCCGCGCCAGCGGCCTGGCGTGCCCCGAGGTGAGCATCGGCTCGACCCCCACGGCGCTCTCGGCCCTGAACCTGGATGGCGTCACCGAAGTGCGAGCAGGCGTGTACGTGTTCTTTGATCTGGTGATGCACAACATCGGCGTGTGCCAGGCCGACGAGTTGGCGCTGAGCGTACTGACCACAGTGATCGGCCATCAGCCGGACAAAGGCTGGATCATCACCGACGCCGGCTGGATGGCCATGAGCCGCGACCGCGGCACCCAGCGCCAGCGCCAGGACTTCGGGTATGGCCAAGTGTGTACCGAAGCGGGCGACTGGATCGAAGGCGCGCTGGTCACCGGCGCCAATCAGGAACACGGCATCGTCACCCTGGGCGCCGCCGCCCATGACGATCTGGTCACGCGCTTTCCGATCGGCAGCCGGCTGCGCATCCTCCCCAATCACGCCTGCGCGACCGGCGCGCAGTTTCCGGACTATCACGCCGTGGACGCTGACGGCGGCGTGCACACGTGGAGCCGTCTCCATGGCTGGTAATTGCTCGGTTTCAAAAAGCGATGTGCTGATCATCGGCGGCGGCATCATGGGCGCGTCGTCGGCGTTTTTCCTGCGGCGTCGCGGCTGCTCGGTGACGTTGCTGGAGCGCGACCAGATCGGCCAGTACGCCAGCGGTGTGAACTTCGGCAATGTGCGCCGCCAGGGCCGCTACCTGGGGCAACTGGAGCTGGCCAATCGGTCGTGGGCGCTGTGGAAACGCTTGCCGGAGCTGATCGACGACGACCTGGAATTCATCCCCAGCGGCCATATGCGCGTGTGCTACCGCGACGATGAAATCGCCGAACTCGAAGCCTACGCTGCGGCACCGGAAGCCGCCCAACTGGACCTCAAAATCTATCGCGGCGCCGAGCTGCACCGGCGTTTCGGCTTTCTCGGGCCGGACGTGAAAGGCGGCTCCTATGCGCCGCACGATGGCCACGCCAACCCACGGCTGGCCGCGCCGGCGTTTGCTCGCGCAGCCCGGCGCCTGGGGGCGCGCATCGAAGAAAAAACCGAAGTGGCCGATGTCGAAAAGGTCAACGGCGTGTTCCACGTCACCACCACCGACGGGCAATTATTTGTCGCCGAGCAACTGTTGATAACCGCCGGCGCCTGGGCAGCCAGGTTGTCCGAGCGCTTCGGTGAGCCGGTGCCGCTGGAGCCCAACGGCCCGCAGATGTCGGTCACGGAACCGGTGCCCTACGCATTGCCCACGGTGATCGGCGTGTTCACCAAAATCAAGGAAGAGGTGATCTACTTCCGCCAGATTCCACGCGGCAACATCATCATCGGTGGCGGCGCTCGCTGCACGCCGGACATGCTCAACCGCCGTGCGTTTTTCAAACCCGAGAGCCTGCTCAACCAGATGCGCCAGATGAAACGGCTGTTACCGGGCGCCGAGAAGCTGAACATCATCCGCGTGTGGAGCGGTATCGAAAGCTACACCCCGGACTCGCTGCCGGTGATGGGCCCGAGCGGCAGCGTGGGCGGGCTGTTTTATGCCTTCGGCTTCTGTGGCCACGGCTTCCAGCTCGGCCCAGGGGTTGGGGATGTGATGGCCGAACTGATCAGTACCGGCCGCACCAGCACCTTGATCAGCCCCTTTGATATCCGGCGGTTTACCCAACCGTCGACGGTGCCCGCAAACGCTCCCACCACAGGAAAACTGATATGAGCCACGCCTACACCTATCGCCCGGCCACCGCCGCCGACATGCCCGCCGCCCACGCACTGTCCGTGCACCTGAAATGGCCGCACCGCGAGGAGGACTGGGCGATGGTGCAGCGCACGTCCGAGGGTTTCGTCGCCGAACAGGGCGGGGTGCTGGTGGGCGTCGCGTTCACCTGCCATCAGGGCGCTTATTCTTCCATCGGCCTGGTGATCGTCAGCGATCAGCACCAGGGCAAAGGCATCGGGCGCCGGTTGATGAACCTGTGCCTGGAGGCTACGGCCCCGCGCACGCCGATCCTCAATGCCACCGAGTCAGGGGCGCCGCTGTACATCAGCATGGGCTTCGTCGACTTTGCGCGAATCCAGCAACACCAAGGCGTGCCGCAGATACCCTTGATCAATTCCGACTGCCACGAATTGAGCCTGGCCGATTACCCCGAGGTGATCGAACTGGCGAATGCCGGCAGCGGCCTGGACCGCACCGCGGTACTCAACGATCTGCTGCCGACGGCCGAGCACGTAGTGGGCATCGAGGTAGACGGGCAACTCCAGGGGTGCGCCCTGCTCCGCCGGTTTGGTCGTGGCCACCTGATTGGGCCGGTGGTGGCGCAAAACCAGGAACAGGCCCGACAGTTGATCACTCACCTGCTGCGGTTGATTCCGGGAGCCTTCGTGCGCTTTGACATTCCCACCGCCTGCGGGTTGGCCGACTGGCTGGAAAGCCTGGGGCTGCCCTGCGTGGATAAAGCCCCGCGAATGGTGCTGGGCGTGCCGCCGCAATCGAGCGGCGGTATCACCCAGTTTGCGCTGGTGACACAAGCCATCGGCTAGGTTGCCAGATTCAGCAGATTGTCCCTTGCAGCGGTGAATAACGGCATCTTTGGGTGGGAACCTTTTGCTAGCTTAGCCACATACAGAGCGGTGCTGTTCGCAGCGCCTATTAACGCGCCAGGGAGCCCGTTGGATGACCACATACGCTTCGAACAGCTACAGCGCTGATGCGCAAACGTCCCAGCAGTTTTACATCGACGGCCGCTGGGTTGCCCCGGCTATTGCGGCCCGTTTGCCGGTGGTCAATCCGGCCAGTGAAGCGGTGGTTGCCGAGGTAGCGCGCGGGTCGGGTGAAGATGTCGACCGGGCCGTCGCGGCAGCGCGTGCGGCATTTGCCGGTTGGTCGGCGACCAGCGCGGAGTCAAGGGCAGAGGTGCTGGGGAAAATCCACGCGCTGATCCTTGAGCGCAAAGAGCAACTGGCGCAAGCGCTCTCTCTGGAGATGGGGGCGGCCATCGGTTTTGCGCGGGCGATGCAAGTGCCGCTGGCGGCCGAACACGTCCGGGTCGCCCGTGACCTGCTGTCCAGCTATCGCTTCCAGACCGTTGAAGGCGGCACTGCCATCGAGCGCGAACCCATCGGCGTCTGCGGGCTTATCACGCCGTGGAACTGGCCGTTGTATCAAATCACCGCCAAAGTCGCCCCGGCCATCGCCGCCGGCTGCACCGTGGTGTTGAAGCCCAGCGAACTGTCGCCCCTGAGCGCCCTGCTGTTTGCCCAACTGGTGCATGACGCCGGCCTGCCGCCTGGGGTTTTCAACCTGGTGAACGGCAGCGGCGCCGAGGTCGGTGCAGCCATGGCGGCGCACCCGGATATCGACATGATTTCCATCACTGGCTCCAACCGCGCCGGCGCGCTGGTTGCCCAAGCGGCCGCGCCGACGGTGAAGCGCGTCACCCAGGAGCTGGGCGGCAAGTCGCCGAATGTGCTGCTGCCCGACGCCGATTTCGCCAAAGCCGTACCGCTGGGGGTAATGTCGGCGTTTCGCAACGTCGGGCAATCCTGCAGCGCCCCGACGCGAATGATCGTGCCCAAAAACCGCCTGGCCGAAGTCGAAGCCCTGGCGGCGGCAACCGCCAATGCGCTTATCGTGGGTGACCCGCAATCGGAAGACACGCAACTGGGGCCGATTGCCAACGAAGCCCAGTTCAATCGCGTCCAGGCCATGATCCAGGCCGGCCTCGACGAGGGCGCCAAACTGGTGTGCGGCGGGCCTGGGCGCGTGGCGGGTTTTGATAAAGGTTTCTATACCCGGCCCACGGTTTTCTCTGAGGTGGACAGCGCCATGCGCATTGCCCAGGAGGAAATATTTGGCCCGGTGTTGTGCATCATTGCCTATGAGACGGTGGATGAAGCGGTCGCCATCGCCAACGACACGGTCTACGGACTGGGCGCCCACATTCAGGGGCAAGACCTGACCCTGGCACGCGCCGTGGCATCGCGTATTCGTGCCGGGCAAGTGCACCTGAACTACCCCGCGTGGAATCCGATGGCGCCGTTTGGTGGCTACAAACGCTCGGGCAATGGTCGTGAGTATGGCGTGCAGGGGTTTGAGGAATATCTGGAAACCAAGGCCATTGTGGGGTTTGGCGAGTGATTCAGAGGGGGGAGCGAGCAGAACCTGCCTGACTGGAATCGGCCTCTACACGCGTCTTCAAGGCGCCATCACCTACCCATGTGGCGAGCGGGCCTGCCCGCGTTGGGTTGCGAAGCAACCCTGGAATCCGCCAACCGGGTTAATCCTCAGACACTGCGGCGGCGCTCATTGGGGCCGCTGCGCGGCCCAACGCGGGCAAGCCCGCTCGCCACAGAAGCCTGCTCGCCACAGTTTTGCAGGGCGTTCGTTTGCAGAACCTGCCTGACTGGAATCGGCCTCTAAACGCGTCTTCAAGGCGCCATCACCCACCCATGTGGCGAGCGGGCTTGCCCGCGTTGGGTTGCGAAGCAACCCTGGAATTCCCCACCCCGGTTAATCCTCAGACACTGCGGCGGCGCTCATTGGGGCCGCTGCGCAGCCCAACGCGGGCAAGCCTGCTCGCCACAGAAGCCTGCTTGCCACAGAAGCCCGCTCGCCACAGATAAGGGGCCGCGACGAGGTGTCAGGTCTTTATGTTCTGCCGGATATTCCAGCCAAATTTCACCGCCCCGCCGTCCTTGGTGCCATCGGCCTTTTGCGGCTGGTAGCTGACGTCGACGGTGGCGAAGTTCAAGGCGATGCTGTCGTACAACACGTCATCGCTACTTTCAGCACCGATGCCGTAGGACACCACCATCACTTCTTTCAGAGTGATCACCAGGTACTCCACCGGGCTGGCCCCGCCGGCCTTGCGTACCACCAGGCGGGCTTCGGGATAATGCTTGCCGCTGGCGCAGGCCATCATCAGGTTGGGGCTGGATTTATCCAGCGGTTTGGTCAGGTTCAAATTATTAAAATCAGCCTTGCCCGCCCCGCCACCGCTGCCAGAATGCATAGAGCCTGTCTGTGAAAGCCCCCACGCCCACCGAGTGATATCAATCTCGTCGCGATGCGCCTGGTCGCGTGATTCACCCTTGATATCGCCGAGTTTCAAAAACATATCGACTGCCATGTGTGCTCCCTCTCCTGTCATACGCCGGTGGTGACGTGGGACGCACTGTTCCCGAATCGGGGCGGTGTTCACAAGGTGGTAAAGCGGATTCAGGAAGCGCCTTCCGGCAAAAGACGAAACTTCCGACATCCATCGAGGGCGCCACATCTTTACTCTCTCGACTCCCGCCAATCAGGAGTTAAGGAATGACTGCCGCCCTGCTCAAGGATGGATTCCCTTCAGCCCATCTCACCACGCGCCAACGGCTTGAAAGCAGCATCGACCTGCGCCGGTTGTTCTTCGCCATCGACGCCGACCCGGCGCTTATTGGCGCGGGCGTGGTGTATATCGATGAGGCGTTCAAGGTGATGGTGCTGCGTGAGTTTCAAGCGATTTGCAGGGTGCAACCGATCAAGGTGGTACTGCGTGAGGCGCCGAGGTACGTGGGGGCTGTGGAGTTCAAGCGGATGCTGGAGCATGAGCCGCGGGAGTCTAAGTTGGTGATGGAGGCGGTGAAAACAGCAGCCGCATGTACTGGAGCGGCACTGAGTTGGATGGTCGTTACCGGCGGGTTTGTACTGATGCCATTTACGGCGGGAACAAGTGCGGTGATTGCGTTTATTGGTCAGGCCGCCATGGCTGCCAGCATCGCCCAATGTTTAATTGGTGTAGGTAGAACCGGCACTGAAGTGATCTCGCCGCAAAGTCTTGACCGCCTAGACAGCGAAGCATGGTTCCAGGCAGTAACCGCCGTGCTGGATGGCGTTACATTTTTGGGAATCGGGGCATCAGCGTTGACTACGGTAAAAGCGATCAACGTCAGTACAAAAGCAACGGGACAGACGCTAACGCAGGTGCTGAAAAGACTCACCCGACAGGAGCGAGCAAAACTCAATGATGAACTACTCAGAATCCAAGACCCGCGATTGACAATCAAACTGCTCAAGCTGAAACAGGCCGCTGGCACCGCCTCCAAGCGTATCAGCGCGACAGATATGCGACACGCAACGGCCAACCACATAAAAGATGCATTGGCTGCAACATTAGGATTTACCAACTCTATTGCTATCGGACTCTATGAAGAGTTCAGCCAATGAAGAAGCAGAGAGCACTAAAAGCCCTGGAGAAGATGGGGCATAGCAGTAGTCTTTCCGACTTAAATACGCTGAGCGGAAAAAATATCTTCTACTCGGTGTTCTACATTGAAGACCCACGACCGCTGCGTAAACGTTACGGTCCTGTGATGGGCGGATGGATGCTTGCCGGGTGTTTTTCAGTTGCCATGACCGGGTTGCTGATATTGGACACTTATCTGTCCGGAGCCCCTGAGGATGCGACACTACGCAATTGGTTTTTTAGCGGGCTGGCAATACATGTGGTGTTTTCTATTGCCCAAATACAGGTGCTATACGGTCACCCCCACTGGGTCTGGGTCAATGTCGCGATCTACCTCATCGGCCTTCTGGTATCACTTCCCGCCATCGCCTACCGCCCCAATCTTTACCTCTACGCAATAACACTCCTCGCCCCCCTGCTCGGTCTGCTGATCCTCAACAGCAACCGCTGCCGCGAACTGCGGCAAAAGTCGGTGGAGATACGCCAAAAGCGCGAAGCCATCATCGCGACCCTGAAACAACAGGGTCGCTGGAAATTGTGGTAACCCCGCCTACCTATGTGGCGAGCGGGCAAGCCCGCTCGCCACAGAGCAGCACGAAGACCCAAACACTGGCGATAGGTATTTACGAGGAGATCATTGAATGAAAAATCGCCACTCACCCTTTTATGCCTTAGACCGTCACCGGCTTCGGGCACACCACAAGGTGACATTATTCGGCGGACTATTGTCCCTGTGCCTCTCGATTGCCAGCGCCAGTACACTGATGAACCTCACCTACTTCGCTGACGCATTTTATGCGTTTTCCGATGGCGTTTTTTTTATAGGCGGTGGAGTGGCATGTGCGGTATTCGGAATCGCGCAAAGCATTGTTATTCATGGTTATCCTCAATGGGTCTGGCTTCAGGCCGGCGTGTTCACAATGTACTTGGTGCTTGTAATACCGACGGCCATCTATAGCCCCGATCACGTTCTGTTCACCCTTGCTCTGCTGAGCCTGTTAGTCGGGCTGCTATGCCTGAACAGCAAGCGCCAACGAGAAATGCGTCGAACGATGCTCGAAACCCGGCACAGACGCAGACACCGTTGATCGTTCAATGTGTTGGAACGAGCCGCTTATCCACCGTCATCAACCGCCCCGGTATATCCGCCAACAACCCCCGCGTGTAGTCACTGGCAGGCGCGGTGAAAACCTGTTCGCAGGCCCCCTGCTCCACCACCCTGCCCGCCTGCATCACCACCACATGGTCGGAAATCTGCCGCACCACTGCCAGATCATGGGAAATAAACAAATAGCTCAAGCCCAGGCGCGCCTGTAATTGCGTCAACAATGTCAAAATCTGCCCCTGAATCGACGCATCCAGCACCAACAACTGCGGCTCCAACGCCAACGCCCGAGCAATCGCCACGCGCTGGCGCTGCCCACCGGATAACTCAACCGGGCGGCCCCCCAGCAGCCGTGCCGGCAGTTCTACCTGCTCCAGCAAGCTCGCTGCCCGCCGCCACCGCCAGGCCGCAGCGCCGATATCAAACGCCTGCAACGGCTCGCTGATGATCTGTTCCAGGCTCAGCCGTGGGTTCAACGATGCATAAGGGTTCTGGTAAACCACCTGAATCTGCCGCCGCAACGCCAGCCACTCGCGGCGCGATATATGGCTGATGTACTGGCCGCCAAATACCACGCGGCCGCTGTCGAGGCGCTCCAGACCAAGGATCAAACGGGCGGTGGTGGCTTTGCCCGACCCGGACTCGCCCACCAGGCTGGTAGTGCCATGCCGTGGCAGGTGAAACGACACGTCATCCACCGCCAGCGGCGCCGGTTGGCGCCAGGTGGAGAAGTCCTTGCGCAGCCCGTGCACCGTCAACAGCGGGGACGCATCGGCACTCGCCCCGCTCACTGGCCGCCGCTGCTGCAACAACCGGCTTGGCGCGGCCTGCAGCAGTTGCCGGGTGTAAGTGTGCTGCGGCGCCTCGAACACGCGGCGGGCGTCGCCGGTTTCGACGATGCGTCCCTGGTGCATCACCAGCAAACGGTCAAGTCGACGCCCGCCGCGCTCACCGCCGTCGGCAGCAGCCTGGCATAATCAGCTTTTTTAATACATAAGATCAAAAATAATCAAAAAGATGCATAAACAAAGGTCAGCCCCCAATCCAAATGTGGGAGGGGCGGTGCGACGATTCGACTTGCCCGCGAAAGCCGTGTGTCAGTCAATAAATTACGGCCTGACACACCGCTTTCAAGCACTGGCGCACTCCCCAATTGTTGACCGCGTTCAGGCCGCGCGCGCCGCCGTATGCCGATTCACCGGCACCGGCAGCCCCAGATGCCCACGTAACGTACTGTGGCTGTACTCACTGCGAAACAAACCGCGCTCACGCAGCAGCGGCAACACCTGCTCGGTAAACCGTGCAAAGTCCTCCGGCGCGCCCACATGGATGTTGAAACCATCCACCGCCCCTTCAACAAACCAGCGCTCGATCTCATCGGCCACGGTCTTGGGCGAGCCGACAAAACTCGAGAACGGCTTGGCAAAACGCAGCGCCGCCTGGCGCAGTGTCAGCTTCTGGTCGCGGGCCACCTGCTTGATGTTCTCGGCGTGCCCGCGATAACCGTTGCTGCCCAGGTCGCCCAGCTCCGGGAACGGTTCATCCAGCGCGTACTGGGTGAAGTCGTGGTAATTGAACGGCCGCCCCAGTTGCACCAGCGCCTTGTTCAGGTCCAGCTCGCCATTGCGTTCGCGGTCGATGGCCTGGGCCTGTTTGTCGGTGTCGGCAATGATTGGCGAAATGCCCGGCAGGATGGTCACGTGATCCGGGTTGCGCCCGGCAGCGGCGGTGCGTTGTTTGATGTCGCGGTAATAAGCCTGCGCGTCCTCGAAGTTACCCACGCCGGCAAAAATCCCCTCGGCATAATTCGCCGCCAGGCTGCGCCCGGATTCGGAAATCCCGGCCTGGAAAATCACCGGCTGGCCCTGGGCCGAGCGCTGGATATTCAACGGCCCGGTCACCGAGAAAAACTCGCCCTGGTGGTCGAGGCGATGCTGACGCTGCGGGTCCAGGAACACCTTGCTTGCCTTGTCGCGCACAAACGCATTGTCCTCGTAGGAATCCCACAGCCCTTGCACCACGTCCAGGTGTTCGGCCGCACGACGGTAGCGCTCGGTATGGTCGATATGCTGCTCAAGGCCAAAGTTGCCGGCCGCGCCTTCCAGGCCGGTGGTGACCACGTTCCAGCCGGCGCGGCCGCCGCTGATCAGGTCCAGGGAAGCGAACTGGCGCGCCACGTTGAAGGGTTCGGTATAGGAGGTGGTCAGGGTGGCCACCAGGCCGATCTTCGACGTGGCACCGGCCACCGCCGACAGCAGCGTCAGCGGCTCCAGGCGATTGAGAAAGTGTGGCGCCGAATCCGCAGTGATATAGGGGCTGTCGACGATGAACACCAGGTCGAACTTCGCCGCCTCGGCCTGCTGGGCCTGGGCGCGATACCAGTTGATATCGACACTGGCGTCGCCAGGTATCTGTGGGTGCAGCCATTCGTTTTGCGCGGTGCCGACACCGGTGAGGATGGCGCCGAATTTAAGTTGCCGAGGGGATATGGGCATTGCAATGCTCCTTCATGGATGAACATGAACCAGCGTGGTGAGCGGGCAAGCCCGCTCACCACGACAAGCTTTATCGCTACAACCATTCAAACGGTTCGGGCGGCGATGGCTTCGACTTCCACCAATGCGCCCGGCAAGGGCAGCGCCACCACTTGCAGGGCGGTGCGTGCCGGTTTGTTGGGTTGCTCGGGCGTGCCGAAAAACTGCGTATAGCCGCGCTGCAACCCCGCGAAATCGAGCTTACCGTCGGTCTCTTCGGCGCCCACCAGGAACACCCGCAGTTGCACGATATCGCCGAGGTCCAGGTCTTGCTGGCGCAGGATCCGGCGAAGCTTGTTGAACACCGACACCGTCTGCACCTCGGTATTTCCATACACCCCCGGCACTTGCGGATCAGCTAGGTCGGGCAAGGTGCCGCTGACAAAAATCAGGCTGGCGGAGGCCGGTACGGTGACGGTCTGCGAAATCGGAAAATCGCCGACGCTGGTGCGTTGAATGCTGTCGCTCATGGTCAAGCTCCTTATGAGGCGGCCAATGCCGCAAGGTGTGTTTGCCGGGTAACCCGTTCAGCCAGTTGCGCGACCACATGGCGCGCCGAGTTGGCCGCCGATTCCTGCCAGATGCCCACGCCGCTTTGCACCAGGCCGTCGCCGGCGAAATACACGCGGCCATGACCTTGCTCCAGCAGGGCGCTGGCGTCAGCCGGGAAGTGTTCGCGCTGCAGCCACGGGCCTTCACTGAAGGGGATCTGTTCCCAGGACACCGCCAACGGGTGGCGCAGGTGTTTGGAATAGCCCGGATGCAACAGCTCCACGGCTTCCCTGGAGGTGGCGTACTGCTGGTCGAACGGCCGTGCGCCAAACACATTGGCGCCCTCCCCGGTCACGTAGCCCGCTACCAGCAAGCCTTCGCGGGTGTTGAGGTCGTTGCTCGGATACCACAGCAGGCGCGCCGGGTGCTCGATCCACGACAGGCCGCCGTAGGTGCGGTAGTCGGTCTCCCAGAAGCGCGGCGATTGCCACGCCACCTTGGTTGCCTGGTCGCTGCGGGTGGTGAGCAAGGCGGCCTTGATCGGGTCGCTGAAATCGGTGTCGAGTTTGGCCAGCAGCGGCAGCGGCAAGGTCGAGACCAGATAGTCGGCACGCACCACCTGTTCGCGGCCGCTGAGCGGGTCGTGGTAGGTCACCGCCACGCCGTCTTCCAGCTGGCGGATTTGCCGCACCTGGGCGCCCAGCTGTACATGCCCACGCACGCGCTCATAGAAGGCGTCAGTGATGCGGTCCATGCCGCCGACCGGCTGGAACATGGTCGCCGAAAACTCCGGAAACTCGGTGTGCAGCAACGCGCCCCACAGCTCCGGGTGCAGCAATTGATCCAAGGCCAAGGGGCTGCGGCTGGCAGGCAAGGCGCCGGGATGCGCGGGGGATTCAAGGTGCCCCGAACGAATCGTGCCCTCAAAGGCCAACGCCTGGGACAGGTCGCCATACACCTGCAAAAACGCCAGCAAGCGCGTGCGTTCATCGCAGCTCAACACATCGTCGAGGGCGTCGCGCTGTACCGCTTTGGCCAGCAACCCGGACACGTGCCCCCGCGCATCGTTGATCGCCTGGCCGACGGTAAATGCCGGCTGTTGCAGATCCGGCCGCACCTGCGCGCCATGGCTGCTGTTGACCAGCACCTCCAGCGGCACCCCCAACTCACTGCAATAGTCCAGAATGGTCCGGTGCTGGCTGGGGATCCTTGCCGGGCCAGCGTTGAAATACAGGCCCTGGTCGAAGGCCACGGTTTGCGTGCGGCCGTCCTTATAGTCCACGCGGTCGCCGTGGCGCAGGGTCCAGGTGCGTCCGCCCACGCGGTTACGGGCCTCCAGCACGTGCACGTTGAACCCGGCGCGGGTCAGTTCCAGGGCGGTGACCAAACCGGCAATCCCGGCGCCGAGCACCAGTACGCGAGTGCCTTGCCCCAGGCCGTCCTTGAGCTTCAGCGGTTGCGGGCGGCGGTGCGACGACGGCCCCAAACCGAGTGCCGCCAACGCATCCTTGACTGCCTTCTCGCCGCCTACAGCAGCGATGCTCGACAGCGCTTCACGTCGTGTCAGTCCCATGCTCGCTACTCCTTAGTCCGGCAGGCCCGGTGGGTTGATCAGCGACTTGTCGACACGCTCCACATCCAGGCCCCAGCGTTGCAGCACCTGTTCGTATTGGCCGCCGGCAATCGCGCCCTCCAGGGCGGTGTGGATCGGTCTGACCAGGCCGTTGTCCTTGCGCGTGGTCACGGCGATATCCGCCTGCAATGGCCAGCCACCGTTGACGGTGCCGACACGCTTGATGCCGCCGGTGATCGTGGCGGAATAGGCGTACACCGAGTTGGGCCCGAACAGCGCATCGCTGCGCCCCGACTGCACCGCCAGTTGCGCGGCGGCCTGGTCGTCGAAGTACTGCAACAGCGCGGGCTTGATGCCGGCTTTTTCGTTGGCCTCGTTCCAGGCCAGCAGGACTTTTTCCTGGTTGGTGCCGGAGCCGACGATGATCTTCAGGCCGGCAATATCTTGCGCCTGCTTGATCTCGCTGATCTTGCTGGTGCTCTTGACGTAAAACCCCAGCACATCCTGGCGATAGGTGGCGAAGTCAAAGCGCTTTTTGCGCGCCTCGGTCACGGTGACGTTGCTGATCACCGCGTCGTATTTGCCCGAACTCACGCCCAGCGGCCAATCTTCCCAGCTGGTCTGCACCACGTTGAGTTGCAGGCCCAAACTATCAGCGACAAGCTGCGCCGTGTCGGCTTCGCTGCCGATGGTGGTCTTGTCGTCATTGGCCAGCAGCGCCAGCGGCGGCCCGGCCACACCGGACACGGCCACGGTGAACTTGCCCGGCTGGGCGAACTTGAAGCCCGGCGGGATCTGCGCGATGGCCGCTTCGTTGCGCGGCACATGGATACGCACGCGGTCGGGGCTGAGGTCGACCTGTTGCACGGCGAGCGCGGTTTGCGCGGCACTGACGGCCAGCGTCAGCAAGGCCACGCGGGCGGTATTGATCAACATGGGCAGTCACTCCTTGAACTAAAGCACCTTGCCGAGAAAGGCCACGGTGCGGGGATGTCGGGGTTGGCGGAAAATCTGTTCGGGCGGGCCCTCTTCGATCAGTTGCCCATCGCAAAGAAACACCACGTGGTCGGCCACCTCGCGGGCGAAGCCGATTTCGTGGGTGACGATCACCAGGGTCACGCCCAGCCGGGTCAGGCCCTTGATCACATCGAGCACCTCGCCCACCAGTTCCGGGTCGAGGGCGGAAGTCGGTTCATCGAACAGCAGCACCTTGGGGTCCAGCGCGAGGGCGCGGGCAATGGCCACGCGTTGCTGCTGGCCGCCGGAGAGTTGGCGCGGGTAGGCATCCACCTTGTCCGCCAGGCCGACCTTGGCCAGCAGCTCACTCGCCTTGGCCTGGGCCTCGGCCTTGCTCCAGCGCTTGTGGGCCAGCGGCGCTTCGGCGATGTTTTCCCAGGCGGTGAGGTGCGGGAACAGGTTGAAGTTCTGGAACACAAAACCCACGTCGATGCGGCGCTTGAGAATCTCGCGCTCCTTGAGTTCAAAGAGCAGATCGCCCTTGCGCCGATAGCCCACGTATTCACCGTCGATGGTGATATGCCCGCTGTCGATCTTCTCCAAGTGGTTGATGGTGCGCAGCAAGGTGGACTTTCCCGAGCCGGACGGCCCGAGAATCACCGTGACCTTGCCCGGGTCGATGGTCAGGTCGATGTCTTTCAATACCTGCTGGCTGCCAAAGCGCTTGCCCACGCCCTGGATCTGGATACGGCCTGCGCGTGCTTCAGCCATGGGTTTTCTCCTTCAGCCAGCCGCGCAGGCGCTGCAATGGTGTAGGCGGCAGCACACGCGCGGTGCCACGCGCAAAGTGGCGCTCGACGTAGTACTGCGCACTGGTGAGCACGGTGGTGATAATCAAGTACCACACGGTGGCGACGATCAGCAGCGGGATCACCGCCTGGGTGCGGTTGTAGATGACCTGCACGGTGTAGAACAGCTCCGGCAGGGCCAGCACGTAGACAATGGACGTGCCCTTCACCAGGCCGATGATTTCGTTGAAACCCGACGGCAGAATCGAGCGCAGCGCCTGGGGCAGGATGATCCGGAAAATCCGCCGCGAGGCCGGCAAACCGAGGGCCGCAGCCGCTTCATGCTGGCCGGCGTCGACACCGATCAGCCCGCCGCGAATGATCTCTGCCGCGTAGGCCGCCTGCATCAGGCTCAGGCCCAGCACGGCCACGGTGAACTGGCTGAGCACATCCACCGTCGACCACTCGGCGAACACCACACTGGTGAACGGCACGCCGAGCACGATGTGGTCATACAGGTAGGCAAAGTTGTAGAGGATGATCAGCACCAGCAGCGCCGGCATCGAGCGGAAAAACCAGATATAGCCCCAGGCCAGGGCCGCCAGCAGTGGCGAACCCGACAGCCGCGCCAGGGCCAGCGCGGTGCCGAGGATGATGCTGAACACCGTGCTCAGCAGGGTCAACAGCAGCGTCTGGCCGAGGCCGCGCAGCACCGACGGCGAGAAAAACCACTGGCCGAACACGCCCCACTCCCAACGTGGGTTGGTGGCCAGGGAATGCACGATGGCGAGCAGCACCAATGCGGCAAAGATCGACCCCACCCAGCGCCAGGGGTGCCGGGCGGGCACCACTTGCAGGGTTTTGATGCGCGTCGATTCACGCCGCTGGCGAACCGGCTGCTCGGTGACCTCATCTATCAGGTCATAGGATTTGGCGACGATGGGCATGTTTTATTCCTCTTAAAAGGCGTAAGTCAGCCGGGTGTAGTAGTACCCGCCGGTAAAACCGTAGGGCGAATAGGTGCCGTAGCTGCTGACCATGGTGCTGCTGGGCACGCCTTGTTTCTTGGGGTAGACGTCGAACAGGTTCTTGGCGCCGATGGCCACGTTGAGGTCCTTGGTGAGGTGGTAGCCAAGGTCGAGGTCGGTGATCCATTTGGCGCTGTAGACCCGGTCGAGGCTGCGGTCGTCGGAGACGTTGACCTCCTTGTAGGAGCCGTAGCGGGTCAGGGCCAGGTTGAGGTTGAAGCGCTCGATGCTCCAGTCGCCGCCCAGGATCAGCTTGGTGCTGGGTTGCACGCCGGTGATCAGGTTGCGCGCCTGACGGTCCATCAGGTCGTAGGACGTGCCGAGGATCGTGGTGGACTGCTTGTAGTTGAGAATTTTGGTCTGGTTCCAGTTGAACGCCGCCGTCCACTTCAGCGCGCCATACTGGCCCAGGTCCTGGCTGTAGTTGCCCACCAGGTCCAGGCCCTTGGTGCGGGTGTCGGCACCATTGATGAAGTATTGCCCGCCGGAGGTCGACGTGATGCCATTGCCTTGCAGCACCTGGGTGATTTGCGGGCCGAGCAAGGTGCCGGTCAGGGTGATGCGGTCACGCAGGTTGATCACGTAGGCGTCGGCGGTGAAGTTCAGGCGGTCGGTGGGCGTGAGGGTGAAGCCGAGGCTGAAGTTGGTCGAGCGCTCGGGCTTGAGTTCCTGGGCGCCGAGTGCCTGGGCAGCCGCCGAACCCACCGGCAATACCCCGTAGTTGATCGACTGATACACCCCATTCACCACGCCATAAGTGGTGGAACGCGCACTGAACAGGCTGTTGGCCAGGGACGGCGCACGGAAGCCATTGCTCACGGTGGCGCGCACCGCGAACTCGGGGGTGAAGTCGTAGCGGGTGGTCAGCTTGCCGCTGCGGGTGGCGCCCACGCCCTGGTTGTAATGCTCGTAGCGAAAGGCGGTGCCCACGTACCAGTCCGGCACGGGGTTAAAGCCCACGTCCACGTAACTGGCCAGGCTGTTGCGCGAGGCGCTGCTTTCCTCCTCCGGCGAAATCCCGTTGGTGACCTGCGCCCCGGACGACGCACAGTTACCCGGCGCCACGCAGTAGCCACCGTTGGCATAGGACGCATAGTCACCGGCCTGTACCTCATAGGTATCGCGCCGATGCTCGAAGCCGTAACTCAGGTCCAGCGGCTTTTGCAGGCCGACATCGAAGCCGCGCTTGAAGTCCAGGTTGGTGGTCAGCTCGGTAGAGATCCAGGTGCCGGAGGTGAAGTGATTCGGCGTGGCTTCGCCCAGGGACGGGTTCTGGTTGTGCGTGGTGCCCTGCTCCGCGTCGTTGCGCCCGTAGGTGGTGGACAAGTCCCAGTCCCACTCGCCGACCGTACCCTTGCCGCCGAGTGCGGCCTGGAAGTCATCCTCGTCGATAAACCAGGTGGGCGTGTAGCCGCCGGGGTAACCGTTGGGGCCGGTGGTGATGGTGTTGGTGATGGTCGGCAGGCGGAAGTTCTGCCCCTGCTCGGCCTTGCGCCGCGAATAGGTGGTGAAGGAATACAGGCTGAAACTGTCGTCGATCGGCAACTCGGCGTTGTAGCCCAGGGTCAGCAGGTTGGTCTTGGGCGTGCCGTAGCCGCCATAGGTCGAGCGGCCTGCCTGCTCGTAGGCTTGGGCGTAGGTGTAGCCGTTGGCGCTGGCCTTGTTGTCGTCGTTCTGGCTGCGCGCATCCAGCGCCAGTTGCACGATACCGCCATTGCCGATTTCGAACCCCTTGTTGAGGCTTTGTTGCACGGTCTGTTTCTTGCCGTCGTAGCCCTGGCCGACGTTGGTCACCGAGGTGCCGCTGGTGTCGGCCTTGAGGATCACGTTGATCACCCCGGCGATAGCATCCGAGCCGTATTGGGCGGCGGCGCCGTCACGCAGCACTTCCACATGGTCGATGGCGCTGATGGGGATCAAGTCCAGATCGGCCGGTGCCGCGCCGGTGTTGATGCCATTGATGTTCAGCGTGGCGGCGGTGTGGCGGCGCTTGCCATTGACCAGCACCAGCACTTCGGCGGCGCTCAAGCCGCGCAGGTTCGGGGCGCGGGCGATGCCGCTGGCGTCCCAACCGGTTTTTTCCGGCAGGGTCAGCGAGGGGATCACTGCGCTCAAGGCTTCCATCAAACCGGGCTTGCCGGTGCTCTGCAGTTGCTTGGCGCTGACCACGTCGATTGGCACGGGGCTGCTGGTGACGGTGCGCTGTTCGGCGCCGCGGTTGCCGGTGACTACGACGGTGGACAGGGTGCTGTCGTCCTTGGCCTGGGCGGTGTTGGCCAATAAGGCGAGTGTTAACAGGGCGGTGGGTTGCAAGACTTGTTTCATGGCCATTCTCAGCTTTTTCAAATCGCGAGGTCGGGCGGTCACGCGGCATTCGAGGCAGCGCGGGGTGCATGGTTGGGGTGTGGCGGCGATTTGGAGCTAGGTGTGGCGCGGGGGTTGAATTGGCAACATACGTTGAACTCCCTTCCAACGATTCTGCTGCGGGGTTGATTGCCCGGTCAGGTGTGCAGAATCTTGATTACGCTGGGCACCATCCGAGGTCAGGGGTAGGCTGTTGCGATCAAACATAACGGAATGGGTTTGGGAAATATAATGCTATTTGGGCATAAGCTAATATTCTTGTATTTCATTATTTTTTTGGTTTTTATTCATAAAAGTGATGTCTTTTTGAGGTTGGGGTTTGGGGGTGGGTACATATCCGTTATTTGGGTGGGGCTGGTATTGGTTCCGCTCTTACAGCGGGTCACTTTTGGCAAACGCCCCAAAAGTAACCAAAAGGTCTGTGCCCCATCACTCGGTGCCTCGCCTAGGCTCGGCATGCCCTCACTCCGGCTTGAATCGGTGGGCCGCCGCGATGGGCCATCCTTGGCCCAGCGCGGCTAACCCGGCGTCCTGCCGGGTTGCCCACGGATTCAAGCCTGCGTTCGGCCAGCGTGATTGACGGGGCGCCTCAGATCAAGATCACAGTCAAAAGCGCAAAAGATCGCTGACTTCGTCAGCG